>NZ_FMIB01000002.1:4800000-6000000 GCF_900091475.1 Micromonospora chersina
CCCACCGCGAACTCGACGAGGGTTGCCGGCCAGCAAGCCGGGGCTTGACGCTGGCGCTCGTGACCTGTCCCGGAGCATAGCGGCCGCGATGCGGCCGGACCAGTGGGTCGCGGGTGACTACGCTGACCGCATGGCCGTCACCCCGCCCGGCGGAGCCCTGCCGCCGCCGCCGACCGCGCCCGCCGTCCCGCCGGGGTCGCCGGCTCCCCGGATGCCGCTGCGGCGGCTCGGCCGGCGGCGGTTCCTGGCGCTGGCCGGGGTGGTGCTGCTGATCGCCGCCGGCGCCGTCTTCATGGTCTTCACCCTGGGCGAGAGCCTCGGCGCGGAGGCGCTGCTGGTGGGCGTGATCGCGGCGATCCTGCCGGTGCCGGTGCTGGTCTCCTGCTTCCTGTGGCTCGACCGTTACGAGCCCGAGCCGCTGAAGTACCTGATCTTCTGCTTCGCCTGGGGCGCGTTCGTCTCCACCGCCATCTCGCTGCTGGTCAACGAGACCGGTGCCCGGCTGTTCAAGGACTGGGGGCTGCCGGCGGCGCTGACCGCCGTGCTGGTCGCCCCGTTCATCGAGGAACTGACCAAGGCGGCCGGCCCGCTGCTGCTGCTGATCTTCCGCCGCCGGGAGTTCTCCGGGATCACCGACGGCCTGGTCTACTGCGGGCTCTCCGCGGTCGGCTTCGCCATGGTGGAGAACATCCTCTACCTGGGCGGTTACGGCTACCGCACCGGCGTCGAGGAGTACGGGCCGGCCACCGGCGCGCGTCAGGTCATCGCCATCTTCATCGTGCGGATCCTGCTCTTCGGCTTCGCCCACCCGCTGTTCACCTCGATGACCGGCGTGGGGCTGGGGGTCGCCGCGCGTGCCGCCGACCGGCGGGTGCGTTTCCTGGCGCCGATCGCCGGTCTGCTGCTGGCCATGATGCTGCACGGCACCTGGAACCTGCTGCCCTCGCTGGCCGCCGCCACCGGGCAGCCGCTGATCGCGCTGTACGGCTACATCGGCGTGATGGTGCCGATCTTCTTCGGCATGGTGGGGCTTGCCGTCTGGCTGCGTGCCTGGGAGGGGCGGCTCACCGAACGCACGCTGCCCGACTACGTCCGGGCCGGCTGGCTCACCCCGCCCGAGGTGGCGGCGCTGGGCAGCCTCGGCCGGCGGCACGCCGCCCGCACGTGGGCCCGGCGGGTGGCCGGTGACGGCGGGGTGCGGGCCATGCGCGGCTACCAGTTCGCCGCCACCCGGCTGGCGCTGCTGCGCGACGGGATGCGCCGGGGGTTGGACCGCAAGCCCGCCGAGCGGGACCGGACGGCGCGGGAGGAACGGGAGCTGCTGGACGCGATCGGGGCGTACCGGGCGTTCTTCGTGGGGCGCGACCCGCAGGCGCCGGTCGGGGTCTGGGACGGGCAGCGCTACCACCTGCGGTTCCCGGACGGGTCGCAGCGCGCGGTCGAGGCCCCGGACGAGCCGGTGGTGCCGATCCCGGTGGTGCTGGCCCCGCCGCCGCCACCCTTCCCGCACCCCTACGGCCCGCCCGGCGGCTACGGTCACCGCCCCGCCGCCCCCTGGGGTCCGCACGCCTGAGCGGCCGCACTGCGCCCGTACCGTCAGGTCATCAGGCCGGTGAGGAAGTCGCCGAGGCCCTGGGCGATGGCCATGAGCGCCGCCCCGATCCCCTTGAACAGCTGGGCCGCGCCGTCCGGCCGGAACGCCATGAAGTAGATCAGGAACGCGAGGAATCCCCAGGCAAGTATCTTCTTGATGACTACCGGCATGATCCCTCCCCAGGGCGCTGTCGTGCCTGGGGCTTCCCGCCGGGCAGCGGCGCAAACGGCGCCCGCGCCGGGGCGGCGCCTACAGGTAGAGGCCGGTCGAGCCGGTCTGCTCCTTCTCCACCCGCTCGGCCGCCACGGCGTGCACGTCCCGCTCGCGCAGCAGGACGTACGCCCGGCCGTGCAGTTCGACCTCGGAGCGGTCGTCCGGGTCGAACAGCACCCGGTCGCCGGAGACGATGGAGCGCACGTTCGGGCCGACGCCCACCGCGGTGGCCCAGGCCAGCCGCTTGCCGACCGCGGCGGTGGCCGGGATGACGATGCCGGCGGTGGAGCGGCGTTCCCCCTCGCCGTTCTCGGTACGCACCAGCACGCGGTCGTGCAGCAGGCGGATCGGAAGGCCGGTGTCGAGGTCCTGGTCGGCGGTCACGCGAAGACGCTACCGCGTGCCCGGTGACGGGTCCCGGCGTGGTTGGGCGGGGCGGCAGGGGGGCAATGTGTGGCGCAGTCGCCCTAGGGTGGGGCGGACGGACGTATCCTGTCCCCTTGTCTTCAGGGGCGGACCAGTTTGCGGGAGGTGCGCTTGAGCCGCTTCGAGCGGATGCGTGGACGGCTCCGCCGCGCGTACGAGTCCGGCCGCGAGTCGGCGCGGGCCCGCCGGCCCGACCCGGACCGGTCGCCGGAGGAGTCGGGCCTCGCCTCGCCCTCCGCGCCGGGCCCGGCCGCGCCCCCGACGGCGACAGTGGTGGGCGCGGAGCCGCCGGCCCCCGTGCACGCCTCGACCACCAGCCAGGACGACGTGGAGGTGCCGCACGCGCTGCGGATCGCCGCGGCCTGGTGCTGGCGGCTCATCGTGGTGGGCATCGTCACCTGGTCGCTGCTCAAGATCGTCGGCACCATCCGCATCGTGATCATCCCGCTGGCGGTCGCGCTGCTGCTCTCCGCGCTGCTCGCCCCGGCGGTCGGCTGGCTGCTCAGGGCGCGCCTGCCCCGGTCGCTGGCCACCGGCGTGGTGCTGGTCGGCGGCCTGGCCGCGGTGATCGGCACGCTGACCCTGGTGGTGAACGAGTTCATCCAGGGCGTGCCGGAGCTGAGCGAGAAGTCGTCCCAGGGCGTCCGGCAGATCCAGGACTGGCTCAAGACCGGCCCGCTGCACCTCTCCGACGGCCAGCTCAACCGCTACATCGACGAGGCCCAGAGCTGGATCAACGGCAACACGGAGAAGTTCACCAGCGGGGCGCTCAACACGGCGGCCACCCTGGCCGAGGTGCTCACCGGCACCGTTCTGGTGCTCTTCGCGACGTTCTTCTTCCTCCGGGACGGCAGCAAGATCTGGCGGTTCCTGGTCCGGCTGCTGCCGGTGAACGCCCGCTGGAAGGTGGACGACGCCGGCCGGGCCTCCTGGTCGACGCTCGGCGCCTACGTACGGGCCACCGTGCTGGTCGCCTTCATCGACGCCCTGGGCATCGGCATCTTCCTGGTCATCTTCGACATCCCGTTCGCGTTCCCGCTGGCCGCGCTGGTCTTCCTGGGCGCGTTCATCCCGATCGTCGGCGCCTTCCTGTCCGGCGTGGTGGCCGTCCTGGTAGCGCTCGTCGACAGCGGCCCGGTGACCGCGCTGATCATCCTGGGCGCGGTGATCGGCGTGCAGCAGGTCGAGGGGCACGTGCTCCAGCCGCTGATCATGGGCCGGGCGGTCGCCATCCACCCGCTCGCCGTGATCATCGGCATCGCGGCCGGCGTGGTGCTGGCCGGCATCGCCGGCGCGCTCGTCGCGGTGCCGCTGATCGCCGTGCTCAACACCGCGGTCCGCCGGCTCGCCGCGCGCACCGTGCCGGACACCCCGCCGGACGCCGTGGTGGTCGCCTCCCAGGCGCCCTGACCCGACCGACCCGTCGACGCCCGCGTCGCCCCCACCGGGGGGAGGCGCGGGCGTCAGCTCTTGGCGAGCCGCTCCAGCGCGCCCCGCGCCACGTCCGGGCGGGTGGTGTACCAGAACGGGGGCAGCGAGCGCCGCAGGAACGGGCCGTAGCCCCGGGCGGTCTCCAGCCGGGAGTCGAGCACCGCCACCACGCCCCGGTCGCCGGTGGCCCGGATCAGCCGGCCGACGCCCTGCGCCAGCCGGACCGCCGCGATCGGCACGCTCACCGCCGCGAAACCGGAGCCGCCACCGGCGTCGACCGCCGCCGCCCGGGCCGCGGCGAGCGGCTCGTCGGGCCGGGGGAAGGGCAGCCGGTCGATCACCACGAGCTGGCAGGAGTCGCCCGGCACGTCGACCCCCTGCCAGAGCGACATCACACCGAACAGGCAGCTCTCCCGCTCCTCGCGGAACCGGCGGACCAGCAGCGGCAGCGCCTCCTCGCCCTGCAGCAGCACCGGCAGGTCGGTGCGCGCGCGGAGCAGCTCCGCCGCCTGCTGCGCGGCCCGCCGGGAGGAGAAGAGCCCGAGGGTACGCCCACCGAGCGCCCCGACCAGCGCCAGCAGCTCCTCACCGGCCGCCTCGGGCAGCCCGGAGACGCTGGGCCGGGGCAGGTGCGCAGCGACGTACAGGATGCCCTGCCGGGCGTAGTCGAAGGGTGAGCCGACGTCGAGCGACGTCCAGCCGGGCCCCTCGGTGGCCGGAACCGTGCCGATGGCCGCCCGGCTGCCGTCGGTGCTCGCCACCGGGGGCGTGGTGCCCGTGCGGCCGGCGGCGGCCGCGGTGGCCATCGCGGCGGCGGCCGGGGAGGGCGGGGCGGGCGGCGGCGCGTCCAGCCCCAGCGCCCGGGCCACCGTGTCGAACCGGCCGCCCAGCGCCAGGGTGGCCGAGGTGGCGACCACGGTGCGCTCGTCGTAGAGGTGGGTGGCGAGGGTGCCGGCGACCGACAGCGGGGCCACCACGAGCGCCCGGCGGCTGCCGTTCTCCGGCTTCTCCACCCAGGCCACGTCGTGGTCGGCCTCCTCCAGCAGCCGCTGCGCGGTGGTGGACAGCTCGTCCAGCGCGGCCTTGGCCTGCTGCTTGCGCACCGGGTCCGGGTCGTCGGCCTTGATGTCGCCGATCGCCTCCAGCGCGGCCCGGGTGGCCGCGTCGAGCAGGGTGCACGCCTCGCGCAGCGCGGGCGGCAGGCCGGCGGTGAGCCGCCCGGCCGGGGCCTCGGCCAGCCCCACGGCGAGCGCGTCGCCGGCCTCGGTGAGCCGCTCGGCCACGTCGGGCCGGAGCAGCGGCCGGGCCCGGCGGGCGGACCGGTCGATCAGCTGCGGCTCCAGCTCGGCCTGGGCCGCCGAGGAGACCCGGTCGGCCAGCTCGTGCGCCTCGTCCACCACGAGCAGCTTGTGCGGCGGCACGATGTGCCGGCCCGCGAGCATGTCGACGGCGAGCAGGCTGTGGTTGGTCACCACGATGTCGGCCTCGCGGGCCCGGGCCCGGGACGCCTCCGCGAAGCACTCCTGACCGAACGGGCAGCGGGTGGCGCCCACGCACTCCCGGGCCGGCATCGAGGCGCTGCGCCACACCTGGTCGTCGACGCCCGGGTCCAGCTCGTCGCGGTCGCCCGTGGCGGTCTTCTCCGCCCAGTCGCGCAGCCGCTGCATCTGCTTGCCCAGCCGGCCCGCCTCGCCGAGCCACTTGGTGCCGCCGCCGGGGCGCGGGGCGTCGAAGAGGGTGTCCTCCGGCTCCTCCTCCATCGAGTTGTCCAGCCGGGCCAGGCAGAGGTAGTGGTGCCGCCCCTTGAGCACGGCGAAGGTGGGGCGGCGGCCGAGCACCGGCTCGACCGCGTCGGCAAGCCGGGGCAGGTCGTGGTCGACCAGCTGGGACTGCAACGCCAGGGTGGCCGTGGAGACCACCACCGGGCCGTCCACGGTCAGCGCCGGGGCCAGGTAGGCAAGCGACTTGCCGGTGCCGGTGCCGGCCTGCACGAGCAGGTGCTCGCCGGAGGCGATGCTGCGCTCGATCGCCTCGGCCATCTGCTGCTGGCCGGGCCGGGCGGCGCCGCCGGGGACCGCGCCGACCGCGGCGGCCAGCAGCTCACCGCCGCCGGGCTTGCCGCCCCGGCGCTTCTTGGGAACGGCGGGGCCGGTGGCGGTGCGGGGCGGGGTCACCGTGCGACCGTACCCGCCGCCGCCGACAGGGGATGGGTCGCTCCGCCGCGTGGCGTGGCCGGCGGGTCGCGTCCGGTTACCTGCCGATCGCGTCGCGTGGCCGGAATCGGTTAGGGTGCCAATCATGCCGAGCGACGTGGTCCGCGTGATCTACCGCAAGTACGACGGCAGCGCACACCGCGACTACCCGGCCCGCAGGCTCGCCGAGGACGACCTCGGTGTCTGGCTCGGCGTGCCGGCCGGCACCGAGTCGGTCTACCACGGCCGGCCGTCCGTGGAGCAGATCCCGTTCGTCCTGCTGGTGCCCCGGCACGGCTGGTGGACCGGCATGTTCAACCCCCCGCCGCGCACCAGCGAGGTCTACTGCGACATCGCCACCCCGGCCCGCTGGGAGGGCGAGGAGACGGTCCACCTGGTCGACCTCGACCTGGACGTGGTGCGCCGCCGCGAGACCGGCCTGGTCGAGCTGCGCGACGAGGACGAGTTCGCCGAGCACCGGGCCCGCTGGTCCTACCCGGACGACGTGGTGGCCGAGGCGCAGGCCGCGGCCCGCTGGCTGCTCGGCGCGCTCGGTGACGGCACCGAGCCGTTCGCCACCTCCTACCGGAAGTGGCTGGCCCTGGTGGTCTGAGCCGGCCTCAGAGCCGCGGCGGCCAGTCCTCGTCGGCCCCGACGCCGCCCAGGCGGGCCACCTTCTCCGGATTGAGCTGGTTGAACACGCCGGTGATCCGCCCCTCGTGCACGGCGAACGAGGTGACCATCCGCAGCGGCCGCCCGTCCCGGAACACCGTCTCCGCCTGCCAGCCCAGCGCGCCGTCGACAAGCACCGGCCGGGCGCGCAGGGGGCCGCCCCAGCGGTCGGCCTGGCCGAAGAGGCCGAGGATGAAGCGGCCGGCCAGCTCGGCGCCGACCACCGGCCGGCGGGCGGCCGGGAAGTGCCCGCCGCTGTCGCCGATCACCACCACGTCCGGGGCGAGCACCTCGACCAGCCGGTCCAGCTCCCCGGACTCGACCGCCGCCACGAACGCGGCGAGCACCTTGTGCTGCTCGGCCAGGTCGGCGGTGTGCCGGGGCACGTCCGGCGCGGTGACCGCGCGGCGGCCCCGGGAGGCGAGCTGCCGGGCGGCCGCCGGTGTGGTGCCGAGCACGTCGGCGACAGTGGCGAACGGCACCGCGAAGACGTCGTGCAGCACGAACGCCACCCGCTGCTCCGGGGTGAGCCGCTCCAGCACCACGAGCAGGGCCGTGCCGAGCTGGTCGGCCCGGACCGCCCGCTCGGCCGGGTCGGGGGCGAACCCGTCCGCCGTGGGGGCCGCGCTCACCACCGGCTCCGGCAGCCACTGACCGGGGTACGCCTCGCGGCGTACCCGGGCGGAGCGCAGCACGTCGAGGCAGATCCGTGAGCAGGTGGTGGTGAGCCAGCCCCGCAGGTCGCGGACCTGTGCCCGGGCGGCCGGGTCGGCGAGCGCGCCCGCGTAGCGCAGCCAGGTCTCCTGGACCGCGTCCTCGGCCTCGCTCCGGCTGCCCAGCATCCGCTGCGCCACCGCCAGCAGGTGCCCGCGTTCCGCCTCGAACTCCGCCGCCAGCTCCTGCACGTCGTGCTCCTCCCGCCCGGAGTTCCCATTCTCCCCGTACCCCGGGATACGCCGCGGTCCCCCCGGCGTGGCACCGCTCGGGAGGCGGGCGCGGGCGGGGTGGGTGAGGATCGGGGGATGAGCGGTGGCGACGAGGTGGTGCGGCCCGACGGCGGGTCGATGCGGGAACTGCTCCGGGCCGGCCCCGGCGCGGTGGACCTGGCGGCGGTGGATCCCCGGTCGACACCGGGCCTGCCCGCGGCGTCCGGGCACGGCAAGGGGCGCAAGGAGTGGGCGCGCGGGCAGGTCGAGCTGCTCGGCGCGGAGCTCGGCCGGCAGCAGGAGATGCTGTACGCCTCCGCGAAGGGCGCCGCCGGCCCGGGGAGCGCGACCAGCGCACCCACCCAGGCCGGCGCCCACCTCGACGGTGACCGCCCGCGCCGGGTGCTGCTGGTGCTCCAGGCCATGGACTGCGGGGGCAAGGACGGCACGGTCAAGCGGGTGGCCGGCGCCATGAACCCGCTCGGCCTGCACATCCGCTCGTTCGGCCCGCCGACGGACGAGGAGCGGCGGCACGACTTCCTCTGGCGCATCCGGCGGGCCCTCCCGCCCCCCGGCTACGTGGGCGTCTTCAACCGCTCGCACTACGAGGACGTGCTGATCGCCCGGGTCGAGGGCCTGGTCGACGAGCACACCTGGCGGGGCCGCTACGACCTGATCAACGACTTCGAGCGGGAACTGGCCGACAACGCGGTGACCGTGGTGAAGGTCATGCTGCACATTTCGTACGCCGAGCAGGGCGAGCGGCTGATGGAGCGGCTCACCGACCCGACGAAGTACTGGAAGTACAACCCGAGCGACCTGGACACCCGGGCACGTTGGGACGATTACCAGGCGGCGTACGCCGAGGCGATCGAGCGGTGCGGCCCGGACGACGCGCCCTGGTTCGTGGTGCCGGCGGACCGGAAGTGGTACCGCGACTGGGCGGTGGCGCACCTGCTCAGGGAGACGTTCGACGGGTTGGATCTGGGGTATCCGCCTGCCGATTTCGACATCGCGCGGGAGCGGGACCGGCTGCGGAGCGAGGGTGGCACGGGGCAAGGTGAACAGCAGGTGAACGAGCGGTGAATCGGGCCTGACCAGGGGTGGGCCGGGCGTTGCCCGGTTCCACGGGGTACCTAGCATGCGCAGAGCAGACGCCCTCCGGGGCGGCGGCCACCCTTCCACCGACACGACGAGGTCCGTGCTGTGAAGTTTTCCTTCCGTCCCACCGAGGGCGCCTTCTACGAGCTCTTCACCAGGGCCGCGCAGAACCTGGTGAAGGGAACCGAGCTGCTCAACGAGCTGGCTCTGCCGGGGGTCGAGGTCCAGTCGGTGAGCGAGCGGCTCACCGAGGTCGAGCACGACAGCGACCAGATCACCCACGAGCTCTACAAGAAGATCAACTCCACCTTCATCACCCCGTTCGACCGGGAGGACATCTACCGTCTGGGCTCCCTGCTCGACGACGTGATGGACCACCTCGAGGCGGTCGGCAACCTGCTCTACCTCTACGGCCTCACCAAGCTGCCGTCGCTGCCGCGCGAGATGCACGAGCTGGTGAACGTCCTCGACCAGCAGGCCAAGCTGACCGCCGAGGCGATGCCCCGGCTGAAGTCGATGAAGGATCTCGAGGACTACTGGATCGAGTGCAACCGCCTCGAGAACGACGGTGACCAGGCGTACCGGATGCTGCTGGTCCGCCTCTTCAGCGGTGAGTACGACGCGCTCACGGTGCTGAAGATGAAGGAGGTGGCCGACGAGCTGGAGGCCGCCTGCGACGCCTTCGAGCACGTGGCCAACACCGTCGAGACCATCGCGGTCAAGGAGTCCTGATCCTGTGAGTCCCGAACTCATCGCCGTGCTGGCGGTGATCGTGGTCGCCATGGCGTTCGACTACACGAACGGCTTCCATGACGCGGCCAACGCGATCGCCACCAGCGTGTCCACCCGGGCGCTGACACCCCGGGTCGCCCTCGCGCTGGCCGCCGTCGGCAACTTCGTCGGCGCGCACTTCGGCGCGGGGGTGGCCAAGACGGTCGGCGACGGGCTGGTCACCCTGCCCACCGGGATCGAGAGCCTGGGGGTGGTGTTCGCCGGGGTGCTCGGCGCGATCGCCTGGAACCTGATCACCTGGTACTTCGGGCTGCCCTCGTCCTCGTCGCACGCCCTCTTCGGCGGCCTGGTCGGCGCGACCCTGTTCGCCAACGACGGCGTCGTGCAGTGGGGCAACATCCTCGAGAAGGTCATCATCCCGATGGTCCTCTCGCCGGTCGTCGGCCTGGTGCTCGGCTTCCTGGTGATGCTGGCCATCCTGTGGCTGTTCCGGAAGGGCCAGCCCGGCAAGCTCAACCGTGGCTTCCGCTGGGCGCAGACCGCCTCGGCCGCCGCCATGTCCGTCGGCCACGGCATGCAGGACGCCGCCAAGACCATGGGCATCATCGTGCTGGCCCTCTACACGGGCGGCTTCCAGGAGTCCAAGACGCACATCCCCGGCTGGGTGTTCTGGACCTCCGCGGCCATGCTGGCGGCCGGCACCTACGCGGGCGGCTGGCGGATCATCCGGACCCTGGGTCGGAAGATCATCGACCTGGGCCCGCCCGAGGGCTTCGCGGCCGAGACCGTCGCCAGCGCCGTGCTCTACTTCAACGCCCTGGTGCTGAAGGCCCCGATCTCCACCACGCACACGATCACCTCGGCGATCATGGGTGTCGGCGCGACCAAGCGGCTCTCCGCGGTCCGCTGGAACGTGGCCGGCAACATCGTGATCGCCTGGATCATCACATTCCCGGCCGCCGCGGCCATCGCCTGCCTGGCGTACCTGCTGGTCCGCCCGTTCTTCTAGAGCGCCTGACGTCTGAGGGGTCCTTCGCCGTGGCGGGGGACCCCTCACGCGTAGGAGACGCCGATCCGTTCCTTGATGTCGTCCAGCAGGCCCATGATCTCCAGGGTGGCGGAGTGCGGCACCAGCGGGCTCTCGATCAGCCCGGCCGCCAGGCAGCGCTGCACCTCGATCGCCTCGTGCTGGTAGCCGCCCCCGGTCAGGTCGGCCGGGATGGTCTCCGGCTCCGCGCCGGCCCGGTGCAGCACCGCGGCCCCGGGCCGGTAGAACGGCTCCGGCAGGTCGATCCGGCCGGTGGTGCCGGTGATCGCCGCGGTGATCGCCGTGGCGCCGACCATCCCGCAGCTCAGCGTCGCCACCGCCCCGGAGTCCCAGCCCAGCACCATGCCGGTGTTCTCGTCCACCGCCTCCGGGCTCAGCCTGGCCCAGGCCCGCACGTGGTCGGGGACCCCGAGCACGAGGTGCGCCAGGCTCAGCGGGTAGACCCCGAGGTCGAGCAGGGCACCGCCGCCGAGCGTCCTTGCGCGCATCCGGTGCTCCGGCGGGAACGGGCCGGCCGCCCCGAAGTCCGCCCGGACGTGCGTCACCTCGCCGATGGCGCCGTCCCGGATCAGCTCCAGCACCCGCAGGATGAGCGGGTTGGTCCGCATCCACATGGCCTCCATGAGGAAGAGACCGCGGGCGCGGGCCGTCTCGACCAGCTCCGTGGTGGTGGCCAGGTCGAGCGTGCACGGCTTCTCCACCAGCACGGCCTTGTCGCCCGCCAGGCAGGTCAGGGCCGCCTCGTGGTGGGCGGCGTGCGGGGTGGCGACGTAGATGACGTCCACGTCCGGGTCCGCGGCCAGTTCCGCCCAGGAGGCGTACGCCCGGGGCACGTCGTGCCGCCGGGCGAACAGCTCGGCGCTCTCCCGGGTACGCGAACCGACCGCCACCAGCTCGGCCCCCGGTGCCAGCCGCAGGTCCTCGGCGAAGCGGGCGGCGATGCGGCCGGTGGCCAGGATTCCCCAACGCGTCATGCCGGCACGCTATCCCGGGACGTCGTATGACCGGGCAGAAGATCCACCCGTCGGGAAACCACGGCCGACCAGGGGGACCGCTGCCGGACTGGTGATCGACTGGGCGGGAACTAGGCTCGGGTCATGACGATCGACGGCTTCGCCGCACCCCCCGCCCTGGTGGAGCACGCCCGCCGGTTCCGCGCCGAGGGTGGTGTGCCGGCCGTGCCCCGGGTCGCCGCCACCGTGCTGCTGCTCCGCCCGGCCGGCGCCGACTTCGAGGTCTACCTGATCCGCCGGGTGGCCGCGATGGCCTTCGGTGGGATGTACGCCTTCCCCGGCGGCGGTGTGGACCGCTCCGACTCGCAGACCCACCTGGACTGGGCCGGCCCGACGCCGGCCGCGTGGGGCGAGCGGCTCGGCCTCGACCCGGCGGCCGCGCAGGCGGTGACCTGTGCCGCCGCGCGGGAGGTCTTCGAGGAGGCCGGTGTGCTGCTGGCCGGCCCCGACGGCGGGACCGTGGTGGGCGACGTGAGCGGGGACGACTGGGAGGCGGCCCGGCAGGATCTGGTGGCCCGGCGTACCGGCTTCGCCGACCTGCTGGCGGGGCGGGGCCTGACCCTCCGCTCCGACCTGCTGCTGCCGTGGAGCCGCTGGATCACCCCGGAGTTCGAGCCGCGCCGCTTCGACACGTACTTCTTCGTGGCCCTGCTGCCGGAGGGGCAGCGGACCCGGGACGTCTCCGGCGAGGCCGACCACACGCTGTGGCTGCGTCCGGCGGACGCCCTGGCCCGGGCGGAGGCCGGCGAGCTGACCATGCTCCCGCCCACGATGGTCACCCTGGCCCAGGTCGCGGCGGCCGGCGACCTGGCCGGCGTGGCCCGAGCGGCGGCGGACCGTGACGCGTCAACCCCGGTGACCCCGAGCCTGGACCTGCCCGAAGACGGCGAACCCCGCTTCATCCTGTCCTGACCCCTCCCGCCCCCGCGCCCCCCGGCCCCCGGCGATCTTGCACTTGGTGCCCCGGCAAACGGGGCGTATCGGTGCAGGTCGAGGGCCGAAAGTGCAAGATCGCGCGGGGGGCAGGGCGGCGGTTCAGCCGAAGCGGCCGGTGATGTAGTCCTCGGTCTTCTTCTGGCTCGGGTTGCTGAAGATCTTCTGGGTGTTGTCGTACTCGATGAGCCGGCCCGGGTCGCCGGTCTTCTCGATCGAGAAGAAGGCGGTCCGGTCCGACACCCGGGCGGCCTGCTGCATGTTGTGCGTCACGATGATGATGGTGAACTTGTCCTTGAGCTGGAACATCAGGTCCTCGATGGCCAGCGTCGAGATCGGGTCCAGCGCCGAGCAGGGCTCGTCCATGAGCACCACCTGCGGCTCGACCGCGATGGTCCGGGCGATACAGAGCCGCTGCTGCTGACCACCGGAGAGGCCGGCGCCGGGCTTGCCGAGCCGGTCCTTCACCTCGTCCCACAGGTTCGCCGAGCGGAGCGCCTTCTCGGCCGCTTCCTCCAGGATCGACTTGCGCCGCACGCCGTTGAGCCGCAGGCCGGCCACCACGTTCTCGAAGATGCTCATGGTGGGGAACGGGTTCGGCCGCTGGAAGACCATGCCGATCATCCGGCGGACCGCGGTGACGTCCACGTCCCGGTCGTAGATGTCCTGGTTGTCGATGGTCAGGCTGCCCTCGACCCGGGCGCCCGGGAGCACCTCGTGCATCCGGTTGATCGACCGCAGGAAGGTGGACTTGCCGCAGCCGGACGGCCCGATGAGGGCGGTGACGGTCTTGGGCTCGACGGTCAGGCTGATGTTCTCGATCGCCTTGAACCCGCCGTAGTAGGCGGTGACGTCGGTGGCTTCGATGCGCTTGGCCATGGTGGTGGTACCTCCGGGGTTCATCGGCCGAGCCGGTTGCGACGGGCCAGCAACTTCGCCGCGACGGTCAGGATGAGGACGAGGGCGACCAGGGTCAGCGCCGCGGTCCACGCCCGTGCCGGCGAGTACTTCGAGGCCTCGCCGGCCTGCTGGTAGACGAAGAGAGCCAGCGACGACTGGTTGTTCTCGAACGGGTTGAAGTTGATCGCGGCGCCGCCGCCGGCCACGAGCAGCACCGGCGCGGTCTCGCCGGCGGCCCGCGCGATGGCGAGCATGATGCCGGTGACGATGCCGGGCAGCGCGGTCGGCAGCACGACCCGCAGGATGGTCTTCCACTTCGGCACGCCGAGGGCGTACGCGCCCTCGCGCAGCGGAGCCGGCACGAGGCGGAGCATCTCCTCGGTGGAGCGGACCACGGTCGGGAGCATGAGCACGCTCAGCGCCAGCGCGGCGGCGAAGCCGGAGAAGCCCGGCCGGCCGTCGTTGAACCACGGCGAGACGATCAGCACCCAGAAGGCCAGCACGAACAGGCCCGTGACGATCGACGGGATGCCGGTCATCACGTCCACGAAGAAGCGGATGGTGAAGGCGAACCGGCCCCGGCCGTACTCGACCACGTAGATCGCGCAGAGCACGCCGAGCGGGACGGTGATCAGCGTGGCGATGCCGACCTGCTCCAGGGTGCCGACGATGGCGTGGTACGCGCCGCCGTTGGCGTCCCGGGCCCCGATGTTGTTCATCGAGGTGCCGAAGAAGTTGCCGTCGAGCCGCTCGGCGCCCTTGCTGACCAGGGTCCAGACCACCGAGGCGAGCGGCAGCACCGCCAGCACGAAGGCGGAGTGGATCAGCGCGCTCCAGGTCCGGTTGCGGGCGGCCCGGCGGCCCTCCACCGCGTTCGCGGCGGCGTAGAGGCCGGCCAGGTAGAGCAGCGCGCCGACGACCACGACCAGGACCGGGCCGCCGATGCCGGCGCCGTACACGATGCCCGCCGAGGCCAGCAGGGCCACGACGGCGATGGCGGGCGCGGCGTACGCCGGAAGCCGCCGGGCCCGCAGCGAGACCGGCTGGGCCGGTGGCTGCGGGCGGTGGGAGGTGACGGTGGCGGTCATGCGGCTGACTCCGTGAACTCGCGGCGGCGGTAGATGATCGCCCGCGCGGTGATGTTGACGATCAGCGTGATCGCGAAGAGCACCAGGCCGGAGGCGATCAGCGCGCCCCGGCCGGTGTCGTTCGCCTCGGCGAACCGGTTCGCGATGTTCGCGGCGATCGAGTTGCCACCGCTCTGGAGGACGTTGAACGAGATGGCGTACGTGGAGCCGAGGGTCAGCGCCAGGGCGATGGTCTCGCCGAGCGCCCGGCCGAGGCCGAGCATCACGGCGGCGATCACGCCCGGCCGGCCGTAGGGCAGGACTGCGGTGCGGACCATCTCCCACCGGGTGGCGCCCAGCGCGAGGGCGGCCTCCTCGTTGGCGGTCGGGGTCTGCCGGAACACCTCGCGGGAGAGCGAGGTGACGATCGGCAGCACCATGATCGCCAGCACCACCGAGCCGAGCAGGATCGAGTTCCCGTACGGGCCCTCGCCGAAGATCGGGATCCAGCCGAAGTAGCGGTTCAGCCAGGCCGACAGGTCGGCGACGGGCTGGGCGAAGTAGTCCCGGCCCCAGAGGCCGAAGACCACGCTGGGCACGGCGGCCAGCAGGTCGATCAGCCCGCCCAGGCCGTTGCCCAGCCGGCGCGGGGCGTAGTGCGACAGGTAGAGGGCGATGCCCAGCGCCACCGGCACCGCCATGAGCAGGGCGAGCAGCGCGGTGAGCACGGTGCCGAAGGCGAGCGCGCCGATGCCGAACTTCGGCGGGTCGTCGTTCGGGAACCAGCCCTCGAAGGTCCAGAAGGACTCGCTGTTGGCCCGCAGGGCCGGCACGGCCTTGGCGATCAGGAAGATCGCGATGGCCGCGATGACCACCAGGACGGTGGTGCCGGCGGCCAGGGTCAGGCCACGGAACGCCCGTTCCGCGCCGAAGGCCCGGGCCCGGGGCAGCCCGCCGCCGCCACCGAGACCGTTGTCGGGCATGCCCGGGATACCGGAGGGCTCGGCCACACGCGCCGAGGCACCGGCGGGCCGCTCGTGGCTCGTGGCCACGCGGGTCCCGCCGGTGCCGGCGTGCGCCGAGCGGTGAGGGGTGTCACCCATCTGCTCGCTCGCTTCGGGGTAGAGGAGGTGTCTCGGTCAGCGGGTCAGGAGAGGCTCTTGACCGCGGTCTCGACCTTGGCGCGGACGGTCTCGGGCAGCGGGGCGTAGCCCAGCTCGACCAGGTCCTGCTGGCCCTCGGCGCTGGCGGCGTGGCCCAGCAGGCCCTTGACCAGCGGCAGCTTGTCGGCCGCGAGGCCCTTGCTGCAGACGATCTCGTAGGTCGCCAGGACGATCGGGTACGCCCCGGCCTCCGTGGTGTTGTAGTCGATCGACATCTTGAGGTCGTTGCCCTGGCCCTCGAACTTGGCCCCGGCGATGGTCTTGCCGGCCGACTCGGCGGTCAGCTCGGCGAACTCACCGGCGCCGTTCTTGACCTTGGCCTTCTTCAGGCCGCCGTTCTCGGCGTACGACCACTCGACGTAGCTGATGGTGCCGTCGGTGCTCTTGACCTTGCTGGCCACGCCGTCGGACTTGGCGGCGCCGACGCCGCCCGGGGCCTTCCACGCCTTGGCGTTGCCGAAGGTCCAGTCGGAGGCGGCGGTCTTCGACAGGTACTTGGTGAAGTTGTCGGTGGTGCCCGACTCGTCGGAGCGGTGCACCGCCTGGATCGCGGTCGACGGCAGCTTGGCGTCCGGGTTGTCGGCCTTGATGGCCGGGTCGTCCCACTTGGTCACCTTGCCGGCGAAGATCTTCGCCAGGGTGGCCGGGGTGAACTGGAGGTTGTCCGCGCCGGTGACGTTGTAGACGACGGCGACCGGGCCGATCACCATCGGCAGGTTGAGGGCCTGGCCGCCGCTGCACTTGGCGTCCGCCTGCGGCTGCTCCTCCGGCTTGAGCGCGGAGTCGGAGCCGGCGAAGTCGGCGGTGCCGGCGATGAAGGCCTGGATGCCGGCGCCCGAGCCGGTGGGCTCGTAGTTGATCGTGGTGCCGGCGCACTTCTGCTGGTACGCCTTGATCCACTCGGCCATGGCGTTCTTCTGGGCGGAGGAACCCTGCGCGTTCAGCGTGCCCTTGCCGCAGTCGACCGCGGCGGCCGAGCCGGAGGCGGACGTGCTGGTCGACTCGTTGTTGTCCGAGCCGCAGGCGCTGAGACCGAGCACCGCGGTAAGAGCGAGGCAGGCAATGGCGCCGTGCCGCTGGAGCTTCACCTGAGGGGTTTCCCTTCACGTCTTTGGTCAGGTCGCCCGGTCTCCCGGGTGCCGGCGCTGACCGGCTGACACGAAAGGTAGGAGTGCCAGGTAGACGGTTCGCCGGTCGGAAGTGAACGGAAGATGAACAGGCGCGGCCGGCCGGGTGGCCATAGCCTGAGGGCCGGTTGTCCGTTTCGTGAACTCGCGACCCACTATCGCTAATAATACGATTTTTCCGGGCACCCGTTATCCGGCTGAGTCCACCGCGTGACGCGGCCGTGACCGCTTCCCGGGACGGCGAAAGGTGGCGTGACCCTCAGCCGAGGTGGTAGTTCACGTGGGCGGACCAGCGGGCGAAGCCGAGCCGCTCGTAAAGGGCCACCGCGGCCGTGTTCGACTCGTCCACGTAGAGCATCACCCGGTCGAGCCCGCGCCGGTCCCGCAAATAGGCCAGGCCGGCGGTGGTGAGCGCGCGGCCGAGGCCACCACGGTGTGCGCCCGGGTCCACGCCGAGCACGTAGACCTCGCCGATCCGGGCCGAGCCCGGGCGCTCGTGCACCTTGGTCCAGTGGAAGCCGAGCAGGCGGCCGGTGGCCGCGTCCTCGGCGATCAGCAAGCCGGCCGGGTCGAACCACGGCTCGGCGAGGCGTACGCGCAGGTCGGCGGGGGTCCACCGGCCCTGCTCGGGGTGCTGGGCGAAGGCGGCGTTGTTGACCGCGAGCCAGGCGTCGTCGTCCTCACCGGGACGGAACGCGCGCAGCAGTATCCCGTCGGGCAGCGTGGGCTCGGGCAGCGCGGCGGTCAGCGGGCGGCGCAACTGCCACAGCACCCGGGCGCGGGCGAAGCCCAGGTCGACCGCGAGCGCGGCGGCGGACGGGTGGTCGCCGTGCGCCCACGCGCGCAGCGGCCCGGACGCGGCGGCCAGCACGCCCCGCGCGAGGGCCCGCCCGGTGCCCCGCCGCCGGTACGCCGGATGCACCACCAGCTCCACCCCGATCCCGTCCCCGGGCGTCGTGGTGTCGAGGTGGGCGTACCCGGTCAGGGTGTTGTCGGCGGCCCGGGCCGTGAGGTGCACGGCGGGCGCCTCCGGGTCGCGCAGCCGGAGCAGCACGTGCTCGTCGAGCGGGTCGGCGCCGTCCGCGTCGCCGGCGACGCGGGCCAGCGCCAGCACCTCGGCGACCTCTACCGGCGCCAGCCGGTCGGCGCGGGCGACACGGTCGGCGGTCGGCGCGGTGCTGCTCATTCCGCCACCGTAGCGGCCGGCGAGCCGCCGATCATGCCGGACGCGGGCGCCGGACGGTGGCGGTGGTCACGTGGTGCCGGTGGGCAGCGCCTCCAGCTGGAAGCGGTGCATCAGTTCGGGGAGCAGGCTCTGCAACGCCTCGACCGTGCCGGAGCGGTCGCCGCCCGCGTCGTGCATGAGCACGATCGAGCCGGGCCTGGTCTCCGCCAGCACCGTCTGGGTGATCTTGGCGGCTCCGGGCACCTGCCAGTCCGTCGGGTCCACGGCCCAGTGCAGCGGTGTCATGCCCAGGTCCTCGCAGACCGAGACCACCGGGTACGTCCACGCCCCGCCCGGCTGCCGGAAGTACGCGATCCGCGCGTCCGGCGCCGCCGCCCGGATCGCGTCGTTGGTGCGCAGGAGGTCGTCGCGGATCGTGACCGGCGAGCGCTTGCCCAGGGTGATGTCGTGGTTCCACGAGTGGTTGCAGAGGGTGTGCCCGTCGGCCACGATCGACCGCACCAGGTCCGGGTGGCTCTCGGCGTTCTCGCCCACCACACAGAAGGTGGCCTTCACGCCGTACTCCTTGAGCAGGGCGAGCACCTGCGGTGTCCACTGTGGGTCGGGGCCGTCGTCGAAGGTCAGCGCGATCCGGGTCGAGCCGGTGGAGGTCCGCGCGCCGTACGGGCCCTCGCTGTCGTCGGGCTGGCGGGCGTCGTCCGACGCGCTCGGGCTGGCGTCGGGGCTCGGCCCGCCGTAACCGCCGCCCGGCGGGCCGGGGAACTCGGTGCTGGGCGGCTGGTCGCCGTAGTGCGGGGTGTGGATGCTGGCGGCCACACCGGTGTCCCGGTCCGGGTGGTCGGGCACCAGGCTGCGCCCGAGCGCGTACGCGGAACCGAGCAGCGCGGCCACCACAAGCGTCACCATCCCCGCCGCCCGCAGCGTCGACGCCGACATCAGCAGACCCGACCGTTCGTCGCCCCCGTGGTCACCACACGCACCGTCGCCCCCTTCGCCCGGCGGATCCCGGCAGATCCGGCAGTCAGATTAGGTCCGACTGAGCGGGCAAAAAGGGCGAACCGGAGGAAGCATCCCCGATGGGGGACGGTGCGGAGGTCTCGGGTCAGACCGGCAGCGGGGCGGGCTCCGACTCCGGCAGCGACCGCGACGGCGGCACGACGAACTTGTAGCCCACCTGGCGCACCGTGCCGATCATCGACTCGTACTCGGAGCCGAGCTTGGCGCGCAGCCGCCGGACGTGCACGTCGACGGTGCGGGTGCCGCCGAAGTAGTCGTAGCCCCAGACCTCGCGCAGCAACTGGTCCCGGGTGAACACCCGGCCCGGGTGCTGGGCGAGGAACTTGAGCAGCTCGAACTCCTTGTAGGTGAGGTCGAGCGGGCGACCCTTCAGCTTGGCCGCGTAGGTGTCCGGGTCGATGGTCAGCTCGCCGGCCCGGATCGAGCCGCCGGCACCCGCCGTGGCGTTGCTCAGCCGGCCGACCGCGAGCCGCAGCCGGGCCTCCACCTCCGCCGGACCCGCGCCGGCCAGGATCACGTCGTCCACGCCCCAGTCGGCGTTCAGCGCGATCAGCCCGGCCTCGGTGACGACCGCGACGAGCGGGACGCCCAGCCCGGTGGCGTGCAGCATCCGGCAGGTTGCGCGGGCCTCGCTCAGCTCGGCGCGGGCGTCCACCAGGACGGCGTCCGGGGTCGGGCCGGAGACCAGCGTGCGCACGTCACGCGGCGCGGTGCGGACCGAGTGCGGCAGCAGGTCGAGTGCCGGCAGCACGGCCGATGGCTCACCTGCGCGTGCGGTCACCAGCAGCAGGAGCTCCACACGATCACCTCCGTCCCGGCGGCTCTCCGGCCGCGCGCGACCAGCGGCACTCCCGAGGGGTGTGGCGCTGAGAATTTGCGTGGGTCCCGGCGTCGCTGACGGGGCGGGTAACGGCTTGAGCGTAACGGATGACCCGGCCGTCACCTCTGCGCCCTTTCCTGTTTGTCGGATCTGCCCCCGATCGCGGCCCAGGTTTTAACGTTGCCGAAACCGTGACTCCGCCGGGCCGGGCCGGTCTGGCACGATCGGGGCGTGTTTCCCTCGACCTCGCCCGACACCGGCCGCGACCCGTGGTCCGGCGACCCGGCACCCGCGCCCGCCGGCCCCGCCCGTGGCTACCCGCCGGCCCCGCGAACCGGCCCGGCCGACGA
Source organism: Micromonospora chersina (assembly GCF_900091475.1). Lineage (NCBI taxonomy): Bacteria > Bacillati > Actinomycetota > Actinomycetes > Micromonosporales > Micromonosporaceae > Micromonospora > Micromonospora chersina. The sequence continues at coordinate 4,819,912 of NZ_FMIB01000002.1, forward strand.
CGACGGGCGGGAGCGGAAGGGTCCCCGCCGGCTCCGCAAGGGCGGGCCGGGCCGGCGCCCGGACGACGAGTCCGACGAGGCGCCCGAGGAGGAGGTGCCGCCGGTCCCGGTGCGCCGCCCGCTCGCGCTGACCGTCGCGGGCTTCGCCGCGCTGCTCGGCGTGGGCCTGGTGCTCGGCGCGCAGACCGCCGGCCCGGGGCACCGGCTGCCGTTCGCGTTCATCATCTTCGGCGTCCAGCTGCTCTTCGTGCTGTCCTGGACGATGGCCATGCGCCCACCGGCGCTGCTGGTCGTCGCGCTGGTGAGCGCCGCTTCGGCCGGGATCGCCGACGCCGCCGCGGTGCAGTCGGAGATCGCCGGCCTGGCCCCGCTCGGCTACGCGGCGGCCGCCGGCCTCGTGCTCGCCGTGCTCGGCCAGCTCTTCCGGCGGGTGGACCGGGTCCGGGTCACCGACTCGCTGGGCAGCACCCTGCTGATCGTGGTGGGCGTGGTCGCGTTCGCCACGCTGATCGTGCTCAGCCGGGTCCCGAAGGGCACCCAGGCGATCACCGTCTGCCTCACGGCCACCGGGGTGGCCCTGCTGGTGGCCCGGCTCACCGACGCCGTCGCCCCCTGGCCCCGGCTCGCCCCGCAGGTGCCCCGGGGCGCCGCCGGCGTGGTCGCGGGAGCCATGCTCGGCACCCTGACCAGCGCCGTGCTCGGCAGCTACCTGGTCGGCTTCACCCCGACCAGCGCCGCGCTTGTCGGCCTGGTCACTGCGGGCACTGCCGTGCTGGCCGACCTCGCCGTCGGGTACGCCGAGGCGGGCCGGCTCATGGCCGGTGAGCCGCCGACCATGTGGGTCGCCCGGCACATGCAGGGCCCCCTGGGCGGCTTCGCGCTCGCCGCGCCCGCCGCGTACGCCATGTGCGTGCTCTTCCTCTGAGCCGTGCGGTTGGGCCGACGGCGCCTCGGGTAAGTACGGTTGCGCCGCGAGACGCGGTGATGCGGCGAGGGCAGGAGGCGGCGTGGCAGAGGCGTACCCGGCGAACGAGGGCCGGCCCCGACGGCGGGGCCGGAAGGTGCTTGTCGGTTTCATCGTCCTGCTGCTGGTCCTGGCCGGGCTCCTGGTCGTCGCCGACCGGGTGGCCGCCGGCGTCGCCGAGCGGGCCATCGCCGACCAGGTCAAGAAGGAGGTCGCCAAGCAGGACGCGCAGTCCGCGGCGCCCCAGGTCGAGGTGGGCGGCTTCCCGTTCCTCACCCAGGTGCTCGCCGGGAAGTACGAGCGCATCTCCATCGTGCTGACCGACGTGCAGGGCAACGTGCAGGGCGACGCGGTGAGCGTGCCCCGGCTGGACGTGGACGCCCGCGACGTCAAGGCGTCGCTGGACACCCTCCGCTCCGGGCGGGGTGACGTGGTGGCCGAGAGCGTCGACGGCCGGGGCACCGTGACCTACGACAGCCTGGCCAAGCTGCTCGACCGGCCCGGGCTCACCCTCGGCGAGCGGAACGGCAAGCTCGCGGTCACCGCGCCGGTCGACATCCTCGGCGCCAAGCTCACCGTCAACGGCACCGCCGACGTGTCCGTCGCCAACGGCAAGGTGGCGCTGCGCTTCAACGACCTGACCGCCGAGGGCCTGCCCAACCTGCCGCTCGCGAAGACGCTGCTGGCCAACTACGCCAGGGGCATCTCGGTCGACGTGCCCCTCCCGGAGCTGCCGTTCCAGCTCAACGTGCGCAAGGTGGAGCCCAGGCCGGAGGGTCTGGTGGTCACCGCCGACGCGCGGAACGTGCCCATCAACTCGGCCGGCTGAGACCGGCCCGCACTCGCGCCCGGTGTCCCGGATGCTGGTCGGCCCGGTGGCGCCCATCGGGCCGGCTGGTAGTCTCCCTCTCCATGGGGACGCTCCTCACCAAACGGCGCGCGGTCGACCTGTGCCGCGTGGCCACCTGCCTGTGTCGCCCCGTCATCTGACGGCGGGGCTGTCCTCGGCCGCCTAGCGGCCACCGGCACGCAGGGTCCGCGTACCCTCCGGCTCTCCCCCTGATCGCCCGGCAGCGGCGCCGTCGCACGTACCCGTGATCCGTTCCTAGCTCTGGGTCCCGCGCGTGGTGCGACAATCACCGACTTCGATCTCCGCGCGCTGGCTCACCATCCATCCTCACAGGGAGTGATCTGATGAGTCGCGACACCGCACTCGTCTCGGCCGAGTGGGCCGAGAAGAACATCGACGCCCCGGGCGTCGTCTTCGTCGAGGTCGACGAGGACACCTCGGCCTACGACACCGGCCACATCGCCGGCGCCGTCAAGCTCGACTGGCGCACCGACCTCCAGGACCCGGTGCGCCGGGACTTCGTCAACCAGGCCCAGTTCTCCGAGCTGCTCTCGGCGCGGGGCATCGGCAACGACGACACCGTGATCCTCTACGGCGGCAACAACAACTGGTTCGCCGCGTACGCGTACTGGTACTTCAAGCTCTACGGCCACCGTGACGTGAAGCTGCTCGACGGCGGCCGCAAGAAGTGGGAGCTGGACGCCCGCCCGCTGGTCACCGACACGGTGGAGCGCCCCGCCACGCAGTACGTCGCGCAGGCGCCGGACACCTCGATCCGCGCCTTCCGCGACGAGGTGGTCGACGCGATCGGCACCAAGAACCTCGTCGACGTGCGCAGCCCCGACGAGTACGCCGGCCGGCTGCTCGCCCCGGCCCACCTCCCGCAGGAGCAGGCCCAGCGCGCCGGCCACGTGCCGACCGCGATCAGCGTCCCGTGGTCCAAGGCGGCCAACGAGGACGGCACCTTCAAGTCCGACGACGAGCTGCGCAAGATCTACGCCGACGCCGGGCTGGACGACAGCCGCGAGACCATCGCCTACTGCCGGATCGGCGAGCGCTCCTCGCACACCTGGTTCGTGCTTCAGGAGCTGCTCGGCCACCGCAACGTGAAGAACTACGACGGTTCCTGGACCGAGTACGGCTCGCTGGTCGGCGTGCCGGTCGCGCTCGGCGACGAGCCCGGGGAGGCGTGATCACCATGACTGCTCCCACCGCCGCCGGCTGCGCCGCGCCGGACCAGGCCGCCCCCCTCCCGGCCAGCCTGGACCTCGAGAAGGAAACCGTCATCACCGGCCTGGTCACGGCCGAGTCCGGCGAGGTCGTGCCGGGCGCGTACGTCCGGCTGCTCGACTCGACGGGCGAGTTCACCGCCGAGGTGGTGACCTCCCCGGCCGGCCAGTTCCGGTTCTTCGCCGCGCCCGGCAACTGGACCCTGCGGGCGCTCTCCCGGCACGGCAACGGCGACACCGCTGTGGCCGCCGCCCGCGGGATCAACGAGGTGACCGTCACGGTCTCCGCCTGACCCACGCTCTGATCGTGGCCCGCCGTCCCCATCGGGGACGGCGGGCCACGTGCCGTTCCGGCCCGGGGCGACGGGCGCGGCCGGGCCGGTCGCCGGCGCGTGACACGATGGCCCGGTGAGTGGTGCCGTCCAGGCGGGATACGCCCCGCCGACCCGTCCCGACCAGCCGACCGGAGGCCGGCGTCGACTGCGCTGGCTGGTGGCCGCCACGGCGGCGTGGGCGGTGCTGCTGGCCGGGCTCACCTGGTGGTCGGTGCGGCACGACCCGCCGACGGTGAAGGAGCAGCGCACCCTGGGTCAGGCGGTGCCCGTGCTGACCCGGGCGGCCGGCCAGGTGGTGGCCGCCCTCGGCGACGCCGCCTGGGCGTTCACGCCGCCCGTCGTCGAGCGGGGCTGTCGCGTCACCCCGCTGGCCGACGGCGCGTCGCTCACCCGGGGGGTGGACGTGCTGGTGCCCGCCGGTGGGGAGCGCGAGGTGCTGGAGCGCGTGGCGCGGCGGCTGCCCGCCGACTGGCGCGCCGGGGTGGCCCCGGAGGCCGGCAGCCCCCGGCTGCGCGCCGACGCGGGGGAGTTCGTCGCGGTCGACGGCCGGGTGGTGGCCGACGGCCGGGTGCGCTTCTCGGCGGACACCGGCTGCCGCCCGCTCGACACCACTGCCGTCGACGCCCACCTGCTCCCGGGATACCCGCTGGGAGCGGAACTCGACGGGGCGCTGCGGGCCCTCGGCCGGCCGGCACCGCCGGACCCCGAGCAGGTCGTCGCCCCGTGCCCGGCCGGCGGGGTCGCGCGGACGGTCCGCGTCGCCGCGGGCGCGGAGCCGGTGTCGCTGGCCGCGCTGAAGCCGCTCGGCGTCGCCGTGGTCGACCGCCCCGAGGAGTACGCCTACCGCAGCGGATCCGTCGTCGTGCTGGCCGACGCCACCGGCGACCAGCTTCGGCTGTCCGCCTCCACCGGCTGCGCCGGCTGACGTCCCGGCGGCCGCCGCGTCACCGGGCGGACCGGTCGGCGATCAGTGCCCGCGCGGGTGGTCGTGCGGCGTGCGGCTGCGGCCCAGGGCGTCCACCCGACCCCACCGGCCGGGGATGTCCAGCAGCTCCACCCGGCCCATCCCGCCCGGGACGGCGGGGTCGATGATCAGGTGCTCGCCCTGCGGCTCCAGGCCCAGCATCACCCGCAGCAGCAGCAGCGGGGTGCCGGCCGACCAGGCCTGCGGGCTGCACGCGGTGGGGTACTCCACCGGATAGTCGGTGAGACCCCGCTCGTAGCCGGCGAAAGCCTCGGGCAGCCGCCCGTCGAAGTAGCGGGACGCGCTCAGCATCCCCTCGCAGATCTGCCCGGCCTCGTCCCGGAAGCCGTACTTCCACAGGCCCCAGGCGATGATCGAGTTGTCGAACGGCCACACCGTGCCGACGTGGTAGCCGATCGGGTTGTACCGGCCCTGGTCGTCGGCGAGGGTCCGCACCCCCCAGCCGGAGAACAGCCGCGGCCCGAGCAGGTGCCCGGCGACGGTCGCCGCCCGGGACTCGTCGACGATGCCGCTCCAGAGCAGGTGCCCGATGTTGGAGGAGAGCGCGTCGACGTGCCGCCCGTCCGGGTCCAGGGCGAGCGCGTAGTACTCCCGATCGGGGATCCAGAAATCGCGGTTGAACCGCTCCTTCAGCGCCGCCGCCTCGCGTTCCAGCCGCTCGGCGTACGCCGGGTCGTTCCAGTACTTGCGGGCCAGCCGGGCGCCGCGCAGCTTGGCGTCGTACGCGTAGCCCTGGAGTTCGCAGGTGGCCCGGGGGAACGGCGGCAGCCGGCCGTCGGAGTAGGAGATCGAGTCCCAGGAGTCCTTCCAGCACTGGTTCGCCAGGCCGGTCTCCGGGTTGCGGGTCATGTACCAGACGTAGCCGGTGCCGAGCAGGTCGCCGTAGGAGTCGAGCCAGCCCAGCGCCCCCCGGGCCTCCTGCTCCAGCTGCCGGACCAGCTTCGCGTCCCCGGTCCACCGCTCGTACTCGTCGAGCAGGATCACGAAGAGCGCCGTGGTGTCGGCCGAGCCGTAGTACGGGGAGTGGGGCTGCTCCTGGAAACCGGCGGTCTCGCCGTAGCGCAGCTCGTGCAGGATCTTGCCGGGCTCCTCGTCCCGGAAGTCGTCCAGCCGGCTGCCCTGAAGGCCGGCAAGCATGAGGATGGTCGGCGGGACCAGTTCGGGCAGGAACGGCAGCACCTGGAGCGAGGTGAAGATGCTGTCCCGCCCGAACAGGGTCATGAACCAGGGCAGGCCGGCGGCGAGCAGGCGTACCCCCAGCGCGATCGACTCGTACCGGAGGGCGGCCAGGTCGTTCAGGCTGCGCCGGTACGCCCCGGCCAGCGGCTGGCAGTCGCAGCCCAGCTTCGGAGCCCGCTCGATCAGCTCGTTCTGCTCGGCGTGGATGGCCGCGACCGAGCGGTGCCCGCCGAGCGGCAGGGTGGCCCGGATGTCCTCGCCCCGGGCCCCGAAGATGGACGTCTCCACGTGCAGCTGGGTGGTCCACTCGCCGTGCGGCCCGACCCGGAGCCGGTAGGTCAGCCCCTCCTGGTCGAAGTCGGCGGGCGCGGTGCTGGTCACCACCACCTCGCGGTGGAACCCCTCCCGGCGGTAGGTGAGCCGCAGCCGGTCCCCGCTGACCGTGGGCGTGGTGCGCCCCTTCTTCTGCCGCTGGTGCTTGATCTCGAACAGGTCGGCGAAGTCGGAGCCGATGTCCACCCGGAGGGTGAACTCCACCTCCTGGCCGGAGTGGTTGAGCAGGGTCAGCTCCTCGTCGAAGCTGCCGCCGATCGACCGGCTCCGGATCACCGACACCTTTGCGTCCAGGTAGTGCGTCGGCTCGCCGGGGACCAGGAAGAACCGGGTCCGGTACGACATCGAGTCGTCGATCGAGAGCGGGTGCAGCCGCTGCCCGTTGAGGGTGAGCAGCCAGGTCGAGATGAACCGGGTGTCGAAGGAGAAGAGCCCCGTGGGGAAGTCGAACGACGGCTCGATGTCGCCGCGCCGGTCGCTGACCAGGAAGGTGTTGCCGTCCAGGATGCTGATGCGTTCCTTCATCCCGGCCGCCGGACGTGTTCGCGGGCGGTCTCCCGGGGGTCCCGGACGCCGGGCGGGTCGGGGAAGAACCGGCGGAACACCAGGAACAGCACCACGTTGCCGCTGAACGTGGCCTCGTTGCGCAGCACCGCCGCCATGCCGGCCTGCCGGCCGGTGACCAGTTCCTCGAACAGCTCGGCGCTGACCGTGAAGATGGCGTCGGCCGGCAGTTGCTCCCGGCTCACCTGGACCGCCCCGGGCGCCAACACCACGTACCAATGCTCGGTGCGGTTGCCGGTGGTCAGGTCGATCTGGAGGCGGCCACGGGTCGGGCCGCGCAGCACCCCCGGGGCCCGCGCCGGCAGGGACCCGAAGAACCGCTCGATCGCCTCACCCACAACCAAATCGTAGGCAGCGGTCGGACATGTCGGGCCAGGATCGGCAGTCCACGCGGAACGGACATCAGCCGCGCCGCCCCCGGTGGGTCAGTAGATCAGGGCCTGGGCGCCCTCGGTCATCGCCTCCTCGACGAACACCGCCGCCCCGGCGATCCGTACGCCGGGGATGACGTCGCCCTGGCCGATGTCCCGGCGGGCCGCGCACTGGGTGCAGGCGGTCACCTTGCCGGTGGTCAGGATGACGTGCAGCAGCTCGGCCAGCGGCGCGGAGTGCGGGAGCTCGAAGTCCTGCGCCCGCCCGGGCAGGGCGAACCAGGTCGATTCGCCGGTGAGCCAGAGCGACACGTCGACCCCGGCGGCGGCCGCGGTGGCGGCGACGGTGAAGGCCTGTGCGCAGCGCTCGGGGGCGTCCGCGCCGGCGGTGGCCTTGACGACGAGAGTGCGGGCCATGAGGCCCAGCATAGGATGGTCGGGATGGTTACCGAGATCGGGTTCGTCAGCCTGCTGGTCGCCGGCCTGGGCGCGCTCGCCGGTGGCCTCGTCTACCTCGCTGTTCGCATCTCGAGAGGAAAATGGTGAGCGAGAACCCGCTCCAGCCGCCGTGGCTGAACGCGCCGCCGGTCGACCCGTACCCGTACGAGGAGAGCCACGACCTGCGCGTCGGCCCGAAGCTGCACCGGAGTCTGGACGGCCTGCTCCCGTACATCGGGGTGTGGCGCGGGCGGGGTCGCGGCGGGTTCCCCACCATCGAGGACTTCGACTTCGCGCAGGAGATCCGGATCAGCCACGACGGCCGGCCGTTCCTGTTCTACGAGTCCCGCGCCTGGATCCTGGACGAGCAGAGCCGCCCGGTCCGCCCGGCCGGGCGTGAGGTGGGCTGGTGGCGTCCGGTCATGGACGGCGACCGGGTCACCGACGAGCTGGAAGCGCTGATGACCACGCCCACCGGTGTGATGGAGCTGCACATCGGCAAGCGCAAGGGCACCCAGATCGAGTTCGCCACCGACGCGGTGGTCCGCACGGCCACGGCCAAGGAGGTCACGGCGGGCGCCCGCCTCTTCGGCATCGTCGAGGGCGCCCTGCTGTACGCCCAGGAAATGGCCGCTGTGGGCCACCCCCTGAGCCCCCACCTGTCAGCCCGCCTGACCCGAGTGGCCGGCTGACCCCTCAACCCGCCTCGAAGCCCAGGAGGGTGAGGAGGTCGGGGGTGCGGGGGGAGCGTGGGCGGGGGGTCTGGTCCAGGGCGGTCACCTCGGCCAGGCCGCGGAGGGACGACGTCAGCCAGATCCCGTCGGTTTTGTGCAGATCGGCGAGGGTGATCAGGCGTTCCTCGGCCCGTAGGCCCAGGTCGGCCGCGTGGTTCAGGAGCCAGCGGGCGGTCACCCCGGGCAGGACGCCGGTTTCCGTCGCCGGCACCGTGCACAGCGTCGTGCCGGTCAGCCAGACCACGTTCGCGGTGGGCGCCTCCAGGACGTAGCCGTCGGTGGAGACCCAGAGCGCCTCGTCCACCCCGGCCCGCTCCGCCCAGCGGCGGGCGGCGGTGCTCACCGCGTACGAGGTGGACTTCACACCGGCCGGCAGCCAGCCCAGCTCGGGGCGGGAGCGGGCGGTTACCCCGAGCGGCAGGGTGGCGACCGTCACCCCGTCCCGCCGGGCCCGGCGCGCGGCCGCCGGCACCTCGCCGAGCGTGGCGTAGACCGTCGGCGGCCCGCCGCCCTCCGGCCCTCGGGTGCAGACCAGCCGCAGCGCGCCCTCGACCTCGGGCGGCCAGCCCGCGCGGACCGTGTCGAGCAGCTCGACCAGCACCCCGGTCGGAGGCAGGGCCAGCCCGACGGCGTCGGCGCCGGCCCGCAGCCGGGCCAGGTGGGCGTCGCGCAGCCAGGGCTGCCCGCCGCGCAGGTGCAGGGTCTCGAAGAGGCCGTCCCCGTGCAGCACACCCCGGTCGTCGCCGCGCAGCACCGCCTCGCCGGCCGGCACGACACCCCGGCCCGGCACGGCCACCCGCGTCGCCACCACGAGCGCAGCGTAGTGGCGTACCCCGGCGGCGGGCGGACCGGCGCGGCGGCCGAACTATGATCGGACGGTGTCCGAACCCTCCCTGGCGGAACTGCTCCGCTCCCGTGGGCTGCGGCTGACGGCGCAGCGGCAGCTGGTGCTCCAGGCTGTCCTGGACCTCGGGCACGCCACGCCGGAGCAGGTGCACACGGCGGTCCGCGAGGTGGCCGCCGGGGTCAACATCACCACCATCTACCGCACCCTGGAGCTGCTGGAACGGCTGGGGCTGGTGACCCACACGCACCTGTCGCACGGCTCGCCGACCTACCACGCGGCGGGTGAGCACCAGCACGTACACCTGGTCTGCCGGGAGTGCGGCGCGATCGACGAGATCGACCCCGAGCTGCTGCGGCCGCTCGCCGAGCAGCTTGCCGCGCAGCGGGGATTCCAGGTCGACATCGGGCACGTGGCGCTCTTCGGCGTCTGCGGCCAGTGCGAGGACGGGGAACGCCAATGATCGACATCGCGGGAGCGGTGACCGCCGAGGCCATCGACGAGGAGACCCGGGACCAGCCCGAGCCGGCCCACCGGGCGGCCGGGGTCGGCCCGGTGGCCGCCCACTACGGCGACCCGATGCGCGAGCAGCGCACCCTGGCCACCGGCGTCGGCCTGGTCGACCGCTCGCACCGGGGCGTCATCGCGGTGCCGGGCGAGGAGCGGATGACCTGGCTGCACACGCTGACCAGCCAGCACCTCGCCGCGCTGCGCCCGTGGCAGGGCACCGAGCTGCTGGTGCTCTCCCCGCACGGGCACGTCGAGCAGCACGCCATGGTCGCCGAGGACGGCGAGACCACCTGGCTGGACACCGAGCCCGGGATGACCGGCGGCCTGCTGTCCTACCTGGAGAAGATGCGGTTCTTCAGCAGGGTCGACCCGCGCGACGCCACGGCCGACCACGCGCTGCTCTCGCTGGTCGGGCCGGAGGCCACCGGCGCGCTCGACACCCTCGGTGTCACCGGGCTGGCCGCGCCGGACGTGGTCGCGGTGCCGGGTCCGAAGTTCCGCTCCGGCGAGCTGCCGCCCCGGCCCTCCGTGGTGTACGACGTGAAGCCGCTGCCCGTCGGCGGCTGGGCCCGGCGGGTGGCGCTCGGCGTCGACCTGCTGGTGCCCCGACCGGCCATGGCCGGGGTGGTCGAGGAGTTGCGCGGCGCCGGCGTGCCGGTGGCCGGGCTGTGGGCGTACGAGGCGGTGCGGGTGGCCGCCCGACAGGCCCGGGCCGGGGTGGACACCGACCACCGGACCATCCCCGCCGAGGTGGGCCTGATCGGCTCGGCCGTACACCTGGACAAGGGCTGCTACCGCGGGCAGGAGACGGTGGCCCGCGTGCACAACCTGGGCAAGCCGCCGCGCCGGCTCGCCCTGCTGCACCTGGACGGGGTGACCACCGACCAGCTCCCGGCCGCCGGCACGCCGGTGACGCTGGACGGCCGGACGGTCGGCTTCGTGGGCACCGCCGTGCATCACTTCGAGCTGGGCCAGATCGCCCTGGCCGTGGTCAAGCGGAACGTGGCGGACGACGCCCGCCTGATGGTGGGGGAGACGGCCGCCGCCATCGATCCGGCGTAAGGGCTGTCGTCCCGGCGGCCCTGAAGCGGAAAATCTTCCGCGTCCGGTGGCGGGTGCGCCCGATTCTGCTGCGATCCGCCTGTCGACCGGAGGGCGGCCGGCGGTCTAGGATCCGGGCATGACCACAGGGACGTTGATCACGGTTGCCCCGACCGGCGCGGAGTCGGCCAAGGCGGAGGTGCCGGCGCTGCCGGTGACCCTGGACGAGCTGCTGCTGACCGCCAAGGAGTGCGAGGCGCTCGGCGCCGCCGTGATCCACGTCCACATCCGCGACGACGAGGCGAAGCCCACCCTCGACCAGGGCCGGCTGCGGGAGACCGTGGCGGCGCTGCGCCAGAGCACCGACCTGATCGTGCAGCTCTCCTCCGGCGGCGCGGTGACCGACCCGGAGTCCGCCCGGCTGGCCGTGCTCGACGCCGGCCCGGACATGGCCTCCTGCACCATGGGCACTGTCAACTTCGGCGACGACGTGTTCCTCAACCGCTGGGAGTTCATCGTCGACCTGCACACCCGGATGCAGGAGCGGGGCGTCGTCCCCGAGTACGAGATCTTCGACCTCGGCCACCTCGCCGCGCTCCAGCGCCTGCTCGGCAAGTACGGCCTGCCGCACGGCGGGCACGTGCACGTCGACTTCGTGATGGGCGTGCCGGGCGGCATGCCGGGCACCACGGCCACCCTTGTCGCGGCCCAGCAGATGCTGCGCGACCTGCCCGAGGGCACCACCTTCTCGGCCACCGGCATCGGCCGCAGCACCATCCCGGTGATGCTGGCCTCGCTCTCGACCGGCGGTCACCTCCGGGTCGGCATGGAGGACACCGTCACGTACGCCAAGGGCCGCCCGGTCGAGTCGAACATGCAACTTGTCGCCCGCGCGGTCGGCTTCGCCCAGCTCGCCCAGCGTCCGCCGCTCACCACCACCGAGGCCCGGGCGCTGCTCGGCCTGTAAGCGACGGTCCGCCCGGCACCCCTGTACGCAGGCGGGCGACGCCGCTGGTCACCCCGGTGCCGGGCCCGCCGCGCCCCTCGGTACCGTCCACTCCGTGGGAAAGACGTACGAGGGCGGCGTGCCGCTCGCCGAGGTGGTCCGGTCCGGGTTCGTGGAGGGCGTCCACCGTGGTTCCGTGGTGGTGCTCGACGCCGCCGGCGCGCCGGTGTCCGGGGCGGGTGACGTCGCCTCGCCGATCTTCCCCCGGTCGTCCAACAAGCCGATGCAGGCGATCGGGATGCTCCGGGCCGGCCTGCCGCTGACCGACCCGGCCGACGTGGCGCTGGCCTCGGCGAGCCACGCCGGCGAGGAGTTCCACGTCGAGCGGGTCACCGCCCTGCTGCGCGGCGCCGGCCTGACCGAGGAGGCGCTGCACTGCCCGCCGGACCTGCCGGTCGGCGAGGCGGCCCGGGAGGCGGTGCTGCGCGCCGGGGGCGGGCCGACGCGGACCCTCATGAACTGCTCGGGCAAGCACACCGCGATGCTGCTCACCTGCCTGGCCGCCGGCTGGCCGCTGGACGGCTACTGGCGCCCCGAGCACCCGCTCCAGCAGCGCCTCACCGCCGCGATCGAGGAGTTCACCGGGGAGAAGGCGGCGGCCGTCGGGGTGGACGGCTGCGGCGCGCCGGTGCTCGCCGTCTCGCTGACCGGGCTGGCGCGGGCCTTCCTTCGGCTGGTCTCCGCCGAGCCGGGCACCGTCGAGCGGACCGTGGCCGACGCGATGCGGGCGTACCCGGAACTGGTCGGCGGCACCCAGGCCGACGACACCCGGCTGATGCGGGGCGTACCGGGGCTGCTGGCCAAGGTCGGCGCGGAGGGCGTGATCGCCGCGGCGGTGCCGGGGGTGGGCGCCGTCGCCCTCAAGATCGACGACGGCGCCGGCCGCCCCCGGATGCCGGTGCTGGTCTCAGCGCTGCGCCGCCTGGGCGTAGAGGCGCCAGTACTGACCGAGTACGCCGAGATCCCGCTGCTCGGCGGCGGCCTCCCGGTAGGCGCGGTCCGCCCGGTCTGGTAGCCCGCGGCGGCGGGTCAGGGGAGGAAGTCGAGCAGTGCGGCGTTCACCGGCTCGGGGCGCTCCAGGGGGAGCAGGTGGCCCGCGTCGGGGACGTCGGGGAGGCGCTTGCCGTGCGGGGCTTCGGCGGCGATGCGGTCCGCCAGGCGGCGGATGTCGGCCAGGTCGTCCGCGCCCGCGCCCGCCAGCACCGGCATCCGCAGCTCGGCCAGCCGCTCGATCGCCGGCGGGTCGAGTTCGCCGGCCTCGACCGCGCTGAGCGCCTGCTCGGCGGCGAGCGCCCGGCGGTCCATCTCCTCGGCGAACCGGATCAGCTCCGGGTCGACGTCGGCCGGCTGGCGGGTCGGGCCGACCACCCAGAACCGCACCTCGCCGGCCGCGGTCGCGGCGAAGTCCTCCGGGTCCACCTCGCCGACCAACTCGTCCCAGAGCCGGTCGGTCTCCTCGGACCACTCGTTTCCGGAGACCGGGGCGCCGAAGACTGCCAGCGCGGCCACCCGGTCCGGGTACGCCAGCGCGGTGTCCACCGCCACCTTGCCGCCGAACGAGCAGCCCACGAGGGCGGCCTGCGGCAGGCCCAGCGCGTCGAGCAGCCCGATCACGTCGTCGTGGTGTGCGAACGGGGTGGGTGGCAGCTCGGAGTCGCCGTAGCCGCGCAGGTCGACGGCGACGACCCGGTGCCGGGCGGCGAGCGCGGGCACCTGGTGCCGCCACATCCGCCGGTCGGCGATGCCGGCGTGCAGCAACACCACCGGGGTGCCGCTACCGGCCTCGTCGTACGCGAGCTGGGTGCCGTTGACCTCGATCTTGACCACGGGGGAACCGTACGGACGTGACACCCGGCGCGCAACCGGCTATCAGTGACCTCGCTAACTCTGGCTAGCACTTTGCTTGCAGCAGCTAGCACCGCGAGCTAGCGTGGAGTCATGGCCACCAGCAAGGACCTTCCCGACGTCGGCGGGTTCATTCGCGACCTGCGCCGCAACGCGAAGATCTCGCTGCGACAGCTCGCCGAGCAGGCCGGCGTCAGCAACCCGTACCTGAGCCAGATCGAGCGCGGCCTGCGCAAGCCGAGCGCCGAGGTGCTCCAGCAGCTCGCCAGCGCCCTGCGTGTCTCCACCCCGGCCATGTACCTGCGGGCCGGGCTGCTGGACGACAAGGAGGGGCAGGGCGTGCTCGCGGCGATCGCCGTCGACCCCGAGCTGACCATGGCCCAGAAGCAGTCGCTCACCCAGATCTACGAGACGTTCCGCCGGGAGAACGCGCGCCTCGCCGAGGCGACGGCCGCGACCCAGGCGGCCACGGAACCGGAGGCCCCGGCCACCGAGCCGGCCACCGCGCCGGAGGCCCCGGCCACCGTCGCGCCGGCCGCGACCGGCCCCACGACGCCGGACGGCACCCCGACCGAGGCGGTCCTCGAGTCGGTCGCCGTCACGGAGGCGGGCACCGCGCCCGCCCCGACCACCGCCGTCCCCCAGAAGAAGACCGCCCGCAGGGTGGTCCGGAAGGCCGCCGGTGCGGCCGAAGAGGAGCAGTCATGACCCAGCCGAAGACCAACCGCATCCCCGCCCCCGTCTACGCCGCCGCCGGCGCCGGCGAGCTGGCCCTCCAGCAGCTGCGCAAGCTCCCCACCGTGGTCAGCGACCTCGGCACCCGGGTCGTCGCCGACCTCGGCGGCAAGGCCGTCGTCACCGGCTTCGAGCTGCGCCAGAAGGCCACCGAGACGCTGAAGACCGCCAACCTGACCGCCACCGGGCTGCGGGAGAAGGCCGGCTCGGGCGACCTCGACCTCGACAAGCTGCGCGAGGCCGCCAACCTGGACAAGCTCCGGGAGGCCGCCAACCTGGACAAGCTGCGCGAGGCCGCCGGCCGCAACGCCGCCGCCGTGCTGGCCGGCGCCCAGGCCGCGCAGGAGCGGGCCCTGGCCGCGTACGCCGAGCTGGTCGCCCGCGGTGAGCGGGTCGTCGGCGCGGGCGTGCTGGAGGCCGCCGACACGGTGAACGCCGACATCGAGGCCACCGAGGCCGTCACCACCCCGGCCGCTCCGGCCACCGTGGCCGCGGAGGCCGCCGCCGCGCCGGCCGAGGTGCCGACCCCGGCGGAGGTGGCCGAGGTCGTCGAGGCCCAGCCCGCCGCCGTGAAGCGGACCCGGGCGAAGGCCACCACCGCGAAGGCGACCGCCACCAAGGCCACCCCCTCGGCGAAGCTGCCGAAGACCACGAAGCGGACCCGCCCGACCGCCGAGTGAGTCGAGCCTGGACCGAGACCCCGGACGGCGTCCTGTCGGACGTTTCCGGGGTCTCGGCATAAGCTTGCCGACATGGCCTACGCCGCGCCGCTCTTCTACCTCGAAGTCCGCTACGTGATCGAGCTGATCCTGCTCGTCTTCGCCCTGGTCATCGAGGCCGTCTCCCTGGTGCACGCGATCACCCAGCGATCCGACGCCTTTGCGGCCATCGGCACCCTCCCCAAGGGTGGCTGGATCGCCATCCTGGCCGTCTGCATGGTGCTCACCCTGCTCGGTGTCGGCGGCGGTGTGCTCAGCATCTTCGGTCTCATCGGTGTCGCCGCGGCGCTGATCTACCTGCTGGACGTCCGGGTCGGGCTCCGCGACCTGCACGACGGCCGGGGCTTCTGGTGAGAGGTTTCCGCTGGCCACCACCGCCCGACGGCGGGCCCCGCACCTGGGGCCCGGGCCCCGGCGCCCCCCGCACCGGCCGCCCGGCCCTGCCCGAGCCGGAGACCGAGCTGGTCACCACCCCGCACGGCGTACGCCTGGAGCGGCTGGTCACCGGCACCGGTGACCCGGTCACCGTGTTCGCGCACGGGCTGGGCAACGGCATCGCCACCACCCGCCCGTTCGGCAGCGGGGTCACCGGCCGGCGGCTCTTCTTCCAGTTCCGCGGGCACGGCCGCTCCGACTCGCCGCCCGGCCCGTGGAGCTACCTGGACCTGGCCCGTGACCTGCGGGCGGTCGCCGACCTCGGCGGCGCCACCCGGGCCTTCGGGGCCAGCCTCGGCGCCGGCGCGCTGTGCCGGCTGCTCGTCGAGAGCCCGGAACGCTTCGAGAAGCTGGTCTTCTTCCTGCCGGCCGTGCTGGACACCCCGCGCGGCGAGGTGGCCCGCACCCGGCTCACCGGCCTGCTCGACGCGGTGGCCGACGGCGACGCCTCGACGCTGGCCGACGTGGTGTCGCTGGAGCTGCCGCCCTCGGTCCGCAACACCCCGGCCGGTTGGGCCTACCTGCGGCAGCGGCTCGACCAGCTGCTCCGCGACGGGCTCGCGCCGGGCCTGGCCAGCCTGCCCGAGCAGACCCCGGTGCGCGACGCCGGTGCGCTCGCCGCGGTCACCGCGCCGGCCCTGGTGATCGGCTGCGCGGGCGACGACCTGCACCCGGTGGCCGTCGCCGAGCAGTTGGCCGCCGCGCTGCCCGGGGCCACCCTGCACGTGTACGACAGGCCCGGCGTGCTCTGGACGGAACGCGCCGACCTGCGGGAGCGGATCTCGACGTTCCTCAACGGGTAACGTCGGCGGTCATGGGCGTCACACACCACGGCCGCACGCACCGACTCGACCTCGCCGACCCCACCCTGCGGGAGTGGCAGTGCACGGTGCTGGCGGCCGATCCCGAACAGGGCATCGTGCTGGACCGGTCGGCCTTCTACCCGGGCGGCGGCGGGCAGCCGCCGGACCATGGGGTGCTGCTCTGGCAGGGGGTGCAGACCCGGATCGTGGGCACCCGCAAGGGTGACGACCTCTGGCTCGTCCCGGCCGAGGGTGACCCGGTCCCCCCGGTCGGCACCGCCGTGACCGGCGCGGTCGAGGACACCCGGCGGACCATGCTGATGCGCACCCACTCCGGCCTGCACGTGCTCTGCGGCGTGGTGTTCCGCGACTTCGGCGCCCTGGTCACCGGCGGCAACATGGAACCGGGCGAGGCCCGGATGGACTTCAACCTCCCCGAGGTCCCGCCGGACTTCAAGGCCCGCATCGAGGACCTGGTCAACGCCGAGGTGGCCGCCGACCGGTCGGTCGCCGTCCGGGTGCTGCCCCGGGCGGAGGCGCTGGCCCTGCCGGACATCATCCGTACCCAGTCCAACCTGATCCCGCCCGAGGAGCAGGAGGTGCGGATCGTCGACATCGTCGGGCTGGACGTGCAGGCCGACGGCGGCACGCACGTGGCCTCCACCGCCCAGATCGGCAAGGTCCAGGTGGTCAAGGTGGAGAGCAAGGGCCGGGCCAACCGCCGGGTACGCGTGCGCCTGGTCGACTGAGGCCGGTTCAGCGCGGCAGGTGCGCCGCCCGGACGTCGAGCAGCCACCGCTCCACGGTCTCCTCGTCCGGACGCTCGGGCAGCGGGGTGCGGATCCGTGCGAAGTCCCGCTCGGCCGCCGCCACCAGCTCCTCCGCCTCGGCCAGCGCGCCACCTGCCACCCGCTCGCCGAACGCCCGGAACCACTCCGGCTCGGCCAGCCGGATCTCCAGCACGCCTGTCGCGTAGAGCACCCGGCCCTGGTGCAGCAGCCGGGCCAGATGCCGGGCGTGCTTCGCCGACCGCCGCCGACCCCCGACAGTGGAGTCACGAGCCGTCAGCTTGCGGAACTGCTGGCTCGCGTAGCCGAGGTAGGCGTCCCGGACCCGGGGTGCGCTCAGGAAGGCCGAGCGGATGCCGATGAGCCGCTCGCCGAACGCGGTGCGCGTCTCGTAGCACTCCTCGGGCAGCCACATCAGTTCGGTGGCGGTCGGGTTGCCGCTCAGCGCGAGGCGGGCGTACTTCGCGCACTCGTGCAGGGTCACGTCCGGATCCGTCGTCACCACGGACTCCCGGGGCGGGTGCAGGCCGTGGAAGGCGATCGTGGGCGCGGCGAAGACGCCGATCCGGTCCACGTCCGAGTCCGGCCCGGCCAGCCCGTACGCGACCGAGCCGACGATCCCGGAGAGCAGCAGGTGCATGCGGGCCATGATGGCCGATCCCTATCGCTTCGGAAAACCGGACTTCGGCCGTCAGGTATCGGTGTCACGGTGATGGCATGACCACACCGCTGACAGGGAAGATCGCGCTCGTCGCCGGCGCGACCCGGGGCGCCGGCCGGCAGATCGCCGTCCAGCTCGGCGCCGCCGGGGCCACCGTCTACGCCACCGGCCGCTCCACCCGCGCCCGCCGCTCGGAGATGGACCGGCCGGAGACCATCGAGGAGACCGCCGAACTGGTGACCGCCGCGGGCGGCACCGGCATCGCCGTCGCCGTCGACCACCTCGACCCCGAGCAGGTCCGCGGCCTCGTCGCGCGGATCGACGCCGAGCAGGGTCGCCTCGACGTGCTGGTCAACGACATCTGGGGTGCCGACCCGCTGATCACCTGGGAGAAGCCGGTCTGGGAGCAGCCCCTCGACGCCGGCTTCCGCACCCTCCGGCTGGCCGTCGACACCCACATCATCACCAGCCACTTCGCACTGCCACTGCTGATCCGCAACCCCGGGGGCCTGGTCGTGGAGATCGGCGACGGGACCAAGGAGTACAACGACACCGAGTACCGGCTCTCGGTCTTCTACGACCTGGCCAAGGTCTCGGTGAACCGGCTCGCCTTCAGCCAGGCGCACGAACTGGCCCCGCACGGCGCCACGGCGGTCGCGCTCACCCCCGGCTGGCTGCGCTCGGAGGCGATGCTGGAGCACTTCGGCGTCACCGAGGCCAACTGGCGCGACGGCGCGGCGAAGGACCCCCACTTCGTCATGTCGGAGACGCCGGCCCTCGTGGGACGCGCGGTGGCCGCCCTGGCCGCCGACCCGGACCGGGCCCGCTGGAACGGTAAGTCCGTGGACAGCGGTGGGCTGGCCCAGGTGTACGGCTTCACCGACCTCGACGGCACCCGCCCGCACTGGGCCCGCTACTACGAGGAGGTGGTCCGGCCCGGCAAGCCGGCGAACGACACCGGCTACCGCTGACCGGCGTCCGGCGCGGCCGCGCCCTCGGCGTCGTCCGGGTCGTCGGCGTAGAGCGCGGCCGCGCGCCGGGCCGCCGCGGCACAGCGGGCCCGCAGCTCGGGCGGGTCGAGCACCTCCACCTCGGGGCCGAGCGCCAGCAGTTGGGCGTACGCCACCTCGACCGACTCGACGGGCAGCCGGAGCACCACCCGGCCCTGCTCGTCGGGCGGGCCGGCGGCGGCGACCGCCTCGGCGTGGAGGAACGGCGCGTCGACGAGGTGCCGCAGCGCGCGCAGCCCGGCCGGGCTGAGCCGGACGGTCACCTCGGCCCGGAGCAGGTCGCGCAGGAACGCCTCGGCCTGCTCCCGCCAGTAGGCCCCGAGGTCGAACCCCTCGTCCCGGTCGAAGCTCTCCCCGCTCACCGCCACGCCGACCACCCGGTCCACCCGGTACGTCCGCCACCCGTCACCGACCCGCCCGACCAGGTACCAGACCGCGTTCTTCAGCACCAGCCCGTACGGCGCGAGCGTGCGGGTCACCTCGCGGTCACCGCGCCGGTAGCGCAGCTCGACCAGCCGGTCCCGCCACACCGCCCGGGCCAGCTCGGCCAGCCACGGGGGCGGGCCGGCCTCCCGGAACCAGCCCGGCACGTCCAGGTGGAACCGCTGGCCGGTCCGGGCGGGCGCGTCCCGCAGGCTCGGCGGCAGCGCGGCGAGCACCTTCAGCTCGGCGGCGGCAACGGCGTCGGCCAGCCCCATGTCTCCGGCCGGCCCGGGCAGCCCGGCCAGGAAGAGCGCCTCCGCCTCGTCACGGGTCAGCCCGGTCAGCCGGGTCCGGTAGCCGCCGAGCAGGCGGTAGCCGCCGGCGCGGCCGCGGTCGGCGTACACCGGCACGCCGGCCGCGGAGAGCGCCAGCACGTCCCGGTAGACGGTGCGCTCGGAGACCTCCAGCTCGCGGGCCAGTTCGGCCGCGGTCATCGTCTCCCGCGCCTGGAGCAGCAGCACCAACGAGATCAGCCGGGACGCACGCACCCGCCCATTGTGCGCGCGGCCGTTAGGCTCCTTGATCGTGGACGCACCCCGCCTCGCCGCGCCCGTGACCGGCGCCGTCACCCGTTTCCTCGCCGGCGCCGGCCTGCTGCTGCGCGGCCTGGGCCTCTACGTCCGCAGTCCGGGGCTGATGCTGCTCGGGATCGTGCCGGCGCTGATCTCGGGCGTGCTCTTCGTGGCCCTGTTCGCCACCCTGCTGTACTTCGTGGACGACCTGGCCGCGCTGGTGACCCCGTTCGCGGACGACTGGTCGGGGACCTGGCGCAGCCTGATCCGGGTGGCGGCCGGCCTGGCCGTCGTCGGGCTGGCCGGCCTGCTCGGGGTGCTCACCTTCACGGCGGTCACGCTGGCCGTCGGCGACCCGTTCTACGAGAAGATCTCCGAGCGGGTCGAGGAGCGCCTGGGCGGCACGCCCGGCGCCGTCGACGTGCCGTTCTGGGCCTCGCTGCGGCGCAGCATCCTGGACTCGCTGCGCCTGGTGGCCATCTCCGCGCTGGTGGGCGTACCCCTCTTCGTGGCCGGCTTCATCCCGCTGGTCGGGCAGACGGTGGTCCCGGTGGTCGGCGCCCTGGTGGGCGGCTGGTTCCTCGCCCTGGAACTGGTCGGCGCGCCGTTCTACCGGCGCGGCATGCGCCTGCCGGAGCGGCGGTCGTTGCTCAGGGCGGACCGGCCGACCACCCTGGGCTTCGGGGTGGCGGTATTCCTCTGCTTCCTGATCCCGCTCGGGGCGGTGCTGGTCATGCCGGCCGCCGTCGCGGGCGCCACCCTGCTGGCCCGCCGGTCGCTCGGGCAGTCCGTCGTCGAGGAGGCGTGACATGGAGACGGTCCTGATCGAGGGGGACATCACCGCGCAGCAGGTCGACGCGATCGTCAACGCGGCGAACTCCTCCCTGCTCGGCGGCGGGGGCGTGGACGGCGCCATCCACCGCAGGGGCGGGCCGGCCATCCTGGAGGAGTGCCGGGCGCTGCGCGCCTCCCGCTACGGCCGGGGCCTGCCCACCGGCCAGGCGGTAGCCACCACGGCCGGCAACCTGCCGGCCCGCTGGGTGGTGCACACCGTCGGGCCGGTCTTCTCCCCGCGCGAGGACCGGTCGGCGCTGCTACGCGACTGCTACGCCAACAGCCTCCGGATCGCCGACGACCTGGGCGCGCTGAGCGTCGCCTTCCCGCTGATCTCCGCCGGCGTCTACGGCTGGCCGGTCGGTGACGCGGTGGCCCAGGCGCTGGCCGTGCTGCACGCGGCCACCCCGGTCAACGTGACCGAGGCCCGGCTGGTGCTCTTCGGCGCCGACACCTACGCGACGGCCGTCCGGGTCGCCGCCGGGCGCTAGTCGAGGTCGCGCAGGCAGGACCACTGGCTGGCCACCGGCCGGTAGCCGAGCCGGTCGTTGATCGCCAGCATCGGCGCGTTCGCCTCGTCGTTCGAGGTGTACGCGGTGCGCACCCCGGAAGCCGCCGCCCGGTGCAGCGCGGCCTGCTTCGCCAGCCGGGCCAGCCCCCGGCCCCGGTGCCCCGGGACGGTGCCGGTGAAGTCCGACCACATCCGGTCGCCGTCCCGCTTGACCAGGCTGACGGCGACCAGCCTGCCGTCCACCTCGGCCAGCGTGCTGGCGTCCCGGTCCAGCCCCAGGTTGTCCCAGACCTCGTGGTGCCAGATGTCGTAGCCGAGCGCGTCGGTCGGCACGTCGCCCGGCTCGTCCAGCGACGACTCGGCGTCCACCCGGTGCACCTCACGCGGGTCCACCTCGGCGGCCGGCACCAGCCGTACGCCGGGCGGCGGCTCGGGCATCGGCGGCGCGGGCCGGAGGTCGAGCGCGGAGTAGCGCAGCTCCCGGCTGGGTGTGAAGCCGTGCCGGCGGGCGAACGGCAGGGAGCCGGGCTGGGACCAGGTGAGCACCCGCTTCACGCCGAGCAGGCGCAGGTGGGCGAGCGCGGCGTCCAAGAGGGCCGTGCCGACTCCCCGGAGCCGGTGCGCCGGGTGGACGTGCAGGGTCGAGACATCCCCGACGTTCGGCGCGGAGGTCTGGATGTTGCGGTACGCCGACACCCAGCCGATCACCCGCCCGTCCGCCTCCGCCACCCAGGCCGCCCAGTCCTCGCCGGGCGGCGGCTGGGCGATCATCCGTCGGGTCGACTCGACGCCGCGCACCAGGTACGGGTGGACGACGCCGCGCAGTGCCACGACGCCGGGCGCGTCGTCGGGGCGGGCGGGCCGGATCAGGTTGTCGGTCATCCGGCCGACCCTAGAGCGACCGGCCGCCACCGGCGACGGGATTACCGGGGCGTGGCGGCGACCGCCTCGACCTCCACGAGCTGTTCCGGGTAGCCGAGCACCGCGACGCCGAGAAGCGTGCCGGGCGGATCGTGGTCGCCGAACGCGTCCCGGACGACCTGCCAGACGGCCACCAGGTCGGCGCGGTCACCGCTGGCCACGTAGACAGTGGTCCGGACGACGTCGGTGAGCCCGGCGCCCGCGGCGGCCAGCGCCGCCGCCAGGTTGACCATCACCTGCCGGGCCTGGGCGGCGGGGTCGCCGGGCGCGACGGTCCGCCCCTCGGCGTCCAGCGGGCAGGCCCCGGCCGTGAAGATCAGCCGCGCGGGCGGCACGACCTCGGCCGCGTACGCGTACTCCGCGACGTCGGAGAGTTCGGGCGCGCGGATCAGGCGCACGGTGCCGGTCATCTGCGCGACCCTAGCGCCGGCCGCCCATGTCCGCGACGCAATACCCGGCGGCTCCGGTCTGCGCCGCCAGCTTCCTCGAACCCCCAACATGGTCGTGCCGACGGGCTACTTCAGAGGCGAGGACCGGGCCGCTCGGGACGGGGCAGACATAGATCAGATGCTTGGGTACTCTGCGCGTGCTGGGTTCGTCACTGCACGGGGGCGAGTGACCTCGCCGCGTTGACGGCTGGGACTTGACGTGAAGAAGAGGTAAGGCATGCGTGTGCTGTCCAAGGCTGCGGTGGTCGGTGTGACCGGGGCCGCGGTGGCGGCGACCTTCGCCGGCGTCGCACTGGCGGCGGGGGACGACACCCCGACGGAGACCAACGGCGGATCCATCGTGGAGGATTTCAAGTACCCGGGCGCAGCGGCCATCCTGGCCGAGCAGAACGTCGAGCTGATCTCGGGCGACGGCCACATCATGCTGGCCGACTGCGACACGCCGGTCACTGGTGACGTCGGCCTGATCAAGGTCTGGACGACCGAGCCGATCGGCCAGACCAGCGCCGGTCTGATCTGCTTCAAGGCGCTGGCGTCGACCGGCCGGCTCGACCTCAAGGTGCCGGGGGTCTACGAGATCCGGGGCGACGGGCAGACCTCCACCTCCGGCCACAACGGCACGGCGACCGTCACCACCGACGCCGGGGTGAAGACCACCAAGGATCTGGACCCGAACGGCAGCACCCAGTTCGGGATCGGGGAGGGCGGCGAGGAGCCGACCACCCTGCTCCAGTTGACCGTCAAGCCGTGAGCTGAGCGGCCGCCCTTGACGGCCGCCGGCCCAGAACCAGACGTACCTCACGCTCGTGGCCGCGTACCAGGTCTCGGTACGCGGCCACCGGTGTCTCTTGCGGGCGCCGGCGAGCGGACATGTCAATCCACTCGAGGACGCCCGACGGTCGGCCCGCCGACCTCGTCCGCGTTCGCTCAGGCGGAATCGCGCAGCACCAGCTCCGTCGGGAGCACCAGCGCCTGCTCGACCGTCTCGCCCGCGGCGATCCGGAGCAGTTGCCGGGTCATGGCCCGTCCCAGTTCCACTATCGGCTGCTTCACGGTGGTGAGCGGCGGCTCGGTGTAAGCCGCCGTCTCGATGTCGTCGAACCCGATCACCGCGACGTCGTCCGGCACCCGCCGGCCGGCCTCCCGCAGGGTGCGCAGCGCGGCGTGCGCCATGAGGTCGGACGCCGCGAACACCGCGTCCAGCTCCGGGTCGGCGGCGAGCAGCTGCCGCATGGCGGCGGTGCCGGACTCCCGGGTGAAGTCGCCGTACGCGACCAGCTCCGGCAGGCCGGCCGCGGCGACCGTCTCCCGGTAGCCGATGAGCCGCTCGATGCCGGCGACCATGTCCTGCGGCCCGGCGATGGTGGCGATCCGCCGCCGACCGTTCCCGATCAGGTGGCGGACCGCCTCGGCCACCCCGCCGACGTGGTCCACGTCGACGTAGGGCACCTCGGCGCCGTCGAGGGGGCGGCCGCTGCACACCACCGGGATGCCGAGCCGGGCCAGCCGCCCGGGGAGCGGGTCCTCGCCGTGCAGCGAGGCGAAGAGCACCCCGTCGACGTGCCGCCCGGTGGTGTACCGCTCGACCCGTTCGTGCCCGGCCGGCGAGCCGGCCAGCATCAGCACGAGTTGCTTGTCCGCCGCCTCCAGCTCCTGGGCCGCGCCGCGGATGATCCCCGGGAAGACCTGGTCGTCGGAGAAGACCCGGGTGGCCGCCTCGGGCATGACCAGCGCGACCGAGTCGGTGCGCTGGGTGACCAGGCTGCGGGCGGCGAGGTTCGGGACGTACCCCAGTTCCTCGACCGCCCGGCGGACCGCCTGCTGGATCGACTCGGCCACCGTGGTGGAGCCGTTGACCACCCGGGAGACCGTGGCCCGGGACACGCCTGCCCGCCTGGCCACCGCCTCCAGGGTCGGCCGCTGTGCCGTCGTCATCCCCGTCACCACCACCTCGTCACAGCCCGTTCCGGGAGATCACCTCCTGGTACCAACGGGCACTTTCCTTCGGTGTGCGCCGCTGGGTCAGGTAGTCGACGTGGACGATCCCGAACCGCTTCCGGTAGCCCTCGGCCCATTCGAAGTTGTCCAGCAACGACCATACGAGATAACCGCGCAGGTCGACGCCGCGGGCGACGGCCTCGTGCGCGGCGCGCAGGTGCCCGTCGAGGTAGGCGACCCGGTCGGTGTCCGCCACCCAGCCGGTCCCCTCGGTGTTCCGGTCCGGGAAGGCCCCGCCGTTCTCCGTGATGATCAACGGTAGGCCCGGGTAGTCGGCGGCCACCCGCTCCAGCAGCCGGGTGAGGCCGGCCGGCTCGATCATCCAACCCATGTCGGTGAGCGGCCCGACCGGCGGCAGGAACTCGACGCCGCCCTCGGTGCCCGGGTACGCGCTGCTCCCGGCCCCGCCCGCCCGGCCCGCCACGTAGGTGGGCGCGTAGTAGTTGAGCCCGAGCAGGTCGAGCGGCGCGGCGATCACCTTCTCGTCCCCGTCCCGGACGAAGTCCGGCTCGACGATCCGGGCGACGTGGGCCAGCACGTCGTCCGGGTAGCCGGCGCCGGTCAGCGGGTCCAGGAAGATCCGGTTCTGGAGGCCGTCGACGAGCCGCACCGCGGCGGCGTCCGCCGCGCTGCCGGCGTCGGCCGGCTGCACGTCGGCGAGGTTGAGGGTGATCCCGACGACCTCCGCGCCGGCCGCGCGCAGCGCCCGGGCCGCCAGGCCGTGGCCGAGCAGCAGATGGTGTACGGCCCGGAAGGCCGCCCCCGCGTCCCGCCCACCGGGCGCGTGCACGCCGTTGCCGTAGCCGAGGTACGCCGAGCACCACGGCTCGTTGAGCGTGGTCCAGGTGCGGACCCGGTCGCCGAGGCGCTGGTGCACGGCGAGGGCGTAGTCGGCGAAGTGCTCGGCGGTCTCCCGCGCGGTCCAGCCGCCCTGGTTCTCCAGCGCCTGCGGCAGGTCCCAGTGGTAGAGCGTGACGATCGGGTCGATGCCCCGGTCCAGCAGGGCGTCCACGAGCCGGTCGTAGAAGTCCAGGCCGCGCGGGTTGACCGGGCCGGTGCCGTCGGGCCGGATCCGGGGCCAGGCGACCGAGAAGCGGTACGCCCGCAGCCCCAGGTCCGCCATGAGCGCCACGTCCTCGGCGTACCGGTGGTAGTGGTCGCAGGCCACGTCGCCGGTGTGTCCCTGGAACACCTTGCCGGGCGTACGGCTGAAGGTGTCCCAGATGGACGGGGCCCGCCCGTCCTCGGCGACCGCGCCCTCGATCTGGTACGCGGCGGTGGCCGCCCCCCAGACGAAGCCCTCGGGGAACCGCAGCTCCGTCATGCCTTCACCGCACCTTCCATGATCCCGCCGATGATCTGGCGGCCGAACACGACGAACACCAGCAGCAGCGGCAGGGTGGCGATGGCCGTACCGGTGAACACCTGCGACATGTCCTGGTAGTAGCCATCGGACAGGGCCCGCAGCGACAGTTGCACTGTCGGGTTCTCCGGGTCGTTGAGCACCGCGTACGGCCACAGGAAGTCGTTCCAGGTGGTCATGAAGGTGAGCAGGCCGAGCACGGCGGCGGCCGGGCGCAGCGCGGGCAGCACCACGTTCCAGTAGATCCGGGCGGTGTTGCAGCCGTCCATCCGGGCGGCCTCGATCAGTTCGGTGCTGACGGCCTGGCCGGCGTACTGGCGCATCATGAACACGCCGAAGCCGGTGACCAGGGCCGGCACGATGACCGCGGGCAGCCGGTCGTTCCAGTTCAGCTTGGTCATCAGCAGGTAGAGCGGGATCACGCCGAGCTGGGTGGGCACCATCATGGTGGCCACGATGACCAGCAGCAGCGCGTTGCGCCCGCGGAAGCGCAGCTTGGCGAAGGCGAATCCGGCCAGGGTGGAGAAGAAGACCACGGAGACGGTGACGGTGCCGGCCACGATCGCCGAGTTGATGAGGCCGGTGAGGAAGTACGCGTCGGTGTTGTCGAACAGCCGGGCGATGTTGGCGCCGAGGTTGCCGCCCGGGGTGAGCGGTGGCGGGACCTGGCCCATGGCGTCGCTGGTCCGGCTCGCCACCACGAACATCCAGTAGATCGGGAAGACCGACATCAGGGCCGTGACGCCCAGCGCCAGGTAGGTGAGCCGGCCGGCCGACCAGAGGCGGGTCATCGGGAGACCTCCTTGCGCGCGCCGCCGCCGAGCCGGCGGAGGAGCAGGACGTTGATGGCCGCGACCACCGCGATGAGCGCGAAGAGCAGCCAGGCGATCGCCGAGCCGTAGCCGAAGTTGTAGTGCGGCGCGAAGGCGTTCTCGAACATGTACATGGTCACGGTCTGCGACTCGCGCAGCGGCCCGCCGCGGATCGCGTTGGTGCCGGAGTTGAACATCCGGGGCTCGGTGAAGAGCTGGAGACCGCCGATGGTGGAGATGATGACCGCGAAGACGATCGTGGGCTTGAGCAGCGGCACGGTGATCGACCAGAACTGCCGCGATCGGCTCGCACCGTCGATCGAGGCGGACTCGTAGAGGTCGCGCGGGATGGCCTGCATGGCGGCCAGGAAGATCAGCGCGTTGTAGCCGGTCCACCGCCAGTCGACCATCGTGGAGATGGCGACCCAGGAGGCGAGCCGGTTGGCCTTCCAGTCGATCGCGCTCACCCCGACGTGGTCGAGCAGCCAGTTGATCATGCCGAACTCGCGGCCGAAGAGCACCGCGAAGACGATCGCCACGGCGGCGGTCGAGGTGACGTTCGGGATCAGCACCGCCATCCGCCAGGTGGTCCGGGCCCGGAGCTGCCGGTTGAGCAGGTTGGCCAGCCAGAGCGCCAGCAGCAGCTGCGGGACCGTGGAGATGACGAAGATGCCGAGGGTGTTGACCACCGAGTGCCAGAAGTCGGGGTCGCCCAGCAGCTGGCTGTAGTTGTCGAGCCCGATGAACGGGTGCTCGGCGCCGAGCAGGTCCCAGTCGTGCAGCGAGACCCAGAACGTGTACGCCAGCGGGTAGGCCCCGAAGACGCCGAAGAGCAGGAAGAACGGGGCGATGTAGAGGTAGGGCGAGTACTTCGTGTCGAACCGGCTGAGCCGGACGCCCCGGGAGGGGCGGGGGACACGGTGCGCCGGCTGGACCGGCGGGCGGGCGTCGAGCTGGACTGCCATGGCCCGGGACTCCTTTCCGCCGTGCGGGCGGCACCCGTCACCGGGGACCGCCCGCACGCCTGGCTCGGGTTACTTGGCAGCGGCCTTCTTGGCGTTCCCGACCGCGTCGGTCCAGCCCTGCTCCGGGCTGCGCTTGCCCAGCTCCACGGTGCGGACGGCGTTCTCCACCTCGGTCCGGACGGCCTGGTTCTTCGGGCCCATGTAGACCGGCTTCAGGCTCTTGGCGCCCTCGGCGAAGATCTTGCCGACCGGGGCCGCGGAGAAGTACGCGTTCGTCGAGTCGACGATGGCCGGGTCCGCCAGCGCCTGCGGGGAGGAGGGCAGCGGGCCCTTCGCCTTGAACGCGCCGATCTGGCCCTTGGCGCTGGTCAGGAACTTCGCCAGCTCGATCGCCTCGGCCTGGTGCTTGCCCTGCTTCGGCACGGCGAGGAAGGAACCGCCCCAGTTGCCGCCGTTGCCGGGGACCTGGGCGATGTCCCACTTGCCCTTGGCGCCCGGGCCGGCGTTGCCCTCGATGACACCTGTCATCCACGCCGGGCAGGCGATGGTGGCGAACTTCGACTGCTTGAACGCGGAGACCCACTCCTCCGACCACGACCCGTACTTGCCGGACAGGCCCGAGTCGATGATGTCCATGGTGGTGTCGTACGCCTGCTTGACCGCCGGGTTGCTGTCGACGACCAGGTTGTTGCTGGTGTCGTAGTAGCTGTAGCCGGTGGTGTTGCCGGCGGTCTGGAGCAGGATGGTGTTGAACGTGTTGGTCGCGGCGTCGAGGAACGAGGCGCCGGTGTTCTTCGCCTTGAACTGCTCGCCGACCTTGATGTAGTCCGCCCAGGTGGGCCAGAGCTTCGAGACCGCCTCCCGGTCGGTGGGCAGGCCGGCCTTGGCGAACAGGTCCTTGCGGTAGCACATGGCCATGCCGCCGACGTCGGTGCCGAGGCCGATGAGCTGCTTGCCGTCGGCGGTGAGCCCCTGGTTCCACTTCCAGTCCAGGAAGTTGCCCTTCAGGTCGGCGGCGCCGTGGTCGAGCAGGTTGACGAAGTTCTGCGGGTTGGCCTTGTACTCGACGAGCAGCCCCTCCTCGATGGCGACGATGTCGCCCGCGCCCTTGCCCGCGGCGAGCCACTGGGTGAGCTTCGGCGAGTACTCGTCCAGGTTGCTGCCGGTGCCCCGCTCAACGATCTTCACGTTGGGGTGGCTGGCCATGTACTCCTTGTAGAGCTCCTCGTAGCCGAACTGGCCGAAGACGTCGACGGTGAGCGTGACCGGGCCGTCGGCGGCGGCCTCGTCGTCACCGCCCCCGCAGGCGGTGGCGCCCAGCAGCGCGGTGGTGGCGACCAGGGCCACCGCGGCCAGGCGGCGACGCGTGAAGGTGACCATCTCTTATCTGACCCCTCTAGGTGTATCGGGTGGTGGCGGGTGGTTCCGGTACTTAGAGAGCGCTCTCACGACAGGGTGGTGGTTGCCCCCGACCCTGTCAAGAGAGCGCTCTCAGAGCGTCCGGAAAAAGGCGGAGAGTGGCGCTCCGGTGGGAAACGCCGCTCTCCGCCTGATCTCCCGGCCGACCCTCCGGCGGGTCAGCCCACCCGCAGCCCGTCGAGCAGGCGGCGGTCGCCGGCCACCCCGAGGGCGTCGAAGCTGATCCGGCCCATCACCGCCAGCAGCAGGTCGCTGGCGGTGCCGGTGACCTGCGCGCGGGCGTGGTGGTCGTCGTGGTCGAGGATCGTCGCGGTGTCCAGCAGGGCCATCCCCTCGCCGCGCAGCCGCAGGTACCACTCCTGGGCGGCGTCGGTGGCGGTCAGCTGGACCACGCCGTGCCACTGGCCGGGCTGGACCCGCCGGCCCGCCGGCAGCCAGGTGTCCAGCACCTCGCTCACCCCGTCGGCCGCGAGCTTGGCCTCGATCGGCTCACCCGCGCCGATGGCGAGCTGGGCGTCCCAGCGGTGCACCGCGGTCTCGTGCGCCATCCGGCGTGGCCAGAAGGCCGCCTTCTTCGGCTGCGGGGCGAAGTTCCAGGCCGGGGCCTCCGGGTCCAGCCCCTCGAAGAGCGTGAGCAGCCGCTCGTACTCCTGGCCGTACCACTGCGCCGGGGTCAGGCCCGCCGGCGGCTCCGGGTCGTGCCGCTCCGGGCGGGTGGCCGTGCCGGCGGTCACCACGGTGCGGACCCACACGTAGACCCGGGTGAGGTGGTGGGCGAGGTCGGAGACCGTCCAGCCGGGACAGGACAGCACCGGTGTCTCGGGGGGCGCCTCCGCGACGGCGGCGGCGAAGGCGGGACCCTCCGTCCGCAACGCGCCGATCCAGAAGTCCTTCGTGCCGTGCAGTCTGCTCATCGCCATCCTCCCGGGGGTGACCGGGCCACCAGTGGGTGCCGCGGCTACCCCTCAGCCTAGGGTGAAAGGCGTGTCAGACGTCTACGCCGAACCGACGACCGGAGCCGACCCGACCGACCCCGCCACCCTGGCGCGCTACACCACGCTGCGCCTCGGCGGCCCCGCCGGTCGGCTGGAGATCGCCACCAGCGCCGACGAGATCGTCCGGCGGGTGCGCGAGGCGGAGGCGCGGGAACAGGCCGTCCTCCTGCTGGCCGGCGGCAGCAACGTGGTGATCGGCGACCAGGGCTTCCCCGGCACCGTCGTGCTCATCCGCTCCCGGGGGTTCCGGGTGGTCGCCGAGGACGCCGACACCGTCACCGTACGGGTCGAGGCCGGCGAGCCCTGGGACGACCTGGTCGCCGCCACAGTCGAGCGCGGCTGGTCGGGCCTGGAGTGCCTCTCCGGCATCCCCGGCTCGGCCGGCGCCACCCCGATCCAGAACGTCGGCGCGTACGGCCAGGAGGTCGCCGAGACGATCGTGGCCGTGGAGGCGTACGACCGGACCGGGGGAGCCGTGGTCCGGATCGCGGCGGCGGACTGCGGGTTCGCCTACCGGGGCAGCATCTTCAAGTACAGCGACCGCTGGGTGGTGCTCTCGGTCGACTTCCGGCTCACCCGCTCCCCGCTCTCCGGCCCGGTCCGCTACGCCGAACTGGCCCGCGCGCTCGGCGTCGAGGTGGGCGACCGGGTGCCGCTCGCCGACGCCCGGGCCACCGTGCGGCGGCTGCGCGCCGGCAAGGGCATGGTGCTCGACGCGCAGGACCCGGACACGTGGTCGGTGGGCTCCTTCTTCACCAACCCGGTGCTGGAACGGGAGGCGTACGAACTGGTCCGCGAGCGCGCCGCCGACCTGGGTGAACCGCCGAACTGGCCGTGCCCGGGCGACACGGTCAAGGTGAGCGCCGCCTGGCTGATCGACAAGGCCGGCTTCGGCAAGGGCTACACCGGTCCCGAGGGCGTCGCCATCTCCACCAAGCACACGCTGGCCCTGACCAACCACACCGGCACCGCAAGCACGGCAGCCCTGGTAGCCCTGGCCCGCGAGATCCGCGACGGCGTGAACACCCGCTTCGGCGTAACCCTCCACCCCGAACCCGTCCTGATCAACTGCACCATCTGACCCCCAAGGTCGCGTTGATCAAGAAGTTTGCGTCTGGAGAGACCGTCGGTCTGACGCGAACTTCTTGATCAACCAGGCGAGGTGGGGTCAGGTGGGGGCGATCGTCGGCCAGGGGAGGGTCACCTCGCCTCGGCGCCAGCGGGTGGGGCGGTCCAGGACCGGCCAGCCTGCCGCCTTTACCGCGGCCACCGTTCTCGTCCAGCGGTCGCGGGGGCCGAAGGGGGCGTAGCCGGCGGTGGACTGCCAGGCGCTCTCCAGGGCCTGGATCAGGTCGTGGACCGGCTCGCCGGGGACGTTGCGGTGGATGAGCGCCTTGGGTAGCCGCTCGGCGAGCTGGGCCGGGCTGGCCAGGGTGGTGAGCTTCGCGGCCAGGGTCAGCGTGCGCGGGCCGCTGGCGTCGAGCAGCACCCAGGCGCCGAGCCGCCCCAGCTCGTCGCACGTTCCCTCGACCAGCAGCCCGCCCGGCGCGAGCCGCCCGGTGACCGTACGCCAGGCGTCGGCCACCTCGCCCTCGTCGTACTGGCGCAGCACGTTGAACGCGCGGACCAGGGCGGGGCGCAGCCCGGCCAGCTCGAAACCGCCGCGGGCGAAGGTGAGCCCGGGCGGGTCGGCGGCCGGCTGGGCGGCGGCCACGCGTACCGGATCGATCTCCAGCCCGACCACCCGCACGTCGGCGCGGACGGCGGCGGCCAGCCGGGCGCGGAGCTCGACGGCGGTGACCGGGGTGGCCCCGTAGCCCAGGTCGACCACGAGCGGGTCGGCGGCGGCACGCAGGGCGTCACCGCAGGTCGCGGCGATCCAGTTGTCCACCCGCCGGAGCCGGTTCGGATTCGTCGTGCCCCGGGTTACCACCCCGAGCGGCCGGACCATCAGGGCCTCCCGGTTCGCGACTGCGGGGCTCGCAAGAGCGGCTCACTCCTCGCGCTTCACGCTAGACCCGGTGCACCTTGTGCTGGGCGGCCTGGGCCAGTGGGCGGACCACGAGCTGGTCGATGTTGACGTGGTGCGGTCGGGTGGCGCACCAGGCGACGCAGTCGGCCACGTCCTCGGCGACGAGCGGCTCGGCCACCCCGGCGTAGACCGCGGCGGCCCGGTCGGCGTCGCCACCGAACCGGACCAGGCCGAACTCCTCGGTCTTCACCATGCCCGGGTCGATCTCGATCACCCGCACCGGCCGGCCGCACAGCTCCAGCCGGAGCGTGCCGGCGATCGCGGTCTGCGCGTGCTTGGCCGCCGTGTAGCCGCCGCCGCCCTCGTAGACGACGTGCCCGGCGGTGGAGCCGACGATCACGACGGTGCCCGCGCCGGAGGACTCCAGGGCGGGCAGCAGCGCCTTGGTGACGCGGAGCGTGCCGAGCACGTTGACGTCGTACATCCACTGCCAGTCGCCCACGTCGGCGGACTCCACCGGGTCCAGGCCGCGCGCACCGCCCGCGTTGTTCACGAGCAGGGTGACCGGGCCGGGCGCGGCGGCGGCAGCGGCGGCCAGGCCGGCGACGGACTCGTCGGAGGTCACGTCGCACTCCACCGCGGTGGCCGCGCCGCCGGCCGCCTCGATCTCCGCGACCAGGCCGGCCAGCCGGTCGGTACGCCGCGCGGCGGCGAGCACGTGGAAACCCTCGGCGGCCAGGCGGCGGGCGGTGGCCGCGCCGATCCCGCTGGACGCCCCGGTGACGATCGCGACTGAGGTCATCCGGTCATTCTCACCCGCCGCCCGGCTCCGCGCGGTGATGAGGTCCGTCACGCCCGGGACCCGCCGGGACGCATTTCCGAAGCCCGATGGGGAAGATGACATCCGGCGCGGAGGTTGACCGAGAAGCGCCGGTCGTGCGGGACGGCATCAACCGTGACAGAGGGAGCGGACGTGGCGGAGTTGCACACCGGTGTCGGTCGTCAGCGAGGTGCCCTGCCGTGGCCCCGGCCGCGCCGGATCGCCACCCTCTCCGTCCACACCTCGCCGCTGCACCAGCCCGGCACGGGCGACGCCGGCGGCATGAACGTCTACATCCTGGAGGTCGCCCGGCGGCTCGCCGAGGCCGGCGTCGAGGTGGAGATCTTCACCCGGGCCACGTCCGGTGACCTGCCCCCGGTCGTCGAGACGGCGCCCGGGGTGAGCGTCCGGCACGTCACCGCCGGCCCCCTGGAGGGGCTGACCAAGGAGGAGTTGCCCGGCCAGCTCTGCGCCTTCACGGCCGGGGTGCTCCGCGCCGAGGCCGCCCGCCCGCCGGGCCACTACGACCTCATCCACTCGCACTACTGGCTCTCCGGGCAGGTGGGCTGGCTGGCCAAGGAGCGCTGGGGCGTGCCGCTGGTGCACACCGCGCACACCCTCGCGAAGGTCAAGAACGCCCGGCTCGCCGCCGGGGACCGGCCCGAGCCCAAGGCACGCGTCATCGGCGAGGAGCAGGTGGTCGCCGAGTCCGACCGGCTGGTCGCCAACACCCGCGTCGAGGCCCGCGACCTCATCGACAGGTACGACGCCGAGCCAGCCCGGGTGGCCGTGGTCGAGCCCGGCGTGGACCTGGACCGGTTCCGCCCGGCACCCGGCGACCGGGACGCGGCTGTCCTGGCGGCCCGCCGCCGCCTCGGCCTGCCGACCAGCGGTTACGTGGTGGCCTTCGTGGGCCGGATCCAGCCGCTCAAGGCCCCGGACGTGCTGATCCGGGCGGTCGCCGCGCTGCGCCAGCGGGAGCCCGCGCTCGCCGACGAGGTGACCGTGGTGATCTGCGGCGGCCCGAGCGGCAGCGGGCTGGACCGCCCCACTGCCCTCATCGAGCTGGCCGGTTCCCTCGGCGTCGCCGACCGGGTCCGGTTCCTCCCGCCGCAGACCGGCGACGACCTGCCCGCCCTCTACCACGCGGCCGACCTGGTCGCGGTGCCCTCGCACAACGAGTCGTTCGGACTGGTCGCGCTGGAGGCCCAGGCGTGCGGCACGCCGGTGCTGGCCGCCGCCGTGGGCGGGCTGGTCACCGCGGTCCGGGACGGGGTCAGCGGGGTGCTCATCGACGGCCACGACCCGGTCGACTGGGCCCGTGCGCTGGCCCGCCTGCTGCCCGAGCGGCTGCGCCGGGCCGCCCTGGGCCGGGGCGCCGAGCGGCACGCCCGCGCCTTCTCCTGGCACCGCACCGCGTCCGGCCTGCTCGCCGTCTACGGCGAGGCGATCGCCGACCACCGTGCCCGCCTGGCCCGCCGGCTCGGTGACCCCGCGCTCACCTGCTCCTGGTGACCGCCCGTGGCCCGGCGGCCTCCGGTGGGCGGCCGTAGAGTGGGTGCGATGAGCCGCAGGAGTGAGGTCGCCGCGCTGATCGAGGCCGTCTGCGCCGAGCGCGAGCTGGAGTGGGAGTCCACCGGCGAGACGTCGTACGCGGTGACCCTGCCGGGGACGCACAAGCTCAAGACGATCTGCAACCTCATCGTGGGCGAGCACGCGCTCCGGGTCGAGGCGTTCGTGATGCGCCAGCCGGACGAGCGCCGCGAGGAGCTGTGGGCCTGGCTGCTCCAGCGCAACGCCCGGATGTACGGGGTGTCCTTCTCCATCGACGCCGTCGGCGACATCTATCTGACCGGGCGGGTCAACCTGGCCGGGGTGGACTCCGACGAGCTGGACCGCCTCCTCGGGTCCGTGCTCACGTACGCCGACGAGTCCTTCGACAGCATGCTGGAGATCGGCTTCGGCACCGCCATCCGCCGCGAGTGGGAGTGGCGGGTCAAGCGGGGTGAGTCGACGGCCAACCTGGCCGCGTTCGCCCACCTCTTCGAGCCCTCGACCGCGGCCGGGTCGGCCGCCGGAGGTTCGGACCCGTCCTGAGGGGTATGCCGCACCGCGCGGTGCGGCGAAATCGGGACCCACCGCGGGCCGAGGACGGACTGTCGAGGAGCGTGTCCCATGGCTCAGCGCAACAGCTCAAGTCGCGGCACGACTGCGACGAGGACCAAACGCCAGCCCGGCAACCAGACGGCGAACACGCCGGGCATCTCCGAATCCGAGATCTCCCGGATGAAGGTCGACGACATCCGGGGCCAGTTGCGTCGGCGCGGGGTCTCCGGGCTCTCCGCCATGCGCAAGCCGGACCTGGTGAAGACCCTGGTCCGGAGGCTGCGATCCGAACAGGGCGGTGCGGCCCGGAAGAGCACCGGCCCGGCCGGCCGGCCGTCGGCGACGAAGAAGACGGCGGCGGCGAAGAAGACGACCGCGGCGCGCCGGACCGCGCCGTCGCGGGCGAAGGCCGCGCCGGCCGCGAAGGCCACCGGCGCCCGGGCGAAGGCGACCCCGGCGAAGAAGACGACGGCCGCCCGGGCGAAGGCCGCGCCGGCGAAGAAGACGACGGCCGCCCGGGCGAAGGCCGCACCGGCGAAGAAGACGACGACCGCCCGGGCGAAGGCCGCGCCCGCGAAGAAGACCGCGAAGACGGCGCCCGCGAAGAAGGCGCCCGCGAAGAAGACCGCGAAGGCCGCGCCGGCGAGGAAGGCCGCTGGCGTACGGGCGAAGGCCGCGCCCGCGAGGAAGACCGCGAAGGCGGCGCCCGCGAAGAAGACAGCGAAGGCGGCGCCGGCGACGAAGGCCGCGGGCACCCGGGCGAAGGCGGTGCCGGCGAGGCAGGCGGCCGCCGTTCCCGGACCGGCCCTGGCGCGAGCCACGGCCGCGACGGCCACCCAGGTACGGAGCGGTGCGTCCGCCTCCCGGTCGGTCGGTTCGTCCCAGCAGATCACGTCGCTGGACGACCGTCCGGAACGTCCCGGGCGCAGCCTGGTGACGACCAACCACGAGGTCATCCAGCGGTGGGCCCGGGCGCGCAACGCCAAGCCGGCCACCATCGCCGGAACCGAGCGGGGTGACCGTCCCGGGGTGCTGACGTTCAACATCCCCGGATACCGGGAAAGCAGCCGGATCCGCGAGGTGAGCTGGGACGACTGGTTCCGGACGTTCGACTCGCGCGGGCTGAACCTGATCTACCAGGAGCAGATGCGGGACGGCCGGCAGAGCAACTTCTTCCGGACCGAGAACCCGAATCGCGAGGACGCCTGAGGTTTACGGGAATGGTCGACGGGAACCCGCTGTTGGCCAACGAAGAGACCGGAGCAGGGACAGCCGGGTTTCCGACACGGGTGCTGTGACGGGTAAGACAGCAATCTGGGTTGAATCCGGAATCCGGGCGAACTAACTTTATTGCACCGCGCCACGCTTGGAAACGTTCGGGGGAGCGGCGGATCGATCAGATCCGCGCAAGCGAGGCGCGAGGGATCGGGTGGAGCACACCGTTGGGGGACGGTGCCACCCGTGGAACCGGCGGCGCGAGCGGGCGACGCTTACGGGGGTGAGGGTCGCCCGCCGCCGCCGGGTCGTACGGTGCGAGCGCCCATCACGACGGGGGTCGTGGTGGGCGCTCGACGCCGTTCCGGGGACCTTCAGCGCCCCGCCGACACCGTCTCGCCCCGTTCCGCGGCCACCCGCAGCGCGGCGACCCGCCGTTCCCGCGGCGGCCCCGCCAGCAGGTGACCGGCCGCCGCGACCAGGCCCAGGGCGCCCACCACGAGCCAGTGCCCTTCGCCGAGATGCTGGAGGCTCAGCCCGCCCAGCGCCGGCGCCACGAAGGAGGCTGCCGGGAAGGTCAGGTAGAACACCGACTGGTAGCGGGCGCGCAGCTCGGGCGGGGCGAGGTCCGCGTTGATCTGCGCGTTCGGCGGCGCCGCGAGCATCTGCCCGACCGTCCACACCACGGCGGCGCCCAGGTAGAGCGGCAGACCGTCGGCGACGGTCAGCGCCCCGAAGCCGAGCGCCATGAGCCCGGTGGAGACCGCCAGCACTGTCGACTTCCGGTACGGCTCGATGAGCCGGGGCACGAAGAGCTGCCCGACCACGATGAGCGCGCCGCCGAGCGCCACCACCAGCCCGTACGCCGAGGGGCGCAGGCCGTCGGCCCGCATCGCCAGCGGCATGATCGTCGAGGTCTGCATGGTGAGCACGGCCAGCAGGAAGGTCAGCCCCACGAAGGCCAGGAAGGTGCGGTCGGTCAGTGCCGTGTGCAGCCCGGGCCGCCGGCCCGCCACCGCTCGTGGGGTGACCGCCGGGCGGCGGGTCAGGGTCTCCGGGACCTTCAGCGCGATGACCACGGCCGCCGCCAGCGTCGCGGCGGCGTCGACCAGGAACAGCGCCAGGAAGCTCGCCTCGGCGAGCACACCGGCCAGCAGCGAGGCCACGGCCATGCCGAGGTTGAACGCCCAGAACTGGAGGTTGAACGCGCGGGAGCGGCGTGCCTCGGGCACCACGTCCACGATGGCGGCCACGAACGCCGGGCTGGGCATCGAGTGCACCATCCCGACCAGCGCGGCCAGCACGGCGATCACCGCCAGGTGCCGGCTGAACGCCAGCCCCACCATCAGCCCGGCCGCGCCCAGGTGGGCGGCGAGCAGGGTGGACCGGCGGCCCCACCGGTCGGCCAGCACCCCGCCGAGCAGCGTGCCGGCCGCGCCGCCGGCCCCGTACGCCCCGACCACCAGGCCGGCCAGCGACGCCGAGGCGCCCCGCGCGGCGGTCAGGTAGAGCGACAGGAAGAGCATGGCGAAGGCGCCGGCACGGTTGATCAGCAGGCCGGACCAGAGGTACCAGAAGGTGGCGGGGAGCCCGCCGGCCGTGTCGTCCCACCAGCGCCGCAGGCCGCGCACCCGTCCTCCATGAAGCTTTGTTAACTGATCCGCCCCTGCCGACCGTAGTGGCCCGGCCCGGCGTTCGCCTGGTGGCGCTGGTCACCACCGCCGGAAGGCGTACCTCAGGAGCCGGCGCGGACCGGCTCGGCGGGTGCGGTGGCCGCGGCCTCGGCCGCCTCCGGCACCGGGGTCCGGGCCACGGTGACCGGCGTGACCGGGGTGCCCGCGGTGCGGAGCCGGGCCGCGCGCCGCTCCCGGGCCGGGCCGGAGATCAGGTGGGCCACCGCCATCACGGCGCCGATGACGGCGCAGCCGAGCCAGAGCGCCGTGTTGCCGGCGTGCTCCCGGACCAGGCCGCCGAGGACCGGGGCGGTCGCACCGGCGAGCTGCCAGGAGAGTGAGAACGCCCCCTGGTAGCGACCGCGCAGCGCGGCGGGGGAGAGCTCGGCGATGAGGGTGGCGTTGGACGGCGAGTTGAGCATCTCGCCGACCGTCCAGATCAGCACGGTCAGGCCGTAGAGCCAGGCGGTGTCGGCGAGCGCGGTCAGCCCGAAGCCGACGCCCGTCACCAGCGCGGCGAGCGCCAGCACGTGCGAGCGGCTCCGGCCCTTGATCAGCTTGGGCACGAAGAGTTGGCCGACCACGATGAGCACCCCGTTGAGCGCGATCACCGAGCCGTAGGTGGCCGGGCTCAGCCCGGAGTCGCCCATGGCGATCGGCAGCATCGAGATGTGCTGGAGGAAGACCAGCGCGCCGAACAGGTTGAGCGCCACGAAGCCCAGGAAGACCCGGTCGGTGAGGATGGTCCGCAGGGCGCCCGCGGGGGCCGCGGCGCCCTTGCTCACCGGTCCGGCGTGCGCCGACCGGGTCTCGCCGACGCGGGTGAAGATGATCAGCGCGGTGATCAGCGTGGTCGCCGCGTCGACCAGGAAGAGCAGCAGGTAGCCGGCCTGGGCGGCGACGCCGGCCAGCACGGCGGCGCAGGCGAAGCCCAGGTTGATCGCCCAGTAGTTCAGCGAGAAGGCGCGCAGCCGGTCCTTCTCCGGCACCACGTCGACCATCATGGCGCCGAACGCCGGGCGGGCCGCCTCGGCGAACGTGCCGAGCAGCAGCGCGCCCAGCGCCACCGCCCAGAGCGGCCGGGCCAGGCCGAGCGCGACCATCATGGTGGCGGCGCCGAGATGCGCGGTGAGCAGGGTGGGCCGGCGTCCCCACCGGTCGGTCAGGGTGCCGCCGATCGTGGTGCCGACCGCGCCGCCGACGCCCCAGAGGCCGATGACCAGGCCGGCCTGTGAGGCCGAGAAGTCGCGTTCCTGGGTGAGGTAGATGGCCAGGAAGACCAGGACGAACGAGCCGAGCCGGTTGATCAGGGTGCCGGTCCAGAGGTACCAGAAGGTCCTCGGTAGCCCGCCTGTGGTGTCCCGGAACCAGCCCTGCACCGTCCGCATCCCCGCGCCCCCGTATTGGTAATGACCGAGCTATCCTCAGCGCCTTACAACCTAGTCCTGCCCCCGAACGCCGGTCATCAGCTTTTCCACGTGGTGGTCGTCACGACCCGTCCCCGCGTGTCCGCCGAGCCGGTACGGCAGGATGATCCGCATGACTGCGAGCGAGGGGCCCACCGTCGGGACGCTGGTCCTGCTGCGGCACGGCGAGAGCGACTGGAACGCCAAGAACCTCTTCACCGGCTGGGTCGACGTCGACCTGACGGCCAAGGGCGAGACCGAGGCGCGGCGCGGCGGCGAGCTGCTCCGCGAGCACAACCTGCTGCCCGACGTGGTGCACACGAGCGTGCTGCGCCGCGCGATCCGCACCGCCGAGCTGGCGCTGAACGCCGCCGACCGGCACTGGATCGCGGTGCGCCGGTCGTGGCGGCTCAACGAGCGCCACTACGGCGCCCTCCAGGGCAAGAACAAGAAGCAGACCCTTGACGAGTACGGCGAGGAGCAGTTCATGCTCTGGCGCCGGTCGTACGACACGCCGCCGCCGCCCATCGACGACGCCGACGAGTGGTCGCAGGTCGGCGACCCCCGGTACGCGCTGCTGCCGACCGAGCTGATGCCGCGCACCGAGTGCCTCAAGGACGTCGTCGAGCGGATGCTGCCCTACTGGTACGACTCGATCGTGCCGGACATCCTGGCCGGCCGGACGGTGCTGGTGGCGGCGCACGGCAACTCGCTGCGCGCCCTGGTCAAGCACCTCGACCAGATCTCCGACGAGGCGATCGCCAAGCTGAACATCCCCACCGGCATCCCGCTCCGCTACGACCTCGACCCCGACCTGCGCCCGCAGGTCCTCGGGGGCACCTACCTCGACCCCGAGGCCGCCAAGGAGGCCGCCGCGGCGGTCGCCAACCAGGGCCGCTGACGCCGACGACGAAGGCCCCCGGGTGACCGGGGGCCTTCGTCGTGTCCGGGTCAGCTGGCCGAGGGCGCCGTCTCGCCGGTGATCAGGTAGACCACGTGCTCGCCGGCGTTCACCGCGTGGTCGGCGAAGCGCTCGTAGAAGCGGCCCAGCAGGGTCGCGTCGATGGCGGTCTCCACCCCGTACGGCCAGTCGTCGCCGAGCAGCACGCCGAAGAGGCTCTTGTGCAGGTCGTCCATGGTGTCGTCGTCACGGTCCAGCTCGGCTGCCAGGTCGGCGTCGGGCTTCGCGAGCACCGAGGCGATCTTCTCGGCCATCCGGTCCGCGATGGCGGCCATGTCCGTGAAGACCGGGCGCAGCTCGGCCGGCACCGCCGGCGACGGGTGCCGGCGCAGCGCCGTCTTGGCGACGTGGTCGGCCAGGTCGCCCATCCGCTCCAGGTCGGCGGCCACGTGCAGGGCGGTGATCATGGCACGCAGGTCGGAGGCGACCGGCGCCTGCCGGGCCAGCAGGTCGCAGACCCGCTCCTCCACGTGCCGGTACAGGTCGTCGATCTCGGCGTCCCGCGCGATCACCGTCTCCGACGCGGCGCGGTCCGCGGTGAGCAGGCCCCGGGTGGCCTGCCGCATGGCCGCCCGCACCCCCTCGGCCATGTCCACCAGCAGCTGGCTGACAATCTGGAGGTCGGCCCGGAACTCGTCGCGCATCGTCACTTCCTGGGGTCGTTTGTCGCCGTCCCGGCCGGAAGGGCCGAGGTGCGGCGTGAGCAGGTGCGCGACCCACGGTAGGCCGGGGGAACCGGCGTCGAGATGAACGCGGGTTAACGACGCGGGGCCCGCGAGTGAACATTCCCGGAAGTGAGAGTGGTTCGTCCCGTTCTGACCGATCGCCGGGTTAACAATGACCCTACGATCGCCGGGTGGAATGGGCGGTGGCGGTCGTGGTGGCCGTGGCGCTGGCGACCGGGCTGGTCGCCGGCCTCCTGCTGTCCGGACCCGTCCAGCAGTGGCGGCGCCGGTCGGTGCCGCCGGGAGGCCAGACCTCCCTCCGCAGCTCAGGGAGGCCCGCGATTCCCGACGACCAGCAGGGCGGGCTCTCCGGGCTCGGCCGCAAGACCGTCGACTCGCTGCGCGCCGGCGTGGTGGTGCTCGACCCGGACGACATGCCGGTGCTCGTGAACCCGGCCGCCCGGGCCATGGGCCTGCTCCGCACCGGTGCCACACCCGGCTCCATCGCCGCGCACCCGCTGATCCGTACCCTCGCCGGGCAGGTCCGGCGCACGGGCGTGCGCCGCGAGATCGAGCTGGACCTGCCGCGGGGCCGCGACAGCGCGGGGGACAACCCGCTCGGCGTGCACCTGCGCGCCATGGGGCTGGGCGGCGGCTACATCTCGATCGAGGCGGCCGACGTCACCGAGTCGCACCGGCTGGCCCGGGTCCGGCGGGACTTCGTGGCCAACGTGAGCCACGAGCTGAAGACCCCGATCGGTGCCCTCCAACTGCTCGCCGAGGCGCTTGTCGACGCCACCGAACCGGCCGGTGACGGGCCGGCCGAACTCTCCGAGGATCTGGTCGCCGCCCGGCGGTTCGCCGAGCGGATCCAGCACGAGTCGACCCGGCTCGGCCGGCTGGTGCAGGAGTTGCTGGAGCTCACCCGACTCCAGGGCGCCGAGCCGCAGCCCGCGCCCGAGCCCGTCTCGCTGGACTGGGTGATCGCCGAGGTGATCGACCGGACCCGCACCGCGGCCACCGCCCGGCACGTGGAGATCGTCGTCGACGGGCAGCGGGGGCTGACCGCGTACGGCAGCGACAGCCAGCTCGCCACCGCCGTGGCGAACCTCGTGGAGAACGCGATCAACTACTCGGCCGAG
Organism: Micromonospora chersina; assembly: GCF_900091475.1. NCBI lineage: Bacteria > Bacillati > Actinomycetota > Actinomycetes > Micromonosporales > Micromonosporaceae > Micromonospora > Micromonospora chersina. Next base: position 4,861,513 of record NZ_FMIB01000002.1, read on the forward strand.
GACACCACCGTCCGGGTGACCGCACGGACCACCGACGAGCACGTCGAGATCGCCGTCGCCGACCAGGGCATCGGCATCGCCCCGAACGAGGTCGACCGGATCTTCGAGCGGTTCTACCGGGCCGACCAGGCCCGGTCCCGGGCCACCGGCGGCACCGGCCTGGGCCTGGCCATCGTCAAACACATCGCCAGCAACCATGGCGGTCGGGTGGATGTGTCGAGCACTCTTGGTGGGGGGTCGACGTTCACCCTCCGGCTGCCCGCCCGCCCCCCGGACGACCTGGAGGCGACACTCTCGTCCGCTGAGATCGAGGCCGGCCCGGCCGAGCTCCGGCAGGTCTGACCGACAGGAAAGGAAACACCCCGTTGAGCCGCGTACTGGTGGTGGAGGACGAGGAATCGTTCTCCGACGCCCTGTCCTACATGCTCCGCAAGGAGGGTTTCGAGGTCTCCGTCGCCGCGACGGGTCCCTCCGCCCTCACCGAGTTCGACCGGACCGGCGCCGACATCGTGCTGCTCGACCTGATGTTGCCGGAGATGTCGGGCACCGAGGTCTGCCGGCAGCTCCGGCAGCGGTCCCACGTGCCGATCATCATGGTCACCGCCCGGGACAGTGAGATCGACAAGGTGGTCGGCCTGGAGATCGGGGCCGACGACTACGTCACGAAGCCGTACTCGCCGCGCGAGCTGGTCGCCCGCATCCGGGCCGTGCTGCGCCGGCAGAGCGCCGAGGCCGCCGAGTCGGGTGCGCCCACGCTGGCCGCCGGGCCGGTCCGCATGGACATCGAACGGCACGTCGTGACCGTGGACGGCGCCGGCGTGCAGCTCCCGCTCAAGGAGTTCGAGCTGCTGGAGCTGCTGCTCCGCAACGCCGGCCGGGTGCTCACCCGCGGTCAGCTCATCGACCGGGTCTGGGGCGCCGACTACGTGGGCGACACCAAGACCCTGGACGTGCACGTCAAGCGGCTGCGCTCCAAGGTCGAGCCGGAGCCGTCCGCCCCGCGCTACATCGTCACCGTCCGCGGCCTGGGCTACAAGTTCGAACCGTGACGGGTTCGCGCCGCGGCCTTGCTCGCTGGTACCAAGCCCGATAACCCCAAGGGGTACGCAGAGCGCCGGCCCCACCGGGCTCCGCCCGGCTACCGGTGGCCCGATGAACGCGCCGGGCCGGCCCGGAGTGGGACCCAATGTCCGCTTTCGTGCGGACCCCGACCGTTGGGTGGAACGCCATGGGTGTCTCCGGTGTCCGGATACACCCATGGCGTTCCACCGACCGGGGTGTGCTGTGCCGGGTGTCCGTTCCGAGGGTGGTCGGCGGCACTCTGGCGGCGGAATGGTCGGCGGGCCGGGGTCGTTGTATCCCCGTGAACGACCGAGGAAGGCGCCCCGCCAGGCGGGGTGGTCGGGCCCGGAATGATGGCGGGTCGCCGGTCGTTGTACATGGTCCCGGCGCGACGAAGAGGCCCCGCCCCGCACGCCGGATGATCCCCCAAGACTTTCCCCTTTTGAGCGCCTGACGGTGCTTGCGCACACGCTGACCCCCATCGGCGTGGTGCGCCAACCCCCAAGGAGCTTTCCCCCATGAACACGATGCTGCGTAAGAGCGTTCTCGGTATTGCTGGTCTGGCCTTCACCGGTGGTGTCTTCGCCGGTCCGATCGCCGCTCACGCCGCGGAGCCGGTGAGCACCACCAAGCCGGTGGCCGTGTCGGTGCAGGGTGCGCAGTCGAAGATCGACCTGAACGACGAGCAGACCGCCAACGCCAAGGCGATCATCGCCGCCACGAAGAAGGCCGGTCTGCCGGAGCGGGCGGCGGTCATCTCGATCGCCACCAGCCTGCAGGAGTCGAAGCTGGAGAACCTGGGTCACCTCGGCGACCGCAACGACCATGACTCGCTGGGCCTGTTCCAGCAGCGCCCGAGCTCGGGTTGGGGCACGCCGGAGCAGATCACCGACCCGGAGTACTCCACCCTCGCCTTCCTGAAGGGTCTGAAGCAGGTCGACGGGTGGCAGGACATGCCGCTGACCGAGGCCGCCCAGACCGTGCAGGTCTCGGCCTACCCGGATGCGTACGCGCAGTGGGAGCAGCAGGCCGCCGACATCGTCGCCCACAACTGGAACAGCTGACATCACGAAGGCCGGCACCCCGAGCGGGTGCCGGCCTTCGGCGTACAGGACGTGAGTCAGCGGACGACCTTGATGTTGAACAGGGCGGTGCCGAGTCCCCCGTACAGGCGCAGCCAGAGCGGTAGCAGCATCTCGGTGCCCCGGGCGGTGGTGATGTCGCCCAGGTCGATCACGTCGGTGTGGCCGAAGCTGGTGAGAAGCTCGGTGACCACCTTCTTGGCCTCCGCGTCGTCGCCGGAGACGAAGACGGTGTGGTCCCCGTCGGCGAGCTGCCGGGGGTGGGTCATCAGGTCGGCGGTCAGGGTGTTGAGCGCCTTCACCACCCGGGTACGCGGGAACGCCCGCTGGATCCGCTCGCCCAACGAGTCGTCGTTGAGCACGGACAGGGTGGGCGGGAAGCCCTTGCTGAAGTCGAGCGGGTTGGCGATGTCGAGCAGGACCTTGCCGGCCAGGTTCTCCTCGCCCGCGGCGGTCAGCGCGGGGAGGGCGCCGTCGCCACTCGTCGCGTTCACCACCAGCTCGGCGTCGGCGGTGGCGTCGGCATGAGCGGCCAGGTCGACGCCGGTGTGGGCGGTGGCCCAGTCGGCCCAGTCGCCCGCCCGGGTGGCCGCCACGTCGCGGGTGCCCACGGTGACATCGTGCCCCAGCTCGGCCGCGCGCGCGGCGATCGCCCGACCCACCATGCCGGTGCCCAGTACTGCGATGCGCATGTCGAGTCCGTCCTCCGGAGATGGCGCGACGCCGATGCGACGCGCTCGGTGCGACCGAGACTAACAGACAGGTCTGTCTACCGCGATGCCTCCGGGCGGGCGAGCGCGGCGACCGGGCAGACGTACCGGTCTGTAAGCTGGGCTGATGGCTCGTACCCCCGCCGGCTCCGCCCGGGAGCGCATCCTGGACACCGCGTTCCGGCTCTTCTACGCGCACGGGCCGCGCGGCGTCGGCGTGGACACGGTGATCGCCGAGTCGGGCGTCGCCAAGGCCACCCTCTACAAGCACTTCCCCAGCAAGGACGATCTGGTGCTGGCGTACCTGGACAAGGTCGACCAGGCCTGGTTCGGCGCGCTGCGGGCCGCCGCCCGGGACGCCGGGGACGAACCCCGGGAGCAGCTCGTCGGCATGTTCGACGCGCTCGGCGGCGCCTGCCGGCGGGAGGGTTACCACGGCTGTGCGTTCATCAACACCGCCGCCGAGTCACCGGCCGGCAGCCCGGTGCACGCCCGTACCGTCGAGCACAAGAACGTCGTCCGGGCCTGGGTGACCGACCTGGCCCGACGGGCCGGGGCGGCCGATCCCGACCTGCTGGCCCGCCAGCTCACCCTGCTGCTCGACGGTGGCCTGGCCGGCGGCGTGCTGGACGCCGACCCGGCGGTCGCCGAGGCGGCCAAGCGCACCGCCCGCGCCCTGGTCGACGCCGCCATCGGCTGAGCCGCCGCGCTGGCCGACATCGCCGCCGGCTCAGCCGGTACGGCCCGCCCCTGGTCGCCGCGGCTGCTGGGTCAGCACCGCACCGACGCGGGTGGCGTCGAGCCGGGCCGGGTCAGGCCAGCCAGGTGTAGCGGCGCTCGGGGCGCCCGGCCGCGCCGTACCTGAGGGTCACCTCGGCGCGCCCGCTGCTGGCGTAGTGCTCCAGGTAGCGGCGGGCGCTGACCCGGGAGATGCCGACCCGGTCGGCGCACTCGCTTGCCGACAGCGTCCCCTCGTGCTCGCGCAGGGCGCGTTCCACCAGCTCGGCGGTCTCCGGACTGAGGCCGCGGGGCAGGGTCGCCGTGGCGGCCGGCGAGCCGCTGCGGGACAGCACCCGGTCGACGTCCGCCTGGTCGGCGACGACGGCCGCGCGCAGCGCGGTGCGGCGGGCCGCGTACTGCTCCAGGCGGGTGCGCAGCTCGTCGAAGCCGAACGGCTTGAGCAGGTAGTTGACCGCGCCGTAGCGGACCGCCCGGCGGACCGCCTCCGCCTCCCGGGCGGCGCTGATCACGAGTACGTCGCAGTCGTGCCGGGCGGCCCGGATCCGGGTCACCACGTCGAGGCCGAACATGTCGGGCAGGTAGAGGTCGAGCAGGACGAGGTCGGGGCGGAGCCGGTCGACAGCGGCCACCGCCTCCTCGCCGGTGCTGGCGGTGCCGACGACCCGGAAGCCGTCGATCCGCTCGACGAAGCCGCGGTGGATCCGGGCCACCATGAAGTCGTCGTCGACCACGAGTACGTCGATCATCGTGCCTCCTGCCCCACGGTCGCGGGCACCGACATCCGCGCGGTGAACATCGCGCCCTCGTCGGTGTTGGTCACCGCGACCTCGCCGCCGCGGCGGTGGCAGACCAGCCGGGTCAGTGCGAGGCCGATGCCGCGCTCGCCGCCCTCGGCCGCCTTGGTGGTGAAGCCGTGGGTGAACACCTCCTGCGCCAGCTCCGGCGCCACCCCGGGGCCTGAGTCGCGGACCACGATCTCCACCGAGGCGGCGTCCTGGCGCAGCTCGGCCTCGACCCAGGCGGGGCGGTCGGACGTGTGGCCGGCCACCGCCTCGACCGCGTTGTCCAGCAGGTTGCCGAGCACGGTGGCCACGTCGGCGGCCAGCTCCGGGGGCAGCCGGTCCAGTCCGGTCCGTTCCGAGACCCGCAGCTCCACCCGGCGTTCGGCGGCGACCGCCGACTTCGCCATGAGCAGCGCCGCCACGGCCGTGTCGTGGATCCGGCTGGTCACCGTGAGGTCGAGTGAGGCGCGGTGGCGGCTCAGCGCGTCGACGTACCGGACCACCTCGTCGTGCTCGCCGATCTGGATGAGCCCGGAGATGGTGTGCAACTGGTTGGCGAACTCGTGGGTCTGCGCCCGGAGCAGCTCGGTGGTGCTGCGGAAACCGCCGATCTCCTGCTCCAGGCGAGCCAGCTCGGTCCGGTCCCGCAGGGTGGTGACGGAGCCGAGCCGGCGGCCGTCCTTGCGGACCGTCATCCGGTTCATCACCAGCACCCGGCCGCCCCGGACCACCACCTGGTCCCGGGCCTCCGGTCCGCTGCCCGCGCCGGCCAGCACGTCCCGCAGCCGGCCGTTGATCCGCAGCTCGGCGAGGCTGCGGCCGAGGCAGTGTTCGGGCAGGTCGAGCAGCCGCCGGCCGACCGCGTTGACCAGGGTGACCCGGTGCTGCGGGTCGAGCGCGATCACCCCCTCGGCGATGCCGTGCAGCAGCGCCTCCCGGTGCTCGGCCAGCCCGGCGATCTCGCGGGGCTCCAGGCCGAGGGTCTGCCGCTTGATCCGGCGGGCCAGCAGCCACGACCCGACAACCCCGAGACCGCAGGCGATGCCCAGATAGGTCAACAGGTACGACGACGCCCCGACCAGCCGCTGGGACCAGGTCGGCGACGCCTCGCCGACCACCACCACACCGAGGTACCGGCCGAGGTTCTTCTTGGTCTTCGGGTCGTCACCGAGCACCGGCACCTGGGCCACGAGCTGTTGCGACCCGTCGATCTCCAGCTCGCCGAACCAGCTCCGGCCCTGCGCCACGTCCGGGTCGCCGAGCCTGACCGGGCTGCCCACCAGCGTCGGGTTCGTCGAGGCGACCACCCGGCCCCGGGCGTTGGCGACGGTCACCGACGTGACGCCGTACTGGTCGGGGATGCTCTGCACCAGCGGGGCGATCGCCTCGCCGGGTGCCGGTTGGTCGAGCTGGTCGCGGAGCAGGGGGCTGCCGCCGAGCCGCTCGCCCAGAGCGGCGACGCGGCGACCCTCGACCCGGTTGAAGGTCGCCGCCGACTGCGCCAGCGAGACGGCGGCCACCGCCACCAGCACCACGACGATGATCGCGAGCTGGAGGATCAGCAACTGCCCGGCGAGCGTACGGCGCCGGGACGTGACCGCGACCACAAAGACCTCAACTTCCGCTGGTGACACAACGCAGACAAGCTGCCCGGGTGGAGGCCACCATCTTGCCGCTGGACTCATTCGAAACGGAAGAGAAACAAGATGGCAACTAGGAGAAACGTGCTGGTCATGGGGGTCGCCGCCGCCACGGCGCTGGCCCTGGCTGCCTGTGGCGCCACCGCCGACAAGAACGAGGGCGGCTCCGGCAACGACGGCAAGCCGGTCAGCGGACTGCGGATCATGGTGCCGAACACCCCCGGCGGCGGATACGACACCACGGCCCGGACCGCCGCGAAGGTGATGGAGGACGCCAAGATCGCCACCGGCGTGCAGGTGTTCAACCTGCCCGGCGCGGGCGGCACGGTCGGCCTCCAGCGGACCGTGAACGAGAAGGGCAACGGCAAGCTGGCCATGCAGATGGGCCTGGGCGTCGTCGGTGCCTCGTACACCTCCAAGTCGGCGGCGACGCTGACCCAGACCACCCCGCTGGCCAAGCTCATCGAGGAGGCCGGCGCCATCGTGGTGCCGAAGGACTCCCCGTACAAGACCATCAACGACCTGGTCGCGGCGTGGAAGGCCAACCCGAAGGGGATCGCGGTCGGCGGCGGCTCGTCGCCCGGCGGCCCGGACCACCTGCTGCCCATGCAGCTCGCCAAGACCGTCGGCATCGACCCCAAGCAGGTCAACTTCGTCTCGTACGACGGCGGCGGCGAGCTGCTGCCGGCCGTGCTCGGCGGCAAGGTGGCCTTCGGCGCCAGCGGCTTCGGCGAGTTCCTCGACCAGGTCGAGGCCGGCCAGATCCGGGTCCTCGCGGTGACCAGCGAGGCCCCGATCGAGGCGCTCAAGGACGTGCCGACCCTGAAGTCCGCCGGCATCGACCTGGTCTTCACCAACTGGCGGGGCATCGTGGCGCCCCCCGGCATCAGCGACGCCGACAAGAAGGTCTGGATCGACGTGCTGACCAAGATGCACGACTCGGAGGAGTGGAAGGCCGAGCTGAAGAAGCGCGGCTGGACCGACGCGTTCCTCACCGGTGACGAGTTCGGCACCTTCCTCACCGAGCAGGACAAGGCCGTGGCAGACGTGCTCAAGCAGCTCGGGTTGGCATGAGCGGCATGACGACGCGACCGGACCGGGGCGGCGACCTGCCGCCCCGGCCCCCGGTCGTACCGGACATCCCGGCGCAGCCGGGCCCGGAGGCCACCGCGCCTCCTGAGGCCGCGCCGACACCGCCGGCCACGGCCGACGCGACGGCGACGGGCGCGGAGCGTACGCCCGACGGGCCGGCGACGACGGCCGGAACCGACCCGGCGGCAGCCACGGAGGCGGACGCCGTCCGGCACCCGGACCGGGCCCAGTACGGCGTGGTGGCGTTTCTCGCCCTGGTCGGCGCGCTGGTCATCTTCGACGCGACAACCCGGATCGGGAGCGCGATCAACACCGCCGACCCGATCGGCCCGAAGCCGGTGCCGATCCTGCTCGGCGTGCTGCTGCTCGTCATCGCGGTGATCTACGCGGTGGACGTGGCCCGCGGCGGCGCCGGGGAGCCGGAGGCCGGCGAGGACGTCGACCTGAGCCTTCCGATCGACTGGCGCACCGTGCTGCTGCTTGTCGGCGCGTTCCTGGTCAACGCCGTGCTCATCGACCGGCTCGGCTGGGTGATCAGCGGGACGATCCTCTTCTGGGGTTCGGCCTACGCGCTGGGCAACCGGCACTACGTGCGCAACCTGCTGATCGCCGTCGCGCTGTCGTTGATCACGTTCTACACCTTCGCCATCGGGCTGGGCGTCGACCTGCCCGCCGGCGTGCTGCAAGGGATCCTGTAGATGGACAACTTCGCCAACCTGCTCGACGGGTTCGCCAACGTACTGACCCCGATGAACCTGCTGTTCGCGCTGATCGGGGTGACCATCGGCACCGCCGTGGGCGTGCTGCCCGGCATCGGCCCGGCCATGACCGTGGCGCTGCTCCTGCCGGTCACCTACGGGATGGAGCCGGCCCAGGCGTTCATCATGTTCGCCGGCATCTTCTACGGCGGCATGTACGGCGGTTCGACCACCTCGATCCTGCTGAACACCCCCGGCGAGTCCTCGTCGGTGGTGACCGCCATCGAGGGCAACAAGATGGCGAAGGCGGGCCGGGCCGCCCAGGCGCTGGCCACCGCCGCGATCGGGTCGTTCGTCGCCGGCACCATCGCCACCGTGCTGCTGGTGGTGGTCACGCCGCCGGTCGTGCAGTTCGCGATCAGCCTCGGCGCACCCGACTACTTCGCGCTCATGCTGCTGGCGTTCGTGTCCGTCACCGCGGTGCTCGGCGCGTCCCGGGTACGCGGCTTCGCCTCGCTGCTGCTCGGCCTGGTGATCGGCGTGATCGGCATCGACCAGTCCGGCCAGCAGCGGCTCACCTTCGGGCTGCCGCAGCTCGCCGACGGCATCGACGTGGTCGTGGTGGCGGTCGGCATCTTCGCCGTGGGCGAGGCGCTGTGGATCGCCGCGCACCTGCGCCGCAAGTCCGGCGAGGTGATCCCGGTGGGACAGCCGTGGCTGGGGAAGCAGGACTGGAAGCGGTCCTGGAAGCCGTGGCTGCGCGGCACGGCGTTCGGGTTCCCGTTCGGCGCGGTGCCGGCGGGCGGGGCGGAGATCCCCACCTTCCTGTCGTACGTCACCGAGAAGAAGCTCACGAAGCACCCGGAGGAGTTCGGCCGGGGCGCGATCGAGGGCGTCGCCGGGCCGGAGGCCGCGAACAACGCCTCGGCCGCCGGCACGCTGGTGCCGATGCTGGCGATCGGCCTGCCGACCAACGCCACCGCCGCGGTGATGCTTGCCGCCTTCGAGGGGTACGGCATCCAGCCCGGCCCGCTGCTCTTCACCCGCGAGTCGAGCCTGGTCTGGACGCTGATCGCGAGCCTGTTCGTGGGCAACCTGCTGCTGCTGGTGCTCAACCTGCCGCTCGCCCCGGCCTGGGCGCGGCTGCTGCGGATCCCGCGCCCCTACCTCTACGCCGGGATCCTCTTCTTCGCCTCGATGGGCGCGTACGCGGTCAACGCGCAGCCGTTCGACCTGTACCTGCTGCTCGCCCTCGGCCTGCTCGGCTTCGGCATGCGCCGCTTCGGGCTGCCGATCCTGCCGCTGATCGTCGGCGTCATCCTCGGCCCGCGTGCCGAGTTGCAGGGCCGGCGCGCGTTGCAGCTCTCCGGCGGTGAGCTGCACGGCCTGATCGGCGGCTGGGTGTCCTGGCTGATCTACGCCACGATCGCCGTGGTGCTCCTCTGGCCGCTGATCGGCCGGTTCGTGGTCCGTCCGCTGCGGGAAAGGGTGGTGACGGCATGACGGTGCTGGTGGGGTACGTCCCCTCGCCGCTGGGCGAGGCGGCCCTGCGGGCCGCGATCGAGCAGGCCCGGTTCCGCGACGAGCCGGTGCTGGTGGTGAACACCTCGCGCGGCGACGCGTACGTCGACCCGCGGCTCGCTCAGGAGCCCGACCTGGACCGGGTGGTCCGCGAGCTGGTCGCCGCCGGGGTGCCGCACGACGTCCGGCAGCTCATGCGGGGGCGGGACGCCGCGGAGGAGATCGCCGAGATCGCCGAGACGGAGGACGTGTCGCTGGTCGTGATCGGCATCCGGCACCGCACCCCGGTCGGCAAGCTGATCATGGGCTCGACCGCGCAGGAGATCCTGCTCCGGGTGCCCTGCCCGGTGCTCGCCGTGAAGGCCGACTGAGTGCCGCCCGGGGGCTCCGCCGTCCCCGGGCGCGCCCAGAGGGGCCTCCTGCTCACGCACACCGTCGCGGTGCAGGCGGTCACGTTCATGCTCCGGCCGGCCTCCGCGTACCGGGCGTTGGAACTGGACGTGCCGGGGGCCTGGCTGGGCGTGCTCGGGGCCAGCTTCGCCGTCGTACCCCTGGTGCTGGCCGTGCCCTCCGGGCACGCCGTGGACCGGCTCGGCGAGCGCCGGGTGGCGCTCGCCGGGTCGGCCCTGCTGGTGGCCGCCGGCCTCGGATTCGTGCTGCTCGCCGGCTCGGTGGCCGGCCTGGTCCTGGCCAGCATGGCGCTCGGCACCGCGCACCTCTGCGCGGTGGTCGCCCAGCAGGCGCTGGTCGCCAACCGCACCCCGGCCGACCGGTACGACGCCGCGTTCGGCTACTACACCTTCGCCGCCTCGCTGGGGCAGGCGCTCGGCCCGGGCCTCATCGTGGTCTTCGGCGGGGACCGCACGATCCCGGACACCCGGGCCATCTTCCTCGGCGCCACTGTGGTGGCGGTGCCGTTGCTGGTCGTCGCCCTGTTCCTGCGCCCGTCGGGACACCACCGGCAGGCCGCCGACGGTCCCGGCGCCGGCGGGCTGCGCGACCTGCTCCGCGAGCCCGGCCTGGTCCGCGCCCTCACGGTGAGCTGCGTCGTCCTGGCGGCGGTCGACATCACCCTTGTCTACCTGCCCGCGCTCGGCGCGGAACGCGGCATCGCCGCCGGTTCGATCGGCATCCTGCTCGGGGTCCGGGCGGTCGCCTCGATGGCGTCCCGGCTGCTGCTCGGCCGGCTCGTGGCGGCCCTGGGCCGGCGGGTCGTGCTGGTCGGCACCGTGGCGCTCTCCGCCGCCGGGCTGGCCCTGCTGCTGCCCCCGCTGCCCTTCGCGGTCCTGCTGGTGGTGGTCGCGGTGGCCGGGCTCGGGCTGGGCGCGGGCCAGCCGCTGACCATGTCGTTCCTGGCCGAGGTGGCCCCGCCCGGGCTGCGCGGCCGGGCCATGTCGCTGCGGCTCACCGGCAACCGGCTCGGTCAGGTGCTCATCCCCAGTGCGGCCGGCGCGCTCGCGGCCGGCACCGGCGCGGCCGGCGTGCTCGCCTGCACCGCGGCCGGCCTGGCCGGAGCGGCCGTCGCCGCCACCCGCCTGCACCGATCCCCGCCCCCGACTCCGCATCCCTGAGTGAGAGAAGGACGACAATGGAGAACCCCACCACCGCCGACCTCTACGACCGGCACGGCGAGGCCCTCGGCTCGTGCGACACCCAGCTGCGCCAGTTCGGCGGCGTCCGGGCCTTCGCCGGTCCGGCCGTCACGGTGCGCTGCTTCCAGGACAACGCCCTGGTCAAGTCGATCGTGGCCGAGCCCGGGGAGGGCCGGGTGCTGGTGGTGGACGGCGGCGGCTCGCTGCACACCGCCCTCATGGGTGACCTCATCGCCGGCACCGCGGCGGAGAACGGCTGGGCCGGCGTGGTGGTCAACGGCGCCGTCCGCGACGCCGTGGCCCTCGGCGCCCTGCCCATCGGCATCAAGGCGCTCGGCACGAACCCGCGCAAGAGCGCGAAGACCGGCGCGGGCGAGCGGGACGTGCCGGTGTCGTTCGGCAACTGCGTCTTCACCCCCGGCGCCGAGGTGCACAGCGACGACGACGGCGTCGTCGTGCTGCCCGGCCCAGTCAGATGATCTGCCGGGCGGGTCCTAAGCCTCGGTGGCCGGGTGCGGGGCGACCTGGCCCTGGCGGAGCCGGGCCGCGCAGAGTTCGGCGAGCTTCGCGTACGCGGGGGCGCCGATCAGCGCGGTCAGCTCCGGGCCGTAGGAGATGTACATCGGCTCGGCGCCGACGTGCGCGTCCGTGGAGGAGGTGCACCACCAGTCCAGGTCGTGACCGCCCGCGCCCCAGCCGCGCCTGTCGAACTCGGTGAGCGTGGAGATCAGCACCTTGGTGTTGTCGGGCCGCTTGTGCCAGTCCTGGTCGCGGCGGATCGGCAGCTGCCAGCAGACGTCCGGCTTGTACTCCAGCGGGTGCACCCCGTCGCGCAGCGCCTGGGCGTGCAGCGCGCAGCCGCCCCCGCCGGGGAAGTCGGCGTCGTTGAGGAAGACGCAGGGCGCGTCGGCGGCGCGGGTGGCCGTGCGCCGGGCCGGGTTCTTCCCGTCGATCGTGTCGTTCTCGGTCCAGTTCTTGAAGCCCCGGCGGAAGTGCTGCCAGGTCTCCGGGGTGAGCCGCTTGACCGCCGCCCGGACCCGCTTCTCGTCGTCGCCGTCGGTGAAGAACGCGCCGTGCGAGCAGCAGCCGTCCGCGGCGCGGCCCGCGATGATGCCGTGGCAGCCCCGGCCGAAGATGCACGTCCAGCGGGAGAGCAGCCAGGTCAGGTCGGCCCGCACCAGGTGCTTGGCGTCGGCCGGGTCGACGAACTCGATCCACTCCCGCGGGAAGTCCAGCCCGACCTCGCGGCTGCGCGGGTCGTCGGGGTCGTCCACCAGCACGTGAAGCTCGATCTGCCCTGTCACCCGGCCCAGCGTACGCGGGGTGACCCCGCCCGGCCGGCGAGCCGACGAAACGTGTTGGCCCTAGGGTCGTCACCATGCGACTGGGTGTCCTCGACGTCGGCTCCAACACGGTGCACCTCCTGGTGGTCGACGCCCACCACGGCGCCCACCCGTGGCCGGCGCACTCCGAGAAGGTGGTGCTCCGGCTGGCCGAGCAGATCGGCCCGGACGGCGCGCTGACCGACGCGGGCGCGGACGGGCTGGTCAAGGCCGTCGGCATGGCCCGCGCCGCGGCGGACGGTCTGGAGGCCGACGACCTGCTGGCCTTCGCCACCAGCGCGGTCCGTGACGCCACAAACGCCGGCGAGGTGCTGGCCCGGGTCCGGGACGAGACCGGCGTACGCCTGGAGGTGCTCTCCGGCGCGGACGAGGCGCGGATGACCTTCCTGGCGGTGCGGCGGTGGTTCGGGTGGTCCGCCGGCCGGCTGCTCGTGATGGACATCGGGGGCGGCTCGCTGGAGCTGGCCGCCGGCATCGACGAGGGGCCGGACGTGGCGGTCTCGCTGCCGCTCGGTGCGGGGCGGCTGAGCCGGGAGCGGCTGGCGGTCGACCCGTCCGGCGCCGTGCCGCCGTCGGCCGAGACCGTCGAGGAGCTGCGGGAGTACGTCGACGCCCAGCTCGACCCGGTGGTGGAGCAGCTCACCGCGGTGGGCTGGGAGCGCCCGGTGGCCACCTCGAAGACGTTCCGGATGCTGGCCCGGCTGGCCGGCGCGGCGCCCTCCGGGGCCGGGCTCTGGGCGCGGCGCAGCCTGACCCGCACGGGGCTGCGCCAGGTGCTCGGCTTCATCCGGCACATCCCGCCGGCCCAGCTGCCCGAGCTGGAGGGGGTCAGCGCGCAGCGGGCCCACCAGCTCCTCGCCGGGGCGGTGGTGGCCGAGGCGGTGCTGCGCCGGCTCGACGTGGACTGCCTGGACATCTGCCCGTGGGCGCTGCGCGAGGGGGTCATCCTGCGCCGCCTCGATCAACTCGCGCCGATGTGATCCCGGTCGGCCCTTCTACGTCTTTTGCGGGTGCTCGTCCCGATGCGCGCTGGCGGGGGCGGCTACCCTGAGGGGCGTGACTTCCCGCGTTCCGGTGCTCCTGTCCACGTCCTCGGTCTTCCCTGAGCGGACCGCGGCGGCGTTCCAGCTGGCCTCGGCGCTCGGTTACGACGGCGTCGAGGTGATGGTCTGGACCGACCCGGTCAGCCAGGACCCGGGCGCGCTGCGCGGCCTGTCCGAGCACTACGGCGTCCCGGTCCTCTCGGTGCACGCGCCCTGCCTGCTGGTCACCCAGCGGGTGTGGAGCCCCGACCCGTGGGAGCGGCTGCGCAGGGCCGCGGAGCTGGCCGAGGTCCTGGAGGCGCCCACCGTCGTGGTGCACCCGCCGTTCACCTGGCAGCGCGACTACGCCCGCACCTTCGCCGACGGGCTCGACAAGATCGCCGGCCGCTTCCGCGGGCTGCGCTTCGCCGTGGAGAACATGTACCCGGTGCGGATGGCCGGCCGGCAGTTCGTTCCGTACGTCCCCGGCTGGGACCCGACCGACACCGGCTACGCCTCGTACACCCTGGACCTGTCGCACTGCGCGGCGTCGCACACCGACGCCCTGGCCATGGCCGACCGGATGGGGTCCGGCCTGGCCCACGTCCACCTGGGCGACGGCACCGGTGAGGGGCGCGACGAGCACCTGGTGCCGGGGCGGGGCGGGCAGCCCTGCGCCGAGCTGCTCCGCTCGCTGGCCGGCCGGGGCTTCACCGGCTCGGTGGCCGTCGAGGTGACGACCCGGGGCGCGAAGAGCCGCGCGGTCCGCGAGGCGGACCTGCGCGAGTCGCTCGCGTTCGCCCGGGCCAACCTGACCGCACCCTCCCCGGTCGACGCCTGACCGCCGGGGTCGACGCCGGACCGGGGGAAGAACCGGTCAGCTGACCGGGGTGAGCGGTTCCGGTTGGGCCGGCACGGTCACCTGCTCGCCGACGGCGGCCCGCTTGCGGGCCCGGTGCGCGGCCACGTGCGAGCGGGTGGCACAGCGCTCCGAGCAGAACCGCCGGCAGCAGTTCGACGAGGTGTCCAGGTAGACGTTGCCGCAGCGCTCGTCGGCGCAGACGCCGAACCGGGCGCTGCCGTACTCGCAGAGCCAGACCGACAGCCCCCACACCGCGCCGGCCAGGTACTCCGAGCTGACCGAGGCGCCCCGGCTGGTCACGTGCATGTGCCAGTCGGAGGAGTCGTGGCCGGAGATGCGCGGCTGCACCGGGAACGCCTCCAGCAGCGCGTTCAGCTCCGTCACCGCCTCGGCGTCGCGACCCGAGGTGCCGTAGTCGAAGATGTCACGCAGGCGCTTCTGCGCCCGCCGGAAGATCGTCAGGTCCCGTTCGGCGACCTCGTCGCGCATCCACGCGTTGTCGTCCGGGAAGAGGGCCCGCAGGTCGTCGAGGTCGTCCAGGCGGGCGTTGACGAGATCAACACCGGTCCGGGCGTACGCGTCGAAGTTCACGACACCAACGGTAGACGACTCACGGGGCACGCGGCGCGTCGATGTAGTGGGGCAGGAACCGCGCGTAACCGTCAGTGATGAGGCTCTCGCTCTCCCGGACGCCCGCGCCGGCCGACTCGCCGTCCACGATCCAGCTGCCCAGCACCATCCGGCTGCCCGCGAACTCGGGCAACGCGCGGAACTCCTGGTAGCAGAACCCCTCGTCGCCGTAGATCCCCGGGTTGGTGATCTCGGTGCCGCCGCTCACGATGCGTACCGAGCCGCCTTCCCGGCCGAGCAGCGGCTTGGCCACGTACTCGGCCATCCCGCGCGGCGAGTCCAGGTACGCGGGCAGCAGGTAGTCGTGCCCCGGGTAGAGCTCCCAGAGCACCGCCAGCAGTGCCTTGTTCGACAGCAGCAGCTTCCAGGCCGGCTCGATCCAGGTGGTCGGGGTGCCCGGCTCCAGCGCCGGCGGCCCGTACGGCTCGGCCAGCATCCACTCCCAGGGATAGAGCTTGAAGCAGGTGGTGATCGGCCGGTCGGCGGCGTCGACGAAGCGCCGCCCGTCCCAGCCGACCTGCTGGATCGGCATGAGCGTGACGTCCAGGCCCGCCTGCCGGGCGGTCTCGGCCAGGTAGCCGGCCGTGATCTGGTCCTCGCCCGACTCCTCCTCCGACGACCAGAGCACGTGCACGCGGGGGTCGTGCAGGCCGGCGCCGATCTTGGCCCAGGCCCCCACCAGCCGTTCGTGCAGGCTGTTCCACTGGTCCGCGTCCGGCCTGGTGTGCTCCAGCCAGTACCACTGCACGATGCTCGCCTCCACGAGCGCCGTCGGGGTGTCGGCGTTGTACTCCAGCAGCTTCGGCGGCCAGCTTCCGTCGTACCAGAGGTCGAAGCGGCCGTAGAGGGTCGGCGGCGCCTCCCGCAGCGACCGGGCGACCGCCTCGGCGGCCCACTCCGGGATGCCGAACTCGGCGTACCGGTTGCGGGCCACCACGTGCTCGGCGGCGGCCACCGACATCCGGTGCAGCTCCTCCGTCGCCTCCTCCAGCCGGAGCACCTCGTCCAGCTCGAAGGCGTACGCGCCGGTCTCGTCCCAGTACGACATGATCTCGCCGTCGGGCAGCTCGGTGTCGACGTACACCAGGCCCTGGGCCCGGATGGTGGCGTCCCAGTCGGGGCGCGGGGTGCTGGTCTCGCGCCGCACCTCAGCCGCCGCAGGAGGCGAGGTGGGTGCCGAAGCCGCCGCGCTCGGGCAGCGCCGCGGCGACCGGCGCCGGGGTGTCCCGGGCGGTGGCCGGCGCGGGGACCCGCAGGGCCACGGCGACCGTGTCGCCGCCCCCGCCGGCCGGGCCGAGCGCGCAGTCGTCATCGTCGTCGTCGTAGCCGTTGTTGCAGCCGGAGAGCGCGAGCGCGAGGGCGGTCAGGGCGCCGAGCTGCACGGTGGCCGACCGGAGCCGGCGTCGGGGGCGTCGTTCCACGTGATCGTTGTAGCGGATCGCCGCCAGCCGGGCGGCCCCGCGGTGCCCGCCGGAACGCTGCGTGACGTTGCCCGCCGCCCCCCGGCGCGGGCCCACCGCCGGGCGTTACGCTCGGCTCATGCTCCGTTCCGTCATCCTCGCCGCCTCCCGGTCATCCCAGGTCGAGCGGCTCGTCGCGACGGCCCCGTTCACGCGGGACGTCGTCCGCCGGTTCGTCGCCGGCGCCGGCACCGACGACGCGCTGCGCGCGACCCGCGCACTCGTCGCCGACGGCCAAGCGGTCACCCTCGACAACCTCGGCGAGGACACCGTCACCCCGGAGCAGGCGAACGCCACCCGGGACGAATACCTCAAGCTGCTGCGACTGCTGGGCGCCGCCGGGCTCACCCCGGCCGCCGAGGTCAGCGTCAAGCTCTCCGCGCTCGGGCAGATGTTCGACGAGCAGCTCGCGTACGACAACGCGCGGGCGATCTGCGCGGCGGCCGACGCGGTGGGCACCACCGTCACCCTGGACATGGAGGACCACACCACCACCGACTCGACCCTGGACATCCTCGCCAAGCTGCGCAAGGACTACCCGTCGACAGGTGCGGTGCTCCAGGCGTACCTGCGGCGGACCGAGTCGGACTGCCGCGAGCTGTCCGGCGCCGGGTCCCGGGTGCGGCTCTGCAAGGGCGCGTACAAGGAGCCCGAGTCGGTGGCGTACCAGTCCGCCCGCGAGGTCGACAAGTCGTACGTGCGCTGCATGAACGTGCTCATGTCCGGTGACGGCTACCCGATGCTTGCCACCCACGACCCGCGCCTGATCGCCATCGGCGAGGACCGGGCCCGCTGGTTCGACCGCGGCCCGGAGCGGTTCGAGTTCCAGATGCTGTTCGGCATCCGCCCGGAGGAGCAGAAGCGCCTCGTCGGCGACGGCTACACGGTGCGCACCTACGTCCCCTACGGCGACCAGTGGTACGGCTACCTCATGCGCCGGCTGGCCGAGCGCCCCGCCAACATGATGTTCTTCGGCCGCGCCCTGATGTCGAAGAAGTGAGTCAGTCGTTCGACCAGGTCCGGGTGCAGAGCACCAGCCGGTAGCCGTCCGGATCGGCGAACGTCAACCCCCAGCGGTCCCAGTACGGGCCGGCGGAGACCCTGGTCCCGCCGGCCCGTTCCAGTCGGCCGGCCAGTTCGTCGTCGACCGGCCCGTCGAGGTAGAGCACGAACAGGTCCTCCGCGGTGGGGCGCGGCGCGACGGCCAACTGGGCGCCGCCGACCAGTTCCAGGTGCCAGCCCGCGCCCGGCCGGCCGAGCATCACGAGGTCGTGCTCGCCGGGCCCGTCGGCGGTGCTCCGGTAGAGCACGTCCAGGCCCAGGCCGTCGGCCCAGAACCGCTCGGCGGCGGCGAGGTCCCGGCTCGGGCGGGCCAGGCGTACGTGGGTGTCTGCGGTGAGCGGCATGGCAAGATCCTCCGACCTCCACCCGAGTTGAGGTCAACCCTTGACGGTTAAAGCTAATGGCATTAGCTTTACGGCTATGACGATTAGCCAGGTGGCGCGGGACGGCGGAACCATCGCGTACGAGGTGCACGGGGAGGGGCCGCTCGTGGTCCTCGCGCACGGCATGGGGGAGAACCGGGCGACCTTCCGCCACCTGGTGCCCCGGCTGGTCGCGGCCGGCTACCGGGTCGCCCCGGTGGACGTGCGCGGGCACGGCGACTCCAGCCCGCGCTGGTCCACCTACGCGCCGGCAGAGGTCGGCGGCGACCTGCTCGCCGTGGTCCGGGCGCTCGGCGGCGGCCCGGCCACCCTGGTGGGCAGCTCGTCCAGCGCCGCCGCCGTGGTGTTCGCCGCCGCCGACGCCCCCGCGCTGGTCAACGGCATCGTGCAGGTCAGCCCGTTCGTCACCCCGCCGAATCCCAACCCGGTGCTCCGGGCGGCCCAGGCGCTCGTGCTGCGCAGCCCGCGGCTGTTCGGCATGTTCCACCGCACCCTGTTCCCGTGCGGGCGGCCCGCCGACGACGCCGCGTACCGGAAGGAGATGGTCGTCAAGCTGCGCGGCCGGATGGACGCGGTGCGGGGCGTGGTCGCGCCGGTCGACCCGCACTGGACCGAGCGGGCCCGGGAGGTGCGGCAGCCGGTGCTGGTGCTGATGGGCACGAAGGACCCGGACTTCCCGGACCCGGGCGCCGAGGCGCGTGCCGCCCGCCGGCTCTTCGCCACCGCCGAGGCCCGCATGATCGCCGACTCCGGCCACTACCCGCACGCCGACCAGCCCGACGCCACGGCCGCCGACCTGACCGAGTTCCTGGCGGTGACCTCCGGTGCCTAGGGCCGGCCTCACCCCGCAGACCGTGGTCCGCGAGGCGGCCGTGCTCGCCGACGAGGTCGGCCACGACCGGCTCACCCTGGCCGCGCTCGCCGCCCGGCTCGGTGTCGCGCTGCCCAGCCTCTACAAGCACGTCAAGGGCGTCGACGCGCTGCACCAGAAGCTGGCCGTGCTCGCCACCACCGAGGTCGCCAACGCGCTGACCACCGCCGCCGCGGGCCGGGCCGGCGGGGACGCGCTGCGCGCCACCGCCGGCGCCTTCCGCGAGTACGCCCGCCGGCACCCCGGCCGCTACCCGGCCACCCAGCGGGCGCCGGACCCCCACGACCCCGAGCACCTGGCCGCCGCCGAGCGGGCCGTCGGCGCCATCTACGCGATCCTGCGCGGGTACGACCTCGACGGCGACGCCGCGGTCGACGCCACCAGGATGTTCCGGGCCGCCGTGCACGGGTTCATCACCCTGGAGGCGGCCGGCGGGTTCGGGCTGCCCCGGGACATCGACCGTTCCTTCGACGAGATGGTGGCCGCCCTGGACACCGCGTACCGCAACTGGAGGTCCCGGTGAAGGCCGCCCTGCTCACGCTCATCTTCCTGCTGGAGCTGGCCATGCTCGCGGCCGCCGGCTGGTGGGGGTTCACGCTCGACGCCGGCTGGCCGGTGCGGCTGCTCGCCGGCCTCGGCGCCCCGCTGGCGATCGCCGTGGTCTGGGGGCTCTTCTGCTCGCCCCGCGCCACCGTGGCGCTGCCCGCGCCGGCCAAGCTGGGCGTGCAGGCCGCCTGCTTCCTCACCGGCGGCCTGCTGCTCGCCCTGGCCGGCCGCCCGGTTCCTGGCGCGCTGCTGGTGGCCCTGTGGGCGCTCGACAAGACCCTCCTCACCCTGTCGGGCGAGAAGATCTGACCCCAGCTCTGGATCTTGGACGATTTCGGCCCCTGTGGGGGCCACTTCTTACCAAGATCTTGGACGGGTGGCGGTCGGGGATCCGGGGGCGGCGGGTGGGCGGGTTGGTGCGGCCGATCGGAGCCGGCGCGACGCGCGGGGGACTCTTCCCGGATCGCCCGATTGGTCGTACCCTTCGCCGGTGACCGACGGTGACGAGCGGCCCGCCGGCGCGGCGGCGAGCGGCGACGAGCCGCCGGCCGTGCCGCGGGACGGCGACGGTCCGGCCGACGAACCGGCCGCCGCCAGCACCCACGAATCCGGCCAGGCAGCGGCACCGAGCGGCGCCTCGGCAGCCGAGGACGACGACATAGCCGGCGACCCCGCCCCGGCAGACGCGCCGAACGGCGGCCCGGCAGTCGAGGACGACAACGTAGCCGGCGCCCCGGGTCCGGCGGCCGTGCCGAACGGCGCCCCGGCAGCCGAGAACGGCGAGGCGGCCGGGGACCTCCGTCCGGCCGGCGGCGTCGGTCCGGCCGGCCACCCCGCTTCGCGGCCCGGGCCGCCGCCCCACCCGGCCGGTCACCCGGGCACCGCTCCCGGCGTACAGCCGGTCGTCGCCGGTGGTGGACGCCCGGCGGGGCGGCGGTGGCGGCTCTGGGTCGTGCTGGGGCTGGTGCTCGTGCTGGTGGCGTGCGGGGTTCCCGGCGTACTCCTGCTCGGGCTGGTGCGCGACGCGGCCGGGCGGCCGGCGGCGGACCGCGAGGAGCGCGGCACGGCGGCCGAGCGGCAGCTTCGCGCGCGGATGGCGGCTCAGCTCGACCGGCAGGCCGCCGCCCTGCTCGACGGTGACCGGGCCGGCTTCCTGGCCGTCGCGGAGCCCGCCGCCCGACCCGCGCTCACCCGGCGGTACGCCGCGCTGCGCGCGCTCCGGGTCACCGCGTGGCGGCCGGTGGCGGACGGGGTGCCGGCGGCGGACGACCGGCGGCCGGGGGAGTGGCGGCTGACGGTGAGCGTCGGCTACTGCTTCGTGGTGCCGGGCTGCACGCCGAGCAGCGTCGAGCTGGGCACCCGGTGGCGGGTGGCGGGGGACGCCGAGCCCCGGCTGACCGCGGTCGAGGAGTCCCGGGCGACGCCGGCCGGCGCGCGGCCCTGGGAGGTCAGCGACCTGGCCGTGGCGGTCGGGAAGCGCGCCGTGGTCGCGACCACGCCGGCGCTGCGGGCCAAACTGCCCGGCCTGCTCGCCCAGGCCGAGGCCGCCGCCGCGGTCGCCGACCTGTACGCGGTGGCCGCGCCGCCGCCGGACCGCTACCTGGTCTACTACGCGGGTCGGGCCGAGTGGCAGCGCTGGTACGGCGGCGGGCGGCCGAAGTGGACCGCCGGGTACGCGGTCGGCGTCGGCGGCGGGCACCACGACGTCGTGCTGAACGCGCAGAGCCTGACCCCGAGCGGCGTCGACGACCTGCTCCGGCACGAGCTGACCCACGCCGCGTCGCTGCCCGACGGGGGCTACGCGGACCGGTCGAGCTGGTGGCTGGTGGAGGGGCTGGCCGAGTACGCGGGCGCCGACGGCCAGCCGGTGGACCGCTACGAGGGCCTGGCCGAGGCTCGCAAGCTGGTCCGGGGCGGGTGGAACGGCCGGCTCGACGCGCTGGCCCCGGCCGACGACGCGTCCGACGACCGGGTGGGCGGCGCCTACGGCATCGGTTACCTGGCCGTGCACCACCTGGTCGACCGGTTCGGGGAGCAGCGGGTGCTGGACTTCTTCCGGGCCGTGGTGCACGAGCGCCGGTCGGTGGCCGAGGCCGCCGACGAGGTGTTCGGCGAGCCCTGGTCGGGGCTGCACGACGACTGCGTGGCCTACCTGCGGGCGGTCGCCGGCTGAGGCGTAGACGCTGGTCGACGGGTCGTAGCATGGGCCGGGTGGCCCGCACCCCCTCGCCGCGGCTGCCCGCGGCCCGCCGCCCCCGCCTCGTCACCGCCCTCCTCGCCGCCGTCGCGCTGACCGGCGCCACCGCCGCCTCGTGCGGCGACGACCGGTCCGCTGTCACCGTGGCCCAGGTGGGCCGTTCCGCGGTGACCGAGGTGATCGACGCGCCGGCCACGGTGACCGCCCGGGCCGCCGCGACCCTCACGGCCCCCGCCGACGGCACCGTGGCCAGCCTGCGTGTCCAGCCTGGACAGCGGGTCGCCCGGGGGCAGGTGCTCGCCGTGATCGACTCGCCGTCCGCGCGGGACCGGTTGTCGCAGGCCCGCGAGGCGCTCCGGGCCGCGAAGCGGGCGGGTCGGGGCGTCGGTGCCGGCGACCTGGGCGGCCGCCGGCGGGACACCGACCGGGCCGCCACCGAGGCGTTCGCCGCCGCCCGCAAGGCCGCCGGGAAGATCGGCGACCCGCAGCTGCGGGCGGCGCTGCTGCTCCAGGTCGAGTCGGCGCAGGAGCAGTACGCGTCGGCCGCCCGCGCCGCGGACCGGGCGGTCAGCGCCGTGCAGCGCGGGGTGGCCGGGCTGAACAGCGCCGTCGGCGCGCTGTCGACCGCGCAGCGCCTCCAGGCCCAGCAGGCGTACGACCTGGCGAAGGCGACCGTCGACGCGCTGACCCTGCGCGCCCCGATCCCCGGCGTGGTGCAGCCGGGCGGGACCCGGGCGGCCACCCCGACCGACCTCACGGGGCTGCTCGGTGCCGCCGGCGGCGCCGTGCCGGGCATCGACCCGTCGGCCCTCGGCACGGCCGGGCAGGGCGGGCCGCCGGCAGGAGTGGACGACGCCGTGCCGGCCGGTGGCCGGGTGACCGCGGGCACGCCGGTGCTGACCGTGGTGGACACCGGTCAGCTCGGCCTGCTCGCCGAGGTGGACGAGACCGATGTGCTGCTGGTCCGGGCCGGGCTGGCCGCTACGGTCGAGCTGGACGCGGTGACCGGCGCGACGTACGACGCCACGGTCCGCTCGGTGGACATGCTGCCGACCAGTTCGGCGCGGGGCGGGGTCACCTACCGGGTGCGGCTCGGCCTCGGTGCCGGGCGGCTCGGCGAGGGTGAGGCCGCCCCGGCGCCCCGTCCCGGCATGAACGCCGTGGTCCACCTCCGGGTCCGCGAGGCGGCCGACGCGGTGGCCGTGCCCGCCTCGGCGGTCTTCAACGCCGACGGGCGGGACGCGGTCTGGCTGCTGCGCGACGGGAAGGCCGACCGGGTGCCGGTGACCGTGGGCGTGCAGGGGCAGGACCTGGTGCAGATCGTCAGCGGGGTGCGCGCCGGGGACCGGATCGTCGTCCGCGGCGCCGACCAGGTCCACGACGGCCAGGAGCTGCCGTGACCGTCGCCGCGATCGAGGCGGTCGACGTGTCCCGCACGTACGAGCTGGACGGGGTGTCGGTGCCCGCCCTGCGCGGGGTGTCGCTCACCATCGCGCAGGGCGAGTACGTGGCGGTGATCGGGCCCTCCGGCTCGGGCAAGTCCACACTCATGCACCTGCTCGGCGGGCTGGACCGGCCGACCGGCGGCCGGCTGGTGATCGGTGGGCGGGACGTGGCCACCCTGACCGCGCCGGAGCTGGCGACGCTGCGCAACGAGACCATCGGCTTCGTCTTCCAGGCGTTCCACCTGCTGCCCCGCACGTCCGCCGTGGACAACGTGGCGCTGCCCCTGGTCTACCGGGGCGTCGGGGCGCGGCAGCGGCGGGAACGCGCCGCGGCGATGCTCGGCCGGGTCGGGCTGGGCCACCGGCTGACCCACCGCCCCAACCAGCTCTCCGGGGGCGAGCAGCAGCGGGTGGCGATCGCCCGGGCCCTGGTCACCGACCCGGCGGTGCTGCTCGCGGACGAGCCCACCGGCAACCTGGACAGCGCCACCGGCGAGGCGGTGCTGGAGCTGCTGGAACAACTGAACGCCGAGTCCGGGGTGGCGCTGGTCATGGTGACCCACGACCCGGAGGTGGCGGCCCGGGCCCGCCGGCGGATCGCCGTCCGGGACGGGCTGATCCGCTCCGACACCGTTCATGATCGACCGCTGTCGGGCGGCGACGGTGGACCTGAGACACTGGACGCCGCTCCCAGCGCGGAGCCCCGGTCCGCGTCCGGAAGCGGCCCGGGGCACCCGTCCGGTGGCTCCGGTGGCGCCACCGGAGCCACCGGACGCCTTCCGCGCAACGGCGCGCAGGCCGGGGGTGCCGGATGAGGGTGGCCGAGGCGTGGCGGGTCGCCCTGGACGCGCTGCGGGCCAACCGGATGCGCAGCGCGCTGACCATGCTCGGGGTGATCATCGGGGTCGCCTCGGTGGTGCTCCTGGTCGCCATCGGCACCGGCACCAAGCAGAAGGTCGAACAGCAGGTGGAGGGGCTCGGCTCCAACCTGCTCCTGGTGGTGCCCGGCAAGCTCGACGTCGGCACCGCCCCGGTGGTGTCGCCGCTGGACCTCAAGGACGTGGACGCCGTCTCCCGGGTGGTCGGCGACCCCGGCCGGGTGGCCGTCACCATCGCCTCCGGCGCGACGGCGCGGGCCGGTGCCCGGTCCGACTTCACCACCGTGCAGGGGGTGCTGGAGACCACCCCGTCGGTCTTCACCCGCACGCTGGCCCGCGGCCGCTACCTGACCGGGGCCGACGTGGACACCAGCCGCCGGGTGGCGGTGCTCGGCGCGTCCGTGGCCCGGGCGCTCTTTCCCGACCGGGACCCGCTCGGCCAGCAGGTCACCCTCGCCGGGGTCCGGTTCCGGGTGATCGGCGTCTTCACCCCGCTCGGGCAGAGCCTCGGCGTCGACCGGGACGACGAGGTACACATCCCGGTGACCGCCGCGCAGCGGCTCTGGGGGACCCAGCGGATCGACGGCATCGCGGTCAAGGCGCCCGACCGGGAACGGATCGACCAGCTCGGCGAGCGGATCGTCGCCGAGCTGTCCCGCCGGCACCCGGACACCGAGTTCAGCGCGGTCACCCAGCAGCAGATCCTCGGTGTGCTCGGCGACATCCTCGGCGTGCTCACCGGGGTGCTGGCCGCCATCGCCGGCATCTCGCTGCTGGTCGGCGGCGTCGGCGTCTCCAACATCATGCTGGTCTCGGTACGCGAGCGGACCCGCGAGATCGGCCTGCGCAAGGCGGTCGGCGCGCGGCCCCGGGACATCGGGGTGCAGTTCCTGCTGGAGGCGGTGCTGCTCACCTCGATCGGCGGGCTGACCGGGATGGCGCTCGGCGTGGGCACCGCGCTGCTCGTCGACGCGGTCTCCCCGATCCCGGCGGCGATCACCTGGTGGTCGCTGGCGCTCGCCTTCGGCGTGTCGGCGGCCGTCGGCATCGTCTTCGGGGTGGTGCCCGCCCAGCGCGCCGGCCGGCTCGACCCCGTGGTGGCGTTGCGCGCCGAGTGAACCGGACGAGCCACCCGTCCGGGCGAAAAACGCCAGCTCAACGAGGCGCCCGCCATGATCAAAAGAAAGAAGGGATCGCGCCGGTCACAGCCGCCCCGCTACCGTACTGGTAACACGCGCGTCGCTCGTCGTGGCGGGAAGCAACCTGCTCGGCGGCACGCGCCGGGCATGGGAATGGGTCGGTGAGCCATGGCCGGGTCGCAGTCCGACGCTCGACTGTCGGATGTCAGGTTCCTGACCGTCGCCGAGGTGGCGACGGTCATGCGGGTGTCCAAGATGACGGTCTACCGTCTCGTGCACAGCGGTGAGCTGACCGCGGTGCGGGTCGGCCGGTCGTTCCGGGTACCCGAGCACGCCGTGCACGAATACCTCCGGGGCGCGTTCCAGGAAACCGCCTGACACGTCGCGCGGCCAGGCCGGCGAGTGCGACGTAACGGGCATCGACGGGGGCGCGTTGGTCCTGCTGACGCACTCCGGCTACCCTGGACCCCGACCGTGACCGCACCCTGGTGTGCCCTGCCCACCACGCTGGTCCGGTCCGTTGTCCGCAAGCGGTCACCGACGCCACGTCCCGTGGTGTCTCCCGGTCCGCCCCGCACGTTGCATCGAAAGGCTGTCGTATGGGCTCGGTGGTCAAGAAGCGCCGCAAGCGCATGGCTAAGAAGAAGCACCGCAAGCTGCTGCGCAAGACCCGCGTCCAGCGTCGTCGTCTCGGCAAGTGACCGGGGCCGGGCTGCGGCCCGGCACCCGGCGCCACTTGCCACCTGCCGACCCTCGGAGGCTCAGGTGATCAGGCCGTGGACGTCCCGGCTCGATCCCGCCTGCCGGCCAGGGCGCACGACATGACCCCCGGCGGCACCTCAGGTGCTCCGGGGGTCGTCGTCGTGACCGGCGTCGGCCGCTACCTCGGCGCGCACGTCGCCGCCCGGCTCGCCGCCGACCCCCGCATCGAACGCGTCATCGGGGTCGACCCGGCCACCCCCAACCCCGAGCTCGACGACCTGCTCTCCGGGGTCGAGCGGGTCCGCCTCGACCTCGACTCGCTCGGCGGCCTCCTGGTCGACCTCGACGTCGACGCCGTGGTGCACCTGGCGCTGGTCACCGCCCCCGACCCGCAGCAGGGCGGCCGTTCGGCGATGAAGGAACAGAACGTCATCGGCACCATGCAGCTCCTCGCCGCCTGCCAGCGGGCGCCACGGCTGCGCAAGCTCGTGGTCCGCTCGTCGACAGCCGCGTACGGGGTGTCGTTCCGCGACCCGGCCGTCTTCACCGAGGAGACCGAGCCGCGCGAGGTGCCGCGCGGCGGTTTCGGCCGCGACATCCTCGACATCGAGGGATACGTCCGTGGGTTCCGCCGCCGCCGGCCCGACGTGACGGCGACCGTGCTGCGCTTCGCGCCGTTCATCGGCTCGACCGCCGACACCACGCTCACGCGATACTTCGCCCAGCCGGTGGTGCCCACCGTCTTCGGCCGCGACCCGCGGTTGCAGTTCGTCCACTTCGACGACGCCCTGGAGGTGCTGCACCGATCGGTCGCCGAGGAGCACCCCGGCACCTACAACGTCGCCGGGCCGGGGGTGCTCTCGCTGTCGCAGGCCATCCGCCGGGCCGGCCGGGTCGCCGTGCCGGTGCTGGAGCCGGGCCTCGCCGGGGTGGCCGCCATCGCCCGGAGCATGGGCTTCGGCCGCTACGGTTTGGACCAGGTCGACCTCTTCGTGCACGGTCGGGTGGTGGACACCACCAGACTGGAGCGCGAGTACGGCTACACGCCCCGCTCGACGGCGGCCGCGTTCGACGACTTCATCCGCGCCCACCACGGCGGTGTCGTGGTGACCCGGGACCAGCTCGCCACGGCCGAGCAGCTGGTGCTGGAGGGCATCCGGCAGGTCCGGGCGGCCGTGCGGGAGCGGTCGTGAGCACGGGGGAGGAGCGGTACGACGTACCGCTGACCGTGCCCGGGCCGGACGCGGAGCCGGCGCGGCGCAACGGGCACCGGCGTGCCGCGGCGGCCGCCGCCGAACCGGCGATGAAGGCGGCGCCGCCGGCCGCCGACGAGCCGGACACCTCCGCCGACGAGCCGGCCCCGGCCCCGCGGACGAGTGCGCCGGGCGACGTCCCCCCGAGGAAGACCGTGGCGAAGAAGGCCGTGGCCAAGAAGACCGTGGCGAAGAAGGCCGTTGCGAAGAAGGCCCCGGCCGAGAAGCCGGTGGACGAGCCGGTCGCGGGCGACGCGACCCCGCCCGGGCCGGCGGTGGCGGACCGGCCGGGGGACCACTGGGACCGGAAGGTCGCCAACGGGCTGGCCTTCCTGCGGCGGCGGCTGGCCGGCGACTACGAGGTGGACGAGTTCGGCTTCGATCCCGACCTGACCGACGCCGTCTTCCACCCGCTGGTCCGGCTGCTCTACCGGGACTGGTTCCGCACCGAGGTCAGCGGCGTCGAGCACGTGCCCGCCGAGGGGGCCGGCCTGGTGGTCGGGAACCACTCCGGCACGGTGGCGCTGGACGCGCTGGTGCTCTCGACCGCGCTGCACGACCGGCACCCGGCGCGCCGCTACCTGCGACTGCTCGGCGCCGACCTGGTCTTCCGGATGCCTGTGGTCTCCGAGATCGCCCGCAAGACCGGCGGAACGGTGGCCTGCAACCCCGACGCGGAGCGGCTGCTCGGCAACGGCGAGCTGGTCGGCGTCTTCCCGGAGGGCTTCAAGGGGGTCGGCAAGCTCTACGCCGACCGCTACAAGCTCCAGCGCTTCGGGCGGGGCGGCTTCGTCTCGGCGGCGCTGCGCACCGGCACGCCGATCGTGCCGGTGGCGATCGTCGGCGGCGAGGAGATCTACCCGATGCTCGCCGACATCAAGCCGCTGGCCCGGCTGCTCAAGCTGCCCTACTTCCCGGTCACGCCGACCTTCCCCTGGCTGGGGCCGCTGGGCATGGTGCCGCTGCCGAGCAAGTGGCTCATCGAGTTCTGCCCGCCGATCCCGACCGCGCACCTGCAGGACTCGGCCGACGACCCGCTTGTCGTGTTCAACCTCGCTGACCAGGTGCGGGAGACCATCCAGCAGACCCTGCACCGGCTGCTCGAACGCCGCCCGGACCCGTTCGGCCCCTGAGCCGCGGGCCGGGCGTCAGTCGACGCGCTGCCGGCGGCGGTGCAGGGCCAGCCCGGCCGTGACGGCGCCGGCGACCAGCCCGGCGGCGGCCGTGGACGGCACGGCGATCTTCACGGCCCGGCGGCCGGTGCGGAAGTCGCGGACGTCCCAGCCCCGCTCGCGGGCCTGCCGGAGCAACGCCGGATCCGGATTGATCGCCACCGGTCGCCCCACGGTGGAGAGCAACGGCAGGTCGTTGGCCGAATCGCTGTACGCCGCGCAGCGGCTCAGCTCCAGCCCCTCCACCGCCGCGAGCTGGGTGACGGCCTCGGCCTTGGCCGGGCCGTGCATGAGGTCGCCGACCAGCCGGCCGGTGTACGCCCCGTCGACCACCTCGGCCACCGTGCCGATCGCCCCGGTGAGGCCGAGCCGGGTGGCGATCACGCGGCCGATCTCCACCGGGGCCGCGCTGACCAGCCACACCCGCTCGCCCGCGTCGAGGTGGCGCTGGGCCAGCTTGCGGGTGCCGTCCCAGATGCGCGGGGCCATCAGCTCGTCGAAGATCTCCTCGGCGAGGCGTTCCACGTCGTCGACCCGCCAGCCCTCGATGAAGGCCAGCGCCGCCTCCTTCGCCTGCGACATGTCCCCGGCGTGCTCGGTGGCGAGCAGCCGGAACTTCGCCTGCTGCCAGGCGAACCGGGCGAGGTCACCGGTGGTGAAGTACTTCCGGGCGGCCAGCCCGCGGGCGAACCAGTAGATCGACGCGCCCTGCATCATCGTGTTGTCCACGTCGAAGAACGCGGCGGCCGTCGGGTCGGGCGTCGGGGTGGCCGGGGGCGCCTCCGGGGTCTCCGACCAGCCGGCGGTGTGCCCGTGGACGTCGGTGCTGACCGTCACCTTGCGGCTCCGGGTCACGGCGACCTCCCCTCGACGACCGCGTACGCCCTCCGTACCGAGCCTATCCGGCGCCGTGTGACGGGCGGATGTCCGGCGGGAGAAGTGTGGCGTGAACGGCTGTGCCGGGCGGTTCAGCGGTCGCCGGGGCAGGTGGTCGGCGCCGGTCCGAGCGCGTCGCTGGCCGCCGGGGCCGGCAGCCCGCAGGCGATCGCCTCGCGGAGCGCGTCGGCACGGCGGCCGGCCGCGTCGAGCAGGGCGAGGGAGCGGCGGGTGCGGTCCCGGTCGGCGTGGTCCGACCGGTCGAGCAGCCCGCTGACCGCCCGGCGCTGGCCGCCGAGGAACGTGTCGACGGCGTCCAGCGCCGCCGGGTCGGAGCGCTGCGCGGCCACCGTGGTCAGCAGGCGTACGCCCTGCCGGGTGTCGGCGTCCATGTCGTCCAGCACCGCGCTGAAGCCGAGCCGGTCGTCGCGCACCGTGGCCGCCTCGTCGAGCCGGGTGCGGGCGAAGTCGAGGAACAGCTGACCCCGGCTGATGTCGGAGCTGGCCAGGGCGAGCTGGGCGCGCTCGGTCGAGCGCTTCATGCCGTAGAGGGCGTCGCCGGGCACCGCGTTCTCGCTGGCGGCGGAGATGCCGGACAGGGCGATCGCACCGGCGGCCACGCCGACCAGGATGGCCCCGCGGGCCCGCGCCCGCCGCCCGGTCACCGCCGGCAGCAGGGAACCGCGGACGCCGGTCCTCGCCGGGGCGGTGACGCCCTCGCGCTCGGCGGTGGCGACGAGCATCGCCCGCAGCCCGGTGCGGTACTCGGTGTCCACCTCGACGTCCGGCCGGTCGGCGGTGAGCCGGCGGCTCACCGCGACGAGCGCGGTGAGTTCGTCGTCGGCCCGGGAACGGACGTGGTGCCGCCGGCCGCCGTTGGCCTCGTCGAGGAGTTGCGCGAAGCGCTCGGCACGCCGACGGGAGAAGAGGTCGCTGTCCACCGCAGGCACCCCCTCTCGCTGGTCACGGCCGCTCTGGCCGTCGTCGTCACCAGCGACCGGTGGCAGCGTGTGGCCGACGGCCGACCGGGACGGCCGACCTGACCCGCCGGACCGGGTGGGCCCGGGGGACGCCGGGACAACCACTGGTCGCACCCGGAGAAACGGTTCGCGCCGGTAGCCGGTTACGGCCCGGTCGGTGGCGAAATCACCAAGAGTGATCGCTGTCACGAGGTGCGGAGGGCGCGCCGGCCCGCGCCCGGGGTGCTCGCCGGGCGGGTGGGGACGGGTCGGGTCAGGGCTGGAAGCCGTCCGGCAGCAACCGAGCCAGGGCCCGGACCGCCCGGTACTGCAAAGCCTTGATGGCGCCCTCGTTCTTGCCCATGGCGCGGGCCGTCTCGGCCACCGAGAAGCCCTGGAGGAAGCGGAGCACGATGCACTCCTGCTGCTCCGGGTTGAGCTGCTTGACGGCGGTGAGCAGGGCGACGTTGGTGATGTGCTCGACCACCGCGGCTTCCGGGCTGCCCTCGGGCCCCCGGTCCTCCCGGTCGGCGTCGAGGACGTCGCCGGTGGTCACCTCCAGCCGGTAGCGGCCGGACTTGAAGTGGTCGGCGACCAGGTTGCGGGCGATGGTGACGAGCCAGGCGCCCAGGTCGCGCCCCTGCCAGGTGAAGCTGCCGATCCGCTTGAGCGCCCGGAGGAACGTGTCGGAGGTGAGGTCCTCGGCGAGCTGGCGGTTGCCGACCCGGAAGTAGACGAACCGGAAGACGGTGTCGACGTACCGGTCGTAGATCAGGCCGAACGCCTCGGCCTCGCCGGCCTGCGCCCGCTCCACCAGCGCCCAGACCTCGGTGGCCGGATCGGACGGGTCGGGGCGGCTCGGGAAGCCGGTGGCCGGCGCGGCGGCGGCCGGGACGGCCGGCAGCACCGCCGTGTCGCCGGTGGTCACCGCGGGCAGCACGGCGGTCTCGGCGGCCGAGGGCTCGCTGTTCGCCGCGGCGTCACCGCGCCGGCCCTGGGCCGGCATGGTGGGCCGGGACGGCGCGCCGAGCCGGCCGGCGGCGGTCTTCGCGTTGCCGCCGGGCGTCGCCGGCCGCGGCGGCGCCTCGTTGTGGTGCGTCCGGTTGCGGACCCGCCGCCCCTCGCCGCGGACGGCGAGACCGCGCATCCCGTCGGCGGCGGCCCGTGGAGCGGGCTCCAGGCGCTCGTTGACGGGTGTTCGCTGGGTCGGGCCGGTCACTCCGGCCGGCCGGTCCGCGTAACCGAAGGTGGTCACCGCGCCTCCCCGGTGCAGGCGGGGCACGGCCGCACCGGCCGCCGCGTCGTCGCGGCGGGACCGGGTACGCCCCGACCGGGCGCGGCGGTTCGGGGACGTGCCGACGGGCGGCAGGTCACCTTGAGGTGCTGGTCCAATGCGCTCACAGGCACGGGGGCCTCCTCGGGCTGAGGGGTGTCGACTCACGGCAAATGGGGTGAGCCGACCCGAGTGATGATAGGGCCAACGTCACCCACGCGTGGCAAGTCCGTTACACAGAGCGGAAGTATTTCCGGTCCCGTCGCACAAATGGCGGACGCCTTGTCCGTCGTGTGCGGTTGACTTTCGCGTCGCCAGCTGGTCCGGAGTGGAAAGTCCTGGTCGGAGCCAATTTTGTTGCGCCTTCGGCGTGTCGCGGCGGCGGCACCGCCGGTGCGGTTCCGGCTGCCCGGAGGACCCCGTCGGCCGACCGGTGGAGGGCCCCTTCCCACGTTCGGGAATCGCTCCTGGCGGGGTGGACAGTCCCGTCGGGGGGACCGCGGTCCGGCGTGTCCGGTGGAGCCGGACGCGTTGTCCGCCACGCGGCGTCCCCGGCGCTCGGGCGTGGCCGGGCGGACGCGGCTGTGCCAGACTCAGCCACCGTGCAGGACGCAGCCCACAGCTCCGCGCCGAACCTCGCCGACCGGCTCCGCCGGGTGGCCGCCGTCGACGGTGACCGTCCCGCGCTGCACTGGCGCGACCGGACGCTGACCTGGTCCGCTCTGGACGCCTCGGTGACCGCGACCGCCCGTGCCCTGGCCGCGGCGGTGCCACCGTCCGCTCCCGACGGCCATCCGCCCCGGGTGGCGATCGCCTTCGGCAACACCCCGGACTTCGTGGTCACCTACCTGGCCGTGCTCCGCGCCGGACTGGTGGCGGTGCCGGTCAACCCGGGCTTCACCGCCCGGGAGCTGCGGCACGTGCTCGCCGACTCCGGTGCCGCCGTGCTGGTCGGCGCGGCCGAGGTGGTCGACCGGGTGCCCACCGGCGACCTGCCCGCGCTCACCGCGGTGCACACCACCCCGCCGGTCACCGACGGTGACGAGGCGGCCGGCTTCCCGGCCCGGGACGGGGACGACCTCGCCGTCCTGCTCTACACCTCCGGCACCGAGGGCCGGCCCAAGGGCGCGATGCTGTCGCACCGGGCCCTGGCCGCCAACCACGCCCAGGTCGACCGGATCGACCCGCCGGTGGTCGGCCCCGACGACACCGTGCTGCTCGCGCTGCCGCTGTTCCACGCGTACGGGTTGAACTCCGGTCTGGGGGCCGTGGTCCACCACGGAGCGACCGGGGTGCTCGTCGACGAGCCGGGCCCGACGGGGGCGCTCGACGAGATCGCCCGGCACCGGGTGAGCGTGCTGGTGGGCGTACCGTCGATGTTCCTGGCCTGGGCCGACGCGGCGGGCGACCGCCCCGGGGTGCTGGATTCGGTGCGGGTCGCGGTGTGCGGCGCGGCGCCGCTGCCGCCGGCCGCCGGGGCGCGCTTCACCGAGGTGACCGGGCACCCGGTGCACGTCGGGTACGGGCTCACCGAGACCGCGCCCGTGCTCACCTCCACCCTGGTCGGGGGCGAGCCCAAGCCGGGCTCCATCGGCCGCCCCCTGCCCGGCGTCGAGCTGCGCCTGGTCGGGTCCGACGGCGTGGAGCTGTGGCGCGACGGGGTGCCCACGGCCGAGGAGGACGCCGACGAGCTGCACCTCTCCGACGACCCGGAGGGCACCGACCCGGGGCAGATCGTGGTGCGCGGCGCCAACCTGTTCGGCGGTTACTGGCCGGACGGCCGCGACGGCCCGGACCCGGACGGCTGGTGGCCCACCGGCGACGTGGCGTACGCCGACGCCGACGGGGACCTCTTCCTGGTCGACCGGCTCGGCGAGCTGATCCTGGTCAACGGCTTCAACGTCTACCCGCACGAGGTGGAGCTGGTGCTCCAGGCGCACCCCGGGGTGGCCGAGTCGGCCGTCCTGGGCATGCCGCACCCGCGGACCGGCGAGACTGTCCGGGCGTACGTGGTGCGGGCGGCCGGCTCGACGGTGACGGCGGAGGAGCTGCTCGGCCACTGCGCGCGTAACCTGGCCCGGTTCAAGTGCCCGACCGCCGTCGAGTTCGTCGACGAGCTGCCCCACTCGGCGATCGGCAAGGTACGCAAGACCGAGCTCCGCCCGGCGGCGCCCCCGGTGCCCGCGCCCGCGCCGCCGACCGAGATCCGCACGGAGGTATCCGATGTCCAGTGACGCCCGGCTCACCCTGATCACCCGGCCCGCCTGCCACCTCTGCGAGGACGCGAAGGCGGCGCTCGACCGGGTGGTGGCGGTGACCGGCGACCGCTGGATCGAGAAGGACGTGACGGGCGACCTGGAGCTGGAACGCGAGTACGGCGACCGGCTGCCGGTGGTGCTGCTCGACGGCAAGGAGCACGGCTACTGGCGGGTCGAGGAGGAACGGCTGCTGCGGGACCTCACCACCCCCCAGCTCTGAGCCGCCCCTTACAGTGCAGCGATGACCGCTGCGCGCCGCCACCTGGTGTGGGACTGGAACGGAACCCTCCTCGACGACCTCGACCTGGTGGTGCGGGCCACCAACGTCGCCTTCGCCAGCGCCGGCGGTCCGGTGGTCACCGCCGACGAGCACCGGGTGCGGTTCCGCCGCCCGATCGCCGACTACTACGCCGAGATGCTCGGCCGGGCGATCGACGACGAGGCGTTCGGCCGGCTCGACCGGATCTTCCACGAGGCGTACCGGGCCGGGTTGACCAGCTGCGCGCTGGCCGCCGACGCCACCGCCGCGATCGCCGCCTGGCCGGGCAGCCAGTCGCTGCTGTCCATGTGGTTCCACGACGAGCTGGTGCCCACGGTGCACACGTACGGGCTGACCCCGCACTTCGCCCGGGTGGACGGGCTGCGCGCCGCGGTCGGCGGCGGCCCGAAGGCCGAGTGGCTGGAGAAGCACCTCGCCGAGCTGGGCCTCGACGGCCGTGAGGTGGTGCTGATCGGCGACTCCCTGGACGACGGCGACGCCGCCGCCTCGGTGGGGGCCGCCTGCGTCCTCTACACCGGTGGTCTCTCCGACCCCGCGCGCCTGCGCACCTCCGCGCACCCGGTGGCCGACACCCTCACCCAGGCGGTCGCCCTCGCGCGGACCTTCTGAGCCCGCCGGGCGTCTCAGGCGCGGAGGTGGGTGAGGACGGCCAGGACCCGCCGGTGGTGGTGGGTGGCGTCGGGGGGCAGGTCGAGCTTGGTGAAGATGTTGCGGACGTGCTTCTCGACGGCGCCGTCGCTGACCACGAGGGCGCGGGCGATGGCGGTGTTGGAGCGGCCCTCGGCCATGAGGGCGAGCACCTCGCGTTCGCGGGGGGTCAGCTCGGCCAGCGGGTCGTCGCGGCGGCGCCGGACCAGCAGCTGGCTGATCACCTCCGGGTCCAGCACCGTCCCGCCGCCCGCCACCCGGGCCAGCGCGTCCAGGAACTCGTCGATCGCGGCCACCCGGTCCTTGAGCAGGTAGCCGATCCCGCCCCCGCCGGCCCCGCCGCCCGTCGTGGCGAGCAGGTCGTCGGCGTACGACACCTCGACGTACTGGGAGAGCACCAGGACCGGCGTACGCGGCACCCGCCGGCGCGCCTCCACGGCCGCCCGCAGCCCCTCGTCGGTGTGCGACGGCGGCATCCGCACGTCCACCACCGAGACGTCCGGCCGGTGCGCCACCACCGCCTCGACCAGGGCGTCCCCGTCACCGACGGCGGCCACCACCTCGTGTCCCGACTCGGTCAGCAGCCGGACCAGCCCCTCCCGGAGCAGTACGGCGTCGTCCGCGATCACCACCCGCATGGGTCCGGTGTCTATCACGTCCTGGATCCACAGCGCGGCCGTGTTCCGGTCCGGCGTGCCGCCGGTCGGTGGTGTCACCGGGGGAGTTCCGCGTGGATCCGGGTCGGCCCGCCGGTGGGGCTGGCCACCTCCAGGGTCCCGCCGGCGGCGCGCACCCGGTCGGCGATGCCGCTGAGCCCGTGGCCCTTGGCCAGGTGGGCGCCGCCGATCCCGTCGTCGGCCACGGTGATCTCCAGCCGGCCGACCTTGCGGGTCACCTCGACCCGGCAGGTGGCGGCCCGGCTGTGCTTGGCGACGTTGGTCAGCGCCTCGGCCACCACGAAGTACGCGGTGCTCTCCAGCCCCGGGTCGAGCCGCCCGGCGGCGGTGCCCAGCTCGTCGTCGACCACCAGTTCGGTGGGGACCAGGGCGCGGGCGGCGAGCGCGGCCAGCGCGCTGGGCAGGCCCCGGTCGACGAGGATCGGCGGGGCGATGCCCCGGGACAGGGCGCGCAGCTCGTCGAGGGTCTCCCGGGTCTGGCTGACCGCCTCGTCCAGGGTCCGGCGGGCCGCCTCCGGGTCGGCGGCGAGCTGCTGGCGGGCCCGGCTCAGGTCCATGGCGAGGCGGACCAGGCGCTGCTGCGGGCCGTCGTGGATGTCCCGCTCCAGCCGGCGCAGGGCGGACGCCTCCGCGGACGCGGCGGCCCGCTTCTGCTCCTCCAGCGTGGTGATCCGCTGCCGCATCTCGGCCACCCCGGTGAGCAGCGAGTAGGCCAGGGCGGCCTGGATCCGGGCGCAGGCCCGCGCCACGAGCGGCAGGGTGAACAGGGCGAACAGCCCGATCGCGGTGTTCAGGGCGACCCGCGCCCCGGCCCCGTCACCCATCCCGAGGAGCTGGCTGAGGTCCTGGTCGTCGGGGCCGCGCGGGATGGCCCAGTCGTACGCGCCGTAGAGCGTGCCGGTGAGGGCCAACGCCCACCAGACCACGACCACCACGAACGTGGGCAGGGTCACCAGCAGCCGGATGAAGGCGTGCAGCAGGTCGAGCCAGGACTGCGGGTCGCGCATCGGGGTGAGAACCCGCCGCCAGAAGCCCGCGCCCCGCTCGGGGGCCAGGTAGATCGGGCGTACCCGGGGCTGGCGCAGCACGGCGGGCAGCCGCAGCCGTTCCAGGTCGGCCAGCCCTCGCGCCGCGTACAGGGTGCCGGTGAGGACCGGCAGGCCGAGCGTGGTGACCAGCAGCCCGGCGGTGAGCGAGATGCCGGCCACCGCCAGCACGAAGCCGACCAGCGCCAGCGGCAGGCTGAAGAGCACGTAGCCGGAGTCGCGCAGGAGCTGGCGGACGAGGCCCCGGACGGGTGTGGTGGGGGTGGGCGCGGCGCCCAGCGGTACGGCGGTCATGCTCCGAGGCTATGGGCCGGGACGGGCCCGACCCATCCCGTGCACGGGCCTCTCCGGGGTGGGGTTCTCCCTACCTCCGCCGCCTCCCGGACGTGAGACGCGCCTCTCCCCGACGACGACACAGCGTTACCGGGCGCGCGCGATTGGTCAGAGAAGTCGGGATTGAGCAATAATCGCCACGCGGCGCCGAGGGAGCTCCGTCTATCGATCTTGTTGGAATGGAGGGGCAGGTGGAGGCGCGTCGCGAGCTTTCAAGATCGCGATTTGTGCACCTCTTCACAAGCGCCTACTCTGTAGTTCCGACGCGCCCTGCTAGCACAGCCGGCAACATCGGTCGCCAGCGGGAGTCCCGGAACGACCGGTCACCGTCGCTGGTCGAGGATCGCACCGCACGGAGTCTCATGAGTCAGCACCGTCACCCTGGCGCGCCCGGCCGAGCCGGTGCCGTGCCGGCGCTCCCGGAACTGCCCGAGGCGACCGTCGCGCGGCTCCCGGAATACCTCCGTGCCCTGCACGCGATCGCCGAGACCGGCCACGAGACGGTCTCCAGCGAGGGGCTGGCCAACGCCGCCGGGGTCAACTCGGCGAAGCTCCGCAAGGACCTCTCCCACCTCGGCTCGTACGGCACCCGGGGCGTCGGCTACGACGTCACCCTGCTGATCGAGCAGATCGAGTCGGTGCTCGGGCTCACCCAGTGCCGCTCGGTCGCGCTCGTCGGCGTGGGTAATCTCGGTCACGCCCTGGCCGGCTACGACGGCTTCGCCAGCCGCGGTTTCCGCATCGCCGCGCTCTTCGACGCCGACCCGTCCCGCGTCGGCGAGGAGATCAACGGGCTGGTCGTGCGGCACGTCGACGACCTGGCCCGGGTCGCCGTCGAGGAGTCGATCTCGATCGGCGTGATCGCCACCCCCGCGCCGGCCGCCCAGGCGGTCGCGGATCAGCTCGTGGCCGTCGGCGTGACGAGCATCCTCAACTTCGCGCCCTGCGTACTCTCGGTTCCGGAGGGGGTCGACGTGCGCAAGGTCGACCTCGCGATCGAGCTGCAGATCCTGTCCTTCCACGAGCACCGCAAGGCGTCGCTGACCGCGCTTCCCGGCGGGCTCGCGGCCACCGACACCCAGGAGGCGATCGGCACGTGAAACTGCTCGTCGTCGGCGCGTCCTACCGCACCGCCCCGGTCGCCACGCTGGAGCAGCTGGCGGTCCCGCCCGCGGACCTCACCCGCACCCTGGACCGCCTGGTCGCCCAGCCGTACGTCGCCGAGGCCGTGCTCGTCTCCACCTGCAACCGGGTCGAGGTGTACGCGGCCGTCTCCGGCTTCCACGGCGGCCTCGGGGACATCTGCGCGGTCCTGGCCGAGCAGGCCGGCGCCCCGCCGGCGACGCTCGCCGCCCACCTCTACGTGCACTACGACGCCGCCGCCGTGGACCACGTCTTCCGGGTCGCCACCGGGCTGGACTCGATGGTCGTCGGCGAGGCGCAGATCCTCGGCCAGCTCCGCGACGCCTACCACTCGGCCAGCGGCGCCGACACCGCCGGGCGGCTGCTGCACGAGCTGATGCAGCAGGCGCTGCGGGTGGGCAAGCGCGCGCACGCCGAGACCAACATCGACCGGGCCGGCCAGAGCGTCGTCACCGCCGCCCTCGACCTGGCCGCCGGCCTGCTCGACGGCGACCTGACCGGCCGGCCCGCCATGGTCGTGGGCGCCGGGGCGATGGGCTCGCTGAGCGTGGCCACCCTCTCCCGGCTGGGCGCCGGCCCGCTCACCGTCACCAACCGGGGCGCCGCGCGGGCCGTCCGGCTGGCCGAGTCGTACGGCGCGGCCGCCGTGCCGATGGCCGAGCTGGTCGACGCGCTCACCACTGTCGACATCGTGGTGGCCGCCACCGCGGCGACCGAACCGGTCCTGACCCGCGACGTGGTGACCCGGGCGCTGGCCCGCCGCGACCCCGCCCGGGGCCCGCTGGTCCTGCTCGACCTGGCCGTCCCGCGCGACGTCGAGGAGGGCGTCGCCGCCCTGCCCGGCGTCGAGGTGATCGACATCGACCGGATGGCGGCGATCCTCGCCGACGGCCCGGCCGCCGCCGACGCCGCCGAGGTCACCCGGATCGTGGCCGGCGAGGTCGAGGCGTTCCTGAGCTGGCTGCGCGGCGCCGACGTGGCCCCCACCGTGGCGGCCCTGCGCGGGCGCGCCGACGACGTGGTCACCGCCGAGCTGCGCCGGCTCGCCCAGCGCCGCCCGGAGTTCACCGACGACCAGCGCGCCGAGGTCGCCCGCACGGTCCACCGGGTGGTGCAGCGGCTGCTGCACCAGCCGACCGTCCGGGTCCGCCAGCTCGCCGCCGAGCCCGGCGGCGACCAGTACGCCGCCCTGCTGCGCGAGCTGTTCGACCTCGAGGTGCCGCAGACCTCACCGGTCGACACCGTCCCCGACGTGGTGGAAGCAGAGATCATCATGCCGGCCGACTCCGACCCGCCCACCGGAGGTGCGCGATGACCGCCCCCCTGCGCCTCGGCACCCGGGGCAGCGCCCTGGCGATGGCCCAGTCCGGCCACGTCGCCGAGGCCCTCACCGCGGCCACCGGCCGCCCGGTCGAGCTGGTCGAGGTGGTGACCGCCGGCGACCGCTCCACGGCACCGGTGCACCGGCTCGGCGTCGGCGTCTTCGTCTCCGCGCTGCGGGACGCGCTGACCGCCCGGGAGATCGACTTCGCCGTCCACTCGTACAAGGACCTGCCCACCGCGGCGGCGCCCGGCCTGCACATCGCCGCCGTGCCGCAGCGGCAGGACCCGCGGGACGCGCTTGTCGCCCGGGACGGCCGCACCCTCGCCGAGCTGCCGCCCGGCGCCCGGGTGGGCACCGGCGCGCTGCGCCGCATCGCCCAGCTGCACGCCCTCGGCATGCAGCTGGAGGTCACCCCGATCCGCGGCAACGTCGACACCCGCCTCGGCCGGGTGCTCGGCCCGGACGCGGACCTCGACGCCGTCGTGCTGGCCCGGGCGGGGCTCGCCCGCCTCGGC
This sequence comes from Micromonospora chersina, assembly GCF_900091475.1. NCBI lineage: Bacteria > Bacillati > Actinomycetota > Actinomycetes > Micromonosporales > Micromonosporaceae > Micromonospora > Micromonospora chersina. Next base: position 4,900,730 of record NZ_FMIB01000002.1, read on the forward strand.
CGGACCGACGTCATCACCGAGACGCTCGATCCGATGCTCATGCTGCCGGCGCCCGCCCAGGGCGCGCTGGCCGTGGAGTGCCGGATCGACGACCAGGACCTGGTCGAGCTGCTCGGCGTGCTCGACCACGCACCGTCCCGCGCCGCGGTCGTCGCGGAGCGGGCACTGCTGGCCACCCTGGAGGCCGGGTGCAGCGCACCCGTCGCCGCCTACGGCGAACTCGCCGAGGGTGACGCCGGTGAGGAGATCTACCTGCGCGGGGCGGTGATCAGCCCGGACGGCACCCGTGACCTCCGGCTGTCCCGCACCGGAACGCCCGCCGACGCGGCGGAGATCGGCAAGGCACTCGCCGCCGAACTCCTCGAACTCGGCGCCGACTCGATCCTCGGCCAAGAAGGACACGCCGGCCCGGGGACCCAGCAATTTGGGAGCACAGAATGACCCGCACCCGTAAGCCCGTAGGCCGGATCGCGTTCGTCGGGGCCGGTCCCGGCGACCCGGGCCTGCTGACCCGCCGGGCGCTGGACGCCCTGGTGGACGCCGACCAGGTGGTCTACGACCGGGGAGTCCCCGAGTCGCTGCTCGACCACGTGCGCGCCCAGGCCAGGTCCGACGCCGAGTTCAGCCCCGCCGAGGGTGTGCCGGGGGACGTGGCGAAGGTGCTGATCTCCGCGGCCCGGTCCGGCCAGAACGCCGTGCACCTGGTCGCCGGCGACCCGTTCGGCCACGACTCGGTGGTCAAGGAGGTGCAGGCGGTGGCGCGTACCGCGGCGCACTTCGAGGTGGTGCCGGGCGTCGGCCAGGCCGAGGGCGTGGCCACCTACGCCGGCGTGCCGCTGCCGGGCGTACGCACCGCCGCCGACGTCGAGGACGTCACCACGCTGGACTTCGACGCGCTGGCCGCCGCCGTGGCCCGTGGCTCGCTGGCCATCGCGGTGGACGCCGGTGACCTGGCCGCCATCCGGGACGGCCTGCTGGCCGCCGGGGTGGAGGGCACCACCGCCGTCGGGGTGACCGGCGACGGCACCGGCGAGACGCAGTACACCACCACGTCGACCGTGGACTCCTTCGTCGCGGCGGCGCTCGGCTTCACCGGCCGGGTGGTGCTCACCGTCGGCGCGGGCGTCGCCGACCGCGACAAGCTGAGCTGGTGGGAGAACCGGCCGCTGTACGGCTGGAAGGTGCTCGTACCCCGCACCAAGGAGCAGGCCGGCGCCATGAGCGCGCGGCTGCGCGCGTACGGGGCGATCCCGTGCGAGGTGCCGACCATCGCGGTCGAGCCGCCGCGCACCCCGGCCCAGATGGAGCGGGCGGTCAAGGGCCTGGTCGACGGCCGGTACGCCTGGGTGATCTTCACCTCGGTGAACGCGGTCCGGGCGGTCTGGGAGAAGTTCGCCGAGCACGGCCTGGACGCCCGCCACTTCGGCGGTGTCAAGATCGCCTGCATCGGCGAGGCCACCGCCGAGGCGGTCCGCGCGTTCGGCATCCAGCCGGAGCTGATCCCGTCCGGGGAGCAGTCCTCCGAGGGCCTGCTGGCCGAGTTCTCGCCGCACGACGAGATCCTCGACCCGGTCGGCCGGGTGCTGCTGCCGCGCGCCGACATCGCCACCGAGACCCTGGCCGCCGGGCTCACCGAGCGCGGCTGGGAGGTCGACGACGTGACCGCGTACCGGACCGTCCGGGCCGCGCCGCCGCCGGCCGAGATTCGCGACGCGATCAAGTCGGGCGGGTTCGACGCGGTGCTCTTCACCTCGTCCTCCACCGTCCGGAACCTGGTCGGCATCGCGGGGAAGCCGCACGCGCGTACCGTTGTTGCGGTTATCGGGCCCAAGACGGCGGAGACCGCCACGGAGTTCGGCCTGCGGGTCGACGTGCAGCCGCCGCACGCCTCGGTGCCCGACCTGGTGGAGGCGCTCGCCGCCTACGCCGTCGAGCTGCGCGAGAAGCTCGCCGCCATGCCGGCCAAGCAGCGCCGGGGCTCGAAGGTGCAGGGCCCGACCGCCCTGAGGTTCCGCTGACAGGAGGCCCCTCATGTCGTACCCCGAGATCCGGCCCCGCCGGCTGCGGCGCAACGCGGCCGTGCGGCGGCTGGTCTCCGAGACCCGCGTCGACCCGGCCGAGCTGGTCGTGCCGATGTTCGTCAAGGAGGGGCTGACCGAGCCGCGGGCCGTGGCGTCGCTCCCGGGGGTGCTCCAGCACTCCCGGGACTCGCTGCGCAAGGCCGCCGTCGAGGCGGTCCAGGCCGGGGTCGGCGGGATCATGCTCTTCGGGGTGCCGGCGACGCGGGACGAGACCGGGTCGGGTGGCATCGACCCGGACGGCATCCTCAACGTGGCCATCCGGGACGTGATCGCCGAGGTCGGCGACGCCACAGTGGTGATGAGCGACCTCTGCCTGGACGAGTTCACCTCGCACGGGCACTGCGGCCTGCTCACCCCCGACGGCACCGTGGACAACGACGCCACCCTGGAGGCGTACGCCCGGATGGCGGTCGCCCAGGCCGACGCCGGGGTCCACGTGGTCGGGCCGTCCGGGATGATGGACGGTCAGGTCGGCGCGGCTCGCCGGGCGCTGGACGCCGCCGGGCACCAGGACGTGTCGATCCTCGCGTACGCGGTCAAGTACGCCTCCGGTTTCTTCGGCCCGTTCCGGGACGCCGTCGAGTCGGCCCTGGAGGGCGACCGGTCCGCCTACCAGCAGGACCCGGCCAACCTCCGGGAGTCGCTGCGCGAGGTCGAGCTGGACGTGGCCGAGGGCGCCGACATGGTGATGGTCAAGCCGGCCCTGCCCTACCTCGACGTGGTGGCGGCGGTCCGAGCCGCGGTCAACGTCCCGGTCGCCGCCTACCAGGTCTCCGGCGAGTACGCGATGGTCGAGGCGGCCGCCGCGAACGGCTGGATCGACCGCGAGCGGGTGATCATGGAGACGCTCACCTCGATCCGCCGCGCCGGCGCGCAGATCATCCTCACCTACTGGGCGGTCGAGGCCGCCCAGCTGCTCCGCCAGCGCTACTGAACGCCGACCGTCACCACCCGGGCCAGCTCCGCGACGGAGTAGACCTTCCGGGGCGGGTCCGGTAGCTGCGCCCAGACCACGCGCACGGTGGTGTCGTCGACCCAGGCGGCACCCCAGGTCCCGCCGCCCGTCATGCCGTGGGTCGGGCTGGCCGTGCCGAGCGGCTGGTCAGCCCGGAGCCGCCCGGTGGCGGTGTCCAGGATCGCCAGCCGGTAGTCGAGGTTCCGACCGTCCGGGCGGCGGTAGGGGACCGCGACGAGGCTGCCGTCCGGGGAGAGCCGGATCGACGGCGCGCACTCGCCGTTGACGGTGAGGCGGGACAGCCGTCTCCCACCGGCGAGTCGACGTACGTCGAGCTGGCATCGCGTCATGTCGGGCGGGCCGGTCACCGACACCACCAGGCCCGCCGCCAGCGCCGCCTCGCGGAACGGCAGCTGGCCGTCGGCGCCGGCCGGAGCGGTGATCATCGTCTTCTCCCGGCCCGTGGTCAGCTCGTGAGCCACCAGACCCACACCGTCGCGGACCAGGTAGGCGTACCGCGCGTCGGCGCCGGCCAGCTTGAGGCCCTGCCCCTTGATCCGGACCTCCCGGCTGATCTCGACCCGATCGTTCGCGTCCAGCACCATGAGCCGGATCGAGAGGCCCGCCACGTCCGGGCCGTCCGTCCGCCGCACGCCGGGCATGAGGTCGGTGAGCTTCAGGCCGACCAGCCGTCCGTCGGGCAGCGCGACGGTTTCCTGCCAACCGGCGGGGACCCGGTGCCGGAGCACCGAGCCGTCGCTTCGCAGCTCGTCCGCGACGCCCCCGACCAGACCGATCTCCGGGCCGGCCCGGTGCGGTCGCACGGTGCCGCCGTCACCACTGAGCATCAGCCGCTGCGCCGGCGCCGGTGTCGGCGGCGGCAGGTCGGGAGCGGCCGGTGACGCCGACGGTGCGGCAACCGTCGGTGCCGGCCGGCGCTCCTGGACCAGCAGCGGCACGGCGCCCCCGGTCAGGGCGATCAGCGCCACCAGCCCGGCCGCCCCGGTCACGCCCCGCCGGCGACGCCGGGCGCGGGCACGCCGACGGATGGCCGCCAGGTCCGCCGGGTGCGGGCCGGTGGCGCGAGCGGCGCGGTGGACCAGCTCGGCCAGTTCTTCGGGTACGGCGTCCACGGTCACTCCTCCTCGGCCAGCGCGGCCCGCAGCTCGGCCAGCCCCCGCGAGAGGCGGCTGCGGACGGTGCCCTCGGTCAGGTCCAGCACGGCGGCGGTCTCGGCGGTGGAGAGATCCAGCAGCACCCGGCAGACGATCACGGTGCGCCGGCTCACGGGCAGCAGTTCCAGGGCCGACCGGGCGGCCAGCCCGGCGGGATCCGGGGCGGCCGCTGCCGGATGCCGGTCCTCGGCCGGTGGCCGTTCCCGGCGCACCTTCCGCCACCAGGAGGTGGCCCAGTTCAGCCCGACCCGGAAGACCCAGCCACCCGGGTTGTCCAGCCGGCGCACCCGGTCCCACCGGGCGTACGCCCGGGCCATCGCCTCGTCGGTCGCCTCCCGGGCCACCGCGGTGTCCCCGACGGCCAGCGCGAGCGCGCGGTGGATCCGGTCCACGTGATCCCGATAGAACTGCTCGAACGGCAGGTGCGGGGGCGTGTCGCGCGAGCGCGTCAACACGTCCGCCGGACCGGCCGGCGCCGAGGGGTGGCTTCCCATGTCCGGTACACGCTCCGGGGGTCGATTTCGTTCCCGGCCCCGGCTCGTCGCGGCCGGACCGACCGGTCGGTACTGGCCCGGGGTGGAACTGACGGCCGCGCATGGTCACTCTGCGTTCCGTGGATCGGCGCCCCCGCCCCTCACCCCCGCTCGCTTTGCTCTGCAGCCATCGGCGCAGCAGCAACCCTCCGTGTCCGGTGCGTATGGGGCTGCAGAGCAAAGCGGGGTGGAGGGGGTGAGGCCACCGCGGCTGGTGCGCCTGCTTCGTCCATATTGAGGCCGTTTCGCGGTGCGGGCGGCTCGGGTCCGGGGCCAGGGGTGCCTGATCGCCGACCCGGAGCCCGGGGAGTGGTGGGCCGACCTGTACGGGCTGGCCCGCCCGCCGGAGACCTTCTACCGCGACCGGGCATACCGCGACGCCCTCCGACGGCGCAGCCAGTGGGAGGTGCGGGTGGCCAAGTACCGGGGCGTGCCGCCGCCGCGCGACCCGCAGCGGTGCGGCTACCGCAACGGCCCGCCGCCCGGCTGGTGAGCCGGGCGACGGGCCGCTTCGCGGTACCGCCGTCAGTCGTCGTCGCGGATGGTGCCCACGCCGACCGGGTCGGCGAGCCGGAGGCCCGGCACGCCCGCCACGTACAGCTTGAGCTGCTCGTCCCCCTCGCGCTTCCGGTCACCGCGGACGGTCACCGGGAAGGTCAGCGAGGTCTGGCCGGCGGCCAGGGTCTGGCAACCCACGTACGGGTCGTAGTCCGACCCGGCCTGCGCCGTCGTGCCGTAGGTGGTGGCGCAGAGCAGGGCCGGCTCCGAGAGCGGGCGGGAGACGGTCACCGTGAACGTCATGGTGCTGTCGCCCTTGTCGCCCTCGGCCACCGCGGCGTCGGAGACGCTCAGCGACGCGCGGGAACGGAACCGGGCCACCTGCGGGTCGTGGTCGCTGGCCCCGCGGTCACCCAGGCCCTCGGCGTCGGTGGGGTAGTCGGCGTTGATGTGCGCCGTGCGTACCTGCACCAGGTCCTCGTGCAGCGGGTCGTTGACGAAGAGGTTGTCCAGCGTCTGCGCCTGCCCGTCGTAGGTGTACGAGTACGCCGCCGCCGGCACGTCCGCCACCAGGTCGTCCCAGAGGTTGTGCAGGCCGGCCTGGTACAGCGGGGCGAGCTGGTCCGACGGCGTCGGGTTCGCCCCCGTGGCGATCGGGTCGTCCGGGCGCGGGAAGACGTTCAGGTCACCGCCGTAGATCACCCGCGCGTTCGGGTCGGCCGCCTCGACGGCCTGCACCAGCGCCGCCCCGTACGCGGCCTGCTCCCGCCGCTGCCCGACCCGGCTGTCCGGCCCGGACGAGAAGTGGTTGGTGGCCGCCCAGAGCGTGAAGTGCTCGGTCGAGCCGGGTGCCGCCGCCACGGTGAACCTGGCCAGCTGGACCGCCCGGGTGTAGACGTTGCTGCCGTCCACCCCGGTCGAGCGGTCCACGTCGGCCGGAAGGACCGCGTTGAACCCCTTCGGGTTCTGCACGTCGGCGTTCGACGACAGGGCCGCCGAGCGGTACTGCACGGTCGGCGCCGAGCCCAGCAGCGGGTCACCGGCGGTCGCCTCGGCCAGCGTCAGCCGGTCGGTGCGGTAGAGGAACGCCGAGGCGATGCCGCGGGCGTCCGCGCCGGTCCGGTCGTACGCCGCCGCGTAGGCGGGGCCGCCGTTGGCCGCGATGGCCAGCGCCAGCTCCTGGACGGTGTCCGGCGCGCCGTCGGCGTTGTTCGTGTCGCCGCAGACCAGCTTGCCGTCGGCCACGGTGCAGATGTCCTGGTCCTCGGCCTCCTGCACGAGCAGCAGGTCCGGGCTGTGCAGGGCGCCGATGATCTGCCGCGCCTGCACACCCAGCTTCTCGGTGTACGCCGCCTCGCTGGCCGGCACGTAGTCGAACGGCGGGTTCACCCCGGCGCAACCCGAGTTGCCGGCGAAGTCGCAGCCGTCGAACGGGTCGTCCCGGTAGTCGTACAGGTTCTCCACGTTGTAGGTGGCGACCGCCACCTCGCTGTTCCGGTCGGCCGGTTGCGGCGGGTTGTTCTCGGCCGGGTCCGCGCCGCCGGTCAGGGTGAGCTGCTCGGGCTGCACGCTGTACTTGCTGAACGCGTACGAGATGGCGCCGTAGGCGTCCTCGGTCAGCGTGTCGAAGGTGCGGGCCTCCGGCAGCAGGGCCTTCGAGTCCCCGGCGGTCGCCTTCACGCCGCCGGCGCCCAGCAGGATGCGCTGGTAGTTGCCGTTGTCGAAGAGCGTGCCCGGGATGTCGTCCAGCGGGTGCGCGTCCCGGAACACCCGGCGGGCGTACGGGTCGGACCGCTTCATGATCGGGTCCTCGCGGTCCAGCACGTAGACCTCAGAGTCCAGGGTGGACGCGAAGATGTGCCGCGGGGCGGAGACCCCGCTGCCGGAACGGACGCGCATCCGCTCACCCTCGTGCCGCTCCCAGAACAGGCCGGCGGCGGCCGCGTCGGCCGGCGGCCGGGCGTCGTCCACGCGTACGGCCGTGTCCACGTCCAGCCCGGAGTCGAGCTTGCGCACCAGGGAGGCGCTGGAGAGCTGGGTCTGGTTGAAGTACTCGGAGACGCGGCCGCGCAGCACCACCTCGTCGCCGACGGTCGGGGCGTAGCCGCCGATCAGCGTGGTGAAGGAGCCCATGAAGACGAAGATGCCGTCCGAGGTGAGCGGGTCGCCGTCCTCGGCGCCGGTGCGGCTCTGCAGGTAGAAGCCCCACTGGTCGGCCCCGGCGGAGGTGCGGGTCAGCGACTTCTGGGTGATCACGCCCCGCACGTCGTACAGCATGGAGCTGGTGCCGTTGCCGCTGGCCGGGGCGAGCGGCGACCGGTCGGTGCGGCCGTCCTCGTCGTCACCGGTGCGACCCTGCACCTCGCCCACTGACAGCACGGCGGTGGCCTGCACGGTCAGGGTGCAGGTCGCGGTGCCGCCCTCGGCGTCGGTCGAGGTCACGGTGACCGAGTAGGCGCCGGCCGGGAGGCCGGTGGCGGTAAGCGTCGCGGTGGCCGTGCCGCCGGCCGCGGTGGCCGGGGTGAACGCGGTACGGCTGATCGAGCCGCTCGCCGGCGCCGGGTTGACCGCGGTGACCGCGAGGTCGGTGACGGTGTCGTCGGCGTCGGTGGCGGTGACCTGGCGGGTCGCGGTGGCGCCGGCCTCAAGGGTCAGCGTGCCGCCGCAGGTCAGCGTCGGCGCCTGGTCGACCGGGCCGCCGCCGTCGATGCTGTGGCTGCCCAGCCCGTCGAAGGTGTCGGTGGCGAAGCCCGCCCACTGGGCGGCCGGGTCGAACGCGTCGGCCGGGTCGGTGTCGCCGGCGCTCACCGAGGGCAGCCGCCGCAGCGTGTTGTCGGCGGTGCTGGTGAGCCCGGTGCCCCACTCGGAGCCGGGGTCGACGCCGACCTGGCCGATCGAGTCGACAACGGTCGTGCCCTTGCGCAGCACGATCGCGTCGTCGCCGTTGTAGAGCGAGCCGCCGTAGGTCTGGTCGGCCTGGGCGAGGATCGCCGGGGCGGCCGTCGAGGCGGCGAAGACGAAGGCGTCACCGGAGGCGACCGTGCCGGTCAGCGGCACGTTCGTCGAGGTGGTGGCGCCGTTGAAGAAGAGTTGGAGCTGGTAACCGGCGGCGGCCAGGTCGATCGGCGCGCCGGTGCCGTTGTAGAGCTCGACGGCCTTGTTGTTGGACGAGCCCTCGACGTACTCGGAGATGAACAGATCGGTGGGCGCGGCGCTGGCCGCGGGGGGTGCGATCCCGATGGCCGTGACGGAAACGGCGGCGGTGGTCGCGAGCGCGGCGAAGGTGCGGCGCGTGCGCATGGAGCCTCCACGATGGGTGGACAGGAACTAACGCACGTTAAGTGCCGTTACGGTCCGCCGTCCATCCCCCGGGCAGCCGTTTGATGAATATCCGTCAGCGCTGGTTGTCGAGCCGGTGCACCAGCTCGGCCACGTCGACGCTGTATTCGCACCAGTCCCGGTCGGGACGGTAGCCCAGCTCCGCGTTGACCTTCAACATCGCCTCGTTGGCCTGCGCGTTCCAGGTCTGCACCTCGGCCAGCTCGGGCTCGGCGGACCGCAGCTCCAGCAGCATCCGGGCCTTAATGGCCCGGTCGATGCCGTAGCCCCGGTGGTCGCGGACCACGATGGTGTCGTACTGGTCGGCCCGGGTGGGATGCTGCGCCGGCACCACCACCTCGGTCAGGCCGGCCACCTCGCCGGTCTGCTCGTGCAGGGCCAGCACGATGTAGGGCTTCATGCCCCGCCGGTGCAGCGTGTCGAGGCTCTCCCGCAGCCGCTGCGGGTCGTAGGAGCTGGGCCGCAGCTCGCCGTCGTCGACGTCGCGCACCTCGGCCTTGGCCCGCGCGTACGCCTCGATCAGGTCGTCCGGCGGCCCGCCCGGGCAGAACTCGACGTGGTAGCCGGCGCCCACCTCGGTGGCCATCTCGGCCAGCGCCGGCCACTCCACCGCGCCCAGGTCGAGCACGCTGCGGGTCTCGACGTACTCCTTCGTGAAGCCGAGCGCCTCGTAGAACGCCACGGCCGGGGTGTCGCCGACCACCTCCACGCCGATCGACTGGAAGCCCTCGTCCCAGACCCGGCGGGCGGCCACCCGGACCAGCTCGCGGCCGAGCCCGGTGCGCCGCAGCTCCGGGTGGACGAGCACCTCCAGCACGCCCATGCCGCCGAGGAGCAGCACGTTGACGTGACCGAGCATCGGGCCGGGCGTGCCGTCGGCGGCGGGACCGCCCTCGGCGACCCAGGAGATCCGGCGCTCACCCGGCATGACCTCGGAGAGGTACTCCCGCAGGGAGTTCGCCCGCCAGGGCGGATCCTGCGGCAGGTCGGCCGCCAGCACCGCGTTCAGCGTGTCCAGCAGCGACGCGATCTCGGCGGACGACGCGGTCCGAGGGTCCCACTCGCGCACCATCACCCGTCTAGCTTGCCGTCAACGGCTGCCCGGGGGAAGGGTCCAGTCCGTGAATGTACGCGAGCGGTCACGTCATGTACCGCTCAGCCGTCCGTATTCGTCGGCCTTGTCGAAGACGTCCTGCGCATAGCGGCGTACATCGTTGTAGGAGAGGATGGCGCCCCACCAGTCGCCCGGGATGGTCATGTTCCGGCCGCCCTTGCACAGGTAGCGCCCGGCGGCCAGGGCGGCGTCGTCGATGTCGTGCGGGTTCTTGACGCCGTCGTTGTCGGCGTCCGCGCCGATCTCCTGCCACGTGCTGGGGATGAACTGCATCGGGCCGAGGGCCTTGTCGTAGACCGGGTCGTGGTCGAGCTGACCCCGGTCGGTGTCGAGGATCCGGGAGCGGCCGCCCTGCCCGTCCAGCGGGGCGCCGAGGATCTCCGGCGCGGCGACGCCGTTGGGTTGGAGCGTGGCCCTGTTGGCCGACCCGTGCCGGGACTCGACGTAGCCGATCGCGGCCAGCGTGGTCCAGCTCAGCTGGCAGCTGCGCTGCGTCTGGGCGAGCACCAGCTCGGCGTAGCCGTACGCCTGCATGGCGACCTGCGAGATGCCGGTGGCCGCGCTCACCTGTTGCGCCCAGGCGGCCAGCGCGTCGGCCGGCCGGCCGGGGGTCACCGGGCCGACGACGGGCCCGGTCGGCGTGCCACCGGGCGTGGCCGTGAGGGTCGGCAGGGGAGTGCCCGGCAGGCCGGTGACGCCGGGGACTGCCGGGAGGCCGGTCGCCCCGGGCACCGCGCCCGTCTGGGGTACGCCCTGGACCGGGGCGTTCGTGGTGGCGTCGACGGCCGCCGGCTGCGGCTTGCGGACCGCCGCGGGCACCAGCAGCGCGCCGGCCGTGGCGGTGGCCGCCACCAGGGCGAGCAGGAAGAGCGCGGGCAGGGTGGTGCGCCCGCTGGGCCGGCGTGACCAGGCGCGGGTGGCCCGGGCCGCGCCGACGGCGAGCTGTCGGGGCGGCGGCACCCGGAGCGCGTGCGCGAACGTCACCCGCCGCCGTCGACCGGCCTTCGGCCCGGCTTGCTCGGCCGCGGCGGCGGCCGGCTCCACCTTCGGCTCGGCCGGCTTCGCCTCCGGCTCGGCGACCGGCTCTGCCTTCGGCTCGGCCCGCTTCGGCTCGGCCGGCGCCGATGCCGGGGCCGGGTTGCTGCGGGGGCGGGGGACGGGGCCGGCGCCGCCGTCGGGCGGCGCGGCCGGTCGCAGGGGCCGAACCGTCGATCGCTGCTCGCCGTCCACCACCCGTCGAGTATCACCCATGGCTGTCGACGCGTCAGGTCCGGTCGTACGCTGATGGCATGCCCCGCTACGACTTCCGCTGCCGCGCCTGCGGCGACACCTTCGAGGTCAACCGCCCCATGGCCGAGGCCGGTCAGCCGGCCTCCTGCCCCCAGGGACACGCCGACACGGTGAAGCTGCTCTCCACCGTCGCGGTCACCGGCCGGGGCGGCTCCGGGCCGGTCGGCGGAGCCTCCGCCCCGTCCGGCGGTGGTTGCTGCGGCGGCGCCTGCGGCTGCTGACGGCCCCGCCCACCCTCGGCCCGCCGGTCGACCCGGTCTGCCGCCCGTGTGATCCTTTGGCACCTTGGGTCGGGATCTGCCCGACCGTTCTCACGATGCGTGACCGCGTGACCATAGGGCAGCATGAAGCCGACGTCACGGGGCGGAGGTTCCACGCATGTCGCCACGGATCGACCTCCCGAGCGGTTGGGTGACCTTCGTCTTCACCGACATCGAGGGCTCCACGCGGCTGGCCCAGCTGCTCGGTCCGGGCTACCGCCCGGTGCTGCGGGAACACCGCCGGCTGCTGCGCCACACGCTGGCCGGCACCGACGGGGCGGAGCTGCTGACCGAGGGCGACTCGTTCTTCCTCGCCTTCCCGGACGCGGCCACGGCGGTGCACGCCTGCCTCACGGCGCAACGCGCGCTGTCCGGCCACGACTGGCCCACCCCGGAGGCCGCGCCCCGGGTCCGGATGGGCCTGCACACCGGCTACGCCGAACCCCGCGACGGCGAGTACGCCAGCCCCGAGGTGCACCGGGCGGCACGGGTGGCCGCCGCCGCCCACGGTGGACAGGTGCTCTGTTCGGCCGCGACCGCCCGGCACGCCGACCCGCTGCCGGACGGAGTGTCCCTGTTGGACCTCGGTCTGCACCGGCTGCGCGGCTTCGACGACCGGGAGCGGCTGTTCCAGCTCGTCGCGCCCGGCCTGGAGCGGAGCTTTCCGCGGCCGCGTACCGCTGACGCGGTGGCCCACAACCTGCCCACCCAGGTCACCTCGTTCGTCGGCCGCGAGGCCGAGCGGGCCGAGCTGCGGCGGCTGGTCGAGACGTACCGGCTGGTGACCGTGCTGGGCGCGGGCGGCGCGGGCAAGACCCGGCTGGCGGTGGAGCTGGCCTCCGGCGTCGTCGAGGCGTACCCGGACGGGGTGTGGTTCGTCGACGTCGCCGCGGTGACCGACCCGGGGCTTGTCGCGTTCGAGATCGCCGCCGTGCTCGGGCTCCGCCCGGAGCCCGGCCGGCCCATGGTGGACACCCTCGTCGAGTACGCGGCGGCGCGGCGGATGCTCGTCGTGCTGGACACCTGCGACGCCCAGCCGGCCGCCTCGGCCGAGGTGATCTCCCGGCTGCTGGCCGGTGGCCGGGGCGTGCGGGTGCTGGCCACCAGCCGGGAGTCGTTCGGCGTGCCCGGCGAGGTGGTGTGGCGGATCCCGCCGCTCTCGGTGGATCCGGGCCCGGACGGCGGGGCGAGCGACGCGGTGGCCCTGCTGCTGGACCGCACCACGGCGGCCCGGGGCGGCCGGGCGCCGGACCCCGCCGAGCAGGCAGACCTGCGCCGGGTGGTCCGCCGGCTGGACGGTCTGCCGCTCGCCATCGAGCTGGCCGCCGCGCGGCTGCGGGTGCTCTCGGCCGGGCAGCTCGCCGAGCGTCTCGACGACATGCTGGGCACCCTGGACGCCGGGCGGGAGGAGCCGGAGCCGGGCCCAGTGGAGGCCGGCTGGACCGGCAACCAGCAGGACACGGTCGACCTGGTGGCCGCCGCGACCGGGGCCGCCCCGGCCACCGAGGCGAGCCGGGCGGTGCAGCGCTCGGCGAACGAGCGGCACCTGACGATGCAGGCCACGGTCACCTGGTCGTACCGGACGCTGGGGGCGCGCTCGGCCCGGCTGCTGCGCTGGCTGGCCGTCTTCGCCGGCCCGGTGGACCTGTCGACCGTGCAGTGGCTGCTGGACGACGACCCGCTCGACCCGCTGTCGGTGCTGGTGGACAAGTCGATGGTGCTGGCCGAGCCGCACGCCTCGGGCAGCACCTACCGGATGCTGGACCCGATCCGGGCGTACGCGGCCCGGCGGCTCATCGAGGCCGGCGAGGAGCAGCACGCCCGGGACCGGCACGTCGCCTGGTCCCGGCACGCCCTGGACCGCGCCCACCTTGGCCCGGACGGCCGGCCGGTCACCCTTTCCCTGTACGCGCTCGACCCGCTCGCCGGGGAGCTGCGGGCCGCGCTGCGCTGGTGCGCCACGGGCGGCAGCGCCCGCTCCGGGCTGCGCCTGGCCGGCGGGCTGGACCAGTGGTGGCGGGAGCGTGGGCTGGCCCGGGAGGGGCGCCTCTGGCTGTTCCGGCTCTACGGCCGGATCGCCGAGACCGGGGAGCCGATCCCGGAGGCCGAGCTGGCGGCGGCGTACCACATGCACTCGCTGCACGCCGGCGCGGACGGCGAGTTCGCCGAGGAGCTGCGCTACTCGCAGCGGGCCGAGGCGGCCGCCCGGCAGGCCGGCGACCTGGGGCTGCTGGCGCGGGTGCTCGCGGGCCGGGCCGCGCCGCTCGTCGACATGGGACAGTTCGTCGAGGCGGAGCGGGTCTGCCGGGAGGTCATCGACTGGGCGTACGCCCAGGACGTGGTCTCCGACGCGCTGCTCGCCGTCTACAACCTCGCCGAGTTGCTCTGGCGGCGGGGCGCGCTGGACGAGGCGGCCGAGGTGCTCGGCGCGGCCCGCCCGGTGGAGGCGGCCCGCCCGGTCGAGCGGGGCCGTCGCTCGGTGGACATGCTGCTCGGCCTGGTGGCCCTGGCCCGGGGCGATCTGGTCGCGGCGCACGAGCACCTGCTCGTGGCGCTCCGGTCCCGGATGAGCCACGGCTACCTGGGCCGGGCCTGCGACACGGTGAACGCGATAGCGGTGCGCTGCGCGCTGGGCGGGGAGCCGGTGAGCGCGGCCCGGCTCTTCGGCGCGGCCCAGGCGACCCGGGCCAGCCTGCGCGCCACACCGGGCATCTACGGCCCGTACTGGCTGGCCCGCCAGGCGGAACTGCGGCGCACCCTGGGCGACGCCGCGTTCGACGCCGCGTACGCCAGCGGCGCCGCCCTCCGCCTGGAGGAGGCCGCCGCCCTGGCCCTGGACCTGGAACACCCCGACCTGACCACCCCCGACTCCCCGCGCTTCACGGCCCCCGCCCCGCGCCGCTCCACCGCGAGTTGACCAGGAGGTTCGCGTCGGGATCCGGGCCTCCGGCGACGCGAACCTCCTGATCAACGACGGAGGAGCAGGATCAGCGGAGGGCGGCCCGGCGTTCGGCGTCGGACTTCATGCGGGCGGCGCGGTCGATGTCGGCCTGCTGGACGGCGGCGACGGAGCCGAAGACGCTCACCGCCTCGTAGTAGGTCCAGGCGAGGCTGTAGCAGGCCGGCCGGACGACGTAGCTGTAGGTGGCGCAGACCCGCTTGAGGTCGGCGTAGAAGGCGCTGTCCAGCCGGGACTTGTTGGCCGAGAACTGGCCCATGGCCTTGTAGTTGCGGTAGCCGAAGTCGTGCCGGTAGCAGGAGAGGCTGAAGTTGAAGCCGAGCGGGTTGTCCGGGCTGGACGAGCAGTAGTCGGTCGACCAGTCGAAGGCGTACTCGGTCCAGGCGGACTTGTTGAGCCGGGCGGAGTTCCAGGCGCTGTAGCTGCTGGCGCTGGTCTGCGTCCAGCTGGAGAGAACGGCGAGCTTCTGTTCGGTGCTCACCGCGGCGGCGGCGGGGGTGGCCACGCCGATGGCGGTGAGCAGGGCGATCGTGCCGGCGGCGAGCAGGGTGCTGAGACGTCGGGACACCGGTACCTCCCCGGGGGTGTTGGGTCAGATGTCGACGATTTTCGATCACCGGCGGAACCGGGGGCGATGCTCCGGCCGACGTGTTGGTGACATGCGTCGAAACAGACGAATGCCTTGTGCGGACGCGCCCGGACCGTATACTCGTACACGAGTAATCGCGTGCGAGGAGGACGGTGGTGGCGAAGCGACGCCGGGTCGGCAACCTGATGGCCCTCGCCGTGCTCGCGGCCCTGGCCGAGCGGCCCCGCCACCCCTACGAGATCGCCGCTGTGCTCCGTGAGCGCGGCAAGGACCAGGACATGCCGATCAAGTGGGGCTCGCTCTACACCGTGGTGGCGAACCTGGAGCGGCACGGACTGGTGGCGGCGGTGGAGAGCGGCCGGCAGGGGCGGCGCCCGGAGCGCACCGTCTACCGGATCACCGACGCCGGGCGCGCGGAGCTCGTCGACTGGACCCGGGAGCTGGTCGCCGTCCCGGAGCGGGAGCAACCCCGGTTCGAGGCCGGCCTGTCGGTGCTCGGCGTCCTCGGGCCCGACGAGGCGATCGAGCTGCTGCGGCAGCGTCTCGACCGGCTGGAGGGCCAGCTCGCCGCGCAGCGGGAAACGCTGGCCGGCCACGCCCGCGAGGTGCCCCGGATCTTCCTCATCGAGGCCGAGTACGACCTGGCCGTCCGGGAGGCCGAGGCCACCTGGGTGCGCGGCCTGCTCGACGAGCTGACCACCGGCGCGCTGCCGGGGGTGGCCGAGTGGCGGGCCTGGCACGAGACCGGCGCGGTCCCGCCCGAATGGGCGGACCTGGCGGAGAGGGGGATCGACCCGCACTGAGAGCGGACCCCGGCGGGGGTGCGGGAACACCACCGCCGGGGCCCTGACCTGCGAACCGAGACCGCGGGAACGGCAACCCGGCCGCAAGGTGGCAACCGCAACGATAACCGGGCTCCCGTCCCCGGGTCGGTTCGTGCCCGCACGACCCGAGACCGGAGGAAGAGATGAGCACGAAGGACCTGCACGCGCCCAAGCGCAAGCTGCTGCCCGAGATGGAGGGGCGGACCGCCCGCTGGTACGCCCGCAACCGCGGCTCCGCCGCACAACTGGCCGAGTACCGGCGGCAGGCCGCCCGGCTCGCCGAGGGGCTGCCGCCCGGGGCGGCGGTGCTGGAGGTGGCGCCCGGCCCCGGCTACCTGGCGATCGAGCTGGCCCGGCTGGGGTCGTACCGGATCACCGGGCTGGACGTCAGCCGGACGTTCGTCGAGCTGGCGGGGGAGGCGGCCCGGCAGGCCGGGGTCGAGGCGACCTTCCGCCAGGGCGACGTGCACGACCTGCCGTTCCCGGCGGACTCGTTCGACCTGGTCGTCTGCCAGGCGGCGTTCAAGAACTTCGTCCGCCCGGTCCGGGCGCTGGACGAGCTGCACCGGGTGCTGCGGCCGGGCGGCCGGGCGGTGATCCACGACCTGCGGGCCGACGCCTCGCCGGCCGACATCGAGCGGGAGGTGGCCCGGATGGGGCTGCGCGGGCTGGACGGCTTCTGGACCCGCTCCGCGCTGCGGATGCTGCGCCGGCGGGCGGTCACGGCCGGCGCATTCGCCCGGCTCGCCGCGGAGAGCGCCTTCGGCGGCGCCGAGGTGGACCGGGACGGGCTGATCGGGCTGGAGGTCCGGCTGCGCAAGGCCGGCTGAACACGGCGACGCCCGGGACCCGCGAGCGGGCCCCGGGCGTCAGCGGTCGGGTCAGCGCACGAAGCGCGGCGGGCTGACCGGGCCCTCGTTCCAGACCCGGTCCAGCGCGGTCACGTAGTAGGTGTGCGCGCCGGCCGTCGCGGTGGTGTCCACCCAGGACTGCACGTCGCCGTCCGTGCCGCGGACGGTGGCGACCAGGTGGGACGCGTCGGCGAAGTCGCAGCGGTCGGCCAGGCCGGCGCCGTCGAACCGGTAGATGGCGTACGAGGTGGCCTCGCCGAACGGGCCCTCGCCGTCGGCCGGCTGCCGCCAGCTCAGGTGCACCCCGTCGTCCTGCCGCTCGGCGCGGGTGATGACCGGCATGAGCAGCGGCTTGGACGGCAGCTGCGACATGGTCGGCACCAGCGCCGGGCGGGAGTAGTGCTCGGCCGCGTAGATGTCGGTGGCGCCGAGCCGGTTCGCCCGCACCTGCACCGCCGAGAAGTGCACGTTGCCGAGCACCTCCGGGTACGACCGGTTGAGCGTCAGGTGGTTCGACAGCTCCCGCGGGTTCATCCAGAACGAGCCGTACGCCGGCTCACCGCTCTTGTAGTCGGCCTGCCCGATGTAGAGCTGGACGTTGGTGCCCCGCACGGTCTCCGCCCACCACGGCACCAGGCGCGCGTAGTCGGCGGCCGGGTACTGGCCGATGTACCAGTAGAGCTGCGGCACGATGTAGTCGATCCACTCCTCCTTGACCCACTTGCGGGTGTCGGCGGAGATGATGTCGTACGACTGTGAGCCGGTGGTGTCCGAGCCGAGCGGGTCGGCCGACTTGTTGCGCCAGATGCCGAACGGGCTGACCCCGAACTTCACCCACGGCTTCTCCGCCTTGATCTTGGCGTTCATCTCCTGGATCAGCAGGTTGATGTTGTCCCGCCGCCAGTCGGCCTTGTCGCTGAAGCCCCGGTTGTACTGGGCGAAGGTGGCGTCGTCCGGGTACTGGTACGTGCCGCTCGGGTACGGGTAGAAGTAGTCGTCGAAGTGCACGCCGTCGATGTCGTACTTCTTGACGGCGTCCATCATCGCGGTCTGCACGAACTCGCGGACCTCGGGGATGCCGGGGTTGTAGTAGAGCCGGCTGCCGGCGACCCCGGCCGGCGGGTAGGCGAACACCCAGTCCGGGTGCTGGCGTACCGGGTGGTTCGGGGCGAGCTTCGAGATGTCGGCGCCCGCGCCGCCGGGAGCCGGCATGGAGACCCGGTACGGGTTCATCCAGGCGTGGAACTCCAGGTTCCGCTTGTGCGACTCCTCGACGAGGAAGGCCAGCGGGTCCCAGCCGGGGTCCTTGCCGCGGACCCCGGTCAGGTACTCCGACCAGGGCTCGATCTCCGAGGGCCAGAACGCGTCGGCGGTCGGGCGGACCTGGACCACGACGGCGTTGTGGTGGAGCTTCTGGGCCAGGTCGAGCCAGGCCAGGTATTCGGCCTTCTGCTTGGCGACCTGGTCGGGGGCGGTCCAGGAGTCCTTGCTGGGCCAGTCGATGTTCGTCACCGAGGCGATCCACATGGCCCGGAACTGCCGCTTGGGCACGGCCGGGTCGGTGACGCAGGTGGTCGCGGTGGAGTCGGTCGCCGTGTCGCTCTCCGCGGCGCTCGCGGGGGTGCCGGCGACGAGCGCGCCGAGCAGCGCCACGGCCAGCCCGGCGGCTCTGAGCCGAGTTGCCTTCATGCGGTGCGGTCCCTTCGTTGGAACTCACGGGGGGCGGTGTCGGGTGGCGGCGGACGGGCGGCGCATCCGGCAAGATTCGCCGCAGAGTAACTGTCCCCGGTAGAAAACTTTCATCAATCGGGACACGGCGCAAGACCTGCGGACGGATCGATGTGCAGGTGGGGCCGAACGTCCGAGGGTGAACCGGGCCACAGGCCGATTCGTGATCTGTCCGACACCTCCCGGATCGGATTAGCGGATCGAGGCCCTGGGTAGCTTGCCCGGTCACGGACCGCCACCGTGGTGGTCGCACGGTGGGAGGTGGTCATGTCCGTCCTGCGGACGAAACCGATCCGGGACGTGCTCGCCCAGGGTGAGGCCGACGGCGAGGACGGCCGGCCCGGGCTGCGTCGCCGCCTCGGCGCGACCGACCTCATGGGCTTCGGCATCGGCATCGTGATCGGCACCGGCATCTTCACGCTTACCGGTATCGAGGCGAAGAACCACGCCGGCCCCGGCGTGGTGATCTCGTTCGCCATCGCCGGCGTGGTCGCGCTGCTCGCCGCCCTCTGCTACGCGGAACTGGCGTCCAGCGTGCCGACCGCCGGGAGCGCCTACACCTACGCGTACGCGACGATGGGCGAGATCGTCGCCTGGATCATCGGCTGGGACCTGCTGCTGGAGTTCGCGCTCGGCTCGGCGGTGGTGGCCCGCGGCTGGTCCGGCTACCTCGCCGAACTGTTCGACCTGCCCAGCGCCTGGTTCGCCGAGGAGGGCAGCGTCGTCAACCTCGGCGCGATCGCCATCGTGCTGATCCTCGGCGCGGTCGGCATCGTGGGCATCCGCGAGTCCGCCCGGGTGACAAACCTGCTGGTCCTGGTCAAGGTCGCCATCTGCGTGTTCATCGTGGTCGCCGGGGCGTTCTTCGTGAAGGCCGCCAACCTCAGCCCGTTCATCCCGACCACCGAGCCGGCCGGGGGCGGCGAGGACGGCATCCGGCAGCCGGTCACCCAGGCCCTCTTCGGGCTGGAGCCGTCCGTCTTCGGCTTCGCCGGCGTGCTGACCGCCGCCGCGGTGGTGTTCTTCGCGTACACCGGCTTCGAGGCCGTGGCGAACCTCGGCGAGGAGACCCGCAAGCCGCGCCGCGACCTGCCGCTGGGCCTGCTCGGCACGCTGGGCGTCTCGACGGTGCTGTACATCGGCGTCTCGCTGGTCCTGGTCGGCATGGTCCGCTACACCGACATCGACGAGGGCGCCCCGATCGCGTCGGCCTTCGAGGCGGTCGGCGCCGGCTGGGCCGCCATCCTGGTCTCCATCGCCGCCGTCGCCGGCCTGACCAGCGTGATCCTGGTCGACCTGGTGGCCATGGGCCGGATCGGTTTCGCCATCGGCCGGGACGGGCTCATCCCGCCGTCGATCGCCAAGGTCCACCCGCGCTGGGGCACCCCGTACCGGATCTCCGCGATCATGACGGTCGGCGTGGCCCTGCTGGCCGGCTTCCTGCCGCTCTCCGCCCTGGCCGACCTGGTCAGCATCGGCGCGCTCTGCGCGTTCGTGCTGGTCTCGATCGCGGTGCCGATCCTGCGCCGGCGGCGCCCCGAGCTGGAGCGGCCGTTCAAGGTGCCGTTCTCGCCGGTGCTGCCGATCGTGTCCGCGCTGGCCTGCCTCTACCTGATGCTCAACCTGTCGGTGGAGACCTGGCTCCGGTTCCTCGCCTGGATGCTGCTCGGCGCGATCATCTACTTCGGCTACGGGCACCGCCGCAACCGGCTGGCCCGCCGCGAACAGATTGATAAGGAAGGGCCCCTTCTTAACGCCTCAGGTAGAGCAGGGGCCCCTTCTTAACAACGGGCGTTAAGAAGGGGCCCCTGCTTGCACGCTCAGGGCTTGGGCTGGGGCTCCGCCGTGGGGCCCTTCACCACGGGTTTGCCGTTGGTCCAGACCACCTCGTCGAGCCAGACCTGGCGGCCCGGGTCGGTGCTGCCCTCCTGACCGGGCGGCCAGGCGTGGTACAGCAGCCAGGTGCGGCCGTCCTTGGAGACCATCGACGCGTGGCCCGGGCCGGAGGCGACCGCGTTCGACTTCAGGATCGGGTTCTCCGCGGCCTTCACGCACGGCCCCGTCGGGCTCTCGCAGACCGCGTAGCCCTCGGCGTAGCTTGCCTGGTCGTAGGCGTTGGCGGCGAAGAAGAGCAGCAGCTTCCCGTCGTGCCGGTGGAAGAACGGCCCCTCGATCAGCGTCCCCTCCCACGGCTCGGTCTGCTTGAGCAGTTTCGTCGGCGTGCCGACGAGCCGCAGCCCGTCCGGCGAGAGGCGCTGCGACCAGAGCCAGGTGTCCACTCCGATGGCGTTGCCGTCGTTCTTCCAGAGCAGCCACAGGCTCCCGTCGGCGTCCCGGTACGGGCTGGCGTCGATCGAGCCGCCCAGGTCCGCCTGGCAGACCAGCGGCCCGTCCGCGTCGTCCCGGTACGGCCCGAGCGCTGTGCTAGCCACCGCCCGGCCGAGGCACTGCCGGCCGGAGGCCCGGTCGGCCACCGTGTAGTAGAGGGCGAACCGGTCCGGGGCGAGCTGGATGACCTCCGGCGCCCAGGTCTTCCCGGCGTCGGCCCAGGCCGGCAGCTCCGGCAGGGCGTCGCCGGCCGGCGTCCAGTCGACGAGGTCGGGCGAGGTGAGCACGGGGACGTTCCGGCCGCCCGAGTTGGTGTGGAACAGGTACCAGGTCTCGCCGACCCGGATCGCCTGCGGGTCGGGGGCGTCGGTCCGGACGACCGGGTTGGTGAACACGTGCGCGCCCTCCGGCGTACTCGACGGGGTTTCTCCGCTGCCGCAACCCGCGACGAGCAGCGCGGCGGCCAGGGCCGCCGCGCCGCGTCGCCGGATCCGCCGGTCGATCATCCCTTCAGGCCGCTGCGGGAGACGCCCTGGATGATGTGCCGCTGGGCGAGCACGAACAGGATCAGCACCGGCACGCTGGCCAGCACCGCCCCCGCCATGATCACCGGGTAGTCGGTCACGTAGGCGCCCTGGAGCAGGCCCAGACCGGCCGGCAGGGTCAGCCGCTCCGGGCTGAACAGCACGTAGACCGGCCACAGGAAATCGTTCCAGTTGGTCAGGAACGACAGCACCGCGAGGGTGGCCAGCGCCGGCTTCGACAGCGGCAGCAGCACCCGGGTGAAGACCTCCCACTGGTTCGCCCCGTCCAGCACGGCCGCCTCCTCCAGCTCGGCCGGGATGGAGAGGAAGAACTGGCGCAGGAAGAAGACGCCGAACGCGCTCGCCGCGCCGGGCACCACCACCACCGTGAGGGTGTCGATCCACCCCAGCTGGTCGGCGATCACGAAGTTCGGGATGATCAGCGAGGTGGGCGGCAGGAACAGCGTCCCGACGATCAGCGCGAAGCTCAGCTTCCGGCCCCGGAACCGCAGCCGGGCCAGGGCGTACGCGGCCATCGACGCGGTGACCAGGACCAGCAGCGTGTGCAGGCTGGCGGCGAGCATGCTGTTGAGGAACCAGCGCAGCACCGGGTTGGCGGTGTTGCCGAGGATCTGGTCGTAGCCGTAGGTGGAGAACGGGTTCGGCAGCCAGCTCGGCGGGTCCTGCTGCGCGTCGTCGTACGTCTTCAGCGAGGTCAGGGCCATCCAGACCAGCGGGGTCACGAACACCGCGGTGATCAGGACCAGCGCGGCGTAGCGCATGGCCCGACGCACGTTCGTCATGGTCGTCCCCCTCAGTCTTCCCGGTAGCGGAACAGCCGGAAGTTGACGATGCTGACCACCGCCAGCATCAGCGCGAAGAGCACGCTCATCGCGGACGCCTGACCCACGTCGTAGTTGCGCAGCCCCTCGTCGACGATCCGCCAGACCACCGTCCGGGTCTGCTCACCCGGCGCGCCCTGCGTGATCAGGAAGGACTGCCCGAAGACGTTCGCCGAGGCGAGGATCGTCGTGGTGAGCACGAACAGCAGCACCGGGCGCAGCCCCGGCAGGGTGACGTGGCGGAACCGGTCCCAGGCGCTGGCGCCGTCGACCCGTGCCGCCTCGTACAGCTCGGCCGGGATGTCCTGGAGCCCGGCCAGGTAGATCACCGCGTTGAAGCCGCAGGTCCACCAGACCGTCACGCCGACCAGGGAGACCCAGGCCCACGGCACGTCGGTCACCCAGGGGGTGTCCGCGGGCAGCCCGACCGCGCCGAGCAGCCGGTTGACCAGGCCGAGGTTCGCGTCCAGCAGGAAGCGCCAGAGCAGGCCGATGACCGCGACGCCGAGCACGTAGGGGGCGAAGAAGGCGGCCCGGAAGAACGTCCGGCCGGGGAACTTCTCGTTCAGCAGCAGGGCGAGGCCCAGCGGGACCACCACCAGCAGCGGCACCGACAGCACCGTGAAGATCGCCGTCGCCCGGACGGCGGCCCACCAGTCCGCGTAGTCGGCCGAGTCGCTGGAGAACAGGTCGCGGTAGTTCTCCAGCCCGACGAACGGCCGGTTCGGCAGCTGGAGGTCCCACTGGTGCAGGCTGAACCAGACCCCGAACAGGATCGGCGCGAGCCCGAAGACCAGGAAGAGAACCAGGTACGGCGCGAGGAAGAGGTAGGGCGTCGCCCGGTGCCCCCGTTCCGTCACGCCCCGGCGGCGGGCGTGGCCCGCCGGGGGCGGCGCGTCACCACGCGCCGCCCCGACCTCGATCACGTCCGCCACGGCGGATCAGCTCCCGTACTTCTTGCGGTTGTCCTCGAGCTGCTTGTTCGCCTTGGCCACGCCGTCGTCCAGCGCCTGCTTCGGCGACTTCTTGCCCAGCGCGGCCTCGTTGAAGGCGTTGTAGAAGGTGACCATGACCTCGCCGAGGCCGGGCGAGGCCGGCGGGAAGGCCGCGTACTCCAGCTCGGGAGCGAGCGCGCTGATCTCCGGCAGGGCCTTGAACTCGGCGCCCTCGCGGACCTCCTTGCGGGCCGGGATCTGGCCACCCTTGGCCCAGTCGAGGGAGTGCTCGCTGAGCCAGTTGATGAAGACCTTGGCGCCGGAGACCTTGTTGTTGTCGGCGCTGCGCTGCTTGACGATCGTGAAGTTGTGCGAGTTCGCCCAGGCGGCCTTCTGGCTGCCGATCTGCGGCAGCGGCGCGACGCCCCACTCCAGGCCGGCGCTCTTCTTCAGGTCGTTGATCTGCCAGATGCCGTTCCAGTTGAAGGCGTTCTTGCCGCTCTTGAGCGCCAGGTAGTCGGCGTCCTGGCCCACGTTGGCGGGGGAGAAGCCCTGCTTGATCATGTCGACCAGCCAGGTGCACGCCTCGACGGCCGGGTCCGAGTTGAAGGTCGCCTTCGCCACCTCGCCGTCGAAGAGCGTCCCGCCCCACTGGTGCAGCAGGCTGTAGAAGGTCATGCCGCCGGTGAACTGGAACGGGCTGACCCAGAAGCCCTGGACGCCCGACTTCTTCAGCTCGGTGAGCGCCGCCGTGTACTCGTCCTTCGTCGCCGGCGGCTTGTTCGGGTCGAGGCCGGCCTTCTGCATGACGGCCTTGTTGTAGTAGAAGCCGAGCGGGTGCATGTCCAGCGGGATGCCGTACCGCTTGTCGTGGTAGAGACCGCCCTTCCACACCGTCGGGGCGAAGTCGCCCTCGCTCAGCTGGAGGGTCTTGGCCACGTCGTCCAGCTCGGTGATCACGCCGCGGGCGGCGAAGGTGGCGAGCTGGTCCATGTGCATGACCGCGATGTCCGGCCCGTTGCCGCTGGAGACCGCGCCCGGCAGCTTGCTGTAGTAGTCCTGCCACTCGTAGGTGATCACGCTGATGGCGATGTTCTGGTGCTCGCTGTTGAACTGCTCGACCAGCTTCTTGAAGATGTCGCCGTCGCCGCCGGTGAAGCCGTTCCACAGCTTCAGGTCGACCTTCGGGCCGGTGTACTCCTTGCCGCCGTTGCCGGCCGCGGTGGACCCCTTGGTGCTGCTGCCGCCGCCGCAGCCGGCCAGCGTCAGCGTGGCGGCCGCGCCGAGCCCGACGCCGAGGCCGAGCAGCCGGCGCCGGCTCATCTCGTTCTGGATCATGCTTACTCCTTGGGGGGACGGGATGCAGTATTGCCTGGTCACGACTGAGGTGCGAAGCGCAGCAGGTTCCAGGAGCAGGCGGGCAGTGCCACGGAGCACCGGCCGCCGTCGGGGGTGGGGGTGGTGAGCTGCCGGGGCGTCACCCGGGTGGGCTCCGCCTCGGTGTTCGTGGCGGCCGGGTCGGCGCCGGCCGCGAGGGTGACGTGTTCGACCGCGCGCAGGCCGGGCAGGCCGCGCAGGTCCAGGTCGACCGGGAGCTCGTTCGGGCCCCGGTTGACCGCGAAGACGGCCAGCTCGCCGGTCTCCTCGTCGTGCACGGCGACGGTGTCCAGCACCGGCACCTCGCCGTACCGCTTCGTCTCGTAGGTCGGGCCGACCGGCTCGGTGCGCAGCACGGTGCCGCGCGCGTGCCGGGCGGTCAGGGCGAACGGGTGGAAGATGCTCTGCCGCCAGGCCGGGCCGCCGGTCCGGGTCCGGATCGGGGCGATCACGTTGGCGAGCTGGGCCTGGCAGGCCACCCCGACCCGGTCGGCGTGCCGGAGAAGGGTGATCAGCAGGTCGCCGACCACCACCGCGTCGACCGCGGTGAAGTCGTCCTCGATCAGGGCGGGTGCCTCGACCCAGCCGCGCCGGTCCAGGTCGGCCTGGAGGCGCGACTCGTACCAGACGTTCCACTCGTCGAAGGAGATCTTCAGCTTGCGCTTCTGCCGCTGCTTGGCGGCCACGTGGTCGGCGGTGGCGACCACCTCGCGGATGAAGTTGTCCATGTCCACGGCCGAGGCCAGGATGCTGGCCCGGTCGCCGTCAGACGGGTCGTAGTAGGTGTGGGCCGAGATGTAGTCGACGTGTTCGTAGGTGTGCTCCAGGACTGTCGCCTCCCACGCCGCGAAGGTCGGCATCCTGCGGTTGGAGCTGCCGCAGGCGACCAGGCTGATCGAGGGGTCGATCATCTTCATGGCGCGGGCGGTCTCGGCGGCGAGCCGGCCGTACTCGTCGGCGGTCTTGTGGCCGACCTGCCACGGGCCGTCCAGTTCGTTGCCGAGGCACCAGAGCCGCACCCCGTACGGGTCCTCGGCGCCGTGCTTGCGGCGCAGGTCGGACAGCTGGGTGCCGCCCGGGTGGTTGGCGTACTCCAGCAGGTCGCACGCCTCCTGCACGCCGCGGGTGCCGAGGTTCACCGCCATCATGGGCTCGACGCCGGCCTCGACCGCCCAGGTCATGAACTCGTCCAGCCCGAACGCGTTGGTCTCCACGGTCTTCCAGGCCAGGTCGAGCCGGCGCGGGCGGTCGCCGACCGGGCCGACGCCGTCCTCCCAGCGGTAGCCGGAGACGAAGTTGCCGCCCGGGTAGCGGACCACGGAGACGCCCAGCTCGCGGGTCAGCTCCAGCACGTCGCGCCGGAAGCCGCGCGGGTCGGCGTCCGGGTGGCCCGGCTCGTAGATCCCGCCGTAGACGCAGCGCCCCATGTGTTCGACGAAGGAACCGAAGAGGCGACGGTCGGCCGCGCCGATGGTGAAGGTCGGGTCGATCGTCAGCTGCGCGTTCGGCACGGATGCCACCTTTCCTCGGTGCTGTCCCGGTGACCTCGGTCACCGGTGTCCCTGGTTTGTACAACGTTGTAAGCAACGATGTAAAGGGGTCGTTACGTCGTCGTGACGCGGTAGAGTGCGCCCCAGCAGTCACCCGGGAGGAAGTTCAGTGCGGCACAGGCTCAAGGACGTCGCGGAACGGGCCGGCGTGTCGGTGAAGACCGTCTCCAATGTGGTGAACGGCTACCAGCACGTCCGCGCGGACACCCGCGCCCGGGTCGAGGCGGCCATCGCCGAACTCAACTACCGGCCCAACCTCTCCGCCCGCAACCTGCGCAAGGGGCGCACCGGGGTGATCGCCCTGGCCGTGCCCGAGCTGGACATCCCCTACTTCGCCGAGCTGGCCCGGCACGTCGTCACCGCCGCCGCCGAGCACGGCTGGACGGTGCTTATCGACCAGACCGGCGGCGGCCCCGAGCAGGAACGGAAAGCCGCGAGCGGCATCGGCGACCACATGATCGACGGCCTGATCTTCAGCCCGCTCGCGCTCACCGCCGACGACCTCGCCGGCCTCGACGGCATGCCCATGGTGCTGCTCGGCGAGCGGGTCGACCACGGCCCCGCCGACCACGTGGTGGTCGACAACGTGGCCGCCGCCCGGGAGATCACCGCCCACCTGGTCGGGCTCGGCCGCCGCCGGATCGCCGCGATCGGCTCGCAGCGCACCCCCGAGGGGGCCAGCGCCCGGCTCCGCCTGGCCGGCTACACCGCCGCGCTGGCCGACGCCGGCATCGCGTACGACGAGCGGCTCGTGGCGCCCGCGCCGGCCTGGCACCGCGCGGACGGCGCGGCCGCCATGCGGCACCTGCTCTCCACCGGGGTACGCCCCGACGCCGTCTTCTGCTTCAACGACACCCTGGCCCTCGGCGCGCTGCGGGCCCTGCACGAGGCCGGCCTGCGGGTGCCCGACGACGTCGCGGTGGCCGGCTTCGACGACATCGAGGACGGCCGCTTCTCCATCCCCACCCTGAGCACGGTGGCCCCCGACAAGGAACGGATCGCCCGTCTGGCGGTGGAACTCCTGGCCGACCGCCTGACGGCCGACCGGGAGGCCCCACCCCGCGAGCTGGTGGCCCCCCACCGCCTGGCCCTCCGCGAGTCCGCCCCGTCTCGTTGATCATGAGGTTGGCGGCGAAGTCGATCTCCTGAGGTGCCGCCATCCTCATGATCGACGGCGCGACCTGCGGGGTCAGTCGAAGAAGCGGGCCAGGTGGGAGCTTGACGGGCCGGGCGCGTCGGGCCCCAGGGGGGTCAGGTCGGCGAAGATGGAGGCGCCGTCGTTGCCCACGTGCAGCGGGTACCAGCGCGGTGTGCCGGGCGGGCGCTGACCGCAGACGCCCTTGATGGTCTGCACGTCCAGCAGGCGGACGTGGGTCGGGTCGGCCACCGCGTTCACGTGCCGCCACCAGGGGCTCATCACGTGCAGCACGCCGCCCGGGCGCAGCACCCGGTGGCACTCGTCCAGCAGCGGCAGGAAGTCGATCAGGTGCTCCAGGATGTGCACCGCGAAGAACACGTCCACCGAGTCGTCGGCCAGCGGCAGCGAGCCGGACAGGTCCGCTACCGCGTTCACCCCGGGCGCCGGGTAGATGTCCAGCCCCAGGTTGCCGGGCCACTGCTTGGTCGCCCCGCAACCCAGGTCCACCACTACGGGGGCGCGCCCGGCGACGCTCACCTTGCACCACACGGCGAGCACTCCGGCCAGCCGGCCCACCAGGTCGCGGACCAGCCGCAGCTGGGCCGGGTCGGCGACCGCGCCGTCGAGGTGGGCGACGCCCCGGTCGAAGCGCACCTCCACGGCCAGCCCGCGCAGCCGCTCGTCGTGCCGGGCCAGGTCGACCCACGCCTCGGTGAGGAAGCCGTCGACCTCCCGCAGCCGCTCGCCCGACAGTGCGGATTGCGCCATCGCCACCATGCGCCCACCTCCGGGCGGCGCGATACCCGCATCCCCGCCCGATATGCCTCACCTGCCCGAATCCGGGCCGGTGCCGGACGGCGCGCCGGTCAGCCGGCGATGGTGCGGCGGGCGGTGCGGGAGCCGCGCATCCGCTGGCGGGGCTGCGGGGCGGCCGCCTTCGGCCGCTTCAGGTGGTAGCGGTGCAACTCGTTGTTGCCGGGCAGCGACGGGTCCTCGCTCATGGCGACCAGTTCCCAGCCCTGGTCACCGGCCCGGTTCAGGTGGGCCAGCGCGGTGTCGCCGTACGGCGTGACGTCGATCATGGAGCCGTCCGGGCCGTACCAGATGAAGACGACCTCCCACCCGATGTCGGTGGTGGCGGCCTGGCGGCGGCGGACCAGCAGCGCGTACTCCCACTTGAGCATGGGCTCATTCTCACCCCGCGCGACCGGGTCGGCACGGATCAATCCTCGGCGATCCGTCCGCCCGCCACCCGCAGCCGCCGGTTCACGCTCACCGCGTCCAGCATCCGCCGGTCGTGGGTCACCAGCAGCAGGGTCCCCGGGTAGCCGGCCAGCGCCGACTCCAGCTGCTCGATCGCCGGCAGGTCCAGGTGGTTGGTCGGCTCGTCCAGCACCAGCAGGTTCACCCCGCGCCCCTGGAGCAGGGCCAGCGCCGCCCGGGTCCGCTCGCCGGGGGAGAGGGTGGCCGCCGGCCGCAGCACGTGGTCGGCCCGCAGGCCGAACTTGGCCAGCAGCGTCCGCACATCCGCCGGGCTCTGCTCGGGTACGGCGGCGCCGAACGCGTCCAGCAGCGGCTGGTCGCCGAGGAAGAGCCCCCGCGCCTGGTCCACCTCGCCCACCACCACGCCCGGGCCGAGCGCGGAGTGCCCCTCGTCCAGCGGCAGCCGGCCGAGCAGCGCGGCCAGCAGGGTGCTCTTGCCGGAGCCGTTCGCCCCGGTGATCGCCACCCGGTCGGCCCAGTCGATCTGGAGGTCCACCGGGCCGAGGGTGAAGTCGCCACGGCGTACGACCGCGCCCCGGAGCGCGGCCACGACGGCGCCGGCGCGGGGCGCGGCGGCGATCTCCATCCGCAGCTCCCACTCCTTGCGCGGCTCCTCGACCACCTCCAGCCGCTCGATCAACCGCTCGGTCTGCCGGGCCTTCGCCGCCTGCTTCTCGCTGGCTTCGGAGCGGAACTTGCGGCCGATCTTGTCGTTGTCGGTGGCCTTGCGGCGGGCGTTCTTCACGCCCTTCTCCATCCAGGACCGCTGCGTCCGGGCCCGCGCCTCCAGCTGGGCCCGGGTGCCGGCGTACTCCTCGTACTCCTCGCGGGCGTGCCGGCGGGCCACCTCGCGCTCCTCCAGGTAGGCGGCGTAGCCGCCGCCGAAGTGGTTGACCTGCCCCTGGTGCAGGTCCAGCTCCACGATCCGGGTGACCGTCCGGGTGAGGAACTCCCGGTCGTGGCTGACCAGCACCGTGCCGGCGCGCAGCCCGGTGACGAACCGCTCCAGCCGGTCCAGGCCGGCCAGGTCCAGGTCGTTGGTGGGCTCGTCGAGCAGAAAGACGTCGTACCGGCTCAGCAGCAGCGAGGCCAGCCCGGCCCGTGCCGCCTGGCCGCCGGACAGGCCCGTCATCGGGTGCTCCAGGTCGACCCGGAGCCCCAGCTCGGCGGCCACCTGCTCGGCCCGCTCGTCCAGGTCCGCCCCGCCCAGGTCGAGCCAGCGCTCCAGCGCCGTGGCGTACGCGTCGTCCGCGCCCGGAGCGCCGGCGGTCAGCGCCTCGGTGGCGGCGTCCAGGGCCGCCTGTGCCGCCGTCACCCCGGTACGCCGGGCCAGGAAGTCCCGGACCGTCTCACCCGGCCGGCGCTCCGGCTCCTGCGGCAGGTAGCCGACGGTGGCGGCCGGCGGGTTCAACGCCACCGACCCCTGCTCCAGGGGCTGGAGCCCGCCGAGGGTGCGCAGCAGGGTGGACTTGCCGGCGCCGTTCACCCCGACCAGCCCGACCACGTCGCCCGGGGCGACCACGAGGTCCAGGTCGGTGAAGAGGAGGCGGTCGCCGTGCCCGGCGGTGAGGTCCTTGGCGATCAACGTGGCGCTCATGAGGAGACCGAGCCTACCGGCGCGGCGAATCGGTTGACCCGCGCTCGGGGCCGGCCGGGGGTGAGGAAGACTCACAGCCGTGGTGACCACTCTGGCGATCGACTGCGGGGGCGGCGGGATCAAGGCCTCCGTGCTGGACGCCGCGGGGACGATGCGGGCCCGCCCGCTGCGCGTCCCCACGCCGTACCCGCTGCCGCCGACCCTGTTCGTCAAGACGCTGCTGGACCTCGGCGGCCGGCTGCCCGCGGCGGACCGGCTCACCGTCGGGATGCCCGGCATGATCCGGCACGGCGTGGTGGTGGCCACCCCGCACTACGTGACCCGCTCCGGCCCGCGCAGCCGCGTCGACCCCGCCCTGGTCGCCGAATGGTCCGGGTACGACGTGCGCACCGCCCTGGCCGAGGCGTTCGGCGTCCCGGCACTGGTGCTCAACGACGCCGAGGTGCACGGCGCGGGCGTGGTCGCCGGCACCGGCTGCGAGCTGGTGCTGACCCTCGGCACCGGGCTGGGCAGCGCGCTCTTCGACGGTGGGGTGCTCGCGCCCCACCTGGAGCTGTCGCACGCCCCGGTGCGCTGGAACACGACCTACGACACGTACGTCGGGGAGCCGGAACGGCGGCGGCTCGGCGACGCGTTCTGGTCCCGGCGGATCCGGCAGGTCGTGGACGGCCTGCGGCCGGTCTTCCGCTGGGACCGGCTCTACCTGGGCGGCGGCAACTCGCGGCTGATCCGGCCGGAACAACTGGCCCGGATGGGCGACGACGTCGTTGTCGTCCCGAACACGGCCGGAATCGTCGGTGGTGTCCGGGCCTGGGACCTCGTGGGCGACCGGTTCGACCCGACCCCCTGACCGCGATCACACCCGAAGGAACACTCGCGGTACGGCTGGTGTTGTGCCAGCGTCGGACAAAGGGCTGGCGCGACACGAGGAGGTGGGTCGAGTGGATCTTCTGGCGGAGTACCGGCGGGCGACCATGTTCTTCGAAGCAGGTGACCCGACCGGAGCGGCCCGGCTGCTCGAACCCATCGTCGAGGCCGAGCCCGGCAACTCCTCGGTCCGGCAGCTGCTGGCCCGGGCGTACTTCCAGTCGGCCCAGCTCAACCGGGCCGAGGAGCAGTTGCGCGAGCTGGTCGACCGGGACCCGAGCGACCACTACGCGCACCACGTGCTGGGCCGGACGCTGGAGCGGATGAACCGCCCCGCCGACGCGCTGCGGCACCTGCGCATCGCGGCGGCCATGTACTCGACAAACACCGACTACACCGAGGCGCTGCGTCGGGTGGAGGGCAAGGTCGGCGGCCGCTGACGGTCGACCACGAAGGGCAGCCCCGCCGGGCTGCCCTTCGTCGTACCTACGATGGTCTGGTGAAGCTCAAGCTGGATCTCCACGACATCTACAACCGGGGCCACGACATCGACCGCGCACTGCGCGGGATCATGGACGAGGCGGTCGCGAAGAAGGCCACACTCGTGGAGATCATCACGGGCAAGGGGTCCGGCCAGCTCAAGAAGAAGGTGCTGCGCTTCCTCGACCAGAAGGACGTCAAGCAGCTCTACCACCGCGTCGAGAAGGACTCGAAGAACTTCGGCCGCCTCTTCGTCCACTTCCGCTGGAAATAGCGGGATCTATCCGCTCCGGATGCCGGTGGACAGGTGGGGTGCGAGGTAGCGGATCATCGGCCCGTCCGGGTCCTGGTAGTCGAGCACGACGTCCGGATCACCGCCGTCCTGCGCAGGAGCGCCGGTCACCCGGACGTCCACGCGGAACACGCCGCGATCGGTGTCGCTGGCGGGCCCGCCCGTGATGACCACGACGCCCGGGTCGCCGGCCTCTCCCGGCTCCGACCCGGCCGCACGACAGCGGCAGACGCGGCCCCGGGCGTGCAGGGCCTGTGCCAGGTGGTCGACCACGGCGAGGCGGGACGCGGGGCAGGCCACCTCGATCCGTAGGCCCTTGTCGACCGATGCCGCGACGATCGCGTCGGCGATCGTCGCCAGCGCTGCCCGCTCCCTCGCGATCGCGGAGAGGTCAGTCACGGCGGTGCCGTTCGACCAAGCTTGGCTTCACCTTCGTACAGGCGCGACGGGGCCGGCCGCTTGTTACATCGCCGGGAACGCCGATCCGGGGACGGGCCACCGGGGCGGCCCCGATAATCGGCGGGGACGCAGCGGCGCCCGCGACCCGGCGTCGACGGGTGGCGGGAGGCCGGGCATGACGACCGGAGGCAGCAGCGAGCTGGTGCGCCGGCCGAACGGTTCGACGCGCGCGACGCTGCTGGAGCTGCTCTTCGACGTCGTGTTCGTGGCGGCGCTCGCGCTGGTCTCGATGCTGATCGCCGAGCGGGCCTCGTGGAACGGCCTCGCGCCGGTCGTGATCATGCTGATGGCGGTCTGGTGGACCTGGTCGATCACCTCGACCACCACCGACTTCTACGACCCGGACCAGCTGCCGATCCAGGCCATCCTGATGGTCACCATGCTGGGTGCCGTGGTGACGGCGGCGGCGCTGGCCGTCGACTCGCACGCGCTGGTCTTCGCGGTGGGCTACGTGATCCCGCACCTGGTGCGAGGGGTGGTGCTGGTCGGCGTGCTGCACCGGCGCCGGCACATGGCCGAGCAGCGGGCCGCCCGCTTCCTCTTCTGGTTCGTGGTCTCCAGCTTCTTCTGGGTCGGTGGCGCGCTGCTGCCGGAACGGCCGTGGACGCTCTGGGCGGTCGCGGTGACGATCGACTACGTCTCGGCCGCGGCGCGCTACCCGACGCCCGGGCTCGGCCGGGTGCCCTTCGGGCAGTACGAGAAGACGACCGAACACCTGGGCGAGCGCTACCAGCAGTTCGCCATCCTGGCGCTGGGCGACGTCATCCTGGTGCCGACGCTGGAGATCAGCCGGTCCGAGTTCACCCTGGCGCGGGCGACCGCGTTCCTGAGCGCCTTCGCCGTCATGCTGCTGCTCTGGCAGATCTACGTCCTGGGGGCGGGCGACATCGTGCGGACCACCGCCCCGCGGCTGCTGCGGCGGGCGACCCGGCTGGCGCCGTACACGCACCTGCTCATGCTCGCCGGCATCGTCTGCACCGCCGCCGCGTTCGACCTGGTCGTCGAGCGGCCCACCGGCGACACGCCGCAGCGGTGGATCGCGCTCATCCTCGGCGGGCCGGCGCTCGCCCTGCTGGGGCGGACCCTGTTCACCTACCGGATCGTCGGCACGCTCCCGTGGCACCGCGTGTTGTGGCTGTTGCTCCTGCTGGCCGCGATGCCCTGGGTGGGCGGGTGGCCACCGGTACTTGTCGCCATCCTCGTCGTGGTGATGCTCGCGGGCGTGGTGACCGGCGACGCCCTGGGCGGGCGGTCGCGCCGGCCCCGGCTGCGGGGGCGCCCCGGTTGATCATGCTCAGCCGAGTGGCCGGGTCACGTCCCCCAACCAGTTGCCCTGGGTAACTGATTGTCCGGCAGCAAGCACCGTGCTGGTCGATCTTGTGCCGGTGTGCGCCGTGGCACTCTCTGGCCGGGCCGCCCCCCGCTGAACCGTGGCCCCCGGGCGATCCCCCGGGGGCCACACGGTTCGCGGCCGGCGGCGTCAGCCCTGCTTGCGGACCCGGTAGGCCAGGTGGGTGACCCCGTTGCCCTGGACGACCCGGGTGGGACCCTCCAACTGGACCGGGGCGATCTTCAGGCCGGCGAAGAACGGGATGCCGTCGCCCAGCAGGACCGGGACGAGGTCGACGTGCACCTCGTCGAGCAGGCCGGCCTCCAGCACCTGCGTGGCGATGGTGCCGCCGTTGACGCCGACCTCCTTGTCGCCGGCGATCGCCTTCGCCCGGACGACGGCGGCCTCGATGCCGTCGGTGACGAACACGAACGAGTCGCCCTCCCGCTCCCAGCCCTCCGGCACGTGGTGCGTGACCACGACGACCGGCACGTCCATCGGGTGCCGGCCGCCCCAACCGTTCGTCATGTCGAACAGCCGCCGGCCGACGACGAGCGCGCCGGTCCGCTCGACCAGGTCCCGAATGTGCTTCGCGCTCACCGCCGAGGTGTGCCAGGTCATGTCGGGATCGGCCGTCGGAACCTCCACGTCGCCGTTGCCGTACCACTGGAAGAGGTGCTCGAACCCGCCGTGGGTCGCGTCGGCGATGTAGCCGTCCAGCGACATGGTGGCTCCGGTCGTCACCTTCGTCATGATCTGCTCCTCGGGCTCGTGGGTCTGTCCTTCACCCAGGGGTAGAAGCTGCGTCAGCTCCCCTCGACATCCGTCCGGAACTTTTCCTACAGGGGATAGGTCCGCGCCACCGCCAGCATCTCGGAGCTGTGCGAGCCGACCACGCCGACGTCCGCCGGCCGCGCCCGGAACCCGGGCAGCCCGCCCAGACCGTCGCTGGCGTCCATCGCCCGCAGGTTCACCTGTGCCGCTCTCGGCACCAGGGTCAGGGTCACCTCGACGCCCTCCGGCGGCGGGGCGTGGAAGACGACGCCGAAGCCCCACCGGCCGTCGCGGGCCTTGACCGGCACGTCCCGCCCGGCCACCGTCGCCGAGCGCACCTCGGCCGTGGACGTGTCCACGTGCAGGGTCAGCAGCCGGACCGGCCGCTGGGGCAGCACCCGGACCCGCAGCACCCGCTGGTCTCCCGAGCGGGTGTCGGAGAGCGTCTCCAGCTTCGGGGCGGGCAGGTCCGCGGCCGGCGCCGGCCCCGCCCGCAGCTCGCCGTCGCCCAGGCCCGGGAAGTCGTCGGAGACGTCGACCTGCCCGTCCACGTAGCCGTCGGTCCAGGGCTGCGGGTCCTCCTCGTGGCTGAGCCACCGCGCCGTGCCGGTGCCGGCGTCCAGGGCGTACATCAAATGGGTCGGCACGGGGTGGGCGGCGTCGAAGCGGTCCACGGCCAGGCCGACCCCGGCGAGCACCACGGCCGCGAGCGCGGCGGCGCCGGCCGGCAGCGCGCCGAGCCGGCGGGCCCGCAGCGCCCCCAGGCCACGCTGGCCGCCGGCCTGCGGGTGCAGCAGGTCCACCACGGGCAGCGCGGCCAGCCCGAGCAGCACCGCGAAGAGCGCCGCCACCCCGCCCATGCCCATGCCGAGGGCGGGGAAGAGCAGCACGACGGTGGGCAGCAGGATCACCACGGCCACCGCGCCGGACAGGGTCACCGCGACCACCGGCCAGGGGCCGTCCCGCCGGGTGGCCAGCGCCGCCAGGCCGGCCAGCGCGCCGGCCAGGGCGGGCAGGGTCGTCAGGTACGCGCCACCGGGTACCAGCACCGCGAGCAGCACCCCGAACAGGGCCAGCCAGACCAGCCCGCCGAAGGCCAGGGCGGCCGGGCCGGCCCAGCGGCGGGTCAGCGCGTACCAGGTGAACAGGATCGCGGCGGCGAGCGCCACCACGGCGAGCCGGTACCAGACCGGCCGGTACGGGTCGAGCAGTTCGGCGTAGCCGGGGCGGACGGTGGTGACCGCGGTCCATAGCAGCCACGCGCCCAGCGGGGCGGCGACCACCGGCACCAGGGCCAGCCCGGCACCGGCCGCGAGCCGTCCGGCGGTGGCCCGGCCGCGCCGGCGCAGCAGCCAGCCGAGCACGCCGACCGCGAGCAGGGCGGCCAGCGCCAGCGGCAGGGTCAGCCAGCCGGGGTAGCGGACCAGCCCGCCGGGCACCGGGAAATAGGTGTCGTCGTGGTCGGAGCCCAGGTCGCGCAGGTCGGTCCGGCCGAACTCGCGGGCCAGGCCCAGGGCGTTGTCGCCGTGCATCTGGAGACTGCCCCGGTTCATCGCCGCCGGCACGTCGAGCGGGGTGTGGTAAACGGCGCCGCCGTCGATGTACGCCGAGTTCAGGCCGACGAACCGCTTGTCGAGGAACGCGGTGAAGTCGGTGTCGTTGGGCAGTGCCCGGTAGATCTCCACCGCGAACGAGGTGCCCACCGGGTGCGGGGCGGCCCGGCCGAAGGCCTCCACCAGCTTCGCGTTGTTCCGCGACGTCTCGAACATGATCACGGGACCGGTGGAGCCGCGCGCCTCCAGGTTGAGCACCACGCCGCCGTCGGCGGCCAGCGGGTGGTCGGCGGCGAAGCCGGCGGCCCCGCAGAGGCACGCCTCCTCCGCGTCGGTGAGCACCAGGACCACCTCGTTGCGGGGGCGCGGGCCGGCGGCAAGCGCCCGGGCCACCTCCAGAATGGTGGAGGTGCCGGCGGCGTCGTCGTTGCCGCCCGGCCCGGACTGCACCGAGTCGTAGTGGGCCACCAGGAAGACCCGCCCGGTGGGGTCGGTGCCGGGCAGCCGGGCCACCACGTTGCGCACCCGGGCCAGGGTCGCGCCGCCGGCCGCCCCGCTGAGCTGCCCGGCCTCCGGGGCCACGGTGTCCTGCACCTCGGTCTCCAGGCCCAACCCGCGCAGCACGCCCGCGACGTGCTCGCGGACCTGGTCGTTGGCGGCGCTGCCGGCCACGTGCGGCCGCGCCGCGATGACCTTGACGTTCTGGTACGCCCGCTCGGCGCTGAACGCGTCCGCGGGCGCGTCGGCGGGGCGCGGCGCCGGGGTGGCCAGGTCGACCAGGACGCCGGCGCCGACGGCGAGCAGGGCGGCGAGCGCCGCGAGCGCGGCGGGCAGCCGCCGCCGCGGCCGGGACAGCGCCCGGTCCGCCGGGCGGGTGGGAGGGATGCCCGGCCGGGCCGGCGCACGGTCGGCGGGGCGGGTGGGGGGTACGCCCACGGATGGCTCCTCGGGGGTGGTTCGGGGGTGGGCATCATCCTGCACCCCCGCGGCCTGCGGCGGCACTCCCGCCGGCCGGTGCGCTCCGGGTCGCGGGCGGGACGCGGCGTAACATCGGTCCCCGGCCGTGCCGCTGTCCGTGGGGTGGGACTCGCTCGCCCCGCCCGCGCCGACTCCGGTCGTGTTGTGTGCGACCGTTGTCTGATACAGGATCAGCAGGGCATTCGGAAGGAGCCCCGACATCACCAGCGAACTCCCGCGTCTCGCGGCGGTGACCCGGCCGCACCGGGGTAGCGGCCTGCCGGGTGCCTCCGTCGTGCCGCAGGCCGGGCTCGGGCACTACGCCAGCGTGCCGCCCGGCGAGCGGCTGCGGGTCCTGCTGGTCGAGGACGACGAGGGCGACGCCTTCCTGGTCGGCGAGCTGCTCGCCGAGACCAACTCGATGATCGACCTGCTGATCGCCACCAGTCTCAGCGAGGCCCGGCAGCGGGTCATGGGGGTCGACTGCGTCCTGCTCGACCTGGGCCTGCCCGACGCCCAGGGCCTGGACGGGCTCCGCCAGGTGCTGGAGATGGCCAGCGGGGCGGCGGTCTGCGTGCTCACCGGCCGCTCCGACGAGCACCTGGGCATCGTCGCGGTCGCCGAGGGCGCGCAGGACTACCTGGTCAAGGGGCAGGTCGACGGGGTCCTGCTGACCCGGGCGCTGCGCTACGCGGTCGAGCGTAAGCGGGCCGACGAGAACGCCCGCCGGCTGCGCGAGGTGGAGCTGCGCCAGGCCGAGTCCGCGCGCCTGGAGCGCGGCCTGCTGCCCCAGCCGCTGATGACGACCGACCAGGTGTCGGTGCACACCTTCTACCGGCCGGGCCGGCACGCCGCGCTGATCGGCGGCGACTTCTACGACGTGGTGCAGACCCGGCCGGACCGGATCGACCTGATCGTCGGCGACGTCTGCGGCCACGGCGTGGACGAGGCCGCCCTCGGCGTCGAGCTGCGGGTCGCCTGGCGGGCCCTGGTCCTGGCGGGGGTGCCGGACGACGAGGTGCTGCCCGCGCTGGAGCAGGTGCTGATGAGCGAGCGGCGGCTCCAGGAGATCTTCGCCACGGTGGCCACCGCCCGGCTCGACCTGGCCGCCGACCGGGCCACTGTGAGACTCGCCGGTCATCCGCCGCCGCTGCTGCTCAGCGGGGGTAAGGTCGCCCCGGTGCCGGCCAAGGGCGGTCTGCTGCTGGGCGTACGGCCGCGCCGACCCGTTGCCTTCGACCTGGAGTTCGACACCGATGACTGGTCCCTGCTGATGTACACCGACGGCCTCATCGAGGGTCGGGTGGGCACCGGTGACGACCGGCTGGACGTGCCGGGGCTGACCGACCTGCTGGCCGACCCCGCCAACCGCGCGGTGCCCCTGGCCGAGCTGCCCGCCTGGCTGGTCGGCCGCGCCGAGCAGCTCAACGGCGGCCCGCTGGCCGACGACGTGGCGATGCTGCTGGTCACCCGGGGCGGCGGCCGATGAAGGCGTACCAGCAGGGGTGGACCCTGCGGCGGCGGGTCGTCGCGCTGCTCGGCGTGGTGCTGGTGCTGCTGCTCGGGCTGGCCGCGGCGGAGGCGACCCTGGCCGCCAAGAACCGGCAGAACATCGACGCGGTGCTGCTCAAGACCGGCCCGCTGCGGGTCCAGGCGCAGGAGCTGATGAGCGCCCTGCTCGACCAGGAGACCGCCGTCCGCGGCTACGCGGTGAACGCCGACCGCAAGGACCTGGAGCCATACCAGGTGGGTGTGGACCGGGAGCGGGACACCTTCGCGGAGATGCGGAAGCTGGCCGTCGACTACCCCGAAGTGCTGCGCGCGCTGGACGTCGTCGAGCAGCGCGCGGCGCAGTGGCGGTCCGGCGTCGCCGAGCCGGTCATCAGCACCACCGAGCGCAGCGGCCCGTCCGCCGGCCGGGCGCTGATCACCGACCAGACCCGGCAGCAGTTCGACGGCATCCGGTCGGCGGTGGACGGCCTCCAGGGCGAGATCCTGGAGGTGCGGCAGAAGACCGCCGACAAGGTCAAGGCGACAAGCAACGTGCTGGTGGTGCTCCTGATCATCGCGGCTCTCGTGGTGGCGGTGGCCGGCGCGGTGCTGCTGCTCTCGCTGGACCGGATCCTGATCCGGCCGCTGGCCGGCCTGGTCGGTCAGGTGCGCGAGGTCGCCTCGGGCGACTACCGGCACCGCATCGAGGGGTCCGGGCCGCCGGAGTTCCGCCTGCTCGCCGACGACATCGACATCATGCGGCAGAAGATCGCCCGGGAGCTGGACGAGGTACGCGAGGCCCGCGAGCGCATCGAGTGGGTCAACAGCCAGCTCCAGAAGCAGGCCGAGGAGCTGACCCGCTCCAACCGCGACCTGGAGCAGTTCGCGTACGTCGCCTCGCACGACCTCCAGGAGCCGCTGCGCAAGGTGGCCAGCTTCTGCCAGCTCCTCCAGCGGCGCTACTCGGGTCAGCTCGACGAGCGGGCCGACCAGTACATCGCCTTCGCGGTGGACGGCGCGCAGCGGATGCAGCGGCTGATCAACGACCTGCTCGCGTTCTCCCGGATCGGGCGGCTCACCACCGGCTTCACCGAGGTCGACCTGAACAAGGTGATGGGCGACGTGGCGGGCCAGACCGAGGCGGCCCGGCAGTACGCCGACGCCGAGCTGACCTGGGACCGGCTGCCGGTGATCCGCGGCGAGGAGCCGCTGCTGACGAACCTGCTGGCCAACCTCGTCAGCAACTCGATCAAGTTCCGCCGACCGGACGTGCCGCCGAAGGTG
This sequence comes from Micromonospora chersina, assembly GCF_900091475.1. Classification (NCBI taxonomy): domain Bacteria; kingdom Bacillati; phylum Actinomycetota; class Actinomycetes; order Micromonosporales; family Micromonosporaceae; genus Micromonospora; species Micromonospora chersina. Next base: position 4,939,967 of record NZ_FMIB01000002.1, read on the forward strand.
CACGTCTCCGCCCGGCTGGTCGACGACGAGTGGGAGATCAGCTGCCGGGACAACGGCATCGGGATCGAGCCGGAGTTCGCCGACAAGATCTTCGTGATCTTCCAGCGGCTGCACTCCAAGGACGCGTACCCGGGCACCGGCATCGGGCTGGCCATCGTCAAGAAGATCGTGGAATACCACGGCGGCCGGGTCTGGGTGGACACCGAGGCCGCGGAGGGCACCACGATCCGGTTCACCCTCCCGGCCCTGCCGGAGGACGTCGAGGCGGCGCGGGCCGCGGAGCAGGCCGCGGTCGAGGAGTCGACCGGGGACCCGGAGACGACCGGGGACGGCGCCGAGGACGTCGCCGTGAGTGTGGCGCGGCAGCCGGACGGCGCGGGACGCGAAGAGACGCCCGAGGGGGCGGCCCGGGACGGTACAACGGGTGGCATGAAGGAGACGGTGGGATGACCGCGCCGGCGGACGGCAAGAGCCCGATCGAGGTCCTGCTCGTCGAGGACGACCCGGGTGACGTGCTGATGACCCAGGAGGCGTTCGAGGAGCACAAGCTCCGCAACCGCCTCACGGTCGTCTCGGACGGCGCCGAGGCGCTGGCCTACCTGCGCCGCGAGGGCCAGTACGCGGACGCGGTGACCCCCGACCTGGTCCTGCTCGACCTGAACCTGCCCCGCCGGGACGGCCGGGAGGTGCTTGCGGAGATCAAGAGGGACGAGCAGCTCTGCCGGATCCCGGTCGTGGTGCTCACCACCTCCCAGGCCGACGAGGACATCCTGCGCAGCTACCAGCTGCACGCCAACGCCTACGTGACCAAGCCGGTGGACTTCGAGCGCTTCATCTCGGTGGTCCGCCAGATCGACGAGTTCTTCGTCAGCGTGGTCAAGCTGCCGCCGCGTGGCTGACCCGCTGCTGGAGGAGGTCGGCGCGCTGCTGCGGGAGGCCGCGGCCGACGTCGTGGTGCCGCTGTTCCGCCGCCTCGACGACGCCGACATCTCCGAGAAGGCACCCGGTGAGGTGGTCACCGTCGCCGACCGCAAGGCCGAGGCGTTGATCTCGGCCGGGCTGCGCCGGCTGCGTCCCGACTCCGTGGTGGTCGGCGAGGAGGCGGTCGCCGAGGACCCGAGCCTGCTGCGGCACCTGCGGGGCGCCGGTGACGTCTGGCTGGTCGACCCGGTGGACGGCACCTCCAACTTCGCCGCCGGCCGGCGCCCGTTCGCCCTCATGGTGGCGCTGCTGACCGACGGGGTGCCGGCCGCCTCCTGGGTCTACGACCCGCTGGACGGCACGATGGCCACCTGCCGGGTGGGCGAGGGCACCTGGCTGGACGGCGGCCAGGTGCGTACCGCCGAGCGGGAGCCGGTGGCCGGCGCGCTGCGCGGCACCGCCATGACCCGCTTCCTGCCCCCGGACTTCCGGCGCAGCGTGGAGGCGGGCGGCGAGCGGCTGGGCGAGCTGCTGCCCGGCCAGCACTGCGCCGGCCGCGAATATCTGGACCTGCTCACCGGCGCGCAGCAGTTCGTGCTGTTCTGGCGCACCCTGCCGTGGGACCACGCCCCGGGCACGCTGCTGGTCCGGGAGGCCGGCGGGGTGGCGCGCCGTTTCGACGGCACCGACTACCACCCGGCCGACGACGGCAAGGGCCTGCTGGTCGCGGCCAGCGAGGAGATCTGGAACGAGGTCCGGGCCGCCCTGCTGGGCGACTGACCGTGCGGTCCGCGACGGCCCCGGCACGGTCCGTCGACGATCGGCGTCCGCCGAGGTCGGGGGCCTGGCGTGGAGCGCAGGGTCCGGTATCGTGACCGGCGGTCTCCGCCAGCAGGCCGCCGCCCGGCGCCGGTGGAGCCGCCGCCGCGCAAGGTCGACTCGGGGGTCGGCGGTCGACGGAAGGACCTTCACGTGCCCAGGACCAGGCTCACCCGCCGGCGCGTCCGCCGGTCGTTGTTCGCCCTGCTCGCCGCGACGGCCCTGCTGCTGGGCGCCGGTCCCGCCCCCGCCGGGGCGGCCGCCGCCGCGCCCACACCGAGCGCCCCGAACGAGGGCGGCAGCAAGCAGCTCCGGGCGGCCCTGGAGGCGGCGGCGAAGGGCCACATCGAGGCCAAGAACCGGCTGGACAACTCCAAGCGCCGGCAGGCCGCGCTGACCGGCCAGCTCAAGCAGCTGGAGGTACGCCTGGTCGAGCTGACCGCGCAGGTCGGCGAGGTGGCCGGGCAGTCCTACCGGATGGGCCGGTTGACCCCGGTGTCGATGCTGCTGGCCAGCTCCGACCCGGACGCGTTCCTCCAGCGGGCGGCCGAGCTGGACATGATGGCCCAGCGGGACAGCAAGCGCCTGCACGACCTCACCGAGGCGAAGGCCCAGGCGGCCGAGGCCAAGGTGGCCATCGACACCGAGGTCCGGGAGCAGCAGAAGCAGCTCGCCGTGCTGGCCAAGAAGAAGCGGGACGCCGAGGTGGCGCTCGCCAAGGTCAGCTCCGGCTCCGGTTCCGGTTTCAGCGGCGGCTCGTCGTCGGCCAAGCCGGCGCCCCGCAACCCGGACGGCTCGTGGCCGTCGGAGTCCTGCTCGGTGAACGACCCGACGCCGGCCGACGGCTGCATCACCCCGCGCACCCTGCACATGCTCCAGCAGGCCCAGGCGGCCGGCTACAAGCGCTACGCCTCCTGCTTCCGCAGCGGCGGGGACGGCGAGCATCCCAAGGGGCGAGCCTGCGACTTCTCCGCCGCCGCCGGCGGCTTCGAGGACGTCACCGCGACCGGCGGCGACAAGGCGTACGGGGACAGCCTCGCCTCCTGGGCCAAGAACAACGCGAGCCGGCTCGGCATCATGTACGTCATCTGGTACCGACAGATCTGGATGCCGAACACGGGCTGGCGGGCGTACAGCGGGGGCGGCAGTCCCGCCGCGGACCACACAAACCATGTTCACATCTCGATGTATTGACCTCTCCGTCCAGGAACGCTGCGTAGCATCGCCACGGTGAGCAGCACATCGTCCGACGTCGTCGCGGAGCCGGCGCCGAGCGCGCCGGTCCCGCCCCGGGCCCTGCCGAACGGGCTCGCCGCGTTCCTGGTCTTCCTCTCCAGCGGGGCGGTGCTGGTGCTGGAGACGGTCTCGCTCCGCCTGGTCGGCCCGTACGTCGGGGTGACCCTCCAGGTGACCAGTTCGGTGATCGGCATGGCGCTGGGCGCCATCGCGTACGGGGCGTGGATGGGCGGCTGGCTGGCCGACCGGCGGGACCCGCGCACCCTCCTCGCCCCGGCCCTGGTGCTGGCCGGCATCGCCACCGCGGTCACCCTGCCGGTGGTCCGGTACGCCGGTGAGGCCCTGCGCGGCGGGGCGGCGAGCGCGGTGCTGCTGCTGACCGCGCTGGCGGTGCTGCTGCCGGCGGCGCTGCTGGCCGGGGTCACCCCGCTGGTCGTGAAGCTCCAGCTCGCCGACCTGCGCCGCACCGGGCAGGTCGTCGGCCGGCTCTCCGGCATCGGCACCCTGGGCGGCATCACCGCCACCCTGGTCACCGGCTTCGTGCTGGTGGCGGCGCTGCCCAGCACTGTCATCGTGCTGGCGCTGGCCGGCGTGCTGGGGGTGACCGGGCTGGTGCTGGGGGCGTACCTGCGCCGGGGGTCGGGGACGGGGCTCCCCGGTCCGACCCGGGCGAAGGCCGCCCTGGCGGTGCTCGGCCTGGCCGGGGCCGGCCTGTCCGCGGTCGCCCCGAACCCGTGCGACGTGGAGACCGCGTACCACTGCGCCCGGGTGGAGGTGGACGGGCAGTGGACACAGGGGCGGACGCTCTACCTCAACTCGGCGGAGCACTCGTACGTGGACCTGGCCGATCCGACCCACCTCAAGTACGCGTACACGCAGTGGATCGGCCTGGTCGCGGACCTGGCCCGGCCGCCGAAGCAGCGGATGGACGCGCTGCATCTGGGCGGCGGCGGCTTCACCATGCCGCGCTACCTGGCCGCGACCCGGCCGGGCAGCGACAACCTGGTCTTCGAGATCGACGGCGGCCTGGTCGAGCTGGACCGGCGGGAGCTGGGCGTGCGCACCGGGCCGCAGTTGCGCGCACGGGTGGGGGACGCGCGGGTGCTGCTCGGCGCCGAGCCCACCGACAGCCGCGACTTCATCGTCGGTGACGCCTTCGGTCACCTGGTGGTGCCCTGGCACCTGGCCACCCGGGAGATGGCCGCCGACATCCGCCGGGTGCTCCGCCCGGACGGGATCTACGTGCAGAACGTCATCGACTACCCGCCGGACCGGTTCATCCGGGCCGAGCTGGCCACCGTCGCGGCCGAGTTCCGCAACGTCGCGCTGATCGCCCCGCCCGGCGCGATCGCCGGGCAGGCCGGCGCGAACTTCCTCATCGTGGCCTCGGACGCGCCGCTGCCGCTGGCCGGGATCCCGGCCCAGCTGCGGCTGCTCCCCGAGCCGGCCCGGCTGCTGCACGGCGACAAGCTGGCCGCGTTCGTGGGGGACGCGCTGGTGCTCACCGACGACTTCGCCCCGGTGGACCAGCTCCTGGCGACCGCCTGAACGGGTGACTTCGCTGACCGATTTCGACCGGTGAGGTGTACGAGGGCCGACCTCGGGCAACTGGACCGACCATGGGTGCAGCGGTCAGGAACGGCGCGCAGCTGCTCGGTGAGCGGTACCGGCTGGTCGAGCAGCTCGGCGCGGGGGGCATGTCGGTCGTCTGGCGCGGCTACGACGAGGTGCTCGGCAGGCAGGTGGCGATCAAGGTGCTCGCCTCTCGGCTGGCGAGCGACAAGGCGTTCCGGCATCGGATCCGGATCGAGGCGCAGGCCGCCGCGCGGCTCTGCCACCCCAACATCACCAACGTGTACGACTACGGGGAGTCCGAGCAGGTCGGCCTGACGGTCCCGTACGTGGTGATGGAGCTGGTCGACGGCGGGCCGTTGAGCAGCCGGCTCGGCCGGGGCGGGCAGCTGCCCTGGCGGGAGGCGGTGACGATCGGCGCGGAGGTGGCGTCGGCGCTGGCCACCGCGCACGCCCGGGGCGTGGTGCACCGGGACGTGACCCCCGGCAACGTCATGCTCACCTCGACCGGGGTGAAGGTCGTCGACTTCGGTATCTCGGCGCTGGTGGGGGAGAGCGAGAAGGGCCCGGACGGGGCGCTGCTCGGCACGCCCGCCTACCTGGCTCCGGAGCGGCTGGACAACGGCCAGGTCTCCCCGGCCACCGACGTCTACGCGGTCGGCCTGCTGCTCTACCGGATGCTCACCGGCCGGCTGCCCTGGCAGGCCAGCACCACCACCCAGATGCTCCGCGCCCACATGTACAACGAGCCGGACCCGATGCCCCCGGTGGTGGGCCTCCCCGACGAGGTCGCCGAGCTGGTCCGGCGCTGCCTGGCGAAGCGCCCCGAGGACCGCCCGGCCACCGCCGAGGTGGCCCGTACGCTCGCCGAGGCCGCCGGGATCGCGGCGATCGTGCCGGTCTCCCCGGCGCTCGGCCAGTTCGACCCGGCGCTCATGGAGAACGCGGGCACCACCATCCTGCCCTGGTCCACGGCCACCGACGCGCTGCCCTTCTCGGCCCTGCGCACCCGTACCCGCCGGGCCGCCGCCCGCCGGCGCAAGGTGGAGGCCGGGGTGGCCGCCGCCGGCCTCATCGCGGTCACCGCGACGCTGTGGGGGATGACCTCGAAGAGCCCGGCCAGCGGTGGGGTCGAGCCGACGGAGGCCCGGATGGGGCTGCCCGAGCCGATTCCCTGTGCCGTCGACTACGCGCTCCGCCGCGACTCCGGCAAGGACTTCACCGCGGACCTGACCCTCACCAACACCGGCACCCGCGAGCTGCGCGACTGGACCATGAGCTTCACCTTCCCCGGCAAGCAGACCGTCGGCACGGCCCAGCCGGCGGTACGCCAGCAGGGCAGCACGGTGCAGGTCCAGGCGCCGGCCACCGAGGCCGCGCTGGCCCCGGGCGCCTCGAAGAAGGTCTCGCTGACCGGCAGCTACACCGGGAGCAACCCCCTGCCGGTGCAGTTCAAGGTCGGGGACAGCACCTGCGACGTGCAGGTGTCCGGCGTGGCCGGCTCGGTGCCGACGACGACGCCGCCGACCACCAGGCCGCCGGCCAAGGTGCCCGCCAAGCCGCCCGCCAAGACCGCCACGAAGAGCGGCACCGCCGGCCGGGCCAAGCCCGACAAGGCCGGCAAGGGCAAGGAGGGCGGCAAGGGAAAAGGCAGGTAGACCGGCCGAAGGGGGGTGGGCACGGCGATAAGGGCAAGAAGAAGTGACGGTCAGCCCAGCCCGGCGAACTGCTGCACCCGGGCGATCGCGCCTTCCACGATGAGCACGCTGTCCGGCTGGAGGACGGTGTCCGGGCCGGTGTAGTGGAACGGCTCGCCGGGGGGCTTCGCGCCGATGACCCTCACCCCGTACCGGTCGGTGGGGGTCACCTCGCGCAGCGGCCGGCCGACAAGCGACGCGGGCACCCGGACCTTGGCGATGGCGAAGTCGTCGTCGAACTCGATGAAGTCGAGCATCCGGCTGACGATCAGGTGCGCTACCCGTTCGCCGGTCTCCGCCTCCGGGAAGATGACGTGGTGCGCGCCCACGGACGTGAGGATCTTCGCGTGCTTCTCCGAGGTGGCCCGCGCCCAGATCTGCGAGATGCCCAGCTCGGTCAGCGCCAGCACGGTGAGCACGCTCGCCTCGACCGACTTGCCGATGGCGACCACCACCCGCCGGAAGTCCGCCACACCCACCTGCCGCAGCACGTTCTCCTCGGTGGTGTCCGCCTGCACCACCCGGTCCAGCCGGGACGCCCAGCGCTGCACCCGGTCCTGCTCGTGGTCGATGGCGAGCACGTCCTGGTCGAGTTGCAGCAGCGAGCCGGCGAGCCGGGAACCGAACCGGCCCAGGCCGATCACCACGACGCTGTTGTCGTCCGTCCTCCTAGCCGACAATGGGTTGCTCCTCCGGGTAGCGGTACAGGTGTCGCCGGGTGTTCAACGCGATAGCGGACCCGAGGGTGAGCGGGCCGACCCGGCCGATGAACATCAGCACGATGAGCACGTACTTGCCGGGCTGCGACAGCTCCGGGGCGAGGCCGGTGGACAGGCCCGTGGTGCTGAACGCGGAGGTCACCTCGAAGACCGCGGCGAAGTTGCGCAGGTTGGCGGTGAACACGATGAGCAGGATCGTGCCGAGGACGACAAGCGCCACGCTGAGCAGCGTCACGGTGAGCGCCTGGCGCTGGCTGGCCGTGGCGACCCGCCGGCCACCCACGTTCACGTCCGGCTCGCCCCGCAGCTCGGCCCAGATCACGAAGCCGAGCAGGAAGAACGTGGAGACCTTGATGCCGCCCGCGGTGCTGGCGCTGCCACCGCCGATGAACATCAGCACGATGAGCAGCGGGTAGCTCTCGTTGCTGAGCTTGTCGACGTTGATCACGTCGAAGCCGCCGGTGCGGCTCAGCGCGATCTGGGTGAACGACGCCAGCACCTTGCCGGGGGTGTCGTAGGTGCCGATGGTGGCCGGGTTGGTCCACTCGGAGAGCAGCAGGAAGACGAAGCCCAACCCGATCAGCCCGACGGTGCCCCAGATGGTGAGCTTCGTGGCGACCGCCCAGCGGCTCGGACCGCGCCACTCCCGGATGGCCTCGAACAGCGCGGGGAAGCCCAGGCCGCCGATGATCGCGCCGAAGCCGAGCGGCAGCGCCACCCAGGGGTCGCGCGAGAAGGCGACCAGGCCGTCCGAGTAGAGGGTGAAGCCGCCGTTGTTGAACGCCTGGATCGCGTGGAACGCGGCGAACCAGAGCGCCCGCCCCGGTGGATAGTCGTAGACCAGCCAGAGCCGGCCCGTGATGATCGCGGTCATCACCGCCTCGGTGGCGAAGACCGTCGCGACGATCCGCACCAGCAGCCAGCGGACGTCGCCGATGCCGAACTCGGCGGTCTCGGCCTGCACCAGCAGCCGGTTGCGCAGGCCGAGCTGCCGGGACACCACGAGGATCACCAGCGCCGCGACGGTCAGGATGCCCAGGCCGCCGAGCTGGGTGAGCACGGTGATCATCGCCAGGCCGAAGTCGTTCCAGTAGTTCGGTGTGTCGTTGACGGCGAGGCCGGTGACCGAGACCGCGGAGGTCGAGGTGAACAGCGCGATCACGAACGGGGTGAAGTGGCTCTCGCTGGTGGCCCAGGGCAGCATCAGCAGGCCGGTGCCGAGCAGGATCACCGCCAGGAACCCGAACGGCACCAGCCGTACGGGATTCCGGAGCAGGCGTCGCACCAGGTCATCTTCCGCCCGGAGATTCACCGGCAGGTCAGGAACCGACCAACTGCCGGCCAACCCGGACCGGTCTGCTGTGCGTACCCCTCGACGACAGGAGACGGCGTTGCGACGTACCCTTTCCGCCCTCGGCGTGGCCGGCGCGCTGCTCGCGGCGGCCGTGGTGGCCCCGGCGGTGGCCGCCCAGGCCGACCCGGAGCCCCGCGCCGAGCGGTCCCGCGCGGTCCAGCGGCCCATCGTGATCGGGCACCGCGGCGCCAGCGGCTACCGCCCGGAGCACACCCTGGAGGCCTACCGGCTGGCGATCCGCCAGGGCGCCGACTTCATCGAGCCGGACCTGGTCTCGACGAAGGACGGCGTGCTCGTCGCCCGCCACGAGAACGAGATCTCGGGCACCACCGACGTGGCGGCGCACCCGGAGTTCGCGGCCCGGAAGGCGACGAAGACCATCGACGGGGTCACGGTCACCGGCTGGTTCACCGAGGACTTCACCCTGGCCGAGCTGCGGACGCTGCGCGCCAAGGAGCGGCTGCCCCAGGTGCGGGTGGCCAACACCGCCTTCGACGGCAGGTTCCCGGTGCCGACCTTCCAGGAGGTCATCGACCTGGCCCGCGCCGAGTCGAAGGCGCGGGGCCGCACCATCGGCGTCTACCCGGAGACCAAGCACCCCAGCTACTTCGCCTCCATCGGGCTGGCGCTGGAGGAGCCGCTGGTCGCCACGCTCAAGGCCAACAAGCTGACCCACCGCAACGACCCGGTCTTCGTGCAGAGCTTCGAGACGGCCAACCTGCGCAAGCTCGACCGGATGATCGACGTGCGGCTGGTGCAGCTCATGGACGCCGCCGGCGCCCCCTACGACTTCACGGCGGCCGGTGACCCGCGCGGCTACGCCGACCTGGCCACCGCCGCCGGCCTGGCCTGGGTGGCCACGTACGCCGACGGCGTCGGCCTCAACAAGAACCTCATCGCGCCCCGGGACGCCGCCGGCAGGCTGCTCGCCCCGACCTCGGTGATCCGGGACGCGCACCGGGTGAAGCTGCTGGTGCACGCCTGGACCTTCCGCGCCGAGAACCAGTTCCTGCCGGCCGACTTCCGGATCGGCGCCGACCCGAACGCCCGCGGCGACATCACGTCCGAGTACGAACTCTTCTTCGGCCTGGGTCTGGACGGCGCCTTCGCCGACCAGCCCGACACGGCCGTGGCGGCCCGCACGGGACTCTGACCCCTACCCGCGGGGGCGGTCCACCGTCCGGGGGATTCGTGCCTGTGTTGCGTAACATGTCCTATTAGTGGTCGTTTCGACCCGTGTCAACGGTTCACGACACGGGGGACGTACATGAGAATTACCTCTGCGCCGAGTAGGCGGGCGAGCATCGGAGCGCGGGTGGCCGCCCTCGGGGTGCTGGCCGGCGCACTGCTGCTGGGTGGCACGCCGGCCCTGGCCGCCACGACGATCAGCATCGATCCGGACGACGTGCCGACGACGGCGGCGGACGCTCCCCAGTTCTGCTATCCGGGCGGCGGGCCCTTCCCGGACGAGGAGACCTGGGTGTTCGACCTGTCCGGCGACCCGGAGACCAGTGGCGTCTTCCAGTCGTTGTCGACGACGTTCCGCACGCCCGGCGGCACCGTCACGCGGCCGATCCCCGGCTCGCCGAACAGTGAGATCGTCGACTTCGAGGGTGTGAGCCGGGCCTTCATCCGGCTGCCGGCCCATTGGACGCTCACCGCCGCCACCGCGGTGATCTCCGGGACGGCCGAGAACTTCGTGCTCGCCCACACCTGCGCCGCCTCGGGCGATCCGGGGGACCCTGGCGACCCCGGGGATCCAGGTGACCCCGGCGACCCGGGCGACCCGGGCGATCCAGGTGACCCGGGCGATCCGGGCGACCCCGGCTACCCGGGTTACCCCGGGCACCCTGGCTACCCCGGGGACCCGCAGGTCAGCCTGTCGATCGACAAGAAGGCCCGGGTCGAGTCGGACTGCCGCGAGCGGTGTGCGAACGACGGCTACGCGGCCGAGGGCGACAGGATCTTCTACACCTACCGGGTGGCCAACACCGGAACCGCGCGGATCACCGACGTCGAGGTCGACGACCCGACCGCCGGGTACGTGGTCTGCAACAACACCACGCTGGCGCCGGGCACCAGCACGGACTGCCACGCCGTCCGTCCCCACGAGGTGGACTGGCGCGACGTCAAGAACGGCAAGGTGGAGAACACCGCCGTCGCCACCGGCCGGTACCGCTACCGGACCGTGGTCTCCGACCCGGTCACCGTCACGGTCTGCATCCGGGACGGCAAGTTCGACCACCGCAAGGACGGCAAGGACGACAAGGGCGGCTGGGACGACAAGGGTGGCTGGAGCGGCAAGGGCGGCAAGCCCGAGTTGCCCGTCACGGGTGACAGCGTCGCCCAGACCTCCTACCTCGGTGGCGGCCTGCTGGCGGCCGGCGGTCTCCTGATCGGGCTCAGCCGGGTGCGCCGGAAGGCACGCCTCCAGCCCTGACCCGTACCCGATCGAGGCGGCCCGGCGGAACACTCCGCCGGGCCGCCGCGCGTTCCGGATCGATGGCGGGGCGCGACACAGCGGTGTCCCGCCGGGTGGTGCCCGCGCCCACCGGGCACGGGGTGGCGATCCACCGGTCGGGGGCGGTTGTAACGGCCGGCCACCCCACCCTGGTTACTTGTGTGTTTCGGCCACATAGCCCGTGCGTGACGTCACTTCTAGCGTGAGCCGACAACTGACACTTCCCCCTGTCCCCACCTGGAGTCGCAATGACGATCCGGCACACGCGACGGGTGTTCCTTTCCGCCGCCACGGTGATGGCGGCCGCGCTCGCCACCACGGCCTGTGGCAGCCCGCAGGACACCGCCTCCGGCGGCGGCGACGCCGCACCGGTCAAGGTCGGCCTCGTGTATTCCCAGTCCGGGCCGCTGGCCAGCTACGGCAAGCAGTACATCGAGGGCTTCAAGGCCGGCCTCGACTTCGCCACCAAGGGCACCGGCAAGGTCGGTGACCGGAAGGTCGAGCTGACCGAGGTCGACGACGCGGGCGACCCGGCGAAGGCGGTCTCCGCGGCCAAGGACCTCATCGGCAAGGGCACGAAGATCATCGCCGGTTCCACCTCGTCCGGCGTCGCCCTCCAGGTCGCCCCGATCGCGGCGCAGAACAAGGTCCTGTTCATCTCCGGCCCGGCCGCCACCGACGCGGTGACCGGCGCGAACAAGTACACGTTCCGCTCCGGCCGGCAGTCGTACCAGGACGTGGTGACCGCCAAGTCGTTCATCGGCGACGCCGCAGGCAAGAAGGTGGTCGTCTTCGCCCAGGACGGTGCCTTCGGTGACGCGAACGAGGCCGCCGTGAAGGCCGTGATCGGCGGCGCCGGCGCGACCGTGAGCAGCGTCCGGGCCCCGGCCAGCGCGACCGAGTTCACCCCGTTCGCCAGCCAGATCAAGGCCGCCAAGCCCGACCTGCTCTTCGTGGCCTGGGCCGGCACCACCGCCCCGGCCATGTGGCAGACCCTCGACCAGCAGGGCGTGCTGTCCTCCACGACTGTCGTCACCGGCCTGGACATCCGCGCCTCCTGGCCCACCTTCGGCGCGGCCGGCAGCAAGATCTCCTTCCTGTCGCACTACTTCGACGGGGCCAGCGACACCGAGGCCGCCAAGGCCGCCAAGGCCAAGATCCCGGGCGGCACGCTCGACCTGTTCCACCCGGACGGCTTCGCCGCCGCCCAGATGGTCGTGCGCGCCGTGCAGGAGGGCGGGGACGACGTGGACAAGATGATCAAGGCGCTGGAGGGCTGGCAGTTCGACGGCGTCAAGGGCAAGATGACCATCCGCGCCGAGGACCACGCGCTGCTCCAGCCGATGTACCAGGCGAAGCTCTCCGGCAGCGGGACCGCCTTCACGGCGGCCGCCCAGAAGACCCTGACCGGTGACGAAACCGCGCCGCCGGTCGCGCAGATGAAGGGCTGACAAGTGCTCGCCACCCGCGGTCTGACCTGGCGGATCGGTGAGGTCGCCATCGTCGACTCCGTCTACCTCGACCTCGCGCCCGGGGAGTTCCTCGGCGTGATCGGGCCGAACGGCGCCGGCAAGACCTCCCTGTTCAACCTGATCACCGGCCTGCGCCGGCCCACCGAGGGGCGGATCCTGCTGGACGGGGCGGACGTCACCGAACTCCCCCCGCACCGGCGGGCCCGGCTCGGCCTGGGGCGCACCTTCCAGGCGTCCTCGGTCTTCGGTTCGCTGACGGTGCGGGAGAACGTCCGGCTCGCCGTACAGGCGCACCGGGGTGGCTCGATGAAGCTGTGGCGGCGGGCGGCGGCCGACCGGGAGGTGGCCGCCGCCGCCGACGCGGCGCTCGACCGGGTCGGCCTCCACCACCGGGGTACGGCCCTCGCGGGCACCCTTGCCCACGGCGAGAAGCGCAAGCTGGAGATCGCCCTGCTGCTCGCCGGGGAGCCCCGCGTGATGCTGCTGGACGAGCCGATGGCCGGGGTGAGCGCCGAGGACGTGCCCGAACTGGTCAGCGTGATCAGGTCGCTGACCGGGGACAGCGGCCGGTCGGTGCTCATGGTGGAGCACCACATGGACGTGATCCTGGAGCTGGCCGACCGGATCGCCGTGATGCACCACGGCGCGCTGCTGGCCTGCGACACCCCGGACACCGTGATGGCCAACGCCACCGTGCAGGAGGCGTACCTGGGGGAATCGCTATGACGGAACCTGTCCTCAGCGTCGAGAACCTGTCGGTGCGGATCGCCGGGCTGCACATCCTCCAGGGGGTGTCGTTCGAGGTCGCGCCGACCGGGGTGACCGTCCTGCTCGGCCGCAACGGCGTCGGCAAGACCACCACGCTGCGCGCGATCGTCGGGCTCACCCCGCGCAACGGCGAGGTCCGGGGCACGGTCCGGATGGGCGCGCGCAGCCTGCTGGCCCGCCCCACCCACCGCCTGGTCCGCGACGGCCTCGGCTACGTGCCGGAGGACCGCTGCGTGTTCGCCGGGCTCACCGTCACGGAGAACCTGCGGCTGGCCGAGCGGCGGGGCACGACACCGGCGTACGACAAGGTCTATGCCCTTTTCCCCGAGCTGGACCGGCGCGGACGGCAACGGGCCGGCTCGCTCTCCGGCGGGCAGCAGCAGATGCTCGCGATCGGCCGGGTGCTGCTCAACGACAACCGGCTGCTGCTGGTCGACGAGCCGACCAAGGGGTTGGCGCCGAAGGTGGTGACCGAGGTGGCCGAGGTGCTGGAACGGGTCGCGGAATCCGTGCCGGTGCTGCTGGTCGAGCAGAACCTGGCCGTGGTGCGGCGACTGGCGAAGGACGCCGTGGTGCTCTCCGCCGGCCGGGTCGCCTGGACCGGCGATGCGCACGACCTGCTGCTGGAGACTGCGCTGACCAAGTCGCTGCTGGGCGTGGGCGCGGAGGTCAAGGCATGAGCACCGTGATCCTGTTGACGCTGACCGGGCTGGGCCTGGCCGCGCTCTACTTCCTGGTCGCCTCCGGCCTCTCCCTGGTCTTCGGCCTGGCCGACGTGCTCAACTTCGCGCACGGCCTCTTCCTCGGCGTGGGGGCGTACGCGACCTGGTGGGCGGCGGGCAACCTGCCCGGCGCCGGCCCGGACGGCCTCGGCTTCCTCGTGGCGGTCGCCTTCGGCGTGCTCGCCGGCGCGGTGGTGGCCGTGCTCGTCGAGCTGGTGCTGATCCGGCCGCTCTACTCCCGCACCATCGAACAGGTGCTGGTCACCGTCGGCCTGTCGCTGGCCGGGGTGGCGCTGCTCCAGGCCACCTGGGGCGCCGACGCGCGGCCGTTCCCGCGCCCGCGCTGGACCCGCGACGTGACCTCGGTGCTCGGCGCGCAGGTGCCGAACGCCGGGCTGCTGCTGATCGTCGCCGCCGCCGTGGTGCTCGGCGCGCTGCTCGCGTTCCTGCGGTTCACCCGGTACGGCCTGATCATCCGGGCCGGCGTGGAGAACCGGGAGATGGTGACGGCGCTGGGCATCGACGTGCGCAAGGCGTTCACCCTGGTCTTCGCGATCGGCGGGGCGGCCGCCGCGCTGGCCGGCGCGCTCGGCTCGGTCTACTTCGGCACCGTCTCGCCCGGGCAGGGCGGTTCGCTGCTGATCTTCGCGTTCATCGTGGTGGTGATCGGCGGCATGGGCTCGGTGGTCGGGTCCGCGTACGCGGCGGTCGCGGTGGGGCTGCTGCAACAGTTCGTCAACTACTACGGCACGTCCGGGCTGGGTGACCTCTGCGTGGTCGGCCTGCTCGCCGTGGTGCTGCTGCTGCGTCCGCAGGGCCTGGCCGGAAAGGTGGCTCACGCATGACCGAGGTCAAGAGTCCCGAGGTCCCCGCGCCGCCCGCGGCGGTGCCCGACGAGCTGACCCCCGGGCACTCCCGCTGGCACGGCCTGCGCCCGTACGCGCCGCTGGTCGCCCTGGTCGTGGCGGCGATCCTGCCGTACTCCACGGTCAACCTGCCGGGCATCTTCGAGGGGCCGCTGAACTCGCCCGGCACCCTGCAACTGCTGGCCATCTGCCTGGTCTTCGGCGGGCTGGCCGCCGGCTACGACCTGCTCTTCGGGCGGACCGGGATGCTCTCCTTCGGGCACGCCCTCTACTTCGCCGCCGGGGTCTACGGCACCGACGTGCTGGTCACCCGGGCCGGGCTGCCGCTCTGGCAGGCCGCCCTGCTGACGGTCACCGGCGGGACGATCCTCGCCGCGCTGCTCGGTGCCGTCGCGCTGCGCACGGTCGGCATCGCGTTCGCCATGGTGACGCTCGCCTTCGCCCAGGTCGGGGCGATCCTGGTGGCCAGGGACTTCGGCGGGCTCACCGGCGGCGAGGAGGGGCTGCCGCTGGACGTCTCCGGGCTGCCGGCCGCCCTCGTCGGGGTCACCAACACGGTGAACCTCTACTGGCTGGCGCTGGCGTACCTGGCCCTCGTGGTCCTCGTGGTGCACCGGGTGAGCGGCTCGCCGACCGGGCGGGTGCTGGCCGGCCTGCGCGACGACGAGCGGCGGATCGGGGTGCTGGGGCTCGACCCGTACCGGTTCAAGCTTGTCGCGTTCACCCTGGCCGGCGGCCTGGCCACGGCCGGCGGGGTGGTCTACTGCCTGATCGTCGGCGGCGCCAGCCCGCACGTGACGTCGAGCGAGCTGACCCTGTCGCTGCTGGTCATGGTGGTGCTCGGCGGCCCCGGCACCCGCTGGGGCCCGGTGCTCGGCGGCATCCTCTACATGTACCTGGACCACCGCCTCACCGCCTTCGGCACCAGCGACGCGGTCAACAACCTCCCGGCCGTCCTGAGCCACCCCCTGAGCCAGCCCCTGTTCGTCCTGGGCACGGTCTTCATCCTGGCGGTCTACTTCTTCCCCGGCGGCCTGGCCAGCCTCCGCACCCGCCTGACCCCCCTCCTGACGGCCCTCCGCCGTCGCTGACCCCCCCGTCCCTCGCCGTGTCGATCAAGAAGTTCGCGTCAGGAAATCCGCCGTAGGATGACGCAAACTTCTTGATCAACGGGGAGGGGTCATGGGGGAGAGCAGGCTCGCCGTCGTCAGTGGGGGTGGGACCGGGATCGGGGCTGCCGTTGCTCGGGGGCTCGTCGACGACGGGTACGACGTGTTGATCGTGGGGCGGCGGCTTGATGTGCTGGCTGGTGCCGCCGAACGGATCTCGAAGGAGTCCGGGCGGGCGGGTGCTGTTACCGCGGTGGCCGCCGATCTGACCGATCCGGCACAGGTGTCGGCCGTCGTTTCGGCGGTCGGGGAGCGGGCCGTCGATGCCGTGGTGAACAACGCCGGTGGTTACCTGGGCGGGGCGACCGACACGCTCGCCGACGTGGCGGGCTGGTGGCGGGCCAACCTGGACGCCAACGTGCTCACCGCGGTCCTGCTCACCGAGGCGCTGCTGCCCGCCCTGCGCCGCCCCGGCGGCCGGGTGGTGCTGCTCAGCTCGATCGCCGCGCAGCGGGGCGGCGGCGGGCCGTACTCGGCGGCGAAGGCCGCGCTGCACGGCTGGGCGTACGACCTCGCCGCCCAGCTCGGTCCGGAACAGATCACGGTCAACGTGGTCAGCCCCGGGTACGTGGCCGAGACCGAGTTCTTCGGCGACCGGATGACCCCGGAGGGGCACGCCAAGCGGGTGGCCGCCACCCTCGTCGGCCGGGCCGGCGTGCCGGACGACATCGCGGCGGCCGTCCGCTACCTGGTCGGCCCGTCCGCCGGCTACGTCACCGGCCAGGTGCTCGGCGTCAACGGCGGCTCCGTCCTCGGCCGCTGAGACGCGGAAGGGCGGCGGCCCCCCGTGTGGCCACCGCCCTTCCCCGCGTCGCGGGTCAGCCGTTCAACATCTCGTACGCCGACGCCGGCGCCTTCTGCACCTCGTCACCGGCGGGCGCGGTGAGCTTCGGCGCCTTGCCGAAGTCGTAGTACCGGGTCACCAGCTTCATGGCCTTCTGCTTGCCGGCGGCCGGGACCTCCAGCGTCAGCGAGGCGAGGTTCCCGTCCGGGCCGACGACCGCGGTGAACGGGACCTTCTTCGCCGCGTCGCCCAGCGCCGCCACGTCGACCGCGTCAAAGGCGCTCTGCACGTCGGCGTTGTCGGTCAGGTCGGCGAAGCCGGTGTACGTACCGTTGCCCTTGTCCTCGACCGTGTCCGAGGTCCGGATGATCGCGGCGGTGTTGGCCGGGTCGGCCCCCTGGTAGACGGGCGCCTCCGACCCGTCGGACAGCTTGGTCCGGTCCAGCGCCATCCAGCGCTTCGGGAGCTTCAGCATGTCGTGCAGGCCGGGCATGCCGGTCAGCTTGACCCGCATCCAGAGGTCCTTCTCGATCACCCGGAACGTCATGTTCATGGTGAACTCCGGGTCGTCGTTCTTCTGCGACATCCCCAGCTCCATGCCGTGCGCCGCCGGGTCGACCACGCCCGTGAACTTGTCGGCGCCGTCCAGCGTCGAGAAGCGGAACGCCGGGTCCTTCTCGTCCGGCACGGCGGCCAGGAGCGTGGCTTTGGGGTCGGCCGACGCGGACGCGCCAGGGGTGAACTCGGCGCCCTCGGAGGCGCCGTCGCCGGTGCCGCATCCCGTGGACAGGGCGGTGGCTGCCAGCACGGCGGTCGCGAGGGCCGCGACCCGCCGGAACGTCGCGGCGGTGCCGGTACGCTGCGTCATCTTCGTTCGACTCACTTTCCCAGGTGGCTGTTGCACCGGGAGTCTGGCACTCCGTCACGGCCGTCCCGCTGCCGATATGCTGCCGTCCGACTGCCGTGGGCCGCCGCGGCGGGCGGCCGGGGGGTACAGGAGCGGAAACTCGCATGTCAGAGGCGTTGCGCTTCGAGATCCTGGGCCCGCAGCGGGCCTGGTACGCGGACCGCCCGCTCGACCTCGGCCCCGGCAAGCAGCGTGCCGTGCTGGCCGTGCTGCTGCTCGCCGAGGGGCGTCCCGTGCCGACCGGGCAGATCGTCGACGCGGTGTGGCCCGAGGAGCCACCGGCGAACGGCCCGAACGTGGTGCAGAAGTACGTGGCCGGGCTGCGCCGGGTGCTCGAACCCGACCGGTCGCCGCGTACCCCGGCGCAGGTGCTGACGCTCACCGACGCCGGGTACCTGCTGCGGATCCCGCCCGAGGCGGTGGACGCGGTCCGCTTCGAGCGGGGCGTGCGACGGGCCCGGCAGTGGCAGGCGGCGGGGCGTACCGAGGACGCGCTGGCCGAGGTGACCGGCGCCCTGGAACGGTGGCAGGGGGAGCCGTTCACCGGGTTCACCGGCGCGTACTTCGACGCCGCCCGGCACCGGCTGGTGGAGCTGCGGGCCGTCGCCCTGGAGACGCGCACCGAGCTGGAGCTGGCCAGCGGCCGGCACGGCGAGCTGGTCGGCCGGCTCGTCGAACTGGTGGCCGAGTTCCCGGTCCGCGAGCGGCTGCGCCACCAGCTCATGCTGGCGCTGCACCGCGGCGGCCGGCAGGCCGAGGCGCTGGCCGCCTACCGGGACTTCGCCGACCTGCTCCGCGAGGAGTACGGCATCGAGCCCGGCGAGGCCCTCCAGGACCTGCACCGGCGCATCCTCCGCTCCGACCCCTCCCTGACCCCACAGGCGCCACCGGCGTCGTCCGAGCCCCTCGCCCCGCCCGCGCCGGAGGCCGTGCCGGCACCCCGGGCCGGCGACACCCCGGACGGCACGGGCCTGCCGGACGGGTCGACGTCCGCCGCACCGGAAGCGGTCGCCGTCCGGCCGGCGCCCGCCCCGATGCCGAGCGGACCGGTTCCCGCGCCCGCCCCGACGCCGAGCGCCACCGGACCGGCCCCCGCTGCCGCGCCGGTCCCGCCGGCCGCGCCGGGCTGGGCCCCCGGGCCCGCCGGACCGCTGACCCCGGTGCCGCACGCCCTCCTGGTCGCCATGAACCAGCCGGCCGACGCGCCGGCCGACCGCCGCGCGCCCGGCTGGGTCCGGCTCGCCGCGACGCTGGCCGGCACCGCCACCGTGCTGGTGTCGTTCGGCTCGCTCACCTGGGCCGTGGTCCTCGGGTACGCGCTCTGGCGGCGCAGCTGGCGTCTCGCCCTGGCGGGCATCGGCTACTTCCTGCTCGTCTTCAGCGTCTTCGTCCTCGCGGTCACCAGCCCGGAGACCGAGGAGATCAGCGACGGGGAGGCCATCTACCTCATCGTCGCGATGGGCACCTGCTGGCTGCTCGGCACCGCGCACGTCGTGCTGCTCAACCCCACCATCTGGGCGGCCGTCGGCGGGCTGTTCTGGACCGGCCGGCAGCGCACCGACGAGCAGCGGCGGCTGCGCCGGGAGCAGGCCCGCTACCTGCTGCACCACTATCCGGCCGCCCGGGCCGAGCTGCGCATCGGCCGCCCGGACCTGCTCCGCACCTACGACGACGGCGGCCTGGTCGACGTCAACGCCGTGCCCGATGCGGTGCTGGCCACCCTGCCCGGGCTGACCGTCGACCAGCGCCGCCAGGTGGCGGTCGACCGCTGGCTGCGCGGCCCGTACCTGTCGCTGGAGGAACTGGCCGGGCGGTGCCACCTGCCGCCCGCGGCGACCGAGACACTCCGGGACGTGCTGCTCTTCCTGCCGCCCGAGCCGCCGCCCGTCCGGCACTCGTGACTCGGACCGGCGACGCCCCGCCTGGTAGAAATGCCGGATGGGTCAGGATCGGATGGTCGTCCGGGAGCGCGCCGAGGCGGTGCTGCGGCGGCTGGCGGGTGAGCACGCCCGGCTCCGCGAGGACCAGTGGCGGGCCATCGAGGCGCTGGTGGTCGACCGGCGGCGGGTGCTGTGCGTGCAGCGCACCGGCTGGGGCAAGTCGGCTGTCTACTTCGTGGCCACCGCGCTGCTCCGCGAGGGTGGTGAGCACGGCCCCACGGTGATCGTCTCGCCGCTGCTGGCGCTCATGCGCAACCAGGTCGAGTCGGCGGCCCGGGCCGGCATCCGGGCCCGCACCATCAACTCGGCGAACCTCGACGAGTGGGACGAGATCACCGCCGAGATCCACGCCGGGGCGGTGGACGTGCTGCTGATCAGCCCGGAACGCCTCAACAACCCCGACTTCCGGGACGGGGTGCTGCCGAAGCTGGCCGCCACCACCGGGCTGCTCGTGGTGGACGAGGCGCACTGCGTCTCCGACTGGGGGCACGACTTCCGTCCCGACTACCGGCGGCTGCGCACCTTCCTCGCCAACCTGCCCGAGCGGACCCCGGTGCTCGCCACCACGGCCACCGCCAACGCCCGGGTCACCCAGGACGTGGCCGAGCAGTTGGGCGACGCCCTGGTGCTGCGGGGCACCCTCGACCGGGAGTCGCTGCGGCTCGGCGTACTCGATCTGCCCAGCCCGGCGCACCGGCTGGCCTGGCTCGCCGACCACCTGGACCGGCTCCCCGGCTCGGGGATCATCTACACGCTGACCGTGGCGGCGGCCGGCGAGACCGCCGAGTTCCTCCGCGCCCGGGGCTGGTCGGTGGCCTCCTACACCGGCCAGGCCGAGGACGCCGACCGGCGGGCCGCCGAGCAGGACCTGCTGGACAACAAGATCAAGGCGCTGGTCGCCACGAGCGCGCTCGGCATGGGCTTCGACAAGCCCGACCTCGGCTTCGTGGTGCACCTGGGCGCGCCGCCCTCGCCGATCGCCTACTACCAGCAGGTCGGCCGCGCCGGCCGGGCCGTCGAGCACGCCGAGGTGCTGCTGCTGCCCGGCGTCGAGGACGCCGCGATCTGGCGGTACTTCGCCTCGCTCGCCTTCCCGCCCGAGGAGCAGGTCTGGGCCGTGCTCGCCGCCCTGGACACCGAGCGGCCGATCTCCACCCAGGCCCTCGAACCGGTGGTCGACCTGCGCCGGGCCCGGCTGGAGCTGATGCTCAAGGTGCTCGACGTGGACGGCGCCGTCCGCCGGGTGCGCGGCGGCTGGCTCGCCACCGGCGAGCCCTGGGTCTACGACGAGGCCCGGTTGCGCCGCGTCGCCCAGGCGCGCACCGCCGAGCAGCAGGCCATGCGGGAGTACGCGACCACGCCCGGCTGCCGCATGCGCTACCTGCGGGAGTGCCTGGACGACGCCGGGGCGGGGGACTGCGGCCGGTGCGACAACTGCGCCGCCCCGCTGTTCGGCCCCGAGGTGTCCGACGCCGCGCTGACCGCCGCGCAGACCTTCCTGGGCCGCCCCGGCGTGGAGATCGCCCCGAAGAAGCTCTGGCCGACCGGGCTGGAGGCGGTCGGCGTACCCCTGAAGGGCCGCATCCCCCCGGCGGAGCAGGCGCTTCCCGGGCGGGCCGTGGGGCGCCTGTCCGACCTGGGCTGGGGCGGCCGGCTGCGCGGCCTGGTCGGGCCGGACGCGGCGGACGGCCCGGTCCCGGACGACGTGTCGGCGGCGGTGGTCGAGGTGCTGAAGGCGTGGGCGCACGGCGACGACCCGTGGCCGCGCCGCCCGGTCGGCGTGGTCGCGGTCGGCTCCCGCACCCGGCCCGAGCTGGTCGGCACGCTCGCCGAGCGGATCGCCGCGGTGGGTCGGCTGCCGCTGCTCGGCCGGGTCGTCCCGACCGGCCCGTCCGGGGCCGGCGGGCCGCGCGGCAACAGCGCCCAGCGGGTGCGCGCGCTGCACGACGCCTTCGCGGTGCCCGCCGACCTGGCCGACGCGCTGGCCGGGCTGGACGGGCCGGTGCTGCTCGTCGACGACCTGGTCGACTCGGGGTGGACCATGAGCATGGTGGCCCGGCTGCTGCGCCGGGCCGGCGCGCCCGACGTGCTGCCACTGGCGCTCGCGGTGGCCGGCTGAACCGTCGCGCCTCGGGCACGGAAAGTTCCCGACCCGGCCGGAATGCGAGCGTCGCCACCGTCGGCGGACCGTCGGCGGGCCGACCCCCGACCGGCGGTACGGTGGGCCCATGACCGAGCAGCGACCCGTCGTCCAGACGTACGCCGTCACCGGCATGACCTGCGAACACTGCGTCCGGGCGGTCACCGAGGAGCTGTCCGCCCTGCCGGGCGTGGACGAGGTCCGGATCGACCTCGCCGCCGGCACGGCCACGGTCACGAGCGCCGCCCCGCTGCCCGTCGAGTCCGTCCGCGCGGCGGTCGACGAGGCCGGCTACGAGCTGGCCTCCGGCGTTGCCTGAGTCACCGCCCCTCGCCGGCCCCGACGCGCCCTCGCCCGGCGCCGCCGTACCGGGGCCGGCCCACGACGTGTCGGAGCCCGGCGCCGCCGTACCGGGGCCGGCCCACGACGTGTCGGAGCCGGGCCGCCACGGGGCGCAGGGCGGCGCCGACGTGCTCGCATCCACGGCTGATGGGGCCGCGCCGGTCGCCCGCGGGTCCCGTCCGGACGGGCCGGTCGAGGTTGACCGGGCGACGCTGCGGCTCGCCCTGACGGTGGGCGGGCTGGTGCTGGCCGTGCTGCTCGGCTTCGGTCTCGGCCGGCTGAACCCGCCGCCGAACCCGACCCGCACCGGGAGCCCCGCGGTGACCGGCGAGCACAGCCACGCCCCCGGCGTCGGGGCGCACTCGCACGGCGGGGCCGCCGTCACCCAGGGCGGCGACGCCGACGCGGCCGGGCTGTCGATCAGCTCGGCCGGCTACACGCTCGCCCCGTCGACAGTGGAGTTCGTCCCCGGCCGGGCCGGCGAGCTGCGCTTCCAGATCAGGGACGAGCGGCGGCGGGCGGTCACCCGGTTCGCCGTCGTGCACGACAAGCCGATGCACCTCATCGTGGTGCGCCGCGATCTCACCGGCTACCAGCACCTGCACCCGACCATGGCCCCCGACGGCACCTGGTCGGTGCCGTTGACCCTGGCCGAGCCGGGTGCCTGGCGGGCGTACGCGGACTTCACCGCGGTGGCCGACGACGGCCGGCAGACCGCCGTGATCCTCGGCGCCGACCTGGCGGCGCCCGGCCGGTACGCGCTCCGGCCGCTGCCCGCCCCGGCCACCTCGACCACCGTCGGCGGGTTCACCGTCGGCTACGAGGGCGCCCCCGCGGTGGGGCGGTCGGTGCCGCTGCGGTTCCGGGTCACCGGGCCCGGCGGCGGCGCCGCGCCGCTGGAGCCCTACCTCGGCGCGTACGGCCACCTGGTCGCGCTGCGCGAGGGCGACCTCGGTTACCTGCACGTGCATCCCGAGCCGGTGCGGGACGGCGACGCGGTGACCTTCTGGCTGACCGCGCCGGGGCCGGGCCGTTACCGGATGTTCCTGGACTTCCAGGTCGGCGGCGTGGTGCGCACGGCCGCCTTCACCGTCTCGGTGGCCTGAGCCGCGGGTCAGCCCGCCCGGCGGACCGGACGGCGGGCCAGGTAGCGGAGCAGGTCGCGGATGTGGTGCTTCTCCTCGGCGGGGACGTTGGGGTCGGCCAGCCGCTCCAGGATCACCCGCACGTCGGCCTCCACCGGGCCGTCCTCGGCGCGGCGGCGCGGCACCGGGCCGGCGTCGGGCAGGCCCAGCGCGCGGAAGGCGGCCGCCACCGGCAGGTCCAGGGCGGCGCAGAAGCCGCGCACCTTGGCCAGCTCGGGGTAGTCCTGCCAGTCGCCGGCCAGCCAGCGGAAGACGGTCGACCGCCCCACGCCGGTGTGCGTGGCGAGATCGGTCACCGTCCAGCCGCGTTCCTCGCGGGCGTCATCGATGGCGCGTCGCACGAATCGTGCGAAGGCCATCTGCGGTGAAACGTCTGCCGAACCCATGTCGGGGGGTCTGTCCCTTCCCGCCGGAGCACCCGACTCTGGGCACCGAGCCTAGTACGCCGGTTGAAATAAGTAACTGACTGATCGGTCGGAAGGTCCCGTGGGCGGGACCGTCATGGGCATCGACAGTTGTGAGACGTCAACTAAACTCGACGGACCGCCGGAGCAGCGAATACACGTCGAGGAGCAGCATGGCCGAGCCGGACCGTCCCGTGCCCCACCGTCCCGGTGCGGTCAGCCTCTTCTTCGTGGCGAAGGCCGGCGTCTTCGCCCTCGGCTTCTGGATCTGGCTGCTGGTGCTGGCCGTGCGCGGCAGCCAGGCGACCGGCGTGCACCTGATCGCCGCGGCCGGCGCGATCACCACGACGCTGGTCGGCGTGGTGCTGGGCGCCCGGATGGCGCTCCAGCGCAACGCCGCCGCCCGGCACGCCGAGCTCAAGCGGCTGCTCGTCGACATCTCGTGGAACGCCTTCGCCGCCGCCGGCAACGCCGACGAGTCGGGGAAGGTGGTGCCGTTCCCGACCTCGTCGCAGGACGGCGACCGGCCCGCCAACCGCGGTCCCGGCGAGCGGGTCCCCGCGTTCGACCGTGGGGAGCGCAACCGGGGCGACCGCCGCCGCTAGGCGCGATCGGCGAGCAGCGTCTCCAGCCGGGGCGTGACGCCCCACTGGTCGACCAGCTCGCGATACTCGGCGCGCTGCTCGTCGGTCGGCGCGCTCCCGGTGCGCCGGGCCCGGATCAGCAGGTTGCGCGGGGTGTGCCGGGAGTCGACGAACTCCACCACCTCGGCGCGGTAGCCGTGCAGCCGGAGCAGGCCGGCGCGCAGCGCGTCGGTGAGCACGTCGGCGAACCGCTCGCGCAGGATGCCCTGCCGGGTGAGCAGCTGGTACGGCCGCGGCGCGGGCCGGGCCCGGAGCTGGGCGGCCACATCGTGGTGGCAGCACGGGGCGGCGAGCACCCAGCGGGCTTCCCAGCGCAGCGTCCGGGCCAGCGCCTCGTCGGTCGCCGTGTCGCAGGCGTGCAGCGCGAGCACCAGGTCCGGGGCCGGTTCGACAGCGGCGTCGAGGATGCTGCCGGCCACGAAGCTCACCCGGTCGGCCCAGCCCAGCCGCTCGGCGAGGTCGGTGTTGCGCCGGCGCTGGTCCTCGCGGACGTCCACCCCGACCAGCGTCACGTCCAGCCCGCGCTGGGACAGGTAGCGGTGGGCGGCGAAGGTCAGGTAGGCGTTGCCGCAGCCCAGGTCGACCACGCGCAGCGGCCCGGTCAGGTCGTCCGGCAGGGTGGCGGCCAGCGCCCGGAGGAACGCGTCCACCTGGCGGCGCTTGGCCGCCGAGCCGCCGATCTCGGCGAAGATCGGGTCACCCGGGTCGAGCAGCCAGTCCTTGGCCCGGTCGTGGCCGCCGGGCTCCGGCGCCGGCCGGCTCGCCGCCGCCCGGTGCACCTGCGCCTCGCCCGACTTCGTCACCCGGAGCTGGATCGTGCTGTCGGCGGTCTCCACGTGCCAGTTGCCGAAGGGCTCCGCGAGCAGCGCGTCGACAGCCGTGCCGGCCTCCGCGCCCGGCGCCACGTTCCGGGTGTACGGACGGGCCCCGTCGGAGGTGGAGATCTGGAGCCGGGGGCCGGCCTTCAGCGTGACCGGACGCAGCTCGGCGCGGACCACTGAGGGGCGCTGGCCGCGGCGGCGCCCGGCGGCGACCGCCCGGGTCAGGGCGGGGTCGAGCAGCAGCGCCCGCACCTCGCTCAGTGCGGCATCCAGCGGTTCCGGCATGGCTTCCTCTTCCTGGGGTCGGCCGGGGGCAGGTGGAACGGGGACGTCCCCCGCACCGGGTGACCGGTACGGGGGACGTCGGATGTCTCGCGGGTCAGTCGGCGGTCGCCTCGGCCGGCGTGCCGGTGCCCCCGCCACCGCCACCACGGCGGCGCCGGCGGCGGCGCGGCTTGGCGGCCGACTCGCCCTCGGCGGCCGCGGCCGGCTCGGCGCCACCCTCGGCGGAGATCACCGCGGTGGCCTCGCCGGCCACCGTCTCGCCGGCCCGGCGCCGCCGGCGGCGGCGCGGGCTGCGGGTGCCCTCCTCGGCGGACGCCTCGGTCGACGCGCCCTCGGGCGCCGCACCGGTGTCGCCGTCACGACCCCGGCGGCGCTCCCGGCCGCGGCCCTCGCCCCGGCCCTCGCCGCGCCGCGAGCCGCGCTCGCCGCGCCGCGAGCGGCCACCGCCCAGGTCCTCCTCGACCTCGGCCGACAGGCCGGCGCGGGTGCGCTCGGCGGTCGGCAGGGTGCCGCTGATGTCGCGGGAGATGTCCAGGTCGGTGTAGAGGTGCGGGGAGGTGTGGTAGGTCTCCGGCGGCTCGGGCATGTCGAGCCCCAGGGTCTTGTCGATGATCCGCCAGCGGGGCATGTCGTCCCAGTCGACGAAGGTCACCGCGACACCGGACGCCCCGGCCCGGCCGGTCCGGCCGATCCGGTGGGTGTAGGTGTCCTGGTCCTCGGGGCAGTCGTAGTTGATGACGTGCGTGACGCCTGTGACGTCGAGCCCGCGTGCCGCCACGTCGGTGGCGACCAGGATATCGATCTTGCCGGCCCGGAACGCCCGCAGCGCCCGCTCCCGCGCGCCCTGGCCCAGGTCGCCGTGGACGGCGGCGACCGCGAAACCGCGGAAGTCGAGGTCCTCGGCCACCCGGTCGGCGGCCCGCTTGGTGCGGGTGAAGATCATGGTGAGCCCGCGGCCCTCCGCCTGGAGGATGCGCGCCACGATCTCGACCTTGTTCATCGAGTGGGTGCGGTAGACCAGCTGCTGGGTCTGCGGCGACGGGCCGGTCTCGGCGGTGTGCCCGGCGTGGATGGTCACCGGCCGGCGCAGGAAGCGCCGGGACAGCGCGACGATCGGGTCCGGCATGGTGGCCGAGAAGAGCATGGTCTGCCGGTCCTCCGGCAGCATGGCCAGGATCTTCTCGACGTCGTCCAGGAAGCCCAGGTCGAGCATCCGGTCGGCCTCGTCGAGCACCAGCGCGTGCACCCGGTCGAGCCGGAGGTGCTTCTGCTTGGCCAGGTCCAGCAGCCGGCCCGGCGTGCCCACGAGGATCTCGACGCCCTTGCGCAGCGCGTCGATCTGCGGCTCGTACGCGACGCCGCCGTAGATCGGCAGCACCCGGACGCCCCGGGTGCGCCCCGCGGCGTCGAGGTCCTTGGCGACCTGGAGGCCCAGCTCGCGGGTGGGGACGACGACCAGCGCCTGCGGGACGCCGTCGCCGCCCTCGGAGGGGGCGAAGACGCGCTCCAGCAGCGGGATGCCGAAGCCGAGGGTCTTGCCGGTGCCGGTCGGCGCCTGGCCGATCAGGTCGACGCCGCGCAGCCCGATCGGCAGCGCGTACTCCTGGATGGCGAAGGCGCGGGTGATGCCGGCGGCGGCCAGGGCCTCGACGGTCTCCTGGCGGGCGCCGAGCTCGGCGAAGGTGGGTGCCTCCGGGCGGACCGGAGCGGTGGGGGCCAGTTCCTGGCCGTGAATCTGCTCGCTCATATGGATTTGGGGGTGCCCTCTCGTGGTGCGCCCCGTCATGTCCTCAGGGCGCGGTCGGTATGGCGCGGGCCACACGGTCGGGGGCGGTATCGCCGAGCCGGACCGGGCCGCACGCGCGCCGGGGACCGGTGCTGATCAGCTCAGCTGAACGAATCGGTGCCCACGGCAACTGTGTCATCTTAGCTGAACGGGACCGGGGCCGTCCTGATTCCGGGTCACCGCACGGCGGCCGGGGGTGACGGGTGTGACCTGGGTCACGCCCCAGCGGGTCTTGTGCCCGGGCGGTAGCCTGCGGTCGTGTCCGCCCCCGACCCCGCCCTGGTCGACCTGCTCGGCCTCGTGGCGTACGGCGAACTGCTCGCCTTCGACCGGCTTGCCGCCGACGCCCGTCTCGCCCCCGACCTGCGCCGACGGGCCGCGCTGAGCGAGATGGCCGCCGCCGAGATCGCGCACTACCGCTGGATCGCCGACCGGATCACCGCGCTCGGCGTGACCCCCGACGAGGCCATGGGCCCCTACGTCGAGGCGTTGCGGGCGTACCACGACTCGACCGAGCCGAAGGACTGGCTGGAGGCGGTGACCAAGGCGTACGTGGGCGACGCCATCAGCGACGACTTCCTGCGCGAGATCGCCGGCGGGCTCGACGGGCCGGACCGGCGGCTGATCCTCGACGTGCTGCACGACTCCCGGTACGCCGAGTTCGCCGCCACCGAGATCCGGGCCGCCGTCGAGGCGGACCCCCGGGTGGCCAACAGGCTCTCCATGTGGGCCCGGCGGCTGGTCGGCGAGGCGCTCTCGCAGGCCGGCCGGGTCGCCGCCGCCGACCGGGGCGCCCTCACCGCGCTGATCTCCCGGGAGGGCGTGGACGTGCCGGCGCTGTTCCGCCGGCTGACCGACGCGCACACCGCGCGGATGACCGCCGCGGGGCTGAACAACTGACGCCCGGCGCCGCCGTGACGGGATGCCCCCGCCACGGCGGGCCGGCGGGTATCAGCGGACGGTGAAACCGACCGCGCGGGGCGAGGCCTCCGCGATCTCGACGTAGGCGACCTTCGTGACCGGCACGATGACCCGCCGGCCCTTCTCGTCGGTCAGGGAGAGGGTGCCCTCACCCTTGGCGACGGCGTCGGTCACGATCTGCTCGATCTCGGCCGGCGACTGCGCGCTCTCCAGGACCAGCTCCCGCGGCGCGTACTGCACGCCGATCTTGACCTCCACTGTGCCTCCTCAACTGGGGCGAAAAAGCCACCGTGGGAAGGCTATCCGATCTGGCGGCCCGATGTTCAGGCTGACTCACCTTGCAGCGGGAAGCTGGCGATGCCCCGCCAGGACAGGGCCGCCACCAGCGCCTCGGCCTCGGCCTTGGGCACCTGACGGCCGCCGGCCAGCCAGAACTGGGCGGCCGTCTCGGCCGCGCCGACCAGGCCGGAGGCGAGCAGCTCGGCGTGCGCCCGGCTCACGCCGGTGTCCGAGATGATGGTGTCGGTGATCGCGGCGATGCAGCCCTGTTCCACCCGCTCCACCCGCTGCCGGACGGCCGGGTCGTTGCGCAGGTCCGACTCGAAGACCAGCCGGAACGCCTCGCTCTCGTGGTCGACGAAGTCGAAGTACGCCTGCACCGAGGCGCCGACCCGCTCCTTGTTGTCCTGGGTGCCGCGCATCGCGTCGTGCACCTTCGCCACGATGGCGTCGCAGTGGGTGTCCAGCAGCGCCAGGTAGAGCTCCATCTTCCCGGGGAAGTGCTGGTAGAGCACGGGCTTGGAGACTCCCGCCCGCTCGGCGATGTCGTCCATCGCGGCGGCGTGGTAGCCCTGCGCGACGAACACCTCCTGGGCGGCCGCGAGCAGCTGCTTGCGCCGCGCCGAGCGGGGCAGGCGGGTGGGCCGGCCGGCGGTCTGCGCACCGTTCCCCACAGCGGTCATGGGAACCTCCGAGTTTCTCTGTACGAGCCGGCACTTATCACCCGAACCGGTCCGGGTTCGTGAACCCGGCGCGGAATTGGCCCGCCGCTGTAACTTATCGCCACTGTCACCACACGGTAGCCTCAGCGGGGGCGACCAAGGAGCGCGCGGTGAGTGAATCAGGGCAACCCGGAGCCGCCACCCCGGGAGAGCACGGCGACGGCACGGGTCAGCAGGACGACCTTGCCCACGCCGGCAGCGGGTGGGCGCCCCCGGCGACCGGCTGGGCCCGGGGCGCACCGGCGCCCGGCGCCTGGCCCCGCGCCGACCTCACCACCGGCTGGGGCGCCTCGTCCCCCCGGCACGGCGACCTGCCGGCCCCGCTGCCGGGCCTGGCCGCCGAGGAGCCGCCCGCCCGCGTCAACGGCCGTCACGTCAACGGCGTGCACCACGCCGGGGAGGAGCCGCCCGTGACCCGCCAGGCGCCGGTCAGCGCCCCGCCCGCGGACGAGCCGCGCCGGGAGACCGACGGCGACCGGCTGGTCGTGCCGGCCCCGCGGCCGGCGCCCGCGGTCGAGCAGTCGACCGCCGAGGCGGAGCCCGGGTCCCGACACGCCTCCGACGACACGCCGCGCGCCACCCGCTGGGCCGAGAGTGGCCCGACGTCCGCGCCGCCGGCCCTCCAGGTGCCGCCGGTCGGCGCCGCCGCCTCCGGCTTCGAGGTGCCTCCGGGCTTCCACGCACCGACCGCCGAGCGCTCCGAACCCGCCCCGTCGCTCTCCCGCGGCTGGGCCGACCGCCTCCCCCCGGAACAGCCACCGACCGAGACGCCCGCCTCCGCCGGCTGGGCCGACCGTTTCCCGCCCGAGCAGCCGCCGGCCGAGGCGCCCGCCCCCGCCGGCCGCGACCGCCTGCCCCCGGAGCATCCGCCGGCCGCCGGCTGGGCCGACCGCTTCCCGCCGGAGCAGCCGCCGGCCGAGTCGCCGTCGCTGTCCCGGGGTTGGGCCGACCGGCCCACCTCGGCCCCGCCCGCCGGCGCCGAGGAACGCCGGCCGGCCGCGGAGCAGCCGCGCGCCGCTGCCGACGACCGGGATGCCGGGGAGCGCCGGCCGGTCGAGGAGCCGGAGTGGTCCCGGCCGGCCTGGAACCGCCCGAGCCCGGTCGGGAGCTGGGCGCCGCCGTGGGGCCGCGAGGACCAGCCGGCCGGCCGCCGCGCCCGCGAGGAGGAGCCCCCCGGCCGCCGCGCCGGCGAGGACGAGCCGGTCGGCCGCCGGGCCGGCCGCGAGGAATGGGCGCCCGAGCCGTCCCGGGCGTACGAGCCGGCCCGGTTCGAGCCGCCCGCCGCGTACGACCCGCCGCGGCCGGAGCCGGTCCGCCCGTACGAGCCGGTCCGGGCCGAGCAGCCCGCGGGCTACGAGGCGCCCCGCCCCGAGCCGTCCCGCCCGTACGAGGTGTCGCGGAGCGAGCTCGAGTCCCGCCCGGCGCACGAGCCGGCCGCCCGGGAGATCCCCGAGCGACCGTCCTGGGCCGGGCCGCCCGTGCCGGTGACCCCGTTCAGCGCGCCGCCGCACACCGCCCCGACGAGCGCCCCGCCGGTGCCCCGCGAGGCGCCCGCCGGCCCGCCGTCCACCGGCTACGCGCCGGCCGCCCGTGCCGGCGAGGAGCGGGAGGGGATGCCGTACCGGCTGGCGGGCGCGGCCGACCAGCCGCCCGCCGAGCCGGCCGGCGCGTCGCGGGCCCCCGCCACCGGCGGCGTTGCCCCCTTCGACCGCACCCCCGCGCCCGCACCGACGAGCGCACCTCCCTACGCGGCCCGCCGGTCCGCGCCCGAGCCGGTGCCGACCGCCGAGGCGGTCACCGAGCCCCGGCCGGCCGAGCCCACCCCGGTGCTGCCGCAGCGCGTCCCCGCCGAACCGGACGTGCCCGTCGTGCCGGAGCCGCCCGCCGTGGAACCGTCCGCCGAGACCCCGGAACTCGCCCGCATCGCCACCCACCTGCGCCGCGACGACGAGCCCGCGCCGCTGCGCGAGCGGCCGGAGGGCTTCGACGTCAACGCGATCCTCGACGCCGTCCGCGAGGTGGCCGGCGTCCGGGACGCGGCGCTGCGCCGCACCCCGGCCGGGGCGCACAGCCTCCGGCTGGACCTCGCCGACGGCGCGGACCCGGCCGAGGTGAGCCGGGTGGTGGCCCGCCTGCTCCAGGAGCGGATGGGGCTGGCCGCCGCCCCGCAGAACCTGTCCGGCGCCCCGGCGGCCCCGCCGCCCCCGGTCCGCCGCCGGTCGGCCCAGCCGCGCGCCGACCGCCCCGCCGAGCCCCGCCCGACCGAGGACCGGCCCGGCGCGCTCCGGCCGGCGCCGCAGTCGCGGCCGGCGGAAGACCTGTCGAGCGCGGCACGGTCGGTGGCGCAGTCCCGTCCGGCCGAGGACCTGACGAACCCGGCACGGTCCGGGCCGCAGTCCCGCCCCGCCGAGGAGCCGGGCGGGCCGGCGCGGTCCGGCACCAACCGGCCGGCCGAGAACCGCTCCGGGGAGGGTCGGTTCGCCGCGCCCGAGGCGCGCGCCGGCCGGCCCGCCGAGGCGCCGGCCGAGGGCACCGACCCGGGCATCGAGCCGCCGCGCCGCCGCCGCCAGGCCAGCGGTCACCGGGGCCGCGCCACGGTGGAGGAGTCCTCGCTGGCCACCGCCCCGGCCGGCACGCCCACCGGCAGCCCGGTCACGCTCGGCACCTCGTACTCCGGCGGGCAGATGAGCACGACGGAGACCGCGCCGTCGCGACCGCTGGACACCGGCGGCCTGCCGGGGCCCCGGGTGGTGATCGACCACGTCCAGGTGAGCACCTTCGGCCTCGACGCCACCGTGGAGGTCCGCCTGATCGCCGGGGACCGGACGGCGGAGGGCCACTCCACCGGGCCGGCCGTCGACGGCTACGTGCTGCGGCTCTGCGCGGTGGCCGCGGCCGCCGCGGTGGACGAACTGCTCGGCCGGGCCGTGCCCGCCGGCGAGCGGGGCAGGTGCTTCGTCGAGCACGCCGCAGTGGTGCCGTTCGGCAACTGCGAGGTGGCGACAGTCGTGGTGCTGCTGGTCTGTGACGGATGGGTGGAGCAGCTCGCCGGCTCGGCCCTGGTCGCCGGGGATCCCCGGCAGGCCGTGGTCCGGGCCACCCTGGCCGCCGTCAACCGCCGGCTGGAGGCGCTGCTCGCCTGAGCCGGTGTCGGGCCGGGCCGGTCCGGGAAGACTGGAGCCATGAAGCCCGCCGCCCTCTGGCCGGACCACCTCCTGCCCGCGCACCACGTCCCGCCACCCTGGCCCGGCCGGAACGTCCGGCTCGACGGCACCGTGACGTACGTGCGGGACACCCCGGCCACCGCTCCCGGCGCCGAGCCGGCGCTCTACGTGCACGGCCTCGGTGGCTCGTCGCAGAACTGGACGGACCTGGCCGGCCTGCTCGCCGACCGGCTCGACGGCCAGGCGATCGACCTGCCCGGCTTCGGGCGCAGCGAGCCCGGCCGGCGTTACACCGTGCCGGCCTTCGCGGACCGGGTGGTCCGCTGGATCGAGCACAGCGACCGGGGGCCGGTGCACCTGTTCGGCAATTCGCTGGGCGGCGCCGTCACGGTCCGGGTGGCGGCGCTGCGGCCGGACCTGGTGCGGACGCTGACCCTGATCTCCCCGGCCCTGCCGTTCCTGGACTTCCGGCGGTCGTTGCAGGGGCGGATGCTGCCGCTGCTGGCGATCCCCCGGGGCGAGCGGCTGGCCGCGTGGCGGCTGGCCCAGCTCGCCCCCGAGGTGATGGCCCAGCAGGTGATGGAGGCGTGCATCGCCGACCTGACCCGGATCAGCGAGCAGCGCCGGCTGGAGGCGGTCGAGGAGATCCGGATCCGGTACGAGGCGGCCCACTACGCCGCCGCCTACGTCCGGACCTTCCGGGGCCTGGTCTCCAGCTTCCTGCGGTCGTACCTGCCGGGGTCGGGCTCGCTGTGGCGGCTGGCGGCATCGGTGCGGGTGCCGACGCTCGTGGTGGGCGGGCGGCAGGACCGGCTGGTCGACGTGCGGGTGGCGCCGCAGGCCGCCCGGGTGATTCCGGACAGCCGCCTGCTGCTGCTCGACGGGGTCGGGCACGTGGCCCAGCTGGAGGTGCCCCGGACCGTGGCGCGGGCGGTGCTGGCGCTGCTGGCCGAGGCGTCCCCCGCCGGTTCGCCGCCCGGTGGGGACGGCACCTCGACGGCGCAGCCGGGCGCCGGGCGAGGACGGGGCGACGCCGGAGCGAGGAGCGTGACCGGGCGCCCGGCGGGGCAGGCCAGCGAGCTGATCGCCGAAACGGGGGAGGGCGGGCGGCGGCGCGACATGGCAGGCTGAGCCGGATGCCCACCTCCGTCCGTCCGCGTGCCGCGCGGCCCGCCGCCCGGCCCGCCGGCCGCTGGCGTTCCGCCCTCGTGGTCTGCGCCTTCTTCGCCGCCGCCGCGGTCGGCATCGGCGTGGCCCTGCAGCTTCCGTCGGCCGAGGCGCTTGTCGAGGTCGGTTCGGCGGCCCGGTCGCCCGTGCCGGCAAGTGCGCCGCCGTCGGGCGCGTCGCCGACACCGTCGCCGTCGCCGTCGACGGCCCCGGTGTCGACCGCCCCGGTGGCGCCGGTGCTGAGCCTGCCCGGGCCGGTGCCCTCGCACGGGCGGGGGAGCTTCGGCTACGACGACCGGACCGGCGGGGTGCTGGGCCGGGCCGGGGTCCTGCGCCGGTTCCGGGTGGCGGTGGAGGACGGCTCCGGTGAGGACGTGCACGCCTTCGGCGACGCGGTGCAGCGGGCGCTGGCCGGGCCGGGGAGCTGGGTGGACGGTGGCCGGCTGCGGTTGCAGCGGGTCGGCCCGGGCAGCGCGTCCGACTTCACCATCTACCTGGCCACCCGGGACACGGCGGGCCGGCTCTGTGGCGCCGGGGGCATCAACATCCGGGTGGGCGGGGTGCCGTACACGTCCTGTCGGGTCACCGGCAAGGTGGTGATCAACCTGGACCGGTGGCGGACCTCGGCGCCGCACCTGGTGGCGGCGAAGCTGCCGCTGGACACCTACCGGCTCTACGTGATCAATCACGAGGTGGGCCACCAGTTGGGCCACCATCACGAGGCCTGCCCGGGGGCGGGCCGGCCGGCGCCGGTGATGCAGCAGCAGACGCTCTTCCTGAACGGCTGCCGGCCGAACCCGTGGCCGTACCTGTCCGGGAAGCGGTACACCGGTCCGGCGGTCTGAGGACCTGATCCTGGCGATGAGCAGTATTTCGCGCAAAGACCGGCGAAAAGAGCTAATTGCCCGAATTGCCATGGCACGCTGGTGTCATGACGTCGTCGTCCCCTTACGACCCGCCTGAGGATCCCGCGCCGGCCGGCGACCGCCCGTCGGCGCGGCTCGACTTCGACCGTCCGCCGACCCACCCCGGGACCCCGGCGCCGGCCCGTCCCGGCGTGCGCCGGATGCGGCGCCGCCGCCGGCGGGCCGTGCTGCTCCTGGCGGTGCTGCTCGCCGCGGGCGCCGGCGCGTTCGAGGCGACCCGGCTGGCCGGCCCGGACTGGCCGGTGCACCTGTCCACCCGGCATCCGCTGTCCGCCGCCGATCCGTCGCTGGCCAACGGCGCCGGCGCGGGGACCCGGACCGAGCCGCGCGGGTACCCCACGGCGGGCCCCGGCAGCTTCGCGGCCGCCGACGGCCGGTCACCCGTACGCGGCCACGACGGCCCGCTGCGCCGCTACCGGATCGAGGTCGAGCGGGACGCCGGGCAGGACGCGGACGAGTTCGCCGCCACCGTGGACGCGGTGCTCGGCGACCCGCGCAGCTGGATCGCCTCGGGGGAGCTCCGGGTGCAGCGGGTGCCCGAGGCGGCCGCCGCCGACTTCACCATCTACCTGGCCACCCCGGCCACCTCCGAGCGGATGTGCGCCGAGGGCGGCCTGAGCACCGAGCGGTACACCTCGTGCCGGCTGCCCGGACGGGTCGTCATCAACCTGGCCCGGTGGATGGAGGCGGTGCCCGACTACGGCGCCCCGCTGGAGGTGTACCGGACGTACGTGGTCAACCACGAGGTCGGACACGAGCTCGGCGAGCTGCACCAGGCGTGCCCCGGGCCCGGCGAGCCGGCGCCGGTGATGCAGCAGCAGACGTACGGGCTGGACGGCTGCGTGGCGAACGCCTGGCCGTACGTCGACGGGGTCCGCTACTCCGGCGAGCCGACCGACGGGGTCTGAGTTATTCCCGCTCCCGCATGTCGGGCGACGTGGCCCTCATCATGGCCGATCCCTACCGGGGCGAGCGACAATGGCGCGGTCCCACCGCCGATCCCGGGGAGTCCACCGTGTCGTTGCCCCCGCTCGTCGAGCCCGCCGCCGAGCTGACCGTAGACGAGATCCGTCGCTACTCGCGCCACCTGATCATTCCGGACGTCGGGGTGGAGGGGCAGAAGCGGCTGAAGAACGCCCGGGTGCTCTGCGTCGGCGCCGGCGGTCTCGGCTCGCCGGCCCTCATGTACCTCGCCGCCGCGGGTGTCGGCACCCTCGGCATCATCGACTTCGACACCGTCGACGAGTCCAACCTCCAGCGCCAGATCATCCACGGCGTCTCCGACGTGGGCCGGTCCAAGGCCGAGTCCGCCGCCGCCTCGATCCGCGAGATCAACCCGCTGGTCAACGTGGAGATCCACAACACCGCGCTGGACCGGGACAACGTCCGGGAGATCTTCTCCGGCTACGACCTGATCGTCGACGGCACCGACAACTTCGCCACCCGCTACATGGTCAACGACGCGGCCGTGCTGCTCGGCAAGCCGTACGTCTGGGGTTCGATCTACCGGTTCGACGGCCAGGCATCGGTGTTCTGGGCCGAGCACGGCCCCTGCTACCGCTGCCTCTACCCGGAGCCCCCGCCGCCCGGCATGGTCCCCTCCTGCGCCGAGGGTGGCGTGCTCGGCGTGCTCTGCGCGTCCATCGGGTCGATCCAGGTCAACGAGGCGATCAAGCTGCTGGCCGGCATCGGCGAGCCGCTGGTCGGCCGGCTGATGGTCTACGACGCCCTGGAGATGAGCTACCGCAAGATCAAGGTTCGCAAGGACCCGAACTGCGTGCTCTGCGGCGAGAACCCCACGGTCACCGACCTGCTGGAGGACTACGAGGACT
Source organism: Micromonospora chersina (assembly GCF_900091475.1). Taxonomy (NCBI): domain Bacteria; kingdom Bacillati; phylum Actinomycetota; class Actinomycetes; order Micromonosporales; family Micromonosporaceae; genus Micromonospora; species Micromonospora chersina. Next base: position 4,975,952 of record NZ_FMIB01000002.1, read on the forward strand.
TCTGCGGCGCGGTCTCCGACGAGGCGCAGGAGGCGGTGGTCGACTCGACCATCACCGCCCTGGAGCTGAAGGAGTGGCAGGACGCCGGCAAGGACATCTTCCTGGTCGACGTCCGCGAGCCGGCCGAGTACGAGATCGTCCGGATCCCCGGCGCCACCCTGATCCCCAAGGGCGAGATCATCTCGGGCGACGCGCTGGCGAGGCTCCCGCAGGACAAGCAGATCGTGCTGCACTGCAAGTCCGGCGTCCGCTCCGCCGAGGCGCTCGCCGCGCTGAAGGCGGCCGGCTTCCGGGACGCCGTCCACGTCCAGGGCGGGGTGCTCTCCTGGATCAAGCAGATCGACCCGTCGCTGCCCGCGTACTGAGGTCGGAGTCGTCGGGCCCTCCCGGTGTGCCGGGAGGGCCCTTCGTCATACCGCCGGTGGGCCGGGCCACCCCTGGCCGAGCTACCGAGGCGTAACCACGTTTGCGCCGGTAGCGTGACTGCCGTGGTGGATCTGGACGCGGCGATCGGGTTCGTCGTGGCGCACGGCGACGCGGTGGACCGCGCCCGCCTCTCCCGGCTGCGCACCGGCACCCCGGTGCCGCCCGAGCTGCTCGACGCGGCCGAGTCCGGGCAGGCGCCCGGCGGCGGCTGGCCCGCCGTGCTCGACGGCGAGGTCGCCTCGGTCGACGCGACCTGCTACCGCCTGGCCGAGCTGGACGACCTCGGTGCGCTGGGCCGCCCAGCCGCCCGGCACGCCCTGGACTGGTTGGCCGCCCGGCAGCTCGCCGACGGCGGGTGGGACGAGGACCCGTCGCTGGCCGGGTTCGCCCCCGAGTGGGCCACCCCGGGCGACCCGGAGGCGCGGCTGTTCCTGACCGCCAACGCCGGGTTCTGGCTCACCGTGGCCGGGCTGGACGCCCGCGCCGCCGGCCCGCTCGACCACCGGGTCGGCGGGGCGTACGCGGGCGTGGTGCAGGCGGCCGCCCAGGCGCTCGCCGCCCAGCTCGCGCCCGACGGGAGCTGGCCGTCCTTCCTGCCGGCCGGCTGGCTCGCCGCGGCCGTGCTGCACCGCCAGCAGATGTACTACGAGTCGGCCCGGATCCAGGCGGTGCTGGCCGACCGCATCCCGCAGATGTCCCCGGCCGACGTGGCCTGGCTCGCCGCCACGCTGCGCCGGGTCGACGTGGGCGAGGAGCAGTGGCTGCTGGTCTCGGCCCGCCGGCGGCTGGCCGAGACCCAGCGCAGCGACGGCGGCTGGGACAGCGACGACGGCCACCAGTTCGACGTGCACACCACGCTGCGGGCGATCCGCGCCTGCCGCCCGACGGCGCCCGAGGCGCCGGTCTCCGGTGCGCCGTTCGTCGCGCCGCAGCCGGCCGCGCTGCCCTCCCCGCCGCTGGTGCCCGCGCCGCGCCCGGTGCCCCCGGGCGAACTGGTCCTGCCGCCCGTCGTGCCGCTGCCGAGGCCGGCCCCGCCGTCCGCTCCGCCACCGGAGTCGGCGCCGCCGGAGCCGGCCGCCCCCACCGCCTGAGGCGACCGGGTCAGCGCCGGTGGCCGTCGCCGGTGACCACGTACTTGGTGCTGGTCAGCTCGGGCAGCCCCATGGGGCCGCGGGCGTGCAGCTTCTGGGTGGAGATGCCGATCTCGGCGCCGAAGCCGAACTCGCCGCCGTCGGTGAACCGGGTCGAGGCGTTCACCATCACGGCGGCGGCGTCCACCCGGGCCACGAACTCGCGGGCCGCCGGCTGGGAGTCGGTGACGATCGCCTCGGTGTGCCCGGTGCCGTGCCGCCGGATGTGCGCGACGGCCGCGTCCAGCGAGTCGACCACCGCGACCGAGATGTCGGCGGAGAGGTATTCCGTGTCGAAGTCCTCCTCGGTGGCCGGCACCACCGCGTCGGAGTAGGCCGCCACCCGCGCGTCGCCGTGCACTGTCACCCCGGCGTCGGCGAAGGCGGCAAGCACGGCCGGCAGGAAGTCGTCCGCGATGTCCGCGTGCACCAGCAACGACTCGGCCGTGTTGCAGGTCGAGAGGCGCTGGGTCTTCGAGTTCAGGGTGACCGCCACGGCCTTGGCCAGGTCGGCGGCGGCGTCCACGTAGACGTGGCAGTTGCCCACCCCGGTCTCGATCACCGGCACGGTGGACTCCTCGACGACGGTGCGGATCAGCGACGCGCCGCCGCGCGGGATCAGCACGTCGACCAGGCCGCGGGCGCGCATCAGCTCCTTTACCGAGTCGCGGGTGCTGGAGTCGAGGAGCTGCACCGCGTCGGCCGGCAGGCCGGCGCCGGCGACGGCGTCGCGGAGCACCGCGACCAGGGCGGCGTTGGAGTGGGCCGCCGAGGAGGAGCCGCGCAGCAGCGCCGCGTTGCCGGACTTCAGGCAGATCCCGGCCGCGTCGACTGTCACGTTGGGGCGGCCCTCGTAGATGATGCCGACCACCCCGAACGGCACCCTGACCTGGCGCAGCTCCAGCCCGTTGGGCAGGGTCGCGCCGCGGACCACCTCGCCGACGGGGTCGGGCAGCGCGGCCATCTGGCGCAGCGCGTCGGCGATGGCGGCCACCCGGCCCTCGTCGAGGGCCAGCCGGTCCAGCACGGCCGCGCTCAGCCCGGCCTCCCGTCCGGCCGCCAGGTCCGCCGCGTTCGCGGTCAGGATCTCCGGGGTACGCGCCACCAGCGCGTCGGCCATCGCCCGCAACGCGGCGTCCTTGACCGTGCGGGTGGTGACCGCGAGGGCCTCCGCCGCGCTCCGGGCCCGGCGGGCCTGCTCGACGACGCTCATGCCAGCACTCCTCACAGCAGTACGAGGTCGTCGCGGTGGACGACCTCCCGTTCGTACGCCGGGCCGAGCGCCGCGGCGAGTTCCGTGGTGGAGCGGCCGAGCAGCCCGGGCAGCTCGACCGCGTCGTAGTTGACCAGCCCGCGGGCGACCGGTGCGCCCTCGGTGTCGACCAGGTCCACCGGGTCCCCGGCGGTGAACGCGCCGTCCACCGCGGTGATCCCGGCCGGGAGCAGCGACTTGCGCCGGCCCACCACCGCCTGCACCGCGCCCGGGTCGAGGTGCAGCCGGCCGCGTGGCGCGGTGGCGTGCGCCAGCCAGAAGAGGCGGGCGGCGGGGCGCCGGCTGCTCGGGTGGAAGAAGGTGCCTACCGGCTCGCCGGCCAGCGCCGGCGCGGCCAGCGGCGCGGCCGTGAGCACCACGGGGATGCCGAAGCCGGTGGCGATCCGGGCAGCCTCGACCTTGGTGACCATGCCGCCGGTGCCCACGCCGGCCCGGCCGGCCCCGCCGATGTCGACGCCGGCCAGGTCGCCCTCGCCGTGCACCTCGGTGATCCGGGTGCTGCCGGCGCGGGCCGGGTCGCCGGTCCAGAGGGCGTCCACGTCCGACAGCAGCACCAGCAGGTCGGCGTCGACCAGGGCGGCGACAAGCGCGGCCAGCCGGTCGTTGTCGCCGAACCGGATCTCCTCGGTGGCCACCGTGTCGTTCTCGTTGACGATCGGCACGGCCCGCAGGTCGAGCAGCTTGCGCAGGGTCCGGTACGCGTTGCGGTAGTGCGCTCGCCGGGTCACGTCGTCGACGGTGAGCAGCACCTGCCCGACGGTCAGCCGGTGCCGGGCGAAGGCCGCCGCGTACCGGCCGATGAGCAGGCCCTGCCCGACGCTGGCGGCGGCCTGCTGGGTGGCCAGGTCGCGGGGGCGCCGGGGCAGCCCGAGCGGGGCCAGGCCGGCGGCGATCGCGCCGGAGGACACCAGCACCACCTCGCGCCCGGCGGCGGCCAGCGCGCCGAGCGGGTCGACGAGCGCGTCGACGCGGGTGTCGTCCAGGCCGCCCGCCGGGGTGGTCAGCGAGGACGAGCCGATCTTGACGACGATCCGGCGGGCCGAGGTGACTGCTTCGCGCACCGGACCATTCTGCGCGCTGCGGTCCGCCGCACCTCGGCGCGTTCCCATATCGTGGCAGCCCGTGACACCTGACGAGTACGTCGAGGCGGTGCTGGACCTGGTCGAGCGGATCCCGCCCGGCCGGGTGATGTCGTACGGGGCGGTGGCCGACGCCCTCGCGGACCGGTCGGGGCGGGCCTCGGCCCGGCTGGTCGGTTCGATCATGGCCCGGCACGGGGGCGGGGTGCCCTGGCACCGGGTGGTGAACTCGGCCGGCCGGCTGCCACCGGGGCACGAGGTGGAGGCGCGGGCGCGGCTGCGTGCCGAGGGCTGCCCGCTGCGTCCCGCCGGGGTGGACATGGCGGCGGCCGCCTGGTCGCCCGACGAGGGGATGTGACCGCCGACATAACGTGAGTAGCATTCGGCTCCATGACAGGAACGGGCGGGAGCCTGCCTCGCCGGGTGCACGCCGGATACGCGCTGGGCTCGCTGGTCACCGGCGCGTTCGGGACGGTGCCGGGGCTGCTCCTGCTGCCGTACCTCACCGACACGCTGGGCGTCGCGGCCGGGGTGGCCGCCCTGCTCGTGCTCCTGCCGAAGGCGTGGGACGTGCTGGTGAACCCGGTCGCCGGGCGGATCTCCGACCGGACCCGGTCCCGGTGGGGCGCGCGCCGGCCGTACCTGCTCGGTGGCGGGCTGGCGCTGGCCGTGCTCTTCGCCGCGATCTTCGCGGCGCCGTTCGGCGCCGGACCGGCCGCCGGGACGTACGTGGCCCTGGCGTTCCTGGCCACCGCGACGGCGTTCGCCTTCTTCCAGGTGCCCTACGTGGCGATGCCCGCCGAGCTGACCGACGACCCGGCGGAGCGTACCCGGCTGATGAGCTGGCGGATCGCGGTGCTGGCGCTGGCCATCCTGGTCTCCGGGGCGGTGGCCCCGGCCGTGGTGACCGCCGGCGGCGACGGCGTGCCCGGGCACCGCTGGATGGGCCTGTTCGTGGCGGCGCTCATCGTGGCCGGCACGGTCGGCGCGTTCCTCGGCACCCGGTCCGCGCCGGCCGGCACGGTGGGGGAGAGCGAGCCGAGCCTGCGCGCCCAACTCGCCGTCGCCGGCCGGAACCGGCCGTTCCGGGCGCTGCTGGTCTGCTTCGTGATCCAGTCCGCCGGTGTCGCCACCGTGCTGGCCGGCGTGAAGTACTTCGCCGACCAGGTGCTCCGCGCCCCGGACAGCGGGCCGACGCTGCTCTTCGCCTGCTTCGTCGGCCCGGCGCTGCTGGTCATGCCGCTGTGGACCCGGGCCGGCGCCCGGCTCGGCAAGCGCGCCGCGCTGGTCGCCGCGTCGCTGCTCTTCGCGGCCGGCGCGCTCGCCCTTGTCGCGTCCCCGGCGCTGCCGGCCGCCGGGGTGTACGCGGTGGTCGCGCTGATCGGCGTCGGCTACGCCGGCCAGCAGGTCTTCGCGCTGGCCATGCTGCCGGACTGCATCGCCTACGACACCGCGCGCACCGGCCGCCGGCAGGCCGGCGTGTTCACCGGGCTGTGGACCGCCGGGGAGACCTTCGGCCTGGCCCTCGGCCCCGGCATCTACGGCCTGGTCCTCCAGCTCTCCGGCTACGTCAGCTCGTCCACCGGCGTCGCGGCGGACCAGTCGGCGACCGCCCGGCTCGGCGTGCTGCTCGGCTTCACCGTCCTGCCGGCGCTGCTCGTCGCCGCCCCGGTGGCGCTGCTGCGCGGCTACACCCTGACCCCGGCCGACCTGGCCGCCGTCGCCCCCGGTTCCGACGACCAGGGATTCGTGGTCGCGGATGAGAGCCGCTGACCGTCACAGAGAGGGCACCACACGTCCATGATCGACGAAACGACGGGCGCGCTGCCTGTCGAGGGGATGCCTGCCGCGCGGGTGCTCGACGAGATCCGGGCCCTGCGGGCGGCCGACCGTCCGACCCACGGCGGGCGGCTGTTCGCCTACGTCTACGACCCCGGGGTGGCCGGGCTGGACGAGCTGGCGCAGGCCGCGTACGCCGAGAGCGCGCACGTCAACGGCCTCGACCCCACCGCCTTCCCGTCGCTGCTGGCCATGGAGAACGCGCTGGTCGGGGCGGCCGCCCGGCTGCTCGGCGGCGGACCCGGCACGTCCGCGCCGGACGTGGTCGGCAGCGTCACCAGCGGCGGCACCGAGTCGCTGATCCTGGCCGTCAAGGCGGCCCGGGACGCCCGGCCCGACCTCACCGAGCCGCGGATCGTGGTGCCGGTCAGCGGGCACGCCGCCTTCGCCAAGGCGGCCCACTACCTGCGGGTGGCCCTCGACCCGGTGCCGGTGGACCCGGTGACCCTGCGTCCGGCTCCCGCCGACGTGGCCGCCGCGATCCGCCCCGAGACCGTGCTGGTGGTCGCCTCCGCCCCGTCGTACGCGCACGGCGTGATCGACCCGGTGGCGGAGATCGCGGCCGGGGCGGCGGCGGCCGGGGTGCGCTGCCACGTGGACGCCTGCTTCGGCGGCTGGACGCTGCCCTGGCTGCGCCGGCTCGGCGCGCCGGTGCCCCCGTTCGACTTCGCCGTGCCCGGGGTCACCTCGATCTCGGTCGACCTGCACAAGTACGCGTACGCGCCGAAGGGCGTGTCGGTGCTGCTGCACCGGGATCCGGGGCTGCGCGCGCCGCAGTTCTTCGCGTACGCGGACTGGCCCGGCTACACGATGGTCAACCCGGTGATCGCGTCGACCCGGTCGGGCGGGCCGATCGCGGCCGCGTACGCCACCCTGCGGCACCTCGGCGAGGACGGCTACCTGCGGCTGGCCGCGGTGACCCGTGACGCGGTCGCCGGGCTGGCCGACGCGGTCCGCGCGGTCGACGGGCTGCGGCTGCTGGCCGAGCCGGAGTCGACGGTGGTCTGCTTCACCGCCGACGACCCGGGGCTGGACCTGTTCGTGCTGGTGGACGAGCTGACCGCCCGGGGCTGGCACACCCAGCCGCAGCTCACGTACGCGGGCCTGCCGGCCAGCGTGCACCTCACGGTCACCGCGGCGGTGGCCCCGCGGGTGCCCGAGTTCGGCCCGGCGCTGGCCGAGGCGGCGGCGGCCGCCCGGGCGGCCGGGCCGGTCGTGCTGCCGCCGGAACTGCTGGCGCTCGCCGGCAGCCTCACCCCGGAGGCGCTCACCCCCGACCTGATCGCCGGGCTCTCCGCCGGCCTCGGACTCGGCGCGGGACCGGCGCCGGACCGGATGGCGGCGGTGAACACGCTGCTCCAGGCGGCCCCGGTCCGGCTGCGGGAGCGGCTGCTCGTGGAGTTCGTCGGGCTGCTCCAGCGCCCGACCTGGTGAGCACGGCGAGGGCCCGGAACCCCGCGGTCCCGGGCCCTCGCGGACAGGTCAGCTCGCGTCGGCCGTCACGGTGAACGAGGCGGTGTTGTCCGCCGGGTCGACGTCCTGCACGTCCTCGCAGTAGCAGAAGCTCGACATCGCCGTGTACGACCCGGTGCCCAGCACGCCGCCCGGAGTGCCGGCCGGAGCGCTCAGGATGACGTCGAAGGTGCGCTCCTCGCCGGGCATGAACCGCTCGCCCGGCACGCTGAAGCCGAGGTCCCAGCTCGGCATGTCCTGGGGTTCGATGTGGTTGACGACCACCCCGGCGGGCAGGGTCGCCGAGACGTTGACGCCGTACGACGGGGCGTCGTTGCCGTAGCGCACGGTCAGCGGCATCCGCCCCTCCAGGCTCCCGTCGGCGAGCCGGTGCAGGGTGACCGCGCCGGTGGTGGCCCGGATGTCGCTCTTCGTCGCCTGCACGTAGGGCTGCGGCTTCTTCAGGCTGCCGGTGGTGGAGCGGAAGACGGTGCTGATCGTCGCGCTGGCGGCGGGCTCGCCGGTGTCGCCGAGCACGCTGATCTGGCTGTCGGCGGCGGTCATCGCGTACTTCCGCGGGGTCGTCCAGGCGTGGAAGCCGAAGGTGTAGGTCTGGCTGGCGCCCGGCTCGATCGTCTCCCCGACGCACTCGATCCGCATCCGGTTCGCGGAGAGCCCCTGGTAGAGGCAGGGGCCGCCGGGGGTGACGCTGTCGAACGAGGCGCCGACCGGCTCGACGAAGTCGAGCGACGGGTAGTCGGCGGTGGTGCCGTTGTTGGTGACGGTCACGGCGAAGGTGCCGGCGTACCCCTTGGTGGTGGGGTTGAGCACCAGCCGCTCGGCGGTGATCGACCAGGGGCCGTCGGCCTCGGCGGGCGCGGCGGCGGCGGGCGCTCCGGCGGCGAGCAGCGCCAGCGCGGAACCCAGCAGGCCGGCGGCGACCCGCCGGCCGGTGGACGTGGTGATGGACATGGTTGTTCCTCCCCGTTGGGCGACGAGCCCGCCGGCTCCGGCGGGCGTCGATGGGCACGATATCGACGGGCCGGCATGGCGACGGCCCGGTGGGACGAAACGGACCCGGCGCGACCGCGCCGGGTCCGTCGTCGCCGGTCAGCTCGCGTCGACCGCGGTCACCGCGAAGGAGGTGCTGTTGTCGGCCGGGTCCACGTCCTGCGGCGGGTCGGCCGCCCAGAAGTAGCTCCCGGCCACGGTGAACGTGCCGGTGCCCAGCTCACCGGCCGGCGTGCCGACGGGCGCGCTGAGGAACACGTCGAAGGTCCGCTCCTCGCCCGGCATGAACCGGCCGCCGGGCACGGTGAACCAGTTCGGGAAGCTCGGCATGTCCTGCGGCTCGATGTGGTGGACGTCCACCCCGGACGGCAGGGCCGCCTCCACGTTGAGCGAGAAGGTCGGGGCGTCGTTGCCGTAGCGCACGGTGACCGGCATCCGCCCGAGCAGGCTGCCGTCCGGCTGCCGGTTGAGCGTCACCGCGCCGCCCCGGATGCTCAGGTCGGTCTCGGTGGCCTGCACGTACGGCCGCGGCTTCCGCAGGCTGCCCGTGGTGGAACGGAAGAGGGTGGTGAAGCCGGTGGCGTCCGCGGCCCGGTCGGCACCCGCCGGGACCACCTCGATCCGCCCGCCGTCGGCGACCATCGGGTAGTCCCGGGTGGTGGTCCAGACGTGGAAGCCGAGCCGGAAGGTGGTGCTCCGCCCAGCCTCGATCTGGTCACCCATGCAGCTGATGACCAGCCGGTTCTCCACGAGCCGGTCGTAGAGACAGGCGCCGCCGGGCTCGATGGTGGCGAACGAGGCGCTGGCCGGCTCGGTGATCACCAGGTTCACCGACGTCGCTGTCGGCTTCCGGTTGGTCACCGTCGCGGCGAGCGTCCCGACGTACCCCTGGTCGGTCGGCTCCAGGACGAGCCGCTGGGCCGTGACGTCGATGCCGCCGCTGGTCGCGTCCGGTGCCGCGGCGGCCGGTGCGGCCAGGGTGAGCAGGGCGGCGGCCCCACCGAGCAGCGCGGTGGCGACCCGTGTCGTACGTGTGGTCATGCTGGTCCTCCCGTGAATCCCCGTTGGTGGACGGCGGCGCTTCCGCCGGTCCGATGCCTGTGACACGTCCGGTTCGGACGGTCGGTTGCGGCATGCTCTGTCGCGAAGGCGACGCGGCGGCTCTAGCCGGCCGTGCGCAGCTCGACCTGGTTGTCCTTGAACTTCAGGTCGCCCCACCACCGCTCCTGCGGGTCGTAGTGGATGACCCGCAGGGTCGGCCGGCTGTCCGCCATTTCCGGCGGGTCGTAGCGGAAAGTGAAGGTGTACGTCTTCCGCTTCCCGGCTGCCAGGGCGTCAAGGACGCAGGCGTCTCCCCCGTCCGACCGCACCGCCCGGCACCGGCTCAGGTCCCCGCCCGCCGGCTCGCCGATGGTGAAGAAGTCGGAGAAGCCGAGCAGGGGCACGTCCACCGGTCCCTTGTTCACCACCGTGACGGTCACCGTGGCGGTGCGGTTGCCCTTCGTGTCCGCCGGCCCGACGACCAGGTCGCCGGCCGTGAGGGTGAGGTCGGTCAGGCGGGGGTCGACCCCGAACTTCGTCGGCCCGGCCGTCTGGGTGAACCGCTCGCCGGTCCAGGCGTACGTCCGCCACTGCCGCTGCGGCGACCACTTCGGCGTGCTGCAACACGGCTGGATGTCGGCCACGTACGCGCGGATCCTCCCGTCGTCCTGCACCGAGAAGTCCGTGATGTCGCCCATCCCGTCGTGGGTGCCGACCACCAGGCCCATGGTGACGATCCGGCCGGCGTCGTCCCGGTCGAAGGCCAGCACCTGCTTCTCCGAGGCCTCGCCGTAGCGGCACGCGACCAGGGCCACCGTCTCGGTGGCGCCGTCGCCGTCTAGGTCGCCGTAGCGGGGATCGGCCAGCAGCCTCGGCACGGAGCCCGACTCCGCCTCGGACCGGAGCCGGACGTTGTCGCTGACGCAGGTCTTCGGGGCGTACCCGGGCCAGGTCGGCAGGTCCAGCCGGGCGGCGAGCAGTTGGGACCGGGTGATCCGCCCGTCCGGGGCGGCCGGGGTGGTGCTGGCCGTGCTCGGCGTCGGTGGCGGCGGGGTCGGCGAGGCGGTCGTCTCCGACGGGCTCGGGGTGGCGGTCTGCGCCGGACCCGGCCTCGGGTCGGGACGTCGGTTCAGTGCGGCGTTCGCGCCCACCGGGATGGCCACGGCGAGCACCACGGCCGCCGCGGTGACCACCGCGGTACGGCGGCGCCGGCGGCGGACGGTCTCCCGCACCGCCGTCGTCCCGGCCGGGTGCACCGCCGGGGCGTACGCCTCGCGGAACGCGGCGAACTCGCCGCTGACCAGGATGTCCTCAAGCTCAGTCATGGTGGTTCACCTCGTTCGTGGTGGCGAGCTGGGCCGCCAGCGCGGCCCGGCCCCGGTGCAGCCAGGACTTGACCGTGCCCTCCGGCACCCCCTCCTGCTCCGCGATCTGCACGACCGTGAGATCGGCCAGGTAGTGCAGCACCACGGCGCGGCGCTGGACGGCCGGCAACTGGGCCAGCGCGGCGGTCAGCGCCACCCGGTCCGGGCCCGGACCCGGCACGTGCTCCTCGCGCTGCCGGTGCAGCCAGGACTGGGCCGTCCGCAGCCGCCGCCAGCGGCTCGTGGCCAGGTTCCAGGCGACCCGGCGCACCCAGGCCACCGGGTCGTCGTAGCGGGACACCCGCGACCAGCGGGCGAACGCCCGGCAGAACGCCTCCTGCACCAGGTCCTGCGCCTGCGACAGGTCGCCGCAGTAGGCGGCGAGCTGGAGCGTCAGGGACCGGAAGTGCGCATGGTAGAGCCCGTCGAAGTCGACCGCCTCGCCCCGGCCCGGGTGTTCCGGCCGGTCCGCTGTCCCCCCGGGTGGCGGCTCGCCGAGCCGTGGCTCCCTCGTCACCGTCATCTGTTCCTCCCCGTGCACGTGCCGCCGGCGCGGTCACGTCCGTCACACGCCCTGACGCCGGCCCCGGTTGCGCCGGTTGCCGTCCCGGGCGCTGTGGTTGACTGTCAACTCGAAGACAGGCGAGGGGAGGCGCGAGGTGCAGTTGCCGGCCGTGCTCGGCGAGCCGATCCGGTTCGTGCTGAACTGGGGCCGCCGCTACTCCCTCTGGGTGTTCAACTTCGGGCTGGCCTGCTGCGCCATCGAGTTCATCGCCACCAGCATGGGCCGGCACGACTTCATGCGGCTCGGCGTGATCCCGTTCGCCCACGGTCCCCGCCAGGCCGACCTCATGGTGGTCTCCGGGACGGTCACCGACAAGATGGCCCCGGCCATCAAGCGGCTCTACGACCAGATGCCCGAACCGAAGTACGTCATCTCGTTCGGCGCCTGCTCCAACTGCGGCGGGCCCTACTGGGACTCCTACTCGGTGACCAAGGGCGTCGACCAGCTCATCCCCGTCGACGTCTACGTGCCCGGCTGCCCGCCCCGCCCGGAGGCGCTGCTGCACGGCATCCTCCGCCTCCAGGAGAAGATCGCCGCCGAGGAGTCCGGCGTCGGCGGGGTGCCGCGCCCCGACCGGCTCGCCCCGCCGGTCGACCCGCGGCCCGCGGAGAGCACCCCCCGGCCCGTGGAATCCCTCACCGCGCCACCGGTACGTCCCCCGGCCGGCTGAGCCGCGAGGTGGCGGCCGAGGTCTAGCCTGCGGACCATGACCCAGTCCGCGGACAAGCGTTCCGCCTTCATCGTCGACGTGCTCACCGAGGAGTTCGGCGCGTCGATGGCGATCGACCCGGCGGCGTTCCGCCGCAAGTTCCGCAAGATGGCCGCCTCGCCGTTCGCCTTCTACCGGGGCAGCGCCTCGCTCTTCTACGCCGACCAGCGCGGCGACTTCGCCAGCGACCGGTTCCTCGACGAGCGGACCAGCCGGGTGTGGATCCACGGCGACCTGCACGCCGAGAACTTCGGCACCTACATGAACGCCTCCGGGCAGCTCGTGTTCAACGTCAACGACTTCGACGAGGCGTACGTCGGGCCGTTCTCCTGGGATTTGAAGCGCTTCGCCGCCAGCGTGGCCCTGCTCGGCTACGCCAAGGCGCTCTCCGACCGGGTGATCGGCGAGCTGGTGGCCGGCTTCGCCCGGTCGTACCTGGCCGAGCTGCGGGCCATCGCGGCCGGCGGCGACGACGCGATCGGCTCGATCACCCTGGACAACGCCGACGGCGTGCTGCGCCGGGTGCTCCAGCAGGCCCGGCTGAACACCCGGGTCGACCTGCTCGCGACGCAGACCACGATCGACAACTACGAGCGGCGGTTCTCGCTGGGCGACGGGGTCTACGAGGTCGACGCCGCGACCCGGGAGCAGGTCTGCGCCGCCTTCCAGGACTACCTGGGCACGCTGCCGGAGGGGAGCGCCCGGCTCCGCCCGGTGGCCGCGAACATCAAGGACGTGGTGCTGCGCAAGGGCGTGGGCATCGGCTCGGCCGGGCTGCCCTCGTACAACCTGCTCCTGGAGGGCCACACCCAGGCGCTGGAGAACGACGTCGTCATCTACATGAAGCAGGCCCAGGTGCCGGCGGTGGCGCGGCACATCGACGACGAGCGGGTCCGCTCGTACTTCCGGCACCAGGGGCACCGTACCGCCGAGTCGCAGCGCGCGTTGCAGGCGCACGCCGACCCGTGGCTGGGCTTCACCGAGCTGGACGGCGCCGGCCAGCTCGTCGCCGAGGTCTCCCCGTACGCGGCCGACCTCGACTGGGCCGACGTCAACGAGCCCGAGGAGCTCGGCGGGGTGCTCACCGACCTCGGCCGGGCGGTGGCGCGGATGCACTCGGTGGCCGACGACGAGTCCAGCCACGACCTGGTGGACTACTCCACCGAGGAGGCGATCGTCGCGGTCGTGGACGCCGACGCGGACAGTTTCGTCGACTACCTGATCGACTTCGCGCACACCTACGGCATCCGGGCCCGCGAGGACCACCAGCTCTTCGTGGACCTGTTCCGCAACGGCCGGCTGCCCGGCATCTGAGGCTCCGGGGCGGCGGAGCCCGCGCTCGGCCGCCCCGCCCTCAGAGCTCGAAGTCGAGCACCACCTTGATGTCCTCGCCCGTGGAGGCGTACGCGTCGGCGTACGAGGAGACCGGCACCCGGCGGGTGATGAGCGAGTCCAGCCACGCCTGGTCGGCCCGGGCGAGCGCCTGCGCGGCCAGGTCCCAGTGCCGGCGGTTCGCGTTCACCGAGCCGAAGACCACGTTGTTCTCCAGCACGAGGTCCCGGTTGAGCGCCCCCGCGTCGAAGTCGATGGTCCGGCCGCCGCTGGACACCCCGGTGAGGCAGACGACACCGTTCGGCCCGGCCTTGCACATGGCGTCGATCACGACCACGGGCGCGCCGGTGCACTCCACCACCACGTCCGGCGCGAAGTCCAGCTCCGCCACGGTCGTGGTGTGGTACGTCGCGCCGAGCGCCCGGACCAGCTCCGGCTTCGGCCCGGTCTTGTTCCGGTCCAGCACGTGCACCGACAGCCCGCGCTGGATGCCCAGCAGGGCGGCCAGCAGCCCGATCGGCCCGGCGCCGGTGACCAGCACGTTCTGCGGCTGCCACACTGCCCGGCTGCCGATCCGCTCGATGTGGTCCCACGCCTTCGCCACCACGCTTGTCGGCTCCAGCAGCATCCCGACCGGGGCGAGCATCGGGTCCAGGCCGACGGCGAACCTCGGCTGCACCCGCCAGCGGTCCCGGGCGAAGCCGGGGAGGCCCTTGATCCCGTGCTCGGTGTACCGGCCGTTGCGGCACATGTCCCACTCGCCCACGGCACAGTTCGGGCAGGGCACCGGGTCGGGGTGCCGGACGATCCCGGCCACCAGGTCGCCGGGCTGGAGGGTGCCGGTCGGGTCCTCCAGCACCCGGCCCAGCGCCTCGTGCCCGAGCACCAGCCGTTCCTGGCCGGGCGGGGCCTGGCCGTACTCGCCCGCGATGATCTCCTGGTCGGTCCCGCAGATGCCGACCGCCAGGGCCTGGACCAGGATCGCGCCCTCGTCCGTGGGCGGCTCGGGCCAGTCCTCGTCGAGGCGCAGGGAATTGGGGACGCCGGGAGTCACAGTGACAGCGCGCACGGTGTTCATCCTTCCCCGCCCGGGGCCCGCGTGCCCGGCAAAGCGGCGGATCCCGCCCGGGGGAGCGTGGACGGCCCGACACGGCTCCGGGCCGGCGGCCATAGGATCAGCGGCATGACTCCGGAAGAGGTCGGCCGGCGGGTGGTCGCGCTGCTCGCGCCCGTCGAGGCCACCGCGTCGGTCTCCGGCGGTCAGGGGTACGCCCGCGCCACCGTCGACGTACCCCCGGCGAGCTGGCGCGACGCGGTGCGCGCGGCACGCGGCGACGACGAGCTGGGCTGCGACTTCTTCGACTGGCTGTCGGCCGTCGACGAGCTGGCCGAGGGCTTCGACATCGTGGCCCACCTGTGGTCGGTCCGGCACCGGCACGGGCTGCTGCTGCGCACCCGGGTGCCCCGGGAGGCGCCGGTCGTGGCGTCCGTGGTGGACGTCTTCCCCGGCGCGGCCTGGCACGAGCGGGAGACCCACGAGATGTTCGGCATCGGCTTCGAGGGGCACGGCGAGCTGCGGCCGCTGCTGCTGCCGCCGGAGTTCGAGGGCCACCCGCTGCGCAAGGAGTTCGTGCTCGCCTCCCGGGTCGCCAAGCCCTGGCCGGGCGCGAAGGAACCGGGCGAGTCGGAGGCGGGCGGCGGCCGCCGGCCGATCCGGCCGCCGGGCGTGCCGGCGCCGGGGGAGTGGGGCACGACGCCCACGCCGGCCGGCGCGGCCGGGATGGGCGAGGGCCCCCGTGGGGGTACGCCGGCCCGCCCGGCCCGCGAACGCCCGGCCCGCCCCGCACCGGGCGAACGCCCGGCCCGGCCGGCCCGCCCGCAACCGGCCGGCGACGCCGAGGAGGGGGAGGGCTGATGCCGGACTGGTTGGAGCTGGTCCTCCGGGTGGCGGCCGTGCTTGTCGCGTTCCTCACCCTGCCGCTGATCGTGGGCCAGGCCGAGCACAAGGTGATGGCCCACATGCAGGGCCGCCTCGGCCCGATGTACGCGGGCGGCTTCCACGGCTGGGCGCAGCTGGTGGCCGACGGCATCAAGTTCGTGCAGAAGGAGGACGTCACCCCGCGTGAGGCGGACCGGCCGGTGTTCCGGCTGGCCCCCGCGGTGGCCCTGGTGCCCTACCTGCTCGCCCTGCTGGTCATCCCGCTCGGGCCGGGCGACCTGGTGGGGCAGCCGCTGGACATCGGCCTGTTCTTCGTGCTGGCCGTGGTCGGCATCGGTGTGCTGGCGGTGCTCATGTCGGCGTGGGCCTCGGCCAACAAGTACAGCCTGCTCGGCGGGCTGCGCGGGGCGGCCCAGCTGCTCGGCTACGAGCTGCCGCTGGTGCTGGCCGCCGCCTCGGTGGCCATGGCGGCGGGCACGCTCAGCCTGCCCGGCATCGTCGAGGCGTGGCGGCCCTGGTGGCTGATCTGGCAGGCGCCCGCCATGGTGATCTTCTTCGTGGCCGGGCTGGCCGAGATCCGCCGGCCCCCGTTCGACATGCCGGTGGCCGACTCCGAGCTGGTCTTCGGTTACATGACCGAGTACACCGGCCTGCGCTTCGCGTTCTTCCTGCTGGCCGAGTACGTCGGCATCGTGGTGATCGCCGCCCTGACCACCGTGCTGTTCCTGGGCGGCTGGCAGGGCCCGTTCGCCGACGCCCAGCTCGGCTGGCTGTGGACCCTGCTCAAGGTGTTCGCCGTCGCCTTCGTGATCATCTGGCTCCGGGTGAGCTACCCGCGGCTGCGCGAGGACCAGCTCCAGCGCCTCTGCTGGCTGGTGCTGGTCCCGCTGGCCCTGGCCCAGCTCGTGCTGACCGCCGCCGTCCGCCTGGCCATGTGAGGGCGGGCGGGCTCAGTCCGCGTCGCGCAGCGGGGTGTGCTCCGGGTCGACCCGCTCGGCCGGCGGCGCCGGCTGCGGGGGCGTGCCGTCGCCGAACGGGCGGCCGCCGAGCTGCTCCCGGCCGTGCGGGGTGAGCCAGTTCGCCAGGTCCGGGCCGAGCGGCACCACCCCGGTCGGGTTGATGTCCCGGTGCACCTCGTAGTAGTGCCGCTTGATGTGGTCGAAGTCGACGGTGTCGCCGAAGCCCGGAGTCTGGAACAGGTCCCGGGCGTACGCCCAGAGCACCGGCATCTCGGTCAGCTTCTGCCGGTTGCACTTGAAGTGGCCGTGGTAGACCGGGTCGAAGCGGACCAGCGTGGTGAACAGCCGGACGTCCGCCTCGGTGATCGTGTCGCCGACCAGGTAGCGCTGCCCGGTCAGCCGCTCGGTCAACCAGTCCAGCCGGTCGAAGAGCCGGTGGTACGCCTTCTCGTACGCCTCCTGGCTGCCGGCGAAGCCGCACCGGTAGACGCCGTTGTTCACATCCGCGAAGACCACCGCGTTGACCTCGTCGATCTCGTCGCGCAGCCGCTCCGGGTAGAGCTGCGGCGCGCCCGGCCGGTGGTACGCGGTCCACTCCGTCGACAGGTCCAGGCTCATCTGCGCGTAGTCGTTGGTGACCACCTGCCCGGTCGGCACGTCCACGATCGCCGGCACGGTGATGCCCCGCTCGTAGCCGGGGAAGCGCGCGAAGTAGGCGTCGGCCAGCCGCTCGATGCCGAGCACCGGGTCCCGGCCGCCCGGGTCGAGGTCGAAGGTCCAGCTCCGCTTGTCGTGGGTGGGCCCGGCCACCGCCATCGAGATGGCGTCCTCCAGCCCGAGCAGCCGCCGGACGATGATCAGCCGGTTGGCCCAGGGGCAGGCCCGGCTGACCGCCAGCCGGTAGCGGCCCGCCTCCACCGGCCAGCCGCTCGACCCGTCGGCGGTGATCCGCGTGGCGATGTAGCGCTGGTCCCGGGTGAACTCGCCGCCCGGCTCGACGTACTTGCCGCCGGTCCGGTCGAGGATCTCGTCGCCGCCCACGTCGCCTCCCGAAGATGTCTCGTTCCGGTCCCATCATTGTCGCTCCGGCCGCTCCTGGCAGGCCGAGCGCGAAGGGCGAGGGCTAGGCTGCCGCGGTGACCGATGTGGAGGCGGCGGCCCGACGCTTCATCGCGGACGTGTGGAACGCCGGCCGCGAGGAGAGCGCGTACGACCTGATCGCCGAGGACTGCCCGGGGCTGGGCGGGACGGGCCCGGAGGCCACCCTGGCCTGGCACCGGGACCGGCGGGCGTCCTTCCCCGACCTGCGCTACAAGATCGTCGAGGTGGTGGCCGGCGGTGACCGGGTGGCCGTGCACTGGCGGGCCGCCGGCACCCAGGCCGGGCAGTTCGGCCCGGTGCCGCCCACCGGCCGGGTGGTCAGCTACTCCGGGGCGAGCTTCCTCCGCTTCGACGAGACCGGCCGGATCGTCGACGTGTGGAGCGTCAACGAGCTGTTCCAGGTCCTCCAGCAACTCGGCGTGGAGATGCTCCCGCCGCTGCCGGCCACCGGGTCCTGACCCGGCCGGCGGCCGGTCGGCGGGCGATCCGCCGGGTGGTGGTCGCGCGCGCACGGGGCACAGGGCAGGATGGGCGGCATGAGCGAGCGCAGCGGCGTGCCCGGCGAGGGGTTGGTGAAGGGCCTGGCGGTCACGCTGAAGACGATGACCCGCCGCTCGACCACGCAGCAGTACCCGGACGTGGCCCCCGAGTTGCCGCCCCGCTCCCGCGGCGTGATCGCGCTGCTGGAGGAGAACTGCACGGTCTGCATGCTCTGCGCCCGCGAGTGCCCGGACTGGTGCATCTACATCGACTCGCACAAGGAGGAGGTGGCGGTGCCCGGCGCCGCCCGCCCCCGCCAGCGCAACGTGCTCGACAAGTTCGACATCGACTTCTCGCTCTGCATGTACTGCGGCATCTGCATCGAGGTCTGCCCGTTCGACGCGCTCTACTGGACCCCCGAGTTCGAGTACGCCGAGTACGACATCAAGGACCTGCTGCACGACAAGGACCACCTGGGCGAGTGGATGGCCACCGTCCCGCCGCCGCCGGCCCACGACCCGCACGGCGACCCCTCGAAGGAGGAGACCACCGCCGCCCGCAAGGCCGCGGCCCCCGCCGCGCGTCCGGCCCCGACCCGGGCCCGTCCCGAGCCCGGCGCCGAGCAGGGCGGAGGCGCGCCGTCATGACGGGTGCCGACGTGCTGCTGCTCGCCCTCGGCGCGGTGGCGGTGGGCGCGGGCGCGCTGGTGGTGG
Organism: Micromonospora chersina; assembly: GCF_900091475.1. Classification (NCBI taxonomy): domain Bacteria; kingdom Bacillati; phylum Actinomycetota; class Actinomycetes; order Micromonosporales; family Micromonosporaceae; genus Micromonospora; species Micromonospora chersina. The sequence goes on from NZ_FMIB01000002.1 coordinate 4,994,365, forward strand.
CCACCCGCCACCTGGTCCGGGCCGGGCTCTGGCTGGTGGTCTGCCTGGGTGCGCTGGCCGGTGACTACCTGGTGCTCGGCGCCGAACTGGTGGCCTGGGTGCAGGTGCTCATCTACGTCGGCGCCGTGGTGGTGCTGCTGCTGTTCGCCGTGATGCTGACCCGGGCCCCGATCGGCCCCTCCGACGACCTCGACCGGCCCGGCTGGCCGGCCGCGCTGATCGGGGCCGGCAGCGGGCTGGGCCTGGCCGTGCTGCTTGTCGACGCGTTCCGCTGGGCGCGCGTCGACATGCCGGCCACGGGCACCGCCGAACGCCTCGGCGAGCAGGTGTTCCGCTCCTGGGTGCTGCCCTTCGAGGTGCTCTCGGTGCTGCTGCTCGCCGCCCTGGTGGGCGCCATCGTGCTCTCCCGCCCCGACATCGGCCGACCCGGCGCGACCCCGGCGGCCGGCCCGGCCCGCCCCGGCGCGCCCGCCGGTCCGGTCGAGCCGGCCCGCCCGGTGGTCGCGGCCGGCGACGAGGGCGGGCGCGCGTGAGACCGGTCATCCCGTACGTCACCGCGGCGCTGCTGTTCGGCCTCGGCGTCTTCGGCGTGCTGCGCCGCCGCAACGCCGTCCTCGTGCTGATGGCCGTCGAGCTGATGCTCAACGCCGTCAACCTGATCCTGGTCACCGCCGACACCACGGTCCGCGCCGCGCTGCCGCACTCCGGCCAGGTCTTCGCGCTCTTCGTGATCGTGCTCGCCGCCGCCGAGATCGGCGTCGGGCTGGCCATCGTGCTGCAGCTCTACCGGCTGCGGGCCAGCGTCACGGTCGACGACGTGCCGCTCACCGAGGCGCCCACCGCTGTCGCCGCCGGCCGGGGCGAGGGGGACAGGTGACCGGACTGCTCGCGGTGGCGCTGCCCGGCGTACCCCTGCTCGCCGGCCTGCTCGGGCTGCTGCTGCCGCCCTCGCCGCGCGGGGCGACCACGGGGGAGGGCCCGGCCCGGCGGGCGGCCATCGCGCTCGGCGTGGCCGGCGCGGCGGTCGCGCTGCTGGCGGCGCTGGCGCTGCTGCTCCGGGTGGACGGGCCGGTCGAGGGCGCCACCGACTGGGTCGACCTGGGCGGGCTGCGGGTCACGCTCGGCTGGCGGCTGGACGGGGTGGCCGTGCTGGTCGCCGTGGCGGTGGCCGCGGTGGCCCTGGCCGTGCAGGTCTACTCGGTCGGCTACCTGCGGCGCGGCCCGCACGACGACGTCGAGGTGGACCACCGCTACCCGCCCTACGCGGCCCAGATCAGCCTCTTCACCGCCGCCATGCTGACCGTCGTGGTCTCCGGCGACCTGATCCTGCTGCTGGTCGGCTGGGAGGTGATGGGCATCTGCTCCTACCTGCTCATCGCCCACGACCGGCGGCTGCCCGAGGCGCCGGCCGCCGCCGTGAAGGCGTTCCTGGTCACCCGGGTGGGTGACGTCGGCTTCCTGCTCGGCATCGCGCTGCTCGGGGTCGGCGCGGGCAGCTTCCGGATCGCCGACGTGCTGGCCCACGACTATCCGACCGGCACGCTCACGGCGGCCTGCCTGCTGCTGCTCGCCGGGGTGGCCGGCAAGAGCGCCCAGTTCCCGCTGCACACCTGGCTGCCGGACGCGATGGCCGGCCCCACCCCGATCTCCGCGCTGATCCACGCGGCCACCATGGTCGCCGCCGGGGTCTACGCGGTGGCCCGGCTCTTCCCGCTCTTCGCGCAGGCACCGGCCGCCCTCGCCGTGCTCGGGGTGATGGCGGCGGTCACCCTGCTGCTCGGCGCGTTCGCGGCCACCGCGCAGGACGACATCAAGCGGGTGCTGGCCTGGTCGACGGTCTCCCAGATCGGCTACATGACCGGCGCGCTCGCCGTCGGCGCCCCCGCGGCGGCCCTGTTCCACCTGCTCACCCACGCCGCGTTCAAGGCGCTGCTGTTCCTCGCGGCCGGCGTGGTCATCCACGCCGTCGGCACCACCCTGATGTCCCGGATGGGTGGCCTGCGCACCGCCATGCCGTTGACCTTCTGGTGCATGCTGATCGGCCTCGGCGCGCTGGCCGGGGTGCCGCCGCTGTCCGGCTTCTGGAGCAAGGACGGCGTGCTCGCCGCCGCGGAGGCCGCCGCCCTGGACGGCGCCGGCCCGGCCCCGGCCTGGGTGGGCTGGCTGGTCTGGCTGGCCGGGCTGCTCGGCGTCGCGGTCACCGCCTGGTACGCGACCCGCCTGCTGCTGCGCACCTTCCTCGGCGCGACCCGGACCCCGCTGGCGCACCCGCACGACCCGCCGGCGGTGCTGCGCTGGCCGGTGCTGCTGCTCGCGGTGCCCGCCGCGCTGCTCGGCCTGGCCGCCTTCGCGCCGTGGTTCGCCGACCGGCTGCGGGTGCCCGCCGACGCCACCGACGAGGCCGTCGAGCTGGTCCACCTCGCGCCGAACCTGGTCCTGCCGTTCCTGCTGCTGCTGGTCGGCGCGGGCGTCGCCTGGGCGGGCTGGCGCCGCGACCCGGCCGCCGACCCGGCGCGCTTCCTGGGTCCGCTGCGGCCGGTCTTCGCCCGGGCGTTCCGGCTCGACGACGTCCAGGACGCCCTCGTCGTACGCCCGACCACCGCCCTGGCCCGGGCCGTGCGCACCGGGGACGAGCTGGGGGTGGACGGCCTCGTGGAGGGCAGCGGCCGGGCCGCGGTCGAGGTGGGCGGCGGGCTGGCCGCGCTGCACCGGGCCGCCCTGCCCCGCGCGGCGGCCGGGGTGCTGGCCGGCGCGCTGCTCATCGGCCTCGCGGTCGCCCTGATCGGAGTGGCCTCATGACGTTCGGGCAGTTCCTGCTGGTCGCGGTCCTCGCGGTGCCCGCGCTGGGCGCGGTCGCGGCCGCCGCCGTCCCCGGTGACCGGGCCGGCCGGCTGGTCGGCACGGCCGCCGCCGCGCTGACCCTGCTCGCCGCCCTGCCGCTGGTCGGCGGCGACCACGGCTGGTTCGGCTACGGCCCACGGCCGGCCGTGCAGCCCTGGCACCGGCTCGACGCGCCCTGGGTGCCCGGCCTCGACCTGCGCTTCCACCTCGGGGTGGACGGCATCTCCTGGCCCCTGGTCGTGCTCACCGCGCTGCTCACCCTGCTCTGCTGCGGCTACACGCTCTGGCGGGTGCCCTCCGGCGGCGGCAGCGGGCGGGCCCTGGTGGCGCTGCTGCTGGTCGTCGAGGTCGGCATCCTGGGCACCTTCCTCGCCCTCGACCTCGTGCTGTTCTTCCTGTTCTTCGAGGTCGTCCTGCTCCCCATGTACGCGATCATCGCCGGCTGGGGGGGCGACGACCGGCGCCGGGCGGCCCGCAAGTTCGCTCTCTACACGCTCTTCGGCTCGGTGCTGCTGCTGGTCGGCGTCTACGTGGTGGTGGCCGCCGCGGGCACCGCCGACCTCGTGACGCTGACCGGGGGCGCCGGGCTGTCCCGGGGCACCCAGCTCGCCGCGTTCACCCTGCTGGCCCTGGCATTCGCCGTGAAGAGCCCGCTCTGGCCGCTGCACTCCTGGCTGCCCGACGCGCACACCCAGGCCCCCACCGTGGGCAGCGTGGTCCTGGCCGGGGTGCTGCTCAAGATGGGCACCTACGGGCTGATCCGGGTGGCCGTCGGCGTGGCCCCCGAGGGCGCCCGCTGGGCCGCCCCGGTGCTCGGGGTGCTCGCCGTCGCGGCGATCCTGGTCGGCGGCCTGGTCTGCCTGGCGCAGGACGAGCTGAAGCGGCTCATCGCATACTCCAGCGTGGGGCACATGGGCTTCGTTCTGCTCGGGGTCGCCACGCTCACCGCCACCGGCCTCCAGGCCGCGCTCATCGGCAACATCGCGCACGGCGTGATCACCGGGTTGCTGTTCTTCCTGGCCGGGGCCGTCAAGGACCGCACCCACACGGGGTCGCTCGACGAGCTGTCCGGGCTGCGGGAGACCGCGCCCCGGCTGGCCGGGCTGCTCGGCTTCGCGGCGGTCGCCTCGCTCGGGCTGCCCGGGCTGGCCGGCTTCTGGGGCGAGGCGTTCGCCGTGGTGGCCGCACTGCGGCGGGGCGGCGGGTTGTGGACCACCCTGGCGGTGCTGGCCGCGCTGGGCGGCGCGCTGACCGCCGCGTACTTCCTGCGGTTGCTGCGCCGGGTCACCCACGGGCGGCCCAGCCCGGCGGTCGCCCCGCTCGCGCCCGGCCTGGCCGGGGCGGAGCTGACCGCCTGGGCGCCGCTGGTGCTGCTCGCCCTCGCCGTCGGCCTGGCCCCGGCACTGGTCCTGTCCTACGCCTCCGGCCCGGTGGGCGCCCTGCTGGGAGTGGTCACCAAATGAGCCTGGTGCAGACCGTGGACAACGTGGCGCTGCTGCCGGCCTACCTGGCCGCCGGCACGGCCGTGCTGGTGCTCCTGGTCGACCTGCTGGCGGCCCGGGCCGCCGCCACGGTGGCCGTGGCCGCCCTCGGCGCGGCGGGCACCGCCCTCGGCGCGGCGCTGGTCGGCGCGGCCGGCGACCGCCGCACCTTCTGCGTCGGCCCGGACTGCTCCTGGCTCTGGACCGGGCGCGCCGCCCTGGTCGCGGTCGTCATCGCGCTGCTCACCCTCGGCGTGCTGGCGCTCTCCGGCCCGCTGCTGCGAGCCCGCCGGGTCCCGGTCGGCGAATACTGCTTCCTGCTGGCCTGCGCGATGACCGGCGGCGTGGTGCTCGGCGCGGCCGGCGACCTGATCACCCTGGTCGTGGCGCTGGAGACGCTCACCCTGCCGCTCTACGTGCTGGTCGGCCTGCGCCGGGGCAGCCTGGCCGGGGCCGAGGCGGCGGTGACCTTCTTCGTGGTCAGCGTGGTGGCCACCACGATCACCCTGCTCGGCGCGGCGCTGCTCTACGCGGTGACCGGCAGCCTGCACCTCGACCGGCTCGGCGCGGTCTTCGGCGTCGCCGGGGAGGGCCTGCTCGACCTGCCGCTGGCCACCGTCGCCGTGGCGCTGGTGGTGGCCGGGCTGGCTTTCAAGGTCGCCGCGGTGCCCTTCCACGCCTGGGCGCCGGCCACCTACGACGGCGCGCCGCTGCCCGTGGCGGCGTACCTGTCGACGGCCTCGAAGCTGGGTGGCGTGGTGGCCCTGCTCGCCGTGGTGCAACGGGCGCTGCCGGCCACCGTGACCGGCCCGGTGCTGGCCCTGCTCGCGGTGCTCACGATGACCGTGGGCAACCTGGTGGCGCTGCGCCAGCGGCGGACGGTCCGGCTGCTCGCCTGGTCGTCGGTGGCCCAGGCCGGCTACATCCTCGCCCCGCTGGGCGCGCTCGCGCTGGCCGGTGGGCGCACCGCCGACGCCCGCGCCGGGGCGTACGCCGCGGCCGTCGCGTACGCCGTCTTCTTCGTGCTGCTGGAGCTGGCCGCGTTCGCCGCGGTGGTGGCGCTACGGCCGGCGGAGGGTGACGGCGGCACCCTGGCCGACCTGCGCGGCGCGGCACGCCGGCACCCGTGGGTGGGTGGCGCGTTCGCGCTCGCCCTCATCGGGCTGGCCGGGCTGCCGCCGGGCCTGGCCGGCCTGTTCGCCAAGGTGACAGTCGTCCGCGCGCTGCTGGCCGGGCACGCCGGCTGGCTGGCCCTCGTGGTGGCGTTGAACGCCGTGGTCGGCCTGGCCTACTACCTGCGCCTGGCCGCCACCCTCTACGCCACGCCCGGCGCGGTCGCGGCCCGCCCGGCCCGGACCGTGGTCGTCGCGCTCGGGGTCGCCACCGCGCTGGCCGTGGTGCTCGGTTTCGCCCCGCAGCTGGTGCTCGACGTGGCGGCCCGCTGACCGGTTCGTGCCCTGCTGGGAGGCTGGCACAGCCCGCGCACAGGAATCCCCAGCCAACTTTCAGCCATGAGCAGGATGGTTGGCGGGTACCGGTGTTGTTGAACCGGTCAGCGGGCCCCGCGCGGGCCCGCGCACCGAAGGAGCGATCGTGCATCACAACCGTCTCAAGACCGCAGCGCTGCTCGGCCTGTTGACCTCGCTGATCCTCGCGGTCGGCTACTGGTTCGGCGGTAGCGGCGGTCTAGTCTTCGCCGTCGTCGTCTCGCTGGTGATGAACGGCGTGACCTACTTCTACTCCGACAAGCTCGCGCTGCGCTCGATGCGGGCGCAACCGGTCAGCGAGGCACAGTTCCCCGAGCTGTACCGGATGGTCCGGGAGCTCTCCACCCAGGCGGGCAAGCCGATGCCCCGGCTGTACGTGAGCCCGACGTACCAGCCCAACGCGTTCGCCACCGGGCGTAACCCGGAGCACGCGGCGGTCTGCGTCACCCAGGGGATCGTCGAGATCCTCGACTACCGGGAACTGCGGGGCGTGATCGGGCACGAGTTGTCCCACGTCTACAACCGGGACATCCTGATCTCCAGCGTGGCGGCCGGCCTGGCCGGCATCATCACCGCGCTGGCGAACATCGCCTGGTTCATCCCGCTGGGCTCCTCCGACGACGAGGACTCCCCGAACCCGGCCGTGCTGCTGCTCACCCTGATCCTCGGCCCGATCGCGGCCACCCTGATCCAGCTGGCGATCAGCCGGAGCCGGGAGTTCCAGGCCGACCAGTCCGGCGCCGAGCTGAGCCGGGACCCGCTGGCCCTGGCCAGCGCCCTGCGCAAGATCCACGCCGGTACGCAGGCCCGCCCGCTGCCGGCGCAGGGTCAGCTCACCAGCACCGCGCACCTGATGATCGACAACCCGTTCAAGCGGGGCGGCGGCATCGCCGCGATGTTCGCCACCCACCCGCCGATGGAGCAGCGGGTGGCCCGGCTGGAGCAGCTGGCCCGCAGCTCCGGGCCGGTGCAGTTCCAGCGCTGACCCGCACCGACCGCCTCCGCCCGCGTCCGTCCGGACGCGGGCGGAGTGGTGTGTCCGGCCGGAGTGGTGTGTCCGGGCACAAACCGTTTCCCCCGGATACACCTTGGCGTTAGGGTCGAAACGTCTCCCACTCGTTACACCCCTGGAGGTCGACCGTGGCCGCACTGCGCCAGTACCTGGGCGTCTGGCGGATTCCCGGCGCCCCGATGCTGCTGGTCCTCGGCGTCATCGGCCGGCTCGGGATCGGCATGACGCCCCTGGCGCTGCTGCTCGTGGTCGCCGAGGTCACCGACCGGTACTCGCTCGCCGCCGTCGCCGGCGGCGTCTACGCGCTCTCCGGCGCCGCGCTCAGCCCGGTCGCCGGGCGGATCGCCGACCGGGTCGGCCCCACCCCGGTGCTGCTGGCCACCGCCGTGGCCCACCCGCTCGCCCTCTTCGGTCTGCTCGGTGCCAGCCGGTCGGGCTCGGACAACCTTCCCCTGATCTACCTGGCCGCGGGTGTCGCCGGCGCCACCTACCCGCCGCTGACCGCCGCCATCCGGGGCGCCTGGAACGACCTCACCGCCCACGCCACCGGCCGGGCCCACCTGCGCAACACCGCGCTCGCCGCGGAGACCTCCCTCTTCGAGGTCGTCTTCGTGCTCGGCCCGCTGCTGGTGGCCGGCTTCGTCCTGGTCGCCGACGCCGCCGCCGCGCTCGTCGGCGCCGCCGTGGTCACCCTCGTCGGCACCACCGCAGTGGCGCTCGGCCGGGTCATGCGCGGCTGGCAGCCGCACCCCCGCGAACACCACGCCAGGGGCCTCGGCCCGCTGCGGCTCGGCGGCTTCCCGGCCCTGCTGCTGTGCGTCGCCAGCCTGGGCATCGCCTTCGGCGCGGCCGGCGTGACCGTCCCGGCCTTCGCCGGGAACGCCACCACCGACGACCCGGAGAGCCTCGCCGGCGTGCTGCTGGCCGTCTGGGGCGTCGGCAGCGCCTTCGGCGGATTCTGGTTCGGGGTACGCAAGCCCGCGGCCAACATGAGCCGCCAGTTCGCCTGGCTGCTCGGCGCGGTCGCGGCCAGCTTCGCCGTCTTCGCGGTGATGCCCGGGCCGGCGGCGCTCGGCGTCGCGCTGGTGCTGGGCGGGGCCACCATCGCCCCCGCGCTGACGCTGGAGAACACCCTGGTCGGCCGGATCATCCCGGCCGGCATGCTGAACGAGGCGTACACCTGGGTGGTCACCATGTCCGTGGCGGCGAGCGCCGCCGGGGGAGCGGTGGCCGGGCTGATCGTCGACCACGCGGGCGGCGTGCCCTGGGCGTTCCTGTTCGCCGGGGCGGCGGTCGCCGTCGGGGCCGCGGTCGCCGCGCCGCCCGCCGGCCCGATCGCCCGCGCCGAGGCGCGGGCGGTCCGCGCCGAGCACGCCGCCGCGGCCTGAGCCGGTCCGGCTGAGCGCCGGACCGGCCGCCCCGCACGGCGGGACGGGTGGCGTCGTCCGCCGGTCCGCCTTGCCGGACGCCGGCAGATCCGTTCCCTGCTGACCCTTCGGTCAGTCATGTCATGCTGCTGGTGCCCGGGGCAACCGAAAGTGCCGACGCGGCGTGAATGATCGGCACGGCGGGCTGGAGGCGGTGTCCCGCAATTCCGGCGGTCGGGTCCGGATGATTGTTTCTCCTTTCAGTACGCCGGTCGACTCCGATCGACCGTTTGTCCGTTCATGGCCTCCGAGAATGGAAAAACGCGCGTTCACGATTGCCTTCAAGGTCGTGTTCACGTTCCATTCTCAGCAGCGCGGGACAGCGTCTCTGCTGGTCCCCGCGCCGCTTGGATTCACCCAATCGATCGAACTGGATGCGGATTGTCGGCTAGCCGACAATCGTGTAACGCGATGACGCGTTCGAGCGCTATTCGTTTTTCCTGTGGTTCATCTGGTGTTTCCCGAGCGGAGGAGAACGGTGATGACCGTCGCTATTTCGGCCCCGTCCAGCGTTGCCCAGGAATTGCGGAACGAGGCGACCGGGGACTCGCCGGCCCGCGCCGCGCCGCCTCGCCACGACGTCGCGGTCGTCGGCCTGGGCTACGTGGGACTGCCCACCGCGCTCGCCCTGCACGCCACCGGGCGCCGGGTGCTGGGCATCGACGTCGATCCGGCCCGGCTGGCGGCCATCGGGCAGCGGCGGGTGGATCTGCTTCCCGCCGACCTGGTGCGCCTCGGCGACGCGCTGGCGGACCGGTCCGCCTTCGAGCTCACCGACGACCCGGCCCGGCTGGCCGACGCCGGCACCGTGCTGATCTGCGTACCCACGCCGGTCGACCCGCAGCTCGTGCCGGACCTGCGGATCCTGCGCCGGGCCTGCGAGACGGTGGTCAACCACGCCGTGCCCGGGCAGGTGCTGATTCTCACCTCGACCAGCTACGTCGGCACCACCCGGGAACTGCTCGCCGAGCCCCTGGCGGCGCGTGGGCTGCACCCCGGCGCCGACGTCTACGTCGCGTTCAGCCCGGAGCGGATCGACCCGGGCAACGACCGGCCACAGGCCCTCGTGCCCCGGGTGGTCGGCGGGGTCACCGCGCAGTGCCGGGACCGCGCCATGGCCGCCCTGCACGGCTACGGCCCGACCCTGCACGAGGTCTCCTCCGCCGACGCCGCCGAGATGACCAAGCTGCTGGAGAACACCTTCCGGGCCGTCAACATCGCGTTCGCGAACGAGATCGCGGAGGCCAGCCGGGCGTTCGGGTTGGACGTCCAGGAGGTGATCCAGGCGGCCGCCACCAAGCCGTTCGGATTCATGCCCTTCTACCCCGGGCCGGGCGTGGGCGGGCACTGCATCCCGTGCGACCCGCACTACCTGCTCTGGCAGCTTCGCGGCGCCCGGACCCCGGTGCCGGTCATCGAACACGCCATGACCGCGCTGGCGGGCCGGCCCCGCCTGGTGGTCGACCGGATCCGCACGCTGCTCGCCGACGCCGGAACGCCGCTGCGGGCCGCCCGGGTGCTGGTCGTCGGCGTCACCTACAAGCCCGACGTCGAGGACCTGCGCGAGTCGCCCGCCCTGGAGATCATCGAGCAGCTTCGGGCCGCCGGTGCCGCCGTCGACTACCACGACCCGCACGTGCCCCGGCTGCAGCTCGCCTCCGGTGTGCTGCGGAGCGTGCCGCACCCGGCCGGCGCGGAGGTCGACCTGGTGCTGGTGCACACCCTGCACCGCGCTGCCGACCTCGACTGGCTCGACCAGCACCCGCTGGTGCTGGACGCCACCTACCGGCTGGCCCCAGCGCAGGGACGGTTCCGGCTTTGAGGAACCGGCCCGCGCCGCCCCCGCACCAGCTGCCCTGGGCGGGCCGTCCGGTCGCCGCGCAGGGAGACCCGGAGGACACCCCGCGGCTCCCGGCGCTTGCGCTCGGGTGGCGGTACGCCGACCTCGCGGACACGGTTCTCCTACCCGTGGCCGCCCCGTCCGGTGCGCCCGACCCGGCGGGGGCGAGCGGCGGGGTGGAGCGGCACCGGGCCGAGCGCACCCGGCGGGGGCCCCGGCAGATCGCCGCACTGCTCGGCATCGCGGCGATCTGCGGGCTGATCGGCTGGCACGTCGGGATAAAGGTGATGTTCCTGCGCGGCAACCTGGTGGCCGCCGGCTACACCATCCTGATCAGCAGCTACGTGCTGAGCCGCTTCGTTCTCGCCGCGTTCTACCGGCCACCCCGGGACGTCGGGTTGGAGCCCACCGTGGCGATCATCGTGCCGGCCTACAACGAGGGCGAGGCGGTCGGCCGGACCATCCACTCCTGCCTGGCGCTCGACTACCCGGCCGAGAAGCTGGAGATCGTCGTCATCAACGACGGCTCCACCGACGACACCTGGGAGCAGATGCGGCGCGCCGCAGGCCGCTACCGGCCCGGCGCGGTGCGCTGCATCGACCTGGGACACAACCAGGGCAAGCGGGCGGCCATGGCTGCCGGCATCCGGGCCACCTCGGCGGAGATCCTGGTCTTCGTCGACTCGGACTCCATGCCCGCGCCGGACGCCATCCGCACGCTCGTGCAGGGTTTCGCCGATCCGAACGTGGGCGCGATCTCCGGGCTCACCTACGTCCGCAACGCGGAGGCGAACACCCTCACCCGGATGCAGGCGGTCCGGTACTACGTCTCCTTCCAGCTGCTGAAGAGCGCCGAGTCGGTGCTCGGGGCGGTCACCTGCTGCTCCGGCTGCTTCGCCGCGTACCGCCGCTCGGCGGTGGTGGACCTGCTCGAGGCGTGGGAGCACCAGCGATTCCTCGGCGTGGAGTGCACCTACGGCGACGACCGGGCCCTCACCAACCGGGTGCTGAAGGCCGGCTGGACCACCAGGTACGACGCCCGGGCCGAGGCGTGGACCGACGCGCCCGAGAAGTACGGCAAGTTCCTCCGCCAGCAGCTGCGCTGGAAGAAGTCCTGGACCCGGGAGGGGCCGCTGCTGCTGGCCCACATCTGGCGTACCCGCGCCCGGGCCCTGCCGTCCGTCGCCGTGCAGACCGCGGCCGGCCTGCTCAGCCCGGTGATCGTCCTCTACAGCCTGATCCAGCCGTTCGTCGACGGGCACTTCCCGCTTGTCTACTTCACCGGCCTCTACCTGGTGGCCGGCGCGTACGCCCTGGTCTACCGGATGCTGCGGCACGACGGCCTCTGGCTCTACGCCCTGCTCGGGACCTTCTTCTACATCCTGTTCTCGCCGCAACTGCTCTGGGCCGTCGCGAGGATCCGCGACGGCAGCTGGGGCACCCGGGGCGCGGCGCCGCCCCCGACCGCCCCGCCGGACCCGCCCCGGGTCCCGGTCCCGGCGGCCCGGCCCGTTCCGGCGGTGGCCCGTGACTGACCGTCCCTCGCCGGGGCGCCGGCTGCTCGCCCTGCTCACCGGCCTCGTCGCGGTCGCCGCCCTGCTCGCCGCCGGAGCGAGCTGGGTGACCCTGAGCCGCCCGTTCGACCCGCCGCAGCTCTCCGCCCTGACGGTGGCCGCGTCGGCGAACCGGCCGGCGATGCCCCGCTATCCCGGGGCGATCACCGTGCTCACGTACCACGGCGTCTCCGACGAGGACACCGCCGCCGGCACCGTGAGCCGGGCGACCTTCGCCGAGCACCTGGCCGCCCTGGCCGCCGCCGGCTACCGGACGGTGAAGCTCGCCGACGTGCGGGACGCGCTCGCCGGGCGCGCCGGCACGCTGCCGGATCGGCCGCTGCTGCTCACCTTCGACGACGGCTCCCTGACCACCTGGACCACCGTCGACCCGGTGCTGCGGGCGTACGGCTTCACCGGCGTGGCCTTCCTGACCACCGGACGGGTGGTCGCTCCCGGCACCCCGTCCACCTTCCTCTCCACCCGCCAGATCAGGGACCTGGCCGAGAGCGGGCGGTGGGAGTTCGGCTCGCACACCGACGCGCTGCACGACTGGGTGCCGGTCGCCGGCGACATTCAACCCGCGCTGACCAACCAGATCCTCGTGGCGGGCCGCCCGGAGACCCTGGCCGAGTGGCGCCGGCGCGTCTCCGCGGACCTCGAACGCAGCCAGGACTTCTTCCAGCGGGTCCTGGGCGAGCGGGCCACCGCCTTCTCCTACCCCTACGGGGAGGCGGGCCGGCTCTCGAACAGCATCGAGATCTCCCGGGAACTGCCCGTCCTGCTGGAACGCGCGGGCTTCTCGCTCGCCTTCACCGGCGAGAACGTTCCCAGCGGACACGTCAACGCCCTCGGCGGCTCCACCTCCCGGTGGCTGCTGCCCCGCATCGGCGTGCGTCGCAGCACGAGCACGGCGAGCCTGCTGACGATGATCCGCCGGTCCATCCCCACGGTGCCGCCCCGCGACCTCACCACCGCGCCGTGGCTGGCCGCCGAGGGGCGGTGCGCGGTGCGACCGAGCCGGCTGCGGGTGAGCGTCGACGGGCACGGCGCGGGGGAGTGCCGGCTCGACGAGGTCAACACCAGCCAGTGGCGGGACTACGACCTGACCCTGGCGGTCGATGGGCTGCGGCCCGGCGTCTCCGCCGTGGTCGCGGTCCGGGACGGGGGCGGCGCCGGGCACCGGGGCGCGGTCGAGGTGCTGGTCGGGCGGCGGCAGATCACCGTCCGCCAGCAGGTCGGCGACAGTGCCGCCACCCGCCTGGTCACCCGGGATCTGCGCAGCGGGGCCCACGTGCGGCTGACCGTGGAGGTCCGCGGGGACCGGATCACCGTGCTGCCGGCCGGCGCCCCGCCCATCACCGCCACCTTCGACAACCGGTTGCACGAGGGCGGGGTGGTCTTCTCCCTGACCGGCCCGGCCGGCACCTCCGTCGGTTACGACGCACCCGTCCTGACCCCGATCACCTGAACACCTCGCCGTCCAGAGGAGCCCCGATGCGCCGCCTTCATCTCGTCCACCGGAGACCGTCCACCACGATCCTGTTCCGTGCCCTGCTCGCCGCGCTGGCCGCGCTCCTGGTCGCGCCGGCCCTGCCGGGGGCTCCCGCGCGCGCCGCCGGCCCCACCGTCGTGTCGCTCACCTTCGACGACGGCGGGTACGACCAGTTCGCCAACGCCCGCCCGCTGCTCGACGCGCGCGGCATGCGCGGCACCTTCTACATCAACAGCGGCCGGGTCGGCGCCAGCGGCTACATGTCGCAGTCCGACCTGGCCACGCTTGCCGCGGCCGGGCACGAGATCGGCGGGCACACCGTCAGCCACGCGGACCTCAACGCCCTCTCCGCCGACGACCAGCGCCGGGAGATCTGCAACGACCGGGTGGCGTTGCTCGGGATGGGCTTCACCGTCAAGAACCTCGCCTACCCGTACGGCTCGGCCAACGCGACCACGAAGCAGGTGGCCGCCGAGTGCGGCTACAACAGCGCCCGGTCGGTGGGCGGCGTCGTCTCGCCCGGCTCCTGCTCCGGTTGCCCGTACGCCGAGTCGACGCCCCCGGTCGACCCGTACTTCACCCAGACCCCCGACTCGGTGCGCGACACCACGACACTGGAGCAGCTCAAGACGTACGTGACCCAGGCGGAGACGCACGGCGGCGGCTGGGTGCAACTGGTGATGCACCACGTCTGCGACGGCTGCGGCGGCGACTACGAGGTGAGCCCGGCGACCCTGGCGGCGTTCCTCGACTGGCTCGCTCCGCGGGCCGCCACCGGCACCACTGTCCGCACCGTCGACGAGGTGGTCGGTGGGGCGCTGAAGCCGGGCGTCCCCGGCCCGTCGCTCTCCTCGGCCGACCCGAACGAGCTGGTGCAGAACGCCTCGCTGGAGTCGGTGGGCACCAACTCGCTGCCGTCCTGCTTCCAGTTCGGCGGCTTCGGCACCAACAGCTACGCCTGGAGCCGCACCACCGACGCGCACACCGGCTCGTACGCCGAGCAGGTCACCGTGTCGAGTTGGAGCAGCGGCGACCGCAAGCTGGTGACCCGCCAGGACACCGGGGCGTGCGCGCCGGCCGCCGTCGCCGGCCACACGTACTCCGCGAAGGTCTGGTACCGGGGCAGTTGGAGCGCGACGAGCCGGGTCCAGCTCGTGGTCTACTACCGCAACGCCGCTGGTGGCTGGGTCTACTGGCTGACCGGCCCCGCCCTGCCGGTCAGCGCCGCCTGGGCGCAGACCCCGGCGTACGTGACCCCACCGGTGCCGGCCGGGGCCACCGCGCTCAGCTTCGGCCTGGCGCTGGTCGGCACGGGCACCCTGCTCACCGACGACTACAGCCTCCGGGACACGTCGGCATGACGCAGGAACCGACAGTGCCCGCGCGGGGTGGGCCGCACCGGCCCACCCTGCGCCGGCACCTCGGCGAGCTGCTGGCCGCGGTGGTCGCGCTCGCGGCGATGGTGGCGTTCACCGGGTACGTGCGGAACCCGCCCGCGGCTGAGCAGGAGCGCCCTGAGGTGCGCGTCGACCAGGCGGTGCTCGACCGGGCGAGCAGGGACAACCCGTGCACCCGAGGTCGCGTCATGCTCACCTTCGACGACGGCCCGGACGTGCACACTCCGGCCGTGCTCGAGGTGCTCCGCGCGTACGGCGTCCAGGCCACCTTCTTCGTGCTGGGGGAGAAGGCCCGGGCGCATCCCGGACTGGTGGCCGCCGAGGCGGCCGACGGGCACATCGTCGGCAACCACAGCTGGGACCATCCACACCTGGCCGATCTGAGCGCCGAGGCGGTCCGCGCCCAGCTGAGCGACACCCAAGCGGCGGTGACGGCGGCGGGCGTGCCGGCCCCCACCCTGCTGCGGCCGCCGTTCGGGAGCACCGGGCCGGTGGTGCACGACCAGGCGGCGGCGTTGCGCCTGCGGGAGGTGCGGTGGAGCATCGACACCAACGACTGGCGGGGACGGGCCGCGGCGGACATCGAGGCGGCCGTCCTGGCCCGGCTGCGTGCCGGCGCGGTGATCCTGCTGCACGACGGCAGCCGCGAGTCCGGCAACACGGTCCGGGCGCTGCCCGGGATCATCGAGGGGCTGCGACGACAGGGCTTCTGCACCGCCCCGATGGAGACGTGATGGGAGGGGGCGCCATGGCGACGACGGTGCGGCCACCCGCGCGCCACGTGGCGGGTCGCCGGGCGCGGCGCCGGTGGCTGCTCGCGGTCGTCGCGGCCGGGGTGGCCCTCCTCGTGCTGGCGTCGCTGGCCGTGCTGCGCTGGGAGCACGGCGCCGCACCGCAGGTCTTCGCCCCCTCCTTCGCCGGCCCGGACCAGCTCGTGACCAACGAGTACGCGCACCGCCACCCGGACCGGCCGGGAGTGCACCGCTCCGACGACTGGGAAGTGACAAGCGGCTCGCTCTACCGGCGGGGCGGGGTGGGCTGGACCGGTGTGCCGGACGCGGCGACCCCCGACGCGGAGTCCGCCACGGGCACCGGTTCCAGCGTCTTCCGGATGACCACTCGCCGCCACGACTTCGAGAACGTGCGGGTGTCGCTGCGGCTGCGCACCCTCGGGCTCACCGACCGGGGGCGGGAGGCGCCCGCCGGCACCGACGGCGTGCACCTGTTTCTCCGCTGGCAGGACGAGACCGAGCTGTACGTGGTGTCGCTGAACCGGCGTGACGACCGGATGGTGATCAAGAAGAAGCTGAGCGGCGGCGAGGTCAACGGCGGGACGTACGTGACCCTCGGGCAGGTCGACTACCGGGTGCCGCTCGGGGCCTGGCAGTCCTTCGAGGTGACGATCGCGACGACCCCCTCCGGTTCGGTGGGCATCGACGTGCGGCAGGGTGACCGGCTGCTGCTGGCCGCTACGGACGGCGGTGCGAACGGCCGGCCGATCACCGGCGCGGGCGCCGTCGGCGTGCGCGGGGACAACTGCGAGTTCGAACTCGGCCAGCTCCGCGTCGGCCCGGTCGAGTGAGGTCTCCGCCTCGCCGCCTGATCGAACTGTCGCCTACGGGGTAAGCCCGGGAGATGTTCCTCTTCTTCTCCAACCGCGTCGGCTGTCTCGGCTCGATCCTGGTCAGCGCGGTCCTGACGGTGATCCTGCTGCTGATCTTCTCGCGTTGACCTGGTCGGCGGGCTCCGGACGCCGAGCCCGCCGACCACCGTCAGTCGGGTGCCTAGCGGTAGTTGGTGAACTGGAGGGCGACGCCGAAGTCCTCACCCTTGAGCAGCGCGATGACGGCCTGGAGGTCGTCCTTTTTCTTGCCGGTGACCCGGAGCTGGTCGCCCTGGATCTGCGCCTGCACGCCCTTGGGGCCCTCGTCGCGGATCTTCTTGCTGATCGCCTTGGCCTTGTCCGAGTCGATGCCCTGGATGACCTTGGCGTCGATCTTGAAGACCTTGCCCGACGCGCGGGCCTCGCCGGCATCCAGCGACTTCAGCGAGATGTTCCGCTTGACCAGCTTCTCCTTGAAGACCTCCAGCGCGGCCCGGACCCGCTCCTCGGTCTCCGCCTGGAGGCCGATCGCCTCCTCGCCCGACCAGGAGATCTCGGCGCCGGTGCCGCGGAAGTCGAACCGCGTCGCGAGCTCCTTCTCCGCCTGGCGGAGGGCGTTGTCGACCTCCTGCCGGTCGACCTTGCTCACGATGTCGAACGACGGGTTCGCTGCCATGATCATGCTCCTGCTGTCCGGCGGTCTGTCCTGGTCCGTCCCCCACTGACCAGCGGTGGGACCCCCTGACGGTACCCGGTTGCGACGGACCCGGGGGCAACCGCTATCCTTGCTTCCGCCGCCGCGTCGCGACGCGGTGGTGTGCCCTGGCGGGTTGCCCGAGCGGCCAATGGGAGCGGACTGTAAATCCGTCGCGAAAGCTACAGAGGTTCGAATCCTCTACCCGCCACCAGGCAACGACAAGGCCCCTGAACTGCGAAAACGTGGTTCAGGGGCCTTCGTCGTTTCCTGCGATGATTGACCGCTGTTGCCCCTCATGCTCCGGCCGATCGGGCACGTAGCGGGCACGTCCTGGAGCTGCGGCACGGCCCAGACGGGAGCTGGTTGGTGACGCGAGACGAACTTCTGAGCGCGCTTGCTGATGACGTACCGGCGCATCGCGCGTGCCGGCAGGCGTTGCTTCAGGGCGCTGAGTTTGTCGTCTGGGATGAGGGGATACCGGCGTCGCACCTGGAGTCGATCTATCGGCGCCGCGAGCGGCACATCCGTAGAACAGGCCAACGGACAATCGGGCTGCGGGAGGCCGTGGAGCAACTTCGAGAGCGCAGGCCGGAACTCGTACGGCTGGGCAAGGTGACAGTGAAAGATCCGCCCTGGGCGTACATGCTGTTTCTAGCCTTGGACCGGCCGCACGTGATCGGGTGCACCGGGGTCGAGCGCGATTAGAGGCCAGGCGGCACCGTCAGTTTGAAAGAGCGCCATCAAGCGGTCGTGATGTCCGAAACGCCTGCGGCCAGCGGCCGACCTGGTTACCTCTCGGGCCCGCTCGTGACTGCTGCGCGCCAGGGTTACTGGCCCACGGATGGCCCATGCCGGAGGCCACCAGCCACCTACGCGCCCTTGACTCCCATCCCTCTCGTCCGCCTGAGAGATCGCTGCCCACCGCCCGCCTCTTGCCACGCCGACAGCTCCTGCCGAAGCCGTCTTACCTCCTCAGGAGGGGCGTCCGGGAAGCTGGGGACTGCTCCAGCGATCTCCTCCACCGCCTCCTCACCGATCACCTGACTGATGGCATCCCACAGGGCCATTCGCGCCTGAGAAACCTGCGGGCCGACCAGCCACTCGGTGACGAATCGGTCGAGGGTCGCGGCGTCTGCCTCGCCGCCCGCCATCCGTGAACTGATCCGGTCAAGCGAGACGGTGAGGCACTCAAGCAAGCGCGCTACCTCGATCGCCTGGTCGAGCGGGACGGTCACCGTTGATTCGTCGCTGTCTGCGTCCAAGAGTGCCCCCTTTGATCAAAGCAGTCGTAGGCCGTCCGAGTTCCTCGGGCGGATGGCCGCCAGTCTGCCCCCATCCCCTGATAGGTGCCGAGGACTGCGGCGGCCGGTCGGGGTCAAGGGTGGCCGTAGGCCATCGGCGTGCCGACGCGCAGCGCCCTTGACGCCGGCCGGGTGGCGTAGAGGATCGGGCACCAGGCGGATGGGCCACGTCCTGGTCCTCGTCGTCATCGAGCCGCGGGCAATGCCCACGTGACTCGGAGGCAAGCAGCTCTGCGCGGCAGCGATCGCCCCGCCGTCAACGGAGAGCAACCCCGATGGCGGTCGTCCCGCCTCAGCCCTTCATGCCCTTGGTGTTCCGCGCCAGCGTGGCCGGCCGGCCCGGCCGATGCCGGCCGGAGGTCGCCAGCAGGCCGGGGCCGGGCCGGCGCGGCCCGCTGTGCGGGCCGCCTTGACGCCGACGCTCAAGGCCAAGACCCGGCACACGTGCCGGTCGCTGCTGACGCGGATGATCCTTCCGCGTTTCGGCAACGTGGTGATCTCCGCCGTCCTGCCGATGACCGTGGGCGCTGGGTGGCCGACCTGACTACCCGCGTCGGCCCCTCTCAGGTGCGTCAGGCGTACCGGCTGCTGTCGCAGATCATGTCCTCGGCCGTCGACAACGGGATGATCCCGGTGACCCCGTGCCGGGGCGTCAAGCTACCTCGGCTACCAGAGCCGAACCCGACCATCCTCACGGCCGCGCACGTCGACCGGCTCTTGGCCGAGTTGTCACCGCCGGATGACCGCTGGTCCTGGTCCTCGCCTACGGCGGGCTGCGGATCGGGGAAACGCTGTGCCTGCGCCGCCGGCACGTCGACGTGCCGGATGGTCGGATGATCGTGGCCGAGTCGGTGGCCCAGCTCCCCGGTGGCCCGATCATCGACACCCCGAAGAGTCACCAGCGGCGGGAACTGGCTCTGCCGGCCTTCGTGGTCGACCGGCTCCGACAGCACCTCGCCGAGCTGCCCGATGACCCGGACGCGATCCTCTTCCCTGGCCGGCAGCAGCGGACCGCCGGCCGGCCGCAGAGCTACAACGGCTGGAAGTACCGATTTGACCGGGCGGTCGAGCGGGCGGGCCTGACCGACCTGATCCCTCACGACCTTCGGGCGACGCACGGTGGCTGGGTGGCTGATTCTCATGGCGTCCTGGTCGCCGCCCGCCGGCTGGGTCACTCCAACGCCAGCGTCACGACTCGCCACTACGCCCGAGCTGTCGACGGCCGGGACGCCGAGGTGGCCGCCTTCCTCGACCGGGCACGGAAGGCCAAAGATCATTCCGGAGGGGCACGCAACGGGCACGCGGGGGAGTCCGAGCCGCCGACCGGGAGAGAAAAGCGGTCCTGACCTGCCCAGACTTCCATCGATGACCTTGATAACGGGCTTGTAAATCCGTCGCGAAAGCTACAGAGGTTCGAATCCTCTACCCGCCACCAGGTGCAGAGACGGCCCCGTGAGCCACGTGCTCCGGGGCCTTACTCGTGGGGTCGGTGAGCCGCTCCGGGTCGTACCCGAGCATTTCTTCGCATTTCGGTCCGCCGGTCGCCCGGCCGCTGCGACGATGGGCGCGTGCCAGCCCCACCGGCGCCCCGGCGCCGGGCGACGCGAACCGGCAGGTGGAGAGCATGTCCAACGGCAACGACGTCCGTCCGTTCCGGCTCGACACGCCCGACGAAGCGCTTGCCGATCTGCGCCGCCGGGTCGAGGCCACCCGCTGGCCGAGCCGGGAGCTGGTCGACGACCGTTCCCAGGGCGTGCAGCTGGCGACGGTCCAGGAGCTGGCCCGCTACTGGACCAGCGGCTACGACTGGCGCGCCTGCGAGGCGAAGCTGAACGCGCTGCCGCAGTTCACGACCTCCATCGACGGCGTCGACATCCACTTCATCCACGTGCGCTCGAAGCACGAGGACGCCCTGCCGCTGATCATGACGCACGGCTGGCCCGGCTCCGTCGTCGAGCTGCTCGGATCCGTCGGCCCGCTCACCGACCCGACCGCGCACGGCGGCGCCGCCGAGGACGCGTTCCACCTGGTGCTGCCGTCCCTGCCCGGCTACGGCTTCTCAGCCGAGCCGACCGAGCTCGGCTGGAATTCCAACCGGATCGCCCAGGCGTGGGCGCAGCTGATGGACCGCCTCGGCTACCCGCGCTACGTCGCGCAGGGGGGCGACGTGGGCGCCTCCGTCACGGACGCGATGGGCCGTCAGGCGCCCGAAGGGCTGGTCGGCATCCACCTCACCCTGCTGGCCGGGGCGATCGGCATCAAGGACAAGCTGCCGGCGAACACCGAGCAGGAGCGCGCGGCGCACGGCGCGCTCGAGACCTTCATGAAGGACGGCTTCGGCTACTTCCTGGAGCAGTCCACCCGACCGCAGACGATTGGCTACTCGCTGCTGGACTCGCCCGTCGGGCTGGCGGCCTGGATGCTCGACCACGACACGGACAGTTACTACAAGATCTCCCGCGCGTTCGTCGACGGCGAGCCGGTGGGCCGTCTCACCCGGGACAGCGTCGTCGACAACATCACGCTGTACTGGTTGACCGGTACGGGTGCGTCGTCCGCCCGGTGGTACTGGGAGGCCGGCCGGTTCCTGGCCGCGGCCGCGGCGTCCGGCCAGGCGCCGCCGCCGGTCTCGGTTCCGGTCGGCTTCACCGCGTTCCCCGGCGAGATCTGGGCTGCCCCGCGCAGCTGGGCAGAGACGGTCTACCCCGGTCTCGCCTACTTCAACGAGGTGGAGAAGGGTGGCCACTTCGCCGCCTGGGAGGAGCCGGAGCTGTTCGCGACCGAGGTGCGGGCCGCGTTCCGGCCCCTGCGGCAGTCCTGACCCCGCCGCTGCTCCGGACGAGTGCCGATCCGCCTCGGGCCGGGGCGCGCGAATCGGACAGCCCGAGCCTCTTGCCCGGACATCGATGATGGTGGAGTCTGTTCGACGGGGCTACCGCAACCGCCCGCTTCGCCGTCCATTGTGGCCAAGACTTCCGATCATCATGGCTGGTAGACGAATCTGCTCTTACGCGCGGTTTAACCGGGAAGTCGTTGTGCGCGCCTTCCGTAGCAGCGTCGGGACCGATCGTGACAGCATGCTGGGCCGGAGGGGCGGGCGTGCCGGTCGAACGGATGATTTCCCTGTCTGACGCCCCGAGGGGAGCCCTCCACCGCTTTTGTGCGTGCTCCCCGTGTGGCACGATCGTGGAACCTCCACCATCGCCGAAACTCTCCCGACAGGAGCAATCATGTCTGGTCGAAGGTTGGGCCGGCTGCTTGGCTCACTTCTTGTTCTCGCCGCTCTCATTGGTGGTGTCGGCGGTTTCGATTTCGATGGCAGCACGGGGGGCGCGCAGACCCAGGACCTCATCTGGACGTGACCGGCCCCCCGGTCCATCTCCGTCGATCTCCGGTTGACACGAGCGCCATGCCAGCCGGAGATCGAACCGTGCCGGTGACGGGACGGCGCGCCGCCAACGACAAGGGAGCGGCATGAGCGGTCGCGGTCAGCCACGGCGCAGGACGTCCGAGGACGCCTGGATCATCACGGCGCCGATGGCCCTGTTCGCCGTGGCCTGCGCCACGGTGACCGGCCTGCTCGCCGATCACCCCTTCGGCCGCTGGCCGCAGGCGGCGCTCTTCCTGGTCCTGATGGTCGCGGCCGGGCTGCCGCTGCTGAATCTCGTCGTCCGCCGGCAGACGTCGGCCGTCACGCTGACCGAGTTGCCGCTGGTGCTGGCACTCTTCTTCCTGCCACCGCTCAGCGTCGTCGTCATCTACTCGCTTGCCACGCTCGTCACGAACATCCGGCACCGCCTGTCGGCGCCGAAGGTCTGGTTCAACGTGGCCCGGGCCGCGGCCGGCACCTCGCTGGCCGTCCTGGTGCTCCAGGCGCTCCCGCCGCTCACGGAGGTGGAGCCGCGGACCTGGATCAGCATCGCCGCCGCAGTCAGCATGGTGCTGCTGGTCAGCGTCGTCAGCGTGGTCGCGGTGCACACCCTCCTCAACGGGTGGCAGACCGGCCGCGGGGCCGTCCGCAGCGTCAAGACCGCGTTGCTGACGGCAGCGATCAACGTGACGGTCGGGCTGATCGTGCTGATCCTGGTGCGCAGCACCGGGTGGTCGGTGCTGCTGCTCGCCGCACTCGGCGCCGGGCTGGTGCCGGTCTACCGGTCGTACGCGCAGTTCTTCCGGCAGCACCGCACCCTGACCGACCTCTACGAGCTGACCCGCGCGGTGATGGAGAGCGGGCAGACCGGCACGCTGGCCGACGCCCTGCTCGGCCGGGTGCGGGCCCTCATGCAGGCCGAGTACGCGACGCTCTGGCTCCCGGCCCAGGGGCGGCACCCGGAGACCCTGCTGACCGCTCGGGTGGACGACCCGGGGCTGCTGGACGTGGCGAAGACCCCGCAGGCGCTCCGGGAGAAGGTGCGGGACGCCCGCCGTACGGTCGCGGTCGGCCGGGGCGTGACCACGGACGGCGAGTTCCGGACGGAGCTGGGGGAGCAGCGGGTCAAGGACGTCGTGGTGGTGCCGCTGCGCTCCGGCCCGGTGGTGATCGGCACCCTGGAGGTGGCCAACCGGCTCGGTGACGGCAACCACTTCACCCAGGCGGACATCGCGGTCTTCGAGACCGTCGCCGCGCACGCCGCGGTCGCCCTGGAGAACTCGCGGCTGGTCGACCGACTGCGGCACGACGCCGAGCACGACGCGCTGACCAAGCTGCCCAACCGACGGCGGGTCACCGCGGCCATGACCGAGGCGGTCCGGATCGCGGCGCCCGGCGAGGTGGTGGCGCTGCTGCTCTTCGACGTCGACCGGCTGCGCCAGGTCAACGAGTCGCTCGGCCACGCGGCCGGTGACAAGGTCCTCGTCGAGGTGGCCGAGCGGCTGCGCGCCTGCGCGCCCTCCTCGGCCCTGGTCGGTCGGGCCGGCGGCGACGAGTTCCTGGTGACGCTGCGGCTGGAGAGCACCGAGGCGGCGCTGGAACTGGCCGGCCAGTTGCGTGAGCAGATCCGCGACGAGATGGTCTTCGACGCGCTCACCCTGGACGTGGACACCGTGGTGGGGGTGGCCGTCCATCCCGACCACGGCAGCGACGCGGCGGCCCTGCTCCAGCGGGTCGACCTGGCCGCCACGGCCGCCAAGTCGGTCCCGGGCAGCGTGCAGCTCTACAGCCCGGCGCTGGAGTCCCGGTCGCTGCGCCGGCTGGGCCTCGCCGGCGACCTGCGCCGGGCGCTGGACGACGGGGAGCTGGAGGTCTACTTCCAGCCCAAGGTCACGCTGCGGGACCGGCGCCTGGTCGGGGTGGAGTGCCTGGCCCGCTGGGAGCACCCGGCGCACGGCACGGTCGTCCCGGACGACTTCGTGGCGGTGGCCGAGCACACCGGCCAGCTCGGCCGGCTCACCGAGTTCGTGCTCCGGGAGAGCCTGCGGCGCAGCCGCGACTGGAGCCACGGCGGGCAGGCCCTCGCCATCTCGGTGAACCTCGCCGCCCGGACGCTCACCGACCAGCACTTCCCGGCACTGGTACGGGACCTGCTCGACGAGTACGGCGTACCGCCGCAGCGGCTCACCCTGGAGATCACCGAGGCCGGTGTGCTCGACGGCACCGAACGTCCCATTCCGACCCTGAAGCGCCTCCGCGACCTGGGTGTCCGCCTCTCGGTCGACGACTTCGGCACCGGCAACTCGTCCCTGGCCCAGCTCCGCCGGCTGCCCGTGCACGAGGTCAAGGTCGACAGGTCGTTTGTGCAGGGGATGGCCACCGATCCGGGCGACCTGGCCATCGTCAACGCCGTGGTGACCCTGTCGCAGCAGTTCGGCCTGGCCGTGGTGGCCGAGGGCGTGGAGAGCGAGCTGACCCTGGAGCTGCTCCAGGACATCGGCTGCGAGATCGGCCAGGGCTTCCTGTTCAGCCGGCCCCTGCCGTACGAGCGTTTGGAGGCCTGGTTCGGTGCCCAGGTCGACCCCGAGACGATCGCGGCGGGCGAGCTTCCGCGCCTCCGGGTCGTGCCCTGACCTGCGCGGACGCGGTAACCGGGGATCCGATTTCACCTCGGCGGCGGGGTCGTGTACTGTTTCCTCTGCGCGACACCCCACGGGGTGATCGGGTAGGCCCCCTTAGCTCAGTCGGCAGAGCGTCTCCATGGTAAGGAGAAGGTCTACGGTTCGATTCCGTAAGGGGGCTCAGAGGGTCCGGCTGGACCCGCCACGGCGGTGTAGCTCAGATGGCAGAGCAAGCGGCTCATAATCGCTGTGTCGCCGGTTCAAGTCCGGCCACCGCTACTTTCGTCGTCCTCCGGGTGCGCCCGGTGGCCGGTGGGATGGGCGCCATAGGCGCCCACTTTGCATGTCCGCGTAGGCAGCGCGTAGGCTGATACGCCGTAGTTGTTACCCGTGAGCGAGGAAGGCACTCCGCCGTGGCGAAGGCGACCGATGTCCGGCCGAAGATCACTTTGGCGTGTGTGGAGTGCAAGGAGCGCAACTACATCACGCGCAAGAACCGCCGTAACGACCCGGACCGCATCGAGCTGAAGAAGTTCTGCCCCCGGGATGGCAAGCACACCATCCACCGCGAGACCCGCTGACCCGCGGCCGGCACCGCCGGCCCGCAGACAGCTTCCGAACGCCGGTCCGCACGGACGGCGGCCCCTAACGGCCGACCGCCCGTACGGATCGGCGTTCGTGCTTTCCGTGTAGGTTCGCGGGCATGTCCCTGGACCCGTCCTTCGTCGGCCGGACCTATCCGCCGACCGCCCCCTACCAGGTGGGCCGAGAAAAGATCCGCGAGTTCGCCACCGCCATCGGAGCGACCGACCCGGCGCATCACGACCCGGCGGCCGCCCGGGCGCTCGGCCACCCCGACGTGGTGGCCCCGCCGACCTTCCCGGTGATTGTGACCATGGCCGCCAGCCGGCAGATCGTCGAGGACCCGGCGCTGGGCGTCGACTACAGCCGGGTGGTGCACGGCGACC
Source organism: Micromonospora chersina (assembly GCF_900091475.1). Lineage (NCBI taxonomy): Bacteria > Bacillati > Actinomycetota > Actinomycetes > Micromonosporales > Micromonosporaceae > Micromonospora > Micromonospora chersina. Next base: position 5,019,458 of record NZ_FMIB01000002.1, read on the forward strand.
AGCGCTTCGCGTACACCCGGCCGGTGGTGGCCGGGGACGAGCTGGTCTGCGTGAACACCATCGAGGAGGTCACCAACCGGGGCGGGCACGGCTTCCTGACCACCCGCACCGACGTGAGCACCGTCGCCGGCGAGCCGGTGGTGGCCGTGTGGTCCAAGATCGTCGTACGCGGGGAGGCCTGAGGAGATGGAGCTGCCCACCCAGACGTTCCGGGTGACCCGCGCGGACCTGGTCCGCTACGCGGGCGCCTCGGGCGACTTCAACCCGATCCACTGGAGCGACCGGACCGCCACGAAGGTCGGCCTGCCCGGGGTGATCGCCCACGGCATGTTCACCATGGCCCTGGTCGGCCGGGCGGTGACCACCTGGGCCGGCGCGCCGGACGCGGTGGTCGACTTCAACGTCCGCTTCACCCGGCCGGTGGTCGTGCCGGACACCGACGAGGGCGCCGAGGTCGAGGTCTCCGCGGTGGTCAAGGAGGTCACGGATGACGGCCTGACCAGGCTCGACATCACCGCGACCTGCCTGGGGGAGAAGGTGCTGTCGCAGGCTCGCGCGACCGTCCGGACGCCTCGCTGAGGATCCGTTCGACGCGCGAGGGGTGGACCGGTTGGGAAAGTCGCACGACTACCCGTACACTGGTCCGCCGTGGGGCAAGTGACCCCTGCTCGGCACCGTGTGTCCGAGTGGGGTGAGTTGCCGCACAGGGGTGTAGCTCAATTGGCAGAGCAGCGGTCTCCAAAACCGCAGGCTGCAGGTTCAAGTCCTGTCACCCCTGCGCCTCAGGCCTGACCGTTCCCGTGGGTCGCGCCGCCGCACAGCGGCGCCCGGCCCGTGGTGGTGGCATCGGCGGGGTTGGTTCCGAGGCATTCGGGGCCCTCCCGGTCGGTCCGCCGGCCGCGGCCCGTCGCGGGACGGTTGGTCCGGCCGGCGTGACCACACGCCGCGCACGCCGCCCGGCGTGCGACCCGATATCCCGCACGGAGGGCGAAGTGGCCGAGAGCAAGCGGCGCGGCGAGGACGCCGGCGACGAGCGTCTGGACGACGACGCGACCGTCGACGGTGTGGCCGACGACGACGCCACCGACGCGGACGAGCCTGTCTCCCGGGGCGGCACCGCCACGCGCAAGCGGGCCCGCGCCGATTCCACCGAGGGGCGGAAGACCCGCAGGGACACCGAGCGGATCGGGCTGTTCGCCCGCATCGCGCGGTTCTTCCGCGAGGTCGTGGCCGAGCTGCGTAAGGTCATCTGGCCGACCCGCAAGGAGCTGCTGACCTACACGGCCGTGGTGGTCACCTTCGTCGCGGTGATGTTGGCGATCGTGGCCGGCCTGGACTACGGCTTCGCGAAGGCGGTGCTGTGGGTCTTCGGCAACCCGAGCTGACCTGCGGACAGCGATAGTGACGGAAGTGAGCGAGCGTGCCTGAGTACGACGAGACCGCCGAGACCCCGGACGAGCAGTCCACGGTGGCGACGGCGGCCAACGATGAGTCGGTCGAGGCCGCCAGCGAGCCGGAGTTCCCGACCACCGAGCCCGCCCCGGACGAGGACTTCGACCCGGTCGCCGAGCTGCGCCAGAAGCTGCGCTACGCCCCCGGCGACTGGTACGTGGTGCACTCCTACGCCGGCTACGAGAACAAGGTCAAGACCAACCTCGAGACCCGGATCACCTCCCTCGACATGGAGGACTTCATCTACCAGGTCGAAGTGCCGACCCGGGAAGAGGTCGAGGTCAAGAACGGCAAGCGGTCGCAGGTCCAGGCGAAGGTCTTCCCGGGCTACATCCTGGTCCGGATGGAGCTGACCGCCGAGTCCTACTCCTGCGTCCGGAACACCCCGGGGGTCACCGGCTTCGTCGGCGCGACCGACCGGGCCGACCGGCCGGCGCCGCTGAGCCTCGACGAGGTCCTCAAGTGGCTGGCCCCGGCGGTCGAGACCGAGCAGAAGAAGGCGAAGCCCGAGGTCAAGGTCCTCGACTTCGAGGTCGGCGACTCGGTCACCGTCACCGACGGCGCCTTCGCCTCGCTGCCGGCGACGATCAGCGAGATCAACGCCGACCAGCAGAAGCTCAAGGTCCTGGTGTCGATCTTCGGCCGGGAGACCCCGGTCGAGCTCAACTTCAACCAGGTCGCCAAGATCTGACGCACGTCCGCACCGGCGGTGGGCCTCCGGGCCGGCCGCCGGTGCGTCGTTTTCCCGGCCCGCCGGACCTCGGCGGCGAGGGTGGCGGAAGGCTGCGCTACCCTAGAACGTCGGCTGTCCGCACCGCGCTGACCGTGCGCGCCCGCGGGCCGGCGAAAATCCCAGTTCCAAGCCCCAGGAAGAGACATGCCTCCGAAGAAGAAGCTCGTCAAGACGTTCACGCTTCAGCTGCCGGCGGGCCAGGCCACCCCGGCGCCGCCGGTCGGCCCCGCGCTCGGCCAGCACGGCGTGAACATCATGGAGTTCTGCAAGTCCTACAACGCGCAGACCGAGTCCCAGCGGGGCGACATCGTCCCCGCCGAGATCAGCGTCTACGAGGACCGCACCTTCACCTTCGTGCTGAAGACCCCGCCCGCCGCCCGGCTGCTGATCAAGGCCGCCGGCGTGCAGAAGGGCTCGGGCGTCCCGCACAAGGAGAAGGTCGGCTCGGTGACCCGCGCCCAGCTCCGGGAGATCGCCGAGAAGAAGATGGCGGACCTGAACGCCAACGACATCGACCAGGCCGAGAAGATCATCGCCGGCACCGCCCGGTCGATGGGCCTGACCGTCGCCGACTGACCTCGTAGCACCGCTCCAGCCGATCCGTTCGTGGGAGGGCCGCGGAGTCGCGGGCCCGCCATAGACCACAGGAGTTACCAGAAATGCAGCGCAGCAAGAGCTACCGCAAGGCCGCCGAGGTCATCGACCGGTCGAAGCTCTACACCCCCGCCGAGGCCGTCAAGCTGGCCAAGGAGACCACCAACGTCAAGTTCGACGCCACGGTCGAGGTCGCGATGCGCCTCGGCGTCGACCCCCGCAAGGCGGACCAGATGGTCCGCGGCACGGTCAACCTGCCGCACGGCACCGGTAAGACCGCCCGCGTGATCGTCTTCGCCGCCGGCGCGAAGGCCGAGGAGGCCGCCGCCGCGGGTGCGGACGAGGTGGGCACCGACGAGCTGGTCGCCCGTATCCAGGGCGGTTGGCTGGACTTCGACGCGGCGATCGCCACCCCGGACCAGATGGCCAAGATCGGCCGGATCGCGCGGATCCTGGGCCCGCGCGGCCTCATGCCGAACCCGAAGACCGGCACGGTGACCATGGACGTCGCCAAGGCCGTTTCGGACATCAAGGGCGGTAAGATCACCTTCCGGGTGGACAAGCACTCCAACCTCCACCTGATCATCGGCAAGGCCTCGTTCTCCGAGGCCCAGCTGGTCGACAACTACGCGGCGGTGCTGGACGAGGTCCTGCGCTCGAAGCCGTCCGCGGCCAAGGGCACGTACCTCAAGAAGGTCACCCTCACCACCACCATGGGCCCGGGCGTCCCGGTCGACCCGAAGCTGGTGAAGAACCTGAACGAGGCCTCGACCGAGGCCTGAGCACGACTGCCCGGACGGGGCCCCGCCACCACCCGGTGGCGGGGCCCCGTCCGTCTCTCCGGTGTGGCAGGCTCGGCGCATGCGGCTGGAAGGCGTCTGGCTGCGGTACCAGCGGCGCGGCCCGTGGGTGCTGCGGGAGACCGACGTGGCGATCGGTCCGGGCGAGGTGGCGGTGGTGCTCGGGCGCAACGGGGTGGGCAAGTCCACCCTGCTCCAGCTCGCCGCCGGCGTGCTCCGACCCACGCGGGGGCGCGTGGTCGACCGGCCGGCCGCCGTCGGCTGGGTTCCGGAGCGCTTTCCCGCCGACCAGCCCTTCACCGTGGGCGCCTACCTGGCCGCGATGGCCCGGGTGGCCGGCCTGCCCGGCCCCGAGGCCGACCGGGCGGTGCGGCGCTGGGTCGACCGGCTCGGCCTGACGCGCTTCCACGGGGTGCGGCTGCCCGAGCTGTCCAAGGGCACCGCGCAGAAGGTCGGCCTGGCCCAGGCGCTGCTCCGCCCGCCCGGCCTGCTCGTCCTCGACGAGCCCTGGGAGGGGCTGGACTCCGCCGCTCGCGAGCTGGTGCCCGAGGTGGTCGACGAGGTGCTGGCCGAGGGTGGCACGGTGCTGGTCAGCGACCACCGTGGGGAGACCGTCCGGCTCCCCGGCGCCCGGCACTGGTCGGTCGCCGACGGCACGGTCACCGAGGCGGCGCCGTCCGGGGCCGCGGCCACCGTCGTGGTCGAGCTGTCGGTCCCGGCCGCCGGGGTCGGCGCCGCCGTCGCCCGGTTGCGCGCCGACGGCCACCACGTCATTCGGGTACGCGACCACGCCGTCCCGCCCCCCGCCACGCGACAGGCGTCCGACTCCCCACCCGCCGCCCCTCCCGACGACCCGTTCTCCGCCACCGCACAGCCCGGCGCGCCCGGCCGGCCGGGTCCGGCCCCCGGCGAGGCACCCCTGTCCGGCGCGCCCGGCGGCTCCGGTCCCGCTCCGGAGGTGGCCCGGTGATCGCGCTGGTCCGGCTGCGGCTGGCCGGCTTCCTGCGTACCGGACGGGCGCTGGCCCCGGTGCTGGCCGGCCTGCTCGCCCTCGGCGTCCTCTACGGCGGCGGCCGGGCCCAGCCCGCGGAGGCCTACGGCGTCTCGGCGGTGGTCCTGTTCCCGGTGCTGGCCTGGCAGACCAAGATCCTGCTCGACGTCGAGCCCGACGTGCAGCGCCGGCTGGCCCGGGTGGTCCTCGGCCCGGCCCGGGAGCGGGCCGCCGGCCTGCTCGCGGCGGCCGTGGCCGGCCTCGGCACGGTGGCCGTCGCGCTGGTCTTCCCCTGGCTGGTCGGCGGGGTGACCGGCCCGGCCGGGCCGGGGGACCGGCCGCTGGCCGAGGGGCTGGCGCTCGGCCTCTGGGCCCACCTGCTGGCCCTGCCGGCGGCGGTCGGGCTGGGCGCCCTGGCCTGCCGGGCGATCACCCGCAGCGCCGGCTACGGCGTCGCCGTGCTCACCCTCGGCGGGGTGGGCGCGGTGGTCCTGGGCCTCTCCGGCTCGGTGGCGCCCTGGCTGGCGCCGCCCGTGCTGCCCACGGCCCGGGCGCTGGCCGGCCCGCTCGCGGCTTCCACCGGCCTGCTGCTGACCGCCCGGGCGCTGGCCTGGGCGGCCGTGCCGCTGGCCGGCTACGCCTGGGGCCGCCGCGGCCGCGCCTGAGTGACCGGGAGCACTCCGGGGGCGATTTGGCGGTAAGGGGACACGTCGCGTAACCTTTGGCGCGTAGTTCCACCCAGAGACCGCTGGTCACCGTGCCCTGGCACGGTCGAAGGTCCCGCGATGACGGGCGACCCGCGCAGGGCGGCAAGCGAAACTCGGTGCTGCACGTGGTCCGCCGACCGCGTCCACGGTGCCGGCCCTCGCCCCGTGCGCCCTGCGCCGGGGCTTTTCTCGTTGTCGTGATGCCTCCGCCGCCGTCGCGAGCGTCCGCTCGTCGCCGGCGTACCAGCTCCGAGCAACGAGAGAGGAGGGACATGGCGGACAAGCCGATCCGGGCCGACAAGGCCACGGCCGTCGCCGAGCTGACCGAGAGCTTCCGCAACGCGGGGGCGACCGTGCTGACCGAGTACCGCGGGCTCACGGTTTCGCAGCTCACCCAGCTGCGGCGCTCGCTCGGCAAGGAGACCAGCTACACGGTCGCGAAGAACACGCTGGCCAAGCGTGCCGCGAGCGATGCGGGCATCTCCGGCCTCGACGAGCTGTTCTCCGGTCCTACCGCGCTGACTTTCGTTTCGGGCGACGTCGTCGAGGCGGCGAAGGGGCTTCGCGACTTCGCGAAGGCCAACCCGAAGCTCGTCATCAAGGGCGGTGTCTTCGAGGGCAAGGCCATTTCCGCGGCCGAGGTCACGAAGCTCGCCGACCTGGAGTCCCGCGAGGTGCTGCTGGCGAAGCTGGCCGGCGCCATGAAGGGCAACCTGAGCAAGGCCGCGGCCCTGTTCCAGGCTCCGCTCGCCAAGACCGCGCGTCTGGCGGCCGCTCTGCAGGACAAGCGCGAGAAGGAGGGCGCCGAGGCGGCCTGAGGCCACCCGGCGCACCCACGTTCTTAGTTTTCACTTTCAGAAAGGACGCCAGACATGGCGAAGCTCAGCACCGACGAGCTGCTCGACGCGTTCAAGGAGATGACGCTGATCGAGCTCTCCGAGTTCGTGAAGCAGTTCGAGGAGACCTTCGAGGTCACCGCCGCGGCTCCGGTCGCCGTCGCCGCCGCCGGCGGCCCCGCCGGCCCGGCCGCCGAGGCCGAGCCGGAGAAGGACGAGTTCGACGTCATCCTCGACGCCGACGGTGGCAAGAAGATCCAGGTCATCAAGGTCGTGCGCGAGCTGACCGGCCTGGGCCTCAAGGAGGCCAAGGACCTGGTCGAGGCCGCTCCGAAGGCCGTCCTGGAGAAGGCCAACAAGGAGACCGCCGAGAAGGCCAAGGCCAAGCTCGAGGGCGAGGGCGCCAAGGTCACCCTCAAGTGACCTTGCGTTCGACCTGACGCGCGTCCGGCTCACGTGAGCCGGGGCACACCGCGTCGCGGCGGGCGGCGATCCGGGAACCGGATCGCCGCCCGCCGTGTTGGTACTACCCGGTGGCAGCGGCGTGAGCAGGGTTTACAGGTTCCTCGCACCGGCTTCACAGCGGTGTCTGTCGGTAGCCCGTCGGTGGGAAAGACACCCCGAGCGGTAACCGGCCCTTGACGCGGCACCGGCCCGACAGGCACGCTGACACCAGCAAGACCTTCCGCGCTTGCAACGGCCGCCTCTCGGGTAAGGCAACGGCAGCACCACCGCCGCTGCGCCTGAGCGGACCGGCAGGAACATCGCGTTCCGAGCAGCCCGGTTGACCCGGTTTTCCGAGGTCCCGAGGCAAGTTCCGCGATGACCTGCGGGGTGGGCTGGACAGCGGTTAGCCTCTCGGCTACACTGCTAGTTTGCGCTGCCTTCCGACTTGACCCCTGCTCGGAAATGTCCGTTTACGGATAATTCTGGTGGGGTCATTGGAGTGCACGCGTACCAGCCGTTCTGCAGCACCGGTCCTCGGAAGGACGCATCTTGGCAGCTTCCCGCCCTGCGAAGACCAGTCGTACGTCGAGCGCATTCGCGCCCCGCCGAGTTTCTTTCGGTCGGATTACCGAACACCTCGAGGTCCCCAACCTCCTCGCCATCCAGAACGAGTCCTTCGACTGGCTCGTCGGCAACGAGGCTTGGCAGGGCCGGTCGTCGGACGACCCGCACGCACGCTCGGGTCTCGCGGAGATCCTCGACGAGATCAGTCCCATTGAGGACTTCTCCGGCACCATGTCGCTCTCCTTCTCGGCTCCGCGCTTCGACGAGGTCAAGGCCTCGATCGAGGAGTGCAAGGAGAAGGACCTGACCTACTGCGCCCCGCTGTTCGTGACCGCGGAGTTCACCAACAACACCACCGGCGAGATCAAGAGCCAGACGGTGTTCATGGGTGACTTCCCGATGATGACGCCCAAGGGCACCTTCATCATCAACGGCACCGAGCGCGTCGTGGTCAGCCAGCTCGTCCGCTCGCCGGGCGTCTACTTCGACAAGCAGCCGGACAAGACCTCCGACCGCGACCTCTCCAGCGTCAAGGTGATCCCGAGCCGGGGTGCCTGGCTGGAGTTCGACATCGACAAGCGCGACACGGTCGGCGTCCGCATCGACCGCAAGCGCCGGCAGGCCGTCACGGTCCTGCTCAAGGCCATCGGGTGGTCGGCGGAGCAGATCCGCGAGAAGTTCGGCTGGTCCGAGCTCATGATGACCACGCTCGAGAAGGACCACATCGCCGGGCAGGATGAGGCGCTGCTCGACATCTACCGGAAGCTCCGCCCCGGCGAGCCGCCGACCCGCGAGAACGCCCAGACCCTGCTCGACAACCTCTTCTTCAACCCGAAGCGGTACGACGTCGCCAAGGTCGGGCGTTACAAGTTCAACAAGAAGCTCGAGCTGGACGTGCCGATCACGACCGGCACGCTGACCGAGGACGACATCGTCGCCACCGTGGAGTACCTCTGCCGGCTGCACGCCGGTGAGGAGGGCTACGAGGCCGACGACATCGACCACTTCGGCAACCGGCGCCTGCGCACTGTGGGCGAGCTGATCCAGAACCAGGTCCGGGTCGGTCTCTCCCGCATGGAGCGGGTCGTCCGCGAGCGGATGACCACCCAGGACGTCGAGGCGATCACGCCGCAGACCCTGATCAACATCCGCCCGGTCGTGGCGGCGATCAAGGAGTTCTTCGGCACGTCGCAGCTGTCCCAGTTCATGGACCAGACCAACCCGCTGGCGGGCCTGACCCACCGGCGCCGGCTGAGCGCGCTCGGCCCGGGTGGTCTGTCCCGGGAGCGGGCCGGCTTCGAGGTCCGTGACGTGCACCCGTCCCACTACGGCCGGATGTGCCCGATCGAGACGCCGGAAGGCCCGAACATCGGCCTGATCGGCGCGCTGTCCACCTTCGCCCGGGTCAACCCGTTCGGCTTCATCGAGACGCCGTACCGGAAGGTCGTCGACGGTCGGGTCACCGACCAGATCGACTACCTGACCGCGGACGAGGAGGACCGGTTCGTCAAGGCGCAGGCCAACGCCCCGCTGAAGTCGGACGGCTCGTTCGCCGAGGACCGCGTCCTGGTCCGCCGTAAGGGCGGCGAGACCGAGGACGTGGCGCCGTCGGCCGTCGACTACATGGACGTGTCGCCGCGGCAGATGACCTCGGTCGCGACCGCGATGATCCCGTTCCTCGAGCACGACGACGCCAACCGCGCGCTCATGGGCGCGAACATGCAGCGTCAGGCGGTGCCGCTGGTCAAGGCCGAGGCGCCGCTGGTCGGCACGGGCATGGAGTACCGCGCGGCCGTGGACGCCGGTGACGTCGTCGTCGCCGAGGTCGGCGGTGTGGTCGAGGACCTCTGCGCGGACTACATCACGGTCCACCAGGACGACGGCCACCGCCGGACGTACCTGCTGCACAAGTTCCGCCGCTCCAACGCCGGCTCCTGCGTCAACCAGAAGCCGGTCGTCTTCGAGGGCGACCGCGTCGAGGCCGGCCAGGTCATCGCCGACGGTCCGTGCACCGACGAGGGCGAGATGGCGCTCGGGCGCAACCTGCTCGTGGCGTTCATGACCTGGGAGGGCCACAACTACGAGGACGCGATCATCCTGTCGCAGCGCCTCGTGCAGCAGGACGTGCTCACCTCGATCCACATCGAGGAGCACGAGGTCGACGCCCGGGACACCAAGCTCGGCCCGGAGGAGATCACCCGCGACATCCCGAACGTCAGCGAGGAGATGCTCGCCGACCTCGACGAGCGCGGCATCATCCGGATCGGCGCCGAGGTCGTCCCCGGCGACATCCTGGTCGGCAAGGTCACGCCGAAGGGCGAGACCGAGCTGACCCCCGAGGAGCGGCTGCTCCGCGCGATCTTCGGTGAGAAGGCGCGCGAGGTCCGGGACACCTCGCTGAAGGTGCCGCACGGCGAGACCGGCACGGTCATCGGTGTGCGTACCTTCTCCCGCGAGGACGGCGACGAGCTGCCCCCGGGCGTGAACGAGCTGGTCCGGGTCTACGTGGCCCAGAAGCGCAAGATCCAGGACGGTGACAAGCTCGCGGGCCGCCACGGCAACAAGGGCGTCATCTCCAAGATCCTGCCGATCGAGGACATGCCGTTCCTGGAGGACGGCACCCCGGTCGACATCGTGCTGAACCCGCTCGGTGTGCCGTCCCGGATGAACATCGGCCAGGTCCTGGAGACCCACCTCGGGTGGGTGGCCAAGACCGGCTGGAGCGTGGACGGCGACGACGAGGAGTGGAAGCGCCAGCTCCGCTCGATCGAGGCGCACGAGTCCGAGCCGGACACCAACGTGGCCACTCCGGTCTTCGACGGTGCCCGCGAGGAGGAGATCTCCGGTCTGCTGGCGTCGACCCTGCCCAACCGGGACGGCAAGCAGCTGATCGGCCGCAGCGGCAAGGCGCAGCTGTTCGACGGTCGCTCCGGCGAGCCGCTGCCGGACCCGATCGCGGTCGGCTACGTCTACATCCTGAAGCTCAACCACCTGGTCGACGACAAGATCCACGCCCGGTCGACCGGCCCGTACTCGATGATCACGCAGCAGCCGCTGGGTGGTAAGGCGCAGTTCGGTGGCCAGCGCTTCGGTGAGATGGAGTGCTGGGCCATGCAGGCGTACGGCGCCGCCTACGCCCTCCAGGAGCTGCTGACCATCAAGTCCGACGACGTCCTCGGCCGGGTGAAGGTCTACGAGGCCATCGTCAAGGGCGAGAACATCCCCGAGCCGGGCATCCCGGAGTCGTTCAAGGTGCTGCTCAAGGAGCTGCAGTCGCTGTGCCTCAACGTCGAGGTGCTCTCCAGCGACGGTGTGGCCCTCGAGATGCGCGAGACCGACGACGAGGTGTTCCGGGCCGCGGAGGAGCTGGGCATCGACCTGTCCCGGCGCGAGCCGAGCTCGGTCGAAGAGGTCTGAGGCGAGCGGTCGGGAGCCGGTCCGCCGGCTCCCGACCCCGCCCGTTAGCTAAGCAGTACAGACGACGACATAGGGGACATAGTGCTCGACGTCAACTTCTTCGACGAGCTGCGCATCGGTCTCGCCACCGCCGACGACATCCGTCAGTGGTCCCACGGCGAGGTCAAGAAGCCCGAGACCATCAACTACCGCACCCTGAAGCCGGAAAAGGACGGGCTCTTCTGCGAGAAGATCTTCGGTCCGCAGCGGGACTGGGAGTGCTACTGCGGTAAGTACAAGCGGGTCCGCTTCAAGGGCATCATCTGCGAGCGCTGCGGCGTCGAGGTGACCCGCTCCAAGGTTCGCCGGGAGCGGATGGGTCACATCGAGCTGGCCGCTCCGGTGACCCACATCTGGTACTTCAAGGGCGTGCCGAGCCGGCTGGGCTACCTGCTGGACCTCGCCCCGAAGGACCTCGAAAAGATCATCTACTTCGCCTCGTACGTCGTGACGAGCGTGGACGCCGAAGCGCGTCACCGCGACCTCTCGACGATCGAGAACGAGATCCTGGCCGAGAAGCGGCAGGCTGAGAACAGCCGCGACTCGGAGATCGAGAAGCGGGCCGCCAAGCTCGAGGCCGACCTGGCCGAGCTGGAGGCCGAGGGCGCGAAGGCGGACGTCCGGCGCAAGGTCAAGGAGGGCGGAGAGCGCGAGATGCGCCAGATCCGCGACCGGGCCCAGCGCGAGATCGACCGCCTCGACGAGGTCCTCGACACCTTCCGCAAGCTCGAGCCGAAGCAGCTGGTCACCGACGAGCTGCTCTACCGCGAGCTGCGCGACCGCTTCGGCGAGTACTTCACCGGCAGCATGGGCGCCGAGGCCATCAAGGCGCTGGTCCAGAACATGGACCTGGAGGCCGAGGCCGAGAGCCTGCGCGAGACCATCCGGTCCGGCAAGGGCCAGCGGAAGATCCGGGCGCTCAAGCGGCTCAAGGTCGTCGCGGCGTTCCAGAACACTCGCAACTCGCCGCTCGGCATGGTGCTGGACTGCGTCCCGGTCATCCCGCCGGACCTGCGTCCGATGGTGCAGCTGGACGGTGGCCGCTTCGCGACCTCCGACCTGAACGACCTGTACCGCCGGGTGATCAACCGGAACAACCGCCTCAAGCGGCTGATCGACCTCGGCGCGCCCGAGATCATCGTCAACAACGAGAAGCGGATGCTCCAGGAGGCTGTCGACGCGCTGTTCGACAACGGCCGTCGCGGCCGGCCGGTTACCGGTCCGGGCAACCGCCCGCTGAAGTCGCTCTCCGACATGCTGAAGGGCAAGCAGGGCCGGTTCCGCCAGAACCTGCTCGGCAAGCGCGTCGACTACTCCGGCCGTTCGGTCATCGTGGTCGGCCCGAAGCTCAAGCTGCACCAGTGCGGCCTGCCCAAGCAGATGGCGCTGGAGCTGTTCAAGCCGTTCGTGATGAAGCGGCTGGTGGACCTCAACCACGCGCAGAACATCAAGTCCGCCAAGCGGATGGTCGAGCGGCAGCGGCCGGTCGTGTGGGACGTGCTGGAAGAGGTCATCGGCGAGCACCCGGTCCTGCTGAACCGGGCGCCGACCCTGCACCGGCTGGGCATCCAGGCCTTCGAGCCGCAGCTGGTCGAGGGCAAGGCCATCCAGATCCACCCGCTGGTCTGCACCGCGTTCAACGCCGACTTCGACGGTGACCAGATGGCGGTCCACGTGCCGCTGTCCGCCGAGGCCCAGGCCGAGGCGCGGATCCTGATGCTGTCGTCGAACAACATCCTCAAGCCGGCCGACGGCAAGCCGGTCACCATGCCCACCCAGGACATGGTCATCGGCCTCTACCACCTCACCCACCTCACCCCCGGTGGGCAGGGCGAGGGCCGGGCGTTCAGCTCGGACGCCGAGGCGCGGATGGCGTACGACAACCGGGAGCTGCACCTGCAGACCCCGGTCAAGATCCGCCTGCGCGGCATCGTCGGTGTCGACAACGGCGCCGGCGCGGAGCCGTGGGTCGCGCCCGAGGGCTGGGTCGAGGGCGAGCCGGTGACGGTGGAGACCACCCTGGGCCGGGTCCTGTTCAACGAGACGCTGCCGCAGGGCTACCGCTTCGTGAACTACGAGATCCGCAAGGGCCAGCTCTCCGCGATCGTCAACGACCTCGCCGAGCGCTTCCCGAAGGTGGCCCTGGCGGCCACCCTCGACGGGCTCAAGGAGGCCGGTTTCCACTGGGCCACCTGGTCCGGCGTCACCATCGGCATGGAGGACGTCATCGCTCCGCCGCGCAAGCGGGAGATCCTGGAGCGGTACGAGAAGGAAGCCGACCGGATCGACAAGCAGTACCAGCGTGGTCTGATGACCGCCGAGGAGCGTCGCGGCGAGCTCATCGAGATCTGGACCAAGGCGACCAACGAGGTCGCCAAGGAGATGGACACCGCGCTGCCGCAGGAGAACCCGCTGTGGAAGATGATCAACTCGGGTGCCCGCGGTAACCTGCTCCAGCTCCGGCAGATCGCGGCGATCCGTGGTCTGGTGGCCAACCCGAAGGGCGAGATCATCCCGCGGCCGATCAAGGCCTCGTACCGGGAGGGTCTGTCCGTGCTGGAGTACTTCATCTCCACGCACGGCGCCCGGAAGGGTCTCGCGGACACCGCCCTGCGTACCGCCGACTCGGGTTACCTGACCCGGCGTCTGGTGGACGTCTCGCAGGACGTCATCATCCGCGAGGAGGACTGCGGCACCGACCGCGCCATCCCGATGCAGATCGGCGAGCGGCTCGACGGCAAGCTGGTCGTGCACGAGCACGCCGAGACCAGCGTGCACGCCCGCACCCTGGCCGACGACATCAAGGGCCCGGACGGCAACGTCGTGGCCCACCGCGGCCAGGACATCAACTCCATCCTGGTCGACGCGATCGTCGCCGCCGGCGTGGAGACGGTGCGGGTGCGCAGCGTGCTCACCTGCGAGTCGAAGCTGGGCGTCTGCGGTGCGTGCTACGGCCGCTCGCTGCCGACCGGCAAGACCGTGGACGTCGGCGAGGCGGTCGGCATCATCGCCGCCCAGTCGATCGGTGAGCCGGGCACGCAGCTGACGATGCGTACCTTCCACACCGGTGGTGTCGCGGGTGAGGACATCACCCAGGGTCTGCCCCGTGTCCAGGAGATCTTCGAGGCCCGGGTCCCGAAGGGTAAGGCGCCCATCGCCGACACCCCGGGTCGGATCCGGATCGAGGACGGCGAGCGGTCCCGCAAGATCGTCGTCATCCCGGACGACGGCAGCGACGAGATCGTCTACGACAAGATCTCGAAGCGGGTCCGGCTCCGGGCGCACGACGGCGACCACGTCGAGGTCGGCGAGAAGCTCACCGAGGGCACCATCGACCCGCACGAGCTGCTGCGCATCCTCGGCCCGCGCGCGGTCCAGGTCCACCTGACCCAGGAGGTCCAGGAGGTCTACCGCTCGCAGGGTGTGCTCATCCACGACAAGCACATCGAGATCATCATCCGCCAGATGCTCAAGCGGGTGACGGTCATCGACTCCGGCTCGACCGAGTTCCTGCCGGGCGTGCTTGTCGACCGGGCGCTCTTCGAGTCGGAGAACCGCCGGCTCGTCGGCGAGGGTGGCGAGCCCGCCGCCGGTCGCCCGGTGCTGATGGGTATCACCAAGGCCTCGCTGGCCACGGACTCCTGGCTGTCGGCGGCCTCCTTCCAGGAGACCACCCGGGTGCTGACGGACGCGGCGATCCACGCCCGCAGCGACTCGCTGATCGGTCTCAAGGAGAACGTGATCATCGGTAAGCTCATCCCGGCCGGTACGGGCATCAGCAAGTACCGCAACGTCCGGGTCGAGCCGACCGAGGAGGCGAAGGCCAAGGTCTACTCGATGACCGGCTACCCGGAGACCGACTACGGCTTCGGGCCGGCCAGCGGCCAGGCGGTGCCGCTGGACGACTTCGACTTCGGGTCGTACCGCTAAGCAGTAGGAACGACGAGGCCCCCGGCACCCGCCGGGGGCCTCGTCGCGTCCATGGGTGCGCCATATGAATACGAGTCTCTCGAGAGATTTCCTCGAGAGGTTACTCTCGACTCCATGGACGGCGACGAACCCCGCACCCTCACCGACCCCCGGGAACTCCGCGCGCTCAGTCACCCCGTACGGCTCGCCCTCATGGAGGCGCTCGGGGCCGGCCCGTTGACCGCCACCCAGGCCGGCGAGCTGATCGGGGAGAGCCCGACCACCTGCTCCTTCCACCTGCGTCAGCTGGCCCGCTACGGGTTCGTGGAGGAGGCCGGCGGTGGCCGCGGCCGGGCCCGGCCCTGGCGGCTGACCCGGCGCGGCTGGTCCGCTCCGGCCCGCCCCGAGGACCCCGACTGGACCCGAGCGTCCCAGGCGCTCGACCGGGTCCTGCTCGACCGGTACGTCCAGCGGCTGCGCCGGTTCGTCGACGACGCCCCCACCTATCCACCCGAGTGGTACCAGGCGGCCACCGGGCAGCAGCACCTCTTCCACCTCACCGCTGACGAACTGGCCGAGTTCGTGGCCGCCTACCGCGAGCTGGTCGCCGGGTTCACCGCCCGGTTCGACGCCAGACGCACCGGGTCCGACGCCCGCCCGGCCGGGGCGCTCCCGGTCGAGTTGCTCTTCTTCGGCTACCCCGTCCGAGCGCCGGAGGTGTCGGATGTCGACCCGACGACTGCTGGCTGACCGGCGCGCCCGCCGGTACCTCGCCGGGCAGACCCTCTCCCTCGTCGGTGACAGCTCGATGTGGCTGGCCTGCGGCATCTGGGTGAAGGACCTGACCGGCAGCGACGGGGCGGCCGGCCTGACCTTCCTCTTCTTCACCGCCCCGGCGCTGCTCGCGCCGCTGGCCGGGCTGCTCGCCGACCGGGTGCCGCGCCGCCGGCTGCTGGTGGTGGCGAACCTGGCCGGCGGGGCGATCCTGCTCCCCCTGCTGGCCGTCCGCGGCCCCGACCAGGTGCCCCTGATCTACGCGGTGATGTTCCTGTACGGGTGCCTCAACCTGGTCATCGCGCCGGCCCAGTCCGCCCTGCTGGTCAGCCTGCTCCCCGGCGACCTGCTGGCCGACGCGAACGCGCTGCTGCGTACGGCGCGGGAGAGCCTGCGGCTGCTCGCCCCGCTCGTCGGTGCCGGCCTTTACGCGCTGCTGGGCGGCGCCGCGGTCGCCGTGCTCGACATGGCGACCTTCGTGGCCGCGGCCGTGCTGCTGCTGACCCTGCGCGTCGCGGAACCCGCCCTGGCGCGACCGGAACGCGATGACGGCGTGCTGCGGCACTGGGCAGGGGAGATCACGGCCGGATTCCGGCACCTCGCCGGCCACCCTCTGCTCCGCAGAGTGGTGCTGGCCACCGGGGTGCTCGCCCTCGTGTTGGGCTTCGCTGAGTCCACCGCGTACGCCGTCGTCGACCGTGGGCTGCACCGTCCCCCGGAGTTCCTCGGCGTGCTCCAAGCCGCGCAGGGGCTCGGCGCGGTGCTCGGCGGGCTGGCCAGCGCTGCGGCGGTCCGTCGCTTCGGCGAGATACGTGTCGCCGCGGCGGCATTCCTGGCCTGGGCCGCCGGCGCGACCGCCGCAGCCACCCCGCTGCTCGGCCTGGTCCTGGCTGGGCGGGTCAGCTCGGGCGCCGGTCTGACCGTGATGGCCATCGCCCTGCTGACCCTGCTGCAACGGACGGCGCCGGAACGCCTCCAGGGCCGGGTGTACGCGGGTTTCGAGGTGACCACCACCGTCCCGCAGACCCTCTCGATCGGGGTCGGGGCGTACCTCATCGGGATGCTCGACTACCGCGCGCTGCTGCTGACCGAGGCGGCCGTCGTGGTCCTCGCCGCGTTGCTGCTGTTCCGGGCCGACCGCCTCGCCCCGAGGCAGGCCGAGCCGGCGGCGCAGCCCGACCCCGCGACCTCGGCGGCATAGCGCCCGACCGGCGTCGGGCGGTCGGGGCATGATGGTGGGCATGACGACAGTGCCCGGGCAGGTGCCCGCCGCCCAGCAGGGGCACCGCCATCCGCTCGACCCCGAGCCGGTCCGCTCGACAAAGGCGCGCGCGGTCTTCGCCCTCGGGCTGATCGGGGCGCTCACCGGCTTCTTCGTGGGCGGGGTGGTGCCCGCGACCATCGCGCTCACCCTCGCCCGGCAGGCCCGCCGCGAGGCGTACGTCTCGGGCGGTTTCCTCACCGGCGCCGGCTGGATGCGCCGGGGCGAGCAGTTGGCCTGGACCGGCCTGCTGCTCGCGGCCGTGGCCGTCGTGGCGGCCGTGGTGATCGGCGTGGTCCGGCTGGCCGGGGCCCCGTTCGGGCACGACTTCGCCCCGAACATCGACTGACCCGCCGGGGGAGCGCCCCGCGCCCGGCCCCGCCGGCGAGACCCGCGACGGTAGCCTGGCCGGTGTCCGCCGCGCGGCGGGCGAGCCACGTCGACAGGAGGACCCCCGTGACGGAACCGGCCCCGCCGCCGGGAGGCGACCCGACCCGCCCCGGCACCGGGCCGGACGCCGGGCCCGCCGGGGGCTCCGGCACGTCACCGGAGATCACCCCCATGGGGTACGCGCCGGCGCCCGTCTCGCCCCAGTCCGCGCCACCCCGGTCCACCTCGCCCGCGCCGACCTCGCCGCACTCCGCGCCGCCCGGGTCCTGGCCGCCCGCCGGGCCGTACCCGCCGGCTCCGCCCGGCTCCCCGCCGCACCCCGCCGGCTACGGCGTCCCCGGCGCGCCGGGACCGTCGACCCCACCCGTGGTGCCGCCGCACTACGCGGGGTACGGTGCCGGATCCTCGACCCCGCCCGGCTCGCCGTCGCACCACGGCGGGTACGGCGCCCCGCCCGTTCCCGGGCCGCACTCCGGGCCGTCCGCTCCGGTCGGCTGGCCGGGGTCCGGGGCGTACCCGGGGAACCAGCCGGCGCCCGGCGGTGGGTGGGCCACGCCGGGTAGCGCGCCGGCCGGCGGTGGCTGGGGATCGGCGCCCCCGGCCGCGGTGCCGCCGCCCCCGCGTGAGGCGCCGCGTCCGCCGAAGCGGGTCGACGCGGTCCCGGGCACCCCGTTCGGTGTGGTCCACCTGGACGTGCCGCCGGTGACCTCCGGGCTCGCCATCGGTTCGCTGGTCATCGGGATCGCCTCGATCCTGGTGTCGCTGCTGGTCCTCTGCTTCGGTGTGGCCGGGCCCAACTACGGCGGGGCCTGGGCCGCCGGGGCCTTCACCGTGCTCGGGGCGATCGCCGGCACCGCGGCCGTCGTGGCGGGGCTCCTGGCCCGGCGGCAGATCCGGCGCCCGGCGCCGCCGCCGGCGGTCCGGTTCACGGGGCGTGGCCTGGCCGTGGCGGGCCTCAGTTGCGGGGGAGTGGGCCTGCTGGTCAGCCTGGGCGGGCTCGCGCTGGCTCTGGTGGTGCAGATCACGTGATCCGGGCCGTCCGGTCGGGCGGTGCTCTGACCAGCTACGACCGGTATGCCCGGATGCCCGGCGTGCGGGCGGAACCGGGGCCGCCCGGCCGAGCGCCGGAGAAGCCGGTACACTTGTCACCGTAGGTGCCCATGACGGGCGGGCGGGCATGATGTGATCGGCCGGCGGACCGCGAAGCGGTTCTCCCGGACCGCTCCGTTTTGACCTGCGCGCCTGTGGTAGGTACTCTTTCCCCTTGTGCCCGGGCCAGCCCGGGCAATGCGTGCGTGCGCCGGAACCGGTCAGCCGGTGATCGCGCGGCCGCACGACAGAGCCCCAAGACCTGGCGTCGGGAGTTTCCTGCGCCGGTGACAGAACCCGGTACGACGCGCGAGCGACCGCACCGGACCGTGACTCGGGCGACACGCCCGACCGCGGGTGCTGGGACCCCCGTCAGGTGGCCCTGGTTGGAATGTAGGAGAGCCGTCCATCAGGCCGGCTAGAGCAGACGGCGCGGTCGCCTCGCAGCGGCCGAAGGGAGCGGAGAAACCCGGTGCCCACCATTCAGCAGCTGGTCCGAAAGGGCCGCCAGGCCAAGACGACCAAGACCAAGACCCCGGCGCTCAAGGGGTCTCCCCAGCGGCGCGGCGTGTGCACCCGCGTGTACACCACCACCCCCAAGAAGCCGAACTCGGCGCTGCGCAAGGTCGCTCGTGTCAAGCTCAGCAGCCAGATCGAGGTGACCGCCTACATCCCCGGCGTCGGCCACAACCTGCAGGAGCACTCGATCG
Source organism: Micromonospora chersina (assembly GCF_900091475.1). Classification (NCBI taxonomy): domain Bacteria; kingdom Bacillati; phylum Actinomycetota; class Actinomycetes; order Micromonosporales; family Micromonosporaceae; genus Micromonospora; species Micromonospora chersina. The sequence goes on from NZ_FMIB01000002.1 coordinate 5,038,171, forward strand.
TGCTCGTCCGCGGCGGCCGTGTGAAGGACCTCCCCGGCGTGCGGTACAAGATCGTTCGCGGCTCGCTGGACACCCAGGGTGTCCGCAACCGCAAGCAGGCTCGCAGCCGTTACGGCGCGAAGAAGGAGAAGAGCTGACATGCCGCGTAAGGGACCCGCTCCGCGGAAGCCGCTGGTCGCTGACCCGGTGTACAACTCGCCGCTGGTCACCCAGCTGGTGAACAAGATCCTGCTGCGCGGCAAGCGCCAGCTCGCCGAGCGCATCGTCTACGCCGCCCTGGAGGGCTGCCGCGAGAAGTCCGGCACCGACCCCGTCGTCACGCTGAAGCGGGCGATGGACAACGTGAAGCCGACTCTCGAGGTCCGCAGCCGTCGCGTCGGTGGCGCCACCTACCAGGTTCCGGTCGAGGTCCGGCCGGCCCGCGCGACCACCCTCGGTCTGCGCTGGCTGGTGACCTACTCCCGCGCCCGTCGCGAGAAGACCATGGTCGAGCGGCTGATGAACGAGCTGCTGGACGCGAGCAACGGCCTCGGTGCCGCCGTCAAGCGGCGCGAGGACACGCACAAGATGGCCGAGTCGAACAAGGCCTTCGCGCACTACCGCTGGTAACACCCTGGTTCCGGCGCCCACGAGGCGCCGGAACCGCCACCAGTTGTGTCTAGACGACGATAAGTAGGGATTGAAGTGGCCGCCGCAGACGCGCTCGCCAACGTACGCAACATCGGCATCATGGCGCACATCGATGCCGGTAAGACCACTACCACCGAGCGAATCCTGTTCTACACCGGTATCACGTACAAGATCGGTGAGGTCCACGAGGGCGCTGCCGTCATGGACTGGATGGAGCAGGAGCAGGAGCGCGGTATCACCATCACTTCCGCCGCCACCAAGTGCGAGTGGAAGGGCCACACGATCCAGATCATCGACACGCCCGGCCACGTCGACTTCACGGTCGAGGTGGAGCGGTCGCTGCGGGTGCTGGACGGTGCGGTCGCGGTGTACGACGGTGTCGCCGGCGTCGAGCCGCAGACGGAGAACGTCTGGCGGCAGGCGGACAAGTACAACGTCCCGCGGATGTGCTTCGTCAACAAGCTCGACCGGACCGGTGCCGACTTCTTCCGCTGCGTGCAGATGATGATCGACCGGCTCAACGCCACCCCGCTGGTTCTCCAGATCCCGATCGGCGCCGAGTCCGACTTCATCGGCGTGGTCGACCTGGTCGAGATGCGCGCGCTCACCTGGCGTGGCGAGACCCAGAAGGGTGAGGACTACGCGATCGAGGAGATCCCGGCCGACCTGGCCGACTCCGCGGCCGAGTGGCGCGAGAAGCTCATGGAGACCCTGGCCGACGTCGACGACTCGGTGATGGAGAAGTACCTGGAGGGCGAGGAGATCTCCGTCGAGGAGATCAAGGCCGCCATCCGCCGGGCCACCATCGCCGGCAAGGCCAACCCGGTCCTCACCGGTACCGCCTTCAAGAACAAGGGCATCCAGCCGATGCTCGACGCGGTCGTCGCGTACCTGCCGTCGCCGCTGGACATCCCGGCGATCGAGGGCACCGCGACCGACGGCGAGACCCCGCTGCAGCGGAAGCCCTCGGTCTCCGAGCCGTTCTCCGGCCTGGCCTTCAAGATCCAGACCGACAAGCACCTCGGCAAGCTCACCTACGTCCGGATCTACTCCGGCACGCTCGAGTCCGGTTCCCAGGTGATCAACTCCACCAAGGACCGCAAGGAGCGGATCGGCAAGATCTACCAGATGCACGCCAACAAGCGGGAGGAGCGCAGCTCCGCCCAGGCCGGCGACATCATCGCGGTCCAGGGTCTGAAGCAGACCACCACCGGTGACACCCTGTGCGACCCGGCGAACCCGGTCATCCTCGAGTCGATGACCTTCCCGGAGCCGGTCATCGAGGTGGCCATCGAGCCGAAGACCAAGGCCGACCAGGAGAAGCTCAGCACCGCCATCCAGCGGCTGGCCGAGGAGGACCCGACCTTCCGCGTCAAGCTGGACGAGCAGACCGGTCAGACGGTCATCTCCGGCATGGGCGAGCTCCACCTGGACATCCTGGTGGACCGGATGCGCCGCGAGTTCAACGTCGAGGCGAACATCGGTAAGCCGCAGGTGGCGTACCGCGAGACCATCCGCCGCGCGGTGGACAAGGTCGAGTACACCCACAAGAAGCAGACCGGTGGTTCCGGCCAGTACGCCCGGGTGATCATCGCCCTGGAGCCGCTGCCGCTGGGCAACGACGCCCCGACCTACGAGTTCGCCAACGCCGTCACCGGTGGCCGTATCCCCCGGGAGTTCATCCCGTCGGTGGACGCGGGCGCCCAGGACGCCATGCAGTACGGCATCCTCGCCGGCTTCCCGCTGGTGGGCATCAAGCTCACCCTGGTGGACGGCCAGTACCACGAGGTCGACTCGTCGGAAATGGCGTTCAAGATCGCCGGCTCGATGGCGATGAAGGAGGCGGCCCGCAAGGCCGACCCCGCGCTGCTCGAGCCGATGATGGCCGTTGAGGTCACCACTCCTGAGGAGAACATGGGTGACGTCATCGGCGACCTCAACTCCCGTCGTGGCATCATCCAGGCGATGGAGGAGCGCAGCGGCGCTCGCGTCGTCCGGGCCCTGGTGCCGCTGTCGGAGATGTTCGGCTACGTCGGCGACCTGCGGTCGAAGACCCAGGGCCGGGCTAGCTACAGCATGCAGTTCGACTCCTACGCCGAGGTTCCGCAGAGCGTCGCGAAGGAGATCATCGCCAAGGCTACGGGTGAGTGACGCTCACCTGAGCTGATCCGTTGATCCGGGGCCGGTCGCGGGAGGGTTCTCCCGCCCGCGGCCACCTCGGTCGGATTGTGTGAATCCGGGCCTGTAGGCTTCATCGCCGCAGAACCCACAAAGGCTCTCCGGCCAGCAGGCCGGAAAGGCTGTCGACAGAGTCCTAAGCGCCGACCCGGCGCGCCGGGGCGAACGAACCAAGAAAGTCCACAGGAGGACACCAGTGGCGAAGGCGAAGTTCGAGCGGACTAAGCCGCACGTCAACATCGGCACCATTGGTCACATCGACCACGGTAAGACGACGCTGACGGCGGCCATCACCAAGGTCCTGCACGACCAGTTCCCGGACCTCAACCCGTACACGCCGTTCGATGAGATCGACAAGGCGCCGGAGGAGAAGGCCCGCGGCATCACGATCTCCATCGCGCACGTCGAGTACCAGACCGAGGCGCGTCACTACGCGCACGTCGACTGCCCCGGTCACGCCGACTACATCAAGAACATGATCACCGGTGCCGCCCAGATGGACGGCGCGATCCTGGTGGTGGCGGCGACCGACGGCCCGATGCCGCAGACCCGCGAGCACGTGCTGCTGGCCCGTCAGGTCGGTGTGCCGTACATCGTCGTGGCGCTCAACAAGAGCGACATGGTCGACGACGAGGAGCTCCTGGAGCTCGTCGAGCTCGAGGTCCGCGAGCTGCTCTCGTCGCAGGAGTACCCGGGTGACGACCTGCCGGTCGTCCGGGTCTCGGCGCTGAAGGCCCTCGAGGGTGACCCCGAGTGGACCGGCAAGCTCATGGACCTCATGAACGCTGTCGACACCGCGATCCCGCAGCCGGAGCGCGAGACCGAGAAGCCGTTCCTGATGCCGATCGAGGACGTGTTCACGATCACCGGTCGTGGCACCGTCGTCACCGGTCGCGCCGAGCGCGGCATCCTCAAGCCGAACGAGGAGGTGGAGATCGTCGGCATCCGCGAGAAGTCGATGAAGACCACCTGCACCGGCATCGAGATGTTCCGCAAGCTGCTCGACGAGGCCCGGGCCGGCGAGAACGTTGGTCTGCTCCTCCGCGGCATCAAGCGCGAGGACGTCGAGCGCGGCATGGTCGTCATCAAGCCGGGCACCACGACCCCGCACACGGAGTTCGAGGCCACGGTCTACATCCTCTCCAAGGAGGAGGGCGGCCGGCACACCCCGTTCTTCCAGAACTACCGTCCGCAGTTCTACTTCCGGACCACGGACGTCACCGGCGTCGTCACGCTGCCCGAGGGCACCGAGATGGTCATGCCGGGCGACAACACCACGATGACCGTGAAGCTGATCCAGCCCATCGCGATGGAGGAGAACCTCAAGTTCGCGATCCGGGAGGGTGGCCGTACGGTCGGCGCTGGTCGCGTCACCAAGATCATCAAGTGAGCTGGGTAACCCCGATTAGCGTCGCCGCCGGTCGTGCGGCATACTAGTCAGGTTGCGTAACGACGGTCGGTCGCCCGCGTCCGGTTAACGCTGGACCTCCGGGAGGCAGACAGTCTCGCGTAGGGTGGTTGATCGCCCCTGGCGGTCAACCACCCTCGCGCGGCGTCCAGGTCGCGGTCACCGCGATCGGCGCCATGACCCACCGCGTGGTCGGAAATCGCTCCGGAGTCCCGGGGCGGAGCCTGGCCCACGGGCGCGACACGCCCGACCGCGGGGGTCGGCGAAGTGGGCCTGTGCCAGCCGGTACAGGCGCCCGCAACACAGCGGCATCGAGAGAAGGAACAGAAGCCACCATGGCGGGACAGAAGATCCGCATCCGGCTCAAGGCCTATGACCACGAGGTCGTCGACTCCTCGGCTCGGAAGATCGTCGAGACGGTGACGCGTACCGGGGCGCAGGTCGCTGGCCCGGTGCCGCTGCCCACGGAGATCAACCGTTTCTGCGTTATCCGCTCGCCGCACAAGTACAAGGACTCGCGCGAGCACTTCGAGATGCGCACGCACAAGCGTCTGATCGACATCATCGACCCGACCCCGAAGACGGTCGACTCGCTCATGCGCCTCGACCTGCCGGCTGGCGTCGACATCGAGATCAAGCTGTAGGGACCGGACAAATGGACAGGCAAGTCAAGGGGATCCTGGGCGCAAAGCTCGGCATGACCCAGGTCTGGGACAACAACCGCGTTGTTCCCGTGACCGTGGTTCAGGCCGGCCCGTGCGTCGTGAGCCAGGTTCGTAGCGCCGACAAGGACGGTTACTCCGCGGTCCAGCTGGCGTACGGGGCCATCGACCCGCGCAAGGTCAAGAAGCCGCTCGCCGGGCACTACGCCAAGGCGGACGTCGCACCGCGCCGGCACATCGTCGAGCTGCGCACCACCGACGCCGCGGACTACTCGCCGGGCCAGGAGGTCACGGTCGAGGAGTTCCCGGCCGGCGTGACCATCGACGTCACCGGCAAGACCAAGGGCAAGGGTTACGCCGGCCCGATGAAGCGGCACGGCTTCCACGGTCTGCGCGCCAGCCACGGTGTGGAGCGCAAGCACCGCTCGCCGGGCTCGATCGGCGCCTGCGCGACCCCGGGTCGCGTCTTCAAGGGCACCCGGATGGCGGGTCGGATGGGTGGCGTTCGCTACACCGTCCAGAACCTGACCGTCCAGGCGGTCGACACCGAGAACAACCTCCTGCTCGTCCGCGGCGCCATTCCCGGCCCCAAGGGCGCGCTGGTCCTGGTCCGTACCGCGGCCAAGACCAAGGTGAAGAAGGGCGGTGCGGCCAAGTGACCACCGTTGACGTCCTCAACGTCGAAGGCGCCAAGAGCGGCTCCGTCGAGCTGCCGGCCGACATCTTCGACGTCCAGGCCAACATCCCGCTGATGCACCAGGTCGTGGTGGCTCAGCTGGCGGCGGCCCGGCAGGGCACGCACAAGGCCAAGACCCGCGGCGAGGTCTCCGGTGGAGGCAAGAAGCCGTACAAGCAGAAGGGCACCGGTCGTGCCCGCCAGGGCTCGACCCGCGCGCCGCAGTTCGCCGGCGGTGGCGTGGTCCACGGCCCGGTGCCGCGCGACTACAGCCAGCGCACCCCGAAGAAGATGAAGGCCGCCGCCCTGCGTGGCGCCCTCTCCGACCGGGCGCGCGCCGGCCAGGTGCACGTCGTCGAGGCGTTCGTCTCGGGCGAGAAGCCGTCGACCAAGGCCGCGCTGGCCACGCTGGCGAAGGCGACCGAGGCCCGTCGGGTCCTGGTCGTGCTGAGCAGCACCGACGAGCTGAACTGGGTGTCGCTGCGCAACGAGCCGCGGGTGCACCTGATCGAGGCCGGCCAGCTCAACACGTACGACGTGCTGGTGGCCGACGACGTGGTCTTCACGAAGGAGGCCCTGGACGAGTTCCTGGGCGTTCCCGCCGAGACCACCGAGGAGGGTGGCAAGTGAGCACGATCGCCGATCCGCGCGACATCATCGTCGCCCCGGTCGTCTCGGAGAAGAGCTACAGCGAGCTGAACCGGAACTGGTACACCTTCCTGGTGCACCCGGACGCCAACAAGACCGAGATCAAGATCGCTATCCAGCAGATCTTCAACGTCCGCGTCCTGACGGTCAACACGCTCAACCGCGAGGGCAAGCGCAAGCGCACCAAGACCGGTTTCGGTCAGCGCAAGTCGACCAAGCGGGCGATCGTGAAGCTGGCTGACGGTGACCGTATCGAGGCCTTCGGCGGCCCGGTCAGCTGAGGGGTGTAGACAATGGCTATCCGTAAGTACAAGCCGACGACGCCGGGCCGGCGTGGCTCGAGCGTCGCCGACTTCGCCGAGATCACCCGGTCGACGCCCGAGAAGTCGCTGCTGGCTCCGCTGCCGAAGAAGGGCGGACGCAACGCCCACGGCCGGATCACCACCCGGCACCACGGTGGCGGCCACAAGCGGCAGTACCGCCTGATCGACTTCAAGCGGGTCGACAAGGACGGCGTGCCGGCGAAGGTCGCGCACATCGAGTACGACCCGAACCGCACCGCGCGCATCGCGCTGCTGCACTACGCCGACGGCGAGAAGCGCTACATCATCGCGCCGAAGGACCTGAAGCAGGGTGACCGGGTGGAGTCGGGGCCGAGCGCCGACATCAAGCCGGGCAACAACCTGCCGCTGCGCAACATCCCGGTCGGTACCACCGTCCACAACGTGGAGCTGCGTCCGGGCGGCGGCGCCAAGCTGGCCCGTTCGGCCGGCGTCGGCATCCAGCTGCTCGGCCGTGAGGGCGCGTACGCGACCCTCCGCATGCCGTCCGGTGAGATCCGGCGCGTCGACGTGCGCTGCCGCGCCAGCGTCGGCGAGATCGGCAACGCCGACCAGTCGAACATCAACTGGGGTAAGGCCGGCCGGATGCGGTGGAAGGGCAAGCGCCCGACCGTCCGTGGTGTCGCCATGAACCCGGTCGACCACCCGCACGGTGGTGGTGAGGGTAAGACCTCCGGTGGTCGCCACCCGGTCAACCCGCAGGGTAAGCCCGAGGGCCGCACCCGTCGTAAGGGCCAGCCGAGCGACCGGCTGATCGTCCGCCGCCGCTACGCCACGCGTAAGCGCGGCTGAGGGAGATAAGACATGCCTCGCAGCCTGAAGAAGGGCCCGTTCGTCGACGACCACCTGCTCAAGAAGGTGGAGACGCAGAACGACAAGGGCTCGAAGAACGTCATCAAGACCTGGTCGCGCCGCTCGACGATCATCCCGGAGATGCTGGGTCACACGATCGCCGTGCACGACGGACGTAAGCACGTCCCGGTCTTCGTGACCGAGGCCATGGTCGGGCACAAGCTCGGCGAGTTCGCGCTGACCCGCACGTTCAAGGGTCACGAGAAGGACGACCGGAAGAGCCGCCGGCGCTGACGCCGCGGGCATACGGATAGAGGAACAAGGGGTTACAGCGATGCCAGGAAAGGGCGACGCTCCGGTGCTTCCGGGCGCGCGGGCGGTTGCGCGGCACGTGCGCATCTCGCCGATGAAGGCGCGCCGGGTGGTCAACCTCGTCCGCGGCCTGCCCGCGAAGGAGGCGCTCACGGTGCTGCAGTTCGCGCCGCAGGCTGCGAGCGAGCAGGTGTACAAGGTGCTCGCGAGCGCGATCGCCAACGCGGAGAACAACGAGCGGCTGGACCCCGACGCGCTGCTCGTCAGCGAGGCGTTCGTCGACGAGGGCCCGACCATGAAGCGGTTCCGGCCGCGGGCGCAGGGCCGGGCGTACCGGATCCGCAAGCGGACCTGCCACATCACCGTGGCGGTCGAAGCGGTCGCGCCGGCCGCGCCGAAGAAGTCGGCGAAGAAGGCCGCCCCGGCCAAGCAGGCCGAGGCCGCTGAGGGGCAGAGCACGACGGAAGGTGCCGAGTAATGGGTCAGAAGGTTCACCCCACTGGGTTCCGGCTCGGCATCTCGACCGACTGGAAGTCCCGCTGGTTCGCGGACAAGCTCTACAAGGACTACATCGGCGAGGACGTCAAGATCCGCCGCATGATGTCCAAGGGCCTCGAGCGCGCCGGGATCTCCAAGGTCGACATCGAGCGCACCCGGGACCGGGTCCGTGTCGACATCCACACCGCCCGGCCGGGCATCGTCATCGGCCGTAAGGGTGCGGAGGCCGACCGGATCCGCGGCGAGCTGGAGAAGCTCACCGGCAAGCAGGTTCAGCTGAACATCATCGAGGTGAAGAACCCCGAGTCGGACGCGCAGCTGGTCGCCCAGGGCGTTGCCGAGCAGCTGTCCAGCCGGGTCAGCTTCCGTCGGGCCATGCGCAAGGCGATGCAGTCCGCGATGAAGAACCCGGCCTGCAAGGGCATCCGGGTGAAGGTCTCGGGCCGTCTCGGCGGCGCCGAGATGAGCCGGACCGAGTTCTACCGCGAGGGCCGGGTTCCGCTGCACACGCTGCGGGCCAACATCGAGTACGGCTTCTTCGAGGCCCGTACCACCTTCGGCCGGATCGGCGTGAAGGTCTGGATCTACAAGGGCGACGCCGTCCCGGGCCGCGAGGCCCCGGCCGAGGCCGCCCCCTCGCGCGGTCCGCGCCGCGACCGTGGCGACCGGCCCGAGCGGCCGCGCCGTGGCCGGTCGGGTTCGTCGGGTACGACCGCCGGTGGCACCGAGGCCGGCCGGGCTGCCGCGACCACCATCGCGCAGCAGGCCGAGACGCCGAGCGGCGAGCCGGTTGACGCCGGCGCCGTCGCCGCGGCCGCCACCCAGCCGGCAGAAACGCAGCAGGAGGGCTGACAGATGCTGATGCCGCGCAAGCCCCCGAAGGGCTTCCGCAAGCCGCACCACCCGGACCGCCACGGCGCGTCCAAGGGTGGTAACCGGGTGGTGTTCGGCGAGTTCGGGATCCAGGCTCTCGAGCCGGCGTACGTGACCAACCGCCAGATCGAGTCGGCGCGTATCGCGATGACCCGCCACATCAAGCGTGGCGGCAAGGTCTGGATCACGATCTTCCCGGACCAGGCCCTCACCAAGAAGCCGGCCGAGACCCGGATGGGTTCCGGTAAGGGTTCGCCCGAGTGGTGGGTCGCCAACGTGAAGCCGGGGCGGGTTCTCTTCGAGATGTCCTTCCCCAACGAGCAGATCGCGCGAGAGGCGATGCGTCGCGCGATCCACAAGCTCCCGATGAAGTGCCGCATTGTTACGCGCGAAGTGGGTGAATCCTGATGGCAGCGGGCGTCAAGGCCTCCGAGCTGCGTGAGCTCTCCGAGGAGGAGCTGGTCACGAAGCTGCGCGAGGCGAAGGCGGAGCTGTTCAACCTCCGCGTGCAGGCCGCAACCGGGCAGCTGGACAACAACCGGCGGCTGCAGGTCATCCGTCGGGAGATCGCCCGGATCTACACGATCATGCGTGAGCGTGAGCTGGGTCTCTCGGCCGCGCCGACTGAGGTGACTGCATCATGAGTGAGAACACCACCGCCGCCACCGCGCGGGCCCGCCGCAAGGTGCGTGAGGGCCTCGTGGTCAGCGACAAGATGGAAAAGACCGTCGTGGTCGAGGTCGAGGACCGGGTCAAGCACGCGCTGTACGGCAAGATCATGCGCCGGACCAGCAAGCTGAAGGTCCACGACGAGCAGAACTCGGCCGGCATCGGCGACCGGGTCCTGATCATGGAGACCCGGCCGCTGTCCGCCACCAAGCGGTGGCGGCTCGTGGAGATCCTCGAGAAGGCCAAGTAGCGAAGGCTCGAGCTCGGCCGGGTTCGGTCGGGCGCAGGTTCCGCCAGGCTCCGGCCGCCCCCGGGCGGCCGGAGAACCGGCAGACATAGGAGATAGACGTGATTCAGCAGGAGTCGCGACTGCGCGTCGCCGACAACACGGGTGCCCGGGAGATCCTGTGCATCCGGGTTCTCGGTGGCTCCGGTCGGCGCTACGCGAGCATCGGCGACGTCATCGTGGCCACGGTCAAGGACGCGATCCCCGGTGCCGGTGTGAAGAAGGGCGACGTCGTCAAGGCCGTCGTCGTTCGCACCGCCAAGGAGAAGCGGCGGCCGGACGGCTCGTACATCCGCTTCGACGAGAACGCCGCCGTCATCATCAAGGACGGTGGGGACCCGCGCGGTACCCGCATCTTCGGCCCGGTGGGCCGCGAGCTGCGGGACAAGCGGTTCATGAAGATCATCTCTCTCGCGCCGGAGGTGTTGTGACCGTGAAGGTCAAGAAGGGCGACACGGTCGTCGTCATCGCCGGCAAGGACAAGGGTGCCAAGGGTAAGGTCATCGCGGCCTACCCGCGGCAGGACAAGGTCCTGGTCGAGGGCGTGAACCGGGTCAAGAAGCACACCCGCATCAGCACCACCCAGCGTGGCGCCAAGACCGGTGGCATCGTCACCCAGGAGGCCCCGATCCACGTCTCGAACGTGCAGGTCCTGGACTCCGACGGCAAGCCGACCCGGGTCGGTTACCGGATCGACGACAACGGCCAGAAGGTCCGCATCGCGCGTAGCACCGGTAAGGACCTCTGATGACCACGGCTACCGAAACCAAGACCCTGCCGCGCCTCAAGGAGCGGTACCGCAACGAGGTCGTGGCGAAGCTGCAGGAGCAGTACAGCTACGGCAACCCCATGCAGGTGCCCGGGCTCGTCAAGATCGTCGTCAACATGGGTGTCGGCGAGGCTGCTCGCGACGCCAAGCTGATCGACGGCGCGGTCCGCGACCTGGCCACCATCACCGGCCAGAAGCCGCTGGTGCGTCGGGCGACCAAGTCCATCGCGCAGTTCAAGCTCCGCGAGGGCATGCCGATCGGCGCGAAGGTCACCCTCCGCGGCGACCGGATGTGGGAGTTCCTGGACCGGCTGCTCTCGATCGCGCTGCCGCGTATCCGTGACTTCCGCGGCCTGGACGGGCGCAAGCTCGACGGCCACGGCAACTACACGTTCGGTCTGACCGAGCAGTCGGTGTTCCACGAGATCGACCAGGACAAGATCGATCGCCAGCGGGGCATGGACATCACGGTGGTCACGACCGCCACGACCGACGACGAGGGCCGGGCGCTGCTCAAGCTCCTGGGCTTCCCGTTCAAGGAGAACTGAGATGGCCAAGAAGGCGCTGATCCTCAAGGCGGCCGCGAAGCCGAAGTTCTCGGTTCGCGCGTACACCCGCTGCCAGCGGTGCGGGCGTCCGAAGGCGGTCTACCGCAAGTTCGGTCTCTGCCGGGTGTGCATCCGGGAGATGGCCCACCGCGGTGAGCTGCCCGGCGTGTCCAAGGCTTCCTGGTAATAGCCCGGCGCGCTTCGCGCGTCAGCTGAACTGTCTCTTCGCCGTAGGCCCCGGGCCTGGCCCGGGGAACCCCGGCGAGAAAGGTTGACGAATTTCATGACGATGACCGACCCGATCGCAGACATGCTCACGCGTCTGCGTAACGCCAACCAGGCGTACCACGACCGGGTGACCATGCCCTACTCGAAGATCAAGGCGAACATCGCCGAGGTCCTCAAGGCCGAGGGTTACATCGCCACCTGGTCGGTCGAGGAGCCCGAGGAGGGCGCCGTCGGCAAGCGACTGGTCGTCGAGCTGAAGTACGGCCAGAACCGGGAGCGGAGCCTGGCCGGCATCAAGCGCGTGTCCAAGCCCGGTCTCCGGGTGTACGCCAAGTCGGACGGGCTCCCGCGGGTGCTCGGCGGGCTGGGCGTGGCGATCATTTCGACGTCCCAGGGGCTGCTCACCGACCGGCAGGCCCGCAAGCGGAGCGTTGGCGGGGAAGTCCTCGCCTTCGTCTGGTAACGGGAGACAGGTAGAAATGTCGCGTATTGGACGTAAGTCGATCCCGGTGCCAGCCGGCGTCGATATCACCATCGACGGCCAGACCGTCAAGGTCAAGGGCCCCAAGGGCGAGCTGAGCCACGTACTGGCCGAGCCGATCACGGCGGAGCGGGGCGAGGACGGCGCGCTGCACGTCAACCGGCCCAACGACGAGCGCAAGGCCAAGGAGCTGCACGGCCTGAGCCGTACGCTGGTGGCCAACATGATCGTCGGCGTGACCGAGGGCTACCGCAAGAGCCTCGAGATCGCCGGCACCGGTTACCGCGTGACCGCCAAGGGCAAGGACCTCGAGTTCGCGCTCGGGTTCTCGCACCCGGTGCTGGTTCCGGCCCCGGACGGCATCACCTTCACGGTGGAGAAGCCGACCCTGTTCCACGTGGCCGGCATCGACAAGCAGCAGGTCGGCGAGGTTGCCGCCAACATCCGGAAGATCCGCCCGCCGGAGCCCTACAAGGGCAAGGGCGTGAAGTACCAGGGCGAGGTCATCCGCCGCAAGGCTGGAAAGGCAGGTAAGAAGTGAGCGCCACGCTGCTCAAGCGCCGCCGCGGCGTCGCCGCCAAGCGTGCCGTCGGGCGTGCGCGACGGCACTTCCGGGTCCGCAAGAACGTCAACGGCACCACCGAGCGTCCCCGCCTGGTCGTCACCCGTTCCCTGCGGCACATGGTCGCCCAGATCGTGGACGACACCAAGGGTCACACCCTGGCGTCGGCCTCGACCATGGACGCCTCGCTGCGCGGCGTCGAGGGCGACAAGAGCGCCCTGGCCGGCAAGGTCGGCGCCCTGCTCGCCGAGCGGGCCAAGGCCGCCGGCGTCTCGAAGGTCGTCTTCGACCGCGGTGGCAACCGGTACGCGGGGCGGGTCGCCGCGCTTGCCGACGCCGCCCGCGAAGCCGGGCTCGAGTTCTAGAAACCCCGTCACGAGAGAGAAGGAAGGCTGCTGATGCCAGGTCAACAGCGCCGTGGCGGCGGGTCCGGTGGCAACGAGGGTGGTCGCCGCGACAACCGCCGTGAGGGCGGCCGCGGAAACGCGCCCGTCGAGAAGACCCCGCACCTCGAGCGGGTCGTCGCGATCAACCGCGTCGCCAAGGTCGTGAAGGGTGGTCGGAACTTCAGCTTCACCGCCCTGGTGATCGTGGGCGACGGCGACGGCACCGTCGGTGTGGGCTACGGAAAGGCCAAGGAGGTGCCCGCGGCGATCGCCAAGGGTGTCGAGGAGGCCAAGAAGCACTTCTTCAAGGTGCCGCGGATCGGCCAGTCGATCCCGCACCCGGTGCAGGGCGAGGACGCGGCCGGTGTGGTGCTGCTCAAGCCGGCCTCGGCCGGTACGGGTGTCATCGCCGGTGGTCCGGTCCGTGCCGTGCTGGAGTGCGCGGGCATCCACGACGTGCTCTCCAAGAGCCTCGGCTCGTCGAACCCGATCAACATCGTGCACGCCACGGTGGCGGCCCTGAAGGCGCTCGAGTCGCCGGAGCAGGTCGCGGCCCGTCGTGGTCTGCCGGTCGAGGACGTCGCGCCGGCCGCCATGCTGGCTGCGCGGGCGGGGGTGGCGTCCTGATGGCACGCCTGAAGGTCACCCAGGTCCGGTCCGAGATCGGGACCAAGAAGAACCAGCGTGACTCGCTGCGTTCGCTCGGTCTCAAGCGGATCAACGACGTGGTGGTCAAGGAGGACCGGCCGGAGATCCGGGGCATGATCTTCACGGTCAACCACCTCGTGAAGGTCGAGGAGGTCGAGTAATGACGATCAAGGTGCACCACCTGCGCCCGGCGCCGGGAGCCAAGACCGACAAGACCCGTGTGGGTCGCGGTGAGGGCTCGAAGGGCAAGACCGCCGGTCGCGGTACCAAGGGTTCCAAGGCCCGGAAGAACATCTCGGCGGCGTTCGAGGGTGGGCAGATGCCCATCCACATGCGCCTGCCGAAGTTGAAGGGCTTCAAGAACAAGTTCAAGGTCGTCTTCCAGGTGGTCAACCTGGACCGGCTCGCCGAGCTCTTCCCGAACGGCGGCCAGGTCGGCCCGGCCGAGCTGGTCGAGGCCGGTGCGGTCCGCAAGGGCCAGCCGGTCAAGGTGCTCGGCACCGGCGACCTCGGCGGCGTGGCTCTCCAGGTGTCGGCGCACGCGTTCAGCGCGTCGGCCAAGGAGAAGATCACCGCGGCCGGCGGCTCGGTCACCGAGCTGTAAGGCACGATCGTGGCGCCCGCTCAGTTGTCCGCAACTGGGCGGGCGCCGTGCTCTACCTGGCGAATGTGCGCCGGGTAACATCGGATTCGTTTTATGTAGCCGGGCACATCTGCCCGGACCGGGATCGGGCTGTTAGAGTCCGTTCCCAGCCATGGATATCGGGCGGTCCGCCCGGCACCCACCCCGCTCCGCCAGGGATCATGACCGGCGGCCCGCGTCGCGCAGGAGGAAGAAGTTGCTGTCCGCCTTTCTCAGTGCGTTCCGTACGCCTGACCTGCGCAAGAAGCTGCTGTTCACAGTAGGCATCATCGCGGTCTACCGGCTGGGCGCCACGCTGCCCAGCCCGGGTGTCTCGTACGGCAACGTGCAGAAGTGCCTCGACACCATCCAGGGCAGCAGCGGTGTGCTGAACCTGCTGGACCTCTTCTCCGGTGGCGCGCTGCTCCAGCTCTCGGTCTTCGCGCTGGGCATCATGCCCTACATCACCGCGTCGATCATCCTGCAGCTGCTGACCGTGGTCATCCCACGCCTGGAGCAGCTCCGCAAGGAGGGCCAGGCCGGCCAGGCGAAGATCACCCAGTACACCCGCTACCTGACGCTGGGCCTGGGCATCCTCCAGTCCTCGGCGTTCGTGGCGCTCGCGCGCTCGGGTCAGCTCTTCAACAACCAGTGCGACCAGTTCCCGATCGTCCCGCGGGGCACCGGCATCCCGGACTGGCTGACGCTGACGATCCTGGTCATGACGATGACCGCGGGCACCGGCGTGGTGATGTGGCTCGGTGAGCTGATCACCGACCGGGGCGTCGGCAACGGCATGTCCGTGCTGATCTTCACCTCGATCGCGGCCCGGCTCCCCAGCGAGGGCTGGAAGATCAAGACCACCAAGGGCTGGGGGATGTTCTTCCTCGTCATCGCCCTGGTCCTGCTGGTCATCACCGCGGTCACCTTCATCGAGCAGGCCCAGCGCCGCATCCCGGTGCAGTACGCCAAGCGGATGATCGGCCGGCGGATGTACGGCGGCACGTCCACCTACATCCCGCTCAAGGTGAACCAGGCCGGCGTCATCCCGGTCATCTTCGCCTCGTCGCTGCTCTACCTGCCGCAGCTCGCGCTCCAGTTCTTCGACCAGAACAACCCGGGGAAGACCCAGGCCTGGATCCAGAACCACATCGTGAAGGCGAGCGCGCCGGAGCACATCGCGATCTACTTCCTGCTGATCATCTTCTTCACCTACTTCTACGTGTCGATCACGTTCAACCCGACCGAGGTCGCGGACAACATGAAGAAGTACGGCGGCTTCGTGCCGGGCATCCGCCCCGGCAAGCCGACCGCCGAGTACCTCGACTTCATCCTCAGCCGGATCACCCTGCCGGGTGCGCTCTACCTGGGCATCGTCGCGGTCCTGCCGAACTTCTTCTTCATCTGGCTGGACAACCAGCAGTTCCAGAACTTCCCGTTCGGCGGCACCGCTGTGCTCATCATGGTCGGCGTCGGTCTGGAGACCGTGAAGCAGATCGAGAGCCAACTCATGCAGCGGAACTACGAAGGGTTCCTGCGGTAGATGCGACTCGTTCTGGTTGGCCCGCCGGGCGCGGGCAAGGGCACGCAGGCGGAGTTCATCGCCGCCCACCTCTCGGTGCCGAAGATCTCGACCGGGGACATCTTCCGGGCCAACGTCTCCCAGGGCACGCCCCTGGGGGTCGAGGCCAAGCG
Organism: Micromonospora chersina; assembly: GCF_900091475.1. Classification (NCBI taxonomy): domain Bacteria; kingdom Bacillati; phylum Actinomycetota; class Actinomycetes; order Micromonosporales; family Micromonosporaceae; genus Micromonospora; species Micromonospora chersina. Next base: position 5,054,083 of record NZ_FMIB01000002.1, read on the forward strand.
GTACATGGACGCCGGCAAGCTGGTCCCGGACGAGGTCACCATCAACATGGTGCGGGACCGGCTCGCCGAGCCGGACGCCGCCGAGGGCTTCCTCCTCGACGGCTTCCCGCGGACGACGCCGCAGGCCGCCGCGCTGGACAAGCTCCTCGCCGACCTCGGCACCGCGCTGGACCTGGTGCTGGAGCTCGTCGTCGACGACGACGAGGTGATCCGGCGGCTCTCCGGCCGGCGCACCTGCCGTGGCTGCGGCAAGATCTGGCACGTCGAGTTCGACGCCACCACCCGTGAGGGCGTCTGCGACCGCTGCGGGGCAGAGCTGTTCCAGCGGGACGACGACAAGCCGGAGACCATCGCGGCCCGGCTGCGGGAGTACGCCGAGAAGACCGCGCCGCTCGTCGACTACTACGGCGCCCAGGGCAAGCTCGTCGGCATCGACGCGACCGGGCCGGTGGAGGACGTCACCGTCCGCGCCATCGACGCCCTCCGCTCGTACGGCGGCTGACGTCCCGCCGGATTCCGGCGGATAGAGTGCGAACAGCGGGGTACGTGCGACGTGCCCCGCTGTTCCGCGCAACGAAAGGTAAACGCCTCCATGCGTCGTCCCCAGCTGGACATCCAGCTGAAGACCCCCGAGCAGATCGAGCTGATGCGGGCCGCCGGTCTGGTGGTCGCCCGCGCCCTGCGCCGGATGCGGGAGGCGGTCGCCCCCGGCGTCACCACCGCCGACCTCGACGCCATCGCCGAGGCCACCATCCGCGAGGCCGGCGCCATCCCGTCGTTCAAGGGCTACCACGGCTTCCCTGCGTCGATCTGCTCCTCCGTCAACGAGCAGGTGGTGCACGCCATCCCGTCGTCGACCCAGGTGCTCCGCGACGGTGACCTGATCTCGATCGACTGCGGGGCGGTGCTCAACGGCTGGCACGGCGACGCGGCCATCACGGTCGGCGTCGGCGAGGTCGACCCGGCCCTGCTGAAGATGGCCGCGGTCGCCGAGGACGCCATGTGGGCCGGCATCGCGGCCGCGGCGCGGGGGGCGGCCAGCGGCAAGGGCCGGCTCACCGACATCTCCCACGCGGTGGAGACCGCGGTCCGCCAGGGCGGCCGGTACGGCATCGTCGACGGCTACGGCGGGCACGGCATCGGCACCGAGATGCACCAGGACCCGCACGTGCTCAACCACGGGCGCCCGGGCAAGGGCCCGCGGCTCGTGCCGGGGCTGGCCCTGGCCATCGAGCCCATGATCACGATGGGCAACCCGCGCACCGTGGAGCTGTCCGACGGCTGGACCGTGGTGACCCGCGACCGGTCGATGGCCGTGCACGTGGAGCACTCGATGGCGCTCCTGGACGACGGTGTCTGGGTGCTGACCGCCGAGGACGGCGGCCGTGCCCGGCTCGGCGACCTGGTCACCGCCCGCCAGCCGGCGGACTCCCCGGCCGTCTGACGAGGCGGACCCGCCCGCCCGCTTGCGCTCCGGCGCGGTTCGGCTCGCTGGCAAGGATCCGGCCCGGTCGTGAGGATCCGGCCCGGTCGTGAGGACCCGGCCCGGTCGTGAGGATCCGGCCCGGCGGTGAGGATCGGGCCCGATCGTCAGGATCTGGCTCGCTCGCCGCGTTCCTACCGCCGCCGACTCTCCGGCACCGGTTGCGAGGTTCCGTACCAGCGGTCCGGATCGTGCGCGGCGGGCGCTGGCGGGGCGGTGGCATGCTTGCCCTCATGGACGGGCGGAACGGGATGCGGGCGGCCGACGCCGACCGGGAGGCCACGGCGGAGCGGCTCCGGGTGGCCCTGGAGGAGGGCCGGCTCGACCTGCACGAGTACGACGAGCGGCTGGTCCGGGCGTACGGGGCGAAGACCTACGCCGACCTGGACGAGGTGGTGGCGGACCTGCCCGGGACGACGCCCGCGCACCGCGCCGCGGTGGCCCCGGCGGCGCCGGCCGACGCCGACGGGACGGTCGTGGCGAGCGGGCGCGGCGCCGGCGGGCTGCTCGCGATCTGGTCGCCGTGGCTGCGGGTGGCCGGGATCCTGACCGCGATCTGGTTGTTCGCCTCGCTCGGCTCCGGGCACCTCGGGCCCTACTGGCCGGTCTGGGCCATCGGGCCGTGGGGCTTCTTCCTGCTGATGCGTACCGTGGGCGGCCACGACAACGGGTGGCGAAGGGCCGAGCGGCGCGGCCGGGCCCGGCGGGACCGACGCCGGCGCCGCTGACCGGAACCGGCTGTGGCCGGCGCCACAACCGGCCGGTGGGGCCGGGCGAATGTCCTCCGTCGGGGTGACCGACCGGGTGGCCGGTTTGGCGACGGCGCGCAGGCGGGCGTACACTTTCTGATCGGCGCACAGCGTCCACTCCGGCATGCCCACCCTGCGCTTCGGTGGGAGTCGGAGCCGCGGCTGGCTCGGGCTCGGCGAATCCCGCCGGAGCCCGTGTAAGACGTTGTGGGCCGTCCGGAGCAACCGACGTCAGGACAGCGGAGGACATGCCGAAAAAAGACGGAGCCATCGAGATCGAGGGTCGGGTCATCGAGCCCCTGCCGAACGCCATGTTCCGGGTGGAGCTCGCGAACGGCCACAAGGTGCTGGCTCACATCAGTGGCAAGATGCGGCAGCACTACATCCGCATCCTGCCGGAGGACCGGGTCGTCGTCGAACTCTCGCCGTACGACCTGACCCGCGGGCGCATCGTCTACCGCTACAAGTAAGCCTGACGACGGCCGGGACGTCCCCGTGTCCGTCTTCGACGTCCGGGTCGCGCTCGTCGCGTCTCCGGGCCAGATGGGAAGTAAGGCAACCGTGAAGGTCAAGCCGAGCGTCAAGAGGATCTGCAACAAGTGCCGGGTGATCCGCCGGCACGGCCGGGTCATGATCATTTGTTCTGACCCGCGCCACAAGCAGCGCCAGGGCTGAACCGTTCCCGCCGACCGCGACGAGCGGCGGCGGAACCGGCCCGGGTCGCAGATCCCGACACACACATCACCAGCTCGTCCCAGCCGCGAGCGGTACGCAGCGCGTACCCCCTCGTGGTTGACCCCCGGTCGGAGGCCGGGGCCCGCTCGGGCAGCGACCGATCCCGGTCGCCGGCGCTGATCGCGCCGGAAGGACAGGGACGGTCGGTAGCGGGGTGGGACGGGTCCACACCTCCGCCACAACATCACGAGGAGTACGCCCGCACATGGCACGTCTAGTCGGCGTGGACCTCCCCCGCGACAAGCGGATGGAGATCGCGCTCACCTACATCTTCGGGGTCGGTCGCACCCGCGCCCTGGAGACGCTGGCCGCCACCGGCATCTCGCCGGACAAGCGCGCTCGGGACCTCACGGACGAGGAGCTCGTGCAGCTCCGCGACCACATCGAGGCCAACTACCAGGTTGAAGGTGACCTTCGCCGCGAGGTCGCCGCTGACATCCGCCGCAAGGTCGAGATCGGCTGCTACGCGGGTATCCGGCACCGCCGGGGCCTGCCCGTCCGTGGCCAGCGGACCAAGACCAACGCGCGGACCCGCAAGGGCCCGAAGCGGACCGTCGCCGGCAAGAAGAAGCCCGGCAAGAAGTAACTAGGAGCGCACAGACTTATGCCACCGAAGGCTCGTGCCGGAGCCGCTGTCAAGAAGGTCCGGCGCAAGGAACGCAAGAACGTCGCCCACGGGCAGGCGCACATCAAGAGCACCTTCAACAACACCATCGTGTCCATCACGGACCCGACCGGTGCGGTCATCTCCTGGGCCTCCGCGGGCCAGGTGGGCTTCAAGGGCTCGCGCAAGTCGACCCCGTTCGCCGCGCAGCTGGCCGCCGAGGCCGCCGCGCGTCGGGCCATGGACCACGGCATGCGCAAGGTCGACGTGTTCGTCAAGGGCCCCGGCTCCGGCCGGGAGACCGCCATCCGTTCGCTGCAGGCCGTGGGCCTCGAGGTCGGGCAGATCTCCGACGTCACCCCGCAGCCGCACAACGGATGCCGTCCGCCGAAGCGTCGTCGGGTCTGAGAGGTAGAGAGAGATGGCTCGTTACACCGGTGCTGACTGCCGCCGTTGCCGGCGGGAGAAGATGAAGCTGTTCCTCAAGGGCAGCAAGTGCGATGGCCCGAAGTGCCCGTTCGAGTCCCGGCCGTTCCCGCCCGGGCAGCACGGCCGCGGCCGCACCAAGGAGACGGAGTACCTGCTCCAGCTCCGTGAGAAGCAGAAGGCCCGCCGCGTCTACGGCGTGCTGGAGAAGCAGTTCCGCGGCTACTACGAGGAGGCCGTGGGCAAGCAGGCCAAGACCGGTGAGGTCCTCCTGCAGATCCTCGAGTCGCGGCTGGACAACGTGGTCTACCGGGCTGGCTACGCCAAGTCCCGGGACATGGCCCGCCAGCTGGTCAAGCACGGTCACTTCACGGTGAACGGCAAGAAGGTCGACATCCCGTCGTACCGCGTCAAGGAGCACGACATCGTCGAGGTCCGGGGCAAGAGCAAGGAGCTCACCCCGTTCATCGTCGCGCAGGCCGAGGCCGGCTCCAAGACCGTTCCGGCGTGGCTCGAGGCCATCCCCAGCCAGATGAAGATCCTCGTGCACTCGCTCCCGGCCCGCCAGGTGATCGACACCCAGGTCCAGGAGCAGTTGATCGTCGAGCTCTACTCCAAGTAAGGGCTCGTTGCGGTGGCCCGCCCTCCGGGGCGGGCCACCGGAACAGTTTGTGTCGTGGGCGTCATATAGCGGGCGCCCCGGAAGAGAAGAGAAAAGATGCTCATCAGCCAGCGACCGTCTCTCTCCGAAGAGTCGATCAACGAGACCCGGTCCCGGTTCACCATCGAGCCGCTGGAGCCGGGCTTCGGCTACACCCTGGGCAACTCGCTGCGGCGCACGCTGCTGTCGTCCATCCCGGGTGCGGCGGTCACCTCGATCAAGATCGACGGTGTCCTGCACGAGTTCACCACGATCCCCGGTGTCAAGGAGGACGTGGTCGAGCTCGTCATGAACATCAAGGAGCTGTGCGTCAGCTCGGAGCACGACGAGCCGGTCAGCATGTACCTGCGCAAGCAGGGCCCGGGCGACGTGACCGCCGGTGACATCCAGCCCCCGGCCGGTGTCTCGGTGCACAACCCGGACCTGAAGCTCGCCACCCTGAACGGCAAGGGCCGGCTCGACATGGAGCTGACCGTCGAGCGTGGTCGTGGCTACGTCACGGCGGCGCAGAACAAGCAGGCGGGCGCGGAGATCGGCCGGATCCCGGTCGACTCGATCTACTCGCCGGTGCTCAAGGTGACCTACCGCGTCGAGGCGACCCGTGTCGAGCAGCGGACCGACTTCGACCGGCTGATCATCGACGTCGAGACCAAGCCGTCGATGGGCCCGCGTACCGCGCTGGCCTCGGCCGGCTCGACGCTCGTGGAGCTGTTCGGGCTGGCCCGGGAGCTGGACGAGACCGCCGAGGGCATCGACATCGGGCCGTCCCCGCAGGACGCCCAGCTGGCGGCCGACCTCGCTCTGCCGATCGAGGAGCTGGACCTCACCGTCCGCTCCTACAACTGCCTCAAGCGCGAGGGCATCAACTCCGTTGGTGAGCTCATCGGGCGTACCGAGGCCGACCTCCTCGACATCCGCAACTTCGGTCAGAAGTCGATCGACGAGGTCAAGATGAAGCTCGCCGGGATGGGCCTGGGGCTGAAGGACTCGGCTCCGAACTTCGACCCGGCGCACGTCGTGGACGCCTTCGGCGAGGCCGACTACGACACCGACGACTACCGCGAGACCGAGCAGCTCTAGTCCGCGCTGCCGCCACACCTGAGGAGCACCAAGCATGCCCACGCCCACCAAGGGCCCCCGCCTCGGCGGCAGCCCCGCGCACGAGCGGCTGATGCTGGCCAACCTGGCCACCGCGCTGTTCCAGCACGGCAAGATCCAGACCACCGAGACGAAGGCCCGGCGGCTGCGTCCGCTGGCCGAGCAGCTCATCACCAAGGCCAAGCGTGGCGACCTCGCCTCGCGGCGTCGGGTGCTGGGCGTCGTCAAGGACAAGGACGTGGTCTACGCCCTGTTCGACCAGATCGCGCCCCGGTACGCCAACCGCAACGGTGGCTACACCCGGATCGTGAAGACCGGTCCGCGCAAGGGTGACGCCGCTCCGATGGCGATCATCGAGCTGGTGGAGGAGCTTCAGGTCGCCGAGCCGAAGGCGAACAAGAAGACCGCCGCCCGCAAGGCCGCCCAGCAGGACAAGGTCGAGGCCCTGGCCCCGGCCGAGGAGGCCCCGAAGTCCAGCGAGGTCGCCGACCAGGACGCCGAGGCTCCGGTCTCGGCCTCCGGTGACACCGCCGCCGCCCGCGAGGACAGCGACGAGGCCGCCGAGAACGACAAGGCCTGAGCACTGGCCGCACCATCGGGCCCGGTACCCCCGCACGGGGTGCCGGGCCCGACGGCATGAGGAGGTACGAGGTGGACGAGCGGACCCGGCTGCGGCTGGACGTCTCGTACGACGGCACCGATTTCTCCGGCTGGGCCGCCCAGCCCACCCGGCGGACCGTCGCCGGCGTGCTCATGCAGACGCTGGACCTGGTCCTCGGCGCGGGCACCGCGACGGGGCTGACCGTGGCCGGCCGCACGGACGCCGGCGTGCACGCCACCGGGCAGGTCTGCCACCTCGACCTGCCGGCCGAGGTGTGGCGGCAGCACGACGGGAAGCTGCTGCGCCGGCTGGCCCGGCTGCTCCCGCCGGACGTGCGGGTCCGCGCCATGACCGAGGTGCCGGCCGACTTCGACGCCCGCTTCTCGGCCACCTTCCGCCGCTACGAGTACCGGGTGACCGACGCCCCGTGGGGCGCCGAGCCGCTGCGCCGCACCGACACCCTGGCCTGGCCGAAGCCGCTGGACCTGGCGGCGTTGAACGCCGCCGCGGCGGGGCTGGTGGGGGAGCACGACTTCGCCGCGTACTGCCGGCGGAAGGAGAACGCCACCACGCTGCGCGAGGTGACCCGGCTGGACTGGCGACGCGACCCGGACGGCATCCTGGTCGCCACCGTGCAGGCCGACGCGTTCTGCCAGAACATGGTGCGCAGCCTGGTCGGCGCCATGCTGGTCGCCGGGGACGGCCGCCGGCCGGTCGAGTGGCCGGCGAGCCTCCTGAGCCGCCGGGAACGCTCCAGCGAGGTGACCGTGGCGCCCGCGCACGGGCTGGCCCTGGTCGAGGTCGGCTACCCGGCCGACCCCGCCGAGTACGCCCGCCGCGCCGACCTCACCCGCCGCCTCCGGGTGCCCGTCGCCGAGGGCTGAGGACAGTGGAACGGCCCGCCGTCCCGGAAGGGGGACGACGGGCCGTGGTGGTCGGGCTCAGTTGCCGGTGCCGTCCTGGCCGGCGGTGCCGTCGGTCGGGGCGTCGGTGGGCTGGCTGGCCGTCCCGCCGTTCGCCCGGCGCTCCAGCACGCTCCGGTTCAGGTAGACCTCGATCATGTCGTACAGGATGTCGCGGGCCTTGCTGTCGTCGGAGCTGATCCGTTGCCCGTCGGCCCGGGTGACCACGCAGTAGGCGAGGTAGTGGCCGCGGACCTGCCAGCCGACCCGGGCCGCGGCCGTGGCGACCGCCTCGGTGTCGTCGCTCGCCGCCATGCCGCGGAACCGGCCCTGCCGTTCGTCAAGCATCGGCCGGATCCGGTCGCGCGCCCGCTGGGCGCTGGCCACGTCGGTGAGGTTGAACAGGCCGGCCGTGAGCAGGTGGTCGCCGTCGGGGGAGCGGAGGGTGGCCCGGACCACCTGGTTGCAGCCGAGGCGCACCAGCAGGTCGGCGATCTCGCCGGTGGCCGCGACGGCGCAACTGCCGCTGGAGTGCGTCTTGAGCACCCGGTACGCCGGCTGCCCGTCGGTCACCACGAGCTGCTGGCCGGGGAAGACCTCCTTGGCGGTGAGCGCCGCCTGGTCGGTGTCCCGGGAGTTCAGGTCGCTCCCGTCGCCCGCGGCGGACTGCTCCACCGCGGGCGGAGTGCTCTGCTGGCCGGCCTGCGGCGTGGCGGTCCGGTCGTCGAGCAGGGCGGCGACGGCCAGCCCCGTGAGGGCGAGCAGCATCAGCACGGCGGCGCCGCCGATCAGCACCTGCCAGGCCCGGCCGCCGCCGCGCCGGTGGTCGGGCCGGCGGCCCCGGGACAGGTCCAGCGGCTCGGTGGTCCGGACCACCGGGTCGGGCGGGGCCGAGGCCGCCGGCCTGGGCGCGGCGGCCGGTGTCGGCTGCGGCGCCGGTGGCGCGGGCTGCGGCACCGTCGGCGTGGGCTGCGGCACGGGAGCGGGCTCCCGGGGCGGGGCGGGGCGGCTCGGGGCAGGCGTGGGAGCCGGCGGTGCCGGCGCCCGCGCGGCCTCGACGGCCGGTCGGGTGGGCCGGGCCGGCGGGGGCAGCGACGGGGTGGGGAAGCGGGACGGCGAGGGACCCGCCGGCGGAGCCGCCGTGACGGCGGGCACGGACGGGTCCGACCCGGGCCTCGGGTACTCCAGGAAGGCGTCCTCATCGGACTCGTACCGATACACCATGTTGGCTACAGTAGGGGTCATTGTCCCTTTCGGGGGTAATATCGCGAAATTCTGGCGGAGTGGCGTCGCGCCCTGCCCCGGCCACCGTCGCGGGGGCCGATCCCGGGCGGTGCGACAATGCCCGTCGTGACCGGCGACCACTACTTCACCGCGGAACCCACGACCGCCGCCCGGCCGCGCGAGGTCGAGTTCTCCGCCGGCGGGCGCGACTACACCCTCGCCTCGGCCAGCGGGGTCTTCTCCGCCAACCGGCTCGACCCCGGCACCGCGGTGCTGCTGCGCAAGGCCGACCTGCCGGCGCACGACACCACCGGCCCGCTGCTCGACATCGGCTGCGGCTTCGGGCCGATCACCTGCGTACTGGCCGCCAGCGCGCCGGCCGCCACCGTCTGGGCGGTCGACGTCAACGAGCGGGCCCGCGAACTCACCGCCGCCAACGCCGCCCGCGTCGGCGCCGCCGACCGGGTCCGGGTCGTCGCCCCGGACGACCTCCCGGCCGACGTCACCTTCGCCCAGATCTGGTCCAACCCGCCGATCCACATCGGCAAGGGGGAGCTGCACGGCCTGCTGCAACGGTGGCTGCCCCGGCTCACCCCGGACGGGGTGGCCTGGCTGGTCGTCGCGCGGCACCTCGGCGGCGACTCGCTGCACCGCTGGCTGATCGAGCAGGGCTGGCAGGTCGAGCGGCACGCCAGCCAGAAGGGCTTCCGGGTGCTCCGGGTCACCCGGTAATCCGGTGTCGCCCGCGCCCACCCCTCGGGCAGGATGCCCGCGTGGGATACGTGGACGTGGCAGGGGTCGGGCACATCCTCCCGGACGGCCGGGAACTCTTCGCCGAGGTGTCGTTCCGGGTCGGTGAGGGCGCCAAGGTGGCGCTCGTCGGCCCCAACGGCGCCGGCAAGACGACGCTGCTGCGCATGGTCGCCGGCGACCTGCCCGTGAAGACCGGCGCCGTCGCCCGCTCCGGCGGCCTCGGCGTGATGCGCCAGTTCATCGGCATGATCGGCGACGAGTCGACCCTCGCCGACCTGGCGCTGTCGCTCGCCCCGCCGGCGCTGCGCGACGCCGGTCACCGCCTCGCCGAGACCGAGGCGGCCATGCGGGCGGCCGAGGTCCGCGGCAAGTACAGCAGCGCCGCAGGCAAGGCCCAGCTCGCGTACGCCGACGCGCTGGCCGCCTGGGGCGAGGTCGGCGGCTACGACGCCGAGGTGCTCTTCGACACCGTCGCCACCATCGTTCTCGACCTGCCCTGGGACGCCGCCCGGGAACGCCCGGTGCGGACCCTGTCCGGCGGCCAGCAGAAGCGGTTCGCGCTCGAACTGCTGCTCCGCGGCCCGGACGAGGTGCTGCTCCTCGACGAGCCGGACAACTTCCTCGACGTGCCCGGCAAGCGCTGGCTGGAGGCCCGGCTGCGCGAGTCCGGCAAGTCCGTGCTCTACGTCTCGCACGACCGGGAACTGCTGGCCCAGACCGCCGACCGGGTGGTCGCCGTCGAGGGCGGCAGCGCCTGGGTGCACCCCGGTGGCTTCGCGAGCTGGCACGAGGCCCGGGTGGCCCGGCACGCCCGCCTCGACGAGCTGCGCCGCCGCTGGGACGAGGAACACCAGAAGCTGCGCGAACTCATGCTCATGTACAAGCAGAAGGCCGCGTACAACGACGGGATGGCCTCCCGCTACCAGGCCGCGCAGACCCGGTTGCGCAAGTTCGAGGAGGCCGGGCCGCCGCCCGTACCCCCGAAGGACCAGGACATCCGGATGCGCCTGACCGGCGGGCGGACCGGCAAGCGCGCGGTGATCGCCGAGCAGCTCGAACTGGACGGCCTGACCTACCCGTTCGACCTGGAACTCTGGTACGGCGACCGGGTGGCGGTGCTCGGCGCGAACGGCACGGGGAAGTCGCACTTCCTGCGCCTGCTCGCCCGCGGCGGCACCGACCCCGACCCGGCCAACACCCCCGTCGACGGCGCGGCGGCGCTCGCCCCCGTCGCGCACGACGGCCAGGTACGCCTCGGCGCCCGGGTCCGGCCCGGCCACTTCTCGCAGACCCACGACCGGCCCGAGCTGATGGCGAAGACGCTTGTCGACATCCTGTGGCGGGGCGACGAGCACCGGGCCGGCATGGACCGGCACGCGGCCATGGCGGCGCTGTCCCGCTACGAGCTGGCCGGGCAGGGCGACCAGCGCTTCGGCACCCTCTCCGGCGGCCAGCAGGCGCGTTTCCTGGTGCTGCTGCTGGAGCTGTCCGGGGCCACCCTGCTGCTGCTCGACGAGCCGACCGACAACCTCGACCTGGCCTCCGCCGAGGCCCTCGAAGCGGGGCTGGCCGCGTTCGCGGGCACTGTCGTGGCCGTCACCCACGACCGGTGGTTCACCCGCTCCTTCGACCGGTTCGTGCTGTTCCGCGGCGACGGCGAGGTGGTGGAGACCCCGGAGCCGGTCTGGGACGTGCGGTGAGCGCCCGGCCCGCGGCATAGGGTGGATCTCGTGACTGAGATGACCTACCGCCGGCTGGGCGACTCCGGGCTCGTGGTGTCCGTCGTCGGCATCGGCTGCAACAACTTCGGCCGCAAGCTCGACCTCGACGGCACCCGCGCCGTGGTGGACGCCGCGCTCGACGCCGGGATCAACTTCTTCGACACCGCCGACATCTACGGCGAGCCGCAGGGCGGCTCCGAGGAACTGCTCGGGCAGGCGCTCAAGGGCCGCCGGGACGACGTGGTGGTCGCCACCAAGTTCGGCATGGACATGCACGGCCTCAACGGGCCGGACCACGGCGCCCGGGGCGCCCGCCGCTACATCGCCCGGGCCGTCGAGGCGTCACTGCGCCGGCTCGACACCGACCACATCGACCTGTACCAGATGCACGAGCCCGACCCGGGCACCCCCATCGACGAGACCCTCGCCGCGCTCGACGACCTGGTGACCGCCGGCAAGGTGCGCTACCTCGGCAACTCGAACTTCGCCGGCTGGCAGATCGCCGACGCCGACTGGGTGGCATCGTCGAACGGGCGGACCCGCTTCATCTCCGCCCAGAACCACTACTCGCTGCTGGAGCGGAGCGTGGAGGCCGAGGTGATCCCGGCGTGCGAGCGGTTCGGCCTGGGCATGCTGCCGTTCTTCCCCCTCGCCAACGGGCTGCTCACCGGCAAGTACCAGCGCAACGAGGCCCCGCCCGCGGGCAGCCGGCTCTCCGGCGGCGGCCGGTACGCCGAGCGCCTCGCCGCCGCGGACTGGGACACCATCGAGGCCATCTCGGAGTTCGCGGCCGAGCGCGGGCTCAGCATGCTCCAGGTGGCCATCGGCGGGCTCGCCGCCCGGCCGGCGGTGACCTCCGTGATCGCCGGCGCCACCACGCCCGAGCAGGTACGCGCCAACGCCGAGGCGGGCACCTGGCAGCCCACCGACGAGGACCTCGACGCCCTCGACGCGATTCTCTGAGACACCCTCCGCTGCCCCGGCGCCGCCCAACCGGCACCGGGGCAGCGCGCTGTCCACCGCGCGCACGCCGCCGCCCCGTCCGACCCGGACAGCATCACGTGACCGCGAGATCACCCGCTGTCCCCATCCTCCATCCGGGACGGTCGGTGGGAATTTCCGCACCCACCCTTGGCGGATCCGCGCCCACGTCGTACGGTAGGCCGCAAGTGACCCACGGGAGCCCGGTGCCACCGGGCTGAGAGGGGGGCTGGAAGCCCCCGACCGTCGAACCTGATCCGGGTAATGCCGGCGCAGGGAGGAGAGTTGCCGTGCCGTCCCTGGGACGACTGCATCTGATCACCGACACCCGGCCGGGGCGGGACCCGCTCGCCGTGCTGCGCGCCGCCCTGCCGGTGGCCCGCGCCGAGCTGGTCGTTCAGGTCCGGGTGGAGGACGACGCCACCGACCGGGAGGCGTACGAGCTGGCACAGCGGGTGGTCGGGCTGTGCCGGCCGTACGGGGCGACGTGCCTGGTCAACGACCGGCTGCACGTGGCGCTGGCGGTGGCGGCCGCCGGCGGCCACGTCGGTGCGGAGGACCTGCCCGTGGCGGCGGCCCGCCGGGTGCTGGGCGCCGGCGCCGTGCTCGGTGCGACCGCGCGGGAGCCGGGCGGCGCAGCCGCGGCGGTGGCCGCCGGGGTCACCTACCTGGGCGTGGGCCCCTGCCACGCCACCACCACAAAGGCCGGCCTGCCCGACCCGATCGGCCCCGAGGGGGTACGCGCGGTGGCCGGCGCCGTGGACGTGCCGGTGATCGCCATCGGCGGGGTGACCGTCGCGTCGGTGCCGGCGCTGCGGGCCGCCGGGGCGTACGGGGTGGCGGTGGTGGGTGCGCTCTCCGCGAGCCCCGATCCCGCCCGCACGACGGCCGAGCTGATCGAGGCCCTGACGTGCTGACCCGACCGGACGTCGCCGTTGTGGGGGCGGGACCGGTCGGGCTGGCGATCGCGTGGCGGTGCGCGGCCCGGGGGCTGCGCGTGACCGTGCACGACCCGGCGCCCGGCTCCGGGGCCTCGCACGTGGCCGCGGGGATGCTCTCGCCGGTGGCCGAGGCGTACTTCGGCGAGCACGAGCTGACCGGCCTGCTCGCCGAGTCCGCCGCCCGCTGGCCCCGCTTCGCCGCCGACCTGGCCGAGGCGTCCGGCGCCGACGTCGGGTACCGCGCCGACGGCACCCTGGTGGTCGGGCTCACCGCCGACGACCTGGCCGAGGCGCGGCGGCTGTGGTCGTACCAGCAGGGGTTGGGGCTGCCGATCACGCCGCTGCGCCCCTCGGAGCTGCGCGACCGCGAGCCGGCGCTGGCCCCGCGGGTCCGCGGCGGCGCGGTCGCACCCGGCGACCACCAGGTCGACCCGCGCCGGCTGGTTCCCGCGCTGCGGGCGGCGGCCGAGCGGGCCGGCGCCGTGCTGCGCCCGGCCCGGGTGGGCGCGCTGTCCGAGGTGGACGCGCGGGTCACCGTGGTCGCGGCCGGCTGCGGCGCCGCCGACCTGACCGGGCTGCCGGTCCGGCCGGTCAAGGGCCAGGTGCTCCGGCTCCGCGCGCCCGGCCGCGGCGCGCCGGACTTCCGGCACGTGATCCGGGGGTACGCCGACGGCGAGTCGATCTACCTGGTGCCCCGGGACAGCGGGGAGGTGGTGGTCGGGGCGACAGTCGAGGAGCGCGCCGACACCGAGGTGACCGCCGGGGCGGTGCTGCGGCTGCTCCGCGCCGCCGTGGACCTGGTGCCGGAGCTGGCCGAGTACGACCTGGTCGAGGCCACCGCCGGGCTGCGCCCCGGCACGCCGGACAACGCGCCGATCATCGGGTCGCTGCCCGGCCGGCCCGGCGTGCTCGTGGCCACCGGGCACCACCGGCACGGCATCGTGCTCACCCCGGTCACCGCCGACCTGGTCACCGAGCTGATCGTCACCGGCGAGCCGGACCCGCTGCTCGCCCCCTTCACCCCGGACCGGTTCGGGAAGGAGCGCAGGTGGAACTGATCGTCAACGGCGCGGGACGCGACCTGCCCGGCGGCTCGACAGTCGCGGACGTGGTGCGCGCGGTCACCGCCCAGGAGCGCGGCCTGGCGGTCGCCGTGAACGGTGAGGTGGTGCCGCGCGGCGGCTGGTCGGCGACCGTGCTGCGCGACGGCGACCGGGTCGAGGTGCTCAGCGCCGCCCAGGGCGGGTGAGCCGGATGTCCCTGGAGATCGGCGGCGTCCGGTTCGGCTCGCGGCTCGTCCTCGGCACCGGCGGCGCGGCCAACCTGCACGTGCTGGAACAGGCGATCCGCGCCTCCGGCACCGAGCTGGTGACCCTCGCGCTGCGCCGGGTGGACACCGCCCCCGGCGCGGCCGGCGGCCTGCTCGACCTGCTGGACCGGTGCGGCGTACGGCTGCTGCCGAACACGGCTGGCTGTTACACGGCGTCCGAGGCGGTGAAGGTGGCGCGGCTGGCCCGGGAGGCGTTCGACACCGACTGGGTGAAGCTGGAGGTGATCGGCGACGAGCGCACGCTGCTGCCCGACGGGGTGGAGCTGCTGCGTGCCGCCGAGGAACTGGTGGCCGACGGGTTCACGGTGCTGCCGTACACCTCGGACGATCCGGTCCTGGCCCGCCGGCTGGCCGACGTGGGCTGCGCGGCGGTGATGCCGGCCGGTGCGCCCATCGGCTCGGGGCTGGGGGTGAGCAACCCGCACCACATCCGGCTGATCCGGCAGGCCGTGGACGTGCCGGTGATCCTCGACGCCGGGATCGGCACGGCCTCCGACGCGGCGCTCGCCATGGAGCTGGGCTGCGACGCCGTGCTGCTGGCCAGCGCGGTCACCCGGGCGGCCGACCCGGTGGCGATGGCCACCGCCATGCGGCACGCCGTCGAGGCGGGGCGGCTGGCGTACGGGGCGGGCCGGATCGCCCGGCGCTTCCACGCCCTCGCCTCCACCCCCGACGAGGGAAGGCCGGACCTGTGACGGTGCCGCCCAGCATCGGGTTCGCGATCCGCTTCGCAGATCTTGGCGGGAAACGGCCCCTTGGGGGGCCGGATCCGTCCAAGATCTCCGGCGATGCCGTGCCGTCGGGCGTCGTGCTTCTCACCGACCGGCGGGTGGCGCGGCGGCCGCTCGCCGAGGTCGTCGCGGCGGCCGTGGCCGGGGGAGTGCGCTGGGTGGTGCTGCGGGAGAAGGACCTGTCCCGGGCGGAGCGGGCCGCCCTGGCCGCCGAGCTGCGCGCGATCCTCGCCGACGCAGGCGGCCGGCTGATCGTCGCCGGGCCCGATCCGCTCGACGGCGACGCCGTGCACCTGCCGGCCGCCGGCCCGTACCCGCCACCGGCCGTCCGGCTGGTCGGCCGCTCCTGCCACGACGCCGCCGAGCTGGCCCGGCTCACCACGGAGGACTACGTGACCCTGTCGCCGGTCTACCCGACGCGGACCAAACCCGGCTACGGCCCGCCCCTGCACCCGGCCGGCCTCCGCGAGCTGATCGCCACCAGCCCGGTGCCGGTGCTCGCGCTGGGCGGCATCGAAACCCCGCAACAGGTACGGGAGTGCGTCGAGGCCGGCGCCGCCGGGGTGGCCGTGCTCGGCGCCCTGATGCGCGCCGGAGACCCCACCGAGGTCGCCTCAGGACTCACCGAAGCGGCTGGTCGGGCCGGTCACGGGGCGGCCCGACCAGCCCCCACCGCAACCAGGGAAGTCAGATGACGCCGAGGACCACACTCACCATCGCCGGATCGGACTCCGGGGGCGGCGCCGGCATCCAGGCCGACCTCAAGGTCTTCGCCGCCCTCGGGGCCTACGGGACCAGCGTGATCACCGCGGTCACCGCCCAGAACACCCGGGGCGTGGACGCCGTCCTGCCACTGCCGCCGCAGACCGTGCGCGACCAGCTCGACAGCGTGCTCGGCGACTTCGACGTACGCGCCGTGAAGACCGGCATGCTCGGCACCCCGGCGGTCGCCGACGCGGTGGCCGAGGCGGCGCGGGCCGGCCGGCTGCCCCACCTGGTCGTCGATCCGGTGCTGGTCGCCACGAGCGGGCACCGGCTGGGCGTGGGGACGGCCGTCGAGCGGCTGCTCCCGTACGCCGAGGTGGCGACGCCGAACTGCGCGGAGGCCGCGGCCCTCACCGGACGCCCGGTGACCACCGTCGAGGAGATGGTCGCGGCGGCCGAGGCGCTGGCGGCCGGCGGCCCCGCGCACGTGGTGGTGACCGGCGGCGACGTCGACGCGGCCGGCGAGTCGGTGGACGTGCTGGCCGGCGGCGGCGGGACCACGCTGCTGCGCGCGCCCCGCGTGCCGACCCGGCACAACCACGGCACCGGCTGCTCGTTCTCGGCGGCGATCACCGTCCGGCTGGCGGCCGGCGACCCGGTGCCGGTCGCGGTGGCCGCCGCCAAGGAGTACGTGACCCGCGCGCTGACCGGCGCCCGGGACTGGGAGCTGGGCGCGGGACGCGGCCCGCTGGACCACTTCGGCTGGTCCGCTTGAGCGACAGGGAGGCTGTCATGCACGCACGTCGCAAGGTGTACGTCGAGGGGTCGCGCCCGGACCTCCGGGTGCCGTTCGCGGAGGTGGAGCTGACCGGGGACAACCCGCCGGTCCGGCTCTACGACACCGCCGGCCCCGGCTCGGACCCGGAGGTGGGGCTGCCGCCGCTGCGCGGTCCGTGGATCGCCGAGCGCGGGGACGTCGCTCCGGTGCGGGGCGCCGGCACGCCGCTGGCGGGTGTGGACGGCCGCCGTCCGACCCAGCTCGCCTACGCCCGGGCCGGGATCGTCACGCCGGAGATGGAGTTCGTGGCGATCCGGGAGGGGGTCGCGCCGGAGTTCGTCCGGGACGAGATCGCCGCCGGGCGGGCGGTGCTGCCGCTCAACGTCAACCACCCGGAGTGCGAGCCGGCGATCATCGGCAAGGCCTTCCTGGTCAAGGTGAACGCCAACATCGGCACCTCGGCGGTGACCTCGTCGGTCGCCGAGGAGGTGGAGAAGCTGACCTGGGCCACCCGGTGGGGCGCGGACACCGTGATGGATCTGTCCACCGGCAAGCGGATCCACGAGACCCGCGAGGCGATCGTGCGGAACTCGCCGGTGCCGATCGGGACCGTGCCGATCTACCAGGCGCTGGAGAAGGTCGGCGGCGACCCGGTGAAGCTCAGCTGGGAGGTGTTCCGCGAGACGGTCGTCGAGCAGGCCGAGCAGGGCGTCGACTACATGACGGTGCACGCCGGGGTGCTGCTGCCGTACGTGCCCCTGGCCGTGGACCGGGTCACCGGGATCGTCTCCCGCGGTGGCTCGATCATGGCGGCCTGGTGCCTGGCGCACCACGAGGAGAACTTCCTCTACACCCACTTCGAGGAGCTGTGCGCGCTGCTCGCGAGGTACGACGTGACGTTCTCGCTCGGCGACGGGCTGCGGCCGGGCTCGATCGCGGACGCCAACGACGAGGCGCAGTTCGCCGAGCTGCGCACCCTGGGCGAGCTCACGAAGGTCGCCTGGGCGCACGACGTGCAGGTGATGATCGAGGGCCCCGGGCACGTGCCGATGCACAAGATCAAGGAGAACGTGGACCTCCAGCAGGAGTGGTGCCACGAAGCCCCGTTCTACACGCTCGGCCCGCTGACCACCGACATCGCGCCCGCGTACGACCACATCACCTCGGCCATCGGCGCGGCGATGATCGGCATGTTCGGCACGGCGATGCTCTGCTACGTCACCCCGAAGGAGCACCTCGGGCTGCCCGACCGGGACGACGTGAAGGCGGGCGTGATCGCGTACAAGATCGCGGCACACGCGGCCGACCTGGCCAAGGGGCACCCGGGGGCGCAGGCCTGGGACGACGCGCTCTCCAAGGCGCGGTTCGAGTTCCGCTGGGAGGACCAGTTCAACCTGGCGCTGGACCCGGAGACCGCCCGGGCGTACCACGACGCGACGCTGCCGGCCGAGCCCGCGAAGACCGCCCACTTCTGCTCGATGTGCGGCCCGAAGTTCTGCTCCATGAAGATCACCCAGGAGCTGAAGGAGTACGCGGCGCGCGGCATGCAGGACAAGTCGGCGGAGTTCGTGGCCGGCGGTTCCCGCGTCTACCTGCCGCTGGCCTGAGCGCCGTCGGGGCCGGGCCGCTGGTCGACCCGGCCCCCGCACGCTCAGTCGCGGTGGTGCCGGCCGGTACGCAGCGACCGGGTGTCGTCCGCGTCGTCGTCCGAGGCGAGGCCGGCGACCCAGTCGACGTACTCCTCGTCCTGCCTCGGGAGCGGCTCGGACTCGCGGTCGACCTCGCCCGGCTCGCCGCCCTTCCCGCGGTTACGCCGGAACAGGCCGCGCCGGGCCTTGGACTTCCCGCCGGCCGCCTCGGGGGCCGCGTCGGCCCCGGACACGTCGGCGTGCCGGCCGCCGGAGGTGGTCTGCGCCGCCTGACCGTCCCAGGCCGGAAGGACCCGGCCGGTGCTTTCCGGGGCGGGGCCACTGTGGCCGGTGGCTTCCGGGCCGGCGGTTTCCGGGCCGCTGGTTTCCGGAGCGGTCGTTTCCGGAGCGCGGTCGGTGGGCGGTGGGGTGGCCGGGCCGGCGGGGCGGGCGTTGGCGAGGGCGTCCCAGCCGGTGCTCCGGCCCAGGTCGGGCAGGGCCCGGTGCCGGGGGCGCGGCGCCGGCTCCGGCCGGGTGACGTGGGCGGGCCCGGTGCCGTCGGGGGTTCCGGTGCCGTCGGGGTCACCGGCCCGGCCGGCGGTCGGGGCGCCGGACTCGGTGGACCCGGCACCGCCGCGCGGGGCGACCGGCCAGTTCGTGGCGGGGGCGATCGGCCAGGCCGGCCGGACGTCGCCGGGGGTCACGTCCTCGAAGATCGGGACCCGCGGCCGGGGCGAGGCCGGGGGCTCGGGCAGGTCGGCCGGCGGCGGCTCCGGGGCGAAGAAGAAGTTCCGCCGCTCGCCGGCGGTCGGCGTGCTGCCGCCGGTGGTGCCGGCGACCGGTGCCTGGTCCGGCGCCTCGGGTCGGTGCGTGGCCGGCACGTCGGCCTTCGCCTCGCCGCCGGTGGTTGGGGTGTTGGCGGCGGCGGCCGGAATGCTTCCGGTCGGCTCGAAGACGCTGGCCGGGGTGGTGCTGGGTTCGGCGGTGCCGGACGGTGTGGTGATGGCCGGCACGGTGGTGCTGCCCGGTGTGGTGGTAGGGGTCGGCCCGGTGGTGCTCGCCGGTGTGGTGATGCTCGGCTCGGCGGGGACCTGGTCCGTGGCGGCCCGGGTGGTGCGCGGCTTGCGGGTGCGCTTGGCACGTCCGACCGGAGCCGGTGCGGCGGGCGCGGACACGTCCGGCTCGACCGCCGCCTCCGCTGCCGGGGCTTCCGCCGCCGTCGCGCCGCCCGCCGGTCGGGCCGCCGGCGGCGCGTCCTTGCTGGCTGACGGGGTGCCCGCCGGGGTCGCACGGTCCGCTCGTCGGCCCGCGGAGGGTGCGTCGTCGAGCGCCCGGACGGTCGGGGACGCGTCATCTGCCGAGCGCGCCGTCGAGAGCGGCTGGTCCGCCGGCGGCGGCGTGGGCGTGGGGGAGCCGGCACGGTTCCGCCGCGGTCGCGTCGCCCGAGCCGGGGCCACCTCCGTCGCCGGCTCGGCGGGGACCGCGCCGGGCACCTCGTGTGCCGCCGCCGGGTCCGGCACGTCCGTCCGGTCCCGCTCCACGGGCGCGGCTCCGGTCCGGTCCACCGCCCTCGCGGTCCCGGCCGCCGGGCGCGCCGACTCCACCGGCGGCGTGATCCCCACCGGCGGTGCGGGCGGCGTGACCGGGGCCGGGTCGGCCGGCGGGGTCGGGCGGCCGGCGGCGAGCACGTCGATGGCCGAGGTCCGCCGTCCCGGCGGGGGCGATCCGGGCATCTGCAGGTTCCGGACGAGGTCCGCGTCGTCCCGGCCGGCGGCCGGCTCCTCCGGCACGGTGTCACCGAGCGCCCGCGCGGGCCGCGTGTCCGGCCGGCCGGCGCCGCTGTCGTCGGCCTCCCGCGCGGGCTGCGTGTCCGGCCGATCGGCGCCGCTGTCGTCGGCCTCCCGCGCGGGTCGCGTCGGGTCGGGGTGCGGCTGCGGGGCGGCGGTGTGGTGGGCCGGCGCGACGTCCGGACGCTGCTCGGACGGGAGGCCCGAGGGGGTCGGCGCGCCGAACCAGTGGTGGTCCGAGGCCGCCTCGCCGGCCACGGCCGGGGCGGTCGCACTGTCGCGGCCGGTCACGGCGGCCTCGTCCACCGTGCCCGGAGCGGGCTCGTGCGCCGGGGTCGGTCCGTGCACCGGCGCCGGTTCGGGCACCGGGGTCGGCTCCGCCCGGTCGGCCGGCAGTTCGGCGGCGGGGCGGTCGAAGGGCCGGCGGCTGAGCCCGGCCGGGGTGAGCCCGCCGGCCTCCGGCCAGTCCCAGTGGGCGGGGCTCGGTGCCCCCGGGGCGCGGACGGTCACCGGGGCGGTCGGAGCCGGATCGCTGGTGGCCGGCGCCGCCGGCAGGGGCTGGAGGATGTCGGTCGGCTCGATGGCGTCGGGCCCGGCGGCCGTGGTCGCCGGCCGGGGCAGCACCGTGGTGGCGGTCGAGCCCAGCGCGCCGGCGGCGACCGCGATCAGCGCGCCGTAGTAGGGCGCGAGCTGGTAGCGGTCGGCCGCGGTGCCGGGGCCGGCGGTCAGGTAGGCGAAGGCCAGCAGGACCGGGCCGGCCGCCCCGGCGGCGCCGCCGACCAGCGGCAGGTGCCCGGCCCGCCGGGCCAGCACGCCGACCGCCGCGCCGGCGAGCAGGGCCAGCGTGGGCAGCACCAGCATGGCCAGGCGCTGGGCCGCCGCCGGGTCGAGCCAGGACGGTTCGAGGACGCCGAGGCGTACGGTGGGCAGCGTGCCGGTGGACGCGACCGACGGCGCGACGGAGATCAGGGCGAGCAGCCAGACGGCCGCGGCGGTGAGCGCGACGCTCCAGCCGAACGGCGGCTTGAGCAGCACGGCGATGGCCGCACCCGCCCCGACCACGGCGCCGAGGATCGCGCAGATGCCGACCGCCCACACGGGGTCGACGGTGCCGCCCAGCTCGGCGGCGCGGGCCGGCTGCATGCAGAGCGGGGCGACAACTGTCGCGCCCACCGCGCTGACGCCGGCGATGGAGAGCAGCTCGGCGGTGCCGGCCGGGGAGGCGTCCCGGCGGGCGAGGCGTTCGGTGAGGACGGCTCCGGCGATCGTGGCGACCGCGGCGAACCAGCCGACCCAGGCGAGCTGGGCGGGCCACCGGTTGACCGAGCCGTCGACGAACGCGCCGTCGAGGCGTACGACGCCGAAGCCGTACGCGATGCCGAGCTGGCCGGCCCCGGCCAGCACGCTCACCCCGAGCGCCGTGAGCAGCAGCCTGCCCCACGTCCGAAAGGCCATGTCGGGCACGTTACGGCCCGGTGCACCCGATCGCCACCTTGCCACCCGTGGCGCGGCGAGTCGGCGCCGGCGTGGCTACTTCAGCTCGACCAGCCGGGCCAGGTACGTGGTGTCACCGATGTTGGTCAGCATGTGCACGGCTCCGGGGTCGCGGTAGACCACCCCGCCGGTCGGCTCGTCCGCGTCGATCGTCGTGCCGTCGATCGTCTGCACCACGTTCTTCGCGCCCTCGATCGCCACCACGAGGTACGGGTGGTCGTGCCGGTGCAGCGGCTGCCGCTCGCCGGGCTCCAGCCGGATGTGCCAGACGCGTACCCGGTCGTTCTCGAAGACGATCTCCTGGCCCACCGGGCCGAGTCCGAGGTCGGCGGAGAGGTCGGTCATCGTGGTCCGTCCAGTTGGGGGAGCACCTCGGCGGCGATGAGCTCCACGTGGTCGAGGTCGTCGAAGTCGATGAGGCGCAGGTGCACCCGGGTGGCCCCGACGGCGGCGAACTCGCCGAGCCGGTCGACGAGTTGGGTGGGGGAGCCGACCACCGGGTCCTCCGGCGGGAGCGCGCTCTTGACGTGCAGCGGCGCGGCCCGGCGCTGGGCCTCCGCGTCGGTGCGCCCGATCGCCACAACGATGCCGGCGGAGAGCACGAGCGGCGCCCGCCCCGATCCGGTTCGCCCGGTGCGGTCGCACGCCTCGCGGACCCGCTCGTAGGCGGCGGCCGTCTCGGCGACGGTCTTGAACGGCATGTTGAACTCGTCGGCGTACCGGGCGGCCAGTTCGGGAGTGCGCTTCGGGCCCCGGCCGCCGACGATCACCGGTGGCCCGGGCTGCTGCACCGGCTTGGGCAGCGCGGGCGCGTCGGCAAGCCGGTAGTGGTCGCCGGTGAAGCTGTACGTCTCGCCGGGCGGGGTGCGCCACAGCCCGGTGACGATCTCCAGTTGCTCGGCGAGCCGGTCGAACCGCTCGGTGACCGCCGGGAACGGGATGCCGTAGGCGGTGTGCTCGCGTTCGTACCAGCCGGCGCCGATGCCCAGCTCGACCCGGCCGCCGCTCATCTGGTCGACCTGGGCGACCATCACGGCCAGCGGCCCGGGCAGCCGGAAGGTGGCCGAGGTGACAAGCGTGCCGAGCCGGATCCGGGAGGTCTCCCGGGCCAGCGCGGCGAGCGTCAGCCAGGCGTCGGTGGGGCCGGGCAGCCCGGGGTCGTCCCCCATCGACCGGTAGTGGTCGGCGCGGAAGAAGCCCTCGAAGCCGGTCTCCTCCACCAGCCGGGCGAACCGGAGCTGGTCGTCGTAGCTGGCGCCGCGGTGCGGCTCGGTGAAGACGGACACCCGCATGGTCAGCGCCCTCCCGCGACGACGCCGGCGGTGGCCTCGCGTTCCATCAGCAGTTCGTGCAGTTCGGCGCTGATCCGGGCGACCTCGGCCAGGTGGGCGTGGCGGCCCAGGGTGCGGGGTCGGGGCACGGCCACCTGGACGACCTCACGGATCCGGCCGGGGCGCGGGCTGAGCACGACGACCCGGTCGGCCAGCAGCACCGCCTCGTCGATCGAGTGGGTGACGAAGACGATCGTCGCCTTCGTCTCCATGTGCACCCGCTGGAGTTCGCCGGAGAGTTCCTCCCGGGTGAGCGCGTCGAGCGCGGAGAAGGGCTCGTCCATGAGCATCACCCGGGGCTCGCCGATCAGCGACCGGCAGAGCGAGACCCGCTGCTGCATGCCACCGGACAGTTCGTGCGGGAGGCGCTTCTCGAAGCCGCCCAGCCCGGCCATCTCCAGCAGCCCGCGGGCCCGGTCGCGGTGCTTCGCCCGGCTCAGGCCGAAGATCTCGACGGGCAGCAGGACGTTGTCCAGCACCGTGCGCCAGGGCAGCAGCGCGGGCCGCTGGAACAGCATGGCGATGTCCCGGCGGGGTTTCGTGATCGGCGTGCCGGCAACGGTGATCTCGCCGTCGGTGACCGGTAGCAGGCCGGCGATCATGCGGAGCAGGGTGGACTTGCCGCACCCGGAGCGGCCGAGGACGGCGACGAACTCGCCCTCCGCGACGTCGAGGTCGATGCCGCGCAGCGCCTCGACCCGGCCCGAGCGGCCGTCGAAGGTGCGGGACACCCCGGACAGTCGGATCATCTCCCGCCGGCTCCCTTCCAACGTCGCGAACGCGAGCCGGGCTAGCGTAGCGGGAGCCGGTCCTTATAGCACCGTCCGGGGTGGACGTCAGTCTCCTTTCCGTCAGGCAACTTCGTTTCCGTTCCGCAACCCGGACGCCCGCCTGGCTTCATCGGCCTTCTCGTACGCTGTTGCGCGCGAAGAGTCCCCTCACGACGGTCCCGTCGGCTGTCCCCTCCTGCCGACACCGTCGGACCCACGACCCGACCGGGCGAACATGGCCTGGTCGGAAAGGACATGGTGCACTGATGAGAAGGCTGACCCGTACGGTCGCCGCCGCGGCGCTGGCCACCGCCCTCGCCCTCGTCGGCGGCTGCAGCAGCGACTCGGACAAGTCGGAGGACGGCAAGAGCGGCAACGGTGCGGCGCTGGAGAAGGTGACCTACCTCACCTCGTTCGGCAACTTCGGCCGTGACTCCTACGCCTGGGTGGCGAAGGAGAAGGGCTTCTTCAAGGAGGCCGGCTTCGACGTCGACATCAAGCCCGGGCAGGGCACCGGCTCGGTCATCCAGACCATCACCGGTGGCCAGGCCGACTTCGGCCCGATCGACCTGACCGGCGGCATCCTTCAGCTCGGCAACGGCCAGGCCAAGGACTTCGTCGCGGTGGCGGCGATCCAGCAGCGCACCATGGCCGCCATCGTGTCGGTCGAGGGCAAGAACATCGCCACCCCGAAGGACCTCGAGGGCAAGAAGCTCGCCGACACCCCCACCTCCGTCGTGCGCAACCTCTTCCCGACGTACGCCCGGCTGGCCGGCATCGACGGCAGCAAGGTGACCTGGGTCAACGGTGAGGCGCAGGGCCTCATCGGCATGCTCGGCTCCGGCGCGGTCGATGGCATCGGCCAGTTCGTGGTCGGCCAGCCGACCGTCGAGGCGGTGGCCAAGAAGAAGCCTGTCGTGCTGCCCTACAGCAACGTGATGCAGGACCTCTACGGCAACGTGCTGATCACCTCCAGCAAGATCGCCAAGGAGAAGCCGGAGATGGTCAAGCGCTTCACCGCGGCCCTGCTCAAGGGCCTGGAGTACGCGCTGGCCCACCCGGACGAGGCGGGCGAGCTCCTGAAGAAGAACGTGCCGGCCGCCAACCCGGCCGCGTCCGCCGCGGAGCTCCAGCTCATGGCCGCGTACGTCCGCTCCAGCAACTCGGGCACCGCCATCGGCACGCTGGACAGCGGCCGGGTCGCCAAGAGCATCGCGCTGCTCCAGGGCGCGGGCGCGCTCAAGCAGAACCTCACCCCCGACCAGATCATCGACTTCAGCCTCGCGCCGAAGGCCTGACCGGTCGGCTCGGGCAACGGGGGTGCGGCCCGCCGGGACACCCGGTGGGGCGCACCCCCTTCGCGTGCCGGTCGTCGACCGGCCGAGAGAGGAGGACACGTGACGCAGTTGACCGGGACCCGCGCCGGGGCTCCGGCGCCGGAGGGGCCGGCGGAGCCCGCCGCCGCGCCGCGCCGGCTGGTCGTACGCCCCGCGGCCGTGGGGCTGCCGGCGCTCGGGCTGGTCATCGCGGTGGCCGCCTGGTGGCTGGTCACCTCGGGGCTGCACCTGGTCCACCCGGCCGCGCTGCCGCCGCCGCAGGCGGTGTGGCGCTCGCTGGTCGGCACCACCGACGTGCTGCTCCCGGCGCTGGGCATCACCACGTGGATGACAGTGCTCGGCTTCCTGCTCTCGTCGCTCGCCGGGGTGCTGATCGGGATGGCGCTGGCCGCGTCCAGCCGGGTGGAGCGGATGTTCGCCCCGCTGCTGGTGGCCGTCAACGCGGTGCCGAAGATCGCCTTCGGTCCGCTGCTGGTGGTCGCGGTGGGCTGGGGGCAGAAGCCCATCCTGACCATGGTGTTCCTGCTCTGCTTCTTCCCGATCGTGCTGTCCACGGCGACCGGGCTGACCACCACGCCCGCCGACCTGGCCGAGCTGGGCCGCTCGCTGAACGCGTCCTGGTGGCAGGCGTTCCGGAAGGTGCGCTTCCCGGCCGCGCTGCCGCAGATCTTCGTGGGGCTGAAGGTGGCCATGCCGCTGGCCGCTATCGGCGCGGTGATCGGGGAGTTCTATTCGGACCGGCCCGGGCTGGGCTACCAGATCCTCCAGTACAACGGCGTCGGTGACACCGCGACGGCGTGGGCGGCGATCGTGCTGGTGGCGGTGATGAGCATCCTGCTCTACTCGGCCCTCAGCCTGGTCGAGCGCCTCGCCCTGCCCTGGGTCCGCGCCACCACCTCCGCCCGCTGACGGGCTGCTCCCGGCGGGAGGCGTTCCCGCCTCCGCCGGGAGCGGGCCCGGTCAGCCGGCCAGCCGCCAGCGGCCGCCGCGGGCGACGAGCGTGGTGAGCGCCTGCGGCATGAGGCCGGAGTGGTTGTCCGGGGTCATCCGGATCGGCCCGGAGAGGCCGTCGAGCTGAGCGGTCTCCAGGACGTCGCGCAGGGCGCTCCGGTCCACCTTGCCCGGCTCGCCGCCGGCCCGCAGTTCGGCGTCGGCGATGAGCTGGACGGCGTCCGCGGCGAACGAGGAGTAGCCGTTGTAGCCGCCGAACCGGGCGGTGTACTCCTGGAACCACTGCCGCCGGGCGGCCTTGGCCGGGGTGGTGGCGATGACGTCGTCGATCACCATGGTCTGGGTGAAGATCAGTGTGGCCCGCTCGGTCGATCGCGCCGAGGCGCCCAGGAAGAGGTCGCCGGCCGCCGAGGCGTCGAAGAACAGCGCGCCGGCGTAGCGGCGCTGCCGGGCGGTGGTGGCCGCCAGCGACGCCTGCTCCGGCGGGGTCCAGACGATCAGTGCCTCGGGCTTCTTGTCGACCAGGCCGTCGATCTGGGTGCTGACCTCCGTGTCGGTGGTCCGCACCGACTCGGCGCGGACCAGCTTGATGCCGGCCTTGGTGAACTCGCTGTTCAGTGCCGCCAGCCCCTCCTGGCCGTACTTGTCGGCGCTGTGCAGCACGGCCACCTTGCGGATGTTGCGGCGGGTCAGTTCGGTGGTGAGGGCGGCGGCGCTGTCGGCCGCATTCGGCGCCAGCTTGAAGACAAAGCGGCGCTCGGCCACCGGTTCCGTGACCTCGCCGGAGGAGGCGAGCGCGAGGGTGGGAATACGCTTCTCACCGATCGTGCGGACGGCACCGACCGCACATTCGTTGCAGCCGCCCATGATGATGGCGGTTACCCGTGAGTCGCTGCTGAAATCGTTGATGTTCCGCAACGATTCGGCGGCGTCGGAGCGGTTGTCCTTCACCTTGAGTTCGATCTTCCGGCCATCCAGGGCGCCGGAGGAGTTCAACTGCTCGACCTTCAGTTCCAGCGCCCGTTGGTAGACCTTGCCGATCGGCGCGGAGGCGCCGGACAGTTCGAGGTCCGCGGCGATCACGATCGGGCTGGTGTCCTGCGGCTCCCCGCCGATCTCGCAGCCGGTGAGGGTGGTGGCCAGCACGGCCGATGCGAGCACCGCGATGCTCGCGGAGCGGATGGGGCTCAACTCAGTCCTCCAGGTGCGGCGTGGGCCAGCGCCCGATCACCGCCGCTCGTCCGTCCTCAGTGGAGGAACGGGATTGGTGTGCCGTACGGTGTGCGCGAAGCCTGCAAAACCTTGCCAATGCCGGGCCCTGTGGTCAAGCGCGGATGTCGGGAGCGGTTTCGGGACGCTCGTCCCACATGTTGGGGACACGGAACGTTAACCGACAATTACTGCGCAGATACGACTGACCACTCTGGAGTTACATGCCCTGTTCAGGGGGCTGGAGAAAAGAAGGTATTAGGTGATCGGATCACGGGTTGAGTCGGCCCCGACCGTTTCCTGCCTCACTGCCGCTTCCCAAACAGGATCTCGTCTGATGAAATCGCGGCCGTGCCGCGCGTGGCGTTGGCCGCTGCATCAGGCACGGGTCGGCGGGTCAAGCGTGGAAGAAACGACGGAGGCGATGTCGTGAGCACCGGATCTACGACCCTGCCCGAGAGCCCCGCCGCCGATCAGCGGAATCGGCGCCGGCGACTGCCTCGGCTGCGTGACGCGCGGATCCGTTCCAAGCTCGCCCTGATCCTCGTCGTTCCGGTGGCGGCTGTCATCGCACTGGCAACTATCCGACTCGTCTCGGTCGGCGAGGGCGCGTACGAGGCCAACCGGATCCGGTCGCTGACCGCGCTGTCGATCGACGTCTCGGCGCTCACCCAGGACCTGCACAAGGAGCGGATGGCCGCGGCCGCCTTCCTGGCCGCGTCGAACCAGACGCCGGACGCCTACAACCTGCGGGTACGCCGCACCGACGAGCGGATCGCGGCGTACCGGGCCGAGCGCGGCAAGCTGGGCGACGTGCCGACCTCGGTGCGCGACCGGCTCAAGGTCATCGACGACCACCTGAACACCCTGAACGGCACCCGCCAGCAGGTGCTGGACCGGCAGCAGATGCCGGTCTCCGAGGCGAGCCTGCGCTACGGCATCGTCCTCGACGACCTCGTGGCGTACGGCGACACGCTGGCCCAGCAGCCCGGCGCCGAGAGCCTCGCCGACGCCCGTCGCGCGGTGGCCGCCTTCGCCCACGCCAAGGCCGAGGTCGCCGAGGAGGAGGCGGTCGCCTACACCGCCCTCTCCGCCGGCCGCATTGACGACGAGCAGTTCTCCTCGTTCGTGGCCACCCTGACCGGCCAGCAGGAGGCACTGCTCTCCTTCTCCCGGGCCGCCGAGCCGGACCAGCGGGCCCTGGTGGACCGCACCGTCTCCGGTGACGCCGTGCAGCTCGGCGACCGGGTCGCCACCGACGTCTCCCGCTCGGTCGGGCAGGCCCCGCTGGTCACCGCCGGTGAGGCCGCCGCGGCCATCGGCGCGGTCGGCGACCTGATGCGGTGGGCCGAGATCCAGCTTCAGAACGAGCTGCTGGCCGACGCCGACGCGGTGCGCACCGACGTCATCCGGCAGGCCTTCATGGAGAGCCTGCTGGTGCTCCTCACGCTGGCCATCGCCGTGACGCTGGCCGTGGTCCTGGCCCGCTCGCTCAACGACTCGCTGCGCCGGCTGCGCGAGGGCGCGCTGGCGGTGGCGAACCACGACCTGCCCGACGCGGTGAGCCGGCTCCAGAACGTCAACGCCATCGGCGACGGCGGCGTGGACGAGATCGTCCAGCAGGTCCGGGACCCGATCAAGCTGACCAACCGCGACGAGGTCGGCCAGGTGGCCGCGGCCTTCAACGTGGTCCACCGGGAAGCCGTCCGGGTGGCGGCCGAGCAGGCCGCGCTGCGGACCAGCGTCTCGGCCATGTTCCTCAACCTGGCCCGCCGCTCGCAGAGCCTGGTCGACCGGATGATCGGCGAGCTGGACGCCATCGAGCGCGGCGAGGAGGACCCGAAGCGGCTGGCCCAGCTCTTCGAGCTGGACCACCTGGCCACCCGGATGCGCCGCAACGACGAGAACCTGCTGGTGCTCGCCGGGGCCGACTCGGCCGTGCCGCGCCGCGACGACGCGCTCCTGGTCGACGTGCTGCGCGCCGCACAGTCCGAGGTGGAGCTCTACAACCGGATCGAGTTCGGCACCGTCGACACCGACATCTCGGTCGCCGCGCACGCGGTCAACGACGTGGTCCGCCTGGTGGCCGAGCTGCTCGACAACGCCACCCGGTTCTCGCCGCCGAACACCATCGTGGTGGCCGACGGCCGCCGGATCCGCGACTACGTGCTGATCCAGGTCGAGGACCGCGGTCTCGGCCTCAGCGACGAGCAGCTCGACTCGCTCAACCGCCGCCTGGCCGCCCCGCCCACGGTCGACGTGGCCGCGTTCCGGCTGATGGGTCTGGCCGTGGTGAGCCGGCTCGCCTCCCGCTACGGGATCCGGGTCGAGCTGCGCCGCAACGTGGAGGGCGGCACGGTCGCCCAGGTCACCCTGCCGAACGCCACCGTGGTGCTCCCGGCGAACCGGGGCCAGGCCCCGCTGACCCGCCCGCGCCAGCCGCTCGCCGTCGAGCAGTCCCCCCTCAGCCAGGTCGGCGCCGCCGACGCGCTGGCCGGCGCGGGCCGGGCCGGCACGGCCACCCTGGCCGACCAGTGGCGCAGCACGGCCACCCCGCCGCCCGCCCGCTGGCAGGCGCCCGCCGAGGCGCGGGACACCGCCCCGGCCGTGCAGTTCGGCGGCGTCGCCGGCGCGCTGCCCACCGCCCCGCCGAGCGTCCCGGTGGCCTCCGCGCCGCCCGCTCCCGCTCCCGCCCCGGCGGCTCCCGCCCCGGCCGCTCCCGCCCCGATCTCCGGCGCCGGTTGGTCGGCGGGCGGGCCGACCGTCGCGTACCCGTCGCTCGATCCGCTGCCGCAGCGGGCGCCGGGCGGGGAGGCGGCGACGACCGCCGCCCCGGCCGCCCCGGCCCCGCCGCCGCCGGCCTACCAGCCGGCCGCCGCGGCCCCGGCGGCCCCGGTGGTGGCCCGGCCGGACCGGCCGGCCGAGGCGCCGATCTTCCGGGAGATGGAGGCGGTCTGGTTCCGCTCGCACGGCGACGACGAGACCACGATCTTCAACCGCCCCCGGTTCGACGAGGAGCCGGCGCCGGCCCCGGCGCAGGCCGCCGCGTCCGCGCAGCCGGCCGGCGGGTCCCCGCGGCCGCCGCT
Source organism: Micromonospora chersina (assembly GCF_900091475.1). Classification (NCBI taxonomy): domain Bacteria; kingdom Bacillati; phylum Actinomycetota; class Actinomycetes; order Micromonosporales; family Micromonosporaceae; genus Micromonospora; species Micromonospora chersina. The sequence goes on from NZ_FMIB01000002.1 coordinate 5,084,099, forward strand.
GCCGACCCGCACCCCGGGCGCCCAGGCGGCGGGGCTGACCACGCCGCCGCTGTACACCCCGCCGGCGGCCCCGACGCCGCCGCCCGCCACGGCCGTGCCCGCGCCGGCGCCGACGCCGCCTGCGATCGACCCGGAGGCCTGGCGGACGGCCGCCGACGAGGGCTGGTCGCGGGCCAGCAAGGCCGCGGAGCCCGCCAACGCCGGCACCACCCGGTCCGGCCTGCCCAAGCGGGTGCCGCAGGCCCAGCTCGTGCCCGGTGGCATCGAGCCGAAGGGCAGCCGGGCCAGCACCCGGCGCACCCCGGACGAAGTACGCGGCCTGCTGTCGGCCTACCACCGCGGTGTGCAGCGGGGTCGGACGGCCGGCGCGGACCTGAACAGCACCTCGACCAAGGAGACGAACCGATGAACAGGCCAGCGGCCATGCAGGACATGGGTTGGCTGCTCACCAACTTCGCCGACAGCGTGGCGGGCATCGCCCACGTGGTGGCGGTGTCCGCGGACGGGCTGCTGCTCGCTTCCTCCCGCGACCTGCCGGGGGACCGGGCCGACCAGCTCGCCGCGATCACCTCCGGCGTGGTGAGCCTGACCGAGGGTGCCGCCCGGATGTTCAGCGCCGGCGGGGTGCTCCAGACCGTCATCGAGATGGACAGCGGGTATCTCTTCCTGATGTCCATCAGCGACGGCTCGTCGATGGCCGTGCTGGCCGCGCGGAGCTGCGACGTGGGCCAGGTGGGCTACGAGATGGCACTGCTTGTGGAACGGGTCGGCCAGGCGCTGGTCCCGCTGCCCAGGGACGCCGTCCGGCCCTGACCGGCCGTCCGGTGACGTGGCCCGGAGCCCGTCCGGCTCCGTACGAGGGGAGGTGATCGCGAGATGGAACCACGACGAGACCCGCGTGGCGCGCTGGTGCGACCGTACGCGGTCACCCGTGGCCGCACCGAGCCGTTGCAGAACATCGCGCTCGAGGCGGTGCTGTCCTGCACGCCCACCCAGTCGGCCGAGGCGCGGTTCGCCGGGCACGACAAGTACCGCATCGCCTCGGTCTGCGAGGGCCGGGCACAGTCGCTGGCGGAGATCGCCGCTTACACCCGGATGCCGCTGGGCGTCACCCGGGTGCTGGTCGCCGACCTGGTGGCCGAGGGCCTGCTGACGCTACACACCGCCGCTCCCGCCACAGGGTTCGCGGCGCGGATGAACCTGCTTGGAAGGGTGCTAAGTGGACTTCGCGAACTATGACCCCGCGGGGGCGAGCCGCAGCCGGGAGATCATCTCCGCGAAGATCGTCATCGCGGGCGGCTTCGGGGTGGGCAAGACCACCCTGGTCGGCGCGATCTCCGAGATCCAGCCGCTGACCACCGAGGCGCTGATGACGGCGGCCGGCGTCGGCATCGACGACCCGTCGAAGGTGCCCGGCAAGGAGACCACCACGGTCGCCATGGACTTCGGCCGGATCACCATGGCCGAGGACCTGATCCTCTATCTCTTCGGCACGCCGGGCCAGACCCGCTTCTGGTTCATGTGGGACGAGATCATCCGGGGCGCGGTGGGCGCGGCCGTGCTGGTGGACACCCGCCGGATCACCGACGCCTTCGCCCCGCTGGACTACTTCGAGAACCGCAACCTGCCGTACGTGGTGGCGCTGAACCGGTTCGACGACGCGCCGCACTACGAGCTGGAGGAGGTCCGCGAGGCGCTGGCGATCTCGCCGGACGTGCCGCTGGTGATGTGCGACGCGCGGCGGCGCGAGTCGGTCAAGCAGGTGCTGGTGACCGTTGTCGAGCACGCCATGCTCCGGCTCCAGGCCGAGCACGGCTTCGCGACGCCGGTCGGCTGACCCCGCCCCCCCGGCGGCGGGGTCAGTCGACCCGCAGCCGGTAGCCGCGCTTCACCACGGTCTGCACCACGCGGGGGGCGTCGAGCCCGACCCGCAGGCGGGCGACCGCCATCTCCACCGCGTGCTCGTCCGCGCCCCGCGGCAGGGTACGCAGCAGGGCGGTGCGGGACAGCACCTTCCCGGGCGCGACCGCCAGCGCCCGCAGCACCGCCATCGGGGCCGGCGCGAGTGGGCGCAGCTCGCCGTCCACCACCGCGGCGTGGCCGCGCAGGGTCAGCAGGTGCCCGCCGGCCTTCACGGTCACCGTCCGGCGGGGCAGCTCGTCGACGATCGTCCGGACCAGGGCGCCCAGCCGGGCCCGGTTCGGGGCGCTCACCGGCACCCCCCGCCGCACCAGGGGCTCGGCCGTGACCGCGCCGACGCAGCTGGCCAGCACGTCTCCGCGCAGGGCCGCCAGGACCGTCTCGGTCCGGTCGCCGGCCGCCCGCAGCAGCGCCTCGGCCGCCGGGGCGGAGGTGAACGTCACGGCGTCGACCATCCGCCCGGCGACCAGGTCGATGAGCCGGTGCAACGGCGCCGGGTCGGTCGGCGGCGCCCAGCGGTAGACCGGCACCTCGATCACCGTGGCCCCGGCCGACTCCAGCGCCTCGGTGCACTCCGGCTGCCGCTCGCCGTGCAGTTGCAGCGCGATGACCTGGCCGGCCACGCCGCGCCGGACCAGGTGCTCGACCACCTCGTCGCAGCTCTCCGAGGCGGGGGACCAGTGCTCGCGCAGCCCGGCCGCCCGGATCGCCCCGGTCGCCTTGGGGCCACGGGCCACCACGTACGACCGGGCCAGCACGGCGCGCAGCGGCTCGGCCAGTCCCCAGCCCTCGGCCGCCTCCAGCCAGCCGCGCATCCCGATGCCGGTGTTCGCCATGAGCACGTCCGGCGGGCGCTCCAGGCAGGCCCGGGTGGCCTCGCGCAGGTCGGTGTCGTCGGCCAGCGGCACGATCCGCAGCGCCGGGGCGAGCACCACCCGCGCGCCCCGCCGCTGCAGCAGCGCGGCCAGCTCGTCGCGCCGCCGGTCCGCGGTGACCCCGATGGTGAAGCCGGCCAGTTCCTCCCGCATCTACTCCTCCTGTCGCAACCGCACCTCGACGAGGCCGTCCCGGCAGCGCACCTCGTGCCGCCGCAGCGCCACGCCCGGGAGGTCCAGGCACCGTCCGGTGGTCAGGTCGTAGACCTGCTTGTGCAGCGGGGAGGCGAGCGTCGGCAGGCCGCCGCGGCTGCCCACGATGCCCCGGGACATCACGTGCGCGCCGCCCACCGGGTCGAGGTTGTCGACCGCGTACAGCTCGCCGCCGGTGCGGAAGAGGGCCACCTGCACCCCGTCGACCAGGGCTGCCACGCCCCGGTCCGGGTCCAGCCGGTCCAGCGGGCAGACGGCCGTCCAGGCCACCATCGTCGGGGCGCTCATCGCCGTACCTCCGGAAGGCCCAGCGCGACCGGCTGGCGGCGGCCGCCGGCGCCCGGCGGGGCGCCGCGGGCGGGCACCGGTTGGCCGCGCTCCACCGCGAAACTGATGGACGGGTCGGGCACGTCGGGTGCGTTGACGAAGGAGGTGAAGCGGCGCAGCCGCTCCGGGTCCTCCAGCACGTCCCGCCACTCGTCGGAGTACCCGGCGACGTGCCGCACCATGGCCGCGTCGAGTTCGGCGCAGAGCCCGAGCGAGTCGTCCACGAGCACCGACCGGAGGTGGTCGAGGCCGCCGTCCATCGCCTCGATCCAGGCGGCGGTGCGCTGCAACCGGTCGGCGGTACGGATGTAATAGATTAAGAATCTATCGATTAGTCGAATCAGTGCTTCTGTGGATAGATCAGTGGCGAACAGGTCGGCGTGCCGGGGCCGGAACCCGCCGTTGCCCCCCACGTAGAGGTTCCAGCCGGTCTCGGTGGCGATGATGCCGAAGTCCTTGCTGCGGGCCTCGGCGCACTCCCGGGCGCAGCCGGAGACCGCCGACTTGAGCTTGTGCGGGGCGCGCAGCCCCCGGTAGCGCAGTTCCAGGGCGACGGCCAGCCCGACGGAGTCCTGCACCCCGTACCGGCACCAGGTCTCGCCGACGCAGGACTTCACGGTCCGCAGCGCCTTGCCGTACGCGTGGCCGGACTCGAAACCGGCGTCCACCAGCCGGCGCCAGATCTGCGGGAGCTGCTCGACCCGGGCGCCGAACAGGTCGATGCGCTGCCCGCCGGTGATCTTGGTGTAGAGCCGGAAGTCCCGCGCCACCTCGCCGATCACGATCAGCTTCTCCGGGGTGATCTCGCCGCCGGGAATCCGCGGCACCACCGAGTAGCTGCCGTCGCGTTGCAGGTTGGCCAGGAAGTGGTCGTTGGTGTCCTGGAGGGACGCCTGCTCGCCGTCGAGCACGTGCCCGGTGCCCAGCGAGGCGAGGATCGAGGCCACCACCGGCTTGCAGATGTCGCAACCGCGGCCGCGCCCGTGCTCGGCGATGAGCTGGGAGAAGGTGCGGATGCCCCGGACCCGGACGATGTCGAACAGCTCCTGCCGGCCGGCGTCGAAGTGCTCGCAGAGCGCGGTGGACTGCCGCACCCCGGCCGCGTCGAGGAGCTGCTTGAGCATCGGCACGCAGGAGCCGCAGCTCGTCCCGGCCCGGGTGCACGCCTTCAGGGCCGGCACGTCGGTCGCCCCGCCGGCGATGGCCGCGTCCAGGTCGGCCCGGGTCACCGCGTTGCAGGAGCAGACCTGCGCGGCGGCCGGCAGCGCGCCGGCCCCGGCGCCCGCACCGCCCGCCGGGGCCAGCAGCGCCAGCGGGGGAGCGGGCAGCGGCCCGCCGACACTCGCCCGCAGCGTCGGGTACGCGCTCGCGTCGCCCACCAGCACGCCGCCGAGCAGCGTCTTCGCGTCGTCGGAGAGGACCAGCTTCGCGTACGACCGGGTGGCCGGGTCGGTGAACGTGACGTCGAGGCAGCCCGGGGTGACGCCGTGCGCGTCGCCGAACGAGGCCACGTCCACGCCGAGCAGCTTGAGCTTGGTGGCGGTGTCCGCGCCCGGGAAGGTGGCCGCCCCGCCGAGCAGCCGGTCGGCGACCACCTCGGCGGTCGCGTACCCGGGGGCGACCAGACCGTGGCAGGTGCCGTCCACGGCGGCGCACTCACCGACCGCCCAGATCCGCTCGTCGGCCGTCCGGCAGCCGGCGTCGACAAGCACCCCGCCGCGCGGGCCGAGCGGCAGCCCCGCCGCCCGGGCCAGCTCGTCCCGGGGCCGGATGCCGGCGGCCACCACGACGAGGTCCGCCTCGACCGTGCGCCCGTCGGAAAGCTCCAGCGCGCCGACCGTGCCGTCCGGGCCGGGGCGCAGCGCGCTGGTGGCCACCCCGAGGTACGTGGTGACGCCCAGTTCCTCGACGTAGCGGCGGAGCATGGCCCCGCCCGCCTCGTCCACCTGCACCGGCATGAGCCGGGGCGCGAACTCGACAACGCTGGTGGACAGACCCAGCAGGCGCAGCGCGTTCGCCGCCTCCAGGCCGAGCAGCCCGCCGCCGATGACCGCCCCGGTGCGCCGGCCCTCGGCGTGCGCGCGGATCGCCGCGAGGTCGTCAAGCGTCCGGTAGACGAAGACCCCCGGCAGGTCGGCGCCGCCGATCGGGGGCACGAACGCCGACGAGCCGGTGGCCAGCACCAGCGCGTCGTACGGGTGCTCGCCGGTCGCGGTCGTCACCACCCGCCGCGCCCGGTCGAGCGCCAGCGCCGGCTCGCCGAGCCGCAGCTCCACCCCGTCGTCGGGGGTGTGCAGGTTCAGCTCCTCGGCACTCACCCCGTCGAAGAAGGCCGAGAGCCGCACCCGGTCGTACGCCGGCCTCCGCTCCTCGCCGAGCACCGTGACCTGCCAGCGCCGCTCCTGGTCCCGGGCCCGCAACGCCTCGACGAAGCGCTGCCCGACCATGCCGTTGCCGACGACCACCAACCTGCCGCTCATCGCGTCACCTCCACACGGTCCATCCCGCCAGCTGTCGGCGCCGCCGCCGGATCCACCTCGGCCAGCCACCCGGCGATGCCGGCCACCGCGTCCCGGCAGCCGCCGCACCCGGTGGCCGCGCGGGTCGCCGCGGACAGCTCCGCGGCGGTCCGCGCGCCGGCGCGCCAGCACGCCACCAGGGCACCCTTGCTCACGTCGTTGCACTGGCACACCGTGGCCGCGTCCGGCATCAGCGCCGGGGACGCGGCGGGCGTGGCCGGCGCCGCCCCGAACGCCCGCCCGAGCAGCAGCGACCGGCGGTCCGCCGGAACCGGCGCGCCCCGGTCGAAGAGCTGCACCACGGTGCCGACCGCCGGGTTGTCGCCGAGCAGGATGGCGCCGGTCAGCCGCTCGTCGCGGATCCGCAGCCGGGCGTACGTGCCCCGGGCCGGGTCGGCGAAGGTCAGCTCCTCGACCGGCGCGCCCCCGTCCGGCGCGTCGACGGCGTCGCCCATGGCGGCCAGGTCGATGCCGGCCGCCTTGAGCCGGGTCACCACGGGCCGCGGCCGGTAGCGGACCAGCGGGTCGGCGCCGGTCAGCACCTCGGCCACCACCCGGGCCTGCGCCCACGCCGGGGCGACCAGGCCGGTCAGCGTCCCGCCGTGCTGGGCGCAGTCTCCGATGGCCGAGATCCGCCGGTCGCTGGTGCGCATCCGGTCGTCCACCACCACGCCGCGGTCCACCGCCAACCCGGCCGCGGCGGCCAGCGCGGTGTCGGGGCGTACGCCGCAGGAGAGGACCAGCAGGTCGGCCGCGAGCGAGTCGCCGTCGTCGAGGTCGAGGCGGACGCCGTCGGCGTCGGCGGTCACCCCGGTCGCCGTGACGCCCAGCCGGGTACGCACCCCGAGCCCGGCGAGGGTGCCGGCGAGGACCGCGCCGGCCGGCTGGTCGAGCTGCCGCTCCATCAGGTGCCCGACCGGGTGGACCACCGTCACGTCCAGCCCCCGGGCGGCGAGCCCGCGGGCCGCCTCCAGCCCGAGCAGCCCGCCGCCGAGCACCAGGGCGCTGCGGGCGCCCCTCGCGGCGGCGAGGATCCGCCGGCAGTCGTCCAGGGTGCGGAACGGGACGACCCGGTCGGGGAGGGGGTCGAGCCCGGGGAGCGGCGGCACGAGGGCCCGGCTGCCGGTGGCCAGGACCAGGTGGTCGTAGCCGTGCCGGTCGCCGTCTGCGGTGCGTACCTCGCGCGCGGCCCGGTCGATGGCGGTGACCGCGGTGCCGGTGCGCACGTCGGCGCCCTGCCCGGCGACCTCGGCCAGCTCCACGTCCGGCTCGTCGATCTTGCCGGCGAGCAGGGTGGACAGCATGATCCGGTTGTACGCCCGGTGCGGCTCCGCCCCGAGCACGGTGACCTTGCGGTCCCCGTCCCGCGCATGCAGTTCGGCGGCGAGGCGGGCGCCCGCCATGCCGTATCCCACGATGACGATTCGCTCGGTCATGCCTTCTCCACCCGGACGGCGCAGATCTTGAACTCGGGCATCCCGGAGACCGGGTCGACGGCGTCGTTGGTCACCGAGTTGGCACGGGCTGCCCCCGGCCAGTGGAACGGCGCGAAGACGGTGTCCGGCCGGATCGCCGGGCTGAGCCGGGCGGGCGCGCGCAGCTCGCCCCGGCGGGAGACCACCCGGACCTCCTCGCCGTCGGCCACGCCGAGCCGGCCGGCCAGGTCGGGGTGCAGCTCGACGAAGCCGCCGGGGGCGGCCCGGCGCAGCGCGGCGACCCGCCGGGTCTGCGCGCCGGACTGGTACTGGGCGAGCACCCGGCCGGTGGTGAAGTGCAGCGGGTAGTCGGCGCAGACCGGCTCGGCGGCCGGCCGGTGGGTCACCGCCCGGAACCGGGCCCGGCCGTCGGGGGTGGGGAACCTGTCGGCGAAGAGCCGGGGGGTGTCCGGCCCGCCCTCGTCGGGGCAGGGCCAGAAGACGCCGGTGTCGGCGTCGATCCGCTCCCAGCTGACCCCCGAGTAGTCGGCGGGCCCGCCGGCCGAGGCGCGGCGCAGCTCCGCGAAGACCTCGGCCGGGTCGGTCGGAAACGCCTCCGTGGGCGTTAGGAGGGGGCCCTTGTTATGCATTTCGCGATAAGAAGGGACCCTTCCTTGCAGGCGGGCCGCCAGCCCGGCGAGGACGGCCAGGTCGGTGCGGACGCCGGGCGGGGGCTCCCGCAGGGCGCGGCGGCGCAGCACCCGACCCTCCAGGTTGGTCATGGTGCCGTCCTCCTCGGCCCACTGGGCGACGGGCAGCACCACGTCGGCCAGTTCGGCGGTCTCCGAGCGCACGAGGTCGGCCACCACCAGCAGGTCCAGGTCGCGCAGCCGGGACTCGACCCGGGCCGCGCGGGGCGCCGACACCACCGGGTTGGACCCGAAGACCAGCAGCGCCCGGGGGCCGTCCGCGGTGCCGAGGGAGTCGAGGAGCTGGTAGGCCGGTACGCCGGGCCCGGGCAGCTCCGCGGGGTCGACGCCCCAGACCGCGGCCACGTGCTCCCGGGCCGCCGGGTCGTCGATCCGCCGGTAGCCGGGCAACTGGTCGGCCTTCTGCCCGTGCTCCCGGCCGCCCTGCCCGTTGCCCTGCCCGGTGAGGCAGCCGTAGCCGGAGCCGGGGCGGCCGGGCAGGCCCAGGGCGAGCGCCAGGTTGATGAACGCGGTGACCGTGTCGACGCCCTTGGCGTGCTGTTCCGCGCCCCGCGCGGTGAGGATGATCGCGCGGTCCACGGTGGCCAGGGCCCGGGCGGTCGCCTCCAGGTCGGCCACCGGCACCCCGGAGAGCCGCTCCGCCTCGGCCGGCCAGCAGCCGGCCACGGTCCGCCGGACCTCGTCGAAGCCGGTGGTCCGGTCGGCCACGTACGCCCGGTCGAGCCACCCCTCGGTGAGCGCGATGTGCAGCAGCGCGTTGGCCACCGCCAGGTCGGTGCCGGGCAGCGGTTGCAGGTGCAGGTCCGCCTGGCGGGCGGTGGCGGTGAGCCGCGGGTCGACGACGATCAGCCGGCCGCCCCGCTCGCGCTGGTCGGCGAGGTGGCGCATGAGCGGCGGCATGGTCTCGGCCGGGTTCGCGCCGACCAGCAGCAGGGTGTCCGCCCGCCCCAGGTCGGCGAGGGGGAAGGGGAGCCCCCGGTCGAGGCCGAACGCGCGCGTCCCGGCCGCCGCGGCCGAGGACATGCACCAGCGTCCGTTGTAGTCGATGTGCCGGGTGCGCAGCGCCACCCGGGCGAACTTGCCGAGCGCGTACGCCTTCTCGTTGGTCAGCCCGCCGCCGCCGAAGACCGCGACGGCGTCCCGCCCGTGCCGCTCCTGGATCTCCCGCAGCCCGGCGCCGACCCGGTCGAGCGCCTCGTCCCAGCCGGCCGGGCGCAGGTCGCCGCCGGGCCGGTCCCGCAGCAGCGGGGTGGTCAGGCGGTCGGGGTGGTCGAGCAGGTCGGCGGCCGTCCAGCCCTTCTGGCAGAGGCCGCCCCGGTTGGTGGGGAAGTCGCGGGGCGCCACCTCGATCCGCTCCCCGGTCTGCCGCAGCACCATGCCGCACTGGAGCGCGCAGTACGGGCAGTGCGTGGCGGCCTCCCGGGGTGGCCGTACCCCCGGCCGCGTCGCCACGCGTGCACCGTCTGTCATGTCGGGAAAGCGTGCCGTCAGGCGGTTTCCGGTCCGGGTCCCTTCTGTTTCGGTCCTGTCAAGAGCACCTCACACCGCACGGGAGTGACGGACCGGTCGGCAGGGCTTAGAATGTGAGACAAGAATCTCGGATTGTGGGAGGCGCGCATGAGTGTGGCGGACGCGTTCGACGCGGTGGCGGGAAGCTACGACGCGGCCCGGCGCCGGCTCGTGCCCTGCTTCGACGCCTTCTACGGCACGGCCGTCGAGGTGGCCGCGCCGCCGCTGCGGGCGGCGCTCGCGTCGGGGCGTACCCCCGAGGTGCTGGACCTGGGCGCGGGCACCGGCCTGCTCTCCCTGCTGCTGGCCGCGGCGGTCCCCGGGGTCCGGCTCACCCTTGTCGACGCCGCGCCCGGCATGCTGGCGGTCGCCACCGGGCACCTGGCCGCCCGCGGGGTGCCGCACCGCACGGTGCTCGCCGACCTGGCCGACCCGCTGCCCGCCGGCCGGTACGACGCGGTGGTCTCCGCGCTGGCCATCCACCACCTGGACGACGACGGCAAGCGGGCGCTCTACCGGCGGGCGGCCGAGGCGCTGGCCCCCGGCGGCGTCCTCGTCAACGCCGAGCAGGTGGCCGGCCCGACCCCCGCGCTCGACCGGCGCTACGACGAGGTCTGGACGGCCCGGATCACCGAGCTGGGCTCGGACGCGGCGGAGATCGCCGGCGCCCGCGAGCGGATGCGGCACGACCGGCCGGCCCCGGTGACCGACCAGTGCCGCTGGCTCGCCGAGGCCGGCCTGGTCGACGTGGACTGCTTCTTCAAGGAGTGGCGGTTCGCGGTCTTCGGGGGTCGCCGTCCCTGAGCGTGGCCTAGTGTCCGGTTCGGCGACCGGTGCGAGCGGGGATGACTGGCGGTCATACCGGTGGGTAATCTGTCCGGCATGACCGCCAAGGTGACACTGTCGTTCTCCGACGAGACGATCGAGGAGGCGCGCCGGTTCGCCAAGCGGGAAGGGCTCTCCCTCTCCGCCTGGATGGACCGGGCCGCCCGGGAGAAGGCGCTGCGCGAGGTCTTCACCGCGCACGCCGAGGCGGTCGCCCGTGCCGGCCTGGACCTGGAGTCCGCCGCGCTGGCCGACGCCCAGGAGGCCGCGCTGGTCGACGACGCGCTGTTCGGCGGCGGGCGGCCGAGTGCTGCGTAGGGGAGAGGTCTGGCGCATCTCCGGCGCCCGGGAACGGCTCGGCCTGGTCATCAGCTCCGACGTCTACAACTCCACAGCCGTGCCGATCGTGATCGTCGTCGAGGTGGTCGAGGAGTCGCTGCTGCGCGACTCGCCCCTGGCCGTGCCGATGGGCGGCTACGTGGTGATGCCCGACCGGCTCTCCTCGCCCATGAAGAAGTGGTTCACCGAGTGCGTGGACGTGGCCGACACCGAGACCATGCAACGGGTGGCCCGCGCTTTGCGCATCCTCCAGGAGATCTGAGGAGCTTCACGGCCGCCCGGCGGCGGACGTGCGATCTCCGTTTCCGGGCCGACGCGCGGCGGGCACGGCCGGGAAACCGCCCGTTCCTAGCGTCCCTCTCGTCACCGACGAGGAGGAGTCGCCGTGAGCACGCTCGCTTCCCCCACCACCCTGGCGCCGGCCGCCACCGGCCGCGCGGGACGGATCACCGAATGGCGCCCGGAGGATCCGGAGTTCTGGGCCACGACCGGGGCGCCGGTCGCCCGCCGCAACCTGTACGTCTCGATCTTCGCCGAGCATGTCGGCTTCTCCGTGTGGAGCCTCTGGTCGGTGATGGTTCTCTTCCTCGGCCCCGAGTACGGCATCGACCCGGCCGGGAAGTTCCTGCTCACCGCCGTGCCGGCCGCGCTGGGCGCGGTGCTGCGGCTGCCGTACACCCTGGCGGTGGCCCGGTTCGGCGGGCGGAACTGGACCATCGTGAGCGCGCTGCTGCTCCTGGTGCCCGCGGTGCCCATGGCGGTGCTGATCGAGCCCGGCGTGTCGTACGCCACGCTCATGGTCCTGGGCTGCCTGACCGGCGTGGGCGGCGGCAACTTCGCCTCGTCCATGGCGAACATCAACCTGTTCTTCCCGGACCGGCTCAAGGGCCGGGCGCTCGGGCTCAACGCCGGCGGCGGCAACCTCGGCGTGCCGGCCGTGCAGCTCGTCGGGCTGGCGGTGCTGGCCACCGCCGGCGCCGCGTACCCCCGGCTGGTGCCGGCGGTCTACCTGCCGCTGATCGTGGTCGCGGCGCTGGCCGCGGCGCGCTGGCTGGACAACGTCCCGGGTGCGCGCAACGAGCCCGGCGCGCTGCGCGCGGCGGCCCGCGACCCGCACACCTGGGTGATGTCCCTGCTCTACATCGGCACCTTCGGCTCGTTCATCGGCTTCGGGTTCGCCTTCGGCCAGGTGCTCCAGCTCCAGTTCCACGACCGGTTCCCCACCCCTGTCGACGCCGCCTGGCTGACCTTCCTCGGGCCGCTCATCGGCTCGCTGATCCGGCCGTTCGGTGGCCAGCTCGCCGACCGGCTCGGCGGGGCCCGGGTCACCTTCTGGAACTTCGTGGCAATGGCCGCCGGCGCGGGGCTGGTGCTCTTCGCCGCCCGGGACCGGTCCTTCCCGCTCTACCTGGCCGGGTTCCTGGCGCTCTTCGTCTTCTCCGGGATCGGCAACGGGTCGACGTACAAGATGATCCCGGCGATCTTCCGGGCCCGGGCCGCCGCCGAGGCGGAGCTGACCGGGGACCGGGAGGCGGCCGAGCGGCGGGCCCGGCGGCTCTCCGGGGCGTTGATCGGCATCGCGGGGGCGGTCGGCGCCTCGGGCGGGGTGCTGGTGAACGTGGCGTTCCGGCAGTCGTTCCTGACCGCCGGCACCGCCGACGCCGCCTACCTGGCCTTCATCGCCTGGTACGCGCTCTGCTTCCTGGTGACCTGGGTGGTGTACCTGCGGCCGGGGCCGCGTAAGCTGGCCGGCGTGTGACCTCCGCCATGGGAAAGGCGCAGGCCACGCGGGGTGGCACCCCGTTTTGACCTGCCGCCGGGCGGCCGGGTATCGTTGCCTGCTGTTGTACGACATTCTTAGGCGTGCCGCATCAGGTACGCTTGGTCGTTCGTGCGCGCCTGGTCACCTCGGCGCGCGACCCCAGACCGACGACGAGACAAGGTAGACCTGTGCGTACGTACAGCCCGAAGCCGGGTGAGATCGAGCGTCAGTGGCACGTCATCGACGCCTCTGATGTCGTGCTGGGCCGCCTCGCGACCCACGCCGCCACGCTGCTGCGTGGTAAGCACAAGCCGACTTTCGCGCCGCACGTCGACACGGGCGACTTCGTCGTCATCGTGAACGCGGGCAAGGTCGCGCTGACCGGCAACAAGCGCCAGACCAAGGTCGCTTACCGCCACTCCGGCTACCCGGGTGGTCTGAAGCAGGTCGGCTACGACGAGCTGCTGACCAAGCGGCCCGAGCGGGCCATCGAGCTGGCCGTGAAGGGCATGCTCCCGCACAACAAGCTGGGCCGCCAGATTCTCAAGAAGCTGAAGGTCTACGCCGGTGCCGAGCACCCGCACGGCGCGCAGCAGCCGGTGCCGTTCGAGATCAAGCAGATCGCGCAGTGAGCGCGGGCGAAGGAAGCAGCATGACCGACATCACCGCCACCGAGGTCGCCCCCGAGGCCACCGAGGCGCCGGCGCCCGTCGCGCGCGCGCCTCGTGGCGACCGCCCGATCCAGACCGTGGGTCGCCGCAAGGAGGCCATCGTCCGGGTCCGCATCGTCCCGGGCAGCGGCAAGATCACCTGCAACGGCCGCGACCTCGAGACCTACTTCCCGAGCAAGGTGCACCAGCAGCTCATCAAGGACCCGCTGGTCACCGCCGAGAAGCCCGAGGCCTTCGACGTGATCGCCAACCTGCGGGGCGGCGGCACCACCGGCCAGGCCGGCGCGCTGCGGCTCGCCATCGCCCGGGCGCTGATCGTCAGCGAGCCCGACGACCGCCCGGCCCTCAAGAAGGCCGGCTTCCTGACCCGTGACGCCCGGGTCAAGGAGAGCAAGAAGTACGGCCTCAAGAAGGCCCGTAAGGCTCCCCAGTACTCGAAGCGCTGATCACCACCAGCGCCGTGTACTTCTGACGGACGGCCGGGTCCGCCTCCCCACTTCCCGGGGAGGTGGCCCGGCCGTTCCGTTTCTCTCCTCACAACGGCAGTCCATCGGAGGTTGGCGGGTATGGGCCGGTTGTTCGGCACGGACGGCGTACGCGGGCGGGCGAACGCGGATCTCACCCCGGAGTTGGCGCTCGCGGTGGCGGTGGCCGCCGCCCACACGCTGGCCGAGACGGACAAGAGCCATCCGCCGCTCGCCGTGGTGGGCCGGGACACCCGGGCCAGCGGCGAGATGCTGGAGGCCGCCGTGGTCGCCGGGCTGACCAGCGCCGGCGCCAACGTGGTCCGGGTCGGCGTGCTGCCCACCCCCGCGGTCGCGTTCCTCACCGCCGAGGCCAAGGCCGACCTGGGCGTCATGCTCTCCGCCTCGCACAACCCGATGCCGGACAACGGCATCAAGCTCTTCGCCGCCGGCGGGCACAAGCTGCCCGACGAAATCGAGATGCGGATCGAGGCGGCCGTCGAGGCGAACGCCACCACCGCCTGGGAGCGCCCGATCGGCGCCGGGGTCGGCCGGGTGCACGACCTGCTCGACGGCGCGGACCACTACGTCCAGCACCTGGTCGGCACCGTGCCGCACCGGCTGGACGGCATCAAGGTCGTGGTCGACTGCGCCAACGGCGCGGCCGCCGACGTCGCCCCGGTGGCGTACCGGGAGGCCGGCGCCGAGGTGATCGCCATCTACGCCGAGCCGGACGGCCTGAACATCAACGACGAGTGCGGCTCCAACCACATCGACGCGCTGCGCGCCGCCGTGGTCGAGCACGGCGCGCACCTCGGCATCGCCCACGACGGTGACGCCGACCGCTGCGTCGCGGTCACCGCCGACGGCGAGGAGGTCGACGGCGACCAGGTCATGGCGATCCTCGCCCTGGCCATGCGGGAGGCCGGCGAGCTGACCCAGGACACCCTGGTCGCCACCGTGATGAGCAACCTCGGCCTGCGGCTGGCCATGTCCGCGCAGGGCATCCGGCTCGTCGAGACCAAGGTCGGCGACAGGTACGTGCTGGAGGAGTTGCGCGCCTCCGGCCTGGCGCTGGGCGGCGAGCAGAGCGGGCACATCGTGATGCCCGCGTACGCGACCACGGGCGACGGTGTGCTCACCGGGCTGCACCTGATGTCCCGGATGGCGCAGACCGGGCAGTCGCTGGCCGAGCTGGCGTCGGTGGTGACCAAGCTGCCCCAGGTGCTGATCAACGTGCCGGTGGGCGACCGCACCGTGGGCGCCGCCGCGCCGGCCGTCCGCGCCGAGGTGGAGCGGGCCGAGGCCGAGTTGGGCGAGACCGGCCGGGTACTGCTCCGCCCCTCGGGCACCGAGCCGCTGGTCCGCGTCATGGTCGAGGCCGCCACCGAGGCGACCGCCCGGGCCGTCGCCGAGCGCATCGCCGATCAGGTGCGCAGCGCCAGCCCGGCGGCCTGACCCGCTACAGACGCAGCCGTGTGACCCGGTCGTAGGTGTCGGCCGGGTCCTCGCCGTCGGTGAGGTCGACGTCCTCGACGACCCGGCCGTCGCCGAGGCGGACCAGGCGGTCGCACCGGGCGGCGACGGCCTGTTCGTGAGTGGCGAGCAGGATCGTCATCCCGTGCCGGTCGCGCAGGTCGAGCAGCAGGTCGAGGATCTGGGCGCCGGTGGTCGAGTCGAGGTTGCCGGTCGGCTCGTCGGCCAGCAGGAGTCGGGGCGCGCCCATCAGGGCCCGGGCGATCGCCACCCGCTGCTGCTGGCCACCGGAGAGCTGGGCGGGCAGCGCGCGTTCCCGGCCGGCGAGCCCCACCGCCTCCAGCAACTCCCGCGCGCGGGCCGCGTGGTCGGCGCGGCCCCGACGGGGCAGCACCGGAGCGATCACGTTGTCCAGCACGGTCAGCGCGGGCAGCAGGTGGTAGCGCTGGAAGACGAAGCCGACCCGCTGGCGGTACCGGGCCAGCGCCGCCCGGCGCAGCGTGGTGACCTCCACGTCGTCGACCGTCACCGATCCCCGGTCGGCCTGCTCGATGGCGCCGATCAGGTGCAGCAGGGTGGACTTGCCGGAGCCGCTCGGCCCGGTCAGCGCCACCACCGACCCCGCCGCCACGTCCAGCGACACGTCGTCGACGGCGGTGAGCCGCTCGGTGCCGCTGCGGAACTGCCGGACCAGTCCGGCGGTGCGTACCGTACTGCCCGTCGTCGCGTCCATGGTCACTCCTCTGCCAGCAGTCGTGCGGTGGGAAGGCGGCGCAGCAGCGCGGCCGGGACGAGTGCCGCCAGGCAGGTGACGAGCACCCCGGCCAGCGCCACGGCGGCGGCCACGGCCACCAGCGCGGCCGGCACGTCGCCGACCAGCCAGGCCGCTCCGCCGAGCCCGAGGCCGGCGCCGGTGACCGCGCCGAGCACGCCGAGCAGGAAGCCCTCGTAGCCGACCAGGCGGCCCAGCGCGGCGTCGGTCCAGCCGGTGGCGCGCAGCGTGGCCAGCTCGGCGGCGCGGTCCCGGATGTTCAGGTAGAGCACGTCGGCGACCGCGCCGGCCCCGAGCAGCACCGTGGCCACCGCCGCGAGGGCGTCCGCCCCGCGCACGCTGAGCGACACGGTGTCACCGAGCAGGCTGCCCACGATCGCGCCCCGGAAGGCGTACGCGGTGGCGGCGACGAGGGTCAGCGCGGCCACCCCGATGGCCAGCGCGCCCGCGCCGAGGACGGTGCGGCCCGGGGTCCGGGCCAGGTTCACCAGGGCCAGGCCGGCCAGGGTGCGTGGCCGGCGTACCCACCGGGCGCTGGCCACCGGCGGGCGCAGGGTGGCGGCCGGGTGGGCGCGCGCGGCCCGCAGCGCCGGCGCCAGGCCGGCGACCAGCGCCAGCAGCAGAGCCACCGGTACGGCGAGCAGCGCCCGTTCCCAGTCGACGCGTATACCCAGGGCGGCGCCGAGCGGGAAGGCGAGGCCGACCGCCAGCACCCCGGCGGCCAGGCCCAGTGTGGCGACCTCGCCGAGGAGGAGCGCGCCGATCCGGCGGGCCGGCCAGCCGAGGCAGGCGAGCACCGCCAGCTCCGGCCGGCGGTCCCGGACGGCGGCGGAGACCGCGTTGCCGAGGAAGAGCACGCAGACCACCAGCACCAGCAGGAAGAGCGCGGCGCTCTTGCGGTCGACGGCCTTCGTGATGGTGGAGGCGACGCCCAGTGCGGACCAGTTCTCGGTCAGCCGCAGCTCGGGGCGGCCGAACGCGCCGGCCGGCAGCTCCACGCTCTGCGGCGCGGGGGAGGAGCCGAGCGTGATGTCGACGTCGAGGCCGGTGGCCTGGGTGATCCGCTCGGCGATCAGCCGGACCCGCTCGGCGGAGCGCTCGCTGTAGCCGTCGACGTCCGCCACCCGTACCCGGATCGCGCTGATCGGCGCGGTGCGCTGCGGGCTCGCGCTGCCCTCCAGGAATTCGGAGACGCCGGCCAGGGTGGTCAGCAGCAGCGGCGGGGCGGAGAGGTAGCCGGCCGGGTTGCCGCTCGGCTCCAGTGGTCGCCCGCCCAGCGCGGTGCGGCTGCGGTCGTCGGCGCCCTGCGCCACCGGCGGCTCGTACGTCTCCAGCGGGACCTTGCCCAGGTCGTTGAAGCCGGTGAGCTCCTCCGGGTCGAACACGCCCACGGACTGCCACCCCCGCACGTCCAGGGTGCGCGACATGTGCAGTTCGGTCAGTGGGCGGAACGGGGTGTCGTCGGTCAACCAGGGGCGGCTGAGCAGGGTCGAGACCCGGCGATCGTCGTAGACACCGGACCTGGGGGCGGTCCTGGCGTGCAGGGCGCCGTCCGGTAGTTGGTCGTACCCGGTCTGACCGGGCTGGACGATTCGCTGGAGCTGCCCCCAGCAGCACTTTCCACGGCCCTGGCCGGCGGCGAGCTGCGCCCGGTACGCGTCCGCCGAGTCGCGTTCGGTGCCTCCGGCCGGCACGGCAGGCGCACCACGCAACGTCTGAGCCAGCTTGTCCGGGAAGACATCGGCGATGCTGCCCCGGGGCGTGATCCGGGTCCAGGTCGTGCGGATCGTGCCGTCCAGGTATGGGCGGGCGCTGACCAGCACGGGGAGGGTCTGGCTGCGCGTACTTCCCGAGCTCGTCGTCCGGAGTGTGTCGGCCGAGGTCAGCGGGCGGCCGTCCACCACCGTGGCGGAGAGCCCGACCAGCCGCTGCTCGGCATCCGGGTCGACGGCCGCGAGCAGGAACGGCACCGGCCGCCGCAGTGTGACGACCAGCCGGTCGGACAACCGGGACGGCGGCGCCCCTTGTGCGGCCCGGTTCGCCGTCTCGAAGCGCCCGTCGGGCAGCAGCCGGAACGCGTCGACCGACCAGGTCTGCCGCTCGCTGAAGGCGTCCGGGGTGGCGCCCTGGTACCAGCCCGGGTCGCAGATCGGCCCGCTCCGCCCGCCCGGCAGCACCTCCCGAGGCGCGTCGCCGCACAGTTGCGAGTCGTAGCTGCGGCCGTCGCTGTAGGGGATGGCGTCGGAGGTGAACCCCTGGTTCTGCGGGTAGAGCAGCGGGTGCTTCGTGACGTAGACGTAGACCGGGTCGGCCGGGGCGTGGGTGAGGCCCCGCTCGGCGAGGAAGGTCCGGTCCACGCGGATGACCTGGCGGTCCAGCGACCGGTCGACCGCGTCGGTCAGGTCGACGGGCACGCGGAGCTCCGTGGTGGAGTAGCCGAGCATCGCGATCGGGGCGGCGACGTCGATCCCGTCAACGGCCTTCACCTGTTCGTACTGGGCGGTCGTGATGCCGCCGTAGAGCCCGGACAGGTAGTTGGGCCGGACGAGTCGCCGCTCCGCCTCCAGCGGGGTCCGCGTCCCCTTCGGACGGACCAGGATGTCGTACGCGGCGCGCGTGTTCCGCTCGACGGTGCCGGTGACGGCGAGCCGTGAGGTGGTGGTGGCGCCCGTCAGGACGACGAAGCCGGTGGTCGCCACCAGCACGCCGGCCAGCAGCGCCACCGACCGTCCCGCACGGCCACGAAGCTGCCCCCAGATGACGTGGAACATGTCGCGCCTCCCCGTGTGCTGACCACACTGTGCGCGATACATTGTGACAATGCAAGGCCCCGCACGGGTGCCTGTCCGGAACCGGATCGGAGGAGACGGTGGCGATCCAGCACGCGGTCCTGGCCCTGCTCGCCCGCGGCCCCAGCTACGGCTACGAGCTCAAGGGCGCCTTCGAGGCGGCGGTCGGACCGCAGTGGGGCCCGCTCAACATCGGGCACCTCTACCAGATCCTCGACCGGCTCTCCCGCGACGACCTCGTGGTTGCCGAGCGGCACGCCCAGCCGGTGAAGCCGGACCGGGTGGTCTACGAGATCACCCCGGCCGGCCGGGCCGAGCTGGACCGCTGGCTCGCCGAACCCAGCCCGCGCAGCGGCGGGTTCCGGGACGACTTCTTCCTGAAGATCACCGCCGCGGCCCGGTCCGGCGAGGCTGCCGTGGTCCGGACCGTGCTCGCGAACCAGCGCGCCCACCTGCTGCGGGAACTGCGCAACCTCGACACGTTGCGCCGTCGTTCCGAGGACCCCGTGGTCCGGCTGCTGCTCTCGGCCGCCAGCCGCCACGTCGAGGCCGACCTGGCCTTCGTCGACGACGCCGAGTCGGCGCTGCTCGCCGACGGGGGCGCGGCACTCCGGACGCTTGCGGCGCAACGGCCCGGCCCGGCGACGCCGGCAGCCGGTCCCGGCCCGGCACATGCCGCCGGCTGACCGCTGCCGGGTGCTGCCCAGCTCGCATCGGGGGCCCGGGGACGTGCCGCGGGCTGACCGCTACCGGGTCGAGGGCTGCCCAGCTCGCACCCCGCCGGTCCCGGCACGGGCAGGTGGGTCGTCAGGCCGCGGTCAGCGCGAGGCCACCCGGCGGAGGAACCGGTCGGCCAGGTCGAGGATCTGGTCGGCGTCCAGCTCCAGGGCCGGGCCCGCCACCGTCACCTCGGTCAGCGCCAGGCCCGGCACCTCGGTGTCCCGCCAGCCGCCCGCGAACCACGCCTTCTCCTCCTCCGCGAGGGCGAGGTTGGCCGCGTTCAGGTCCTCCGCGGGGTGCGGCAGCCAGAGGCGGAACTGGTGGGTGTGCGGCGGCGCCGGGTGGACCCGCGCGCCGGGCAGGGCGGACAGCGCCTCCGCCACCCGCTTCGCGTGCGCCACGTAGCCGGCCAGCCGGGGCAGCTCCCGCTCCAGGCCGGCCAGCGCGGCGAGGGCCGCCGGCCACTGCTGGAACAGGGTGCCCCCGTAGCGGTGCCGCCAGGCGCGGGCGTACCGGACCAGCTCGGCGTCGCCGGCCAGCGCCGCCCCGGAGTGGCCGCCGAGGGACTTGTAGAACGAGACGTACGTGCTGTCGGCCAGGGCCGCGATCTCCGCCGCCGAGTGCCCCAGGTGGACGGTGGACTCCCACAGCCGGGCCCCGTCCAGGTGCACCCGGGCGCCCCGCTCCCGGGCGGCGCCGACCACCGCGACCAGCTCGTCCCAGGTCGGCAGGACGAAGCCGGCGTCCCGCAGCGGCAGCTCCAGGAACAGGGTGCCGATCGGCTCGTCGAGCGCGGCCACCTCCTCGGCCGTCGGGTTGCGCGGCGCCTCCGTGGTCCGCACCGCCCGCAGCCCGCCGAGCACCGCGTACGCGTCGCGCTCGTGCAGCAGCGGGTGGCTGAGCGGGTGCAGGCCGACCGCCTCCCGGCCGGTCAGCTCGGCGCCGTGGCGCATCGCCACCTGCTGGGCCATCGTGCCGGTGGGGAAGAAGGCGGCCGCCTCCGTGCCGAGCAGCCCGGCGACCCGGCGCTCCAGCTCCTCGACCGCCCCGCCCTCGCCGTAGAAGTCGGGCAGCAGGTCCTCCGGCACGGCCGCGCCGAGCGCCGTGAGCTGCTCCCGCACGGAGGCCGGCCGGACGCCGGAGAGCACCGTGCCGCAGTCGCGCTGGGCGGCGAGCCGGCGCATCCGGTCGGCGTACGAGTCGGTCATCCGTCCTCCCTGAGCCGGCGCAGCCGGGTGACCGCCTCGGCCAGCACCTCGGGCCGCTTGCAGAACGCGAACCGGACCAGTCGCCGGCCCGCCTCCGCGTCGTCGTAGAAGACCTGCGTCGGCACCGCCACCACGCCGCAGCGCTCCGGCAGCGACCGGCAGAACTCCACCCCGTCCCGCCCGCCGAGCGGCGTGACGTCGGCGGTGACGAAGTATGTCCCCTCCGGCGCGAGCACGCCGAACCCGGCGTCGGTGAGGCCGGCGACGAGCTGGTCCCGCCGCCGCTGCATCCCCTCCCGGAAGTCGGCGAAGTAGGCGTCCGGCAGGCCGAGCGCCACGGCCACGGCCGGTTGCAGCGGGCCGGCGTTGACGAAGGTGAGGAACTGCTTCACCCGCAGCACCGCGGCGACCAGCGGCGCCGGGCCACTCACCCAGCCGACCTTCCAGCCGGTGCAGGAGAACGTCTTGCCGGCCGAGGAGATGCGCAGGGTCCGCTCGCGCATGCCGGGGAACGTCGCCAGCGGCAGGTGCGGGGCGGCGGCGTCGGTGAAGACCAGGTGCTCGTAGACCTCGTCGGTGACCGCGTACGCGCCGTGCTCCTGGCACAGCTCGGCCACCAGGGCCAGCTCGTCGGCAGTGAAGACCTTGCCGGTCGGGTTGTGCGGGGTGTTCAGCAGCACCAGCCGCGTACGCGGCCCGAACGCCGCCCGCAGCTCCGCCGGGTCGAAGGCGTAGCGGCCGTCGGCGCCGGGACGCAGCGTCACCGGGCGGCGGACCGCGCCGGCCAGGGCGATCGAGGCCGCGTACGAGTCGTAGTAGGGCTCGAAGCACACCACCTCGTCGCCCGGCTCGCAGAGAGCGAGGATGCTCGCCGCGATCGCCTCGGTGGCGCCCGCGGTCACCACGATCTCGCCGTCCGGGTCGTACTCCAGGCCCCAGAACCGGCGCTGGTGGGCCGCGACGGCCGCGCGCAGCGCCGGGATGCCCGGACCCGGCGGGTACTGGTTGTGGCCGGACCGCAGCGCCTCGGCGGCCGCGGCGAGCATCTCCGGCGGCCCGTCGGTGTCCGGGAAGCCCTGCCCGAGGTTGACCGCGCCGGTGCGCACGGCCAGCGCCGACATCTCGGCGAAGATGGTGGTGCCGAACGGCCGCATCCGGGCCACCAGCGGATCGGTCGTCGTCACGCCGGCCAGCCTACGGCCCGGCGCCGACGCCGCAAGACCACCGCCGACGCGCCGGCGGCGTCACCACCCGAAACAGGTCGCTATCCCTCCCGTCGCGCTCGAATCCCGGGAGACGACCTTCCCGTTGATGGTGATCCGGCAGGTCACCCCGTCGCGGCTCTGGTTGTCGGCCAGGGCGACGATCTGCACCTGTTTCCGGTCGTTGGCGGTGAACGCCAGCCGCCACGGTGGCTGCATACCGTCCACGTGGAGGAAGTCGCCGTTGGCGTCGTAGAAGTCGACGTTCGCGGCTCCGGTGCCGGTGATCTCGTACACCACAGTGAAGCGGCCCCGCCCGCCCGACGGGGTGATGGCGGGGACCGGCGGCGCGGCCACCGTGGGGGTGGGTTCCCCGGCGGGGCTGCCGTCCGGCTCATCGAAGTCCGGCTCGTCGAACTCCGGGTCGTACGGCTGCCCGGAGGTGGTCGAGTCGTCGACGAAGCTGCCCAGCACGCCCAGGCCGACGCAGCCGCAGAAGGCGAGCACCAGGGCGATGACCACGGTCACCACGACGGGCACGACCCACCCGCCGCCCGACCGGGGCGGCGCCGCCGCGGGGTACGCGTACGGCGGCGGGTAGCCGGCCGGCGGCCAACCCGGCCCCGGGGCGCCGCCGGGCCAGGGCGGCACGGGCGGGGCGCCGGCCGGGCCCGGCGTCGGGACGGCCGGGCGCGGCGTGCCGCCCGGGGCGTGCGGATCGGGAGTCGCCGTCCAGCCGGCCGCCCCCGGGAATGCCGTCGGATCCCCGCCGGCACCGGGCGGCGGAGCTGTTCCGGGTGCGCCCGGCACCGCCGGTCCCGCCGGTCCCGCCGGGCCCCACGGGTTCGGAGTCCCGCCGGGCGCGGCCGGTCCCGGTTGGTCCCACGGGTTCGGAGTCCCGCCGGGCGCGGCCGGTCCCGGTTGGTCCCACGGGTTCGGTGCCCCGCCGGGCGCGGCGGACGCGGGCGGGCCCCACGGGCTCGGGGTCCACGGAGCCGGCGCCCAGGGGGCGGGCGGCGCCCAGGGCTGCGGGGCGGTGAGCGGGTCCGGCGGCGTCCAGGTCGTGGGCTCCGGGGCGGCCGGCGGTGCGGTCGGGTCGCTCGGGCCGGTGCTGTGCCCCGGCTCGGGGGTGGGGGTCGTGCTGTGCCCCGGCTCGGGGGTGGGGGTCGTCTCGGACATCGGCTCAGCTCGCAGGGGACGGCGCGGACGACCGCGGGAGGGGCGGGGCCGGGGGTCGCCCCGACCGGGGCCCTCAATGTACGGCCCGACGACCAGCCGCACGTACCCGCGCGGTGCCGGCCCGGGTCCCGCCGGACACGCTTCGGTCCGCCGGACTGCCTGGGTGGTTTGTCCGATCCTCTTCATCCGCTCACCGGTTCGCTCAAATTCAGTGATCGTTTACCGGACTTCCGAGCACGCGCAATGAGCGAAACTGGGTTAGGCTGCGGACCATGTGTGGAATCGTGGGTTACGCCGGTGCGCGCCCGGCGCTCGGCATCGTGCTGGACGGACTGCGGCGGCTGGAGTACCGCGGCTACGACTCGGCGGGCGTCGCGGTCGTCTGCGACGACGAGCTGCTGATCGAGAAGAAGGCGGGCAAGCTGGCCAACCTGGAGAAGGTGCTGGCCGAGCGCGCCGCCACCGACCCGGAGTCCTGCGCGGCCAGCCCGATCGGCATCGGCGACGGCACCACAAGCATCGGCCACACCCGGTGGGCCACCCACGGCGGCCCGACCGACCGCAACGCCCACCCGCACCTCTCCCCGGACGGCCGGGTCGCCGTGATCCACAACGGCATCATCGAGAACTTCGCGAAGCTCCGCGCCGAGCTGGAGGCCGACGGCGTCGAGTTCGCCAGCGACACCGACACCGAGTGCGCCGCACACCTGCTCGCCCGCTCCCTGGCCGACCTGCGCTCGGCCGGCGAGGTCGACAGCCCGCAGCTGCTCGCCTCCGCCATGCGGCTGGTCTGCCAGCGGCTGGAGGGCGCCTTCACGCTCCTCGCCGTCGACGCCGGCATCCCCGGCGCGGTGGTCGGCGCCCGGCGCAACTCGCCCCTCGTGGTCGGCCGCGGTGACGGCGAGAACTACCTGGCCAGCGACGTGGCCGCGTTCATCGAGCACACCCGCGACGCGGTCGAGCTGGGCCAGGACCAGATCGTCCTGATCACGCCGGAGAGCATCGAGATCACCGACTTCGCCGGCCAGCCCGCGACCGGCAAGGACTTCCACATCGACTGGGACTCGTCGGCCGCCGAGAAGGGTGGCTACGACTGGTTCATGCTCAAGGAGATCGAGGAGCAGCCGCAGGCCATCGCCGACACGCTGCTCGGCCGGCTCACCGAGAGCGGCGAGATCGCGCTCGACGAGGTGCGCCTCAGCGAGCAGGACCTGCGCGACGTCGACAAGATCTTCATCGTGGCCTGCGGCACCTCCTACCACGCCGGCCTGGTCGCCAAGTACGCCATCGAGCACTGGACCCGCATCCCCTGCGAGGTGGAGCTGGCCAGCGAGTTCCGCTACCGCGACCCGGTGCTGGACCGGTCCACGCTGATCGTGGTGATCTCGCAGTCCGGCGAGACCATGGACACGCTGATGGCGCTGCGCCACGCCAAGGATCAGAAGGCCCGCGTGCTGGCCATCTGCAACACCAACGGCTCCACCATCCCGCGCGAGTCCGACGCGGTGCTCTACACGCACGGCGGCCCGGAGATCGCGGTGGCGTCCACCAAGGCGTTCCTCACCCAGGTCGTCGCCTGTTACCTGATCGGGCTGCACCTCGCCCAGGTGCGCGGGATCAAGTTCGCCGACGAGGTCGGCGCCGTCGTGGCCCAGCTCCAGGAGATGCCCGCCAAGCTGCGCGAGCTGCTGGACCGGATCGAGCCGGTCCGCGAGCTGGGGCGTGAGCTGAAGTCCGAGCCGACGGTGCTGTTCATCGGGCGGCACGTGGGCTACCCGGTCGCCCTCGAAGGCGCGCTGAAGCTCAAGGAGCTGGCGTACATGCACGCCGAGGGCTTCGCGGCCGGCGAGCTGAAGCACGGCCCGATCTCGCTGATCGACAAGGGCACGCCGGTCATCTGCATCGTGCCGTCGCCGGTCGGCCGGGGCATGCTGCACGACAAGGTCGTCTCCAACATCCAGGAGGTGCGCGCCCGTGGCGCCCGCACCATCGTGATCGCGGAGGAGGGCGACGAGGCGGTGGTCCGCTACGCCGACCACCTGATCTACGTGCCGCGCACGCCCACGCTGCTGGCCCCGCTGGTGACCACGGTGCCGCTCCAGGTGCTCGCCGCCGAGATCGCCGCCGCCCGCGGGCACGACGTCGACCAGCCCCGGAACCTGGCCAAGTCGGTCACCGTCGAGTAGTCGACCCGGTCGCGGCCCCTCCGTCCCGCGGCGGAGGGGCCGCGCCGTGTCCGGTGATCGCGGGCGGCGTCGACGCGGGCGATCGAGGAGAGCGCGGCGGTCGGCGGCGCCGGCTCGCCGGCCAACGGCGTCGCGGTCATCGGCCCAGCACGACCCGGGCCATCCCGTCCAGAGCGGGGTTGCCGGGATCCCAGTAGCCGGCGTGCCCGTGGCGCCCGCTGGGGAAGCGCCGGCCGCCGAAACCGGGAGTGCTCGGGTCGGTGCCGAACCAGAGCCGGTCGTCGTGCGGGTCGAGCAGCGCCGCGGCCCGGCCGAGCGGCGTGCCGCCCAGCAGGGCCCGGCGGGCCAGCTCCTCGGGCGGCCGGGCCAGCCGGATCACGTCGTCCGGCGCGGTGGCGGCCCAGACCTGGCCGGGCGACACCCGCAGCTCGGCCGCGTGGTCCACGCCGACGCCGGGGGAGCCGACGAAGACCAGCGCGTCGGCGCCCAGCCCGTGGTCGCGGGCAGCGGTGCCCACCACCAGCGAGCCGTAGCTGTGCCCGAGCACGGTCTGCCGGGCCGGCGGCCCCTCGTGCGAGGCGCGCAGCCCCTCCTGGAACCGGTGCAGGGCCGGACCGGCGTCCGCGGCCTGGCGGCCGCGCGCCGCCTCGGGCAGGAAGTCCGGTGCGTCGTAGTCCAGCCAGAGCACGGCCGCCGCCTCCGTGCCCGGCCCCAGGGCCGCGCACCGGTCCAGCACCCGGGCGGCCCGGCCCAGCTCGGCCGGTGCGTCGGCGAGGTCCGCGGTCATCCCCGGCACGTACGTCAGCACCGCGCCGGCCCGGTCCGGGTTGCCGAGCGCCACCACCGCCCGCCCGTCCCCGGCCGGATCCAACCCCAGCAGGTACGCCCGCGGCGCGACCGGGGCGGCCAGCCGCTCGCCCAGCCCGTCGAGGCCGCGCAGCGCCGCCTCCACCCCGGCGAGCCGGGCCAGCCGGGCCAGTTCGAGCGGACCGGCCGGCAGCGGGCGCAGCAGCCCGGCGCGCCGCTCCAGCAGCTCGGCCCGGCGCCGGGCCAGCAGCAGCCGGTTGGCCTGGTCGCGGGCCGCCACCGGCACCCCGTCGAGGCGGCCGACCCGGTCCGGCTCGTGGCTGACCAGCCAGCGGCGCTCGGCCGGGGTGAGGCCGGCCCACCAGCGGCTCACCTCGGCCGGTCCGGCCCCCGGTGCGGGCCGCCAGGCCGGCGGGACGCTCACCCAGCCGGTCACCGCCGCCGACGCCAGCTCCGCCAGCCGGCCGGCCGCCTCCCGGTCTGCCGCGCCGGCCAGCGCCAGCGCGCCGTGGATCTCGGCGCCCGCCCGCACCACGGCCGGGCCGACCAGGGCGGCCGGTCGGGGACGGGCGGGATCGGGCCGCACCGTCCCGGCCCGGTCCACCAGCAGGCCGCCCGCCTCGGCCTGTGCCACGGCGGCGCCGAGCCGGGCCTTGGCCGCGCCCACCCGGGCGGCGAACTCGGCGAGCACCTGGTCGACCTCGATCATCGCGGGCAGCAGGTCGGTGAGGTCGGTGCGCAGCTCGCCGATCCGCCCCCGCGCGGTGGCCGAGGCCGTGCCGGACCAGCCGGGACGCAGCGCGCCGATCCGGGCGGTCAGCCCGTCGACCCGGCGCCGCACCGGGCCGGTCAGCCCCCGCCAGGCCGCGCCCGCGGCGGCCCAGGCACCCCGGTCGGCGCGCCAGAGCTGCGCGTAGCCCACCGGCACGGCCTCCACCGCCCGCTCCGACCGCCCGGCCGGCATCCGCCCGGGTGTGCGAAGCACCGCCTGCCCGCTCACCGGGGGATTGCGGCGAGCCGGCGGGCCGCCCGCTCGTCCACCGCCTCGTAGCCGTCGGCGGCAGCCCGGACCGCCTCCGCGGTGGCCGCCAGCCGGGCGGCCAAAGACCCGCACCAGCGCTGCACCCCGGCCTCCAGCTCGGCCAGCGCCACCCCGGCCCCCCAGCCGTCGGCCGGCACCACCAGCCCCGGCTCGGCGGCCGGCCCGCAAGCCAGCCGGTGCGCGTCGTCGGCCAGCTCCCGGGCCACCCCACGCAACAGCTCGGGCTCGACGCTGAACGGTTCCTCGGCCACGGCGACCTCCCTGCACCCCGACGGACATCCGGGACGCTAGGGCTCGACGTACCGCCCGCACCGGCCCTGTGGACAACCGCCGGCGCGCCGGATTCCGGGTTTTCCACAGGCGTTCTCCACCGCCGCTCCCGGGCCCCGACCGCCGGTAGGGTGAGGTCCGTGATCGTGGCTGTCGGCATCGACGTGGTGCTGGTGGACCGGTTCGCCCGGTCCCTGGCGCGCACGCCGCTGCTCGCCGACCGCCTCTTCACCGAGGCCGAGCGCTACACCCGCGCCGGCAACCCGCGCTCGCCGGAGTCGATGGCCGCCCGGTTCGCGGCCAAGGAGGCGGTGGCCAAGGCGCTCGGCGCGCCGGCCGGGCTGAACTGGCACGACTGCGAGGTCGTGCCCGACCCGGAGGGCCGGCCCTGGCTGACCGTCTCCGGCACGGTGGCCGCCGCGGCGGCCGAGCGCGGGATCAACCGCTGGCACCTGTCGTTGTCGCACGACGGCGGGATCGCGTCGGCCATGGTGGTCGCGGAACGGTGAGCCGACCCGGCGGGCCGGTCGGCCGCTCCGGGACGAACGGGACGAACGGACGGGACGGAGTGGCATGAGACCGGTGTGGCGGGTCGCGGACGTACGCGCGGCGGAGGCGGGCCTGATGGCCACCCTGCCGCCCGGGGCGCTGATGCAGCGGGCCGCCGCGGGCCTGGCCCGCCGCTGCGCGCTGCTGCTCGGCGAGCGGGGCGGCGTCTACGGCGCCCGGGTGCTGCTGCTGATCGGCTCCGGCGACAACGGCGGCGACACGCTCTACGCGGGCGCGCACCTGGCCCGGCGGGGCGCGGCGGTCGACGCCCTGCTGCTCACCCCGGGCCGGGCGCACGCCGACGGGCTGGCCGCGCTCCGGGCGGCCGGCGGGCGCGTGGTCGACCGGCCGCCGGCCGTGGTCGACCTGGTGCTCGACGGCATCGTCGGGATCGGCGGCACCGGCGGGCTCCGGGAGACCGCCGACCAGCTCGCCGCGAGCCTGGCCGAGCGCAGCGGGCGGGACGGCGCCCGGGCCACGGTGGTCGCGGTGGACGTGCCGAGCGGCGTCGCCGTGGACACCGGGCACGTGCCGCTCACCGCCTCCGGCCGGCCCTGCGCGGTCCGCGCCGACGTGACGGTCACCTTCGGCGCGCTGAAGCCGGCCCTGGTGGTCGGCCCGGCCGCGCCGCTCGCCGGGCACGTCGAGCTGGTCGACATCGGGCTGGCGCCGTGGCTGCGCGGCACCCCCGCCCTGCGCGTCACCGAGTGGTCCGACGTTGTCGACTGGTGGCCCCGGCTCGGCCCGTCCTCGGAGAAGTACAGCCGGGGCGTGGTCGGCGTGGCGACCGGCTCGGCCACCTACCCGGGCGCGGCGGTGCTCTCGGTGAGCGGCGCGTTGGCCGGCCCCACCGGCATGGTCCGCTACGCGGGCGGTGCCCGGGCGGAGGTGCTGCACCAGCACCCGTCGGTGATCGCCACCGACCGGGTCGCCGACGCCGGCCGGGTGCAGGCGTGGATCTGCGGCTCGGGGCTGGGCACCGGCGACGAGTCCGCCGCCGAGCTGCGCGCGGTGCTCGCCGCGCCGGTGCCGGTGGTGCTCGACGCCGACGCGCTCACCCTGCTTGTCGACGGCAAGCTGGCGGACCGGCTGCGCGGGCGGGACGCCCCGATCGTGGTGACCCCGCACGACCGCGAGTACGCCCGGCTCTGCGGCGAGTCCCCGGGCGCGGACCGGGTCGGAGCGGCGCTGCGGCTGGCCGCCTGGATGAACGCGGTGGTGCTGCTCAAGGGCGACCGCACGATCATCGGCATCCCGGACGGCCGGGCCTACGTCAACCCGACCGGCACGCCGGTGCTGGCCACCGGGGGCACCGGCGACGTGCTGGCCGGGCTGCTCGGCTCGCTGCTCGCCGCCGGGCTGGCGCCGGAGCGGGCGGCCGCCGCGGCCGCGTACCTGCACGGGCTGGCCGGCCGCGAGGCGGCGCGCGGCGGTCCGGTGACCGCGCCCGACGTGGCGATCGCGCTCCGCCCGGTCCTGGCCCGGCTGGGCTGAACGCCCAGGTTGCCGGGGCTGCACGTGGCGGCGACCGCCGGCGCGGGGGCGACCGGCCCCGCGGCTCAGGGCCACGGTGATCACGGACGGAAGTAGGCTGAGGGGCATGTGGCAGTCGGAGGTGCGCGTCGACCTGGACGCGATCCGGGAGAACGTGGCCCGGCTCAAGTCGGGCACCAGCGCCGAGCTGATGGCGGTGGTCAAGGCCGACGGCTACGGTCACGGCATGGTGCCGGCGGCCAACGCGGCGCTCGACGCCGGCGCGGACTGGCTCGGCGTCTGCACCCTCGACGAGGCGCTCCTGCTGCGCCAGGAGGGGGTCACCGCGCCCGTGCTGGCCTGGCTGCTCGATCCGGGGCTGCCGCTGCACGACGGGATCGCGGTCGGCGTGGACCTGGGCTGCGCCAGCCTCACCCAGCTCGACGAGATGGTCGAGGCGGGCCGGCGGGCGGAGCGCCCGGCCCGGCTGCACCTCAAGATCGACACCGGGCTGTCGCGCGGCGGGGCCACCGTCGCCGACTGGCCGGCGCTGCTGGAGGCCGCCGCGAAGGCCCAGGCCGACGGCCTGGTCGAGGTGGTCGGCGTGTGGAGCCACTTCGTGTACGCGGACTCGCCCGGCCACCCCACCACCGACCGCCAGTTGGCGGTGTTCCACGAGGGGCTGGAGATGGTGGAGCGGGCCGGGCTGCGCCCCCGCTACCGGCACCTGGCCAACTCGGCGGCCACGCTGACCCGCCCGGACACCCACTTCGACCTGGTCCGCCCCGGCCTGGCGGTCTACGGCCTCTCCCCGATCGAGGGCGAGCAGTTCGGCCTGCGCCCGGCGATGACCGCCCGGGCCCGGGTGATGCTCACCAAGCGGGTCCCGGCCGGCACCGGTGTGTCGTACGGCCACGCCTACCTCACCAAGGAGGAGGCGAACCTGGCGGTCGTCCCGCTCGGCTACGCCGACGGGGTGCCCCGGCACGCCTCGAACACCGGCCCGGTGCAGCTCGCCGGCAAGCGGCGGACCATCTCGGGCCGGGTCTGCATGGACCAGTTCGTGGTCGACTGCGGCGAGGACGAGGTGGCCGCCGGTGACGTGGCCGTCCTCTTCGGCAGCGGCGCGGACGGCGAGCCCACGGCCGACGACTGGGCCGAGGCGGTCGGCACCATCAACTACGAGATCGTGACCCGGTTCGGCGGCGTCCGGGTGCCGCGCGTCTACGACGGCGAGCGCCCATGAGTCAGCGCTTCCGGATCCCCCGGCCGCGCACCGCCGCGGGTCGGGTCGCCGGTGTGGTGGGCGCCGCGGTCGGCGTCGCCGCCGCCGGGCTCGCCGCAGGGGTGGTGAGCGAGCGGGTCCTGGTCCGCCGCCTCAAGGCCGACCCCACCGATCCGTACGCGGACGAGGTGTTCGGCGAGCAGCGGTTCGACGAGTCGTACCTGCTGGAGATGCCGCGCGGCACCGACATCCACGTGGAGGTGGTCGAGCCGACCCGGCCGGTCGCCGGGCACCCGACCGTGGTGCTGGTGCACGGCTTCTGCCTGGACATGGGCACGTTCCACTTCCAGCGCAAGATGCTGGCCGCGCGCGGCGACTACCGCATCGTCGCCTACGACCAGCCCGGGCACGGCCGCTCCGGGAAGCTGGAGGGCGGCGACTACGACCTGGCCGCGCTGGGTCACACCCTGCGCCGGGTGATCGACAAGGTGGCGCCGGAGGGGCCGCTGGTGCTGGTCGGCCACTCGATGGGCGGTATGACGATCATGGCGCTGGCCGAGCTCTACCCGGAGCTGTTCGGCGACCGGGTGGTCGGCACGGTGCTGATGGCCACGTCGGGCGGGCTGCTCGCGGAGACCAAGCTGGTGGCGCCCGCGCTGCTCGGCCGGGTCGGCGCGCCGGTGATCTACATGATGAGCAACGCCACCCGCTACGGCGGCACGGTGATCGACAAGGCCCGCAGGTCGACCTCCAACGTGGCGTGGCTGCTCACCCGCAAGTACGGCTTCGGCACCCCGAAGCCCAGCCCGGCCCTGGTGTCGTACGTCGAGACGATGAACTCCCGCACCTCGGCCGACACGGTCACCCGCTACCTGCGGACCCTGGCCACCCACTCGCGTTTCCCGGCGCTGGCCGCGCTGGCCGGCACGCCGGTGCTGGTGATCGTGGGGGACAAGGACATGATCACGCCGGTGACCCACTCCGAGGAGATCGTCCGGCGGCTGCCGCACGCGGAGTTCGTGAAGATCCACGACAGCGGGCACGTGGTGATGCTGGAGCACGCCGACGAGGTGAACGCGGCGCTGGAGAGGTTCCTGGAGTCGCTGTGAGCGCGAGGAGTGAGCCGGGGTTGCGAGCCCCGCAGTCGCGAGCCGAGGTGGCACTGTGATCGTGGAGTTGAAGACGGTCGACGACACCCACGAGTTCGGTCGCCGGCTGGCCGGGGTGCTGCGCGTCGGTGACCTGCTGCTGCTCAGCGGCCCACTGGGCGCCGGCAAGACCGCGCTCACGCAGGGCATCGGCGCCGGTCTCGGTGTGCGCGGCGACATCACCTCGCCGACCTTCGTGATCGCCCGCGTGCACCGGCCGGACCCGGCCCGGGGTGGCCGGGTGACCCTGGTGCACGCCGACGCGTACCGGCTGGGTGAGTCGGCCGACCCGCGCGCCGAGATCGACGACCTGGACCTGGACGCCTCGGTCGACGAGGCGGTCACCGTTGTCGAGTGGGGCGAGGGGATGGTCGAGCAGCTCGTCGACGCCCACCTGCGGGTCCGCATCGACAGGCGGGACGACGACACCCGGGTGGTCACCCTGGAGCCGGTGGGCGGCGACTGGGCGCGGCGGTTGGCCGCCCTGGACTGACCGCTGTCGTACCCGCTGCCTACAGTTCCGGGGACCGATCAGACGTGGTGAAAGGTTGCCGATGCCCGACGACGCCCCCACCCTCGACCTGCTGGCGCTGCTGCCCGACGCCTGGCGCGCGGCGCTCACGCCGCACCTCGACCCGGCCCGCACCGCGGCGCTGGCCGAGTTCGTCGCCGCGGAATACGCCGCCGGGGCGGTCTTCCCGCCGGTCGAGGACCTGTTCTCGGCCTACCGGCTGTGCGGGCCGGAGCAGACCCGGGTGCTGATCCTCGGGCAGGACCCCTACCACAAGGCGGGGCAGGCGCACGGGCTGAGCTTCAGCGTGCGCGACCGGGTGGCGGTGCCGCCGTCGCTGCGCAACGTCTTCAAGGAGCTGGCCGAGGACCTGGGCGTGCCGAAGCCGGCCGGCGGCAACCTGAGCGGCTGGGCGGCGCAGGGGGTGCTGCTGCTCAACGCGGTGCTCACCGTCCGGCAGGCCACCCCGGGCTCGCACGCCAACAAGGGCTGGGAGGAGTTCACCGACGCCACCATCCGGGCCCTCGACGCGCTGGACCAGCGCGTGGTCTTCCTGCTCTGGGGCGGCTACGCGCGCAAGAAGGCCGCCCTGGTCACCAACCCGAACCACGTGGTGCTGGAGGCCGGCCACCCGAGCCCCATGAACCCGCGCGGCTTCCTGGGCAGTCGGCCGTTCAGCGCGGCCAACAAGGCGCTCGCCGACGCCGGCCTGCCCACCATCGACTGGGAGCGCACCGCCGGCTGACCATCGACGCAGGGCTATCGTTCCGTGGCGCACGGTAGTAGGCTCTGCCCCGTTCGCGCCCGGAGCGGGGAGGTGGCGGTGTCGGCGACCATCACGTCGGACGGCTGGTCGACGGCGCCGGCGGCGCTGGCGGAGACCGCCGACCGGTTCCTGGCGCTGGCCCGCTCGGTTCCGCCCGAGACCATGGTCACCGCCGACTGGACGGCCGCCGAGACCCTGGCCCACCTGGCCTCGGTGGCCTGGCTCTACGTCGGGCTGGTCGACCCGGCCGGCGAGCCGCTGCCGGTCCCCGGGCTGGGCGAGCGGCTTCCGCTGGTCACCGTCGACACCGTGGCGGACGCCAACGACCTGGTGCTGCGGCACCTGACCGAGCGCGATCCGGCGCACCTGCTCGACCGGTTGCGCCGCGACGTCGACCGGCTGCTGGCGGTGAGCGCCGACCGCAGCCCCGACGAGGTGGTGCCCTGGCTCGGTGACGCCCGGGTCCCGCTCCCCGGCCTCCTCGCCCACCTGGTCAACGAACTGCTGCTGCACGGGTGGGACCTGGCCCGGGCGACCGGCCGGCCGTGGTCGGTCCCGTCCCGCGACGCGGTGCTCTTCCTCGATCTCTTCCTGGCCGGGGTGGTCCGGCACGGCTACGGTCGGTTGCTCGACGGGGTGGATCCGCCGCGCCGCCGGATCGTGGTGCGGTTCGTCTCGGCGTACGCGGCGCCGCTGACGCTCGCGCTGGCCGACGGTCGGGTGCGGATCGCCGCCCCGGACGAGCGGCCGGACGTGCGGGTCCGCTTCGACCCGGCGACGCTCAACCTCATGATGTTCGGGCGGATCAGCCGGGCCCGCGCCGTGCTCACCGGGCGGGTCCGCGTCGCCGGCCCCCGCCCCTGGCTGCTGCCCGGGTTCCTCAAGGTCTTCCGCACCCCGAGCTGAGCCGTCACGCGGCCTCCGGGCTCAGCCGCGACGCGCACCCCGGGCTGAGCGATGAGGCGGGAGGGGCGTCACCGGCGGTAACCGGGGCGGCGACTAGGCTCGCATACCGTGCTCGTACTCGTGGTGGACTCCTCGACGCCCGCGGTGACCGCGGCGCTTGTCGAGGTCTCGGCGGCCGGTGTCGCGGCCCGCGCGCAGCGGTGCACTGTCGACGCCCGGGCGCACGGCGAGTTGCTCGCCCCGCAGGTCGACGCGGTGCTCGCCGACGTCGGCGCCCGCCCCGCCGACCTGGCCGCGATCGTCGCCGGGCTCGGTCCCGGGCCGTTCACGGGGCTGCGGGTCGGCCTGGTCACCGCCGCCACCATGGGCCAGGTGCTCGGCATCCCCACGTACGGGGTCTGCTCGCTGGACGGGATCGGCCACCCGGTGGCCGCCGGCGAGCCGGTGCTGGCGGCGAGCGACGCCCGCCGCCGGGAGGTCTACTGGGCCGTCTACGACGGGGCCGGCCAGCGCATCGCCGGGCCGAACGTGGACACCCCGGCGGTCGCCGCCGAGCGGGCCCGGGACCTGGCCGTCACGGCCGCGGTCGGTGACGGCGCGCACCGGTACGCGGACGTCCTCGCCCTGCCGGTGCGGGAGGAGCCGCGCTACCCGGACGCCCTGGCGCTGGCCCGCCTGGCCGCCGAGCGGATCCGCGCGGGCGCCCCCGGCGAGCCGCTCACCCCGCTCTACCTGCGCCGCCCCGACGCGGTCGCGGCCACCGGCCACAAGCCGGTCCTGCAATGAGTCAGGTCCGACTGGGCCGGTTCCGCTGGTGGCACGTCGAGCAGGTGCTGCCGCTGGAGGCGGACCTGTTCGGCGCCGAGCGGTGGTCCCCGGCGATGTTCTGGAACGAGTTGGCCAACGGCCACCACTACCTGGTCGCCACCGACGACGACGGCACGGTCCTCGGCTACGCGGGGCTCATGGTGGCGCCGCCGGACGAGGCGTGGGTGCAGAACATCGCGGTCCGCCGGGACGCGCAGCGCCGGGGGATCGGCCGGCTGCTGCTGGAGGCGCTGCTGGCCGAGGCGGCCCGGCAGGGGGTGCGCAGCACGCTGCTGGAGGTCGCCGCGGACAACGCGCCCGCGCAGCGGCTCTACGCGATGTACGGCTTCGAGCCGATCGGCGTGCGCCGCGGCTACTACCAACCGAGCAACACCGACGCGCTGGTCATGCAGCGCAACGAGGACTGACGAGCATGGCTGACGAACCACTGATCCTCGGCATCGAGACGTCGTGCGACGAGACCGGGGTGGGCATCGTCCGCGGGCACACCCTGCTCGCCGACGCGCTGGCCTCCAGCGTCGAGGAGCACGCCCGGTTCGGCGGCGTGGTGCCCGAGGTGGCCAGCCGCGCCCACCTGGAGGCCATCGTGCCGACGATGGACCGGGCGCTGCGCGAGGCCGGTGTGACGATCGCCGACATCGACGCGATCGCCGTCACCTCCGGGCCGGGCCTGGCCGGCGCGCTGCTCGTCGGTGTCGCCGCCGCCAAGGGGTACGCGGTGGCCGCCGAGAAGCCGGTGTACGGGGTGAACCACCTCGCCGCGCACGTGGCCGTGGACACCCTGGAGCACGGCCCGCTGCCCGAGCCGGCCATCGCACTGCTGGTCTCCGGCGGGCACTCCTCGCTGCTGCGCGTCGACGACCTGGCCCGGGAGGTCACCCCGCTCGGCTCGACAATCGACGACGCGGCCGGCGAGGCGTTCGACAAGGTGGCCCGGCTGCTCGGGCTCCCCTTCCCGGGCGGCCCGTTCATCGACCGGGAGGCGCGGGCCGGCGACCCGGCGGCGATCGCCTTCCCGCGCGGGCTGACCGCGCCGAAGGACCTGGCCGGGCACCGCTTCGACTTCTCCTTCTCGGGGCTGAAGACGGCGGTGGCCCGCTGGGTGGAGGCGCGGCAGCGGGCCGGCGAGGCGGTGCCGGTGGCCGACGTGGCCGCGTCCTTCCAGGAGGCGGTCTGCGACGTGCTGGTCGGCAAGGCGCTGGACGCCTGCCGGAGCAGCGGCATCGACACCCTGGTGATCGGCGGTGGGGTGGCGGCCAACTCGCGGCTGCGGGCCATGGCGGAGCACCGGGCCGCGAAGCACGGCGTCCGGGTGCGTACGCCCCGGCCGAAGCTCTGCACCGACAACGGCGCCATGGTGGCCGCGCTCGGCTCGCACCTGGTCGCCGCGGGCGTCGCCCCGAGCCGGCTGGACCTGCCGGCCGACTCCGCCATGCCGCTGACCGTGGTCAGTGTCTGAGGCGGGGGAGGGGACCGACGTGATCGTCCGGATGTGGGAGGCGAAGGCCGAGCCGTACGGGTTCGCCGACCTGATCACCTGGGTGTGCGAGACCGCGCTGCCCGAGTTCGAGCACGAGCCGCTGCACCTGTCCAGCGAGGTGTTCTCCTCCACCGACCACCGGGTGGTGGTCATCTCGAAGTGGCGGAGCAACCCGCGGGAGCTGCCGGAGCCGCCCATGCGGCTGGTCGCCCGCCCGCCGCACAGCTGGGACTTCACGCAGGTCGATCGCTGACCCGGCGGGCCGCCTGACCGGCGGGAAACTGGTTGGCGTCCACCCCGGCGCGGCACCTAGCGTCGGGTGGTCATGCGTTTCTCACCCGCCGGCGATCCCGGCACCCCCGACACCCGGTCCGCCACCCGTTACCTGGTCTGGCTCGCCGGTCGGCACCCGCTGCTCTTCGGCGGCGCCATCGCCCTCGGTGTCACCTGGATGCTGGCCCAGGCGCTGATGCCGGCCGCCGTCGGCCGGGCCATCGACGCCGGCCTCACCCACCGCGACCCGGACGCCCTGCTCCGCTGGGGTCTCGTCCTGCTCGGGCTGGGCGTCGTCCAGGCGACGACCGGCATCCTGCGGCACCGCTGCGCGGCGCACAACTGGCTCGGCGCCGCCTACCGGACGGTGCAGGTCACCGTGGACGCCACCAACCGGCTCGGCGCCGCGCTGCCTCGCCGGGTCGCCGCGGGTGAGGTGGTCAGCATCGGCACGGCCGACATCGAGCACGTCGGCAGCGCGATCGACATCACGGCCCGGGGCACCGGCGCGGTGGTCGCCATCGCCACGGTGTCGGCGATCCTGCTCACCGCCTCCGTGCCGCTCGGCCTCGTGGTGGTGCTCGGGGTGCCGCTGCTCATGGCGCTCGTGGCGCTGCTGATCCGGCCGCTGCACCGGCAGCAGGCGGCGTACCGGGAGTCGACCGGCGAGCTGACCGCCCGGGCCGGCGACATCGTGTCCGGGCTGCGGGTGCTGCGCGGGGTGGGCGGCGAGCCGGTGCTGGGCGCCCGCTACCGGGAGCAGTCCCAGGCGCTGCGGGCCGACGGCCTGCGGGTGGCCCGGGTGGAGTCGCTGATCCAGGCCGCGCAGATCCTGCTGCCCGGCGTCTTCGTGGTGCTGGTGACCTGGCTTGGGGCGCGGTTCGCGCTGCGCGGCGAGATCAGCGCCGGCCAGTTGGTCTCGTTCTACGGCTACACGGCGTTCCTGGTCAGCCCGCTGCGCAACCTCACCGAGGCGGCCGACAAGCT
This sequence comes from Micromonospora chersina, assembly GCF_900091475.1. Classification (NCBI taxonomy): domain Bacteria; kingdom Bacillati; phylum Actinomycetota; class Actinomycetes; order Micromonosporales; family Micromonosporaceae; genus Micromonospora; species Micromonospora chersina. Next base: position 5,121,445 of record NZ_FMIB01000002.1, read on the forward strand.
GACCCGGGGGCACGTGGCGGCCCGCCGGGTGGTGCGGCTGCTCCGCCTCGCCCCCGAGTTCACCGACCCGGCGCGCCCGGTGCCGGTGCCCGAGGGCCCGGGCGAGCTGGTGGACGTGCGCTCCGGGCTGGTGCTGCGGCCGGGCCGGCTCACCGCGCTGGCCGCCACCGCGCCCGAGGACGCCGCCGAGATCGCCGACCGGCTCGGCCGGTACGTCGACGGGGACGTGACGCTGCACGGCGTACCGCTGCGGGACGTGGCGCTGGCGACGGTGCGCGAGCGGATCCTGGTGGCCGACAACGACGCGCAGCTGTTCAGCGGCGCGCTCCGCACGGAGCTGGACCCGCGCGACCGGGGGGATCGGGACGCCGTCGAGGCGGCGCTGGTGGCGGCGAGCGCCACGGACATCGTCGAGGCGCTGCCCGGCGGCCTGGACAGCCCGGTCGCCGAGCGCGGCCGGGAGTTCTCCGGCGGGCAGCGGCAGCGGCTGCGGCTGGCGCGGGCGCTGGTCGCCGACCCGGAGACGCTCGTCCTGGTCGAGCCGACAAGCGCGGTGGACGCGCACACCGAGGCGCGGATCGCCGACCGGCTGGCCGACGCCCGCCGCGGCCGGACCACGCTTGTCTGCACCACCAGCCCGCTGGTGCTCGGCCGCGCCGAGCACGTCGTCTTCGTGGAGGACGGCAAGGTGGTCGCCGAGGGCCGCCACGACGAACTGCTCGCCGCCGAGCCCCGGTACCGGGCCGCGGTGAGCCGGGAGGAGGACCGGTGAGCAACGCCCTGCCCGTCGCCGACGCGCGGCAGGTCCGCCGGTACGCGCGGGAGCTGGCCCGCCGGCACCCGCGCGGCCTGGCCGCCGCGCTCGGCCTGCACGCGCTCGCCGCGGCGGCCGGCCTGGTCGCGCCCCGGCTCCTCGGTGACCTCGTCGAGGGCATCTCGCGCGGCGTCGGCGCGGTCACCGTCGACCGGGTCGCCCTGGCCATCGCCGGTTTCGTGGTGGCCCAGTCGGTGCTGGTCCGCTTCGCCCACCTGGCCTCGGCCCGGCTGGGCGAGCGGGTCCTCGCCGAGCTGCGCGAGGAGTTCGTCGACCGGGTGCTCGCCCTGCCGCTGTCCACGGTGGAGCGGGCCGGCACCGGCGACCTGCTCACCCGCACCTCCCGGGACGTCGCCGCGCTGTCCCGGACGGTCCGGTTCGCCGCCCCGGAGACGCTGATCGCGGCGGTCACCGTGCTGCTGATCCTGGGCGCGCTGGTGCTGACCGGCCCGCTGCTGGTGGTGCCCTGCCTGCTCGCGGTGCCCCTGCTGGTCGCCGGCACCCGCTGGTACCTGCGCCGGGCGCCGGCCGGCTACCTGCGGGAGAACGCCGCCTACTCGGACATCACCGACGGGATCAGCGAGACGGTCGAGGGGGCGCGGACCACCGAGGCGCTGCGGCAGCAGGCCCGCCGCCGGGCCCGCACCGACGCGGACATCCGCCGGTCGTACGCGGCCGAGTACTACACGCTCAACCTGCGGACGGTCTTCTTCCCGATCGCCGAGATCGGCTACCTGCTGCCGGTGGTCGGCACCCTGCTGCTCGGCGGCTGGTTCTACCTGGAGGGCTGGGCCAGCCTCGGGCAGGTCACCGCGGCCACCCTCTACGCCCAGCAGCTGGTGGACCCGGTCGACCGGCTGCTCTCCTGGCTGGACGAGTTCCAGGTCGGCGGCGCCTCGCTGGCCCGGCTGCTCGGCGTGGCCGAGCCGGCGGAGGCTGACGGCAAGCCGGCGGAGGCTGACGGCAAGCCGGCGGAGGCCGCGCCGGTCACCGACGACGGGCGGCTCGCCGCCCACGACGTCCGGTACGCGTACCGCGCCGGTCACGACGTGCTGCACGGGGTGACCCTGGTGCCCCGGCCGGGGGAGAAGCTGGCCATGGTCGGCCCGTCCGGCGCGGGGAAGTCCACGCTGGGTCGCCTGCTGGCCGGGGTGCACGCGCCGCGCGCCGGCGCGGTGACCGTGGACGGCCGGCCGCTGTCCGAGCTGCCCCTGGCCGAGCTGCGCACCCACGTGGCGCTGGTCAGCCAGGAGCACCACGTGTTCATCGGCACGCTCACCGACAACGTGGCGATGGTCCGCCCGGACGCCGGCCCCGCCGAGGTCCGCGCCGCGCTGGCCGCGGTCGACGCCCTGGACTGGGCGGAGGCGCTGCCGGACGGGCTGGACACCCGGGTCGGCGCCGGCGGGCATCCGCTCTCGCCGGCCCAGGCGCAGCAGCTCGCGCTGGCCCGGCTGGTGCTCGCCGACCCGCACACACTGGTGCTGGACGAGGCCACCTCGCTGATCGACCCGCGGGCGGCCCGGGCGCTGGAACGGTCGCTGGCCGCGGTGCTCCAGGGCCGGACGGTCATCGCGATCGCGCACCGGCTCTTCTCCGCGCACGACGCGGACCGGGTGGCGGTGGTGGAGGACGGCCGGATCACGGAGCTGGGCTCGCACGACGAGCTGGTAGCGGCCGGCGGCCCGTACGCGGCCCTGTGGCGCTCCTGGCACGGCTGAGGTGCAAGGAAGGGCCCCCTGTTATCGCATTCCGTTGTACAGGGGGCCCCTTCTAACAGGCACGTCAGGAGCGGCGCAGCAGCCGCCAGGTCGCGTACCCGCCGGTGGCCAGGGCGAGCAGGAAGACGGCCCACACCACTGTGGTGCTGACCTGGACCCCGCCGCCGCTGCCGACGTTGGCCCCGGCGGCGGCGATCAGCGAGTCGCTCTGCGCCGGGGGCATCGCGGGAGGCGGGAGCTGCTGCCAGCGGACCAGCCCGGTGCTCTCCAGCATCAGCATGTGGTTGGTGACGAAGGTGTTGGTCTGGTCGGCGAGCTTGCGCACGATCGGGTCCCGGGTGCTGGCCCGTACCGCGCCGATCACCGGGAAGATGTTGCCGTGCGCGACCCGCAGCCGGGTCACGAAGATCTGGTCGAACTGGGCGCCGGTGGCGTTCTGCATCTCGGTCAGCCAGCCCTGCTGCTGGGTGGTGGGTGTGGTCGGCAGGGTGGCGCCGAGCTTGTTCGCGGCCTCGACCACGAGCTGGTCCAGGACGCCGTGCTGGCGGGCGATCTCCGCGCCGATCTCCCGTACCCGCTTCGACTGGCCCTTCTCGGCGGCCATCTGTCCGGCCGGCATCTCCCAGAGCCCGGCCAGTCGTACCCCGTTGAGCAGCGTCATGTCGGCGGCGTTGAGCTGCACACCGGGGTTGGGCGCGGCCATCGCCGCGCCGGGAAGGACGCCGATCCCCGCGACGAGCGCGACGAGCAGCAGGATGACCCGGTGCGCCAGCCGGCGGCGTGCGGATTCCAGCGGTGCCATGGTTGCGGTGCCTCCTCGGTCCGGACCGGTACGCGGGATGGCGCGGACGGCCGCCCCCGCGGCCGTCCGTCCGCCCACTGGTACGGATCACGACCCGATTCAGTTCACCGGAATCCGGGGACCGGTCAGCCGACGTCCAGCGGGTCGGCGAGGAGGCGTTCGAAGGCGAGCTCGGCGGCGCCGATGAGCGCCGCGTCGTCACCGAGCTTCGGGGTACGCAGCCGCACGTGTTCGAGGCAGGCCGGCAGCCCGTTGGAGTTGAGCCGGCTGCGCACCTGGGCGGCGGCGGCCAGGTAGAGGTCGCGCATGGTGCCGCCGAAGATGACCATCTCCGGGTTGAAGATGTTGACCAGGTTGGCCACGCCGAAGCCGAGCCAGTCGCCGGCCTGCCGCACCGCGGTCTGGGCGCGCGCGTCGCCCCGGTCGGCGGCGTCGAAGAGGGCCAGCAGCGCCTCCCGGCCCCGGGCGTCGGAGCGGCCGGCGGCCCGGAGCAGCCCGTGCTCGCCGATCTCGGTCTCCCAGCAGCCGCGCCGCCCGCAGTCGCAGAGCACGCCGTCGCGGACCACCACCATGTGCCCGACCTCGCCGCTGTAGCCGCCGTGGCCGGTGAGCCGCCGCCCACCGGCGATGATGCCGGCGCCGACCCCGACGTCCCCGTACAGGTAGATGACGTTGTCGCAGCCGGCCGCGACGCCCCGGGCGTGCTCGGCGAACGCCGCCACGTCGGCCACGTTGCCCACCGTGATGGGCACGTCGACGCCCAGTTCGGCGGCGAGCGCCGCGCCGATCGGCTCGTCCACCCAGCCGGTGGTGGGGCTGAGGCGGACGAGGCCGTCCTCGCGGCGGACCATGCCGCAGACCGCCACCCCGGCGCCCACGCAGATCGAGTCGGGCGGCACCGCCCGGTGCATCTCCCGCACCGCGTCGGCCAGCAGCGGGGCGGCGTCCCCGGCGACCAGGTTCCGTGGCCGTTCCAGTTCCCGGCGGTCGAGCACCTCACCGCCGAGCCCGACCCGCGCGGCCCGCAGCCGGTCCACCTCGATGCTGTACGCGTACGCGTAGACGCGGGCCGACTCGGGCCGGACGACCAGCGACGGTCGTCCGGCCCGGCCGGTCTCCTTCGGCGTCCCCTCGCTGACCAGACCGGCGCCGGCCAGGTCGGCGGTCAGCGCGCCGATGGTGCTGCGGTTGAGACCGAGCGCGGTGGTCAGCTCCGCGCGGGTGGTGGCCCCACGGACGTGCACGTACCGGAGCAACGCGCCCAGGTTCTGCCGGCGGATCTCGTCCTGGCTGGGTCCCGCGCGCATCGCCACCGTCATGTCCGTACCGCGTTCAGCGGGTGCCGGTCGCGGCCGAGCGGCGCCGCGACAGGGCGTCGACACCGGCGGCGAGCATGAGCACCGCGCCCGTGAAGATGTACTTCAGGCCGGAGCTGAGGTCCAGCAGTCCCATGCCGTTGATGATGACAGCCACCACGGCGCCGCCGAGCACCGCGTTGATCATCCGGCCCTTGCCGCCGAAGAGGCTGGTGCCGCCGATGACGGCCGCGCCGACCGCGTAGAGCAGGACGTTGCTGCCGCCAGTGTTGGGGTCGACCGACCGGTCCTTGCTGGCCGCGATGATGCCGCCGATGGCCGCCATCCCCGAGCAGATCACGAAGGCGGAGATCTTGATCCGGTCCACGTTGATGCCGGCCCGGCGCGCGGCCTCCGCGTTGCCGCCGACGGCGTAGAGGTGCCGGCCGTACGCGGTGCGGTTGAGCACGAACGTCCAGAAGACCAGCAGGACCGCGATGATCGGAACGACCACCGGCATGCCCTTGTTCGACGAGATCAGCGTGTTGATGCTGCGCTCCTGGTTGAGCACGTAGACGGCGAAGCCGATCAGGGCGGCCACCCCGACGATCCGGGCGCCCACCACGGCGATCGGGTCGGTGAGCAGGCCGCGGGCGGCCCGGTTCCGGTGGCGCAGCAGCTGCGCGGCGGCGTACCCGAGGATCGCGACGGCGGCCAGCAGCCAGCCGACGGCCGGCGGGATCCGGCCGTTCTCGATGCCGACGATCACGTCGTCACCGATCGAGATGTTGGTGCCCTCCTTCATGAGCAGCAGCACCACACCCTGGAAGGCCAGGAAGCCGGCCAGGGTGACCACGAACGAGGGGATGCCCACCTTGGCCACGAGGAAGCCGAGCGTCAGACCGATGACCACGCCTGTGGCGAGGGCGGCTGCCACCGCCACGTACCAGGGGTAGCCGAGCACGGTGACGACGTTGGCCAGGATGGCCGCGCAGACGCCGCTGGCGAAGCCGGCGGAGAGGTCGATCTCACCGAGCAGCAGCACGAAGATCAGCCCCATGGCGATCACCGTGACGGCGGCGCCCTGGGTGAAGAGGTTGGCGAAGTTCGCCGCGGAGAAGAAGACCGGGCGCACGATCGCGAAGACGAGGCAGAGCACGACGAGGCCGATGACGGCGGGCAGGGAGCCGAGGTCGCCGCCGCGTACCCGGGCGATGTAGTTGCGGACGTGGTCGGCGACGGCGGGCGTCGGTGTGACGGCCGCCGGTCCGTCCTTCTTCACAGCGGTGGTGGTCATCGAAGGGCTCCCGGGGTCGCGTCGGCGGTCTCGCTGCCGTTGCCCGACCCGGCGCCGAGGCCGAGGTTGCCGGAGCGGCCGGCGGTGATCAGCTCGACCACCTGCGAGTGAGTGATCTCGGTGGTCTTCACCTGGGCGACCATCTGGCCGAGGTAGAGCGCGGCGATCCGGTCGGACACGGCGAAGACGTCGTTCATGTTGTGCGAGATGAGCACCACGGCCAGGCCCTTGTCGGCCAGCCGGCGGACCAACTCCAGCACCTGGGCCGTCTGCGCGACGCCGAGGGCGGCGGTCGGCTCGTCCAGGATGACCAGCTTGCTGTTCCAGAGCACGGCCTTGGCGATGGCCACGGTCTGCCGCTGCCCGCCGGACAGGCTGGACACGTGCTGGCGCAGCGACTTGACGGTGCGGACGCTCAGCCCGGCCAGGGTCTCGGCCGCCAACTGCTCCATGGTCGGCTCGTCCAGCACCACCCCGCTGCGCTTCTCCCGGCCCAGGAACATGTTCTGCACGATGTCGAGGTTGTCGCAGAGCGCGAGGTCCTGGTAGACCACCTCGATGCCGAGCGCGGCGGCGTCCCGCGGGTTGTGGATGGTCACCGGTCGCCCGTCGAAGAGGATCTCGCCGGCATCGGTGGGGTAGATGCCGCTGATGCACTTCACCAGGGTCGACTTGCCGGCGCCGTTGTCGCCGACCAGCGCGGTCACCTCACCCGGATGGGCCGAGAAGGCGACGTCGCGCAGAACCTGGACGGGACCGAAGCTCTTGTCGATCCCGCGTAGCTCCAGCAGGGGGGTCGCGGACACGGGGGTCTCCTTTGGACGGAGGGGATCTCGGAGCCCGTCCGCGACGTGCCGCCCGGCACGGTGGTCACCGTGCCGGGCGGCGTCGCCGGAGCGGGGTGGTGTGGGTCGGGTCAGCTGATGCCGGCGTCGGCGCAGAGCTTCGTGTACGCCCCGGTGCAGAGCTCTTCCTTGGTGACGAAGCCGTCGGCCACGACGTCCTTCACGTTGTCCTTGTAGATGGCCTTCGGGGTGAGCAGGACGGCGTCCACGTCACGGCCGCCCTCCGGGTCCTTGACCTTCTGGCCGGTCTCCTTCTTCTCGCCCTTGGCCAGCGCGATCGCCAGGTCCGAGGCGGCCTTCGCCTCCTCCTTGATGGCCTTGTAGACCGTCATGCACTGGTCACCGGCGAGGATGTTCTGGAGGCCCTGGACGGTGGCGTCCTGGCCGGTCACCGGCACCTTGCCGTTGAGCTTGTTCTTCTTCAGCACCGAGATGGCCGCGTTGCCGAGACCGTCGTTGGCGGCCAGCACGCCGTCGATCTTGCCCTTGGTCTGGGTGAGCATCTGCTCGAAGATCACGCCCGCCTGGGCGTTGTCCCAGTCCGGAACGGACTGGTCCGGGCCCTTCACGTACTCCTTCGAGTCGAACTTCGGCTTGAGGATCGAGTCGTACCCGTTCTTGAACAGCGTGGCGTTGTTGTCGGTGGGGGAGCCGTTCAGGTAGGCCACGACGGGGCTCTTGGCGCCCTTGTCGGTCAGGCACTTGCTCAGGCCCTCGCCCTGGAGCTTGCCGACCGCCTCGTTGTCGAAGCTGACGTAGTACTGGGCGGAGCCGCCCAGGGTCAGCCGGTCGTAGTCGATGGTGGCGACACCCTGCGACTTGGCCTTCTCCAGCACGGCCTTGCCGGTGCCGGAGTCCAGGTTGACGATCATCAGGGCGGTGACGCCGCTGGTCAGCATGCCGTCGGCGATCGTGGAGAAGGCGGACTTGTCGCCCTGGGCGTTCTGGATCGTGTAGTCGACGCCGGCGGCCTTGAAGGCCTCCTCCAGGAACTTGCGGTCCGCGCCCTCCCAGCGGGCGGAGGACTTGCTGTCCGGGAGGATCACGCCGATCTTCGGCTTCTTGTCGGTCGAGCCGCCGGCCTGGTCGGAACCGCCGTTGTCACCACAGGCGGCCATGCTGCCGGTCGCGAGAAGACCGACGGCCGCGAAAGTGAGGAAGCCCTTGCGCATGTGCACGGGTCCTTTCGGGGGTTGGGGGAGTTGTCGGTGGTTTGTTGTGCCCGGCAACGTATTCCTCCCGTCCGGACAGGCGCAAGAGAGCCGAGGTCAGAAGTTTGTTGGCGGCGGTAACAATTCAGCAACGCAACTGACACCCGGCCGTCACCGCATGGAGAGCGCTCCCCCGCTGGCGTGCGGAAACGCTCCCAGTCCCGCAGGCCGCGGGCGGTTCAGCCGGCGGCGATCGGCGCGGTGACGGCCCCCGTCAGGGCGACCAGGTCGGCCGGGGCGAGTTGCAGTTGCAGGCCCCGGCGCCCCGCCGACACGTAGACCGTCGGATGCTCCAGAGCGGACGCGTCCACGACAGTGGGCAGCCGCTTGCGCTGGCCGAGCGGGCTGATCCCGCCGCGGACGTAGCCGGTGGCCCGCTCGGCGACCGTCCGGTCCGCCATGGCCGCCCGCTTGCCGCCCACCGCGGCCGCGAGGGCCTTGAGGTCCAGCTCACCGGTCACCGGCACGACCGCCACGGTCAGCCCGCCGTCGACCTCGGTGACAAGCGACTTGAACACCCGGGCCGGTGGCACTCCGAGGGCCGCCGCGACCAGCGCGCCGTAGTTCGGCGCGTCCGGCGAGACGTCGTACGGATGGGTGGTGTGGGCGATCTTCCGCTTCGTCAGCAGTGCCGTCGCCGGAGTGCCCTGTCCCGCCATGAGCGACAAGCTAACCGGCCGCCGCCCGGCGGGCGAGCCGAAAACCGTCAGGCGGGAAGCGGTCGGCAGATCAGCACGGTCGGCGCGCCGGCGACCCGGGTCAGCACCAGGCTGGCCGCCTCGTCGCCGGCCAGCTTCAGGTCCCGGCGCAGCTTCTCCGGTTCCAGCGCCGAGCCGCGCTTGAGGATCTCCACCCGGCCCACCCGGCGCTCCCGGAGCAGGGCGCGCAGCCGCTTCAGCGAGAACGGCAGCACGTCGGTGATCTCCAGGCAGCGGGCGAACGGGGTCGGTCGGGCCTCGTCGCCGTAGAGGTAGGCGATGCTCGGGTCGGCGAGCGTCGCGTCGAGGTCGGCGGCCAGTTCGGCGACCAGGTGCGCGCGCACCACCGCCGCATCGGGGTCGTACAGGAAGCGGCGGGGCCGGCCCACCGGAGCCTCGGCGTCGCCGCCGCCGGTCAGCACGTGCGCGGTGTCTCCCCGGAGCACGGTGGCCCGGCGGGCCATCTCGGCCAGCGCGCCGCACCACAGCGCCGCCTCGACCAGGTCGCCGTCGACGCTCACCCACTCCGCCTCGGCGCCCGCCGGGATCAGCGCGTGGTCCAACCCCGGCGCCACCTTCACCACCGTGTGCGGCACCCGCTCGGCCAGGCCGGTGACGAAGTCCCAGGGCGGCGAGTAGGCGTTCGGGTCGAAGATCCGCCGGCCGGTGCCGGCCTTCCGCCGGGCCGGGTCACAGAAGACCCCGTCGACCCGGGTCACGTCGAACGCCGTCGCGTCCCCGCACTCCACCGTGAACAGGTCGGCCAGCCCGGCGGCCTCGGCGTTCGCGGCCGCCATGGCGGCGGTCAGCGGGTCGGCCTCCACGCCGTACACCCGGATGCCGGCGCGGGCCGCCGCGAGCGCGTCTGCCCCGAGGCCGCAACCCAGGTCGGCGAGGGTGGCGACGCCCGCGGCGCGCAGGCGTTCCGCCCGGCGCCGCGCGACGACCCCCCGGGTGGCCTGCTCCAGGCCCGCCCGCGTGAGGAACATGCCGCTCGCCGCCGGGCCGAACTTGCCGGCCGCGCGGCGGCGCAGCTCCGCCTGGGTCAGCGCCGCCGCCGCGAGCCCCGCCGGCACTCCGGCGGAGCGGAGCGCGGCCGCCGCCGTCAGCGGGTCGCCGCCGGCCACCCGGGCCGCCGCGTCGAGCGCGGCCGACCCCTCGGGGGTACGCAGGGCAGCGAACTGTTCCAGGTCCACCGGTGCATTCTCCCGGCCGCGCCGGTCGGCCCGGACGGTGGTGTCAGCGGAAGGTGGGGGTGGCGACGACGAAGGCGCGCCAGCTCGCCGGGTCGAAGGTGAGCACCGGGCCGCTCGGGTCCTTGCTGTCCCGGACGGCGACCACGCCCGGCAGGTTGTCGGCGACCTCGACGCACGCGCCGCCGTTGGCGTTGCTGCGTGACGCCTTGCGCCAGGCGGCGCGGCTCAGGTCCATGTCGTCACCACTTCCTCGATCAGCCAGCATCGCCCGCGCATACGCTTCGGTCTGGAGCAGGCCGGGAATCGCGGTAGGGCCGTACCAGCGGAGGGAGGTGGCCTCGCGCTCGATCTCCTCCCAGGGACGGAACCAGTCGGGCGCGGCGTGGAACCGGATCAGCTGCAGCATGGTGGCGAAGAGGCCGCCGGTGTCGAGCACCCCGTCGACGCGGGCCAGGTAGTCGGGCCGGACCGGGCGGTCGCCGGTCTCCACCGCGCTCACCTGCGACGACGAATAGTTCACCAGCTTGCCCAGCTCCTCCTGGCTGAGCCCGCGCGCCTGCCGCGCCCGCCGGAGCTGCTCGCGCAGGAACGTCAACGTCGGCACCTGGGTCATCCGGCCCTCCCTCCTCGACGGCTACGGCCCCGAACGGTAGGGATCCGGTCACGGTGCGTCGAGACGTTCCGGGCATGTTGCGGTGACGTGTGGCGGAACTGTGGCGACACGGGGAGGCGGCGCGCTGGCACTCTCCTTGACGGAGTGCTAGCCGAGGAATAACCTGCGATTAGCACTCTCACCCTGAGGGTGCCAACGCCCGGGCCCTGGTGTCCGGGGGTTGAACGCCAGGCGGACCGGCACCCGCGACGACGGCCCCGCCCGGTGGCATGTGGCAGATTGACGCCGGTCGGCGCGCCGACCGGCAACGACACCAAGTACCCCAGGAGGGTATGCCCGTGACTACCGCGACCAAGGTTGCGATCAAGCCGCTCGAGGACCGCATCGTGGTCCAGGCGAACGAGGCCGAGACCACCACCGCCTCGGGCATCGTGATCCCCGACACCGCCAAGGAGAAGCCGCAGGAGGGCACCGTCCTCGCTGTCGGCCCGGGCCGGATCGACGACAAGGGCAACCGCGTGCCGATCGACGTCAAGGTCGGCGACACCGTCCTCTACTCGAAGTACGGCGGCACCGAGGTCAAGTACGCCGGCGAGGAGTACCTGGTGCTCTCCGCCCGCGACGTCCTCGCGGTCATCGAGAAGTAAGCAACCGATCAGTGTCGTTGCCCCGGTCCGGCTCGCCGGGCCGGGGCAACGTCGCTTCGAAGGGATACAGATGGCGAAGATCCTGAGCTTCTCGGACGACGCCCGGCACCTGCTGGAGCACGGTGTCAACGCCCTCGCGGACGCGGTCAAGGTCACTCTCGGCCCGCGCGGGCGCAACGTCGTCCTGGACAAGAAGTTTGGTGCGCCCACGATCACCAACGACGGCGTGACGATCGCCAAGGAGATCGAGCTCACCAACCCGTACGAGAACCTCGGCGCGCAGCTGGTCAAGGAGGTGGCGACCAAGACCAACGACGTCGCCGGCGACGGGACCACCACCGCGACCGTGCTGGCCCAGGCCATGGTCCGCGAGGGCCTGCGCAACGTGGCGGCCGGGGCCAACCCGACCGGCCTCAAGCGGGGCATCGACGCGGCGGCCGCCAAGGTCTCCGAGGCGCTGCTCGGCCGGGCCGTCGAGGTGGCCGACAAGGAGTCGATCGCGCACGTCGCGACGATCTCCGCGCAGGACGCCACCATCGGCGAGCTGATCGCCGAGGCCATGGAGCGGGTCGGCCGCGACGGTGTCATCACCGTCGAGGAGGGCTCCGCCCTCACCACCGAGCTGGAGGTGACCGAGGGTCTCCAGTTCGACAAGGGCTTCATCTCGCCGAACTTCGTCACCGACGTGGAGGCGCAGGAGGCGGTCCTGGAGGACCCGTACATCCTGATCACCACGCAGAAGATCTCGGCGATCGAGGAGCTGCTGCCGCTGCTGGAGAAGGTCCTCCAGAACAACAAGCCGCTGCTCATCATCGCCGAGGACGTCGAGGGCCAGGCCCTGTCCACGCTGGTGGTCAACGCGATCCGCAAGACCATCAAGGTCTGCGCCGTGAAGGCCCCCGGCTTCGGCGACCGCCGCAAGGCGATGCTCCAGGACATGGCGATCCTGACCGGCGCCGAGCTGGTCGCCCCGGAGCTGGGCTACAAGCTCGACCAGGTCGGCCTGGAGGTGCTCGGCACCGCCCGTCGCGTCGTGGTCGACAAGGAGAACACCACCGTCGTCGACGGCGGCGGCCAGTCCGCCGAGGTCGCCGACCGGGTCGCCCAGATCCGCAAGGAGATCGAGGCCTCGGACTCCGAGTGGGACCGGGAGAAGCTGGCCGAGCGGCTGGCGAAGCTCTCCGGTGGCATCGCGGTGATCAAGGCCGGCGCGGCCACCGAGGTCGAGATGAAGGAGCGCAAGCACCGCATCGAGGACGCCATCTCGGCGACCAAGGCCGCGGTCGAGGAGGGCACGGTCCCGGGTGGCGGCGCCGCCCTGGCCCAGATCCTGCCGGTGCTCGACGACGACCTGGGCTTCACCGGTGACGAGAAGGTCGGCGTCTCGATCGTGCGCAAGGCGCTCGTCGAGCCGCTGCGCTGGATCGCCCAGAACGCCGGCCACGACGGCTACGTGGTGGTGCAGAAGGTCGCCGGCCAGGAGTGGGGCAACGGCCTCAACGCCGCCAACGGCGAGTACGTCGACCTGGTCCGGTCCGGCATCCTCGACCCGGTGAAGGTGACCCGCAACGCGGTCTCCAACGCGGCGTCGATCGCCGGCCTGCTGCTCACCACCGAGAGCCTCGTGGTGGAGAAGCCGGAGAAGGCCGAGCCGGCCGCCGCCGGTCACGGCCACGGTCACGGGCACGGCCACCAGCACGGCCCGGGCTTCTGATCCCGCGCCGTACGGCCTGACGTCAGGGCACACCGCCACCACGGGGTGTGCCCTGACCCGTATCTGCTTACGGAACGCTGACGGGGTTGGCGACCGCCCGCTCCGAGCGACGACACTTGTCGCCGTGAGCAGCATGTCGCGCGGTCGAGCCGCGCTGGCCGGGGTCACCGCCGCGGCCGTCGCGATCGGCGTGGCCGAACCGGTGGCCGTCTTCACCGGCCCCCGCTCCGCGCCGCTGATCGCGGTCGGCGGGCTGGTGGTCGACGCGGTGCCCGAGCCGCTCAAGCAGTTCGCCATCGCGGTCTTCGGCACGTACGACAAGGTCGCCCTGCTGGTCGGCACGTCGGTGCTGCTGGCGGCGATCGCGGCGCTGCTCGGCGTGCTGGCCGCCCGCCGGCTGTGGCTCGGCCTGGCCGGCATCGCCGCGTTCGGCGCCCTCGGGGTGGCCGCCGCGCTGACCCGGGCCGGCGCGGACGCCTACGACGCGCTGCCCTCCCTGGTCGGCGGCGGGCTGGGGGCGGTCACCCTCTGGGCCTTCGTGGCGGGCCCGTTGGCCAGTGACGTCACGTCACCGGCCTCGGCCGGCACGCCGGCGCCCGGCGCGCCATCCGCGTCGCCGTCGCATACGCCGTCTCGGGCCCCGTCGCCGTCGCCCGCGCCGCCTCCCTCCATCGCCGCGCTCGCGCCCGACGAGCCGGCCGGGTGGGAGCCGCAGGAACCGGCCGACCACGAGTCGCGGCGCCGGTTCCTGCGCGGCGTCGGCCTGCTGGCCGGCACGGCCGCGGTGGCGGGGTTCGGCGGGCACTGGCTGGCCGGCCAGCGGGGCGTCTCGGCGGCCCGGCAGGCGGTGAAGCTGCCCGCTCCGGCGACGCCCGCACCGCCGCTGCCGGCCGGCGCGGACCTGTCGCTGCCCCGGCTCGCCCCCTTCGTCACCCCGAACCGGGAGTTCTACCGGATCGACACGGCGCTGGTGGTGCCGCAGGTGGACCCGGCGACCTGGCGGCTGCGCATCCACGGCCGGGTCCGCAACCCGATCGAGTTGAGCTTCGACGACCTGCTCGCCCGGCCGATGATCGAGCGCTACGTGACCCTGGCGTGCGTCTCCAACGAGGTCGGCGGGGACCTCATCGGCAATGCCCGCTGGCTGGGCGTGCCGATCCGGGAGCTGCTGGACGAGGCGCAGCCGGAGGACGGCGCGGACCAGGTGGTGGGCCGCTCGGTCGACGGCTGGACCTGCGGCACCCCGACGGCCGTGCTGCGGGACGGCCGGGACGCGCTGCTCGCGGTCGGCATGAACGGTGAGCCGCTGCCGGTCGAGCACGGCTTCCCGGTGCGGATGGTGGTGCCCGGCCTCTACGGGTACGTCTCGGCGTGCAAGTGGGTGACCGAGCTGGAGCTGACCAGCTTCGCGGACTTCGACGCGTACTGGGTGCCGCGCGGCTGGTCGGCGCAGGGCCCGATCAAGACGCAGTCGCGGATCGACACGCCGCGGGCGCGCGGCCGGCTGACCGCCGGTCCGATCACGGTCGCCGGGGTGGCCTGGGCGCAGCACCGCGGCGTCCGCAGGGTCGAGGTACGCGTCGACGGCGGCCCCTGGCAGGAGGCGACGCTGGCCCCGACCGCCTCGGTGGACACCTGGGTGCAGTGGTCGTGGCGCTGGGACGCCGGCCCGGGCGAGCACACGCTCCAGGTCCGGGCCACCGACGCCGGCGGCGAGACCCAGCCGGAGCGGCGCCGCCCGGTCGCCCCCGACGGCGCCACCGGCTGGCACACCGTGAAGGTGACGGTCGGCTGAGCCGTAGGCCCCGCCGGCCAGCCGAGTCGATCAAGAAGTTTGCGTCGCGGTTCGGCCGACTCCTGACGCAAACTCCTTGATCAACACGGCGGGGGGGGGGCGAAACGGTGGCGGCTCGACCGGGACATGGAGCGACGCCGCGCCCCGGGAGGGGCGCGGCGTCGCGGTGGTCTTGTGGATGGGTCAGGCGATCTTGCGCTGGTCCGGGACGGCGGACTTGTGCGGCCGGCCCAGGCGGGCCTCCAGCCGGGCGACGTCCACGCGGGACTGCCGGCGGTCGGCCAGGTCCTCCCAGCCGAGGGCGAGCAGCCGCAGCCGCTCCGACTCGCTGAACCCGCCCCACACGCCGTACGGCTCGCGGACCGAGAGGGCGTGCGCGGCGCACTCGGCGCGCACCGGGCAGGCGCGGCAGACGGCCTTGGCGCCGGACTCCCGGCGCAACCGCGACGAGCCGCGCTCGCCGTCGGGGTGGAAGAACTGCGCGCTGTCGCGCCCGCGGCAGGCACCGAGCCGCTGCCAGTCCCAGAGGTCGACAATGGGTCCGGGCAGTCTGCGTACGTTCGACATCAGCACCCCTCCTCCCGCGCGGCACCGCGGAATTCTCGTGGCCAGCTCCTACCGGGCGGCGGTCCGCGCGGGACACCGGTTCCGGACTGACCCCTCGGTACCCGGGCTTTCCCGCGCTCACACATCTGTGATCGAAAACCTCGGACAGTCGGCGGCATATGCCCCATCTGCCGGAAAAGTTCGGATGATTGCCCGGAACCTCCTCCCGAGCACACCCCGCCGTGGTCTGCTCTGAGGCGGAGAGGAGACCACTGTGCGTAGCGTTCTCGTGTGCGTTCGGACACCACTCGCAGCCCAGCATTTGACCTCCGCGGCGGCGCGGCTCGGGCTGGCCGGCGTGCTCCGGACGGCCGTCTCCGATCCCGAGGTGATGCTCCGGCTCGCCGAGCGGCCGGTCGACGTGGTGCTCGCCGACACCGCCCTCACCCGGCCGGACAGCGCCGGCTTCGTCCGCCGGGTGCTCGCCCGCGCCCCGCAGGCCGCGGTGCTGCTGCTCGGCGCCGAGGAGTCGGAGGCGGCCGCGGCCACCATCAGCGCCGGGGCGCGCGGCCTCATCCAGAACGCCGACCACGACCTGACCAGCGCGGTCGCCAAGGCGCTGCTGCTGCTCTCCGCCCCCGGGCGCACGAACCGGCACCGGGTCACCGACCCGGCCCGCGACGCCGCGGCGGTCGGTGGACCGGCCCGGTCGGCCGCGCCGGGGCGTACCCCGGCCGGGGCGGCGTGGCCGGCGGGCGCGGCGGGTCCGGCGGAGGGTCCCGGTGGGGCGCCCACGGTCGTGCCCGTGCAGCGCGGCGAGGACGCCGCCGATCCGGCGGCGGCCGAGGCGGAGCCGGGGCCGGCGGGCGGCCCGCAGCGGCCGGCGCGCACCCCACGCAGTGCCATCGGGCTCACGGAGCGTGAGCTTCAGGTGCTGCTGGGCATGGCCGAGGGCAAGAGCAACGCGGAGATCGGGCGGGAGTTGTTCGTCTCCGAGGACACGGTCAAGACGCACGCCCGCCGGCTGTTCCGCAAGCTCGGTGCGCGGGACCGGGCACACGCCGTGGCCGCCGGCTTCCGCGCCGGCCTGGTCGCCTGAGCGGCCGGTCAGTCCTCGGCGGAGTCGTCGGTGCCCTCGGTGAGGGTGTCGTGCACGCCGTCCGCGTAGCCCCGGGCGTAGTCCCAGCTCACGTAGTGGTCCGGGTCGGGGTCGTACGCCGGCTCGTGCACCCGGGGCCGCCCCGAGTTGAGCAGGTGGCGCAGGTTGCCCCGGAGCAGGTCCCAGTCGAAGTAATGGGGCTCGCGGCAGTCCTCGCACTCGATCACCAGGCCGCGGACCCCGATCGGCTGGAGCAGGGCCTGGTAGATCTCCAGGTCGGCGAGGTCCTCCAGGACGTCCTGCCGCTCGACCTCGGTCAGCGGGTCGAGCGGGTCGGCCTCGCGCGGGTCGTCCAGACCGGCAGCCGGATCGGCCGGGTCGCCGTTGAACGGGTCGATGGGCTCGTCGTGCACCCCCTCACCGTAGTCCCCGACCCCCCGGAAAGTCCGCCCCCGGCGTTCCCTGTGGCGCCGCCTACCCGGGCCCGCCGCTGCCGGGGGCGGCGCAGCTCAATGGGTACGATGAAACGACGCGCCGTCACCCCGGCGTGCGCCGGTGCCCGCGCGCGCCGCCTCGCTGCAAGCCCGCCCGACCAGCTCATGGGGAGCAATCGTGGAGAATTCGCCCAGCACCGAGATCCCGGCCGGCCGCGACGGCGGTGAGCTGGGCGGCCATCTGCCCGAGCTGCCCGCCGGCTCGGCCCGGGTGGTGCCGCTCGGGCTGACCTTCGACGACGTGCTCCTCCAGCCGGGCGAGTCGGACGTCGTGCCGAGCCGGGTCAACACCCGCACCATGCTCACCCGTCGCATCGAGCTGAACGTCCCGCTGCTGTCCAGCGCCATGGACACCGTCACCGAGGCGCGGATGGCGATCGCCATGGCCCGCCAGGGCGGCATCGGCGTGCTGCACCGCAACCTCTCCGTGGAGGACCAGGCGCTCCAGGTCGACCTGGTCAAGCGCTCCGAGTCCGGCATGATCACCAACCCGGTGACCGCCAGCCCGGACGACACCCTCCGCGAGGTCGACGCGCTCTGCGGCCGCTACCGCATCTCCGGCGTGCCGGTGGTCGACGGGCAGGGCGAGCTGGTCGGCATCGTGACCAACCGCGACATGCGCTTCGTCTCGGACCCGGCCACCCCGGTCCGCGACATCATGACCCGGACCCCGCTGATCACCGCCCCGGTCGGGGTGAGCAAGGACGAGGCGCTGTCGCTGCTCCGCCAGCACAAGGTGGAGAAGCTGCCGATCGTCGACGAGACCGGCAAGCTGCGCGGGCTCATCACGGTCAAGGACTTCACCAAGAGCGAGCAGTACCCGAACGCCACCAAGGACGAGGCGGGCCGGCTCCGGGTCGCCGCCGCGGTGGGCGTCGGCGAGGACGCGTACAAGCGGGCCCGCACGCTTGTCGACGCCGGGGTGGACGTGCTCATCGTGGACACCGCGCACGGCCACCAGCGGGCCGTGCTGGAGATGGTCGCCCGGCTCAAGAAGGACGTCGCCATCGACATCGTGGGCGGCAACATCGCCACCTACGCCGGTGCGAAGGCGCTCGTCGACGCGGGCGCCGACGGCATCAAGGTGGGCGTCGGCCCGGGCGCCATCTGCACCACCCGGATCGTGGCCGGGGTGGGCGTCCCGCAGATCACCGCGATCATGGAGGCGTCCCGGGCGGCCCGACCGGCCGGCGTGCCGGTGATCGGCGACGGCGGCATCCAGTACTCGGGCGACATCGCCAAGGCCCTGGTGGCCGGCGCCGACACGGTGATGCTCGGCAGCCTGCTGGCCGGCTGCGAGGAGAGCCCGGGCGAGCTGATCTTCATCAACGGCAAGCAGTACAAGGCGTACCGGGGGATGGGCTCGCTCGGCGCGATGCAGTCCCGGGGCCAGGGCAAGTCCTACTCCAAGGACCGCTACTTCCAGCAGGACGTCCTCGCCGAGGACAAGCTGGTCCCCGAGGGCGTCGAGGGCCAGGTTCCCTACCGGGGCCCGCTCGCCCAGGTCGCCCACCAGCTCACCGGCGGGCTCCGCGCCGCCATGGGGTACGTCGGCGCCGAGAGCATCCCCGAGCTGCACCGGCGCGGCCAGCTCATCCGGATCACCGCGGCCGGCCTCAAGGAGAGCCACCCGCACGACATCCAGATGACCGTCGAGGCGCCCAACTACCACTCCCGCTGACCCACCACCCCCAACCACCTGGAGTCCCCCATGCGTGACGTGGTCGAGATCGGGCTGGGCAAGACCGCGCAGCGCGGCTACCACCTGGACGACATCGCCATCGTGCCGAGCCGCCGCACCCGGGACGTCGACGACGTCTCGACCGCGTGGCAGCTCGACGCCTACCAGTTCGGCATCCCCTGCGTCGGGCACCCCTCCGACGCGACCATGAGCCCGTCCTCGGCGGTGCGCCTCGGCCAGCTCGGCGGTCTCGGCGTGCTCAACGTGGAGGGCCTCTGGACCCGCTACGAGAACCCGGCCAAGGTGCTGGAGGAGCTGGCCGGCCTGGACGAGGACGCCCGGGCCACCAAGCGGCTCCAGGAGGTCTACGCGGAGCCGATCCGCCCCGACCTCATCGCCGAGCGGGTCCGCGAGCTGCGCGCCGGCGGCGGCACCGTGGCCGTCCGGGTCTCCCCGCAGCACACCCTGGCGCTCGCCCCGGTGATCCTCGACGCCGGCGTGGACATCCTGGTCATCCAGGGCACCATCGTCTCCGCCGAGCACGTCTCCACCACCGACGAGCCGCTGAACCTCAAGGAGTTCATCGCCGACCTCGACCTGCCGGTCATCGTCGGCGGCTGCACCGACTACAAGACGGCGCTGCACCTGATGCGCACCGGCGCGGCCGGCGTGATCGTCGGCATCGGCGGCGACGACTGGTCCACCACCGAGTCGGTGCTCGGCATCCGGGTGCCGATGGCCACCGCCATCGCCGACGCCGCCGCGGCCCGCCGCGACTACCTCGACGAGACCGGCGGCCGGTACGTGCACCTCATCGCCGACGGCGACATGCAGACCTCGGGCGACATCGCCAAGGCGCTCGGCTGCGGGGCGGACGCCGTGATGCTCGGCGAGCCGCTGTCGCTGTGCGAGGAGGCCCCGGCCGGCGGCGCCTGGTGGCACTCGGCCGCCAGCCACCCGTCGCTGCCGCGCGGCGCGTTCGAGGCGGCCGGCGAGCCGCTCGGCTCGATGGAGAAGCTGCTCTTCGGCCCGGCCGACGAGCCGGACGGCCAGCTCAACCTCTTCGGCGGGCTGCGCCGCGCGATGGCCAAGTGCGGCTACCGCGACCTCAAGGAGTTCCAGAAGGTCGGCCTGGTCCTCGACCGCTGACCGGATGAGCGACCGACGGCGCGGGTGCGGATTCCGGTCCCACCCGCGCCGTCGCGCGTCTAGGCTCGGCGGATGACGCGGGGCCGGCGGTGGTGCGTGGCGGCGCTCGCCGTCGCGCTGCTGGCCGGCGGCTGCACCGGCGACGGCGGCCGGTTCCATCCGGGCGCCGCCGACGTGGGGGACCCGTACGTGCCGGGGGCCGGCAACGGCGGCTACGACGTCGGGCACTACGCGCTGAAGGTCCGCTACGACCCGGCCGACGACCGGCTCACCGGCGAGGCCGTCCTGACCGCCACCGCCACGAAGTCCCTGTCCCGGTTCCAGCTCGACCTTGCCGGCCTGACCGTCGACCGGGTACGCGTCGACGGCGCCCCGGCGAAGCACCGGCGCGACGGCGCCGAGCTCGTCGTCACCCCCGAGCACGGCCTGCCGGCCGGGCAGCGGTTCACCGTCGACGTGACGTACGGCGGGGTGCCGCACCCCCTGCCCAGCGCCGAGCTTGGCGACGGCGGCTTCCAGGCCACCCCCGACGGGGCGATCGCGCTGGGCCAGCCCGAGTCGGCGAGCACCTGGTACCCGGTCAACGACCATCCCTCCGACAAGGCCACCTACGACATCGAGGTGACCGTCCCGGACGGGCTCGCCGCGCTGAGCAACGGGGTGCCGGGAGGGAAGGAGAGCACGGGCGGCTGGACCACCTGGCGCTGGTCCGAGGGCGCCCCGATGGCCAGCTACCTGTCCACTCTGGTCATCGGCGACTACCGGGTCACGACCGGCACGCACGCCGGGAAGCCGATCGTCACCGCGGTCGCCGCCGCGCTGCCCGCGGACGGGCCGGCCGCCGCCTCGGTGGCCCGCACCGGCGAGATCGTCGACTTCCTGGCCGGCCGCTTCGGGCCGTACCCGTTCGACGCGTACGGCGGGATCGTGCTGGCCGACGACCGGTTCCGGTACGCGCTGGAGACCCAGTCCCGGCCGGTCTACGGCCCGGGGTTCTTCCGGGGCACCCGGCCGAACACCGAGGTGGTCGCGCACGAGCTGGCCCACCAGTGGTTCGGCGACAGCGTCTCGGTGGCCCGGTGGAGCGACCTGTGGCTCAACGAGGGCTTCGCCACGTACGCGGAATGGCTCTGGGCGGAGCACGACGGCGGGCGCACCGTCGAGCGGGCCTTCGCCGACCGGTACGCGGTCACCGACTGGAGCAAGCCGTCGGTGGACCCGGGCCGGGCCGCGATGTTCGGCGACGCGGTCTACCAGCGCGGCGCGCTCGCCGTGCACGCGCTGCGCCGCGCGGTCGGCGACGAGACCTTCTTCCGCATCCTGACCGGCTGGCTGGCCGAGCGGCGCGGCGGCACCGCCACCACCGCGGACTTCATCGGGTACGCCGAGCGGACGGCCGGGAAGCCGCTGCGCGCGCTGTTCGACGCCTGGCTGGTTGGTGCGACCGCGCCGGCCCTGCCGTGACGCGGACGTGATCGATCCTGGGTAGGCTGCCGCGGGCGGAGCGGCCCCGGGCAGGGCCGCGACGGTTCTGCTCCGGAAGGGGACACACGCGATGGCGCGGCGCGGCGGACGACGACTCGGGCTGCTGACCTGCGGAGCGCTGCTGCTCGCCGGCTGCGGCGCCGGCGCGCCGGACCGGTCGACGCCGGCGTTCACCGCGCCCGGCCCGACGGCCGAGCGCAGCTTCGCGCCGGGCGGGGCCGGCGCCGGCGATCCCTACTTCCCGAGCTACGGCAACGGCGGCTACGACGTCGCCCACTACACGGTCAAGGTGCGCTACGACCCGGCGACCGACCGGCTCACCGGCACCACCACCGTGCGGGCCACGGCGACGGCCGACCTGTCGGCGTTCAACCTGGACCTGGCCGGGCTGACCGTGCGGTCGGTGACGGTGGACGGGGCGAAGGCCCGCCACGCGCGCGCCGACGACGAGCTGGTCGTGACCCCGGCCACCGGTCTCACCTCCGGCAACGGCTTCGTCGCCGAGATCCGCTACGACGGCCGGCCGGCGGCGCTCGACAACGACGTGCTCGGCGAGGGCGGCTGGCTGCACACCGACGACGGGGCGATCGCGCTGGGCCAGCCGGAGTCGGCGAGCACCTGGTACCCGGTCAACGACCACCCCTCGGACAAGGCCACCTACGACTTCGAGATCACCGTGCCGAAGGGGCTCACGGCGGTCAGCAACGGGGTCCCGAAGGGACGCAGCACCGCGGGGGACTGGACGACCTGGCGCTGGTCCGAGGGCGCCCCGATGGCCAGCTACCTGACCATGGTGGCGATCGGGAAGTTCCGGGTCACCACAGGCGAGCACAAGGGACGGCCGGTGTACAGCGCGGTCACCGTCCAGGTGGCCGACGGCGCGCCGGACCGGTCGATCGCGCGGACCGTCGAGGTGGCCGACTACCTGGAGAGCGTCTTCGGGCCGTACCCGTTCGACGCGTACGGCGGGGTGGTGGTCGCCGACGACCGGATCCGGTACGCGCTGGAGACGCAGTCGCGGCCGGTCTACTCGGCCGGGTTCTTCCGGCAGGGCGACAACACGGGCGTGGTCGCGCACGAGCTGGCCCACCAGTGGTACGGCGACAGCGTCTCGCTGCAGCGCTGGCAGGACATCTGGCTCAACGAGGGGCTGGCCACGTACGCCGAGTGGCTCTGGGCCGAGCACGCCGGGGAGTCCACCGTCCAGCGCACCTTCGAGCAGAAGTACGCGACAGCGTCGAGCCAGGTGTGGCGTACGCCGCCCGGGAAGCCGGGGGTGGCGAACCTGTTCGGCAGGTCGGTCTACGACCGGGGCGGGATGACCGTGCACGCGCTGCGGGTGGCGGTCGGCGACAGCGCCTTCTTCACGATCCTGCGCACGTGGGCGGCGGAGAAGAAGAACGGCAACGGCAGCACCGGCGAGTTCGTGGCACTCGCCGAGCGGGTCTCCGGGAAGAAGCTCGGCAAGCTCTTCGACGCCTGGCTCTACGGCACCGAGCGCCCGCCGGCCCCCAAGCCGCTCTGACTCAGTTCCGCACCCGCAGCGACGGGTGCGCGGCCAGGTACGCGTCGGCGTCGCCGCCGCGCAGCGCCGCCAGGAAGTTCCGCCCCACCGGGAGCAGTTGCTCACCCCGGTAGGACCCGCCGCTGCCCACGGCGTCGCCGGGGAGCCCGACCAGCACGAACTTCTCCGCCGGCAGGCCGCCCAGGGCGTACGCGAAGTCGACCAGCCGGCGGCCGCCGCCCACGTACACCAGGGTCCTGCCGAGCGCGCCGACCACCTGCTCGACCCGGTCCGGGTCCCGGGCCAGTTGCTGGTCGAGGATCTTCCGGGCGAGCGCCCGGATGAGCTGCTGCTGGTGCCGCTGCCGGGTGTAGTCGCCGCCGGCGGTGTAGCGCTGGCGGGCGTAGTCGAGCGCCTGCCAGCCGGTCAGGTGCCGGTTGCCCGGCTGGTAGACCATCTGCGGCCCGGTGTAGGTGCTGCCGGACCGGTCCCGGTAGCGCCCGTCCGGCCGGCGGTGGATCGAGGCGACCCGCTGGTCGACGTACAGGTCCACGCCGCCGAGGGTGTCGACCAGCTTGTCGAAGCCGCCGAAGGTGATCACCGCGCCGGCGTCGATGCGCAGCCCGGTGTACCGGCTGACCGTGGTGCGCAGCAGCTCGTACCCCTGTTCCGTGCTGGGGTGCGCCTTGTCGCCGGGCACCCGGCTGCCGTAGCTCATGGCGTGGGTGAGCTTGGTGCGGCCGCCCGGGTAGCCGGCCTTCGGGTAGGCCGGAATGTCGACCACCAGGTCGCGGGGGAGCGAGAAGAGGTACGCGCGGCCCAGCCCGGCCGGCACGTGCAGCACCAGCACGGCGTCGGCGTGCGGCTCCCAGCCCGGCACGCTGACCCGGGTGTCCACCCCGACGAGCAGCAGGTTGAGCGGCCCCTTCAGGTCGGCGCCGGGCGGCGGCGTGGGGCTGGAGGTGACGGGGGCCGGGGTGGTCGGCGCGGCGGTGGACGGGCTCGGCGTCGCCGGGCCGGCGACCGGGCCGGGCGTGGGGCGGGAGACCAGCCGTGTGGCCACCACCGCGCCGGTGCCGACCAGCATCACGGCCACCAGGGCGGCGAGCCCCAGCAGCCACCGTCGTCGCGTCATCGTGGTCTCCCTCCCCCGTGCCACCGCTCGGTGCAGGACAGATGGGATTCCCGTCGCATCGAGCGCTCTGCATGATCTGCGAAAAACTCTCGCTGGCGCTATAGCTACCCGTCGGTAATGATGCGTGCATGCGGTACGACGTGGTCGTCATCGGTTCCGGATTCGGCGGCAGCGTCACCGCGCTCCGGCTGGCCGAGAAGGGGTACACCGTCGGGGTCCTGGAGGCCGGCCGGCGCTTCGCCGACGACGAGTTCCCCCGGACCTCCTGGCGCGCCCGGCGCTTCCTGTGGGCCCCGAAGCTCGGCTGCTACGGCCTCCAGCGGATCACCCTGCTCCGCTCGGCCGACCGGAAGGCCGGCGGCGGTGTCATGGTGCTCGCCGGCGCCGGGGTGGGCGGCGGCTCGCTCGTCTACGCGAACACGCTCTACGAACCGCTCGACGCGTTCTACGCCGACCCGCAGTGGCGGGACATCACCGACTGGCGCGACGAACTGGCCCGCCACTACGACCAGGCGAAGCGGATGCTGGGCGTCACCACGTACCCGGTCGTCACCGGGGCGGACCGGGCCATGCGGGCGGTCGCCGAGCGGATGGGGGTGGGGCACACCTTCCACGCGACGCCGGTGGGCGTGCACATCGGCCGCCCCGGCGAGCGGGTGCCCGACCCCTACTTCGGCGGCGTCGGGCCGGACCGGACGGGGTGCAGCCACTGCGGCTCGTGCATGACCGGCTGCCGGCACGGCGCGAAGAACACCCTGGTCAAGAACTACCTCTGGCTGGCCGAGCGGCTCGGCGCCGAGGTCCACCCGCTCACCACGGTGACCGCCGTGCGCCCCGCCGCCGACGGCGGCTACGAGGTGCACACCGAGCGCACCGGCGCCTGGGTGCGCAAGCGCCGCCAGGTGATCCACGCCGGCCAGGTGGTCTTCGCGGCCGGCGCGCTGGGCACCCAGCGGCTGCTGCACGAGATGAAGGCGACCGGCGCGCTGCCCCACCTGTCGCCCCGGCTCGGCGAACTGACCCGGACCAACTCGGAGGCCATCCTCGGCGCCTCGGTCGGGCCCGCACAGGCCCGGCGGCGCGGCCTCGACTTCACCGAGGGGGTGGCGATCACCAGCTCGTTCCACCCCGACCCGCAGACCCACATCGAGCCGGTCCGCTACGGCAAGGGCTCCAACGCCATGGGGCTGCTCCAGTCGCTGCTTGTCGACGGCGGTCCCCACCGGGTCCGGCGCTGGCTGGGCAGCATCGTCCGGCAGCCCGCGCTGGCCGCCCGGATGCTCTCGGTACGCGGCTGGTCCGAGCGCACCGTCATCGCCCTGGTCATGCAGTCGGCCGACAACTCGCTCACCACCAGCTACCGGCGCGGCCGGTTCGGCCGCCGGCTGGTCTCCGGGCCGGGGCACGGTGCGCCCAACCCGACCTGGATCCCGGCCGGCAACGAGGCCGTCCGGCTGCTCGCCGAGGAGATCGACGGCACGCCCGGCGGGGCGGTCACCGAGCCGTTCAACATCCCGATGACCGCGCACATCCTCGGCGGCGCGGTGATCGGCGAGGACCCGGAGCACGGGGTGGTCGACCCGTACCACCGGGTGCACGGTCACCCGGGCCTGCACGTGGTGGACGGCGCGGCGGTCTCGGCGAACCTGGGCGTCAACCCGTCGCTGACGATCACCGCGCAGGCCGAGCGGGCCATGTCGTTCTGGCCCAACAAGGGGGAGGAGGACCCCCGCCCGCCGCTCGGCGCGCCCTACCGCCGGCTCGCCCCGGTGCCGCCGAAGCAGCCCGCCGTCCCCGCCCACGCCCCCGCCGCGCTGCGCCCGTGAGCAGGGCGGCGCGCGACACACCGGGGCGCGGCCCGCGCCGGCGGTGACTGTCGGTAGGCTTGCTGCACATGAGCACGCCTCGCCCCGTCCTCGTGGTGGACTTCGGAGCCCAGTACGCCCAGCTCATCGCGCGCCGCGTCCGGGAGGCGAGGGTCTACTCGGAAATCGTCCCGCACTCGATGCCGGTGTCCGAGATGCTGGCGAAGAACCCGGCCGCGATCATTTTGTCCGGCGGCCCGTCCAGCGTCTACGCGCCGGACGCCCCGCAGATCGACGCCGGGATGTTCGACGCCGGGGTCCCGGTCTTCGGCATCTGCTACGGCTTCCAGGCCATGGCCCAGGCGCTCGGCGGCACCGTGGCGCGCACCGGCAACCGCGAGTACGGCGGCACCCCGCTGCACGCCCGCCCGGAGGCCGGCGTGCTGCTCCGCGACCTCCCCGACGACCTGCCGGTCTGGATGAGCCACGGCGACTGCGTCACCGAGGCGCCGGCCGGCTTCGCGGTCACCGCCGAGTCGGCGGGCGCGCCGGTCGCCGCGTTCGAGGACCTGGCCGGCCGGCGGGCCGGGGTGCAGTTCCACCCCGAGGTCGGGCACACGGCGCACGGCCAGGAGATGCTCAGCCGCTTCCTGCACGAGATCGCCGGCATCGCGCCGACCTGGACGCCCGAGAACATCATCGACGAGCAGGTGGCCCGGATCCGGGAGCAGGTCGGCGACAAGGAGGTCATCTGCGGCCTGTCCGGCGGTGTCGACTCGGCGGTCGCCGCGGCGCTGGTGCACAAGGCCGTCGGTGACCAGCTCACCTGCGTCTTCGTCGACCACGGCCTGCTCCGCGCGGGCGAGGCCGAGCAGGTGGAGAAGGACTACGTCGCCGCCACCGGCATCAAGCTCAAGGTGGTCGACGCCCGCGAGCGCTTCCTCGGCGCGCTGGCCGGGGTGACCGACCCCGAGCAGAAGCGCAAGATCATCGGCCGCGAGTTCATCCGGGTCTTCGAGGCCGCCGCCCGGGAGATCGCGTCGCACGGCGACGTCGAGTTCCTGGTGCAGGGCACCCTCTACCCGGACGTGGTGGAGTCCGGCGGCGGCACCGGCACCGCCAACATCAAGAGCCACCACAACGTCGGCGGCCTGCCGGAGGACCTGAAGTTCGCCCTGGTCGAGCCGCTGCGCACGCTGTTCAAGGACGAGGTCCGCACGATCGGCCTGGAGCTGGGACTGCCCGAGGCGATGGTCTGGCGGCACCCGTTCCCCGGCCCGGGCCTGGCCATCCGCATCATCGGCGCGGTCGACGAGGAGCGCCTCGCCGTGCTCCGCAAGGCCGACCTGATCGCCCGGCAGGAGCTCACCGCCGCCGGCCTCGACCGGGGTGTCTGGCAGTTCCCGGTGGTGCTCCTGGCCGATGTGCGCAGCGTCGGGGTGCAGGGCGACGGGCGCAGCTACGGGCATCCCGTGGTGCTGCGCCCGGTCTCCAGCGAGGACGCGATGACCGCCGACTGGTCCCGGCTGCCCTACGAGGTGGTGGCCCGGATCTCCACCCGGATCACCAACGAGGTCGCCGAGGTCAACCGGGTGGTCCTGGACGTGACCAGCAAGCCGCCGGGCACCATCGAGTGGGAGTGACGCCGGGTCAGGCCGCCGGCGGGGTCGGCGGCACGGGCGGAATCGGCGGCTGAGGCGCCGGCCGGGGCGCGGGCTCCGGCGTG
The DNA here is from genome assembly GCF_900091475.1 of Micromonospora chersina. Lineage (NCBI taxonomy): Bacteria > Bacillati > Actinomycetota > Actinomycetes > Micromonosporales > Micromonosporaceae > Micromonospora > Micromonospora chersina. The sequence continues at coordinate 5,148,717 of NZ_FMIB01000002.1, forward strand.
GCCGGGGCCGTGTGCGGGCCCTGCGCCGGCGGGACCGGCGGCCAGCCGGGCGCGGTGCCCGGGGGGTGCGGCCAGGCGGGCGCGCCCGCCGGCTCCTCGGGCATCAGGAACCACATGATCGGGTACGCCAGCGCGGCGAGCCCGCCGGTGAGCAGGGTGGCCACCGCGAAGGCCACCCGCACGAGGGTGGGGTCGACGGCGAAGTAGCGGCCGAGGCCGCTGGCCACGCCGGCGACCATCCGGTCGGTGACCGGCCGGCGGAGCTGCTTGTACGGGGCCTGGGAGGGGTGCGTGGAGGTCATGTCTCCACGGTCCCGCGCGGGCCGGCGGGCGACCTCGGTGACCGCCCGGACTCCTACCCTGACGCGTCCCTGAGGCGCCAGCCAAGAGTCAGGAATCTGACTCTTTTCGATGCCGGTAACGGCATCCGGGGAGAATTTCCTCCCGTGACCACCTTGCTGGAGCCGCTCCGCAGGATCGCGGCATACGCAGTTTGTGCAGATTCAGACGGCCGAGTGTTGCTGGTCCGCGCATCGGAGCGCTCCGGCACGCCCGGCACCTGGTCGCTGCCCGGCGGGGCGGTCGACCACGGTGAGGACCCCAAGCACACGGTCGTCCGGGAGACCGCCGCCGAGACCGGGCTCTCGGTCTCCGTGGCCGCCCTCCAGGACGTCCTGGCCGACATGCGGGCGCTGCCCGAACGCGGCATCACGATCCACACCGACCGGCTGCTCTACACGGTCTCGGTGCGGGGCGGGACGCTGGCCGACCGGGTCGACCGCCCCACCGACCTGGCCCGCTGGTTCACCCTCGACGAGGCCCGGGAGCTGCCGCTGCGCTCGTTCGCCGCGCGCGCCCTGGGCCTGCCCACCTCCACCGACGACATCGTGCCGGAGGAGGTCCCCGAGTTCCCCTCCTTCTACGCCGTCCCCGGCCCGGACGGGCTGCACCGGGCGCAGCGCTTCGCCGCGTACGCCGTCGTGACCGACCCGGAGGAGCGGGTGCTGCTCACCCGGGTCTCCGACGGCTATCCGGGTGCCGGCTGCTGGCACCTGCCCGGCGGCGGCACCGACTACGGCGAGCAGCCGGGCGCCGCGCTGATCCGGGAACTGGTCGAGGAGACCGGGCAGACCGGCCGCCTCGTCGAGCTGCTCGGGGTGGCCAGCCACCGGGACGCCGCCTCGCTGGGCCCGGAGGGCTACCCGATCGACTGGCACGGCGTACGCGCCTTCTACCGGGTGGTCGTCGACCAGCCCGCCCCGCCCACGGTGGCCGACGTCGGCGGCTCCACCTGCGAGGCCCGCTGGTTCCGCCGCGAGGAACTGGGCGCCCTCCCGACCGACCGCCTGACAGAGGTAACAGCCGAAGCAGTCCACGCCGCCCACCTGCTCTAACCGCCCCACCCCAACCCAACCCACCCACCCCAGGCGCGCCCGCCCGCCCCATTCCGGTGATCATGAAGTTATTGCCACGACACGCCGTCCCGGCGGGCAATAAGTTCATGATCGACGGGGCGGGGCGGGGAGGGGACCTGGTGGAGGAGCTGCGGCGGATCGGGGCCTACGGGGTTCTGCGGGATGACCATGGGCGGGTTCTGCTCGCGCGGGGGTCCGAGCGGTGTCCCTACCCGGGGGTGTGGCAGCTGCCGGGGGGTGGGATCGAGCACGCCGAGCACCCGGCGCGGGCCGTCGAGCGGGAGTTCGTCGAGGAGACCGGGCTGGTCGTCGGGGCCGGCGCCATCCGGGCCGCCGTCGCCGACGTGGCCGTCTTCCCGGCCGGCGGTGTCGCGGTGCACACCGACCGGCTGGTCTTCGACGTCGAGGCGCGCGGCGGTGAGCTGCGGCCGGAGCCGGCCGGCGGCAGCGACGAGGTGGGCTGGTTCACCCCCGACGAGGCGGCGGCCGTACCGCTGATGCCCTTCACCGCCGAGCTGCTCGGGCTGCCGGTGTCGCCGCTCCCGGCGGACCTGCCCCGGGCGCTGCCGACCGGGCCGGCCGTCCCGCCCGTCGACCGGCGGCAGCGCTTCGCCGCGTACGGGCTGGTCACCGACCCGGCCGGGCAGGTCCTGCTCACCATGATCGCCGACGGCTACCCGGGCGCCGGGAAGTGGCACCTGCCCGGAGGCGGCACCGACCACGGCGAGCAGCCCGCGGCCGGCCTGCTCCGCGAACTGGTCGAGGAGGCCGGCCAGCTCGGCCGGGTGGTCGACCTCATGGCGGTGGACAACCTGCACAACCCGGCCGCGCTCGGCCCGGAGGGCCGGCCGCTGGACTGGCACGGCGTCCGGGTGATCTACGACGTCCGGGTGGACGTCCCGACCGACGCGGTGGTGACCGAGCTCGCGGGCGGCTCCACCGCCCGGGCGGCCTGGTTCGCTCCCGAGCAGGTCAGCGGCCTGCGGATGACCGACGTGGCGGCCCGCGCAACCGGACATCGGGGTAGGTGACGCCCGCTCACCGAGCCACCGTGGGCCGCCTCCGGTACAGTCGGCTGTGGGGATTGGGCGACGAAAACGGGCGTTGAGGCCCGAGATGGGAATAAGCGAGCGGTTCGCGCGGTTAAGCGAGATATAAGTACCGCCGGCAGCTATCGCCAACCCCCTATCCCCTGTGCAATGGTGTACTCCGCAAATGGGCTGCCGGGCCCGAAAGGTCCGGCACGAGACAGCCGGACACCCGCCCGCGTGGCGGTCACCCGATCCGGTGATGGAGGAAACGTGCCGAGAGCCCCATGGCGCCGGCGTCGTACGACTGACAGTCCGCGCCCCGCAGGGCGTCGCTGGGCGGGCCGGTTGCGCCGCAGCAGCACGTTCGCCCGCCAGGTGCTGCTGGTCCGGGTGGGCCGCCGGGACGGCGCCGCCGTCACCGGGACCGACCTGGTCACCCCCGACCACCGCTGGTCCGACCGCCAGCGTCTCCGCTACGGGCGGTACGAGGCCGAGGTCGAGGCCGTGATGCCGGTCAGCCCGGCGCTCGGCCCGACGGCGCCGGTCGACGAGTCGCCGGCGATGTCGATCCCGCTGCTGCCGGGCGAGCGCACCGCCGCCCGGCGGGCCAAGTTCGCGCTGGTCAACGCCTGCACCCTGAGCAGCCTCATGCTCGGCATGCTGGCGATCTTCCTGGCCATGCAGGGCGAGGTCCGGGTCGCGGCGCTCTGCCTGATCGCCTGCGTCGCGTTCGACGGCCTCGACGGGGCGCTGGCCCGCAAGCTCAACGTGGCCAGCCCGTTCGGCGCGCAGATGGACTCGCTGGCCGACATGTGCTCGTTCGGCCTCGCCGCTCCGGTCGTGGTCTACGCCTCGCTGGCCGGCTCGGTGCCGCCGGCGGCCGCCGCGGTCGCCTGCGCCCTGGTCGCGGCCTGCGCCGCGATCCGGCTCGCCCGGTTCAACGTCTCGCCCAAGGACGGCCGGTTCTTCTGCGGCGTGCCCACCACCATGGCGGCCGCCGTGCTGGCCCTCACCGTGGCCATCGGGCTGCCGGTCTCCGGGCTGGTCATGGTCGCCGGCGTCGCGCTGCTCGCCTTCGCCATGGTGTCCAGCTTCCCCTACGCGAAGCTCGCCCGGCTGGTGAAGCTGCCGCCGTGGCTCTGGCTGGCCCCGGTGGTCGGCGCGCTCGTCGACATCCGGCTCACCTTCGCCCTCGTGGTCGTGGGCTACCTGGTCAGCGGCCCGCTGCTGTGGCTGCACCAGCGCCGCACCGCCTGACCCGTACCACCGAAAAGGGGCGCCGCGAGAGCGGCGCCCCTTTTCGCGTCCCTCCCCTGGATCAGCTCCAGCGGGCGATGACCGTCGAGCCGCCGACGACCTTGTCGCCGGGGCCGACCAGCGGCTCGGCGGCGTCGGCCGGCAGGTAGACGTCGGTGCGCGAGCCGAACCGGATCAGGCCGAAGCGCTCGCCCCGGGCCAGCAGCGAGCCGACCGGCGCCCGCTGCACGATCCGGCGGGCGATCAGCCCGGTCCGCTGCGCCACGACGACGGTGCCGTGGTCGGTGTCCAGCACCGTGTACGCCGCCACGTTGTGCTCGGCGTCCGGCTTCATGGCGTTGACGAAGCCTCCGTCGGCGACGAAGTAGTCGACCACCTTGCCGGCCACCGGCGAGCGGTTGACGTGCACGTCCAGCACGGAGAGGAAGACCGCGATCCGCAGCCACTCCCCGTCGCCGAAGCGCTCGTCGTGCAGTCGCTGCACCGACAGGACCTGGCCGTCCGCCGAGGCGACCACGGCCGACGGGTCCTCCGGCACGTCCCGCTCCGGGTCCCGGAAGAACGCGGCCACCGGGCCGGCGGCCAGCGCCGGCAGCAGCCACAGCTTGGACTTCGGCCGGGCGGCCCGGGCCAGCGCGGCCAGGCCGAGGGTGATGCCGGCAGCGGCCACACCGTTCGAGTCGATGTGCATCCCCCGGGTCAGCGGCACGCTCGACGGCCGGTACGCCGGGGAGAGCGAGGCGGCCAGCGCCGCCGGCGCCGCGGTGAAGCGCAGGTGGTGCACGCGTACCGGCGGGGTGTTGCGCAGCACCAGGTCGGTGCGGACGCCGTGCAGCACCCCCTGCCGGTCCAGCTCGGCCCCGGCGCCCTCGGTGCGGAACAGCGGCGCGGCCACGCTCAGCACGCCCCCCTCGGCGAGGTACTTCGCCAGCCCGTCGACCGCGGTGCGGGCCTCCTCGGCGGTGCCGGTGAACGGCTCGGCCGCCACCACCACGGCGGCGGCGTCCGCCTCGGCGAGGGTGTCGACCACGCGTACCCGGTCGGCGACCCAGCGGCCCTGGGCCGTGACGTGCGCGCGGAGCGCGGCGGCGGAGGCGCCCTCCGCCGGCACGACGGTGAGCCGGTCGCCGGGGAGCAGCGCCTCGATCGCCGCGGCCAGCACCGCGGACTCCGGGGTCGCGCCGACCAGCAGGCCGGCCTTCGCGTCGTTACGCCGGGCGAACTCGCTGACGAGGGTACGGGCGGCGCGCTCGCCGGCGCGGACCGCACCGGCGGGACCGGTGACGCGCACGGCGGGGGACTGGGTCATCTCGGACGGGCTCCTGACGAGGTAGAGACGGAAGGCGGGACCACCCGGGGGACCCGGCCGACCGGGCGCCCCGGCCGCGACCGGTACGCCACGGGTGGGCCGGCCGACGGAGGCGAGATCTCCACCAGCCAGCATAGGCGGCGTCAGCCGCGTGCCGCACCGGCGCGGGTCAGCCCGGCCCGTCCCCGCCGGTACGCGGACCGCCCCCCGGCCGCTCCGCCCCCTCGTCGGCGGCCGGCAGCTCCCGGGTGGCCGGCCCAGCCGTGGCTGCTCGCTCCTCGTCGGCGGGCAGCTCGCGGGTCGCGGGCTCGGCCGGCGCCATCTCGACCGGGGGCAGTTCGCGGGTCACCGGCTCGTCCGGCATCCCCGGCGTGGCCGGTGACCAGCGCGGCTCCTCGTCGAACGGGCGGTCCTCCCGTGCCGCCACCGGCGTGTCGGTCACCGCGTCGGTGGCCCACTCGTCGGCCTCCTCGGCCGCCGGAGTGGCGGCGGCCGGGGTGCCCGCCTCGTAGGGGGCGGACACCGTGGCCTCCGCCGGTTCCGGCTCCGGGTGGCGGCCCGAGCGCATCGCGCCGACGAGCCCGAGCAGTCCGATGAGGATCAGCGCGCCGGCCAGGAACCAGCCCACCGGAGGCAGCGCCAGCCCGAGGATCCGGGCCAGGAGCCACCAGGCGGACAGCCCGAGGAAGGCCAGCCCGAAGGCGAACGACACGACGTCGGTGCGGTGAGCCTTCACCGGGTCACCTCCAGGTTTCCGGCGTTCACGTGGACCAGCAGGCGCAGCGTGCCGCCGCCGCGACCGTCCGGCCCGAGGTCGGTGTTCTCCCACTGGCGGCCGTTCAGCCCCCCGGCGCGGCGGCCGAAGACGGTGGCGTCACCGGCGTTGACGTCGGCCACCGTGGTGACGTCGACGTTCGGTGGCACGACCACCGTCGCCTTGCCGAAGTTGACCGCGACGGTCACCTGGGTGTCCTTCTTGTCGAAGTCGACGTTGCGCAGGTCGAGCACGGCGTCGCCGAAGTTGTTCTCGTACCGGTCCGCCAGGTCCCGGTAGTCGGCCGGGGCCCAGGTGACGTTGCCGTCGATGCCGCGGACCCGGTCGTACGAGTCGGCGACGGTGGCGATGCCCAGCGCCGCCGCGGTCACCAGACCGAGTGCGATCAGCCAGCGGGCCCGGCCGAACCAGGTGCCCACGAGCAGCCCGAGGCCGATGGTGGCCAGCACCGCCGCGAAGTAGCCGGCAGCGCCGACCGGGAAGACGTCGAGCAGGTCGAGCATCGTGACCACGCCGAGCGCCAGGAAGATCAGCGAGAAGGTGATCGCGCCGAGGGCGGAGCGTTCCTTCGGCCGCTTCGGCGGGCGGGCCGGTCGGGCCGGCGCCGGCGGGGCGGGCGGGGCCGACCCGGCGTACGGGCCGTGCGGGGCGAACGGCGGCCGGTAGCCGCCCGGCGGCAGCGGCGCGCCCACCGGGGCCGGCGGCGGCACGGCGGCGGGCCCGCCGGCGGGGAGGCCGGTGGTCGGCGCGGCGGACCAGGCCGGGACCGGCTCGGTCACCGGCCACGCCTCGCCGGACCGGCTGCCCGGGACGGCCGGCGGGAACGCCGCCGTGGGCTGCGGCTCGGACCAGGCCGGGCGGGCGGCGGTCGTCGCGGGCCAGCCGGCGGCCGAGACCGGCGCGGCCGGGTAGCCCGGCTCGGGCGGTGCGGACGGTGGGTATCCCGGCTCCGGTCGGGCAGCCGGCGGGTAGCCCGGCTCGGGCCCGGTTGCCGGCGGGTACCCCGGCTCCGGCCGCGCAGGCGGGTAGCCCGGCTCGGGCCGGGTGGCCGGCGGGCCGGTGACCGGCGGCTCGCCGGACCACGCCATGGCCTCCGCCGGCGCTCCGGACCAGGGTGCCGACGGGGCCGCCGGTGGCGGAACCGGTCCGGCGGCGGCCGGCACGTCGGGGGCCGGCGCGGCCGCCGACGGCGCGGGCCAGGCCACGGCGGGCACCGGGCCCGGCGGCGGGCCGGGAGGGGCGCCGGGCGCCGCCGTCCGGGCCGCCGGGTCGCGCTGGTCGCGGTTGAGCAGCAGCGCGCCGCCGATCAGGATCACCGCGCCGAGCAGGATCGCCCGGAACCCGTTGGTGACGACGTAGCCGAAGCCGACCGCGACCACGATGCTGAGCACGATCACGGTGATCGGGGACATGCTGGACCGGCCCCGGCCGAGCATCGACTCCACCGGCGAGGCGGTGTCGCCCTCACCCGGGATGATCAGCCACGCGGTGACGTAGACCAGGATGCCGATGCCGCCGAAGAACCCCAGCACGGCCAGGAGCACCCGCCACAGCACCGGGTCGGTGTTGGTGGCCCGGCCGATGGCCGCGCAGACGCCGGCCAGGTAACGGCCCTCCCGGGGGCGGACCAGCCCGTACCGCGAGGTGAAGCCGGCGCCGCCGGGCGGTGGGGCGTACCCGGCGGGTGGCGGGTCGGCGAACGGCGTGCCGCCGGTGGGCGGCGGGGTGGCGCCGGCCGGCGGGGGCGCCGTGGCGTCGGCGGCGGTGGGCGCCGGCCCCGGCGGGGGTGGCGGTGGCCCGTCCTGTGCTGCCGCCCCGGGGCGGGGCGGACGGGCAGCGTCCTCGGTCATGCCTCCGATCCTGCTGCCCCGGCCGCCCGAGCGTCCTCAGGACCCGACCCTGACCCCACCCTGAGATCCCGGGACGGCGAATGTCCGGGGCGTCCCCGTGGTCCGGGGCGGTCCGGCCGTGTGACGATCGGGTCGTCGGCCGCCGCCGGCACGCCGTACCCGACCCGGGAGCCTCCGATCAGCAGCACCGTGACTCCGCACCCCCCGCGCCTCTACCGGGCCACCGAGCACCGGCTGGCCGCGGGTGTGGCCGCCGGCCTCGCCGAACACCTGGGCATCTCGGTGCTCCGGGTCCGGGTGGCCTTCATGGTGTTGCTCGGGCTGAGCGGTCTCGGGCTGCTGCTCTACGCCGCCTTCTGGGCGGTGGTCCCGCCGCGGCCCGGCGACACCGCCGTCCCGCCCCGCCGCGACCTCGCCCAGTTGCTGCCCTTCGTGGCGATCGGGCTGGGGGTGCTGCTGCTCCAGGTCGTCGCCTTCGACTCGGTCGGTGCGGCCGGCACCGCCGGCTGGCTGGTCGCCATCATCGCGGTCGGCGCCGGGGTGATCTGGCACCAGTCCGCGCCGGAGCGCCGCCGCCAGTGGGGCGGCTCCATGGCCGTGCCCTGGCTGGGCGCCGTGGTGGAGGAGAGCGACAGGCGCTCGTTCGTGCTCCGCTTCATCGGGGGCGGGGTGCTCGTCGCGGTCGGCATCATCGGCGTGGCGGCGGTCTACTCCCCGGCGCAGAACTTCGACGCCGTGCTCAACGGCATCATCTTCGCCCTGGTCGGGCTGGCCGGGGTGGGCGTGGTGACCGGCCCGGTCCTCTGGCGCACGTGGAACCAGCTCCGCTCGGAGCGCGAGGGCCGGATACGGGAGCAGGAGCGGGCCGAGCTGGCGGCCATGGTGCACGACCAGGTGCTGCACACTCTCGCCCTGATCCAGCGCAACGCCGCCGACGTCAAGACGGTGCAGCGGCTGGCCCGCGGCCAGGAGCGGTCGCTGCGGAACTGGCTCTACAAGCCGACCGCCTCGCCGACCGAGCGCTTCGCGGCCGCGCTGGAGCAGGCCGCCGCCGAGGTGGAGGACACCTTCGCGATCACCGTGGAGACGGTGGTGGTCGGCGACCGGGAGACCGACGAGCGGGTCGGGGCGCTGGTCGCCGCCGCCCGGGAGGCGCTGGTGAACGCGGCCCGGCACGCCGAGGTGCGGACCGTCTCGCTCTACGCGGAGGTGGAGCCGGAGCAGGTGAGCGCCTTCGTCCGGGACCGGGGCAAGGGCTTCGACCCGGATACGGTGGAGGATCACCGGCACGGCGTCCGAGGGTCGATCATCGGACGGATGAAGCGGCACGGTGGCCGGGCCGAGATCCGGTCCGAGCCGGGGGAGGGGACCGAGGTCCGGCTGATCCTCCCGATCAGCGGCTCCGGCTCCACTGCGGAAAGGGACAGATGACCATGGTCGAGCAGGAACCGGTCGAGGGCGCGGCGCCCCGGGACGGGCGGTTGCGCGTGTTCCTCGTCGACGACCACGCGATGTTCCGGGCCGGCGTCCGCGCCGAGCTGGGCGAGCGCGTCGAGGTGGTGGGCGAGGCCAGCACGGTGGCGGAGGCGGTCAGCCGGATCGCGGCGACCCAGCCGGACGTGGTGCTGCTCGACGTGCACATGCCGGACGGCGGCGGCCGGGCGGTGCTGGAGGCCATGCGGCGTACGCACCCGCAGGTGCGGTTCCTGGCGCTGAGCGTCTCGGACGCCGCCGAGGACGTGATCGGGTTGATCCGGGCGGGCGCCCGGGGCTACGTCACGAAGACCATCTCGCCGGAGGAGCTGACCGACGCGATCCGGCGGGTGGCCGACGGGGACGCGGTGTTCAGCCCGCGGCTGGCCGGCTTCGTGCTGGACGCCTTCGCCTCCCGGCCGGACGCGCCGGTGGCCGACCCGGAGCTGGACCAGCTCACCAACCGGGAACGCGAGGTGCTGCGGCTGCTCGCCCGGGGGTACGCGTACAAGGAGATCGCCCGGGAGCTGTACATCTCGATCAAGACGGTCGAGACGCACGTCTCCAACGTGCTGCGCAAGCTCCAGATGTCCAACCGGTACGAGCTGTCCCGCTGGGCCGCCGACCGCCGGCTGGTCTGACCGCGCCGGCGCGGGGCGTTCACTCGGTGCGCAGCACGGTGAACGCCTCGGCCAGCCGGCCGGGTGGGAGGCCGGCGTTGTCGGCCATCGTGGTGAGCCGGTCCCGCACCCAGGTCGGCACGTCCAGGTGGGCGGTCTGCGACAGGTGCGCCTCCATCGCGGCGATCTTGCGGTCGACCTGCTCGGTCACGTCGACGACGTGGTCCGGGGCGGGCCCGCCGGCGTACCAGATCTCCCGGACCACCCAGGGTTCCAGCCCCTCGTCGAGCAGCTCCGGGAAGGCGAAGGGGTTGCGCGAGTCGGGGTAGACCGCGCAGGTGGCGGCCTCGCCGACGGCCAGGTGGTCGGGGTGGCTCGGGCCGGCCAGGTGCTCCCAGCGCCGCAGCGGGGAGCTGGTCAGCACCCGGTCCGGCCGGAACCGGCGGATGGCGGCGCTGATCTGCCGCCGCAGCGCCAGGCTGGGGGTCATGACGCCGTCGGTGTGCCCGTCGAGGAAGTCGACCCGGCGCACGCCCACAGCGGCGGCCGCGGCCCGCTGTTCCGCCTCGCGCCGGGCCGGCATCTCCTCGCGCGGCGTGTCGTCGAAGCCGCCGGAGTCGCCCCGGGTGGCGATGAGGTAGGCCACCTCGATACCCTCGTCCACCCAGGCGGCTATGGTGCCCGCACAGCCGAAGTCGACATCATCCGGATGGGCAAAAACTGCGAGGGCCCGGTGAACGTCGGGCAGCACCGGAGCGGACGCGGGGAAGCTCACGACGCCGAGCGTACGCGGGTGGTTCCGCCCCGTGTGGTCGTGTCTTACCTGTTCAGAGCCGTCCGATCCACGTGTTTCATGATCTTTTCTCAAGTATCGGCAACGTGGCGACCAACTAACGGCTTGATAACGGCACCTTCACGCAAAGGGCCGGTGAGTGTCACAGTGGCAGCACCTCACCCCCCGGTGTGAGGCACCCCGTCGGGCCTGCCGACCACGTGACGCCGCCACCACGCGCCGGCGCGTGGCCGTCGACCCTGCGCGGTGTCTTCGCCGAAGGGTGTGGCGCCCGGCGGATCGGTACCCCTGGGGTGTCCCGATTTCCTCTGCGGTAAACCGGCGACCTGTGGTTCGGGTCGTCGGTGGTGTCACCCCCCAAACGTGCGTGAAACCCACGACGGAACCAGGTTAGAAAGAGGAGGCCCCTCGGAATGAGAGTCTCGAAGCGGGCGAGCGGCGCGCTCGCGGTGGGCGCGGCATTCGCGCTCGTCGCGTCCGGCTGCTCCAGCGGCAACGACGACGGTGGCAACGCCAGCGCCAGCAAGGACGGCGCGATCGTCATCGACGGCACCCAGCCGGAGAACCCCCTGGTTCCGGCGAACACCACCGAGACCGGTGGCGGCAAGATCATTGACTGGGTGTGGAGTGGCCTGGTCGAGTACCCCAACAACGGTGGGGCGCCGCGGAACCTGCTGGCCGAGTCGATCGAGACCAGCGACTCCAAGGTCTTCAAGATCAAGATCAAGCCGAACACCAAGTTCCACGACGGCACCACCGTCAAGGCCGAGAGCTTCGTCAAGGCCTGGAACTGGGCGGCGTACGGCCCGAACGGCGCGCAGAACGCCTCGTTCTTCGCCGACATCCAGGGCTTCAACGACACCTACACCGAGGACCCGGACGGCCCGGACGGCCCGAAGAAGGCCCCGGAGCCGGCGAAGAAGGAGCTGTCGGGCCTCAAGGTCATCGACGACTGGAACTTCGAGGTCACGCTCTCCGCGCCGACCTCCGTGTTCCCGACCAAGCTCGGCTACAGCGCCTTCATGCCGCTGCCGGACGCCTTCTTCAACATGACCCCGGCCGAGTTCGGCAAGAAGCCGATCGGTAACGGCCCGGTCAGCCTCGTCTCCTGGCAGGACGACGTCGAGATCAAGCTCACCCGCTTCGACGACTACAGCCTGCGCGACAAGATGAAGATCAAGGACGTCACCGTCAAGATCTACCAGGACGACACGGCGGCCTACAACGACCTGCTCGCCGGCAACCTGGACTTCCAGCAGCAGGTCCCGGTCTCCTCGCTGGCCGGTGACAAGTGGAAGAGCGACCTGGGCGACCGGGCGATCGCGTCGACCACCCCGTCGACGGGCATCATCGCCTTCCCGATCTACGACAAGCGCTTCACCAACCCGAAGCTGCGCAAGGCGATCTCGCTGTCGATCAACCGCCAGGAGATCACCGACCGGATCTTCTTCGGTAACCGCAAGCCGGCCGACAGCTGGGCCAACCCGCTGACCCCGGGTGCCGAGCCGGGCAACTGCACCGCCTGCAAGTTCGACCCGACCCAGGCCAAGCAGCTGCTCCAGGAGGCCGGTGGCTTCCAGGGCAAGCTCACCCTGTCGTACAACGCGGACGCCAGCCACAAGGAGTGGATGGAGGCCGTCGCCCAGCAGATCAAGACCAACCTGGGCATCGACGCCGTCGCCGTGGGCGTGCCGACCTTCGCGGTCTTCCGGGCGAACATCAACGCCTACAAGATGACCGGTCTCTACCGGGCCGGTTGGCAGCAGGACTACCCGGACGTGGAGAACTGGATCAACCCGCTCTACGTGACCGGCGGTTCCTCGAACGACGGCAAGTACAGCAACCCGCAGGTGGACGCCCTCGCCAAGGAGGCCTCCGCGGCCCCCAGCCTCGAGGAGGCCCACAAGAAGTTCGCCGAGGCCGTCAAGCTGATCGACCAGGACGTCCCGACGATGCCGATCTACTTCGGTGGCCAGCAGTCCGGCCACTCGGAGAAGATCAAGAAGATTGAGCTGACCAACGTTGGTGAGCTCGACATCACCTCGGTCGAGCTCTGATCCGAACGGTCTGACCCCGGGTCGGGCTCGCCTACCGGTGAGCCCGACCCGGGGCCGTTCCGCGAGGGGGTGTACAACAAACCCCTCGCACGTTGTCGTCACCACCCGTGTCGGCAGTCCGACGCGCCCCCCTGTCTGGAGGACCACCCCATGGGCCGTTATCTCTTGAGACGGCTGCTGCAACTCGTGCCGGTCTTCATCGGCACGACGTTCCTGATCTACTGGCTCGTCTGGTCGGTGCCCGGCGACCCGTTCGCCGGCAAGTGCGGCGACCGCGGTTGCCCCCCGAACTACCGGGCCATGATGACCGAGAAGTACCATCTCGACGATTCGATCTGGGTGCAGTACGCCAGTTACATGAAGAACCTTCTCCAGGGTGATTTCGGTATCACGTTCGGCGGTCGCGAGATCAGCGACATCATCTCGACGTCGTACCCGAACACCCTGAAGCTGGCGGTGGTCGCGCTCGCCATCGAGGCCATCATCGGCCTCGGCGCGGGCGTCCTGACCGGTCTCCGGCGCAACGGCTTCCTGGACAACCTGGTCCTGATCTCCACCCTCTTCCTGATCGCGCTGCCGGTCTTCGTCATCGGCTTCGTGCTCCAGTGGCTCCTCGGCGTCAAGTGGGGCATCATCACCCCGACGGTCTCCAACGAGATGCGGTTCAGCGAGCTGATCGTGCCGGGCTTCGTGCTCGGTAGCGCCTCGATGGCGTACATCGCCCGGGTGGCGCGCACCAGCATCGCCGAGAACCGGCGGGCCGACTACGTCCGCACCGCCATCGCCAAGGGCCTGCCCATGCGGCGGGTCGTCGGCGTGCACCTGCTGCGCAACTCGCTCATCCCGGTCGTCACCCTGCTCGGCACCGACCTCGGCGCCCTCATGGGCGGCGCGATCATCACCGAGGGCATCTTCGGCATCAACGGCATCGGCCGCCAGGTGCTCCGGGCGATCGTCACCAAGGAGAGCGCTACCGTTGTCGGCATCGTGGTGGTGCTGGTGCTCGTCTATCTCGTGATGAACCTGCTGGTGGACCTGCTCTACGCCGCCCTGGACCCGAGGATCCGCTATGAGTGACCCGAGTACCGCGTCGATCGTCTCGACGCCGCCCGCGACCATGCCGACCGAGGCCGGTTCCGGCGCGCCCACGAACGCCGGCCTGCCGGACAGCGCGAAGAAGCGGGAGAAGCCGCGCGGCCTGCTCGGCGACGCCTGGCGTGACCTGCGCCGCAAGCCGCTGTTCTGGATCTCCGCCTCGTTCATCCTGCTCTTCGTGGTGATGGCGGCGTTCCCGTCGCTGTTCACCTCCGGCGACGCCGTCAACGGCGCGCTGTCCCGCAGCCGGGCCGAGCCGTCGGCCGACGCCTGGTTCGGCTACGACGTGCAGGGCCGCGATGTCTACTCCCGGGTGATCTACGGCGCCCGCGCCTCGATCGTGGTGGCGCTGCTGTCGACCATCGGCACCCTGCTGTTCGGCGGCGCGATGGGCATCGTCGCCGGCTACCGCGGCGGCTGGGTGGACGCGGTCCTGTCCCGGATCGCGGACATCTTCTTCGGCCTGCCGTTCGTGCTCGGCTCGATCGTCATCCTGACCACGTTCAACGGCTCGGGCACCGACAACGGCGAGTGGACGATCATGGGGCTGGTCATCCTGTCCCTGACCGTGCTGAGCTGGCCGGTCGTGATGCGGCTGATGCGCTCCTCGGTGCTGGCCACCAAGGAGGCCGACTACATCGTGGCGGCCCGTGCGCTGGGCGCCGGCACCGGCCGGATCATCCTGAAGCACCTGCTGCCGAACTGCCTGGCGCCGCTGCTGGTGTACGGCACGATCATGGTCGGCTCGTTCATCGGCGCGGAGGCCACGCTGTCCTTCCTGGGCATCGGCCTGAAGAGCCCGGTGGTCTCCTGGGGCATCATGATCAGCGAGGCGCAGAACTACATCCGGGTCTCGCCGTTCCTGCTGTTCTTCCCCTCCGCGTTCCTCGTCATCGCCGTGCTGAGCTTCGTGATGCTCGGCGAGGCGGTCCGCGAGGCCCTCGACCCGAAGCTCCGATAGGGGAACTGAGTTGTCCGACATTCTCGTGTCCGAGCAGTCCGCGCCGGGCGCCGACGGATCCGGCCGCCCCTCGGGCCGCCTGCTCGAGGTCGACGGCCTGCGGGTGGAGTTCCGCACCCGGGACGGTGTCGCCAAGGTCATCAACGGGGTGACGTACCACGTCGACGCGGGAGAGACCCTCGCCGTGCTCGGCGAGTCCGGCTCCGGCAAGAGCGTCACCGCGCAGACCATCATGGGCATCCTCGACACCCCGCCCGGCTTCGTCACCGGTGGCCAGGTCCGCTTCCACGGCAAGGACATGCTCAAGATGTCCCCCGAGCAGCGGCGCCGGATCCGTGGTGAAGGCATTGCGATGATCTTCCAGGACTCGCTCTCCGCCCTCAACCCGGTTTTCACCGTCGGCTTCCAGATCGCCGAGCAGTTCCGCATCCGGCGCGGCATGAGCCGCGCGGACGCCAAGAAGCGCGCGATCGAGATGCTCGACCAGGTCAAGATCCCGAACGCCAAGGGCCGGTACAGCAACTACCCGCACCAGTTCTCGGGTGGTATGCGGCAGCGCGCCATGATCGCGATGTCGCTGGCGCTCGACCCCGAGGTGCTGATCGCCGACGAGCCGACCACCGCGCTGGACGTGACCGTGCAGGCCCAGATCATGGACCTGCTCGGCGAGCTCCAGCGGGAGCGGCAGATGGGCATGATCCTGATCACCCACGACCTCGGCGTGGTCGCCGACGTCGCGGACCGGATCGCGGTCATGTACGCCGGCCGGATCGTCGAGGAAGCCGACGTGTACGACCTGTACGCCAAGCCGGCGCACCCGTACACCCTCGGCCTGCTCAACTCGATCCCGCGGATGGACGAGAAGGGGCAGGAGCTCCGCACCATCAAGGGCCTCCCGCCGAACCTGATGAACATCCCGCCGGGCTGCGCCTTCAACCCGCGCTGCCCCATGGCGCAGCCGGTGTGCCGGGAGAACGTGCCCCCGCTGCTGCAGTTGGGCCGCGGCCGGGCCAGCGCCTGCCACTTCGCCGAGGAGCTCGTGAACCGTGACTGAGAACATCATCGAGGTCCGTGACCTGGTCAAGCACTACCCCGTGACCCGGGGTGTGGTGTTCAAGAAGACCATCGGTCACGTCAAGGCGGTCGACGGCGTCTCCTTCGACCTGAAGGCCGGCGAGACGCTGGGCGTGGTCGGCGAGTCCGGCTGCGGCAAGTCGACGCTGGCCCGGGTGCTGATGAACCTGGAGAAGCCGACCGCCGGCCAGGTGCTCTACAAGGGCCAGGACATCTCCAAGCTCTCCGGCGGCGCGCTGCGGCGCCTGCGCCGGCAGATCCAGCTGGTGATGCAGGACCCGTACACCTCGCTGAACCCGCGCATGACGGTCGGTGACCTGATCGGCGAGCCGTTCGAGATCCACCCCGAGGTGGCCCCGAGGCGGTCCCGCCGGGACAAGGTCAAGGAGCTGCTCGACCTGGTCGGTCTCAACCCGGAGCACATCAACCGGTACCCGCACCAGTTCTCCGGCGGCCAGCGGCAGCGCATCGGCATCGCCCGGGCGCTGGCCCTGCGGCCCGAGGTCATCGTCTGCGACGAGCCGGTGTCGGCCCTGGACGTGTCGATCCAGGCGCAGGTGATGAACCTGCTGGAGAAGCTCCAGGCCGAGTTCGGTCTCTCGTACGTCTTCATCGCCCACGACCTGTCGGTCGTGCGCCACCTGTCCGACCGGGTCGCCGTCATGTACCTGGGCAAGATGGTGGAGGTCGGCACCGAGGACGAGATCTACGAGCGGCCGACCCACCCGTACACCCAGGCGCTGCTGTCGGCGGTGCCGGTGCCGGACCCGACCGTGCGGGAGAGCAAGGCGATCATCCGGCTCCAGGGTGACGTCCCCTCGCCGGTCAGCCCGCCCTCGGGCTGCCGGTTCCGCACCCGGTGCTGGAAGGCGCAGGACATCTGCGCCCAGGAGGTGCCGCTGCTCCAGATCCGGCGGGGCTCGGATCACCCGAGCGCGTGCCACTTCGCGGAGAAGCGGGAGATCGTCGCCACCCACGAGGCGGCCTGATCCACCCCGGACCGCCTGCCGGCGTCACAGCGACGCCGGCAGGCGGTTCGTCGTATCCGGCGGCTGCCGCGCCGCCGGGCCCTCACAGCGGCCCGCGGCCGGCGCGCAGCAGCAGGAGTGCGAGCTGGGTGCCGTCCGCGCCGAGCGCCTTGCGGAACCGCTCCAGGATCTCCCGTTCGCGGGAGAGCACGAGGCGGGTGCCGCCGGAGGCCATCCGGGTGGCCCCGACCTCCTGGGACAGCGCGGCCCGCTCCTGCCAGAGCGCGATGATCGTGCGGTCGATCTCGTCGATCCGCTCCCGGATCTCGCTGATCCGCTCGGCCGCCGCCGAGTCGCCGGTGCCGGTCCGGGCCGCCGCGGCCCCGGTCGGGTCACCGCCGGCGGGCCCGTCGTGCCGCGCCAGGCCGCCGCTGGACTCCACCACGTCAGTCATCATCGTCGTACCCCTCGGGGTCTCGGGCCCGGTACCCGGATCCCGGGACGGAAAAGCCCCGGGCTCCAGGAGCCCGGGGCTTTTCGTAGGTCTGTGATCAGGCGCGACCCACGGCTGCCGGACTCCCGGTGCCGTAGTAAAAGTAGAAGCGCTGACCGAACACGCCGTCGAGTATGCCGACCCGCGGGGCGGGGGCGCAAGGAAACCCGCCAACAGGTGGGACGTGACGCCTTCGTCTCGTCGGGGCCGCGTGGGCGGGAAGTGTCCGGCTGTCGGCATAGACTCGCCGTGCGATGCATCCTCTCTTCGACATCCCCGCGTCCCCGCCCGCGCCGGAGCCCCGGCCGACCCCGCCGCACCGGCCCGGGGGTCGGCACGCGGACCCGCAGGCACTCCTCGCCGGCCTGAACGGCCCCCAGCGGGACGCGGTGACCCACGCCGGTTCCCCGCTGCTCATCGTCGCCGGCGCCGGCTCCGGCAAGACCCGGGTGCTGACCAACCGGATCGCCTACCTGCTCGGCGCGCGGGACGTCCACCCCGGCGAGATCATCGCGATCACCTTCACCAACAAGGCCGCCGGCGAGATGAAGGAACGGGTGGCCGCGCTCGTCGGCCCGCGTGCCCGGTTGATGTGGGTCTCGACCTTCCACTCGGCCTGCGTCCGGATCCTGCGCGCCGAGCACGAGCACGCCGGCCTGAAGTCCACCTTCTCGATCTACGACGCGGACGACTCCCGCCGGCTCATGCAGATGGTCGCCCGGGAGCTCGACCTGGACCCGAAGCGCTACCCGGCGCGCGGCCTGGCCGCCCAGGTCTCCAACCTGAAGAACGAGCTGGTCGACCCGGAGGAGTTCGCCGGCCGGGCCAAGGGCCCCAACGAGCGGGCGCTGGCCGAGGCGTACACGCTCTACCAGCGGCGGCTGCGCGAGGCGCACGCGCTGGACTTCGACGACCTCATCATGACGACGGTGCACCTGCTCCAGTCGCACCCGCACGTCGCGGAGAGCTACCGGCGCCGGTTCCGGCACGTGCTTGTCGACGAGTACCAGGACACCAACCACGCCCAGTACGTGCTGATCAAGGAGCTGGTCTCCGGCACGGAGGGCATCCCGCCGGCCGAGCTCTGCGTGGTCGGAGACGCCGACCAGTCGATCTACGCGTTCCGCGGCGCCACCATCCGCAACATCCTGGAGTTCGAGCGGGACTTCACCGACGCGCGGACGATCCTGCTGGAGCAGAACTACCGCTCCACCCAGACCATCCTCAACGCCGCCAACGCGGTGATCGACCGGAACACCTCCCGCAAGCCCAAGCGGCTGTGGAGCGACGCCGGGGCCGGCGAGCAGATCGTCGGCTACGTGGCCGACACCGAGCACGCCGAGGCGGACTGGGTGGCCCGGGAGATCGACCGGCTGGTCGACGCGGGCGACACCCGCCCGGGCGACGTGGCCGTGTTCTACCGCACCAACGCCATGTCCCGGGTCTTCGAGGAGGTGTTCATCCGGGTCGGCCTGCCCTACAAGGTGGTCGGCGGGGTGCGCTTCTACGAGCGCAAGGAGGTCCGCGACGCGCTGGCCTACCTGCGCGCCGTTGTCAACGACGACGACACGGTCAGCCTGCGGCGGATCCTCAACACCCCGCGCCGGGGCATCGGGGAGCGGGCCGAGGCGTGCGTCGAGGCGCTGGCCGGCCGCGACCGGATCTCCTTCGGCGCGGCGCTGCGCCGGGCCAAGGACGCCCCGGGCATCTCCACCCGGGCCGCCAACGGCATCGCCGAGTTCGTCGCGCTGCTCGACGACGCGCGCGAGCTGGCCGCCACCGGCACCCCGGAGGAGGTGCTGGAGGCCGTGCTGACCCGCTCGGGCTACCTGGCCGAGCTGGAGGAGAGCCTCGACCCGCAGGACGCCGGCCGGGTGGACAACCTCCAGGAACTGGTGAGCGTCGCCCGGGAGTACACCGAGCGGATCGAGGCGCTGGGCGAGGAGGACGAGCGGGCCACCCTGGCCGGCTTCCTGGAGCAGGTGGCGCTGGTCGCCGACGCCGACCAGATCCCCGCCGACGACCCGGACCACCAGGGTGTCGTGACCCTCATGACCCTGCACACCGCCAAGGGGCTGGAGTTCCCGGTGGTGTTCCTCAGCGGCCTGGAGGACGGCGTCTTCCCGCACCTGCGCTCGCTGGGCGACACCCGCGAGCTGGAGGAGGAGCGGCGGCTGGCGTACGTGGGCATCACCCGGGCCCGGCAGCGCCTCTACCTGTCCCGGGCGGTCACCCGCTCGGCGTGGGGCGCGCCGGCCTACAACCCGCCGTCGCGCTTCCTGGAGGAGCTACCGACCGAGCTGGTCCGCTGGGAGCGCACCGAGGGGTCGTACACCTCGTGGGCCGGTGGGGGCGGCGGCGTCGGCGGCCGGGCGGACCGGGTGCCCGGCGGGCGCGGCGGCTTCACCGGGGGCACGCCCAAGGCGACCCAGCTCGCCAAGCGGCTCGGGGTCGACGCCAGCCGGCTGGCCACCGCCAGCGAGCTGAAGCAGGCCCCCAAGGTCTCGGTGGGCGACCGGGTCAACCACCAGCGCTACGGCCTCGGCCGGGTGCTGGCGGTCGAGGGGCACGGGCCGGGCGCCCGTGCGCAGATCGACTTCGGCGACCAGACCATGTGGCTGGTCCTCCGGCACGCCCCGATCGACAAGCTCTGAGCCGAGTGAGGCCCGGTCCGGCGATGTGCCGGACCGGGCCCCTCCCTCGTGCCGTGGCCGTCAGCAGGCCACGTCGATGCCCCGGGCGCGCAGGAACGGCGCCGGGTCGATCTGGTTCCACATGGCGCCCTTGTGCACCTCGAAGTGCAGGTGCGGGCCGGTGGAGTCGCCGGTGGAGCCCTCGTACCCGATGACCTGACCGGCCGTCACCCTGTCGCCGACGCTGACGATCAGCCGGCTCTGGTGGGCGTAGTGGGTCAGGTAGCCGTTGCCGTGGTCGACGAAGACGGAGTTGCCGTAGCCGTCGCCGGCGTTGCCGGCCTTGACCACGGTGCCCGCCGCGGCGGCGTGGATCGGGGTGCCGGCCGGCATGGCGAAGTCGATGCCGGCGTGCAGGGTGCCCCACCGCTGCCCGAAGCAGGAGGTGATCTCGGCGCCCTTCATGGGGATGACCCAGGCCGGCTTCGGCTTGGTGGTCTTCTTCGGCTTGGGGGCGGTCCTCGTCGGCTTCGGGCTGGCCGTGCTCGGGCTCGGCGACGGGCTGGCCGGGGTGGCCGAGGGGGTGACCGGGGCGGTCGACTCGCGGGTCGAGCGGTCGGCGCGGGCGGCGGCCTCAGCGCGCGCCTGGGCGTCGAAGTCGACGGCGGCGGGGGTCGGGGTGCCGTGGTCGACGGTGGCGACGGAAACACCGCCGACGCCGAGGCCCAGCAGGGCCACCGCGCCGACGACGACATATGCGGTACGCCGGACGGGGCGCTGGCGCCGGTGCCGGGCGGGAGCGTTGTCCGGGGTGTTCTCGTTCTGGATGGAGCTGTCTTCCTGCACGGAAACCTTCATCAGTCGAGGGGCACGTGACCTCGAAATACTGGTGTCGGCCGGCAGGTCGCCGGGTACGGGGCTCCGGGGAGTCGGTGGGGCCGCTGACGGTGCCTGTCCGGGTTTGTTCTGACTTGACCGGTTTGCGGCGGTAAACGATCATGGCGAGCTGTGGTACCGGCCACAATCGTCGATGTGACCCGGCAGACTTTGGCGCAGACAAAACCGCCCGGATCGACTGATCCGGGCGGTCAACGGGCGATACGCAGCGTCAGGACGCGGCTACCTCGCTGTAGATTGCCTCGACTTCGAGCTGGATGTCCACTCCGCGCTCCTTGAGCCACGGCACCGGGTCGAGCGGCTGGCCGTTGACATGGATCTCCAGGTGCAGGTGCGAGCCGTAGGAGTGGCCGGTGTTGCCGACCAGGCCGAGCTGGTCGCCCGCCTTCACCTGCTGGCCCTCCTTGACGGTCACCGCCGAGGAGTGGCCGTAGATGGCCTCGCTGCCGTCCGCGTGCCGGACGATCACCGCGTAGCCGTAGCCACCGAACCAGCCGGCCTTGGTGACCTGGCCGTCGTGGATCGCGCGGTAGGGCGTGCCCTCCGGGGCGACCAGGTCGATGCCGGTGTGCAGCTTGCCCCAGCGCATGCCGTAGGGCGACTGGAAGTCGTAGCCGTGCAGGGGGAGCAGCCAGGTGTCCTGCTCGGTGGCGGTCTTGCCGCCGGCGCGGTCGTCACGGGTGGCGCGGTTCGCGCTGTCGGCCCGGGCCGCGGCGTCCTGGCTGGTGATCGAGGCCTGCTTGAGCTCGTCGAGGACCGACGGGCTGACGCTCTTGGCGTCGGGGAGGGCGTTCGCGCCGAGGGCGACGATGCCGGCGCCCACGAAGGCGGTGGTCACGACCGCGGCGTAGCGGCTCCGCGGGGGGGTGGGTACGCGGCGGCGGCCGCGATATCTATCGGGCTCAGACGACAGGCGCTGGCGCACGCACACCCTCCGTTGTCGGGGATCCGATGCGACTCCGGACCGTTCGGTGAAGCTCGGTCGAACCTCCGGTGTCGCGTCGTCACCCGTCCGTGGACCTGATGACAACCGTGGACACGTTAGCCAACCGCCACTCCTGTCACAAGCCGAAGCGCCGAATTGGCGTTTCGTTCTGTCCGTTTCCATCCGCTCTTGTCATAGCTCGTGCCCCCGGTCGGGTGGCCCCGCAACTGCCCGTTCGTCGCGGACAGTGACCGATCGGCGGAGGTGTCCGGCTTCCCGCGAACAGGGTGGGGCGGTAAGGCGCAGCCCGGGTTTCCGGCCCCGGGCGGGGCGGGTTACCGTTCGTTCAGGTCAGGAGTGCCGGAGCCGGTGAAAGGTGTGCGCTGATGAGCTCTCGTATCCGGGTCGTCGTCGCGAAGCCCGGCCTGGACGGCCACGACCGAGGCGCGAAGGTCGTCGCCCGTGCCCTGCGTGACGCGGGCATGGAGGTCATCTACACCGGCCTGCACCAGACCCCGGAGCAGATCGTGGAGACCGCGATCCAGGAGGACGCCGACGCGGTCGGCCTCTCGGTGCTGTCCGGCGCGCACATGACCCTCTTCAAGCGGGTCCTCGAACTGCTCGCCGAGCGCGACGCTGCCGACATCGTGGTCTTCGGCGGCGGCATCATCCCGGACGCCGACATCCCGGAACTCCAGCGGCTCGGCGTCGCCAAGATCTTCACCCCCGGCGCCACCACGCAGTCGATCGTGGAGTGGGTCCGGGAGAACGTCGCCCAGCCGGTCGCCTGACCCGCGGGTCGCCACGTGCCGGCCCGAGGTGGGCGGATCGCCGGTGTGCGGACAGGGGGAGGGGCCGGACGCACCCCTCACACGCCCGGCCCCTCTATGCACGATGCCCCGCCGCCACCCCTCGACCGACAGGGCATCGGCCGCTCCCGTCGTCGCGCCTGACCAGCGCTCCGACATCAGACTCAACGACGCCCCCAACAGGGGGTTACGCCTGTTCCACAACATCCCCCGGACGGCTGACGGCCCGCGTCCCGGACACCTCGGACGGGCCGCTTTCCAGGGACCTCGCGGTGTGGGCCCGGGTCGTATCGTGTGCCTGCCCGGACCGCGTCCCGCGGTCGACGACCCCCGCCGGGAGCCCGCCGTGACCCAGCCGCCGTACCCGCAGCCCGACCCCGCCGGCGGCCCGCCCCCACCGCCCGCGGGGTGGCCGGCGCCCCAGCAGCCCGGCCAGGGCTGGCCCCCGCCGCAGCAACAGGGCCCTGGTTGGCCCGCGCCGCCGCAGCCCGCCCAGCCCGGCCAGGGCTGGCCCGCGTCGCAGCAGCCGGCCCCGGGCGGCTGGGCCGCCCCGCACCAGCAGCCCGCGCCCGGCTGGCCGGCCGCGCCGCCGGCGTACCCCTTCGGGGTCGGGCCGGCGCAGCCGCCGCCGACGGCGAAGCGGATCCCGGAGGACCTGCCGTTCGTGGTCCGGCCGAGCCTGCGCAAGCGGGCGCTGACCCTCGGGTTGGTGACCCTGGTGGTCGGGCTGGTGATCGCCTGCCCGATCGGCCTGGCCGCGTCGTCCGAGGGCGGCGGCCTCGGGCTGCTCTTCATCATCCCGGTGGTGCTGCTCTTCTTCGTCGTGCCGGTCGGCCTCCAGCTCTGGCTGGTCTCCTCCGGCGGCCCGGTGCTCGCGCTCGGGCCGGCGGGGCTGTGGATCAAGACGCGGCCGACCCGGGGGCAGGCGATCTGGCTGCCGTGGGAGGCGATCGACCGGATCTACCTGCGGCGGTGGGCGCTGGAGAAGATGCTCTGCGTCAAGCCGCGCGACCCGCGGGTCGGCAGCGGGCTGGGGGCGTTCACCGCGCTCGACTCGGGGATGCAGCAGGCGTTCTTCGGCACCGGCTTCACCGCCACGGTCAACCACGCCGACCGCGGCGAGGACGAGATCATGCGAGCCGTGGTCGGATACGCGGCCGGTCGCTGCCGGGTGGGCTGAGCCCGGCGCGGCACAGACGGCTGTGCATTACCGCACACCGTGCACCCGCTCGGTTGCCGCCGGTTCCCATCTCGTTAGGCTGCGGCAAATGACCTGTCTCATCTGATGACAGGCGTCAAACTGATTTTCCAACGCTGGTGGCGGCGCGACGGCGCGCCGCGGAGACGGGACGGGACGCGCAATCGTGGACCTGTACGAGTACCAGGGGCGGGACCTGTTCGAGCGGCACGGCTTGCCCGTGCTCGCCGGCGGCGTCGCCACTACCCCGGAGGAGGCCCGCGCGATCGCCGAGCGCCTCGGCGGCCGGGTGGTCGTCAAGGCGCAGGTGAAGGTCGGCGGCCGCGGCAAGGCCGGCGGCGTGAAGCTGGCCGAGGGCGCGGAGGAGACGGTGGCCCGTGCCACCGACATCCTCGGCATGGACATCAAGGGTCACACGGTCCACAAGGTCATGATCACCGTGACCGCGGACGTGGCCGAGGAGTACTACTTCTCGTACCTGCTCGACCGGGCGAACCGCACCTTCCTCTGCATCGCCAGCGTCGCCGGCGGCATGGACATCGAGCAGGTCGCCGCCGAGACCCCCGAGAAGGTCGTCAAGGCCCCGATCGACGCGAACACCGGCGTGGACGAGGCCAAGGCGCGCGAGATCGTGAGCGCGGCCGGCTTCCCGGCCGAGGTCGCCGACCAGGTGGTCGAGGTCGCGGTCAAGCTGTGGCAGGCGTTCGTCGCCGAGGACGCCACGCTGGTCGAGGTGAACCCGCTGGCCACGACCAAGGACGGCAAGCTGCTGCTGCTGGACGCCAAGGTCACCCTCGACGAGAACGCCGCGTTCCGGCACCCGGACCACGAGGCCCTGGTCGACCAGGCGTCGGTGGACCCGCTGGAGCAGGCCGCCAAGGAGAAGGACCTCAACTACGTCAAGCTCGACGGCGAGGTCGGCATCATCGGCAACGGCGCGGGCCTGGTCATGTCCACGCTCGACGTGGTCGCGTACGCCGGTGAGCGGCACGGCGGCGTGAAGCCGGCCAACTTCCTCGACATCGGCGGCGGCGCGAGCGCCGAGGTCATGGCGAACGGCCTGGAGATCGTGCTCTCCGACCCGTCGGTGAAGAGCGTCTTCGTCAACGTCTTCGGCGGCATCACCGCCTGCGACGCGGTCGCCAACGGCATCGTGCAGGCGCTGGCGCTGCTCGAGCAGCGCGGCGAGAAGGCCACCAAGCCGCTCGTCGTCCGTCTCGACGGCAACAACGCCGAGGCCGGTCGGGCGATCCTCGACGGCGCGAACAACCCGCTGATCCAGCGGGTCGACACCATGGACGGCGCGGCCGAGCGGGCCGCCGAGCTGGCAGCTGCGGGGGTCTGACAATGGCTATCTGGCTGACCAAGGACTCCAAGGTCATCGTGCAGGGGATGACCGGTTCCGAGGGTTCCAAGCACACCCGGCGGATGCTCGCCGCCGGCACCAACGTCGTCGGCGGCGTCAACCCGCGCAAGGCGGGCCAGAAGGTCGACTTCGACGGCACCGAGCTGCCGGTCTTCGCGTCCGTGGCGGACGCCATGAAGGAGACCGGGGCTGACGTCACGGTCATCTTCGTGCCGCCGCAGTTCACCAAGGCCGCGGTGGTCGAGGCCATCGACGCCGGCATCGACCTGGCCGTGGTGATCACCGAGGGCGTGCCGGTGCACGACACCGCCGCGTTCTGGGCGTACAACGTGGCCAAGGGCGAGCGGACCCGGATCATCGGCCCGAACTGCCCGGGCATCGCCTCGCCGGGCGCCTCCAACGCCGGCATCATCCCGGCCGACATCACCGGCTCCGGCCGGATCGGCCTGGTCAGCAAGAGCGGCACGCTGACCTACCAGATGATGTACGAGCTGCGTGACATCGGTTTCTCCACCTGCGTCGGCATCGGCGGTGACCCGATCATCGGGACCACCCACATCGACGCGCTGGCCGCCTTCGAGGCGGACCCGGAGACCGACGCGATCGTCATGATCGGTGAGATCGGTGGCGACGCCGAGGAGCGGGCGGCCGAGTTCATCAAGGCCAACGTCACCAAGCCGGTGGTCGGCTACATCGCCGGCTTCACCGCCCCGCCCGGCAAGACCATGGGCCACGCCGGCGCGATCATCTCCGGCTCGGCGGGCACCGCCGACGCCAAGAAGGCGGCGCTGGAGGCGGTCGGCGTGAAGGTCGGCAAGACCCCGACCGAGACCGCCAAGCTGATGCGGGAGATCATGTCCGGCCGCTGAGCGGTCCCGTGACGTGCCGAGGGGGTCGACCGGGTCCGGTCGGCCCCCTCACGCTTCCTACCGGTACCAGTAGGGGGAGTAGTAGTTGCCCCGGGACCGGATGATGGCGCTGGCGATGAGGTTGATGACGCCGAACGCGATGGCCAGCCAGCCGAGCAGCGGGGACCTGCCGAAGCGCTTCGCGTCCCGGATCGACAGGTAGCCGAAGACGATGCCGAGGATGCCGCAGCAGAGCAGGCCGGTGACGATCCCCAGGATGCCCCAGAGCGTGGTCCGGTCCCGGCCGGCGGCCGGTGGCGGCGGGGGCGGCGGATACGGAGCGTTCACGGCTTCCTCCGAGCGGTCGGTGCCGCGACAGGAAAGGTCGCGTCCTGGGCCGAGGCTAAACCGGATCGGGGCCCCCGAGCCGGTGGATCAGGGAACTCGCCGCCGTCCCGAGGCGGTATCGGACTGCCGTCGCCCGCGCGGCATGCCAGAGTAGAGCCGATGTCACGCGTCACCCCTGACCAGCCCCGCCGCCCCGCCGCCGAAGTCGCCGCCGGAGCCCGGCCGACCGGCCCTGCCGGGCCGGCGCCGCGGGTGCCCGCGCCCCGGTCGGGGGAGCCCCCGCGCGGCCGGGCCCCGCTGCCCGTCGCCGCCGGGGTCGCGGCCCTCTGGGCCGCCGTGACGTCCTGGTTGCCGGTCACCCTGGTGCTCGGCCTGGCCCAGCTCAGCGAGGACGCCGGCTCGCTGACCGGCGCGCTCCGCGCCGGCCTGGTCGGCTGGCTGCTCGGCCACGGCGTGCCGCTGGAGACCACCGCCGGGCCGCTCGGCCTGGCGCCGCTCGCCCTGACCGCCCTCGCCGTCTGGCGGCTCACCCGCGCCGGGGTGCACGTCAGCCGGGCCATCGGCGCCCGGGGCGGTCGCTCGCCCCGGCAGGCGCTCACCGTCGCGGTCGGGGTCGGGGTCGGGTACGCGCTGCTCGGCGCTCTCGCCGCGATCGTGGTCGGCGCGGGCGGGCCGCGCGTGTCCCCGGTCCGGGCCGGGCTGACCTTCGCGGTCCTCGGCGGGCTCGCCGCCCTGGCCGGCGCGCTGCGGACCACCGGCGTCTGGGTGCTGCTGGCCCGCCGCTCCCCGGCGGCGCTGCGCGACGGGCTGCGCACCGGGCTGGTCGCCGGCCTGCTGCTGCTCGGCGCGGGCGCCGGGGCCGCCGGGCTGGCCGTGGCGACCGGGGGCGGCGACGCGGCCGACATGATCGGCGCGTACCGGACGGGGGTGGCCGGTCAGGCGGGCATCACCCTGGTCAGCCTCGCGTACGCGCCGAACGCCACCGTCTGGTCGGCCAGTTACCTGCTCGGGCCCGGGTTCGCCGTCGGCACCGACACCGCCGTGCGGACCAGCGAGGTCTCCGTGGGCGCGCTGCCGGCCGTACCGTTGCTGGCCGGGCTGCCGCGTGGCCCGGTGGACGGGCTGGGCGCCGGGCTGCTCGCGGTGCCGGTGCTGGCCGCCATGGCGGCCGGCTGGCTGCTGGCCCGCCGGCTGCTGCGGGTCGCGGCCGAGGAACGCGCGCCGGTCGGGTGGTCGGCGCTGCTGGTCCCGGCGGCGCTCGCCGGCCCGGTCGCCGGTGCGCTGCTCGGCCTGGCCGCGGTGGCCTCCGGTGGTCCGCTGGGCGCCGGCCGGCTCGCCGAGATCGGCCCGTCGCCCTGGCCGGTGGCGGGCGTGGCCACCCTGGTGGTCGCTATCGGCGCGGTCCTCGGCGCCGCCGCCGGCCGCACCCTGAGCGGCGCACCCACCGCGCCCCGCCCGACGGCCCCGCCGCCCCGCCGCCCCGAGCGCTGACCGGCGCCGGAGACGGCGGAGGGGGCGCCGGCGGTGCCGGACGCCCCCTCGTGGGAGCCGGTTCAGGAACCGAGGTTGCTCAGGTTGATCGCGGCGCCGGCGATGGCGTTGATGATGCCGATGACCACACCGATGCCACCGCAGATGAGGGCGGCCTTGGCCTGGCCGGCGTTGTTCGCCTCGCCCGCCTGGACCTTCTTCTGGCCCATGACGCCGAGCACGATGCCGGCGACGCCGGCCGGGATGCCGATCAGCGGGCAGCAGAGGCCGAGCACGATCGAGGCGATACCGGCGATCATGCCGATCAGCCCGAGCGTGTTGTTCTGGCCGCCGCCGGTCGGGTAGCCGGCCGCCGGGTACTGGGGCGCCGCGCCGTACGGCTGCTGCTGCGCGTACGGGTCCTGGCCGTAGGGCTGGCCCGAGGTCGGCTGGCCGTACGGCTGGCCCGAGGTCGGCTGGCCGTACGGCTGGCCCGAGGTCGGCTGGCCGTACGGCTGGCCCGAGGTGGGCTGCTGGCCGTACTGCGGGGGCTGCGCGTACGGGTCCTGCCCGTACGGCTGGCCCGAGGTGGGCTGCTGGCCGTACTGGGGCGCCTGCGGGGGCTGGGCGTACGGGTCGTACTGCGGGGAGGTCGGGTCCTGGTTCGGCTGCTGGCCGTGCGGGTCCTGACCGGGGTAACCGGGCTGCATGTGGGGAGCGCTCCTCAAACTGGGGGTCGACGGTCCATGGTCGGTTGTGTGCCGCTCATCATTCCGCCCGGACACCGGGACGCCCGCGGCACACGGGCCCGGGACCAAGGTCACGATGCCGACGCCGGGCCGGGCGTGAGCACGGCACCGGGCGACGGCAGCGTATCGTGCCGACGCCACGAGGGAGATCACCCGAGGCGCGGCCGCCCGAGCGTCGGACACGCCAGCAGGCCCGATAGGGTTGCCGCGTGACCGAGCCCGCGTCCGTCGCCCGCCTCGTCGTCCTCGTCTCCGGCTCCGGCAGCAACCTCCAGGCCCTGCTGGATGCCGCCACCGACCCCGCGTACGGGGCCCGGGTGGTGGCCGTGGGCGCCGACCGCGACGGGATCGCCGGCCTGGACCGGGCCGCCGCGGCCGGCGTACCGGCCTTCGTGGAGCGGCTGAAGGACCACCCGACCCGCGAGGACTGGGACAGGGCGCTCACCGCCCGGGTCGCCGAGCACCGGCCGGACCTGGTGATCAGCGCCGGCTTCCTCAAGCTCGTCGGCCCGCACTTCCTGGCCGCGTTCGGCGACCGCTACCTGAACACGCACAACACCCTGCTGCCGGCGTTCCCCGGCATCCACGGTCCACGGGACGCGCTGGCGTACGGCGTGAAGGTCACCGGGGCCACCCTGTTCTTCGTCGACGCCGGGATGGACACCGGCCCGATCGTCGCCCAGGTCGCCGTGCCGGTGCTGGACGACGACGACGAGGAGACGCTCACCGAGCGCATCAAGTCCGCCGAGCGGCGCCAGCTCGTCGAGCAGGTCGGTCGGCTGGTCCGTGAAGGTTGGACGATCACCGGTAGAAAGGTCACCATTCCGTGAGTTCCACTGAGGACGTCCGGCGCCCGATCAAGCGGGCGCTGGTCAGCGTCTACGACAAGACCGGCCTGGTCGAGCTGGCCCGCGCCCTGCACGAGGCCGGGGTGGAGATCGTCTCGACGGGCAGCACCGCGTCGACGATCTCCGGCGCGGGCGTGCCGGTGACGCCGGTCGAGCAGGTGACCGGTTTCCCGGAGATCCTCGACGGCCGGGTCAAGACCCTGCACCCGAAGATCCACGGCGGACTCCTCGCCGACCTGCGCAAGGACGCGCACGCCGCCCAGCTCGACGAGCACGGCATCGCGGGCATCGACCTGCTGGTCTCCAACCTCTACCC
The DNA here is from genome assembly GCF_900091475.1 of Micromonospora chersina. NCBI lineage: Bacteria > Bacillati > Actinomycetota > Actinomycetes > Micromonosporales > Micromonosporaceae > Micromonospora > Micromonospora chersina. Next base: position 5,178,295 of record NZ_FMIB01000002.1, read on the forward strand.
GTTCCAGGCGACTGTCGCCTCCGGCGCGAGCCAGGACGAGTGCGTCGAGCAGATCGACATCGGCGGTCCGGCCATGGTCCGGGCCGCGGCCAAGAACCACGCCTCGGTGGCAGTCGTGACCGACCCGGCGGCGTACCCGGCGCTGCGGGACGCGCTCGCCGAGGGCGGCTTCACCCTGGCCCAGCGGCGGGCCCTCGCGGCCCGCGCGTTCGCCGACATCGCCGACTACGACGTGGCCGTCGCCGAGTGGTTCGCCCGCGAGCTGGCCCCGGCCGGCGACGGCTGGCCCGCGTTCGCCGGGCTGGCGCTGCGCCGCCAGGCGGTGCTGCGCTACGGCGAGAACCCGCACCAGGCGGCCGCGCTCTACGCCGACCCGGCCAGCCCCGCCGGCCTGGCCCAGGCCGAGCAGCTGCACGGCAAGGAGATGTCCTACAACAACTACGTCGACGCCGACGCCGCCTGGCGGGCCGCGAACGACTTCCCCGAGCAGCCGGCCGTGGCGATCATCAAGCACGCCAACCCGTGCGGCATCGCGGTCGGGGCCGACGTTGCCGAGGCGCACCGCCGGGCGCACGCCTGCGACCCGGTGTCCGCGTACGGCGGGGTGATCGCGGTCAACCGGCCGGTCTCGGTCGAGCTGGCCCGCCAGGTCGCGGAGATCTTCACCGAGGTGCTGGTGGCGCCCGGCTTCGACGAGGGCGCCCTGGAGATCCTCCGGGGGAAGAAGAACATCCGGCTGCTGCGGGCTCCCGCGTTCGACCCGCTGCCCGCCGAGTGGCGGCAGGTCACCGGCGGTGTGCTGGTGCAGCTGCGGGACCGCATCGACGCCCCGGGCGACGACCCGGCGAACTGGACGCTGGCCACCGGCGACGCGGCCGACGAGGCCACCCTGCGCGACCTGGCGTTCGCCTGGCGGGCGGTCCGCGCGGTGAAGAGCAACGCGATCCTGCTGGCCCGCGAGGGCGCGACCGTCGGCGTGGGGATGGGCCAGGTCAACCGGGTCGACTCGGCGCAGCTGGCGGTGAGCCGGGCCGGCGCCGAGCGCGCCCGCGGCTCGGTCTGCGCCTCGGACGCGTTCTTCCCGTTCGCCGACGGCCCGAAGATCCTCATCGAGGCCGGCGTCCGGGCCATCGTCCAGCCGGGCGGCTCGATCCGCGACGAGGAGACCATCGCCGCCTGCAAGGAGGCCGGAGTGACCATGTACCTCACCGGCACCCGGCACTTCTTCCACTGACCCGCGATCCGGGACGGGGGCGCGGTTGATCGGCCGCGCCCCTGTTTCATGTGTTGTCCGCCCCGGTTCCGACGATGTCACGAGTGGACGGCTGACCAGCCGAAAGGACGAGGGTCGACCGTTGCCGGGTTGTGAAAGTTGTTGCTAGCGTTGTCCCGCAGCAAGCGATCGACCCCTCCCGTTCTCTGCTCGATCCGCTCCCGCCCCGCGGCCGCCGCGCCGCCCGCTCGAGCGCCCTCCCGCCTCGGACAGGTTTGCCCATGCGCGCATTCGACCGGTTGAGCACCGTCGTGGCCGCGTTGGCGTTCGTCCTGGCGGGCCTGGGCGCGCCCGCCTGCCCGGAGAGCCACCGGCCCGGCGCGGTGGTCACCGCCGCGCACCTGTCGATCCACCACGTCGGCCACGCCGTCCTTCCACCGGACGGACAGGCCGTCGACACGGATGTCACTCCGCCGGACCGTCCCGCCCCCGCCGGCGACCCCCTTGCCGCCGGCGCGCCCCGCACGCCCGGCCACGCCCCGACGGAGCTGTGGACGGAGTTCTCGGGCGGGCCCTGCGGTGACCACCGCGCCGGCGTCACCGCCGGCGACGGACCCGACGACGTCGTTCCGGCCGCGCCCCCGCGGGTCGCCGGCACGCGGGAGCGGGTGGCCGTCGCGATCCACCGCCCCGAGCCGGCCCACCCGTTGCCGCCGCGCGGCACCCTGGCCACCCGCGGCCCACCGGCCTCCGCCTGACCCTGCCCGCGTCGCCCGCCGTACGGGACCCGAGGTCCGTCCGGGTGTTCCGCCGCGCGGGGTCCCGCTCGGACGGTTGTCCGTCCGCCCACCGGTAGGCGCCGTCGCGCCACCCGTCCCTGGTCTTCCGTCCCGGGCCGCCGGCCCGGTACCCCCTCGAATCCGGGAGGATTCACATGTCCACACTCCGCTGGCGCAAGCCGGCGACAATCGCGGGCGCGCTGGTGCTGACCGTCGCGCTCGGTGGCGTCGTCGCCACCAACCACGAGGTGCAGGAGAAGCTCGGCCTGGCCGAGGAACCCGGCGCCAACATGCCCTGGCACCCCAGGGAGTTCATGGAGATGGCGGCCGGCGAGTCGTCGGAGGAGGCCGGCGAGGAGGCCTTCGAGGCCCGCACCATCGCCGAGCAGTTCGCCCAGGCCCGCTACGCGCCGGGCATCGTCGCACCGGGGGCGTACGCCAACGCGTTGAGCCAGCTCAACGCGCTGCCGGCGACCAAGGGCACCTGGCGCGAGGTCACGAAGATCAAGTACGACGGCGACGACCCGCGCTACCGCGACTACGCGTCCAACTCCTCGGGCGGCGCCGGCCTGGTCACCGGCCGGATGACGGGCCTCGCCGCGGACAACAACGGGTTCGTGTACGCGGCCGGCGCCGACGGTGGCGTGTGGCGTTCCTCGACCGGCGGCGGGAGCTGGACGCCGATCGCGGACGCGCTGCCCACCCTGTCCAGCGGTGACGTCGTGCTCGCCGCGGACGGGTCGCTCTGGTACGCCACCGGTGAGGGGAACACGGGCGCCACCTCGTTCGTGGGCGCCGGCGTCTACCGGCTGGCCGACCCGCGGACCGGCGCCTTCAAGGCAACCGACCGGGTCGGCGGGTCCGAGTTGGAGAGCACGGTCATCAACAAGCTGCGCTTCTTCGACGGCAAGGTCTGGGCGGCCACCAACCGGGGCCTGTTCTCGCACGCGATGAGCAGCGGGTCCGGGTCCTGGAAGCTGGAGTTCGCGCCGAACCCGAGCTACCTGCCGGGCGGCGCCAACGCCGGTGAGGCGAACGCGGCGTACAAGAACATCGTCAACGACGTGGCGGGGGACCCCCGCAACGCGAAGCACGTGGTGGTGGCCTCGGCGTGGCGCTCGGGCGACACGTACAACGGCTTCTACGAGACCGCCGACTACACCGCCGGTGGCTGGGCCAAGGTCAACCCGACCGGTTCCATCCCGGCCGACGACATCGGGTACGTGACCTTCGCGTTCTCCGCCGACGGCGGCAAGCTGTACGCGATCAACCAGTCGCCGAAGCTGCTCAACAAGCCCGCCGGCAACGTGAACAGCTACCTGGACGGCATCTACGTCTCCAACAACGGCAACCCCGCCGGCCCGTGGAGCAAGATCGCCGACTCGTCGAAGCTGGGGAACTCCGGCTCGGCCCTCAAGCAGACGGTGATCGGCAAGGGCTACGGCCCGGGCATCCAGGCCTGGTACAACCAGTTCCTCACGGTGGACCCGGCCGACCCGAACCACGTCTGGGCCGGCCTGGAGGAGGTCTACGAGTCGTACGACGCGGGCGCCAACTGGAAGACCGTGGGTCCGTACTGGAACTTCGGTTTCGCCTGCTGGAACATCTACGACGCGCAGAACAAGTGCAGCAAGACCACCCACTCCGACCAGCACTCGGTGGCGGTCGGCAACGGGTTCGTCTACGTCGGCAACGACGGTGGCGTCTACCGCCGGCCGGTGCACGGCAAGACCGACAAGGACGGGCACGCCACCGACTGGCAGAGCCTCAACGACGGGACCATCGACGCGCTCCAGTACTACTCGGTGGCGCTGGGCCGGGACCCGGCGAAGGCCGGCACCATCGTCTCCGGCGGTCTCCAGGACAACGGCACCTCGATCCTGCGCCCCGGCGACACCGTGATGGGCTCGCACTTCGGCGGTGACGGCGGCGACTCCCAGGCCGACCCGGCGAACGGCTGCCGGCAGGTCCAGGAGTACACCAACCTGGCCATGCGGGTGACCGAGAACTGCAACGCCAACCCCGGCCCGGGCACCGCGGAGACCTCCACCTCGCGGGACATCCAGCCGTACACCTCGTCGCCGGGCGACGAGCCGGCCCGGTTCATCGCGCCGTTCGCGCCGGACGACCACGACGCCAACGTCTGGGTCGCCGGCGGCCAGCACGTGTGGGTCAACACCAAGGGCTACTCGATCAAGGACGGCAAGGGTTGGACCAACGTGTTCAACCTGGGCGCCGGCCACACGGCCACCTCGGTGGCGGTGTCCGGCGGGACGGCGTACGTCGGCTGGTGCGGCCCGTGCAACAACGCCGGGTTCGCCCGGGGCCTCGCCGTCGGCAAGGTCACCGACCCGTCGAGCTGGCACCAGGTCACCCTGCCGGGTGACTTCCCCAACCGGTTCCTCCAGGGCGTCGGGATCGACCCGGCGAACCCGTCGCACGCCTTCGTCGCGGTGAACGGCTTCTCCCGCCGGTTCACCGAGGGTCCGGGCGCCGGCTACGGCCACGTCTTCGAGACCACCGACGCGGGCGCGACCTGGAAGGACGTGTCGGCGAATCTGCCGGACGTGCCGGCCAGCTCGATCAAGGAACTGTCCACCGGCGCGCTGGTGCTCGCCACCGACCTCGCCACGTTCTACCGCGCGCCCGGCGCCACCGACTGGCAGCGGCTCGGCGCCGGCCTGCCGCTGACCGTCGGCATGGACGTCGAGTACAACGCGGCCGACAACTCGATCTACGTCGCGACCCACGGCCGCGGCATCTGGGCGTTCGGTCTCGCCCAGCTCTGACCGGCCACCTGTGCGGAGGCCCCGTCCCCCCTTCCTCCGGGGGACGGGGCCTCCGTCGTGCCGGGGCTCAGGCGCCGGGGCGTACCTCGGCGAAGTGGCAGGCCGACGGGTGCGGGTCCGCCGCGCGGCGCACCGTGTGCGGCTCCTGGGTGGCGCACACCTCCTGGGCCTTCCAGCAGCGGGTGCGGAACCGGCAGCCCGAGGGCGGGTCGGCCGGGCTGGGCACGTCGCCGGTCAGCCGGATGATGTTGCGGTCCTCGCGGGCGTCCGGGTCGGGCACCGGCACCGCGGAGAGCAGCGCCTGGGTGTACGGGTGGGTGGCCCGCTCGTAGATCTCCTCCTCGGTGCCGATCTCCACGATCTTGCCGAGGTACATGACGGCGACCCGGTCCGAGATGTGCCGGACCACCGACAGGTCGTGCGCGATGAAGATGTACGACAGCCCGAACTCGTCCTGGAGCTGCTCCAACAGGTTGATGACCTGGGCCTGGATGGAGACGTCCAGGGCGGAGACCGGCTCGTCGCAGACGATCACCTCGGGGCGCAGGGCCAGCGCCCGGGCGATGCCGATGCGCTGCCGCTGGCCGCCGGAGAACTGGTGCGGGTAGCGGTTGACGTGCTCGGGGTTGAGCCCGACCACGTCCAGCAACTCCTGCACCCGCTGCCGCTTGCTGCCCTTCGGCGCCGCGTCCGGGTGGATCTCGAACGGCTCGCCGATGATGTCGCCGACAGTCATCCGCGGGTTCAGCGAGGTGTACGGGTCCTGCATCACCATCTGCATGTTGCGGCGCAGCCGGCGCAGCTCCGACCCGGACGCCTTGAACAGGTCCCGACCCTCCAGGGTGGCCCGGCCGGAGGTGGGCGTCTCCAGCCGCATGAGCAGCCGGGCCAGTGTCGACTTGCCGCAGCCGGACTCGCCGACCACGCCGAGCGTCTCGCCGCGGCGCAGCTCGAAGCTGACCCCGTCGACCGCCTTGACGGCGCCGATCTGCTTCTGGAACAGCACGCCCCGGCTGATCGGGAAGTGCTTGACCAGGTTGTCGACCGAGAGGATCGTCTCGCCGCGCACCTTCGTCGGGCTAGCGGGCGCTGTCATCACGGACCTCCTGCGCGAAGTGGCACGCGCTGGTCCGGCCGTCGCCGAGGACCAGGTCGTGCGGCACCACGTCCACGCAGACCTGCTGCACGTACGGGCACCGGGGGTGGAACGGACAGCCGGAGGGGATCCGCATGAGGTTGGGCGGCAGCCCCTTGATCGTCGACAGCGCCTGGCCGCGGACATCCAGGCGTGGGATCGACTCCAGCAGCCCCTTGGTGTACGGGTGGGCCGGCGCCCGGTACAGCGAGCGCACGTGGGCGTGCTCGACGATCCGGCCGGCGTACATGACGGCGATCCGGTCCGCGACGCCGGCGACCACGCCGAGGTCGTGGGTGATCAGGATCATCGCCATGTTCAGGTCGCGGCGCAGGTCGGCCAGCAGGTCCATGATCTGGGCCTGCACGGTGACGTCGAGCGCCGTGGTGGGCTCGTCGGCGATCAGCACCTTCGGGTCCAGGGCCAGGGCCATGGCGATCATGACGCGCTGCCGCATGCCGCCGGAGAACTGGTGCGGGTAGTCGCCGAGCCGCTTCACCGCGGCCGGGATCTTCACGAGGTCCATCAGCTCGACGGCCCGCCGGCGGGCGTCGGCGCGGGACATCCCCTCGCGCTGGCGCAGTGTCTCGCCGATCTGCCAGCCGACCGGGAAGACCGGGTTCAGCGCGGAGAGCGCGTCCTGGAAGATCATGGCGATCTCCTTGCCGCGCACCTGCCGGCGCTGCTCCTCGGACTGGGTCAGCAGGTCCCGACCCTGGTAGAGGATCTGGCCGGAGGTGACGTGCGCCGGGGGAGTGTCCAGGATCCCCATGATCGTCTGGGCGGTCACGGACTTGCCGGAGCCGGACTCGCCGAGCACCGCCAGGGTCTCGCCCGCGTCGAGGTGGTACGTCACCCCGTTGATCACCTTGGCCACGCCCTCGCGGGTGCGGAACTCGACGTGCAGGTCCCGTACCTCGAGCAGGTGGCCGCCGGGCGGGGTGGGGGAGGCCGGCGTGGGCCGGACCGCGGACTGGGTCATGAGGTCACCGCAGCTTCGGGTCGAAGGCGTCGCGGATCGCGTCGCCCAGCATGATGAAGGCGAGCACGGTCAGCGCGAGGAAGGCCGAGGGGACGATCAGCGGGGTCGCCGCCTCCCGCATGTGGATGCGGCCCGTGTCGATGTCCTGGCCCCAGGAGATGGTCGGGGCCTTCAGGCCGATGCCGAGGAAACTCAGCGTCGCCTCGGCCGCGATGAACGAGCCGAGCGCGATGGTGAGCACCACGATCGCCGGGGCGAGCGCGTTCGGCAGGATGTGCCGCCACATGATCCGGCCGTTGCGGGCGCCGAGCATCCGGGCCGCGGAGACGTAGTCCTGCTCCTTGGCGGTGATCACCGAGGAGCGGATCACCCGGGCCGCGGTGGTCCAGCCGAGCACCGCCAGCACGAAGATCACCGCGAACAGTCGGACATTGTCGCTGCTGGTGCTCAGCCGCTTGAGCAGGACGATCGCGGCGAGCAGCAGCGGGATGCCGAGCACGATGTCGATCACGCGGGAGAGCACCGCGTCCACCCAGCCGCCGAAGTAGCCGGCGAGCATGCCGACAACCAGCGCGATCACGCCGGTGGCCAGCGCGGCGAGGGCACCTACGAGTAGCGACGCCCGGGTGCCGTAGACGGCCCGGGCGTAGACGTCGCAGCCCTGGAAGTCGTACCCGAAGACGGCCCCGCCGGACGGCCCGGCGTGCTGCCGGGAGAGCAGGCAGTCACGCGGGTCGTTGGCGGTGAACAGCGACGGCACGGCGGCCATCGCGGTGAACAGCACGACCAGGCCCAGGCTGATCCAGAAGATCGGGTTGCGGCGCAGGTCCCGCCAGGCGTCGCCGGCCAGGCTGCGCGCCCGCTGGGGTGCGCCGATCCGGCCGGGGGTGGCGGGCTCACCGGAGACACCCCGCCGCGCGGCCTGGTCCTCGGTCGACGCGACAGTCTCAAAGTCACTCATGCCCGCACCTCGCTCGGCTCGGCGCGGTCACGAGCGACCACACTGCGTTGTCGATTCGTTCGCTGCGCTCACTCATAGCGGATCCTCGGGTCGAGGACGGCGTAGAGCACGTCCACCACCAGGTTGGAGATCAGGTAGACCACGACGAGCACGCTGACGATGCCGACCACCAGCGGGCCGTCCTCGGTGCGGATGCCGCGGAACAGGTTGAAGCCGACGCCGGGGATGTTGAACACGCCCTCGGTGATGATCGCGCCGCTCATCAGGTTGCCCAGCTCGACGCCGAGGAAGGTGACCACCGGGATGAGCGAGTTGCGCAGCACGTGGACGCTGACGATCCGGCGCTTGACCAGGCCCTTCGACCGGGCCGTGCGGACGTAGTCGGCGCGCAGGTTCTCCGCCACCGAGGTGCGGGTCAGCCGCAGGGCGGTGGCCAGCGACAGCGAGCCGAGCACGATGCCGGGCAGCAGCAGCGCGTAGAAACTCGGTTGGGCCCCGGCGGTGGGCGGGAAGAGCTGCCACTTGACGCCGAGGAAGTACTGCGCGATCGGTGCCAGGACGATGGTCGGAATGCCCAGCACCAGCAGGGTGAGCACCAGCGTCGAGTTGTCGAAGATGCTGGCCCGGCGGATGCCGGCGATCACGCCGGCGGTGACGCCGAAGATGATGGCCACGGCCAGCGCGATGAGCGCCAGCCGCACGGTGACCGGCCAGGCCTGCTGAAGGATGTCGCCGATCTGCCGGCCGGTGAGCGACTGGCCCAGGTCGCCCTGGAGCAGGTTCTTGACGTAGTCGAGGTAACGGTAGAAGAAGCCGCCCACGCCGGTCTGGTCCAGGTGGTACTTCTGCGTCAGGTATGCCCGCTGGGCCGCCGTCACCGGCCGCTCCCCGGCGAGGGCCTGGATCGGGTCGCCCTGCCCGGCGAACATCAGCGCGTAGACGATCAGCGTGGTCCCGAAGAACGCGAGGACCATCTGCAGAAGGCGCCGCAGGATGAAGCGGAACATGCTTCCCAGTCTCTCTGGAAAAACGCAAATGGTGCGCTGGATGACATCTCTGGCGTACCGGAAGTTGGCGAGCCTGCCCTCCGGTCCGGACCTGCCACGTGCTCGGGCCACCCGGGTTGCCCCGGGTGGCCCGTGCCGCGGTCAGGTCAGCTGGCCGCCTCGATCTTGACGAGGTTGACCCGCTGGAACAGGTCCATCTGGACGTTCTTGACCTTGCTGGAGTGCCCGTACACGTTCTCGCCGAAGCGGAGCGGGATCACCGGCATGTCCTTGGCCAGGATGTCCTCGGCCTGCTGGTACTTCTTGATCGCCTCGGCCTGGGTCGGCGCGGCCGAGCCCTCCTTGACCAGGCGGTCGAACTCCGGGTTGCTGTAGCCGTAGTAGTTCGACGAACCGTTGGTGCTGTACAGCGGCCCGAGGTAGTCCTCCATGGACGGGTAGTCCATGACCCAGCCCATCCGGAACAGACCCACCGGCTGCTTCTTCTCGACCTTGGTCAGGAGGTCGGCGAACTTCGGCTCGGCCGAGCCGACGCAGTCGACGCCCAGGTTGGCCTTGAGCTGGTTGCAGGTCGCGTCGACCCAGTCCTTGTGACCGCCGTCCCCGTTGTAGGAGATGGTGATCTTCGACGGGCCGCCGGCGGCCTGGTAGAGCTTCTTGGCCTCGGCCGGGTTGAACTGACCCGCGGCGCCCGTGGTGTTGTCCCGGTAGCCCGGCAGGACCGGCGAGACGAACGAGCGGGCCGACTGCTGCGACCCCTTGAAGATCGACTTGGTGATCTCGTCACGGTCGATCGCCATCGAGATCGCCTTGCGCACGTCCGGGTTGCTGTAGTCCTTCTCGAAGGTGGGGAAGGCCAGGAACTGGAACGACGACATCGGGCTGGTCTGGTAGTTGTCGCCCAGGTCGGTCGGCGCGGTGCTCAGGTTCTCGGTCGGGATCGTCGGCAGCACGTCGAGGTTGTCCGACTGCAGGTCCGAGTACGCCGCGGTGAGCTGCTGGTAGACCCGGAACTCGACGTCCTTCACCTTGGGCTTCTCGCCCGGGTAGGCGTCGTAGCGCTCGACGTCGAGCTTGCTGTCGTGCTGCCAGGTGCCCTTCATCTTGAACGGGCCCTGGCCGATCGGCGCCTGCTCGTACGAGTCGTTGAGCACGCCCGGCGCGGAGAACGCGGCCTCCGGCAGCGGGTAGAACGCGGTGTAGCCGAGCATGGACTTGAAGTCGATGTACGGCTCGGCGAGCGTCACCTGGAAGGTCAGGTCGTCCACCTTCTTCAGGCCGGACATCGTCTTGGCCTTCGGCTTCTCGCCCTGCAGGTCCTGGTAGCCCGCGATCTTCTCGAAGAAGTAGCTGGCGCCCTGGCCGTTGGGCGCGTACGCGCCGTAGTTCCAGGCGTTGATGTAGTCGTCGGCCGTGACCTTCTCACCGTTGTGGAAGGTGAACCCGTCCTTGAGCTTGATCGTCCAGACCTTGTTGTTGTCGGACGGCGTCACCGACTGGGCCGCGACCTCGTACGGCTTGTTCTGCGCGTCGTAGTCGACGAGCGGGCTGAACAGGCCGGCGAGCACCTGCGAGCCGGACGTTTCGGTGGTGTTGGTCGGAACCAGGTGCTGCGGCTCAGAAATCTGGATACTGACCGCCGCATCCTGGGCGCTGCCGCTCGATCCGCCGTTCCCACCGCTGCCGCAGGCCGCCAGGCCCAGCGTCACCACGAGCGGGAGGGCGGTCCAGGCGGCGAGTCTACGAACACGCATGGACTCTCCTCATCTCCTCACGCTGCGCAGTCAGGCCCGGCGCTGGGTAACGCTGCGCAACGATCGGTAACGGTAGGTCGCGGTCGGCCCGGTCGACAACGAGTGCGTTGCGAAGCGATAACGGAACGTGCCGACACGGCTTGTCGGCGCCGGCCGGTTCTGGTAAGGCGCGAGCGGTTCAAGGGCTGCCACCATGGCCTTCCCGACCGCCGCGTTGTGCCGCCCCGGGCCCGTCGCCGTCACTTCCGGTGAGTCTGCGACCGCCGTCCTGGCCGTCCCGCCTGGCATCGGCCGTCCCGATCCGGCTGTGGCGCGATACACAGATGGTCACTCTCGGTGACTATCCCCACGTCACGGTTCGTCACCGTTCACCGTCGTCGGCCCCGCGGGCTCGGGGCGTGAGACGATCCAGTCGTGACGGCGACGATCCTGGACGGCAAGGCGACCGCGGCGGAGATCAAGGACGAGTTGCGGGCACGGGTCAAGGCGCTGGCGGAGCGCGGCATCACCCCCGGGCTGGGCACGGTCCTGGTCGGGGAGGACCCCGGCTCCCAGGCGTACGTCAACGGCAAGCACCGGGACTGCGCCGAGGTGGGCATCGCCTCGATCCGTCGGGAGCTGCCCGCCGACGCGACCCAGGAGCAGCTCGACGCGGTGCTCACCGAGCTGAACGCCGACCCGGGCTGCCACGGCTACATCGTCCAGCTGCCGCTCCCGGCCCACCTGGACACCCAGCGGGCGCTGGAGCTGATCGACCCGGACAAGGACGCCGACGGCCTGCACCCGGTCAACCTGGGCCGGCTCGTGCTCGGCTACGACGCCCCGCTGCCCTGCACCCCGCGCGGCATCGTCGAGCTGCTCCGCCGGCACGACGTGCCGCTGCGCGGGGCGAAGGTGGCGCTGGTCGGCCGGGGCAACACCGTCGGCCGCCCGCTCGGCCTGCTGCTCACCCGGCGCAGCGAGAACGCCACCGTGACGCTCTGCCACACCGGCACGCTCGACCTCGCCGCGCACACCCGGGAGGCCGACATCGTGATCGTCGCGGCCGGCGTGCCGGGCCTGCTCACCGCCGACATGGTCACCCCGGGCGCGACAGTGGTGGACGTCGGCATCACCCGCGTGATCGGGGCCGACGGCAAGGGCCGCTACACCGGCGACGTGGACCCGGAGGTCGCCGGGGTGGCCGGGAAGCTGGTGCCGATGCCGGGCGGCGTCGGCCCGATGACCCGGGCCATGCTGCTGACAAACGTCGTCGAGCGGGCCGAGCGGCAGCACTGAGTCGCCCAGGCACGTCATAACCGTCCGCCCCTGGCCCGATCGGTGCCAGGATGGCTGATACGGTCCGGAAAACCGACTGGTATCAGGGAGTGGGACGACCATGGGTAAGAAGGTCACTGTCGTCGGGGCCGGCTTCTACGGCTCCACCACCGCACAGCGCCTGGCCGAGTACGACGTCTTCGACACCGTCGTGATCACCGACATCGTGGAGGGCAAGCCGGCGGGTCTCGCGCTGGACCTCAACCAGTCGCGCGCCGTCGAGGGCTTCGAGACCAAGGTCGTCGGCGTCACCACCGGCCCGAACGGCGAGGGCTACGAGGCCATCGAGGGCTCGGACGTCGTCGTCATCACCGCCGGCCTGCCCCGCAAGCCGGGCATGAGCCGGATGGACCTGCTGGAGACCAACGCCAAGATCGTCCGCCAGGTCTCCGAGAACGTCGCCAAGTACGCCCCCAACGCCGTCGTCATCGTCGTCTCCAACCCGCTCGACGAGATGACCGCGCTGGCCCAGCTCGCCACCCAGTTCCCGAAGAACCGGGTGCTCGGCCAGGCCGGCATGCTCGACACCGCCCGGTTCACCAACTTCGTGGCCGAGGCGCTGAACGTGCCGGTGAAGTCGGTGAAGACCCTGACCCTGGGCTCGCACGGCGACACCATGGTCCCGGTCCCGTCGAAGAGCACCGTGAACGGCAAGCCGCTGCGCGAGTCCATGCCGGCCGAGCAGATCGAGGAGCTGGTCGTCAAGACCCGCAACGGTGGCGCCGAGGTCGTCGCGCTGCTGAAGACCGGCTCGGCGTACTACGCCCCGTCGGCCGCCGCCGCCCGGATGGCCAAGGCCGTCGCCGAGGACTCCGGCGAGGTCATGCCGGTCTGCGCCTGGGTCGACGGGCAGTACGGCATCTCCGGCGTCTACCTGGGCGTCGAGGCCGAGATCGGCGCCGAGGGCGTCAAGCGGGTCGTCGAGACCGACCTGGACGCCGACGAGCTGGCCGCCCTGAAGGAGGCCGCCGAGGCCGTCCGCGCCAAGCAGGCCGACGTAGCCAACATGTGACCCCAGAACCACCCCGGAGGGGCGGGCCGGCCAACGCCGACCCGCCCCTCCGCACATCCCGGCCCCACCCCCGGCCGGTTGATCATGAAGTTATTGCCACCCGCCTCGGCGTGTCGTGGCAATAACTTCATGATCACCGGGGCTGGGCGGGGGTGGGGTGGGGGTCACGGTGGGGGGTGAAGGGGTTGCCCAGGTGGGGGGTGGCCAGGGTTGCCGGGGTTACGGCGCGCAGCAGGCGGGTGCGGGTCGTTGCTGCCTGCGTCGGGTTTTCCTCGTGGGCGTAGGCCAGCGTCGGGTCGAGCAGTTGGAGGGTGTGCACCAGGAGGTCGCCGGTCACCAGGAGGCGGTCGGTGCCGTCGTCGACAAGCACGGACTGGTGGCCGGGGGTGTGGCCGGGCGTGCTCAGCACGCGTACCCCTGGGGACAGGGTCATGTCGCCGTCGACCACCCGGAGCTGGCCGGCGGCGCGCAACGGCCCCAGGAGCCGGGCCGGCAGTTCGGGGTGGAACAGCTCCAGCGCGGCCAGTTCGGCGCGCTGCACCAGGTGGTCCGCGTTCGGGAAGAGCGGGCCCGCCCAGCCGATGTGGTCGGTGTGCAGGTGGGTGAGCACCACGGTGCGGACGTCCGCCGGGTCGATGCCGGCGGCGGCCAGCTCGGCCGGCAGCCGGCCCGGCACCGGGGCCCAGCTCGCGGCGAGCGCGTCGGCCGGGCCGATCCCGGCGTCCACCAGGGTGACCGGCCCGTCCCCGGCTCGCAGCGCGAACGCGCGGAACGGCAGCCACCAGCGGCCGTCCGGGGTGACGCTGTCCGGGTCCCGCAGGTCGGCCTCGCGCCACTGCTCCACGGTGGCGTCCGGGAACGCCTCGGCGCGCGGCTGGAAGAAGGGACCCGCCCCGTCGACCAGGGCGGTGACCGTGATAGACCCGACCGTGTGAGTCAGCGGCATCCGGGAAGGATGTCACCGCGGCCCGTCCCGGGCGACCCCGTTTCCCGCGGGGTGAGGCCGGCTGGGGAGCCCCGGTCAGTTTCCAGTACGCTCGTACTGCTTGAGCACGTGTCCCCCGAGAGGAGCGCCGGCCGATGGCGAAGATCAAGGTAAACAACCCGGTCGTGGAGATCGACGGCGACGAGATGACCCGGATCATCTGGAAGCAGATCCGGGAGCAGCTGATCCTGCCGTACCTCGACGTCGACCTGCACTACTACGACCTGTCGATTGAGAACCGCGACGCGACCGACGACCAGGTCACCGTCGACGCCGCGAACGCCATCAAGGAGCACGGCGTCGGCGTCAAGTGCGCCACCATCACCCCGGACGAGGCCCGGGTGGAGGAGTTCGGCCTGAAGAAGATGTGGCGGTCGCCGAACGGCACCATCCGCAACATCCTGGGCGGCGTGGTCTTCCGCGAGCCGATCATCATGTCGAACGTGCCGCGGCTGGTCCCCGGCTGGACCAAGCCGATCGTCATCGGCCGGCACGCGCACGGTGACCAGTACAAGGCGACCGACTTCGTCGTTCCCGGCCCGGGCAAGGTGACGATCACCTACACCCCGGCCGACGGTGGCGCCCCGATGGAGATGGAGGTCGCCAACTTCCCGGGCGGCGGCATCGCCATGGGCATGTACAACTACGACGAGTCGATCCGGGACTTCGCCCGGGCCTCGTTCCGGTACGGCCTGGACCGCAAGTACCCGGTCTACCTGTCGACCAAGAACACCATCCTCAAGGCGTACGACGGCCGGTTCAAGGACCTGTTCGCCGAGGTGTTCGAGAACGAGTTCCGGTCGGAGTTCGAGGCCGCCGGCATCACGTACGAGCACCGGCTGATCGACGACATGGTCGCCGCCGCGCTCAAGTGGGAGGGCGGCTACGTCTGGGCCTGCAAGAACTACGACGGTGACGTGCAGTCCGACACCGTCGCGCAGGGCTTCGGCTCGCTGGGCCTGATGACCTCCGTCCTGCTCTCCCCGGACGGCCGCACCGTCGAGGCGGAGGCCGCGCACGGCACCGTCACCCGGCACTACCGGCAGTGGCAGAAGGGCGAGAAGACCTCGACCAACCCGATCGCCTCGATCTACGCCTGGACCCGGGGCCTGGCCCACCGGGGCAAGCTGGACAACACCCCGGCGGTCACCGAGTTCGCCAACACCCTGGAGCAGGTCATCGTGGAGACCGTCGAGGGCGGCCAGATGACCAAGGACCTCGCGCTGCTCATCTCGCGGGACGCCCCGTGGCTGACCACCGACGAGTTCATGAACGCGCTGGACGAGAACCTGGCCCGCAAGCTGTCGGCCTGACCGTCACGGTTCGCACCGGAGCCCCGCCGGCCTGGCCGGCGGGGCTCCGTCGTGTCGGCCGGTGGCGTCACCCGGGGCGGGCACGCCTCGTTGAACAGGGTGGACGTGATGCCAGTCCCGTCCAGGAAGGTTGACCGCGGTCGTCTCGCGCCTTGAGCGCCGATCAGCCAACCTTCCCGGCTGTCGCGCACAGCCAGCCGTCCCTTCCCTCGCGGGGGGCCCTGTCCCGGGCCCCCCGCGCCCTGTTGTGGGGCGGGCGGTCAGGCGGCGCGGAGCAGTTCCGCGGCCCGCTCGGGGGCGATGTCGTTGATGAAGACGCCCATCCCCGACTCGGAGCCGGCCAGGTACTTCAGCTTGTCCTTCGCGCGCCGGATGCTGAACAGCTGCAGGTGCAGGTGCCCCAGCTCCCGGTCGACGTGCACCGGCGCCTGGTGCCAGGCGGCGATGTACGGCATGGGCATGTCGAACAGCCCGTCGAAGCGGCGCAGCACGTCCAGGTAGAGCGGGCCGAAGGCGTCCCGCTCGGCGTCGTCCAGGGCGGGGATGTCCGGCACCGGGCGGTGCGGCGCCACGTGCACCTCGAACGGCCAGCGGGCCGCCGCCGGGACGTACGCCGTCCAGTGCTCGTTGCTCGCCACCACCCGGTCGCCGGCGGCGCGTTCGGCGGCGAGCACGTCGGCGTAGAGGTTGCCCCCGGTGCGCGCGAAGTGCCGGCGGGCGGCGGCCAGCATGGTGCGGGTCCGCGGCGTGACGAACGGGTACGCGTAGATCTGGCCGTGCGGGTGGTGCAGGGTCACGCCGATCTCCACGCCCCGGTTCTCGAACGGGAAGATCTGCTCGACGCCGGGCAGCTCGCTCAGCGCCGTGGTGCGGTCGGCCAGCGCGTCGAGCACGGTGCGCACCCGCGCCGGGGGCAGGCCCGCGAACGAGGCGTTGTGGTCGTCGGTGAAGCAGACCACCTCGCACTTGCCGCGCCCGGGCCGGACCGGGGTGAACGGGGTGATCTCGGCCGGCTCCTCGGCGACCCGCTGGCTGAGCGACGGGAACCGGTTCTCGAAGACGACCACGTCGTAGTCGGGGGCGGGGATCTCGCTGAGCCGGTCACTCCGGGAGGGGCAGAGCGGGCACTGGTCGGCCGGGGGGAGGAAGGTCCGGGTCTGCCGGTGGACCGCGACCGCCACCCACTCGTCGGTCAGCGGGTCGTACCGGAGCTGCGAGGCGTGTGGCGGCGGGGGCAGCTCCCGCCGGTCCGGCTGGTCACGGACCGCGTCGTCCCGCTCGTCGAAGTAGATCAACTCGCGGCCGTCGGCCAGCTCGATCTGCGTACGCTTCACTCCGCACCCTCCGTGCCCGCCACGATCACCAGCTCGCCCACCCTGTCCTCGAGTACCCGTCGCGCGTCCGGTGCCAACCGGTCGTCGGTGACCAGCACGTCCGCCGCGTCCAGGCCGACGATCGAGGAGATGCCGACCGTGCCCCACTTGGTGTGGTCGGCGAGCACCACGAGCCGGTCGGCGGCCGCCACCAGCGCCCGGTCGGTGTCCGCCTCCATGAGGTTGGGGGTGGTGAAGCCGGCGCGCTCACTGATCCCGTGCACGCCGAGGAAGAGCAGGTCCAGGTGGAGCGCGCCGATCGCGGCCACGGCCAGCGGGCCGACAAGGGCGTCCGAGGGGGTGCGCACCCCGCCGGTGAGCACCACGGTCTGGTCCGGCCGGCCGCCGACGTGCAGGATCTCGGCCACCGGCAGGGAGTTCGTCACCACGGTCAGGCCCGGGACGTCGGTAAGGCGGCGGGCCAGCTCGGCCGTGGTGGTGCCGGCGGAGAGCGCGATGGCCGCGCCGGGGCGTACGAGCTGCGCGGCCCGGTCGGCGATGGCCGCCTTCTCCCCGGACTGCCGCACCGACTTGGCCCGGAAGCCGGGCTCGTCGGTCGAGCCGGGCCCGGCCAGCGTCGCCCCGCCGTGCACCTTGGCGAGCAGGCCCTGCTCGTGCAGCGTCTCCAGGTCGCGCCGGATCGTCATGTCCGAGACGCCGAACTCGGCGGCCAGCTCGGTGACCCGGACGCCTCCGACGGCGCGGACCCGTTCCAGGATGACCGCCTGCCGCTGCCGTGCCAGCACCCGCCGTCACCTCCCGACTCCCGACCCCGTCTCCACGCGGTCGAACGCGTTCCAACAAAGACGAACACTACCGCGCAGCGGAGGACAACGGAAGCAGACGCGGAACCGCCGCCGTCCCGGGGAGCGGGGCGGCGGCGGCCGGTGGGTCGGTGGTGCGGGATCAGGCGGGCTGGAGGCGGGGCTCCACCCAGCCGGTCTCGGTGAGGTGTTCCATCACCCGCTGCACCGCCTCCTCGACGGTCATGTCCGTGGTGTCCACCACCAGGTCGGCGTCGGTCGGCTCCTCGTACGGGTCGTCGATCCCGGTCATCCCGGTGATCAGGCCGGCCCGGGCGCGCGCATACAGGCCCTTGCGGTCGCGCTGCTCGCAGACCTCCAGCGGCGTGGCCACGTGCACCAGCAGGAAGCCGGCACCGGCGGCCTGCGCCATCTCGCGGGCGGTGGCGCGGGCGGCCGCGTACGGGGCGATCGGGCAGCAGATGCCCACGCCCCGGTGCCGGGCGATCTCGGCGGCCACCCAGCCGATCCGGCGCACGTTGAGGTCGCGGTCGGCCTTGCTGAAGCCCAGCCCGGCCGAGAGCTCGCGGCGCACCACGTCGCCGTCGAGCAGGGTGATGGTCCGGTCGCCACCCTCGCGGAGCACGTCGGCCAGGCCGCGGGCGATCGTCGACTTGCCGGAGCCGGACAGGCCGGTCAGGAAGATCACCAGGCCGCGGTGCCGGCGCGGCGGGCGGGCCCGGGCCAGCTCCTTGGCCACCGCCGGCGGCGTGTGCCACTCGGGCAGCGGGAAGCCCCGGTCCAGCAGGTCGTCGATCTCCTCCTGGCTGAGCGCCAGCCGCCGGTTGCGCGGCGGGATGTCCTCCCGCCAGCGCCACTGCCCGTCCCGGTTGTCGTAGGCCAGTTCGCGGGGCACGAGCACCCGCAGGCCGGCCCCGGAGAGCATGCCCTCGGTGGAGAGCAGGTGGGTCACCCCGTACGCGGCGGCGACCCGCGCCCGCAGCAGCGCGTCGCTGATCTCGTCGCGTCGCTTCGCCAGCGGCACCGCCACCAGCGTGGCCGGGGGCATCCGGTCGCGGGCGGCGAACACGCTGCGCACCAGCGCCTCGGCCGGCAGCCCGCCGATCGCCTCCTCGCCCGCCGGGATCAGCACCAGCAGGTGCGCGCCGAGCGTGCGGGCGGCGTGCGCGATCTGCGCGAGCTGCGGCCGGTGCAGCGGACGGTCGGCGAAGACCCCCAGCACCCGCCCCGGGGGCAGCAGCCCCCGCACCTCGTCCGGGCTGCGCCGCAGCCGCTGGAACGGCCCGTGACCGCCGTCGCCCAGCCGGCGGACCGCCCCGCCCACCCCGGCCGTGCCCTCGCGGACCTGCCAGACGTCGGTCACGTCCATGGCGGCCACCGGGGCGCCCTCGCCGTCGGTGAGCACCAGCGCCCGGCGCAGCGGGTCGTCCAGCACCAGCCCGTCGGCCAGCGCGGCCGGCACCTGGAGCGTCACCGGCACCGGCCACGGCGTGCCGTCGGCGAGCCGCCCGCGCCGGCCCAGCGAGGCCAGGTCGGCCCGCGTCATGAAGCCCGTCAGCGGGGCGTACGCCCCGGTCAGCAGCAACTCCAGATCGGCCAGCTCAGCGGGCCTTGGCGCGTACGCCGGCGCGTCCCGCAAAACGTCCTCGGGCAGCACCCACCCGTTGCTCATCGAACCCCCAACTCACCGGCCGGCACACAGTTTCTCAGCCCACCGGCGATCGGTCGAGAGCGCCACTCCACCTCCCGGTCACCGGCCGGCAAACCGGCCGTCGCGGGGCGTGTCAGCCGGCGGCGGTGAGCGGGGCCGCGCCGAACGAGACGGCGAACCGCTCGCACCAGATCGAGACGCTGGTCAGCCCGGTGAAGTCGGTCCCGGCCGGTATCTCGTACGCCTGGTCGCCGCGGTTGCCCTTGAGCGGGCCGAGCGCCACGTGCCGGCCGTCGTCGAAGACGTGCCACCCGGACGGCCCGGTGCGAACGGGCTGGTCGGTCAGCCAGACCTGAAGATCCGGACCGTTCGAGGTGTCCAGCCCGACCAGTTCCAGCCGGTGCCGGCCGTCGGCGGTGCGGACGATCCGGGCCGCACCGCGGGTCTCGTGCTCGTGGCTGACGAAGTCGCCCCGGCTGACCAGCACCGGCCCGGTGGACGCGGGGGAGGCGGACGGCGTGGCGGCGGACGGCGTGGCGGCGCCGGGCGGGGGCGCCGGCTCGGCGGAGACCGCCGTGAGCTCCTCGTGCACCTCGGTGTCGGTGACCAGCCTCCACGGCTGGAACCAGTACAGGCCGGCGGCCGCGCCGGCGGCGAGGACGGCGACCGCGACCCAGGTCAGCGGCGCGCGTAGCAGGCGGATCGGCATGCGTCGAGTCTCCCGGCGCGGCGGCCCCCGGTCACCGGTCCGGCCGCTTACGGAAGCCTTACCGACCCGTCCGGGCGGAATCAGGGGCAACCCCGAGCGTTTCCCTGTGTCCAGGGGGGCCCGGGCTTCCTACGCTGGGCGTCGTGACACTGCTCGCGACCGAGTCGCTGACCAAGACGTACGGAGGCCGGGTCACCGCGTTGGCCGACCTCACGGTGTCGGTCGAGCCGGGGATCATCGGACTGGTGGGCGCGAACGGCGCCGGCAAGTCCACCCTCATCAAGATCCTCCTGGGCCTGCTCGCCCCGACCAGCGGTCGGGTCTCCGTGCTCGGCCTCGACCCCACCACCGACCCCGCGGCCGTCCGGGCCCGGGTCGGCTACATGCCCGAGCACGACGCCCTCCCGCCCGACCTCTCCGCCGCCGAACTGGTCACCCACCTCGGCCGGATCAGCGGGCTGCCCCGCACGGTGGCCCGGGAGCGGGCCTCCGAGGCGCTGCGGCACGTCGGCCTGCACGAGGAGCGGCACCGGGCCGTCGGTGGCTACTCCACCGGCATGAAGCAGCGGGTGAAGCTCGCCCAGGCCCTGGTGCACGACCCCGACCTGCTGCTGCTCGACGAGCCGACAAACGGCCTCGACCCGGCCGGCCGGGACGCCATGCTGGCCCTGATCCACCGGATCGGCACCGAGTTCGGCATCTCCGTGGTGGTCTGCTCGCACCTGCTCGGGGAGGTGGAGCGGATCTGCGACACCCTGGTCGCCATCGACGGCGGCCGGCTGCTGCGCGCCGACCGCATCTCCGCCATGACCACCGCCACCGACGTGCTCGCCGTCGAGGTGAGCGAGGGCACGGACGAGCTGGCCGCCCGGCTCGCCGCGCTCGACCTGCCGGTGTCCCGGGAGGGGCGGCTGCTGCTCGTCCCGCTCGCCGACGACGGCACCTACGACCTGATCATCGGCGCCGTCGCCGAGCTGGACCTGCCGCTGCACCGGCTCGACCAGCGGCGGCACCGGGTGGCCGAACTCTTCGCCACGAGGGAGCCCAGCCATGTCTGAGCCGACCGGCGTCATCCACGACATCGGCTACCAGCGCTACACCGGCCCGCGGCTCGGCCGCCGGCACGTGTTCGGCGCGCTCTACCTGCACGGCCTGCGCACCGCCTTCGGGCTGGGCCGGTCCGCCAAGGCGAAGATCTTCCCCTGGCTGGTGATGGGCATCGTGCTGATCGTCGCCGCCGGGCTGACCGCGGTACGCACCCAGACCGGCCAGGTCGTCATGACGTACGCCCAGTTCGCCGACTCGATGAGCTGGCTGGTCATCTTCTTCGTCGCGGTGGTCGGGCCGGAGCTGGTCTCCCGCGACCTGCACAGCGGCGTGCTGCCGCTCTACTTCTCCCGCCCGCTGCCGCGCGGCGACTACGCGCTGGCCAAGCTCGGGTCGCTGGCCACCGCGCTCTGGCTGCTGCTCGGGGCGCCGCAGCTGGTGATGTTCCTGGGCGCCGCGTTCACGACCAAGGACGGGATGGGCGGGGTCTGGGACGAGCTGCTCGACCTGCTGCCCGGCCTGCTCTACGCGGCGCTCTGGGCGGTGGTCTTCGCCTCGGTCGGGCTGCTCATCGCCTCGCTCACCGGCAAGCGGGCGTTCGCGGCCGGCGGCATCGTGGCCGTGTTCCTGATGACCGCCCCGATCGTCGGCATCCTGTCGATCATGCCGTCCCGCACGGTCAACGAGTTGTCGATGCTCGGCTCGCCCACCGCCCTGATCCACGCCGTCGGCGAGTACACCCTCGGCGACCTGCTCGTACCCGGTGGGAACAAGGACTATCAGATCGGCGGCTTCGGGCCGGTCTACGTGGCCGCCGCCGTGCTGCTGGTGGCCGGCTGCGTCACCCTGCTGCTGCTGCGATACCGGAAGGTGGCCGCCCGATGACCACGATCAGCGCGGAACCGGCGGCCCCGGCCACCCCCGCCTCCACCCTCGACCTCGCCGGCGTCTCCCGCTGGTACGGCAACGTGGTGGCGGTCAACGACGTCACCATGCGGCTCGGGCCCGGCGTGACCGGCCTGCTCGGCCCGAACGGCGCCGGCAAGACCACCCTGCTGCACATGATGGCCGGCTTCCTCTCCCCGTCCCGGGGCGCGGTCACCCTCGACGGAGCGCCGACCTGGCGCAACCCCGAGGTCTACCGGCGGCTCGGCCTGGTCAGCGAGCGGGAGGCGGTGCACACCTTCCTCAGCGCGTACGAGTTCGTGCTGGCCAGCGCCAAGCTGCACCGGCTGCCCGACCCGGAGGCGGCGGCCCGGCGGGCCATCGCGCTCGTCGAGATGGAGGACGCGCAGGACCGGAAGATCGGCACCTACTCCAAGGGCATGCGGCAGCGCACCCGGGTGGCCGCCGCCCTGGTGCACGACCCGCGGGTGCTGCTGCTCGACGAGCCGTTCAACGGCATGGACCCGCGGCAGCGGCTGCACATGATGGGCCTGCTGCACCGCCTCGGCGACGCCGGCCGGACCATCCTGTTCAGCTCGCACATCCTGGAGGAGGTCGAGCAGGTCTCCGGCACGGTGCAGGTGATGGTCGCCGGACGGCTGGCCGCCTCCGGCGACTACCGCACCATCCGCCGGCTGATGACCAACCGTCCGCACGTCTTCCGGGTCCGCTCCACCGACGACCGGGCCCTCGCGGTCGCGTTGATGGCCGAGGAGTCGGTGACAGGTGTGGAACTGGGCCGGGACGGGCTGACCGTGCGGGCCGGCGACTACGGCGCCTTCACCCGGGCGCTGCCGAAGATCGCGCTGGCCCGGAGCCTCCGGGTCCGGTCGCTGACGCCCGAGGACGAATCGCTGGAGAGCGTCTTCTCCTACCTGGTGGGGAGCTGAACGATGTCGACCGTTTCCTGGATCACCGCGCGCGGCCTGTTCGGCAGGCGCCGGTTCCTGCTGCTCCTCCCGCTGCCCGGGCTGCTCCTGGCCCTGGCGATCCTCTCCCGCTCCCTCGGCGTCGACCCGGGCGAGTGGGGGCCCGCCGTGCTGGTCGGGCTCGGCCTGGCCGTGGTGCTGCCGGTCGTCGCGCTGATCGTCGGCACCGGCGTGCTCGGCGCGGAGATCGACGACGGCACGGTGGTGCACATCCTGACCAAGCCGCTGCCGCGCTGGCAGATCGTCCTGCCGAAGCTGGCGGTGGCCGCCGGCGTCACGGCGGTCACCGTCGCCGTGCCGCTCTACGTCGCGGGCGTGCTCGCCCATTCGGTACGCCTCGGTCTGGCGCTCGCCGCCGCCGCGTCGATCGGGGCGCTGGCGTACTGCGCGTTCTTCGTCGCGCTCAGCCTGCTCACCCGGCGACCGGTGCTGCTCGGCCTCGTCTACGTGCTGATCTGGGAAGGGTTGCTCGGCAACTTCGTGAGCGGCACGAAGGTGCTCTCCATCCAGCAGTACGTGATCGCCCTCGCCGACCGGATCGCGCCGACCGAACTGCTCGCCACGGACGTGTCGGTGCCGGTCGCCGCGGTGATGAGCGCGCTGATCGCGGTGGGCTTCACCGTCCTGGCGATCGACCGCCTCCGCTCGTTCAGCGTGGCCGGCGAGACCAGCTGACCCGCGGCACCGGGCCCCGCCCGACGCGACCGGTCGAGGTCGGTCGGGCGGGGCCACCGTGCGGCAACTCAGAAGGCGCAGGCCACGACGAGTTCGGTGGTGCGGTCGGGCAGCAGGTCGAGCTTGGCGATCCGGCCCGCCGCCCGCACGTCGTCGGCCACCAGCGTGAGCCGGTCGAGCAGGGCGGCCGGCCCGAGCGCCTCGGCCAGCGGAACGTCCGCCTTCATCGACAGCTTCCGCTCCGACTTGGCCCGGCGCACCTGGCCCAGCGCGTCGGCGGCCAGCCGCAGCAGCTCCGGGTCACCCGGCCCCTGCACCGCCCGGCCCACCTCGTACGTGGTGGGCCAGGTCGCCCGGTGCACCGAGCCGTACCGCCACCACGACCAGACCTCCTCGGTGACGAACGGCAGCACCGGAGCGAAGAGCCGCAACTGCACCGAGAGCGCGGTGGCCAGCGCCGCCCGGGCCGAGTCGGCCCCCGGCCCGGTGCCGTAGGCGCGCTCCTTCACCAACTCGATGTAGTCGTCGCAGAACCGCCAGAAGAACGCCTCCGTGGCCATCAGCGCGGCCGTGTGGTCGTAGCCGTCGAAGGCGGTGGTCGCGGTGGCGACCACGCCGGACAGTTCGGCGAGCATGGCGGTGTCCAGCGGCGCGGTCGCCGGGGCGCGCAGCGCGTCCGCGGCGCCCAGCCCGAGGGCGAACTTCGACGCGTTGAGCAGCTTGGTGGCGAGCCGGCGGCCCACCTTGATCTGTGCCGGGTCGAAGGCCAGGTCCATGCCGGGCTTGCCGCTGGCGGCCCAGTAGCGGACCGCGTCCGAACCGTGCTGCTCCAGCAGGCCCATCGGGGTGACCACGTTCCCCTTGGACTTGGACATCTTCTTCCGGTCGGGGTCGAGGATCCAGCCGGAGAGCACGGTGTCCCGCCAGGGGAGCACACCCTGCTCCAGGTGCGCCCGGACCACCGAGGCGAAGAGCCAGGTGCGGATGATGTCGTGCCCCTGGGGGCGTAGGTCCATCGGGAACACCCGGCGGAACAGGTCCTCGTCGGTCTCCCAGCCGCCGACGATCTGCGGGGTCAGCGACGAGGTGGCCCAGGTGTCCAGCACGTCCGGATCACCCACGAAGCCGCCCGGCACCCCGCGCTGCGCCTCCTCGTAGCCCGGCGGCGGCTCGCTCGACGGGTCGATCGGGAGCACCGATTCGTCCGGTGTGAGAGGCTGGGACCAGTCCGGCTCGCCAGCGTCGTCGAGCCGGTACCACACCGGCACCGGCACGCCGAAGAAGCGCTGCCGACTGACCAGCCAGTCACCGGTCAGGCCGCCCACCCAGTGCTCGTAGCGGTGCCGCATGTGCTCCGGCGCCCAGCGCAGCTCGCGCCCCCGGGCCAGCAACTCCTCGCGCAGGCCGGCATCCCGGCCGCCGTTGCGCAGGTACCACTGCCGGGTGGACACGATCTCCAGCGGCCGGTCGCCGCGCTCGTAGAACTTCACCGGATGCGTGATCGGGCGCGGCTCGCCCACCAGGTCACCGGCATCGCCCAGCAGTTCGACCACCGTCCGCCGGGCGCCGTTCACGGTCTGCCCGGCCAGGGCCGCGTAGGGCTCGGCGGGCACGCCGGCCGGCGGCTCCGGCAGCAGCCGGCCGTCCCGGCCGATCACCACCCGGGTGTCCAGCCGCAGCTCCCGCCACCAGGTCACGTCGGTCAGGTCGCCGAACGTGCAGACCATCGCGATGCCGGTGCCCTTGGCCGGATCGGCCAGCGGATGCGCCCGCACCGGCACGTCGACCCCGAAGACCGGGCTGCGCACCGACGCGCCCACCAGGTCCGCGTAGCGCTCGTCGTCCGGGTGGCACACCAGCGCCACGCAGGCCGGCAGCAGCTCCGGCCGGGTGGTGTCGATCAGCACCTCGCGCCCGGCCGGGCCGTGGAAGCGCAGCCGGTGGTAGGCGCCCGGCCGCTCCCGGTCCTCCAGCTCGGCCTGGGCCACCGCCGTGGCGAACCCGACGTCCCAGAGCGTCGGCGCCTCGGCCTGGTACGCCTCACCCCGCGCCAGGTTGCGCAGGAACGCCCGCTGGCTGGTCGCCCGGGCCGCCCGCCCGATCGTGGTGTAGGTGAGCGACCAGTCCACCGACAGCCCGAGCCGCCGCCACAGCGCCTCGAAGACCTTCTCGTCCTCCGCGGTGAGCACCTCGCACAGCTCGATGAAGTTGCGCCGGGAGATCGTCGTCGGGTCCTTCCGCGCCGCCTCGCTCACCGGCGCGGCCGGCGGCCGCCAGTCCGGGTCGTAGGGCAGGGCCGGGTCGGGGCGCACCCCGTAGACGTTCTGCACCCGCCGCTCGGTGGGCAGGCCGTTGTCGTCCCAGCCCATCGGGTAGAAGACCGTCCGGCCGCGCATCCGCTGGAACCGGGCCACCGTGTCGGTGTGCGTGTAGGAGAAGACGTGCCCCATGTGCAGCTCGCCCGATACGGTCGGCGGCGGCGTGTCGATCGCGTAGACCTCCGACCGCTCCTTGCCGCGGTCGAACGCGTACGTCCCGTCCTCCTGCCAGCGGCGCGCCCAGGTCTCCTCGATGCCGTCCAGGGTCGGACGCTCGGGGACGCCGGCGCGGGCCGTCCTCGCCGTGTCGGTCATCAGCCGATCGTAGGCAGCCGATCCGTGCCGCTCCACGCCTTTCGGCCTCGTGGCGGTATCCGGCGCGCCGCCATCATCGGGGCCGGTCAGATCAGAGAGTCGCGCCACTGGCGGTGCAGGGCGGCGTACCGGCCGCCGGCGGCCGCCAGTTCGGCCGGGGGCCCGTCCTCCACGATCCGGCCGCCGTCGAGGACCAGCACCCGATCCGCGATCTCCACGGTGGAGAGGCGGTGCGCGATCACCAACGCGGTGCGGTCCCGCAGGACGCTGTGCAGCGCCCGCTGCACCAGGCGCTCGGTCGGCACGTCCAGCGACGAGGTGGCCTCGTCGAGGATGAGCACCCGCGGGTCGGCCAGGAACGCCCGGGCGAACGCGACGAGCTGTCGCTGCCCGGCGGAGAGCCGGCCGCCGCGCCGGTGCACGTCGGTGGCGTACCCGTCGGGGAGCGCGGCGATGAAGTCGTGCGCGCCGATGGCCCGGGCGGCGGCCTCCACGGCGGCGTCGTCGGCGTCCGGCCGGCCGAACCGGATGTTCTCCGCGACCGAGCCGCTGAACAGGTGGTTCTCCTGGGTGACGAGCACCACCGCCCGGCGCAGTTCGGCGTCGGCCAGGTGCCGCAGGTCCACCCCGTCCAGGCTGACCGTGCCGGACGCCGGGTCGTGGAACCGGGCCAGGAGCTTGGCGATGGTGGACTTGCCGGCGCCGGTCGGCCCGATCAGCGCGACGGTCTGCCCGGCCGGCACGGTCAGCTCCAGCCCGGACAGGATCGGCGCCTCCGGCCGGTAGCCGAAGTGGACCCGGCGGAACACCACGGCGCCCCGCCCCGGCCCGGCGGGCAGCGGCACGGGCCGCGCCGGCTCGGCCACCGCCGGCCGCTCGTCGAGCACCCCGGCCAGCTTCTCCAGCGCGGCGGTGGCCGACTGCAACGCGTTGTAGAACTGGCTCAGCTCCTCCATGGGCTCGAAGAACCGGCGCAGGTAGAGCAGGAACGCGGCGAGCACACCGACCTCGGTGCGCCCGCCCAGCACCCGCCAGCCGCCGTAGCCGAGCACCGCCGCGGCGGTCAGGTTGCCGATCAGCCGGATGCCCGGCGAGTAGACCGCGATGAGCCGGAACGCGTGCAGGCTGGCCTGCCGGTAGTCGTCGTTCACCGCCGCGAAGATGCGCTGGTTGCGGGGCTCCCGCCGGTAGGCCTGCACCGCCCGGATCCCGCGCAGCGACTCGACGAAGTGCACGATGACCAGCGCCACGGCCTCCCGGGTCCGCCGGTACGCCCCGGCGGAGGCGCGGGCGAACCAGCGGGACAGCGCGAACAGGAACGGGAAGGCGAGCAGGGTGACGGCGGCCAGCGGCAGGTCGAGCCAGAGCAGGATGCCCGCCACCGACAGCACCGACAGGGCGGCCATCACCAGCTTGTCGATCCCACCGTCGACAAGCTCGGCGATCGAGTCCAGGTCGCTGGTCAGGCGGGACACCATCCGGCCCGAGGTGTAGCGCTCGTGGAAGCCGACGTCGAGGTGGAGGAAGTGGCCGTACACCCGCTGGCGGAGGTCGACCAGGACGGCCTGGCCGATCCGGGCGGCGAGGGCGAGGAAGGCGCGCCGGGTGGCGTACTCGGTGCCGGTGGCGACGATGAAGGCGGCGGCGACGGCGACCAGCGGGCCGGGGTCGCCGGCCCGCAGCGGTCCGATGCCCCGGTCGATACCGAGCATCACCAGGTACGGGCCGGCCATCGCGGCGGCGTTCTGGGCCAGCAGCAGCGACACCGCCAGGCCGAGCCGCGCGCGGTGCGGGCGGAGCAGCTCGCGGAGCAGGGCCCGGCTGCGGGCCCGGAGCCGCGCCACCGCCTCGGGCGACGAGTCCTCGGCCCGGCTGCGGTCGGCGTCGGGGTCGACGGCCCGCCCCCGCCACCGGGCCAGGTCGGGGTCGGGGTCACCGCGCTGCCGGGCCGGGTCCGGCTCGCCGCGCTCGCGGGACGGGTCGGGGCCGTCGCGCTGCCCGGACGGGTCGGCGTCGGGGTCGCCGCGCTGTCGGGGCACGCGGGGGGCGGACCCGCTCACGAGCGCACCAGGCCGACGCCGTCCGCCCACCGTTCCGGCTCGGCGGAGAGCACCGCCCGGTAGGCCGGCACCCCGGCCAGCAGCTCCGAGTGGGTGCCGACGGCGACGATCCGGCCGCCGTCGAGCAGCGCCACCCGGTCGGCGAGAGCCACCGTGGACGGCCGGTGCACCACGAGCAGCGCGGTGGTGTCCCGCAGCACCCGGCGCAGGGCCGCCTCGACCAGCGCCTCGGTGTGCACGTCGAGCGCGGACAGCGGGTCGTCGAGCACGAGCAGCGCGGGCCGGCCGAGCACCGCGCGGGCCAGCGCGAGCCGCTGCCGCTGCCCGCCGGACAGGGAGAGCCCCTGCTCGCCGACCCGGGTGGCCAGCCCCCACGGCAGGTCGTACGCGAACTCCGCCTGGGCCAGCGCGAGCGCGGCCCGGACCTCCTCCTCGCCGGCGTCCGGCCGGCCCAGCGTCAGGTTCTCCCACACCGACATGGAGAACAGGGTCGGTTCCTCGAAGGCCACCCCGACCAGCCGGCGCAGCGAGTCGAGCCGCAGGTCGCGCAGGTCGTGCCCGTCCAGGGTGATCCGGCCGCCGGTCACCTCGTGCAGCCGGGGGACCAGGGACAGCAGGGTGCTCTTGCCGCAGCCGGTCGCCCCCACCAGGGCCAGCGTCTCGCCCGGCTCAACGGTCAGTTCCACCTCGCGCAGCACCGGCGCCGGGCTGCCGGGGTAGCGGAAGCTCACCCGCTCGAAGCGGAGCCGGCCGCGCACGTCGGCCCGGCCCACGGCGCGGGCGTGCGGGGCGTCCACGATGCTGGGCGGGGTGTCCAGCACCTCCTGGATCCGGTCGGCGGCGGTCGCCGCCTCCTGCCCGTTCGCGATGATCCAGCCGAGCGACTGCACCGGCCAGATCAGCATGAGCTGCAGGCTGACGAAGGCCACCAGCTCGCCGATGGTGAGCCCGCCCCCGGCCACGGCGGCGGCGCCGGCCACCAGCACCACTCCGAGGGTCAGGTTGGGCACCAGGTCGAACAGCGCGGAGGTGCGGGCCAGCAGCCGGGCCTTGCCGATCCCGGTGTCGTGCAGCCGGCGGGCGCCGGTGGCGAAGCGGGCGGCCAGTTCCGGCCCCCGTCCGTACGCCCGCGTGGTGCGCAGACCCTGCGCGGTCTCCTCCACGAGCGTGGCCACGTCGCCCTGCTGGTCCTGCATCCGGCGGGACGCCGCGTGGTAGTGCCGGGCGAACCGCCGGCTGATCAGGAACAGCGGGACCGCGCTGGCGGCCACCAGCAGGCCGAGCCACGGGTGCAGCCGGATCAGCAGCACCACCACGGCGGCGTAGGTGATCAGGTTGAGCACCAGGAAGAGCAGGCCGAAGGAGAGGAACCGGCGGATCACCGAGAGGTCGCTGGTGATCCGGGAGAGCAGCTGGCCGGACTGCCACCGGTCGTGGAAGCCGGCCGGCAGGCGTTGCAGGTGGGCGTAGATGTCGGCCCGGATGGCCGCCTCCATGCCGACCGAGGAGGAGGACTGGGTCCACCGCCGGATGAAGATCAGCACCGCCTCGGCCAGGCCGAGCAGCAGGGCCAGGGCGCCGAGCCGGAGCAGCCCGGCCACGTCGTGCCGGGCCACCGGCCCGTCCACCACCCGCTGCACCACGAGGGGCACGGCAAGGCTCGCCGCCGTGGCGGCCAGCGCGGCCAGCAGCAGCCACGCGAACTCCGCCGCGTGCGGGCGGAGGTAGGCACGCAGTCGCCAGAGGTTGTGCAGCGGGTGGGGACGGGCGCCGTGACACGCCGCGGGGTTGCCGTCGCTCTGCGCAGGCACTACCCGACGGTAGCGGCACCGGGCGACAGTCTGGCTGTCAGCTAGCCGTCACGCGTCCCTCATGCCCGAGAAGCCACTTCTTCACGTCCAGACCCCAGCGGTAGCCGCCGAGCGTGCCGTCGGTGCGCAGCACCCGGTGGCAGGGCACGAAGAGCGCGGCGGCGTTGCGGGCGCAGGCCGCCGCGGCGGCGCGGACCGCGGCCGGCCGACCGGCCAGCGCGGCGAAACCGGTGTACGTCACCGGGTCGCCCGGCTTGACGTCGCGCAGCACCTGCCAGGCGTGCCCCATGAATGCGCCGCCGGTGCGCTGCTCGACCGGGACCGTGTCGATCGCGGCCAGGTCCCCGGCCAGGTAGGCGCGCACGGCGGCGGTCACCGGCCCGAGGTCGGCCCGCTCGCGCAGCGCGCCGCGCAGTCCGGGGTGGACCAGGGGCACGAGGGAGGCCGGGTCGGCGGTGAAGCCGGCGGCGCGTACCGCCCCGTCGGGTCCGGCCAGCACGCTGAGCGGGCCGGCGGGGGTGTCGATGACGGTGCTGTCCAGTGTGGTCATGCCGCTCTCCAGAGTCGGATCACCGCGTACGACCGCCAGGGGCGCCAGCGGTCCGCGTACGCGTTCAGGGTCTTCGGGTCGTCGGGCAGGCCGAGCGCGGCGGCGCCCCGGCGTACGCCCAGGTCGGTGGGGAGGAGGACGTCGGGGTCGCCGAGCGCGCGCATGGCCACGTAGCCCGCGGTCCACGGCCCGACGCCGGGCAGCGCGGTCAGCCGCCGCACCGCTTCCTCCCGGTCCCCGCCCGGGGCGAGGTCCAGCGAGCCGTCGGCGACGGCCCGGGCCACCGCCCGGATCGTCTCCCGCCGTGCCGCCGGCATCCGGAAGGCCGTGTCCCCCGCGGAGAGCACCTCCTCCGCGGTCGGGAACGCCCGCAACCCCCACGGTCGAT
Organism: Micromonospora chersina; assembly: GCF_900091475.1. Taxonomy (NCBI): domain Bacteria; kingdom Bacillati; phylum Actinomycetota; class Actinomycetes; order Micromonosporales; family Micromonosporaceae; genus Micromonospora; species Micromonospora chersina. The sequence goes on from NZ_FMIB01000002.1 coordinate 5,209,077, forward strand.
CATGAGGTTCGCCGCCGTTCTGGAGATCGACCTCGCCGCCAACCTCATGATCGACGGTCGGGGTGGTGGTGGCCGCCAGGAGGTGGGTCAGGGTTGTTCTCGCCGAGCGGAGGGAGATCTGCTGGGTCGTTATCGCGCGGACGGCCATTTCGAAGCCGTCCACGGCGTGCGGGAGGCGGACGCCCGGTTCGGCCTCCACGGCGGACGCCAGGGTGGGGTCCGCCGCCAGGGTGGCGTCGACCGCGACCGGGTCGGCGTCCAGGTCGAGCAGGCGGCGGCAGCGGGCCACCGCCGGGGCCAGGTCGCGCATGTCGGCCAGCCGCAGGGTCGCGGCCACGTGCCCGTCGGCCGGGGTCAGCGACACCGTGCCGGGCCCGTGCGGCAGGCGCAACCCCCGGTGGTACGCCCCGTCGCGCACCTCCTCGACGCCGGGCAACGCGCGCAGCGCCAGGAAGTCCAGCAGCGCTCCCGCGTGCAACGGCGGCCGGTACGCCAGCCGCAGCGTGATGGTGCCCGCCCCGCCGACCGCCCGCCGCCCGCCCCGGCTGACCCGCAGCTCGGACGGGGTGGCCCCGTACACCTCGCGGACGGTGTCGTTGAACTGCCGGACGCTGCCGAACCCGGCGGCGAACGCCACTTCGGCCAGCCCGAGCCCGGTCGTCTCGATGAGGATGCGCGCCGTCTGCGCGCGCTGCGCGCGGGCCAGCGCCAGCGGCCCCGCGCCCAGTTCGGCCCGGAGCATCCGGTGCAGGTGCCGCTCGGTGTAGCCGAGCCGCGCCGCCAGCCCCGGCACGCCGTCCCGGTCCACCACGCCGTCGGCGATCAGCCGCATCGCCCGCCCGACCACATCGGCCCGGACGTCCCACTGCGGCGAGCCCGGGGCGGCGTCGGGGCGGCAGCGGCGGCAGGCCCGCAGCCCGGCGCCCTGCGCCGCGGCGGCCGACGGGAAGAACCGGACGTTCTGCCGCTTCGGCGTCGTCGCCGGGCAGGACGGCCGGCAGTAGATCCCGGTCGACGTCACGCCGGTGTAGAACCAGCCGTCGAACCGCTGGTCGCGGCTGTCGACGGCCCGGTAGCACCGCTCGAAGTCGAGTTCCATGACACCGATCCTGCCTCGCAGGTCGGGCCCTCGGCTGGCGGGATTCGGACGCGGCCGTGCGCGGCCGTCTCCGGCGCTCGCTTACGCGGCGGGCGCGGCCGCCCTCGGCGCTCGGCGGACGCGTCACCGCGGCCGCCTTCGGCGCTCGCGGACGCGGCGCTCGCGACCGCCTTCGGCGCTCGTCGCGGCCGTCGGTGGAACGCCACGGAGGTCACCGGGTCAGGACACCTCCATGGCGTTCCACTCACCGTCGGGGCGCCCGGTCGCGGAGCAGGGTGACCCGGCCGGGCGCCGCCCGCGAACCAGCCCGGATCAGCCGCGCGGGGTCGGGGTGGGGGTGGGCCAGGGCTCGCCCGGGCCGCTGGGGGAGGGGACCGCCGTCGGGTCGCCCGGACCGCTCGGGCTCGGCACGGGGGCTCCGGGCCGGCTCGGCCGGCCCGGCGGTGTGGCGCTGGGGGAGGGCGCCGGTTCGCCGGGCGGGCTCGGCACGCTGGTCGCCGTGCCGCTCGGGGACGGGACGACCGTGGGTTGGGCGGGGGACGGTGGCGCGGTGGTGCCCGCGGGGGCCGGCGGCGCCGACGGGGCGGCCGGGCGGGGCGCGTCCCCGCCGCCGGCCGCCAGCGCGATCGGCGCGCCGATCAGCACGGCGGCCACCGCGCCCGCCGCGCCGAGCGTCAGCGTGGTGCGCCGGCGGTTCCGGAACCGGCGTTCCGCCGGGGTCAACGGGTCCTGCACTGTGGGTGCCTCCTCGGCCAGGTCGGAGAGGGTGGCGCGGATGAGGTCCTCGAAGGGCGTGGTCACCGCCGTACCTCCAGGAGTTCGACGTCCGGCAGCAGTTGGCGCAGCCGGGTCACCGCACGATGGGTCCGGCTGCGTACGGTGCCGACCGTGCAGCCCAGCGCCTCGGCGACCTGGGTCTCCGTGAGGTCCTCGTAGTAGCGCAGGACCAGCACCGTGCGCTGGGCCGGCGGCAGCAGCCGCAGCGCCGCCCGCATCGCCAGGCGTACGTCGGTGCCGCCGCTCGGGTCCGGCTGGACCGCCTCGTCGGCCCCGGTGAGCGCCCTCTCCCGGCGTCGCCCCAGCCGCCGCCACCAGCTCACCTGTTCCCGGTACATGACCGTGCGCAGGTAGCCCTCCGGGTCGGCGTGCCGCAGCGCCCGCCATCTCGGGATGGTCCTGGCCAGCGCCGACTGGAACAGGTCCTCGGCCGCGTGCCGGTCGCCGGTGAGCAGGTAGGCCACCCGCATCAGCGCCGGCGTGCGGCTGGTCACGAACTCGGCCAGCCGGGCCCGGTCGTCCTCGTCCACCCACCCTCCCGCTCGTCGTCGTCACAGATACAGACGCCCCAGCTCAGGCCAGCTATCCCTGGCGTGGCAACGGATTCCGCCGGAGAAAGTGTCGGTAGTGGCCGGTACGGTCCCGCCACCAACTCAAGAAAAGGTGCGGGGCATGGCGAGCGTGGCCGGGCGGGGTGTCCGCTGATGCGGTCGGGGCGGACACGGCTGGACGGTGTGGTGGTGCAGGGCTTCTACGACCGGATGCGGGTGGTGGCGCCGGCCGCGTACGGGGCGATCGAACGGGACCGGGCCGACGACCCGGGGCGTGCCTTCGCCGACACCGCCTGCGGCCGGCTGGTCGGCTCGCTCGACGCGGCCGGGCTGCGGGCGCTCGGCATGTGGGCGCACCACTGGTGCATGCGCTTCTACGACGACGACACCCGGGTCGGCCTGCGGCTGGTCCGGGAGCTCGCCGGTCGCGCCGGGCTGGGCTGGACGGTCGACGAGGTGCGCTGGCTGCTCGACCAGTCCTACGCGGCGGCGCCGTCCGCCGCGCACCGGTTCACGCTGCCGCTCGCCGCGGCGGCGGAACTGCCGCCCGGCGCGCTGCCCGAGGGCGTGGCCGCCGACGCCCCGGCCGACGCCTGGCGCCGGCTACGCGCCGGCTGACCCACCAGCCGACGACGCACCGGCTGACCCACCAGCCGACCGCGCGCCGGCTGACCCACCAGCCGACGACGCGCCGGCTGGCCGACGTGGCGCCCGTGCGCCTGCTGCTCGACCTGTCGGCCGGGCGCCGGCCGACCCACCCGCTGGCCGCGCGCCGGCTGGTCGGCCCGTCGGCCGCGCGCCGCCCGGTCGGGGAGTTGGCCGAACACCATGGCGGCGACCGCCACCGCGAAGCCGGTGAGCTGGGTCGGGCTGAGCGCCTGCCCCAGCACCAGCCAGCCGAGGGTCGCGGCGGTCAGCGGGCTGAGCGCGCCGAGCACCGACACCCGGGTCACCGGCAGCCGGGCCGCGCCCCGGAACCACAGCGCGTACGCCAGCGCGGTCCCGGCCAGCCCGAGCCAGGCGTACCCGAGCAGGGCCGGCCCGTCCGGCGCGGGCGGCGCGCCCTCGACGGCGGCGGCGACCGGCACGATCAGCAGGCCACCGGCGACGAGCTGCCAGCTGGTCGCGGCCAGGGTGCCCACCCCGGGCGGCCGGCCCCAGCGGCGGGTGAGCACCAGCCCGGCGGCCATCGCCGCGGTGCCGGCCAGGCCGGCGGCGACGCCGAGCGGGTCGAGGCCGGCGCCGGGCCGGAGCACCACGAGGGCGACCCCGGCCGGGGCGGCGAGGGCGGCGAGCAGCGCCGGCCGGCCGGGCCGGTCGCGGAGCAGGGCGACGGTGAGCACGGCGACCAGCAGCGGCTGGGCGGCCCCGAGCACGGCCGCGGTGCCGCCGGGCAGCCGGTACGCGGCGACGAAGAGCAGCGGGAAGAACGCCCCGATGTTGAGCGCGCCGAGCAGGGCGGCCCGCCCCCACCAGACGCCGTGCGGCCGCCGGCGGGTCAGCGCGAGCAGCAGCAGGCCGGCCGGCAGGGCGCGGATCGCGCCGGACCAGAGCGGCCGGTCGGCGGGCAGCAGCTCGGCGGTGACCAGGTAGGTGGTGCCCCAGGTGGTGGGGGCGACGGCGGTGAGCGCGGCGTCGGTCCAACGGCGGGTCATGACGACCTTCTTCCCTCGCTGCTAAGTAGCTTACGACTAAACTAATCAGTCCCGAGCGAAAGGGGAAGTGCGAGGTGCGGCACAATCGACAGCCGTGGCAACGGACGACGTGGATCTGATCGTCGAGCAGTGGCGGCGGGAGCGGGCCGGCATGCGGCCCGAGCCGATGGCCGTCTTCGGCCGCATCTACCGGCTGGCCCGGCTGGTCGGCGACCGCCAGGAGAAGGTGTACGCCGGCTGGGGCATCGGCCGGGGCGAGTTCGACGTGCTCGCCGCGCTGCGCCGGTCCGGCCCGCCGTACACCCTCGCGCCGAAGGCGCTCGCGGCCTCGCTGATGCTCACCTCCGGCGGGATGACCGGCCGGCTCGACCGGCTGGAGCGGGCCGGCCTGGTTCGGCGTGCGCCCGACCCGGCCGACCGGCGGGCGCTGCGGGTCAGCCTCACCGACGAAGGTCGCCGGGTGGTCGAGGAGTCGGCCGAGGCCGGGCTGGAGGTGCAGCGGCGGATCCTCGACGCGCTGCCCCCGGCCGACCGGGACCGGCTGGCCGATCTGCTGCGCGACCTGCTCGCCGCGGCGGAGGCGGAGCCGCCGGATCGGGCAGGATGATCTCCATCGTCACCGACCGGAAGGACGGCCATGCCCGCCACTGAACCGACAATCGTCGCCACCAGCATGGGCTTCTTCAGCCGGCACCGCGGCCCCTGGGACGCCCGGCCCAGCCAGCTCTTCGACCTGATGGCCGATCTGGCGCAGGCCGGCGAGGCGCCCCGGGTCTGCTACCTCAACCAGGCGGTGGGCGACCAACCCACCTCGTTCACCGTCTTCTACGGCGCCTTCGCCGGCACCCGGTTCCGCCCGTCCCACCTGGCGCTCTACCCGATGCCCAACGTCGAGGACATCCGTGCCCACCTGCTCGCCCAGGACATCATCTGGGTCGGCGGCGGCAGCGTGGCAAACCTCTGCGCGGTGTGGCGGGTGCACGGCCTGCCGGAGATCCTGCGCGAGTGCTGGGAGGCCGGCGTGGTGCTCGGCGGGGTCTCCGCCGGGTCGATCTGCTGGCACGTCGGCGGCGCCACCGACAGCTACGGCCCGACCCTGCGGCCGTTCACCGACGGGCTGGGCTGGCTCCCGTACGGCAACGGCGTGCACTACGACAGCGAGGACCAGCGCCGGCCGCTCATGCACCGGCTGGTGGGCGACGGCACGCTGCCGACGAGCCACTGCACCGACGACGGCGTCGGGCTGATCTACCGGGGCACCCGGCTCGCCGAGGCCGTCGCCGACCGGGAGGGCGTGGCCGCGTACGAGCTGACCCGCGCCGAGGACGGCACCGTGCGGGAGACCCGGATCGAGCCGCGCCTGCTGCCCTCCTGACCGGCGGGCGCGCCGGCGGGCGGTGACCGCCGTCCCTTTTCCGGCGCGGGCGGACCTGCCTGCCCGGTGCCGGCGGCGAACCGCGTAAGCTGGCTCGTCGTGAGTCTCACCATCGGCATCGTCGGCCTGCCCAACGTGGGCAAGAGCACCCTGTTCAACGCGCTGACCAAGAACGACGTGCTCGCCGCGAACTACCCGTTCGCCACCATCGAGCCGAACGTCGGCGTGGTCGGGCTCCCCGACGAGCGGCTGAACAAGCTGGCCGAGATCTTCTCGTCGCAGAAGGTGCTGCCGGCGCCGGTCTCGTTCGTCGACATCGCCGGCCTGGTCCGGGGCGCCTCCAAGGGGCAGGGCCGGGGCAACGCGTTCCTGGCCAACATCCGCGACGCCTCGGCGATCTGCCAGGTGGTGCGGGCCTTCTCCGACCCGAACGTGGTGCACGTCGACGGCAAGGTCTCCCCGGCCGACGACATCGAGACGATCAACACCGAGCTGATCCTGGCCGACATCCAGACCCTGGAGAAGGCGCTGCCCCGGCTGGAGAAGGAGGCCAAGCTCCGCAAGGACCGGGCCGCCGCCGTCGAGGCCGCCAAGAAGGCCGTCGAGGTCCTCGACGGCGGCACCACCCTGTACGCGGGCGCCGCCGCCGCCAAGATCGAGCTGGAGCACCTGCGCGAGCTGCACCTGCTCACCACGAAGCCGTTCCTCTACGTGTTCAACGTCGACGAGGCGGAGCTGGGCAACGCCGAGTTCCTCGACGAGCTGCGCGGCCTGGTCGCCCCCGCCGAGGCGGTCTTCATGGACGCCAAGATCGAGTCCGAGCTGGTGGACCTGCCCGAGGAGGAGGCCCGCGAGCTGCTGGAGTCGATCGGGCAGTCCGAGCCGGGGCTGGACCAGCTCGTCCGGGTCGGCTTCCGCACGCTCGGGCTCCAGACGTACCTGACGGCCGGCCCCAAGGAGGCGCGGGCCTGGACCGTCCCGGTCGGCGCGACCGCGCCGGAGGCCGCCGGGGTGATCCACAGCGACTTCCAGCGCGGCTTCATCAAGGCCGAGGTGGTCTCCTACACCGACCTGGTCGAGGCCGGATCGATGGCGGCGGCGAAGGCCGCCGGCAAGGTCCGGATCGAGGGCAAGGAGTACGTCATGCAGGACGGCGACGTCGTGGAGTTCCGCTTCAACGTCTGAGCCTGGCCCGCGTGGGGCACAACCGGGCCCTCAGGGCCAGTGCGACGTGAAGATCCAGTCGAGGCCGTCCTCTCCCTGGCTGTCGAGGTGTTCGGCACGGTGGAGGCCGGCGCGCACAGCGACCCGCTGGGAGCCTGTGTTCCCGGGGCGGACCCGGGCGACGACCGGATGGCCGCGACCGTGCGCGCTGGCCCAACCGACGACGGCGGTGGCCGCTTCGGTGGCTATCCCATCGCCCCAGGCGGACGGGTCGAGGCGATAGAACAGGTTGAGGACCTCGCGGCGCCGCAACGCCATGACCTTGATGCCGCAGAAGCCGAGGCGCTTCCCATCGGCATGGACGACCCCGTACCCGAAGCCCCAGCGCTGCCAGTGCTCGTCCCACCGCCGGTAGCGGTCCTCCGCCTCGGCGCGGGTGCTCAGCATGTCGCTCGGGTTGTGGGCACAGGCTCGCGGGTCACTGTGGATGGCGTGGATCAGGTCGATGTCGGCGGGAGTGGGGCGGCGCAGTGACAGCCGTGGGGTCACCAACTCCTCGTTGCCGAAGCCTCGATCGCCCATCACGGCACTGTACGAGCCGTCGCTGGGAGCGCGGAGTGTCGGTGCCCATGGTTAGCCTGCTGGCGTGGCTGAATTCACTGACGCCGATCTGCGCGGCTCCCGGTTCGAGCGCGTCGACCTCAGCGGCGCCCAGCTGAGCACCGTCGATCTGTCCGGCGCCCGGTTTCGCGGGGCCGACCTGAGCGGGGTCACCATGCGCGGCGTCGATCTGGTCGGCGTGGACATCCACGGCGAGATCGAGAACCTGACGATCAACGGCGTCGACGTCGGGCCGCTGGTCGAGGCGGAGCTGGACCGGCGGCACCCGGACCGGGCCAGGATGCGTCCGACCGACGCGGCCAGCTTCCGCGAGGCGTGGGACATTCTCGAGCGGCTCTGGGGCGAGACCGTCGAACGGGCCGGCCGGCTGCGACCCGAGCTGCTGCACGAGTCGGTCGACGGTGAGTGGTCGTTCATCGAGACGCTGCGGCACCTCGTCTTCGCCACCGACTCGTGGGTGAGGCGGGCGATCCTCGGCGACCCGTTGCCATGGGACCCTCTGGACCTCCCCTGGGACGAGATGCCGGACCTCCCCGGTGTGCCACGGGACCGGGCGGCTCGACCGTCCCTCGACGCGGTTCTGGCGCTGCGCCGCGACCGGATGTCCACCGTGCGCCAGGTCATCGAGGGCCTGACCGACGAGTCGCTGGACGCCCACACCGCGCCGGTGGAGGGCCCCGGATGGCCGGAGCCCCGCAGCTACCCGGTGCGGAAGTGCCTGCTGATCGTCCTCAACGAGGAGTGGCAGCACCGGCTCTACGCCGTACGCGACCTGGCCATCCTGGAGGCACGCGAGGCTGGCTGACGGGGGTCAGCTCGGGGTGAGGAGGCAGAACTCGTTGCCTTCCGGGTCGGCGAGGACCTTCCACGGGACATCCAGGTCGACGGCGGTGGCGCCGAGCGTCCGCAGCCTGGCCGCCTCGACCTCCAGGTCGTCACCCGGGTACGGGCGGACGTCCAGGTGGACGCGGTTCCACACGGTCTTCGCGTCGGGTGTGCGGACGAACCGCAGATAGGGGCCGACGCCCTTGGCGGAGCGCAGCACCGCCTCGTGGTCGGTCACCTCATGCAGAATCCAGTCCATGGCCTCGCCCCAGAAGCGGGCCATGGCTCGTGGGTCCGCGCAGTCGACCACCACGGCGGCGATCGGTCCGGTGTCCCGGTAGAGCTCCCGGGGCTCCAGCACGCAGAACTCGTTGCCCTCCGGGTCGGCCAGGACCGTCCACGGGACGTCGCCCTGGCCCACGTCGGCGGGCGTCGCGCCGAGATCCTTGAGGCGTGCGACCAACTCCGCCTGGTGGGCCGCCGAGGTGGTGGCGAGGTCGATGTGGACCCGGTTCTTCACCGTCTTGGGTTCCGGGGAGACGACGAGGTCGACGCAGACGGCCACGGGGTCGGGGTAGACGAAGCCCTCGGGTTCGAGGTTGGTCACGCCGGGTCCCTCGCTGGAGACCTCCCAGCCGAGCACCTCCGCCCAGAAAGCGCCCAGCGCTGAGTCGTCCCGAGCCTTCATGTTGATCTGCACAAGCCGCGTCGCCATGCCGGCGATCTTAGGGACCCGTCGAGCCGGCGGCGGTGCCCGGAGTGCCCTGAAGTGTAGACGGCTCACTCAGCCCTCGGTCGGGACGAGGATCCGCTCGTGCAGGGCGTCCCGGCAGCGCAGCAGGCGCACGGTGATCTCGTCGAACAGCGCGGGATCGGTCCGGCCGCCGCGCCACACGGCCCGCAGCGCGGCCTGGCCCACGGCCAGTTGGGTGGCCGCCCCCTCGACGAGGTTGGCGTACTCGTCGCGGACCGCCGGCCCGGCGGACCGCGCCGCCTCGCGGGCCGCGACCAGCGGCGCTCCGGTTCGCGCGAAGATCGCGTCGGCGTCCGCGTCACTCGCGCCGATCCGGGACAGCATGTGTTCCAGGTCGGTCGCCGCGACGGTCATCCGACCGACCGCCACCAACGTCTCCTCCGCCAGCTTCACCACGCCGCGACCCTACCGCCGCCCGGACGCCGAACGTCAGCCCGCGCGCAGGGCGTCGTCCACTCCGGTCTCCCGGCGGCCCAGGTGGACGGGGTCGCGGCCGGAGACCACGTCCACCGCGGCCTTCACGCACGCGCCGTACTCCCGGGTGGCGCTGATCCGCCAGCGGTCCGCGTACCGGCGGGCGGTGTCGTCGCCCACGCCGTTGGCCGCCACGCCGAGGTGCCGGCAGAGGGCGACGGCGCGGGGCAGGTGGAAGGACTGGGTCACCACGGTGGCCCGTTCCACGCCGAAGACGCGCCGGGCCCGTGCGCAGGAGTCGTAGGTGTCGAAGCCGGCGTGGTCCAGCACCACCTTCTCCGCCGGCACGCCCCGGTCGACAAGCCAGCGCCGCATCGCGTCGGGCTCGTCGTAGTCGTAGTTCATGTGGTCGCCGGAGACCAGGATGACCCGGACCTTGCCGGCGGCGTAGAGCCGCTGGGCGATCTCCAGCCGGCCGGCGAGGAACGGCGACGGGGTGCCGTCGGCCTCCACCTTGGTGCCCAGGACCAGGGCGACCGGGGCTTCCGGCACGTCGGCCTCGGCGAACAGGTGCCCGTCGGCGCCGTCGCGGACCCACACCACGCAGGCCGCGGTGCCGGCGGCCAGCAGCGCCGCGCCGGCGACGACCACCACCAGGGCACGGCGGATCCGGCGTACGGTCGGTCTGCGGCTGGTGCGCCACTCCCTGACCCTTGCGAACAGCCCCCGCATGCGGGCGATTCTGTCAGGTGGCGGCGAGCACCGGGTTCCCTGCGGCAGGAGGAGGACGAGATGGCGAAGCGGCATCCCGCGCTGGCGCGGCTCGACGTGCTCGTCGGCCGGTGGAGCGTGCAGCCCGAGGTGGAGGGCCTGGGCGTCGGCTGGACGGAGTTCGCCTGGGTGGAGGACGGCCGGTTCCTCCGCCAGTTCAGCGACGCGGAGCCGGTGCCGGAGACGGCGCCGCGGGCCTGGCGGGAGAACAACCCCATGCCCACCACCCAGCTCATCGGCCTGGACGACGCGGGGGAGGAGTTCACGGTGCTCTACGCCGACGCCCGCGGCGTGCACCGGGTCTACCGGATGACGTTCGGCGACGGCCATTGGCGGATGTGGCGGGCGGCGCCCGGCTTCCACCAGCGGTTCACCGGGACGCTGCGCGAGGACGGCACCGCCATCGACGCCCGCTGGGAGCGGTCCGAGGACGGTGCCGACTGGGCGCTCGACTTCCGGTTGGCCTACCGGCGCTGACCGCGTCCTCGCCGCCGGGTCACCGCGTCGCCCGGGCGAGCACGATCAGCTCTCCGTCGTCGCTCGCGCCGGCCGGCTCTCCGGCCCAGCCGCCGAGCACCCGTTCGACGGTGAAACCCGCCCCGGTCAGGGCGGCCCGCAGTTCCGCCTCGGTGCGGAAGCGCAGCGTGCCGGGGCTGCGCATCTCCGTGCCGTCGGGCAGCAGGTAGTGGTGCAGGAAGCCGACCAGGCCGTCGCGGACCTCGGTCAGCTCGGTCCAGCCGTCCACGGTCGTACCGTCGGGCAGGGTGAGCCGGCGGCGGGAGTCGGCGGGGTTCCAGCGCTCCCAGCGGCGCGCGGCCGGATCGCGCGAGTCGAACGCCAGCCGGCCGCCGTCGACAAGGGCCCGGCGCAGGTGCCGGAGGGTGTCCGCCCACGCCGCGTCGTCCCGGATCTCCTGCGCCACGTGGCTGGTCAGCACGGCCACGTCGTACGCCGCGTCGGGCAGCGCGGCGGCGGTGCCGGAGATCCAGGTGAGCCGGTCGCCGCCGGGCTTGGCCCGGGCCGCGGCGAGTGAGCCGGGACCCGGGTCGACGCCGGTGACCCGGTGACCGGCGGCGGCCAGGGCCAGGGTGAGCCGGCCGGTGCCGCAGCCGAGGTCCAGGACGCGGAGCGGCGCCGCCCCGACGAAGCGGAGGAAGAAGTCGTCGTCGCGTCCCCACGCGTTCTCCGCGTCGTAGAGCGCCGCCGGCAGGTCGACCGGCACCTCAGGAGATGTGGTGGAGGATGACGTTGTGCACGTGGTGGGCCTTCTGCGCGCCCCGGAACTCCACCTCGTAGGTGTGTGTGCCGACGTGGACGGCGATCGCGCCGGTGGAGAAGAACGAGCCGCCCCACGACTTGTTGCTCACCACGCTCACGCTGGTGATCTTCGCGTACGGGATGCTCGTGATGGCGTACCGCTTCCCGACGAAGGAGCGGTCCTGGATGATCACCCGGCGGTCGGTCAGGCCGATGAAACCGGTGCCCGTGCCGATCGCGTCGTAGACGGCGATGATCTGCTCGCCGGGCAGGAGCCCGCTCTGGATCTGCTGGAACTGTTCCCTGCGGTCGTACGTCGGGTCGGCCATGTCCCCGACGGTAGGCGGAGCGCGCCAGCCGGAAACGCCGGCAGCCCCGTCCTGCTGGACGGGGCTGCCGAGGTCAAGGTCAGTGGTCGACGCGCGGGTCGTGGTCGCGGCTGCGGCTGCCGGCCTTGGCCAGGCCGCGGCTGATCAGGTAACCGACGGTCAGCAGGGTGATGTACCACCAGGCCTTGTCGGCGGCGAAGTAGTCGCCACCGTTGTTCGAGGCGCCGTCGCCGACGGCGTTCGAGGCGATCAGAACGCCGATGACGGAGAGCAGGTAGACGGCCAGCTCGGTGGTCTTCCAGGCCGGCTTGGTCTCCTCCCCGTGCCGGTGCAGGTGCCGGACGTCGCGGTCGACGTGGTCGGTGTGCACGTGGTCGGTTGCCCGGTTCGTGGCCGCGGTGGGCGTCGTCATGGTCAGCTCCTAAAAGGGGTTATCGCACATTCCGTCGCTTTCGGGAGCCTTGCGGCTCCCTGTCACGGAAGTCCTACCCAGTTGGAATTAGTTGCTAACCGGAAACTTTCAGGAACCTGCCAGGAAACCGCTCAGGGGGCGGTGACCGCGCGGACCGCGTCCTCGATGCGCGCGGCCAGCAGCACCTCACCCTCGGTGAGCGGCTCGCCGTCGCCGTGGCCAACCTTGATGTGGGTGCGGTCGGCCCGGCGGCTGATGTCCGGGCGCAGGCGCAGCGCGTCGGCCACCACGGCGACCCGCTCGGTGAGCGCGGCGTGCTGGGTGTCGTCGAGCACGAGCGTGCGTCGGATCTGCTCGCCTTCGCGGGTCCAACCGGACAGCAGGGCGAGGGCGTCGCTGAGGTAGTCGTGCTTGGCCCGGCCGTTGAACAGCACGCGCATCACCGCACCTCCCAGGCGTCGTTGCCGGCTTGTGGCCAAATCGTCGCCATCCCGTGTCCCAGTCGACGCCCTCTAGTCTGTCGCCGCACAGATGGTGTGTCCACGCCCACACTTCCGTGTTCTGCTGACCTGACGGTCGACTCAGCTACCCAAACCGCCGATTGATCTGGCACGCTGGACGCCCGTGCGGACCGAACGGGTAAGCGGGAACGGGCAGGACCGGCGGGAGCCGAGAGTGGTCGTCGGTGCGGCGATCATCATGGACGGCAGGGTCCTCGCCTGCGAGCGCTCCGCGCCACCGGAGGTGGCCGGTCGCTGGGAGTTCCCCGGCGGCAAGGTGGAGCCGGGCGAGATCGAGACCGACGCGCTGGTCCGCGAGTGCGCCGAGGAACTCGGTGTCCGCGTGGAGATCGGCGACCGGCTCGGCCGCGACGTGCGGATGGCCCACGGCCGTTCCGTCCTCCGGGTGTACCTGGCCCGCCTGCTCCACGGTGACGAGCCCAAGGCCCTGGAGCACTCCGAACTGCGCTGGCTCTCCGCCGCCGAACTCGACACCGTCGACTGGCTGCCGGCCGACGTGCCGATCGTCGCCGCCCTGCGCCCGCTGCTCGCCGGCGGCTGAGCGCCGGAAGCGGACGCGAGGGCGGAAACGGGACGGGGGCCGGCGGCATGTGCCGCGGCCCCCGTCATCGTTGTCGGCGTGCTGCTCAGTGCTTCGGCTCGTCCTGCTGCGGGTGGGCGAAGTTCAGGTGCTCCGGCGGCAGCGGGAAGGTCACGTCGTCGCCGAACGGCGACGGCGCGGCGGCCCGGTCGAAGGTCAGTTCGGTCAGCGGCAGCTTGCCGTTGACGTCGACCGCGGGGGCGGTCGGGTGCGGCACCTCGCGGTGCCAGTTGACGCCCTGCTGCGCCTGCCGCTCGGCCACCGCGTCGTGCGAGCCGCCGGCGTGCGAGTGCACCCCGCCGTGGGCGGCGCTGGCGGTCACGGCGCCGCTCGAATGCCCGCTGGTCACGCTGGTCTGAGGCACCTGACCCCTCCGGAAGATCTTGCTACCAAGCCACACAAGGGGATCGTACCTGCGGTCGACGACCCGCTCCTTCATGGGGATGATCCCGTTGTCGGTGATCTTGATGTGCTCGGGGCAGACCTCGGTGCAGCACTTGGTGATGTTGCAGAAGCCGAGACCCATCTCGGACTGCGCGTACTCCTTGCGGTCGGTCTTCGCGTCGAGCGGGTGCATGTCCAGCTCGGCGGCCCGGATGAAGAACCGGGGACCGGAGAACGCCTGCTTGTTCTCCTCGTGGTCGCGGATCACGTGGCAGACGTTCTGGCAGAGGAAGCACTCGATGCACTTGCGGAACTCCTGCGAGCGCTCGACGTCGACCTGCTGCATCCGGTAGTCGCCGGGTGCCACGTCGGCCGGCGGCGCGAACGCCGGGGTCTCCCGCGCCTTCTCGTAGTTGAACGAGACGTCGGTGACCAGGTCCCGGATGACCGGGAAGGTGCGCAGCGGCGTGACCGTGACGGTCTCGCCCTCCTCGAACGTCGACATCCGGGTCATGCAGCTCAGCCGGGGCTTGCCGTTGATCTCCATGGAGCAGGAGCCGCACTTGCCGGCCTTGCAGTTCCACCGGCACGCCAGGTCCGGCGCGTCGGTGGCCTGGAGCCGGTGGATCACGTCGAGGACGACCTCGCCCTCGTTCACCTCGACGGTGTAGTCCTGCAGGTCGCCGCCGTTCTCGTCGCCCCGCCAGATGCGGAAGGGTCGCTTGGTTCCCATCAGTTGCCCGCCTCCTCGGTGAGGGCGTCGAACTCGGCGAGTTCCTCGTCGGTCAGGTACTTGGCCAGCTCGGCCCGGTCGAACAGGGAGATCAGCTCCGGGCGCATCTTCGGCAGCGGCTTCTGGGTCAGCCGGACCGCGTCGCCGTCGAGCGAGCAGACCAGGTTGACCCGCCGCCACTTCGGGTCCATGCCCGGGTAGTCCTCCCGCGTGTGCCCGCCGCGCGACTCCTGCCGCTCCAGCGCGGCCTTCGCGGTGCACTCGGAGACCACCAGCATGTTGCGCAGGTCCAGGGCGAGGTGCCAGCCCGGGTTGTAGCGCCGGCCGCCGGCCGCGCTCACCTTGGCCACCCGCTCGCGCAGCTCGGCCAGCCGGGCCAGCGCGTCGACAAGCTCGCCCTCCCGCCGGATGATGCCGACGAGATCGCCCATCACCGCCTGGAGGTCCTGCTGGAGGGTGTACGGGCTCTCGCCGGTGTCCCGCTGGAGCGGGGCCAGCGCCGTCTCCACCGCGGCCTCCACCGCCCTCACCGACACCGCCGGGCGCGAGGTGAGCTGATCGGCGTACGAGGCGGCGTGGCCGCCCGCCCGCTTGCCGAAGACCAGCAGGTCCGACAGTGAGTTGCCGCCGAGCCGGTTGGAGCCGTGCATGCCGCCGGAGACCTCACCGGCGGCGAAGAGACCGCGCACGGTGCCGTACGCCGCGCCGGAGTCCGGGTCCACCTCGACGCCGCCCATCACGTAGTGGCAGGTCGGGCCGACCTCCATGGGCTCCTTGGTGATGTCGACGTCGGCCAGCTCCTTGAACTGGTGGTACATCGAGGGCAGCCGGCGGCGGATCTCCTCGGCCGGCAGCCGGGAGGCGATGTCCAGGAAGACGCCGCCGGCCGGCGTGCCCCGACCGGCCTTGACCTCGCTGTTGATGGCGCGGGCGACCTCGTCGCGGGGAAGCAGCTCCGGCGGGCGCCGGTTGTTGTCCGGGTCCTTGTACCAGCGGTCCGCCTCGGCCTCGTTGTCCGCGTACTGCTTGCGGAACACGTCGGGGACGTAGTCGAACATGAACCGCTTGCCCTCGGAGTTCTTCAGCACCCCGCCGTCGCCGCGGACCGACTCGGTGACCAGGATGCCCTTCACCGAGGGCGGCCAGACCATGCCGGTCGGGTGGAACTGGAGGAACTCCATGTTGATAAGCGTCGCGCCGGCGCGCAGCGCGAGGGCGTGACCGTCCCCGGTGTACTCCCAGGAGTTCGAGGTGACCTTGTAGGAGCGCCCGACGCCGCCCGTCGCGAGGACCACGGCCGGGGCCTCGAAGAGGATGAACTCGCCGGACTCGCGGTAGTAGCCGAACGCGCCGGCGACGCGGTCGCCGTCGAGCAGCAGCTCGGTGATGGTGGTCTCGGAGAAGACCCGGATCCGGGCCTCGTAGTCGCCGAGCTCCCGCTTGTCCTCCTGCTGGAGCGAGACGATCTTCTGCTGGAGGGTGCGGATCAGCTCCAGGCCGGTCCGGTCGCCGACGTGCGCCAGCCGCGGGTACTCGTGGCCACCGAAGTTGCGCTGGGAGATCTTCCCGTCCTTGGTGCGGTCGAAGAGCGCCCCGTACGTCTCCAGCTCCCAGATCCGCTGCGGCGACTCCTTCGCGTGCAGCTCGGCCATCCGGAAGTTGTTGAGGAACTTGCCGCCGCGCATGGTGTCCCGGAAGTGGACCTGCCAGTTGTCCCGGGAGTTCACGTTGCCCATGGCGGCCGCCGCGCCACCCTCGGCCATCACCGTGTGCGCCTTGCCGAACAGCGACTTCGAGATGATCGCGGTCTTCTTGCCGGCCAGCCGGGCCTCGATCGCCGCGCGCAGGCCGGCGCCGCCGGCCCCGATCACGACGACGTCGTAGTGGTGTCGTTCGATTCGCGTCTCAGTCATGTCCAGGCTCTCAGTTGATGAACCGCAGGTCGTTGAACCAGCCGGCCGCCACCGCCATGACGTAGAAGTCGGTCAGCGCCAGGGTGCCGAGGGTGATCCAGGCGAGCTGCATGTGCCGGACGTTCAGCCAGGACACGCCGGTCCAGGCCCGGTAGCGCAGCGGGTGCTTGGAGAAGTGCTTGAGCCGCCCGCCGATGATGTGCCGGCAGGAGTGGCAGGAGATGGTGTACGCCCAGAGCATCACCACGTTGACCAGCAGGACGATGTTCCCCAGGCCGAAGCCGAAGCCCTTGGGCGAGTGGAACGCGTAGATGGCGTCGTAGGTGTTGATCAGCGAGATGATCGCGGCGGCGTAGAAGAAGTAGCGGTGCAGGTTCTGGCCGAGCAGCGGGAACCGGGTCTCCCCGCCGTACGCCTGGTGCCCGTCCGGCACGGCGCAGGCCGGCGGCGACAGCCAGAACGACCGGTAGTACGCCTTGCGGTAGTAGTAGCAGGTGAGCCGGAACAGCAGCAGGAACGGCAGGGTCAGCGCCGCGTCCGGGATGATCCACCAGCCCGGCAGGAAGCTGCCGAAGTGCGAGGAGCCCTCGACGCACCGCTCGGTGACGCAGGGGGAGTAGAACGGCGTCAGGTAGTGGTACTGGTCCACCCAGTACCACTTGTGCATGAAGACCCGGACGGTCGCGTAGATGACCCAGGCGCTGAGCCCGACGACGGTGATCAGTGGCGCGAACCACCAGCGGTCGGTCCGCAACGTCTTGGCCGCTATCGCGGCGCGTGCCCGCGCCCCTCGCGGCCTCGTTGCCGTTGATGTCATTCGAGTCGTCTCCCTGACGGCGCCCTTCGCGAGGGCGGCGGATCACACCTTCCATACCGGTCAGCGGACCGGCGAGACCGCGTCCACTGCCACGTCTTGCGCACGCACAGGCCGCACCGGCGAACCGGCGCAGCTAAGTGACACACGTTACGCCGATCTTCGCGGCGCGGCCGCGCAACGCAGTGTCCCGTGTGTCCGGGAGGTTGGAAAGACCCGAACCAAGATCAATATCTTGAGCCGTCAGCCGGAGGCGCCACCGGTGAAGTTCCAGGACGCCAGCCGCAGCGCCGGAGCCTCCCACCAGGAGCCGTCCATCCGGTCCGGTTGACGGACCGGCGCCCGCCCGAGGCCGAGCACCCGGCCCGGACCCAACGCCCGCGGGTACGACTCGGTGAACCGGAAGTCCCGCACCGCCCGGGTGGGCACCCCGTCCTCCACCAGCCACACGCCGTTGCGGGTCAGCCCGGTGACCACCAGTTGCTTCGGATCGAGCACCCGGGTGTACCAGAAATCGCTGACCAGCAACCCCCGTGCCATCCCGGCGACCAGCGCCGCGGTGTCCGGGTCGGCCACCGCGCCGGTCACCCCGGCGCTGAGCTGCCCGGCGGCCACCCCCGTCGGGGCGCCGGTCGGCAGCAGGCGGAGGTTGTGCGGCAGCGGCCCGAAGGTCGACGCGCCGACCATCCCGTGCCCGGTGGACCCGGTGCCCGCCTCGGCGCCGCTGCGCCGGTCGTGCGCCACCGCGCGGGTGGTGCCCGCCTCGACCAGCGGCAGCGCCCGCCGGGGTGTGCCCTCCAGGTCGTACGGCAGCCCGGAGGCGTGCGGCGGGTCGTCCACCAGGGTCACCGCCGGGTCGAACTGGGCGGCGCCCGGCTCGGCGAAGGACTGCCGCTCGGCGTACCGCTTGCCGTTGAAGCCGTACCAGGCGAGGTTCTGGAGGAGGTCGGCCACGGCGGCGGGTTCGAGCACCACCTCGTAGCGGCCCGGGGGCAGCTCGACCGGGTCGGCCGCGGCCCGCGCCTTCGCCGCCGCCCGCGCGCCGAGGGCTCCGCCGTCGAGGTCGGCGAGACGGTCGGCGGACTGCCGGGCCACCCCGTCGGCGCCGCCGGCCCGGGCGATGCCGTCCATGGCCGCCTCGGCCGCCCGCCCCACCGCGGAGTGTCCGGCCGAGTTGGCGAACGCCCCGGACCGGTACGCCGTCCGGCAGTAGCCGGCCGCCTCCAGCCCGTCGACCGCGTCCACGAAGGCGCGTACCCGGGCGGCCCGCTCGTCGGGCGAGGCGGCCGCGGTGGCCTCGTCGACGGCCGCGCCGGACGGGACCGGCGTGGGCGGGGTGAGCCCCGGCCAGGCCGGGTCCGGCGGGCAGAGCCGCGCCGCGGAGAGGGTGCGCTCGACAAGCGCGGTCAACCCGTCGGGGTCGACCAGGCTGCCGCTGCCCGCGGCCGTCCGGCCGTCGGCGTGCAGCCGGAGCCGGACCGTGGTGCCCGACTCGGCGACGTTCTGGTGGATGAACGAGTTGGCGAACCGGGTCAGCGCCAGGTCGGCCCGGGTCACCACCACCTCGGCCTCGGCGCCCGGCCCGGCCAGCCGCCGGACCAGCTCGACCACACGGCCGGCGAGGTCCACCTCGGTCATGCCCGCACCCCCACCCGGACGTCGCGGAAGCGGGCCGGCGCGGCCGGATGGCCGGTGTGCCCGGTCTGGCCGGGCTGGCCCTTGCCGCAGTTCGGCGTGCCCCACGGCACGATCTCGGACGAGAGCATGTCCATGGAGCGCCAGAACACCGGCCCGATCCCGGTGTAGGTCGGGTTGCGCAGCATCCGCCCCCGCCGGCCCTTCTTCACCTCCCAGCCGACCTCGCAGCCGAACTGGAAGTTGAGCCGCTTGTCGTCGATCGACCAGGACCGGTTGATGTCCATGAGCACCCCGTCGTCGGTGGCGGCGATGATCTCGTCGAGCGTGTGCGGGCCCGGCTCCAGGCCCACGTTCGTCATCCGCACCATGGGCAGCCGGGCCCAGCCGTCCGCCCGTACGCTGCCGCCGTAGTCGAGGCCCGCGACGGCGGCCGAGTCACGGCCGGCGAGCACCCCCACCCAGCGCCCCTCGCGGACCGCGTCCCGCCTGGCCGCCGGGGAGCCCTCGTCGTCGAAGCCGAAGCTGCCCAACGCGCCGGGGATCGTCGGGTCGATGGTGACGTTCATGAGCTCCGAGCCGTACCGCAGCGTGCCGAGCCGGCTCAGGTCCAGCCAGGACGTGCCGGCGAAGGCGGCCTCCCAGCCGAGGATCCGGTCCAGCTCGATGGCGTGCCCGACCGACTCGTGGATCTGGAGGGCGAGCTGCTCGCCGCCGAGGATGAGGTCGGTCTCGCCGGAGGGGCACTCCGGGGCGGTGAGCAGCTCGCGGGACTCCTCGGCGATGCGGGCGGCGTGTGCGGCCAGGTCGAGCGACGTGACAAGTTCCCAGCCGGTGGTGCCGTACTGCCCGCGGTAGCTCGGATAGGAGCGGCGCTGTGTCTCGCCGTCGCCGATCGAGGTGGCCGAGATGCCGCCGCCGCACTCCCGGATGCGCTGGTCGATGCGGTGCCCCTCGCTGGAGACGAACCACTTGGTGGTGTCCCAGATCTGGTAGAGCCCCTCGGCCAGGTCGGCGCCGTGCTCCCGCATCGTCGCCGTGGCGCGTACCAGCAGATCGCCCTTGTCGGTGAGCGGCACGCCGAGCGGGTCGACCTCGCAGGTCGAGGCCCAGCTCGCCACCGTCGCCTCGACCGCGACCAGGTCGATCGGCGGGCCGGGGACCCGCGCGCTCGCGGTGGCGATCGCCGCGGCGCGCCGGCCGGCGTCGCGCGCCGCGGCGTCCGACAGCTCGGGTACGGCGTGGAAGCCCCAACTCGACCCGACCAGGGCGCGGACGCCCAGCCCGATGCTCTCGTCCTGGGTCAGCTCCTCGATGTCCCCGTTCCGGGCCGACATCGACTCGTAGCGGCGGTGCATCACCCGCGCGTCCGCGTACCGGGCTCCCGCGTCGAGGGCGGCCTGGACGGCGGCTGTCGCCGCGTCGAATCCCGTCATGCGCCGACCCTAGGCGACCGGCCCGACATCCGTCAGGAGACGAGATCGTTCGGTCGGATCGTCTCCCGCACCGCCTCCGTCAGCTTGAGCACCGAGCCGGCTGGCCAACGACTCGACAAGTGGTCGCCGTGAATGTCCCAGGTGAGGACTGTTCAGGTCGGAAACCCAGTCGTTACGCTCAGGCCGCTGACAGGCCGCCGCTTGTAGCTTATTTTCGCCTCCAGGAGTTTGCTGTAGGTTCTCTTCACCACTGAGGGAGGCGGTCATGGGCAGGTCGGAGTCGGTGCCGTCCGGGGAGCCGGACCGTCCCGAGGTGCCGGAGCAGCGCTCCGGCGAGGGCCCCTATCTCCAGGTCACGGACCTGCGGGTGCGGTTCGACACCGAGGACGGCGTGGTTCGCGCGGTGGACGGGGTGTCGTTCTCGGTGGAGCGCGGTCGCACGCTGGGCATCGTGGGGGAGTCGGGGTCGGGCAAGAGCGTCACGTCGCTGGCGATCCTGGGTCTGCACAACGCCAAACGGGCCACCATCACCGGGGAGATCTCGGTGGGTGGTCGTCAGGTGGTGGGGCTGCCGGAGGAGGAGGTGCGGCGGCTGCGGGGCCGGGACATGGCGATGATCTTCCAGGATCCGCTGTCGGCGCTGCACCCGTACTACACGGTGGGGAAGCAGATCGCGGAGGCGTACCGGGTGCACCACCCGCGGGCGGGGAAGCGGGAGGCGCGGACCCGGGCGGTGGACATGTTGGGTCGGGTGGGGATTCCGCAGCCGGGGAAGCGGTTCGATCAGTATCCGCACGAGTTCTCCGGGGGTATGCGGCAGCGGGCGATGATCGCGATGGCGCTGGTGAACGATCCGGATCTGTTGATCGCCGATGAGCCGACCACGGCGTTGGATGTGACGGTGCAGGCGCAGATCCTGGATCTGCTCAGCGATCTCCAGGCGGAGTTCCGGTCGGCGATCATCCTGATCACCCACGACCTGGGCGTGGTCAGCCAGGTGGCTGATGACGTGCTGGTGATGTACGGGGGTCGGGCGGTTGAGCACGGGAGTGTGGAGCAGGTGTTGCGGCGGCCGCAGCATCCGTACACGTGGGGGTTGTTGTCGAGTGTGCCGTCGTTGCACGGCGACGCCGACGCGGACCTGATCCCGATCAAGGGCAACCCGCCGTCGTTGATCAATCTGCCGTCGGGGTGCGCGTTCCATCCCCGCTGCCGGTATGCCGGCCGCAACGGTGACCGCTCCCGCACCGAGGTGCCCGAGCTGCGGGCGGCCGGGGAGGCGGGGCACCTCGTGGCCTGCCACCTGCCGGCCGAGGAGCGCACCCGGCTCTACCAGCAGGACATCGCCCAGGTGGGAGTGGCCCGATGAGCACCGAGACCGAGCCGCTGCTGCGCGTGCGGGGGCTGACCAAGCACTTCCCGGTGCGCGAGGGCTTCCGCGCCAAGGGCGCCGTCCGGGCGGTCGACGGCCTGGACTTCGACGTCCGCCCCGGCGAGACCCTCGGTCTGGTGGGGGAGTCCGGCTGTGGGAAGACCACCACCGGTCGGATGCTGGTGCGGTTGCTGGAGCCGACCTCCGGCAGGATCGAGTTCGCGGGGCGGGACATCACGCACGCCCGGCGGGGTGCGTTGCGGCCGTTGCGGCAGGACCTGCAGATCATCTTCCAGGACCCGTACGCGTCGCTGAACCCGCGGCACACCGTCGGGCGGATCGTGGCCATGCCGTTGCAGGTCAACGGGATCAACCCGCCGGGCGGGATCAAGAAGCGGGTCCAGGAGTTGCTGGAGCTGGTCGGGTTGAACCCGGAGCACTACAACCGCTACCCCCACGAGTTCTCCGGCGGGCAACGCCAACGCATCGGCATCGCCCGCGCCCTGGCCCTGCGGCCGAAGCTGATCGTCGCCGACGAACCCGTGAGCGCGCTCGACGTGTCGATCCAGGCCCAGGTCATCAACCTGCTACGCGACCTGCAACGCGACCTCGACCTGGCCTTCGTCTTCATCGCCCACGACCTGGCCGTCGTGCGGCACTTCTGCCACCGCGTCGCCGTCATGTACCTCGGCACAATCGTCGAGATCGGCGACCGCGACGACATCTACACCCGCCCCCAGCACCCCTACACCCGGGCCCTGCTGTCCGCGATCCCCGACGTCACCACCCTCGGGCCCGCCGGGCGCATCCGGCTCACCGGCGACGTGCCCACCCCACTCAACCCGCCGTCGGGCTGCCGCTTCCGCACCCGCTGCTGGAAAGCCCAGGAACGCTGCGCCACCGACGAACCCGCCCTGGTGCCCCGGGACGGCGGTAGGCAAGCGACCGCCTGCCACTTCCCGGAGACGGGAACGATCAGCCAGGGCGCCGGACCGGTCGCCGTGACCGCCGAGGAGGTGTCGAAATGAGCCTGTCCCCTGTCGAGGGCGTGGCGCTCGCCGAGATCGAGTCCAGCGGTGAGAGCCCCGAGGAGAAGGGACTCGTCGGGCGCTCGCCCGGCCAACTGGTCTGGAGCCGGCTGCGCCGGGACCGCACGGCACTGGTCAGCGGCATCGTGCTGGCACTGTTCATCGTCGCGGCAGTGGCCGCGCCGCTGCTCGAGCGGCTCTACGGGGTGTCGCCGAGTCAGCAGTTCGGCGACCTGCTGGACAGCACCGGCATGCCGCTCGGCTACGTCGGCGGGGTCAGCGGCGACCACTGGTTCGGGCTCGAACCCGGCCTGGGCCGGGACATCTTCATCCGGATGATCTTCGGCATCCGCACCTCGCTGCTGATCGCGCTCGGCGCCGCCGTCGTCACCACGGCGATCGGCGTCGTGCTCGGCATCGTCGCCGGCTACCTGGGCGGCGTGGTCGACTCGGTGATCATGTGGGTCACCGACGTCGCCCTGGCGATGCCGTTCCTCATCTTCGCGTTGGCCGTGGTCCCGACGTTCTCGCTGCGGTTCTACGGTCCCCGGGACGCGGTGCCCACCTGGTTCGCGGTGGCCACGTTGATCGTGGTGTTCGCCGCCTTCGGCTGGACCGGTACGGCGCGGCTCGTCCGCGGGCAGGTGGTGTCGCTGCGCGAGCGGGAGTTCGTCGAGGCCGCCCGGGCCAGTGGCGCCGGGCTCGGCCACATGCTCTTCCGGCAGTTGCTGCCGAACATCTGGGCGCCGATCCTGGTCGCGTTCTCCCTCGCGGTGCCGTCGTACGTGACCGGTGAGGCGGCGCTGTCCTTCCTCGGTGTCGGGCTGCCCGAGTCGGTGCCCAGCTTCGGTCGGATGATCTATCGCAGCATCGACTACCTGCAGACCGACCCGGCGTACGTCTTCTTCCCGGGCATCACCATCTTCGCGCTCGTGCTGGCGTTCAACCTCTTCGGCGACGCGCTGCGCGACGCGCTCGATCCGAAGTCGTCACGGTAAGGGGTTCGGCGCCATGGTGCGGTTCCTGCTGAAGCGGCTGCTGCTGGCGGTCTCGGTGCTGCTCGCGGTGAGCATCGTCAGCTTCCTCATGTTCTTCGCGCTGCCGCGCGACCCGGTGACCGGCATGTGCCCGAAGAACTGCAACGCCGAACGCCTGGAGCGGGTGCGGACGGAGTTGGGGCTGAACGACCCGAAGCCGACGCAGTACGCCAACTACATGAAGGGCATCTTCGTCGGCCGTGACCTGGGCAGTGCCCAGGGCGGCGAGTGCGAGGCGCCCTGCCTCGGCTACTCGTACGTCAACAGCGAGGCGGTCAGCGACACCTTCGCCCGGGTGCTGCCGGTGACGTTGAACATCGTGCTTCCCGCGGCCGTGCTCTGGCTCGCTCTCGGGGTGGGGCTCGGGATGATATCCGCGCTGCGCCGGGGCTCGCTGCTCGACCGCGTCTCGATCGGACTGACGCTGACCTTCGCCTCGTTGCAGCTCTACTTCGTCGGCGCCCTGCTCTTGCTGATCTTCGTCTACACCCTCAAGATCCTGCCCACGCCGCGGTACGTGCCGTTCCTCGACAACCCGGTGGAGTGGGCGCGCGGGCTGGTGCTGGCCTGGGTGACCCTGGCGCTGCTCTTCTCCGCGATCTACGCCCGGCTGTCCCGGGCGCAGATGCTGGAGACGCTCTCCGAGGACTTCGTCCGCACCGCCCGGGCCAAGGGCGTGGCGAAACGCAAGGTCTACGGCCGGCACGCGCTCCGGGCGGCCATCACGCCGATCGTGACCATCGCCGGCATCGACGTGGGCGCGGCGCTCGGCGGCACGGTCATCACCGAGACGACGTTCGGCATCCAGGGGCTGGGGCGTACCGCCGTGGAGGCGGTCCGCCAGGGGGATCTACCGACCATCATGGCCACCGTGCTGATCTCCGCGCTCTTCGTGGTCGTCGCGAACATCGTGGTCGACCTGCTCTACGCGTACATCGACCCGCGGGTGCGCCTCGGCTGAGCTCGCGTGTCGCCGTCGATTCGTTATCTGCCCGAAATTTACCGCGGATGAAAGCTGAGCGAAGCTTTTCTTCATCGGACCCGGAGGAGTGAGCATGCGAGCAAGACTCGCCACCGCCATGGGCGGTGCGATGGCACTGGTGGTCGCACTCAGTGCATGCAGCAAGAACACCGGCGACAACGCCGACAACGTGGACACCAACAAGCCGCGCAGCGGCGCCATCGCGACCGACCCCAAGGACTCGCTCGGCCCGGCGGCGGAGGTTCCCGGCGCGGCCAAGGGCGGGACCTTCTACATCCTGCGCGAGAACAAGATCTCCCACCTGGACCCCCAGCGGGTCTACTCGTTCGCCGGCCTCATGGGCAGCCAGCTCTACGCCCGGTTCCTCACCACCTTCAAGGACGACGGCAAGGGCAACGTGACCCTGGTCGGCGACCTGGCCGAGACCCCGGGCAAGAACGTCAACAACGACTGCAAGGTCTGGGAGTTCAAGATCAAGCAGGGCGTCAAGTTCGAGGACGGCCGGCCGATCACCTCCAAGGAGATCGCGTACGGCATCGCCCGCTCGTTCGACCCCGACCTGACCGGTGGCCCGACCTACATCCAGGAATGGCTGGCCGACAGCCCGCAGTACGACACCAAGTGGAACTTCAAGGCCAACAAGACCTCGTTGCCGCCGGGCCTCAGCACCCCGGACGCGCAGACGCTGCGCTTCGAGTTCAACAAGCCGCGCTGTGACCTGCCGTTCGCCGTGTCGCTGCCGGCCACCGCGCCGCTGCCGCCGGACAAGGACACCGGCGTCAACCTGGACAACCAGCCGTTCTCGTCCGGCCCCTACAAGTTCACCAAGATCACGCCCGGCGTGGAGATGGTGCTGGAGCGCAACGCGAACTGGGACCCGGCGACCGACCCGGTGCGTCACGCGTACCCGGACAAGTTCGTCTGGTCGCTCGGGGCGGACCAGGCCACCCAGACCAACCGGGTCCTCGCCGGCACCGGCAACGACGCCGCGGCCGTGGCCACCGGCGGTGTGCCGTCCGAGCTGATCGCGAAGGTCACCGGCGACCCCAAGCTCAAGGAGCGGATGATCGTCGCCGCCACGCCGAACGCGTTCCACCTGAGCATCAACACGACCCGGGTCACCGACCTGTCGGTGCGGCAGGCCATCAACTACGCGATCGACCGCAGCAGCATCACCAAGAACCTCGGCGGCCCCTACGGCGCCGTGCCGCTCACCACCCTCCTGCCGCCGACCACGCTCGGCTACAAGCAGTTCGACGCGTACCCGGCCGGTGAGAGCGGCAACCCGGAGAAGGCGAAGGAGCTGCTCGCCGGCAAGCCCGTGAACCTGGTGCTCGGCACCGGCGACGAGACCTGGCAGCAGGAGACCGCCACCCAGGTCAAGGCCGCCCTGGAGAAGGCCGGCTTCACCGTCACCATCAAGCCCATCCCTGCGGACGGCTACCTCGACTTCGTGAAGAAGAAGAGCAACCCGTGGGACATCTGGGTCGACTCGTGGGCGGCCGACTGGCCCAGCGGCGCGGCGATCCTGCCGGTGCTCTTCGACGGTCGCGCCATCAAGGCCGAGGGCAACAACAACACCTCCCAGCTCAACAACGACGCCATCAACGCCGAGTTCGACCGGGTGCTCGCGCTCGACCCGGCCAAGCAGGCCGAGGAGTGGAGCAAGGTGGACGAGAAGCTCATGAAGGAGTCGGCGCCGGCGGTCCCGCTGTACAACGAGGTCGTCTCCGTCGCGCACGGCGAGAAGGCCGGTGGCCTCTTCATCGGCAGCATCTTCGGCTGGCCCAGCTTCGTGAACGCCTACGTGAAGCAGTGACGGCCTGACGTGCGGGGCCCCGGCCGATCCGGCCGGGGCCCTCGCGCGTCACAGGTGCCGGCGGACGAAGTCCAGCTCCAGCCGGAGCAGCCGCTCGGCCACCCCGCCGGCGGCCATGTGGGTGGCACCGGTGAGCGGCAGCACGGCGTGCGGCCGGCCGGCGGCCAGCAGCGCCGCCGAGAGCCGCAGCGAGTGCGCGGCCAGCACGTTGTCGTCCACCAGGCCGTGCACCAGCAGCATGGGCCGGGCCTGTGCCGGGTCGCCGACCGGCTCGGCGGCCAGCTCGACAAGCGAGTGGTGGGCGTACACGTCCATCCCGTCGTCCGGCATCCCCAGGTAGCGCTCGGTGTACGCGGTGTCGTACAGCGTCCAGTCGGTGACCGGCGCGCCGACGACCGCGCACCGGAACAGCTCCGGGTGGCGCAGCACCGCGAGCCCGGCCAGCCAGCCGCCGAACGACCAGCCGCGCACCGCCACCCGCTCCAGGTCCAGGTCCGGGTGCTTGCCGGCGAGCGCGGTCAGCGCGTCGACCTGGTCGGTCAGGATCACGTCGGCGACCCGCCGGTGGATCGCCTTCTCGAAGGAGGGGGCGATGCCGGGGGTGCCCCGGTTGTCGATGGTCACCACGGCGAAGCCCTGCTCGGCCCACCACTGCCGTTCCAGCCAGGCCCCCCGCGCCGCGATCACCTCCTGGTGGCCCGGGCCGCCGTAGATGTCCAGCAGCACCGGCAGCTTCGTGCCCTTCACGTGCTCACCGGGGTAGAGCACCGCGCTCGGCAGCCGCCGGTCGGTCACCCGGACCAGCGTGGGCCGCGGCGCGTACGGCGGGGTCGCCGCGCGCGAGGCCAGTTCGCCCACCTCACGGTCGCCGTGCCAGACCCGCCACCGGGTGCCCGGGTGCTCCAGCGAGGCCACCCCCACGACCAGCGTGCTGCCGCCGATCGCCGCGGTGTGCCAGCCGGGGTCGCTGCCCATCCGGCGGGCATCCACCCCGCCGCCGATCGCCGTCCGCACCCGGTAGAGGTGACGCTGGCTCGGCTCGCCCTCGCTCGCCTCCACGAGCAGGTCCGCCGCCGAGTTCGGGCCGGCCGGCAGCCGGCCCACCACCCGCCGCACGTAGAGCGAGGGCGGGGTGAGCAGGGTGCCGTCGGCGAACAGGCAGCGGGCGTCGTACCCGTCGTGGGCCAGCTCGCCGCCGACCAGCACCCGGCCGTCGGGCAGATGGGCCGGGGTGCCCGGGATGGGCTCCACCCAGCGCGGGTCGGCCAGCTCCGCGTGCACCTGCGTCTCCCCGGTGCGCGGGTCCACGGCCAGCACCAGCCCGTGCTGCTGCGACCGCCGCAGCACGGTGATCAGCGGGCCGCCGTCGGCCCAGTCCACCGACGTGAGGTACGGGTAGGTCTCCCGGTCCCAGTGCACGTCGACCCAGCCGCCGTCGAGGTCGAGCAGGTGCAGGCTGACCTCCGCGTTCGGCCCACCCGCACGGGGGTACGCGACGGACGTCGGCGGGCTCGTCGGGTCGGACGGGTCGTGCAGGTACCAGCGGTCCAGCCGGGACTCGTCCACCCGCGCGGCCAGCACCGAGCGCCCGTCGGGGGACCACCAGTAGCCGCGGAACCGGCCGAACTCCTCGGCCGCGATGTGCTCCGCCAGCCCCCAGGTCACCCCGCTGTCCTCGCCGGCGAGCAGGTTGTCCGTGCCGTCCGGTTCGACCACGCGCAGCTGGCCCCGGCGTACGCCCTCGGCGGCGTCGGTCACGTAGGCCAGCCGTTCGCCGGTCGGGTCGGGACGCGGGTCGATCACCGGGCCGACGGCGGCCACCTCGACCACGTCGCCGTGCACCAGGTCGGCCCGGAACAGGCGGCCGGCGAGCGCGAACGCGGCCACCCGGCCGGCGCCGTCCAGGGCGTACGAGCCGATGCCTGCGGCGCTGAGCCGCAGCCGCTCGCGCAGCGCCCGCTCGCCCGGCGCCAGCTCGACCGGTTCGCCGTCCGTGCCGAGCAGCACCGCCGGGTCGGCGACGAGGTGCTCCTCGCCGGAGGCGACGTCGAGCAGCCAGAGCGCGTCGGCCGGGTCCTCCGGCCCCGACGAGCGCAGGAAGATGACCCGGGAGCCGTCGTCGGCGACGGAGACGGAGCGCGGCGCCCCGTGGCTGAACCGACGGGTGCGGGCGGCCAGCTCGGGAAAGTCCACGCCTGTAGAGAGTAGGCGCGCGCCGGGCGTGATGTGGCCGACCTGGGCGGACGCGTAAGCGCCGAGCGGGCAGGACCGCCGGTTAGAGTGACGGGCGTGACGACGCTGCCCGACCGACGCCTGCTGCTGGTCCACGCGCACCCCGACGACGAGTCCATCGGCACCGGCGCGACGATGGCGCACTACGCCGCCACCGGCGCGCACGTCACACTGGTCACCTGCACGCTGGGCGAGGAGGGCGAGATCCACGTGCCGGCGCTGGCCCAGCTCGCCGCGGCCGAGGCCGACCAGCTCGGCGGCTACCGGATCGGCGAGCTGGCGGCCGCCTGCGCGGCGCTGGGCGTCACCGACCACCGCTTCCTCGGCGGCGCGGGCCGCTACCGCGACTCGGGGATGATGGGGCTCGCCACCAACGAGCACCCCCGGGCGTTCTGGCAGGCCGACCTCGACGAGGCCGCCGGTTACCTGCTGGAGGTCATCCGCGAGGTCCGCCCGCAGGTGATGATCACGTACGACCCGAACGGCTTCTACGGACACCCCGACCACATCCAGGCGCACCGGGTGGCCATGCGCGGCGTGGAACTGGCCGCCGCCGAGGGCATCGCCCCGGCGAAGGTCTACTGGACCGCCATGCCGCGCGGCGTGCTGGAGGCCGGCCTGGACGCGTTCACCGAGGCGTCGGACAACCCCTTCGCCGGCATCGAGAGCGCGGACGAGCTGCCCTTCGGCACCCCCGACGAGGGGATCGCGGCGCGCGTCGACGCCACCGACCAGCACGTCGCCAAGGAGGCGGCGATGCGGGCCCACGCCACCCAGATCCCGGCCAACTCCTGGCTCTACTCGATCGCCGGCAACTTCGGCGCCGAGTTCATGGGGGTGGAGTACTTCACCCTCGCGGTCGGCGAGAAGGGCCCGGGCAGCGGCCCGTACGGCTGGGAGGACGACCTCTTCGCCGGGTTGGCGCTGGACGGGCCGGACCGGTTCCCGGTCACGGCGGCCGGCCTCCGGTGACGCTGCCCGCCGTACCCATGTCGGTCGCCCCCGAGCAGGAGCCCGCCGCGCCGCCCGAGCCGTCGGGCCGCGCGGTCGACCTCGTGCTGCGCGTCGCCGGCGGGGTGGTGGCGGTCTGGGCCGGCGTCCTCGCCGCGGTGCTCGACCTGCTCTTCGCCACCTGGGCCTGGGAGGTGGTCCAGGGCCGGTCCGGCGGTGCCGGCAAGGCCCTGGTCGGCACCTCCCTGGCGGTGGGCGGGATCGCCGCGGCGGTGGTGCTGACGGTGTTGGTGAGCTGGTTCGCCCACGTGGCGGTCGGCACCCGCTGGGCGGCGGCGCTGCCGGCCCTGCCCTGGTTCGTGGTGATCGTCGCGGGCGGTTTCCGCACCGTCGAGGGCGATCTCGCGCTCAGCGGCGACAACGTGCTCGGCCTCGGGCTGATCGTGGCGGGCGCGATCACCTTCGCGGTGATGGGTTTCCGGCAGATCGTGGTGCCGCCGGCCGTCCGCTGAGGGTGCAGACGCCGCACAGGTTGCGGTGGTAGATATCTCTGCCAGGAGCCCACCGTGGGGGCGGGCGGTACGGCGGGAGGCGTGCGATGTTCCAGCGGTGGCGTGCGGTCGGCGTGCTGGCGGCAGCGTTGTTCGTGGTCAACGTGGTGGCCCGGCTGGTCATCAAGTTCGCCTACCCGGACGACGACACCGCCGCCGGCCGGGTCTCGCTGGTGATGTTCCTGGTGATCGGGCTGATCCTGGCCGCCACGGCGTTCCGCTGGGGCGCGGACCGGCCGGCCGGCCACTGGGCCGGCGACCTGGCCGTCGCGGTGGTCGCGGCGCTGGCGCTGACCGTCTTCGTGGGCCCGTTGCTGGTCGGCGAGAACCCGTTCGAGGGCGGCGCCGGGCTCTTCTTCGCCCAGATCTGGCTCTACCTGGCGTCCACCGCGGCCGGTGTGCTGGTCGGCTACCTGACCCTCACCGCGCTGGGCCGCGACTACCGCTCCCGCCAGCTCAAGCGCTACGCCGAGCTGAAGGCGACAAAGCCCCGCAAGGTCGTCCGCCGCTGAGGCGGACCCCGCCCGGCGTCGGCCCTGGGGGCGCGGCGTCCGGGCGGGATCGGTCCGCTGCGGCGTGCGGCTGTCGTGCGCCGGCTACGGCCGTGGCTGCCGCGTGCCGGGCAGGGGCGGCGAGTCGACCGACTCGACGGCCTGGCCCCCGTCGGTCGTGATCATGGTGCCCTCCGGCGTGACCACCTCGTCCACCCGGTCCACCTCCGGCGGCACCATCGAGGCCACCACCCGGTCCGCCGCCGCCAGGGTCGACGCCCCGTGACGGGTGTCGCCGGTGACCCGGACCGGCTGCCGGTCGCCCGCGTCCGCGCCGGCGTCGTGGGCGCCCGACCGGCGTCCCGGGACGCGGGCGCCGGCGCCGGCGTCCGCCGCCTCCCGCGGTGCGGGCGTGCGGGCGGCCGGGGCCGCCGGCAGCGCCGGCAACGGGTTCGCCTCCGTCCCGGCGCCCTCCAGCTCCGCGGCGCGGCGCTCGATCTCCTCGACCTCCGGGGCCTGCGGCGCGACGTCCGCCAGTTCCGCCGCCCGCCGCTCCACCTCCGCGAGCTCCGTCGCGTCCGGTGCCGCGCCCGCCGGCGTCGCCGCACGGCGCGTGGTCGAACCCGAACCGCTGCGCGAGCCCGAGTTGCTGCGGGAGCCGGAACTGCCACTGGAGCCGGAGCTGCCATGAGAGGCGGAGCTGCCTCGCGAGCCGGAGCTGCCCCGCGAGCCCGAGCCGCCGCCGGAACGGGTGGTCTTGCGGCCCTCGCGCAGGGCCCGGATGAGCGCGTCGACCAGGTCGGGCTTGCGCATGTCGGCGGTGCCGGTGACGCCGCGTCGGCGGAGGCGGTCGCGGAGCTGGTCGACCGTGAGGCGGGCGATCTCGCTCTCGTTGACGTCGGGGGTGTTCGGTGTCTGGTTGCCGGGCCGCTCACCACCCGACCGGCGCGCGGTCGAGCCGGAGCCCGAGCCGCCGCGAGAGCCGGAGTTGCCGCCTGTGCCGGAGCCGCTGCGGGACCGGGTGGTCGTGCGGCCCTCGCGCAGGGCCTGGATGAGCGCGTCGACCAGGTCGGGCTTGCGCATGTCGGCGGTGCCGGTGACGCCGCGTCGGCGGAGGCGGTCGCGGAGCTGGTCGACCGTGAGGCGGGCGATCTCGCTCTCGTTGACGTCGGGGGTGTTGGGCGTCTGGTTGCCCGGCTGCTCCCCGCCGTTGCCGCGACCGCGGGGCGCGGTGCCCGGGCGGCCGCCGGTGCCGCGCCGGCCGGGTCCGGAGGCGGGCGAGGACCGGTCGCGACCGGAACCCGAGCCGCCCCGTGAACGGGTGGTCTTCCGGCCCTCGCGCAGGGCCTGGACGAGCGCGTCGACCAGGTCGGGCTTGCGCATGTCCGCCGTGCCGGTGACACCGCGTCGGCGGAGCCGGTCGCGGAGCTGGTCGACCTTCAGGCGGGCGATCTCGCTCTCGTTGATGTCGGGGGTGTTCGGCGTCTGGTTGCCGGGCTGGTTCTTCGTCGCCGCCGCGCCGCTGCCGCGCCGCGCCGTGTGCTGCTTGGCCATCGAGCAGGTCCTTCCTCACCGGGGTACGGCTCTCTCCGTACCCCGGACGACCTGCCGGAACCCTTCGATCAGTCCGGGGCGACGCGGGTCAGGTAGGTGTGGTGGGTGGTGAAGCCGAGCCCCTGGTAGAGGGCCACGGCGCCGGTGTTGCGCTGCTCCACCTGGAGGAACGCGTGGGTGGCGCCCTCCGCGCGGCCCCAGTCGGCCAGCGCCCGCATGACCGCGCCCGCGAACCCGCGCCGCCGGGCCTCCGGCAGCACCTCGATCAGCGTGAGGCCGAGCCAACGTCCCTCGCCGGTGACCGTGCCCCGGCCCACCGCGAGCAGCCGGCCGTCCACGTGCAGGTGGGCGAAGCGGATCCGGTCCACGGCGGTCAGCACGTGCCGGGCCTCGTCGGGCAGCCCACCCTTGCGGCCGGCGGCCACCGCCAGCCACTCGGCCGAGGGCGTCGGGGCCAGCCCGACCGGGGGCAGGTCGGGGCGCCCCGGAGGCAGCGCGGTGAGCGGCGCGGTCTGCACCAGCACCGGCGGCCGGGCCGTCCAGCCCCGCGCGTCCAGCTCGGCGCCGACCGGCGCGGCCAGCGGCAGCGGGGTGTTCACCATCGCGGGCTGGCCGCGCTCGGCGTACCAGCGCTGCACCGCGTCCAGCGCGGCGGGCAGCGGGCGGTCCGGGTCGCCGACCGGCAGCGCGCTGTTCGCCCGGCCGGTCCAGCCCGCGGCGCTGCGCAGCAGCCAGTCGCCGAGCCGCCCGCGTACCGGGGCGGGCCACGCCTCGTCGGCGGCCAGCTCCAGCGCGACGACGGCGGCGGCGGTCGGCCGGCGGGCCGGCGGCACCCGCTTCGCCCGGTGCACCTGGTCCACCGGGACCCGCAGCCGGCCCCGGTCGGTGGCCAGCGTGATGTGGGTCTCGCTCAGCTCGACCAGTTCGCCGAGCGCGTCCGAGAAGAGCGGTCGGCCTTCGCGAATCCCCACAATCCGGCGGACCACGATCCGGTGTCCCACGTCCTGCTGTCGGAGCACGATCGACCCCCTCCCCGGCGAGATACTAGGCTCTAACCGTCGCGGATGATCGCGACGAGTCTTGCGGAGGAGAAGACCGGTGACCTACATCATCGCCGAGCCGTGCGTGGATGTGCTCGACAAGGCATGCATCGAGGAGTGCCCGGTCGACTGCATCTACGAGGGCAATCGGATGCTCTACATCCACCCCGACGAGTGCGTCGACTGTGGTGCCTGTGAGCCGGTCTGCCCGGTCGAAGCGATCTTCTACGAGGACGACGTCCCGGAGCAGTGGAAGGACTACACCGGGGCGAACTACGAGTTCTTCGAGGACCTGGGCTCGCCGGGCGGCGCCTCCAAGATCGGCAAGGTGGAGAAGGACGCGACCTTCGTGGCCGCGCAGCCGCCGCGCGGAGAGGGCCACTGAACCGGCCCGCGCCGGTCTCGTCGCGGCTGCCCGACTTCACCTGGGACACCCTGGACGCCGCGGCCGCGACGGCCGCGGCGCACCCGGACGGTCTCATCAACCTGTCGATGGGCACGCCCGTCGACCCGGTGCCGGCGCTGATCCGGCAGGCGCTGGCCGACGCGTCGAACGCGCCGGGCTACCCGCTGACCGCGGGCACCCCCGCGCTGCGGGACGCCATCGCGGCCTGGGTGGCCCGCGCCTGCGGTGCGGGCGTCGACGGGCTCGGTGTGCTGCCCACGATCGGCTCCAAGGAGCTGGTCGCCTGGCTGCCCACGCTGCTCGGTGTCGGCCCCGGAGACGTGGTCGTGGTGCCGTCGATCGCCTACCCGACGTACGAGGACGGGGCCCGGCTGGCCGGCGCCACCACGGTGCGCAGCGACTCGCTGACCGCCCTGGGCCCCGACCCGCGCGTCCGGCTGGTCTGGGTGAACTCGCCCGGCAACCCCACCGGTCGGGTGCTGCCCGCCCGTCACCTGCGCAAGGTCGTCGACTGGGCGCGCGAGCGCGGCTCGGTGGTCGCGAGCGACGAGTGCTACCTGCCGCTGGGCTGGGACGCCGATCCCGTCTCGGTCCTCTCGCCGGAGGTCTGCGGCGGGTCGTACGAGGGCGTGCTGGCGGTGCACTCGCTCTCCAAGCGCTCCAACCTGGCCGGCTACCGGGCCGGCTTCGTGGCCGGTGACCCGGCGCTGGTGGCCGAGCTGCTCAAGATCCGGAAGCACGCCGGGATGATCGTGCCGGCCCCTGTGCAGGCGGCAATGGTGGCCGCGCTGGGCGACCAGGCGCACGCCGACGCGCAGCGGGAGCGCTACCGGGTCCGGCGGGAGAAGCTGTACGCCGCGTTCACCGGCGCCGGGTTCACCGTCGAGCACTCCGAGGCGGGGCTCTACCTCTGGATGACCCGGGACGAGGACTGCTGGGACACCGTCGACTGGCTGGCCCGCCGGGGCATCCTGGTCGCCGCCGGCGTCTTCTACGGCCCGGCCGGTGCCCGGCACGTCCGGGTGGCGCTCACCGAGTCGGACGAGCACGTGGACGCCGTCGCCGGCCGGCTCGCCCAGCTCTGACGGTCCCGGCGGCCGGCCCGCGCGGGTCCGGCCGCTGTGACGACACGGCGGCCGACCCCCGGAGAGGGCCGGCCGCCGCGGCGCATCAGTCGTTGATCTGCTCGAACACCCGCAGCAGCGTGTCCCGGCTGTGCTTCTCCAGGAACTCGCTGGCCATCAGCTCCTGCACCTGCACGGTCCGGCCGTCGTGGAGGGTGATGACAGCCTTCAGCGGCACCCGCTTGGTCACCTCGACGGAGCGGATCTCCTCGTAGGGCAGGAACGGGTTCCGGCTGGCCACCTCGGCGACCGGCGTCGCGCTCAGCACCTCCTTGAGGCGCTTCTCACCCTCGTGCGCCTTCCCCGGGTCGGGGACCAGGACCAGGCCGTTGTCCAGGACGTACACGTCGTGCTCCCGGCCGTCGATCTTGATGTTGGCGAGCGCGGCGATCAGGTCGGCGTTCCGCGCCGAGGCCCGGGTCTGGACCACCGTCGACTGCCGCACGTCGACGCCCAGCTCGGCCAGCCGGGCGAGCGCCACGTCCAGGGTCTCCGGGGCGACCGCCAGCTTGGCGATCTCGGCCAGGTCCCACGGCTCGCCGGAGCGACCGACCAGCCGGGCGGGTTCGGACCAGGAGAGCTGCCAGTACGCCCGGCCCGAGCGGACCGCCGCGTTGTCGAGCAGCGTCTCCATCGGGCCGGCGAAGGCGGCCGCCGCCTCCCGGCGGGTGGCGTCGGTGAAGAACTGCTCGGCGAACTCACCGAGCCGGCCGGCGCGGACCAGTTCCAGCACGGTGGGCAGGCCCGGCTCCGGCGTGCCGGTGAACCGGCCGACCGCGCGGTAGATCCGGTCCGCCTGCTGCTGCACCCCGGCGGCGATCGACTCGGCGATGAACTCCGGCCAGGGCAGCAGCCGCCGGGAGCCGTGCGCGACGATCAGGCTCTGGAGTGCCCGGCCGGCGCCCACCACGTCGGAGAGCAAGGTCCAGGCCGGCCGGTCGTCCGGCGTGACGTGCACCGGAGGGATCTGGTCCATCGCAGCGACGCGGGCGCCGATCGGCGGGTGGGTGTCCCAGCGGGACGCCGGCCCCTCCGGGGCGTTCTCCCGCAGCTTGTCGATCTCGTCCCGACGCGCCTGGAGGAGATGGCCGAAGCCGCCGAAGAAGTCGTCCGGCGCCAGCCCGACCGACCAGCCCGGGTCGACGTACCGGGTCTCGTAGAAGCGCCAGGCCGCGTCGAGGGCGGGCAGGGTCCGCAGCGCCGAGGCCGCGGCCTGGTGCCCGGCGATCCGCACCGACGCGCGGTCCGCCTCCAGCTCCTGGCGACGCGACGCGGCGTTGTCGACAAGCAGGTAGAGCTTCGCGTACTGCTTGAAGACCCAGCCGATCGGGTTGCGCGGGCTGATCCGCTCGATGGTCTCGCCGATGGCCAGCCGGCCCCGGTAGGCGACGCCGCCCAGCCGGGTGTGCTGGCCGGAGTAGTGGCCCAGCTCGTGCGCCAGCACCGAGCGGAGCTGGTCGATCCGCATGGCCTGGAGCAGCGGCAGTCCGACGTAGAGGGTGCGCCGGCCACCGATCAGACCGAGCAGGCGGCTCTGCTCGCCCACCGCCGCGTTCACCTCGGGCACCAGGCGGATCTCGTCGGGCGCGCGGGTGCCCACCGCGGTGGCCAGCTCCCGCACCGTGGCCCAGAGCCACGGCGCCGCCCGCTCGTCCAGGATCAGGCCGGGCGCCGGCTCGTTCTTCGTACGGATGGCCTTCCAGAGCCCGACCCCGACGGCGCCGAGGGCGACGACCAGCGGGAGCAGCAGCTTGCCGGTGACCAGGCCGTTGGTGTGGCTGAACAGCCAGACGCCGAGCGCGGCCACGGCGGCGAGCTGGAGCAGCGCGACGACGTAGAAACCGATCAACATGACCACCGAGGCGAGCGCCCGGTACGTGGCGGACATGTGCTTCCTTTCCCCCGCTTGGACCGGCCCGTCCGGTGGGCCGCCGGGGGACCGTACGACGTGAGCGCTGCTCGGACAACCCCCTTCCGTGCCCATCCGGGCCGCCCTACGATCTCCGTCGACACGCACGGGGGAGGACGAGAGCATGTGGCCGTTCCGGCGGAGGACGAAGCAGCAGAGTGGACCGGCGTTGCCGCTCGACTGGACGATGGGTGACCCGGCCGCCGGGGCGCTGTTCGAGGCGCTGGCCCGGCGGGACTGGCGGGCCGCCCGGGACGTGCTGGTCACCGTCACCGACCCGGACCACCAGGCGTTCTGCCTGTACGCCGCCGGCCGCGTGCCGGGCGTGCAGGAGTGGATCGGCGAGTGGGCCGACGCCGAGCCGCGCGCCACCCTCCCGCTGCTGGTCCGGGGCACCCACGCGGTGCACTGGGCCTGGGAGGCCCGGGGCGGCGCGTCCTCCTCGCTGACCAGCCAGGAGCAGTTCCGCGAGTTCCGCAAGCGGCTGACCTTCGCCGAGAACCTGCTGGACGAGGTGGCCGCGCGGGACCCGGACGACACCACCGCCCGGGCCTTCCTGGTCACCTCCGCGCGGGGCCGCCAGGTGGACCGGGACGAGGCGGCGCGGCGCTTCGCCGACGTGGTCGCCCGGCACCCCTGGCACCGGCTGGCACACGTCCAGATGCTCCAGTACCGGTGCGCCAAGTGGTTCGGCAGCGACGAGGAGATGTTCGAGTTCGCCCGGAGCGCGGCGGCGAAGGCGCCGGCCGCCAGCGGCCTGACCCATCTGGTCGCGGCGGCCCACCTGGAGATGTGGTTGAAGCTGCCGGCCGGCGAGGACGACGCCCACCTCCGCGATCCCGAGGTGCTCGCCGAGCTGCGCGCCGCGGCGGACCATTCGGTGCGCCACCCGGAGCACGGCCGGTACCCGGGCTGGCCGCAGCCGCACAACAACTTCGCCATGTGCTTCGCGGTGGGCGGTGACCACGCCGCGGCGGCGGAGCGCTTCCAGGCGCTCGGCGACCTGGTCACCGAGCTGCCGTGGTCGTACCTCGGGGATCCGGGGAGCGCGTTCACCCGCTGGCGGCGGACGGTGACGGACAGCCAGGGCTGAGCGCCGGACGGTATCCTCGGCGGGACTTGCAGCGGGGCCGGGTCGGCTCCGGACGACGGGACGCCGAGGTGGGCCGATGGTGGGCGGGGCCGGCGGGCAGGCACGCGTGGCGGTGGTCGGCACCGGCCTGATCGGGGGGTCGGTGCTGCTCCGGCTCCGCGACGCCGGGGTCGACGTGGCCGGCTGGGACCCGGATCCGGCGACCCGGCGGCGGCTCGGCGAACAGGGCGTCGGCGCGCCGGACACCGTCGAGGAGGCGGTCGCCGGCCGGGACGTGGTGTTCCTCTGCGGCCCGCTGCCCACCCTGCCCGCCACGCTGGCCCGGGTGGCCGCGACCACCGACGACAGCTGCGTGCTCACCGACGTGGGCAGCACGAAGGCCGAGGTGGCCACCGCCGCCACCACGCAGGGGCTCGGGCACCGGTTCGTGCCCGGCCACCCGATGGCCGGCGCCGACCGGGCCGGTCTCGGCGCGGCCAGCACCGGGTTGCTCGACGGGGCGGCGTGGGTGCTCTGCCCGGGGCCGACCGGGATGGCCGCGTTCCGGCGGCTCGCCGCGCTGCTCATCGACGTCTTCCACGCCCGGGTGGTGCCGATGTCCGCCCCGGAGCACGACAGCGCCGCCGCGCTCGCCTCGCACCTGCCCCACCTGCTCGCCGGCGCGCTGGCCGGCACTGTGCAGCGCTCGGCCCTGCGCGACGCGGTGCTGGCGCTCGCCGCCGGCAGCTTCTCCGACGGCACCCGCGTGGCCGGCGGCCCACCCGAGCGGACCGCGAACATGCTGCTCGGCAACCGGGAGCGGGTGCTGGCCGAGCTGGACGCGGTCCGGGCCTACCTCGACGACCTGGCCGAGGCGCTGCGGGCCGGCGACCCCGGGAAGCTGGCCGGCCGGCTGGCCGAGGGCCGCACCGCACGGGTCGCCCTGCGCGGGCGCGCGTTCACCGCCCACCGGCGGGAGTTCCCGGCCGCCGCCGACCACGCCGGTGAGCTGGCCTACCTGCGGGAACTGGGCGCGGCCGGCGGCCACCTGACCGGCTGCCGGGTGGCGGGCGGCGCGGTCACCTACACGGCGCACCTTCCGGTCACCCCGCCACTAGGCTGAGGACCATGGCGGACGCACCGGTCGTGGCGGTACGCGGCGAGGCGTACCGGGAGGTGGCTCCCGAGCTGGCCCGGTTCACGGTGACCGCGACCGCGCGGGACCGCGACCGGGAGACCACGCTGACCCGGCTGGCCGAGCGGACCGCCGCCGTGCGGGTGCTGCTCGACGCGGCCGAGCCGGCCGTGGAGCGGCGGGAGACCGGCCAGCTGCGGGTCTGGCCGGAGACGAAGCGCTCGGGTGAGCGGGTGGTGGCCTACCACGGCAGCGTGACCACCACTGTCACCGTCGTCGACTTCACCGCCCTCGGCGAGCTGATGCTGCGCCTGGCCGACCAGGAGCAGGTCGAGGTGGCCGGCCCGTGGTGGTCGTTGCGGCCGGACAGCCCGGCGTACCGGGAGGCCCGGCACGCCGCGATCGCGGACGCCCTGGCCCGTGCCCGGGAATACGCCGAGGCGCTCGGCGCCCGGGTGACCGCCCTGCTGGAGCTTGCCGACACCGGCCTGACCGCCGCCCCGCCCATGATGTCCAAGGCGGGCTTCGCCCGGGCCGGGGAGGCCGCCCCCGAGCTGGAGCTGGATCCGCAGCCGCAACCGGTGCAGGCGGCGGTCGAGGCCCGGTTCACCATCAGCGAACCGGTGCTCGGCTGATGCCGCCCGCGCAGGTGCTCCCGCTCGGCGAGCTGGTGGACCGGGCCCGCGCCCTCGCCGCGGACGGCCCGCGCCAGCTGCTCGGCGTCGCCGGGGCGCCCGGGGCGGGCAAGTCGACGCTGGCCGAGCGGCTCGTCGCCGAGGTCGGTCCGACCGCCCGGCTGGTGCCGATGGACGGCTTCCACCTCGCCCAGTCGGAGCTGGTCCGGCTCGGCCGGGAGGCGCGCAAGGGCGCGCCGGACACCTTCGACGTCAACGGCTTCGTCTCCGTCCTGCGCCGGCTGCGCCGGCTGGAGCCGACCTCGGTGTGGGCGCCGGCGTTCCGCCGCGACCTGGAAGAGCCGGTCGCCGGGTCGATCGAGGTGCCGCCCGAGGTGCGGCTCGTGGTGACCGAGGGCAACTACCTGCTGCTGCGCGACGACCCGTGGGAGGAGGTGCGCACGCTGCTGCACCAGATCTGGTTCCTCGACCTGGACGCGGAGCTGCGGGTGCGCCGGCTCACCGCCCGGCACGAGGCGTACGGGAAGTCGCCGGAGCAGGCCCGTGCCTGGGCGCTCGGCAGCGACGAGGCGAACGCCCGGCTGGTCGCCGGCACGGCCGAGCACGCCGACCTGGTGGTCCGGCTAGCCGACCCGCTGCCGGGGTGACGGCACGGCCCGGCGCAGCAGCCGGGCCACCACCGCCCGCTCGCGGATGAACTCGGCCGCCTCCGGATAGCCGCTGTGGTTGCGGATCGGCGGGTCGGCCACCTCGCCCCCGGTGGGGTGCAGCGCCTCGGGGTCCACGACCGGCACGTCCCGTTCCCCGGCGCTGACCTGCCAGCCCAGCGGGTCGGTGTCGCGCCAGAAGTTGGTCCAGGCGACGTGGCCGCCGGGCCAGGTGAGCGCCCGGGCCAGGGTGCGCAGCCGCTCCGGGCCGAAGTACGCGGGAAAGACCCGGCCGTAGAGCCGGGTGAGCTGGCAGCCGTAGGAGAAGAACCAGATCCGGCGCCGCCAGCGACGGGGCAGCTGGAGCAGCATGGCGGCGCAGATGACGGTGCCCTGGCTGTGCCCGGAGAGGATCACCCCGTCCATCCGGTCGGGGTGCAGCGGGGGGAGCGCGAGCAGCCCGGCGACCCGGGTCTGGAGTTCCGGCACGGCGCGCTCGGCGTAGCTGGGCGGGGCGAGCGGGTGTGCGGCGCGGGGCCAGAAGGTGCCGACGTCCCAGATGACGCCGACCGAGCGGCGCACCGTGTCGGTGCGGTAGACCAGCAGTCCGAGGGCGCTCATCACCACGGGCAGCCAGCCGAGCATGGTGTCGCCCTGGTTGGCCGTCCAGTGGACGACTGTCTGCCAGCCGGAGGGGGCGAGCGGGCTGGGTCGGCTCCGGGACAGCGCGGCCGCGCAGCAGAGCGTCACCAGCACCACGGAGACGGTCGCGTAGCAGCCGACAAGCCGGGCCGCGTGCTCGCCGACCAGCCGGTGCAGCGCGCGGAACGTGCTGACGTCGCGGCAGCGGCGCCTGTCGTGCGCGGAGAGGCCCTCGCCGTCGGTGGTGAGCGCGGCGTACTCGGCCCGGCGCAGCGACTGGAGCAGCACGCCCGCCCGGACGAGCAGCGCGAGCAGGGCGACCAGGCCGATCACGCAGGCCAGCCCCGCCCAGAAGACCGCGAGCGGGGGCACCACGCGGCTGTGGCCGCTCGGGTCGGCGCGGCTGTCGAGCCGGTCGCTGACCCAGTAGAGCAGGCCGGCGCAGTAGGCCACGGCCATCAGCCAGCCGAAGCCGGCGATGAGCGCGGGCGCGCGTCCGCCCCAGGCCAGATCGGTGTACGCGCCGAGCGGCTGCACCGGCACTGCCGGCCGGGTGCGCGGCAGCAGCAGCCCGGTCAGGGCGACCGCGATGGCCGGCACGGCGAGCATCCAGACGCTCAACCCGTCCGGTGCGCCGGGCAGGCCGGGCAGGCCGCGCTCGATCCAGGCCACCCCGAGCGGCAGCAGCGCGCTGCCGGCCACGGGGCCGACCAGCGCCCGCCGCCCGGAGCGGTTCACCGCGCCGATGGTGACCAGCAGCAGCAGTTGGTACGTGGCGAGCCAGGCGACCGCCGTGTCGTACCCGGGCAGCGACCGGTCGGTCCGGCAGCCGGCGATGCCCGGGTCGGCGACGCACCCGGTGGGCGGCCGGTACGCGGACAGCGGCCGGCCGGCCGGACCGTCGGGCAGGAGCAGGAGGGTGAACGTCCCGACCAGCCCCAGCCCGGTGAGCAGGGCGACGGCGGCGCTCCACCGGCCGAGCGGGGTGGCGCCCTGCCGCCGGGTCAGCCAGGGCCGGCCCAGGGCGACCACCGCGACCGCCACGACGGTCGTGAGCACCCCGACGGTGCCCCAGGCGACCGCGGCCCGCGGCCCGCGGGGCGGGTCCATGATGATCACCGCGGCCACCGGCACCGCCGCCGCGACCACCGCCCCGGTGCACAGGTGCAGCACGGCCGCCCGGCGCAGTTGCCCCTCGCCGTTCCAGAAGGTCGGGTCCTGGAGCGGGTTCTCCAGCGGCTCCGGCCGCTCGATCGGGAAGCCGTCCTGGCCGGGGTGCGGTTCGGCGGGCATCTCCGCCTCGTACTGGTAGGTGCGCCAGGCGACCAGGCCGAGGCCCGCCAGCAGGAGCAGCGGCAGCAGCAGCCCCACGGCGAGCGCCCGGGTGTCCTCGCCCCACCACTGGTTGCCGAGGAACTCCCACGGGCCGGGGAGGTGGCCGAGGCAGTCCGGGCCGACGCACTGCCAGCCGATCAGGTCCACGCCGATG
The DNA here is from genome assembly GCF_900091475.1 of Micromonospora chersina. Lineage (NCBI taxonomy): Bacteria > Bacillati > Actinomycetota > Actinomycetes > Micromonosporales > Micromonosporaceae > Micromonospora > Micromonospora chersina. The sequence goes on from NZ_FMIB01000002.1 coordinate 5,251,213, forward strand.
CCGGTCGCCGTGAGGACCAGGGTGGCGGTGAGGCTCAGGCAGAACAGCCGGATGAGCCAGGCCGTGATCCCGGAGCGGCTGGCCCAGCGTTCCTGGTCCGGGTCGGCCGGGATGCCGGTGCGGGCGTAGAGCGCCACGTTGGCCAGGGTGAAGGGGAGCAGCAGCGTCCACAGGGCCCGCTCGACGTCGCGCCGGGTCCGCGCGCCGGAGGTCAACTGCCCCCAGCTGTACGCCTCGACCGTGATCGGGTCGTCCCGGCCGGCGGTGCTGGCGCGGTAGAAGCCGGTGACCGCCCCGCCGGCGACCAGCCCGGGCTGCGCCCCGTCACCGCCGGGGCCGGGGCGCAGCCCGAGCAGTTGGTCGGGCGGGGTGTTCGACACCCCGTGGACCCGCAGTTCGAGCACCCGTTCCATCGCGCCCCCTGGGTGAACCGTTCACTACCCAGAGTGCACCCTCCGTGCGGAATCCGCACTCCTGCCGAAGGGTCGTTTTGGCAGCTCAGATGGGCTGTTCGAGGTTCCGGACCGGGCGGGCGGGGTTACCCAGGGCCACCACATTGGGGGGAAGGTCCCGGGTCACCACGGCGCCCGCGCCGACCACCGTGTTCTCCCCGATGGTCACGCCGGCCAGCACGATGACCCCGCCGCCGAGCCAGACGTTGTCGCCGATGGTGATGGGCTCGGCCGCCTCCCACTTGTCCCGCCGGGCCGCCGGCTCGACCGGGTGGGTGGCGGTGAGCAGTTGGACGTTGGGTCCGATCTGGACGTCGGCGCCGATGGTGATCCGGGCGACGTCCAGGAACACGGCGTTGAAGTTGACGAAGCAGCGCGGCCCGAGGTGGGTCTGGTGGCCGTAGTCGCAGTGGAACGGTGGCCGGACCCAGGTGTCCTCGCCGACCGAGCCGAGCAGTTCGCGCAGGGCGGCGAGGCGCCCCTCGGGGTCGTCGGCGGAGCTGCGGTTGAAACGCTCGTTGAGCCGGGCGGCCCGGTCGAGGTCGGCGGTGATCTCGGGGTCGTCGGCGATGTAGGGCTCGCCGGCGAGCATGCGGTCCTTCATGGCGGTCATCCGGGGATCATGCCGGCCCTGGCGGTGGATGAGGTACCGGTTCAGTCGGATTGGCGACTTCCGATTGCATACGCGGTATGCAATTCTGGCTCTCTGCGTCGATGTACCCCCATCGATGAAGACGCCTGACGAAGGAGGAACGTTGCGCCGAAACCGAAGAAGAATCGCCGGCCTCGGCCTCACCCTGGGGCTGGCGCTGGGCGTGCCCCTGCCGGCCTCCGCCGCCCCGCCGGCGGCCCCGGACGGCACCACCGCCCCCGCCGCGGCGCCCCGCGCCGGCACGCCGGTCACCGTCACCCTGATCACCGGCGACCGGGTCACCGTCACCGGGGGCGGCCAGGCGGCGGTCCGTCCGGGCGCCGGCCGCGCCGGAATCGGCTTCCTGGTCGGCCGGGAACGTGGCCACCTCACCGTGGTGCCGCAGGACGCGCTGCCCCTGGTCCGGGCCGGCCGGGTCGACCGGCGGCTGTTCGACGTCACCGGACTGGTGGCGGCCGGCTACGACGACGCCCGGCGGGACACGCTGCCGCTGCTGGTGTCGTACCGGCCGGGATCGGCCCGGCGGGCGGCGGCCTCCGTGGCCGGCACGCGGGCGACCCGCGACCTGCCGGCGATCGGCGGCGCGGCGGTGGTCGCGACGAAGGCCGACGCCGGCGCGGTCTGGGGCGCGGTCAGGGCGGACCGGGCCGGCGCCCGGGTCGACGCGGCGGGGGATGTCGACCGGATCTGGCTGGACGGCCGGCGGCGGGTGACGCTGGACCACAGCGTGCCGCAGATCGGCGCCCCCACCGCCTGGGCCGCCGGCTTCACCGGCAAGGGGGTCAGCGTCGCGGTGCTCGACACCGGCGTCGACCTCAGCCACCCCGACCTGGCCGGCAAGGTCGCCGACGCGCGCAACTTCAGCGAGGCGGTCGAGTCGGACGACATGGTCGGGCACGGCACCCACGTCGCCTCGATCATCGCGGGCAGCGGGGCCGCCTCCGGCGGGAAGTACCGGGGCGTCGCCCCCGACGCCACGCTGCTCTCCGGCAAGGTCTGCGAGAACCAGGGCTGCACCGAGTCGGCGATCCTCGCCGGCATGCAGTGGGCCGCGGCCGAGAAGCACGCCACTGTTGTCAACATGAGCCTCAGCGGCGCGGACTTCCCCGAGGTCGACCCGCTGGAGCAGGCGGTCGAGACGCTGACCGCGCAGACCGGCACCCTCTTCGTGGTGGCCGCCGGTAACGACGGCGCCGACGGCTCGGTCGGCTCGCCGGCCACCGCCGACGCCGCGCTCGCGGTCGGCGCGGTCGACCGGGACGACGCCCTGGCCGACTTCTCCAGCCGCGGGCCCCGGGTCGACGGCGGGCTCAAGCCCGACATCACCGCCCCCGGCGTCGAGATCGTGGCCGCCCGGGCCGCCAACGGCGCCATCGGCGACCCGGTGGGGGAGAAGTACGTCTCCCTCTCCGGCACCTCGATGGCCACGCCGCACGTGGCCGGCGCGGCGGCGCTGCTCGCCCAGCAGCACCCCGGCTGGACGGCGGGGCGGTACAAGGCCACCCTCATGGCCTCGGCGAAGCCGCACCCCGACCAGACGGCGTTCCAGCAGGGCGCGGGACGGGTCGACCTGGCGCACGCGATCACCGAGCAGGTGACCAGCGACCCGCCGAGCGTCTCGTTCGGGGTGGCGGCCTGGCCGCACGGCGACGACCAGCCGACCGCCCGGACGGTCACCTACCGCAACGGCGGGACCGCCCCGCTCAGCCTCGAGCTCACCGCCGAGGCCACCGGCCCGGACGGCCGCGCCGCACCGGCCGGCATGTTCACCCTCGGCGCGTCCCGGCTCACCGTGCCGGCCGGCGGGACGGCCCAGGTCACCGTCACCGCGGACACCCGGCTCGGCGGCCTGGACGGCTACTGGACCGGCCGGCTGGTCGCCCGCGCGGGCGGCGCGACAGCCGTCACCCCGCTGGCGGTGAACCGCGAGGTGGAGAGCTACGACCTGACCGTCGCGCACCGGGACCGGGCCGGCACGCTCACCGGTGACTACTTCACCACCCTGATCGGGCTGGACGGCGTGGTGTACCGGGACGTCTACGACCCGGACGGCGAGGCGCGGATCCGCCTCCCGAAGGGCCGGTACGGCGTGAACAGCCTCATCTACCGCCCCGGTGACGAGGGCTGGACCGACGTGTCCATGCTGGCGCAGCCCGAGCTGGTGGTGAGCGGCGACCAGCGGCTCACGATCGACGCGAGGCGGGCGAAGCCGGTCCGGTCCACCGTGCCGCAGCGCGGCGCGGCCCCGCTGCTGATCGACCTCTCGGCCAACTGGTCCACCGACGACTTCTCCGCCGGGTTCGGGCTCTGGGCGTCGAGCTTCGACGGCCTCTACAGCGGACAACTCGGGCCCGCTGTCTCCGACTCCCTCTTCGTCGGCGCGCTGGCCAGCCAGTGGACCGAGCCCACGGCACCGGAACGCAGCCCGTACTTCTACGCCCTCAGCGAGGTGTTCCCGGGCCGGATGCCGACCGGGTACGTCCGGCACTACCGGCCGGCCGACCTGGCCACCGTGACGCACCGGTTCGCGGCCGGCTACGCGGGGCTGGAGAACGAGCGGATCGTCTTCCCGGAGTCCGACTACAACATCGGCGGTTCGGCGATCGTCGTCCCCGTGCCGGTGCCGGGCAGGCGGGTCGAGCACTACAGCACGAACCGCACCCGCTGGAGTTCCGAACTGGACTTCGGCCAGCGGGGCGAGGACGGCTGGCTGGAGGTGCGGGCGGTCCTGGCGTCGGTGCCCACCCGGTACCGGGCCGGCCGGACCTACCGGGAGGACTGGAACAGCGCGCCCTACGGGCCGTCGTTCCCGCAGCCGCGCTGGCCGGAGCAGGGCATCACGCGCAACGGCGACACCCTCGCCGTCGACCTGCCGCTGCACAGCGACGCCGCCGGCCACCCCGGCGGCTCGCTCAACGACACCGAACGAACCGCCCTCTACCGCAACGGGAAGCTGCTCGCCGAGCAGGCCACCCCCGGGTACGGCGATTTCCCGGTGCCGCCGGGCGCGGCGAGCTACCGGCTGGAGACCTCGGCCACCCGGGGCTTCACCGACCTGAGCACCGAGGTGTCGGCGAGCTGGACGTTCCGCTCCCGGCACGTCCCGGGTGACGACTGGGTGCGGCTGCCCGCCATGGCGGTCCGCTTCGCCCCGCCGCTGGCCGTGGACAACAGCGCACCGGCCGGCCGGAGCTTCACCATCCCGGTGACGATCCAGCGGCAGCCCGGCGCGCCGGCCGCCCCGGTCGCGGCGCTGACCGTCGACGTCTCGTACGACGGCGGGAAGACCTGGCGGAGGGCGGCCCTGCACCGGCAGGGCGCGGGCTGGGCGGCCATCGTCCGGCACCCGGCCGGCCCCGGCTACGTCTCGCTGCGGGCCGCCGCCCGGGACGACGCCGGCAACACGGTCACCCAGCGGATCATCCAGGCGTACCGCCTGCGGTGAACCGGTCGTCCGGGCCCGCGGTGGTCCGGACGGCGGGCGGGCCGGGGTGTCGTGCCCCGGCCCGCTCCGCGCCGCCGGTCAGTCGTTGGCGTGCAGCGCCGCGTTCAGCTCGATGCCCCGGCCGGTGCGCGGCTTCGCCTCCAGCGCGCCGGTCACCGAGTTGCGCCAGAACAGCAGGCCGTCCACCCCGGACAGCTCCCGGGCCTTGACCACCCGGCCGTCCGGCAGGCTGATCTTGGAGGCGGCGGTGATGTAGCAGCCCGCCTCCACCACGCAGTCGTCGCCCAGGGTGATGCCCACCCCGGCGTTCGCGCCCACCAGGCTCCGCTCGCCGATGCGCACCTTCTCGGTGCCGCCGCCGGAGAGGGTCCCCATGATCGACGCGCCGCCGCCGATGTCGGAGCCGTCGCCGACCACCACGCCCTGCACGATCCGGCCCTCGACCATCGAGGTGCCCAGCGTGCCCGCGTTGAAGTTGACGAAGCCCTCGTGCATCACGGTGGTGCCGGAGGCCAGGTGCGCGCCGAGGCGGACCCGGTCGGCGTCGGCGATCCGCACGCCGGCGGGCACCACGTAGTCGGTCATCCGGGGGAACTTGTCGACCCCGTGGACGCTCAGGTGGCGGCCGGCGGCCCGCTCGATGACCCGCAGCTCGTCGACCCGCTCCGGGGGGCACGGCCCGGCCGACGTCCAGGCCACGTTGGCCAGCTTGCCGAAGATGCCGTCGAGGTTCACCTCGTTGGGCCGCACCAGGCGGTGGGAGAGCAGGTGCAACCGGAGGTACGCGTCGGCGGCGTCCTTGATCGGGTCGTCCAGCGAGCCGATCACGGTGACCACCTGGACGGTACGCAGGCCGGGCAGCGCCCGCTCGCCGATCGCGCCGGGCGGCAGGTCGAGCACGTCGGCCTGGTCCTCGCCGGGGACCAGCGGCAGCTCGCCGAGCCCCAGCTTGCCGGTCGGGTACCAGGTGTCCAGCACCTGGTCTTCAGCGGTGATCGTGGCCAGGCCGATGCCCCAGGCAGACTGTGCGGTCGTCACGAAAATGACGGTACCGTGCCACACATGCAGAACCCGTTGACCCCCGAGGTCTTGGCCGATCCGGTGGCGCTGACCCGCGCGCTGGTCGACATCGAGTCCGTCTCCCTCAACGAGAAGGCGATCGCCGACTGCGTCGAGGAGGTGCTGCGCGGCGTGCCGCACCTCACCACCTACCGGCACTCCAACACGGTCATGGCGCGTACCGACCTGGGCCGGGCGCAGCGGGTGGTGCTCGCCGGCCACCTGGACACCGTCCCGCTGAACGACAACTTCCCGTCGACCATGCGCGGCGACCTGATGTACGGCTGCGGCACCTCCGACATGAAGTCCGGCGTGGCCTTCGCGCTGCACCTGGCGGTGACCCTGCCCGACCCGCGCTACGACGTCACCTACTTCTTCTACGAGGCCGAGGAGATCGAGTCGAGGTACAACGGCCTCACTCTGGTCTCCCAGGCGCACCCGGAGTGGCTGGAGGCCGACTTCGCGGTGCTGCTGGAGCCGACGTACGGGATCGTCGAGGCGGGCTGCCAGGGCACCATGCGGGCGATCGTCACCACGCACGGCGAGCGGGCCCACGCGGCCCGGTCCTGGCACGGGGTGAACGCCATCCACGGCGCGGGCGAGGTGCTGCGCCGCCTGACCTCGTACGAGGCGCGGCGGGTGACCATCGAGGGCTGCGACTACCGCGAGGGCCTGAACGCGGTGCGGATCACCGGCGGGGTGGCGGGCAACGTCATCCCGGACCGCTGCGAGATCGAGATCAACTACCGGTACGCCCCGGACCGTGACCCGGCCGCGGCCGAGGCGCACCTGCGGGAGGTCTTCGCCGGCTTCGAACTCGCGGTCACCGACGCGGCGGCCGGCGCGGCCCCGGGCCTGGACAACCCGCCGGCGCAGGAGTTCCTGGCCGCGGTCGGCGCGGCCCCGATCGGCAAGCTGGGTTGGACGGACGTGGCCCGGTTCGCGGCCATGGGCATCCCCGCGCTGAACTTCGGTCCGGGCGACCCCAACCTGGCCCACCACAAGGACGAGCACGTCGAGCTGACCAAGATCCGCGACGGTGCGGCCACCCTGCACCGCTGGCTCGCCTCGTCCTGAGGAGACGACCGGGGGCCCGCGTCGCCGACGCGGACCCCCGGATCGACCGGCCGGACCGTCAGACGGTGCTGGTGAGCGGCGTGTCCGTCTCGGTGCTCTCGCCGGTGAGGTCGGTGTGGTGGGCTTCCATCATCCGGGCGCGGCGGCGCTCGGCCACCACGTCACGGATCCGCCGCTGCATCTGCCGGCGGATCCGGATCATCTCGCTGTTGCTGATCAACGCTGGCTCCTCCCCCGAAGGCGCGTCGCCGGGGCATACCCGGTATGTGAATAGTAAGACGTACGAGCGAGCGATTTAGTTGCCCATGATCACGAAGAATTTCTCCGGCTCGGCCGCCTCCGCACCGCGCCGCCCCGCCTCCACTACGGTGGCCCCATGAGCCAGAGCGACGGACGGCCGGCCGGCCACGGGCCGAGCGGGGAACGGCACCGGGGCGCCGTCACGCTGCGCAACCGGGCCATCCCCACCAGCACCGCCGACCAGCGGCTGCTCGACTCCCGGGGCCGCGGCGACTGGAAGACCAAGGACGCCTGGCGGGCGCTGCGCATCCTGTCCGAGTTCGTCGAGGGCTTCGACACCCTCGCCGACCTGCCGCCCGCGGTCAGCGTCTTCGGCTCGGCGCGGAGCAAGCCGGAGAGCTTCGAGTGCCGGCTGGCCGAGGAGCTGGGCGGCGCGCTGGCCCGGGCCGGCTACGCGGTGATCACCGGTGGCGGGCCGGGCGTCATGGAGGCGGCCAACCGGGGCGCCGGCCAGGCGGGCGGGCTCTCCGTGGGGTTGGGCATCGAGTTGCCGTTCGAGCAGGGCCTCAACGACTGGGTCGACCTGGCCATCGACTTCCGCTACTTCTTCGCGCGCAAGACGATGTTCGTCAAGTACGCCCAGGCCTTCGTGGTGCTGCCCGGCGGCTTCGGCACCATGGACGAGCTGTTCGAGGCGCTCACCCTGGTGCAGACCGGCAAGGTGACCCGCTTCCCCGTGGTGCTGATGGGCGTCGACTACTGGCGGGGCCTGCTCGACTGGCTGCGGGACAGCATGGCCGCCGAGGGCAAGATCGGGCCTACCGACCTGGACCTGATCTGCCTCACCGACGACGTCAACGAGGCGGTCCGGCACATCGTGGAGGCCGAGGCGGTGCTCTCCGCCGAGCAGGAGGCGGTCCGCGAGGAGGCGGTCGCCCGGGTGGCCGCCGACCAGCAGGCCGCCGCCGAGGCCGCCCCCGAAGGGCCGGCGGAGCAGGGCTGACATGGCCAACGTCTGCGTGTTCTGCGCGTCCTCACGTACCCTCGACGCCCGCTGGCTGGACCTGGCCACCGAGACCGGCGCGGCGCTCGCCCGGCGCGGGCACACCCTGGTCAGCGGCGGCGGGTGCGTGGGGATGATGGGCGCGGTGGCCGACGGGGCGCGGGCAGCCGGCGGCCGGACGCTTGGTGTCATCCCGCAGGCCCTGGTCGATTTGGAGGTCGCCGACCTGGCCTCCGACGAGCTGCTGGTCACCGACGGGATGGCCAGCCGCAAGACCCTGATGATCGACAAGTCGGACGCGTTCGTCGCCCTGCCCGGCGGGCTCGGCACCCTGGACGAGCTGTTCGAGGTCTGGACGACCGCCACCCTGGCCATGCACGCCAAGCCCATGGTGCTGGTGGACGCCGACGGCTTCTACCGCCCCCTCCTCGACTGGCTGCGCACCCTTGCCGACCAGCACTTCCTCAAGCCCGCCGGCCTGGACCTCCTCCTGGTGGCCGACACGCTCCCGGAAGCCCTCGACCTCCTGGACGCCCGCCTCATCTGACCCGCCCCCGCTGGTCGCGCCCACCGCGGTCGATCATGAGGTTGACGGCGGAGTTGATCTCCCTGGATGCCGCCAACCTCATGATCGACGTGAGCTGGCGTGGGGCGGCGGGCGGCGGGTTTTCCGGTGTCGTACCGGCGTGGTGGGATGTCGGGGATGCAGGCGTACCGGTTGGTGCGCCGGCCCGGTGGTGTGGGGGCGGGGGTCCCCCAGGTCGCCGGGGCGGGGCAGGGGGGTGGTCGGTCCGGTGGGCCGGCCGGCACGGAGCCGCGATCCGGGGGGTCCGCGGGCGATGCCGCGCACCCGCCGCCGCTCCGGCCGGATCCCGTGCAGGCCGAGGTCGTCGCGCACACCGACGGGCCGATGCTGGTCGTCGGCGGCCCCGGCACCGGCAAGACCGGCACCCTGGTCGAGGCGGTCGCGGCCCGGGTGGCCGAGGGCGTCGACCCGGAGCACGTCCTGGTGCTGACCTTCGGCCGGCGGGGCGCCACCGACCTGCGCCACCGGATCGAGGCGCGGATCGCCGGCGACGGCCACCGCGTCGTCCGCGAGCCGCTGGTGCGCACCTTCCCGGCGTACGCCTTCGGGCTGCTCCGCCGCGCCGCCGCCGAGCGCGGCGAACCCTCGCCCCGGCTGCTCACCGGCCCCGAGCAGGATCTGATCATCCGCGAGCTGCTCGACGTGGTGGGCGAGGAGCCGGGTGACGACCCGGTCGGGTGGCCGGAGGATCTGCTCCCGGCACTGCGCACCCGGGCCTTCGCGCAGCAGCTCCGCGACCTGCTCATGCGCGCCGCGGAGCGGGGCGTCGGCCCCGTCGAGCTGGCCCGGCTGGGGGAGAAGCTGGGTCGCGCCGACTGGCCGGCCGCCGCCCGCTTCCTCAGGGAGTACGTGGCCGTCCTCGCCCTGCGCGACGTGAGCAACCGGGGCTCCATCGCGTACGACCCCGCCGAGCTGGTCCGGGCCGCCACCGGCATGCTCCTCGACGACCCGGAGCTGCTGGCCGCCGAGCGCCGCCGGCTGGCCCACGTCTACGTCGACGAGCTGGCCGACACCGACCCCGCCCAGCTCGACCTGCTCGCCGTCGTGGCCGGCGGCGGCAAGTCCCTGGTCGCCTTCGCCGACCCGGACTCCTCCACGTACGCCTTCCGCGGCGCCGACCCCACCGGGGTCACCACCTTCCCGCACCGGTTCCGCACCGCCTCCGGCGCGCCGGCCGCCCAGGTCACGCTGACCACCTCCTACCGGGCCGGCCCGCGGCTGCTGGCGGCGACCGCCCGACTGGCCCGCCGGCTGCGCGGGCCGGCGGCGCACCGGCGGCTGCGCCCGCTCCCCGACGCGCCACCCGGCACCGTGGAGGTACGCACCTTCCGCTCGGCCACCAGCGAGTCCGCCTGGCTGGCCCACGCCCTGCGCGAGGCACACCTGCTCGACGGCGTGCCCTGGTCCCGCATGGCGGTGCTGGTCCGCTCCACCGGCCGTCAGCTGCCCTCGCTGCGGCGCGCCCTGCACACCGCCGGGGTGCCGACCGTGGTGCACGGCGAGGACCTGCCGCTGCACCTCCAGCCCGGCGTGGCCCCGCTGCTGCTCCTGCTCCGCTGCGCGCTCGACCCCGACCGGCTCGACGAGGAGTCGGCGGTCGCCCTGCTGCACTCGCCGCTGGGCGGCGCGGACCCGCTCGCCGAGCGGCGGCTGCGCCAGGGGCTGCGGGCGCTCGCGCTGGCCGCCGGCGACCGCCGCCCCTCCGGCGAGCTGATCGTGGAGGCGCTACGCGACCCGGCCGAGCTGGCCACCGTCGAGCGGCGCTGGGCCGCCCCGGCGCAGGCCGTGGCGCACCTGCTGGACACCGCCCGGCAGGCCGCCGCCACCCCCGGGGCGACCGCCGAGGACGTGCTCTGGGCGGTGTGGCGCGAGAGCGGCCTCGCCGAGCGCTGGGCCGGTGCGATCACCCGCGGCCGGGCGGCCACCGGGGAGCACGAGACCGCGCAGCGCTGGCGGGCCGAGGCCGCCGACCGCGACCTTGACGCCGTCATGGTCCTCTTCGACGCGGCGGCCCGGTTCACCGACCGGCTGCCCGGCGCGCGCACCGAGGTCTTCCTCGACCACGTGCTCGGCCAGGAGCTGCCGGCCGACACGCTCGCCGCCAGTGCCGACCGGGGCGAGGCCGTACGCCTGCTCACCGCGCACGCCGCCAAGGGCCTGGAGTGGGACCTGGTGGCCGTCGCCGGGGTACAGGAGGGCGTCTGGCCGGACCTGCGGCTTCGCGGCAGCCTGCTCGGCTCCGAGCGGCTGGTCGACGTGCTGGCCGGGCGCGCCGACGGCGCCGGGCTGCGGGCCAGCCTGGTCGGGCAGACCTCGGCGCTGCTGGACGAGGAGCGCCGGCTGTTCCACGTCGCCGTGAGCCGGGCCCGGCGCCGGCTGCTGGTCACCGCTGTCGCCTCGGCGGCGGTCGGCGGCGACGACCACGAGGAGCAGCCCAGCCGCTTCCTGCACGAGCTGGCCGCCATCGACCCGCCCGCCGTCGGCGGAGGCGGCACCGCACCGCCCGGCCCGGACCCCGGACCGCGCCCGAGCGGCCCGACCGGCGGCACCCCGACCGGCCACGGTCCGACCGGCGGCGCCCCGACCGGCGGCGCCTCGACCGGCCACGGTCCGACCGGCGGCGCCGCAGCCGGCGTGGCGCCGGACGGGCCGGTGCCGGTGGGGGACGAGGACCCGCAGGACGGCACGCCGGGCGCGCTGCCGGTCACCCTGCCGCCGCGCGGGCTCACCCTGTCCGCGCTGGTGGCGGAGCTGCGTACCGCGGTCACCGACCCGGCGGCGCCGGTCACCCGGCGGCGCGCGGCGGCGGCCGAGCTGGCCCGGCTGGCCGCCGCCGGGGTGCCCGGGGCGCACCCGGACGACTGGTGGGGGCTTCGTGGCCTTTCCGACGACCGGCCGCTTGTCGACGAGGGCGAGCCGGTGCGGGTCACCCCGTCGGCCATGGAGAGCGCGCTGCGGTGCAGCCTGCGCTGGCTGCTGGAGCGCCACGGCGGCAGCGCCCCGGCCAGCGCCGCGCAGGGTGTCGGCAACCTGGTGCACGCCGCCGCCATGCTGGCCGAGGACGCCAGTGTCGACCGGACCGCCCTGCTGGAGTACGTGGCCGCCCGGTTCGACGCCATCGAGCTGGCCGCCCGCTGGATGGTCGGCCCGGAACGGGCCCGCGCCGAGGCCATGGTGGACAAGCTGCTGCGGTGGCTGGCCGGCAACCCGCGGCGGCTGCTCGCCATCGAGCACGAGTTCGCGGTCCGCCTCGACGACCCGCGGCGGCCGGTCGAGCTGACCGGCCGGGTCGACCGGCTGGAGGTCGACGCCGACGGGCGGCTCGTGGTCATCGACCTGAAGACCGGCAAGTCCACGGCGGTCACCGAGCGGGAGGTGGCCGAGCACCCGCAGCTCGGCGCCTACCAGGCGGCCGTGGAGGCGGGGGCGTTCGCCGACTTCGGCGAGGAGTCCGGGGGCGCCGCGCTCGTGCAGCTCGGCACCGGTGCGAAGGACGCCAAGGAGCAGGCGCAGCCGGCCGCCGGGGAGGGTCCCGAGGCCGGCTGGGCCACCGCGCTGGTCCGGCGTACCGCCGACACGATGGCCGCCGCCACCTTCGCGGCCGTCGCCAACTCGAAGTGCCGGGTCTGCCCGGTGCGGACGAGCTGCCCGGTCTCCGGCCAGGGTCGCCAGGTCGTCGAGCCGCCCACGGAGCAACCATGACGACGCAGCCGACCCTGTTCAGCGCCACCGCCACGCCGGCGCCCCGGACCGCCGACGCGGGCCCCCGCTACACCCCGGTCGAGCTGGCCAAACTGCTCCGGCTGCCGGCGCCCACCCGGGAACAGGCGTCGATCATCGCCGCGCCGGTGGAGCCGCTGCTGGTGGTGGCGGGCGCCGGCTCGGGCAAGACCGAGACGATGGCCGCGCGGGTGGTCTGGCTGGTCGCGAACCAGTACGTCCGCCCCGAGCACATCCTCGGCCTCACCTTCACCCGCAAGGCCGCCGGCGAGCTGGCACACCGCGTACGCACCCGGCTCGACCAGCTCATCCGCCGGCTCGGCCGGCAGGGCCGGGACCCGCACGAGGACCCCCTCGCGGGCGAGCCGACGGTCTCCACCTACCACTCCTACGCGGGCCGGATCGTCACCGAGCACGGGCTGCGCGCCGGCTACGAGCCGACCACCCGGCTGCTCACCGAGGCGTCCCGCTGGCAGCTCGTCGACCTGCTGGTTCGCAACTACGACGGCGACATGTCCGAGGTGGACCGGATGCCGTCCACCATCACGGACGCGGTGCTCGCCCTGGCCGGCGAGCTGGACGAGCACCTGGTCGACCCGGACGAGCTGGCCGCCTGGACCGGCCGGTTCTTCGCCGAGGTGCAGTCCCGGCCCGGCCGGGTCTACGCCGACGTGCGCAAGGCCCTCCAGCTCCAGCAGACCCGGCTGAAGCTGCTCCCGCTGGTCCGCGCGTACGCCCGGCGCAAGGACGACTTCGAGGCCATGGACTTCGCCGACCAGCTGGCCCGGGCCGCCCGGGTGGCCCGCGACCACCCTGGCGTCGGCGTGATCGAGCGGGACCGGTTCCGGGTGGTGCTGCTCGACGAGTACCAGGACACCAGCCACGCCCAGGTGGTGCTGCTCAACGCGCTCTTCGGCGGCGGCCACCCGGTGACCGCGGTGGGCGACCCCTGCCAGTCCATCTACGGCTGGCGGGGGGCCAGCGCCGGCACGCTCGACCGGTTCCCCACCGAGTTCGCCCGCACCGACGGGGCCCCCGCCGAGGTGCTCGGCCTCACCACGAGCTGGCGCAACCGGCCGGAGATCCTCGGCGTCGCCAACGCGCTCTCGGTGCCGCTGCGGGCGGCCGGCGCCCGGGTGCCCGAACTGCGCGCCGCGCTCAGCGTCCGCGACCCCATCCCGCACCGCAGCCCCGGCGGGCGGGCCGCCGGCACCGTGCACTGCGCGCTGCTGGAGACGTACGCCGACGAGGCCGAATGGATCGCGGACAGCGTGCTGTCCGCCTGGCGGGGCGCGGCCGGGATGCCGGACTCCCTGCCCGAGCACATCCCGGCGCACCGGCGCCCCACCACGGCCGTGCTGGTCCGGCTGCGCAGCCAGATCCCGGCGATCGAGGCGGCGCTGCGCGCCCGGGGGCTGCCGGTCGACGTGGTCGGGCTGGGCGGGCTGCTGGACACCCCGGAGGTCCGGGACGTGGTCTGCACGCTGCGGGTGCTCGCCGACCCGACGGACGGGGCGGCGCTGCTGCGGTTGCTCACCGGCGCGCGCTGGCGGATCGGGCCGCGCGACCTCGTCGCCCTGCACCGGCGGGCCCGGGCCATCGCGCGGGCCCGGCGGGAGGTGACCGGTGACGACGGGCCGGAGATCACCGTGGACGCGCTGGACGAGGCCACCCTCGTCGAGGCGCTGGCCGACCTGGGGCCGGCGCAGGCGTACTCGGCGGAGGGGTACGCGCGGCTGCGGTCGTACGGGATGGAGCTGGCGCTGCTGCGCTACCGGCTGGACCAGTCCCTGCCGGAGCTGATCGCGGACATCGAGCGCACCATCGGCCTGGACGTGGAGGTGGCGGTCCGGGCCGGCCGGGACGGCGCCGGCGACGCCGGGCTGGCCCGCGCCCACCTGGACGCGCTCGGCGACGTGGCGGCCCGGTTCAGCGGCGAGACCCCCGGCGCCACGCTGGCCGGGTTCCTCGCCTACCTGGCCGCCGCCGAGGACGAGGAGCGCGGCCTGACCCCGGGCGAGGTCGAGGTGGTGGAAGGCGCGGTGCAGATACTCACCGCCCACGCCGCCAAGGGGCTGGAGTGGGACGTGGTGTCGGTCGCCGGGCTGACCCGGGGCGTCTGGCCGGGGCCGGTGCGCAACTCCGACCACTGGCTGGGCGGGCTCGGCGTGCTGCCGTTCCCGCTGCGCGGCGACGCGGACGGGCTGCCCGAGCTGGGCCTGTCCGGGGCGGAGGACCAGCGCGGGGTGGCCCGGGCCGTGGAGGAGTTCACCGACGCCTGGCGGGCGCACGACGAGCGGGAGGAGCGCCGCCTGGCGTACGTGGCGGTGACCCGGCCCCGCCGGCTGCTGCTCTGCTCCGGCTACTGGTGGGGGGAGGGGACGAAGCGGTTCCGCGGCCCCTCGGTCTTCCTCCGCGAGGTGCACGACGTCTGCCTGGCCGGCGGGGACGGCCACCTGGTCGACGCCTGGGCGCCCGAGCCGGCCGGGGACGCGGTCAACCCGACCACCGAGACGGTGCTGCGGGCCGAGTGGCCTGCCGACCCGCTCGGCGCCCGCCGTCCGGCGCTGGCCGAGGCCGCCGCCCTGGTCCGCCGCTACCTGGCCGACCCCGAGGCGGCCCGCCGCGAGGAGTCCCTGCTGGCGGCCGCCGCGCCGCCCACGCCGGCACCCGCCGACGACGCGGCCACGCCGGCACCCGCCGGGGACGCCGGCACGACGGCGCCCGTCGAGGACGCCGAGGTGGCCCGCTGGCGGCGGGAGGCCGACCTGCTCCTCGCCGAACGGGCCGAGCTGGCCCGGCGGGCCGAGGCGGTCGAGGTGGAGCTGCCCGGGCACCTGTCGGTGACCCAGCTCGTGGCGCTGCGCCGCGACCCGGAGGCCCTGGCCCGGACGCTGCGCCGCCCCATGCCCACCGAGCCCAACCCGTACGCCCGGCGGGGCACCGCCTTCCACACCTGGCTGGAGCAGCGCTTCGGCGCCGACCGGCTGCTCGACGTGGACGAACTGCCCGGCGCGGCCGACGACGACGCCGCCCCGGACGAGGCGCTCACCGAACTCCAGGAGCGCTTCCTGGCCAGCGAGTGGGCCGACCGGGTGCCGGTGGAGGTGGAGGTGCCCTTCGCCACAGTGATCGCCGGGGTGGTGGTCCGGGGCCGGATGGACGCCGTCTTCGCCCGTCCCGGTGGCCGCTTCGACGTGGTCGACTGGAAGACCGGCCGGCAGCCCGCCGGGCGGGAGGCGGACGCCGCCGCCGTGCAGCTCGCCGTCTACCGGCTGGCCTGGGCCGAGCTGGCCGGGGTGCCGGTCGACCGGGTCGGCGCCGCCTTCCACTACGTCCGGGACGGGGTGACCGTCCGCCCGGCCGACCTGCTCGACGCCGAGGGGCTGACCGCGCTCGTCGCCGCGGTACCGGAATTTTCGACAGAGGGCGCGGCGTTGCGGAGATCGTGGTAGGTTAGGCGCGTTGCAGTTTTGGTTTCCAGAGACTCTGTGTGCGCCTGGCGGATTGTGGCCCCAGGCGCTCTTTGTTGTGTCCGGAGTTCTCCGGGCGGGGCGACCAGCAGCGACAGGTACACCGCGCACACGCGTGCGGCGTGCTCCTCTTCGGTCCGCAACAGGTGCGGGTCCGAACGTTCCGTCAAGGAGACGAAACACATGGCAATTGGCACCGTCAAGTGGTTCAACGCTGACAAGGGCTTCGGCTTCATCACCCCGGACGACGGCGGCGCCGACGTCTTCGCCCACTTCTCGGCGATCCAGACCTCCGGCTACCGGAGCCTGGACGAGAACCAGCGGGTCGAGTTCGAGGTGACCCAGGGCCAGAAGGGCCCGCAGGCGGAGAACATCCGTCCGCTCTGATCTTCGGATCATCCGGTAACACCCATCGCGCCCCCCGGGCGCGGTGACGGGCCGGTCCGCTGCGCCGCCCACCCGCTCCGCGGGACGTGGCGTGCTGCGGCGGGCCGGCCCGTACCTTTCGGTTCGTGCTTGTGACCACCGGCCACGCCGGTGACGCGCCGCTCGTCGGCGCCCTTCCTCGACACGTGCCGCGTCGAGGAAGGCTTTTCGCATGACCATGACCGTTCCCACCTTCGCCGCCACCGGCCTGGCCCCCGCGCTGGTCACCGAGCTGGCCGCGCAGGGCATCACCGAGCCGTTCCCCATCCAGGCGGCGACGCTGCCGGACTCGCTGGCCGGCCGCGACGTGCTCGGCCGCGGGCGCACCGGCTCGGGCAAGACGCTGGCCTTCGGGCTGCCGCTGCTGCACCGCACGGCCGGTCGCAAGGCCCGCCCGGGCCGCCCGCTGGCGCTGGTGCTGGTGCCCACCCGCGAGCTGGCCCAGCAGGTCACCGCGGCGCTCACCCCGTACGCCCGGGCGCTCGGCCTGCGCTGCGCCACCGTGGTCGGCGGGCTCTCCCTCCAGCGGCAGGCGGACGCGCTGCGCGCCGGCGCTGAGGTGCTGGTGGCCACCCCGGGCCGGCTGCACGACCTGATCGACAGGCGCGACGCCCGGCTCGACCAGGTGGCCGTCACCGTGCTCGACGAGGCCGACCAGATGGCCGACATGGGCTTCCTGCCGCAGGTGACGAAGCTGCTGGAGCAGGTCGACCCGAACGGCCAGCGGATGCTGTTCTCGGCCACCCTGGACGGCGGCGTGGACCGGCTGGTCCGCCGCTTCCTGAGCAACCCCGTGTCGCACTCCGTCGACCCGGGCACCGCCACGGTGACCGCCATGACCCACCACGTGCTGCACGTCGAGGCGGAGGACAAGCCGGCCGCGCTGGCCCACATCGCCGCCCGCGAAGGCCGCACCATCCTGTTCATGGCCACCAAGCACCGCGCCGACCGGGTCGCGCGCCAACTGCTCGCCAAGGGGGTACGCGCCGCCGCGCTGCACGGCGGCAAGACCCAGCCGCAGCGCACCCGGATCCTGGAGCAGTTCCGCACCGGTCACGTCACCGCGCTGGTGGCCACCGACGTGGCGGCCCGGGGCATCCACGTGGACGGGCTGGACCTGGTGGTCAACGCCGACCCGCCGACCGAGGCGAAGGACTACCTGCACCGGGGCGGCCGGACCGCCCGGGCGGGGGAGTCCGGCACCGTGGTCACACTGGTCCTGCCGGAGCAGCGCCGGGACGTCTCCCGGCTCATGACGGTCGCCGGCATCACCCCGCACACCGCCCGGGTACGCCCCGGCGACGAGGAACTGACCCGCGTCACCGGCGCCCGCCAGCCCACCGGCGTCCCGGTCACCCTCACCCCGCCGCCCGCGCCGCACGCCGCCGCGGCCTCGCGGCCGTCCCGCTCCCGCCGCCCGCGCCGCCGGGGCTGATCCCGACGTCAGGACGCGGCGGCGCGGTCGGCCAGCAGGTCGGCGAGGGTGGTCCGGTCGACCACCAGGGCGATCGCGCCGTCCACCGCCAGCCAGACGTCCCGCAGCCCGGCGGCCACCCCGTGGTAACCGGCGTGGTCGGCGGGCATGCCCCGGACGCTCGTCAGCGCGCCGCCCACCGCCCGCAGCACGTCACCGACGCTGATCTCGGCGGCCGGGCGGGTGAGCGCGTACCCGCCCTCGTTGCCGCGGTGGCTGTGCAGCAGCCCGGCCCGACGCAGGTCGAGCAGGATGCCCTGGAGGAAGCTGAGCGGGATGTCCTGGCGCTCGGCCAGGCTCGCCGCCTTGACCAGCTCGCCGGCGCCGAACCCCCCGTCGCCGGTGGACCCGGCGGCGTCGGCGACGGCGAGCATGGCCCGGAGCGCGTAGTCGGCGCGCGCGGAGACGTACACGGCGTCAGTTGCCGGCCTGGTCCAGCACGCCCCAGCGGCGGCGGATCGCCTTGTCGGCCGCGCCGAACGCGGCGTCCACCAGCAGGCCCACCACCAGGATGACGATCATGATGGCCATCAGCCGGGGCGCCTCGCTCAGCTCCCGGGCGTAGGTCAGCTGCGCGCCGATCGAGGTCCGGGTGGCGATGACCACCAGCAGCTCGCCGGCCATCAGGCTGCGCCAGGCGAACGCCCAGCCCTGCTTGAGTCCGGCCACGATGGCCGGCAGCGCGGCCGGCGCGATGACGTACCGGTACAGGTCCAGCCCGCGGGCGCCGAGGTTGCGTCCGGCCCGGACCAGCAACGGCGGCACGTAGTCCACGCCGTGGATGACGCCGTTTGCCACCGACGGCGCCGCGCCGAGCACCACCACGAAGAAGATGGCCTGCTCGCTGAGTTGGAAGAGCAGGATCGCGAGGGGGAACCAGGCGATCGACGGCATGGTCTGCAACGCGGTGATCATCGAGCCGAGCGCGGCGCGGAGCACCTTCACCCGGGCCACCGCGAGACCGAGCAGCAGGCCGACGGCGACCGCGGCGGCGAAGCCCACGGCGGCGCGGCGGGCCGTGGTGGCCAGGCCGTGCCAGAGCGCCGGGCTGGCCACGTAGTGGCCCAGGTCCTCGAAGACGACCACCGGCCCGGGCAGCGCCCACGGGTCCTTCCAGCCGGTCCAGACCACGGCCTGCCAGAGGGCGACGGCCAGGGCCAGCGCGGCCAGCTTCGGCCAGGTGGTCGACCAGACCCGGCGCAGCCGGGACGGCGCCTTCTCCCGGCCGGCGATCTCCAGGGCGTCCAGGCCGGAGATCTCCGCGTCGGTGCGCGGCGCTCCAGCGAGCGTGTCACTGGCCATGGCGGCCCACCTCCGTACGCAG
This sequence comes from Micromonospora chersina, assembly GCF_900091475.1. Taxonomy (NCBI): domain Bacteria; kingdom Bacillati; phylum Actinomycetota; class Actinomycetes; order Micromonosporales; family Micromonosporaceae; genus Micromonospora; species Micromonospora chersina. The sequence goes on from NZ_FMIB01000002.1 coordinate 5,270,144, forward strand.
CCGGTCGGTGACGTCGGCGGCGATGGCCGCGATCTCCGGCGAGTCGATCCGCCGGGGTCGCGGCACGTCGACCTCGGTGGAGTAGATGATCCGGCCGGGCCGGCTGGACAGCAGGATGATCCGGTCGGCGAGGCGGGCCGCCTCGCGGACGTTGTGGGTCACGAAGATCACGGTGAGCTTCCGCTCGGACCAGATCCGCTCCAGCTCGTCGTGCAGGATGTCCCGGGTCATGGCGTCGAGCGCGCCGAACGGCTCGTCCATCAGCAGCACCGGGGTGTCCAGGGCCAGGGTGCGGGCCAGCGCGACCCGCTGCCGCATGCCGCCGGAGAGCTGGTGCGGGCGCTTGCGGGCGAAGTCGGCCAGGTGGACCGTCCGCAGCAGCTCGGCGACCCGAGCCCTGCGCTCGTTGCGGGGCAGCCCGCGAAGCTTGAGCGGCACCTCCACATTGCCCTCGACGGTGAGCCACGGGAAGAGCGCCGACTCCTGGAACATGAGGCCGGGGTTGACCCCCTCGCCCAGGTCGATCCGGCCGCCGCTGGTCCGGTCCAGCCCGGCCACCAGGTTGAGCAGGGTGCTCTTGCCGCAGCCGGACGCGCCGACCAGGCAGACGAATTCGCCGGGGGCCACGTCCAGCGAGACCCCGTCCAGGGCCAGGACGGCGTGCTCGCCCTGGCCGTACACCTTTGTCACGCCGCGCAGCGCGACCGAGCCGGTCGCGCTGCGCGGGGTCGTCGTGGTCGACGTCACGGCTGGACGACCTCGGCCTTGCCCTGCGCCTTGAGCACCTCGTTGAGGTACTTCAGGTCGTAGAGGCCGTTCAGGTCCACCGGCTGGGTCAGCCCGACGGCGACGGCGTGGTCCAGCCCGGCCTTCAGCGAGGACGGGATGGGGTCGTTGGTGAACTCCAGCGTGGGCCAGGCCTGCTTGATCAGCTTGAGGTCCAGCGGCTTGCCGGTGATCTTGCCGATGTGGTCGGAGATGGCCTGCTGCGCCTCGTCCGGCTTGCTGTTGACGAACTCGTTCGCCGCGACCTGCCCCTCGACGAGCTTCTTCACCACGTCCGGGTGCGCCTTGAGGAACTTGGTGCTGACCAGCAGGTTGGTGATGACGAACTTCTTGTCCGGCCAGAGGTCGCGCTCGTCGACGAGCACCTTGCCGCCCGCGTTGACCAGCCGGGAGACGAAGGGCTCGGGCACCCACGCGCCGTCGATGGCGCCGGTGCCGAAGGTCTCGACGGTCTGCGCGTTCTCCTGGGGGACCACCTTGACGTCGCCGCCGCCCTCCTTGGTGGTCTGGAGGCCCTTCTCCTTGAGCCAGTAGCGCAGCGCGACGTCCTGGGTGTTGCCGAGCTGCGGCGTGGCGATCTTCTTGCCGCGCAGCTGCTCCACCGAGGTGATCTCCGGCTTCACCACCAGGGCCACGCCGCCGGACGCGGCGCCGGAGACGACCCGGACCGCCTCGCCCTTGGACTTCGAGAAGGCGTTCACCGTCGGGTTCGGACCGATGTACGTGGCGTCGAGCGCGCCGGAGAAGACCGCCTCGATGGCCGCCGGGCCGGCGTTGAAGGTCTTGGTCTCCAGCGTGACGCCGCTGCCCAGCTTCTCCTTGAAGATGCCCTTCTCCACGCCGACCACGGCCGGCGCGTGGGTGATGTTCGGGAAGTAGCCCAGGCGCAGCGTGACCGGACCGGAGCCACCGGCGGCGTCGTCGCTGTCGTCGCCGCAGGCCGCGGTGGCGCCCAGGGTGGCCGCGCCGACCACGGCGAGGGTGGCCAGGGTGACCAGGCGGCGGAAGGGGAGCCGTCTCATCGTGTATCCAATCCGCAGTATTCCTACTTAGTTGGTAGGAAGACTGGGGCAGGCGCCGAGCGGCGTCAAGACCCATCCAGAATCCGGGACGCGCGACCTGGGGATTCTTGGCAATTCCCACCTGTTCGGTGGAGATAGTGGCGCCGGTCGGCCCCCGCTCCACACCGCCGTCCGGTGGGCCCGCGCACACCGCCGGTGCGGGCGCGGCGGACGCGTTAGGGTCGATCACGTGCCGACGCGGAGAGCGAGAATTCCAGCGACGAAATACCCGGTCGAGCGGTTCACCCTCGACAACGGCCTGCGGGTGGTGCTCACCCCCGACCGCAGCGCCCCGGTCATCGGGGTGGCGGTGGTCTACGACGTCGGCATCCGGTCCGAGCCGGAGGGGCGCACCGGCTTCGCCCACCTCTTCGAGCACCTGATGTTCCAGGGCTCGGAGAACCTGGAGAAGCTGGCCCACTTCCGGCACGTCCAGGGCGCCGGCGGCACCTTCAACGGCTCCACCCACCTCGACTACACCGACTACTACGAGACCCTGCCCAGCAACGCGCTGGAGCGGGCGCTCTTCCTCGAGGCCGACCGGATGCGCGGCCCCCGGCTGACCGAGGAGAACCTGCGCAACCAGGTCGACGTGGTCAAGGAGGAGATCCGGGTCAACGTGCTCAACCGGCCGTACGGCGGGTTCCCCTGGCTCACCCTCCCGCCGGTCATGTTCGACACGTTCCCCAACGCGCACGACGGCTACGGCTCCTTCGACGACCTGGAGTCCGCCACCGTCGGTGACGCGGCCGACTTCTTCCGCCGCTACTACGCCAGCGGCAACGCAGTCCTCGCGGTCAGCGGGGACGTCGACGTGGCCGAGGCGACAGCGCTCATCGAGCGGCACTTCGGCGACGTGCCGGCCCGCCCCGCCCCGGAGCGCCCCGACTTCGCCGAACCCGACCTCACCGCCGAGCGGCGCACCTCGTACACCGACCAGCTGGCCCCGCTGCCGGCGGTGGCCGGCGCCTGGCGGGTGCCCGACCCGGTGACCGACTTCGCCGGCTACCTGCCGTACGTGGTGCTGGCCGAGGTGCTCACCGACGGCGACGCCTCCCGGCTTGTCGAGCGGCTCGTCCAGCGGGACCGCTCGGTCACCAGCCTGGGCGGCTACCTCGGCTTCATGGGCGACCCGTTCGACGTGCGCGACCCCACGGCGCTGCTGCTCCAGGCCCACCTGCCGCCCGGCGGCGACGTCGACAAGGTGCTGCGCACCGTCGACGAGGAGCTGGACCGGCTGGCCACCGACGGGCTGACCGAGGGGGAGCTGGCCCGTACCCAGGCCCGGATGGCCACCCACCTGCTGCGGGACACCGACGCGGTGCTCGGCCGGGCGCTGCGGATGGCCGTGCTGGAACAGCAGCGCGGCGAGCCGGGCCTGCTCAACGACCTGCCCCGGCTGGTCGGCGAGGTGACCGACGAGCAGGTCCGCGCCGCCGCCGCCACCCTGCGGCCGGAGCGCCGCGCGTCCATCGAGGTCATCGCCGGAGGCGCCCGATGACAACCGTCGAAACGGGTACGCGGCCGCTGCCGGCGCTCGGGCCCAACCGCAGGCTCAAGCTGCCGAAGCAGGCCGAGCGCACGCTCGACAACGGCCTCACCGTGATCGCGGTACGCCGCAGCGCGATCCCGCTGGTCGAGCTGCGGCTCTGGATGCCGTTCGGGCGTACCCACCTGGCCCGTGGCGGGATGCTGGCGCAGACCCTGCTCTCCGGCACGGAGACGCACACCGCGACCCAGCTCGCGGCGGAACTGCAGAAGGTCGGCGGCGGGCTCTCCGCCGGCGTCGACCCGGACCGGCTGATGCTCTCCGGGGCGAGCCTGGTCACCGGCCTGGACCGGATGCTGGAGCTGCTCGCCGACGTGCTCACCGGGGCGACCTACCCGGCCGACTGGGTGGAGACCGAACGGGACCGGCTGGTCGACCGGATCCAGGTGGCCCAGAGCCAGCCCGCCCACCTCGCCCGGACCGCGCTGCTCAAGCGGATCTACGGCCGGCACCCGTACGCCGTGCAGACCCCCGAGCCCGACCAGGTGCGGGCGGTGAAGCCGCCGGTGCTGCGGCGCCTGCACGCCGAGCGGGTGCACCCGGCCGGCGCGGTGCTGGTGCTGGTCGGCGACGTGCAGCCGGAGCGGGCGCTGGACGCGGCGGAGCGGGCTCTCTCCGGCTGGCAGGGTGACGGGCAGCCGGCCGAGCTGCCGCCCGCGCCGCCGCTGGAGCCCGGCCCGCTGCTGCTCGTCGACCGGCCCGGCTCGGTGCAGTCCTCGCTGCGGATCGCGCTTCCCGCGGTACCCCGGACCCACCCCGACCACGCCGCGCTGCAACTGGCCAACCTGGTCTTCGGTGGCTACTTCTCCTCCCGCTGGGTGGAGAACATCCGGGAGGACAAGGGCTACACGTACGGGCCGCACTCGCTCGTCGAGCACTCGGTGGCCGGGTCGGTGCTGGTCGCCGCCGCCGAGGTGGCCACCGAGGTGACCGCGCCCGCCCTGCTGGAGACCCTGTACGAGCTGGGCCGGCTGGCCACCGTGCCGCCCAAGCCGGACGAGCTGGAGCAGGCCCGCCAGTACGCCCTCGGCACCCTCCAGCTCGGCATGTCCACCCAGGCCGGGCTGGCCTCGCTGACCAGCGCGTACGCCGGCAACGGGCTGCGCCTGGACTTCCTCGCGGAGCACGCCGCCCGGCTGGCCGCGGCGACCGTGGACGACGTGACCGCGGCGGCGGCCCGCTACCTGGCGCCCGCGCAGGCGGTCACGGTGGTGCTGGGCGACGCCGAGCGGGTGGCCGACAGCCTCGCCACGCTCACCCCGGTCCGGACGGAGTCCTCATGACCGGCGAGCCCGCCCCACCGCTGGCCCGGTCCACGCTCGACCGGGCGGCGCACCGGCGGACCGACCCGGGCTGGCTCGCCGAGGCGTGGGAACAGGCCCGCGTGCTGGTGCTGGACTCGGCCGACGAGGGCCGGGCCCTGGTCCGTGGCGAGGCGGCCCCGCCGGAGCTGGTGCTGGTCGGCCCCGGCGAGCTGCCCGAGGTGCCCCGGTCGGTGCCGATGTTCCTCGGCGTCGAGGCGGACGGCGTACCGGTCTTCGCGGTGGACTCGCCGTTGCCCGAGCTGGCCGGCACCCGCCGGGTCAACCTGCGCGAGGTCGGCCACCTGCTGACCGACCGGGACGCCGGGATCTTCACCACGGCGCTGGCGCTGACGAACTGGCACACCCGGCACGGCTACTCCTCGTCCACCGGGCATCCGACCGAGGTGGACGAGGCCGGCTGGTCCCGGGTCGACCCCGGCGGCGGCCGGATCTGGCCGCGTACCGATCCGGCCATGATCGTGCTGGTGCACGACGGCGTCGACGGCCCGGACGGGCGCTGCCTGCTCGGCAACAACGCCACCTGGCCGAGCACCCCGGGGCTGCGCCGCTACTCCTGCCTCGCCGGTTACGTCGAGCCGGGGGAGTCGGCCGAGGCCGCCGTGCTGCGCGAGGTCCGCGAGGAGGTCGGCGTCGAGGTCGAGGAGATCGGGTACGCGGGCAGCCAGTCCTGGCCGTTCCCCGGTTCCCTGATGCTCGGCTTCCTGGCCCGCGCCGACGCCGACGCGCCCATCCGGGTGGATCCGGCCGAGATCGCCCACGCCCGCTGGTTCACGCGGCGGGAGATCGGCGCGGCGCTGGCCGACGAGCCGGTCCGGGTGGAGGGCGGCGACCGCCTGCTCCTCCCGCCGCCGTCATCGATCGCCCTGTTCCTGGTCCACCGCTGGCTCGACGGCCACTGCTGACCGGAGCGCACGCGGACCAGCGGGACCGAAGCCCGAGACCAACCCCCGTGATCATGAAGTTGGCGGCGACACATCGGGCGAGTCGCGCCGCCAACTTCATGATCACCGGGAGGTGTGGGGACACGGGCCGGATGCGGCCGGAATGCGGCCCCGGCCCGGGACCGTCGTTGCCGCGGCGGTCTCGGGCCGGGAACACGGGCCGTCGTGGCCGGATGAGGCATGGAACGCGGCGGGGGAGCCGGTCCGGCCACGACGGGCGTCGGTGGCGGGTCAGCCGCCGTCCCGGTGGTACGGGTGGGCCGGGTCGAGGTCCGAGATCGGCAGCACCTTGACCCGGTGCCGGCCGGCCCGGACGGCGCCCACGCTGGAGAGCGCCCGGGCGAGCAGCAGGGCCGCGTCGCGGTCCTCGGCGTGGACGACCTGGCGGCGCGGTTCCGGCGCGCTGGTCTCGTCCCGCAGCCGGCCCCCGCCGGCCCAGGCGGCGGCGATGTCGGTGTCGGCGGCGGCACGGATTTCGGTGCGGACGATCAGGAACCGCATGGTGTCCCCCGGTACGGACGGACGGATGCACTCTGCAACTTCCACGTCACTCTTGCGTCATGTTACGCCCGCGCTTGGTGACAGCAAGTGAAACTCGCCTATTGCCCGCGCCCTCGACCGATCGGGTGACCCCAGCTCGGCACGGTTGTCGGGGGTGGACGCGCAAGGGGCCGCCGGTGTCGCACCGGCGGCCCCGCGACCTCGCCGGATCAGTTCAGGTCGAACTGGCCGTTCTTCGCGCCGGCGATGAAGCCGAGCCAGCCGGCCCGGTTGAACAGCAGCACCGGCCCGCGCGGGTCCTTGCTGTCCCGCAGCGCGACGGCCGCCGGCCCGGTGTGCAGCGGCGCCATCTCCACGCAGTTCGAGGTCTGGCTGCGGGTGCTCTTGCGCCAGGCGAGGCCGGCGGGCTGCTCGGACGTGCTGTTGCGGATCTCGTTCATGGTTCTGCTCCTGGTCTGGAGTGCTCCGATGGGGACGAGTGACGCCGCGGGCCGCACGGGTGTCCGTGGATCACCGGTCCGTCGTCAGGCGCCCCGAGTCGCGGCGGCGCTGGGTCGGCGCCGTTGCCGGCCCGAACGCCACTGTGGACTCGGCTGCCGTGCCGGTCAGCCGTCCCGTCGCCTCGATCAGCCAGGAGAGGGTGTCCGATGCGGAGAGCGCCGCCGAGCATAGCCACTCGAACACCACTTTATAGCGATTTAGGGTGTTTGCCTCGGTCGACATGACGTCGGTGAAGCCACCTTCGATGGCCAGCGTCTCCGGATCGAGCGGATCGGCGAACCGGTAGACCGAGAAGGCGGTGGGTGGCAGGTACCAGTCACCCACCCGGGTGTCCCGCAGCAGCAGGTGCAACGTCACGTTCGGCAGCATGGCCAGCTCGCAGAGGTGGACGATCTGCTCGTGCAGCACCTCGGGCGGGCCGGCCCGGCGCCCGAGCGCCGCCTCCTCCAGCACCGCCGTGTAGCGGGGCGCGTCGGGGGAACGGTTCAGCAGCGACTGGCGGGCCTGCCGCGCGCGTACCTCGGTCTCCGGGTCCTCGGTCTCCTGGTCGCCGGCCTGCTCGGCCACCCGGGCCGCGGACATGATCCGGTGCCGGGCGTACCCGGGGGTCTGCAACAGCCCCGGCACCAGCACCGGGTTGTACTCGGAGATCTCCGCGCACCCCGCCTCCAGCTCGGCGAAGCCGCGCTGCTGCTGGGTCATCACGGGGAAGTTGCGCAGCCAGCCGCGCATGTCGCCGGCCTCCTGGGTGATTCCCAGCAGCTCCTCGCGCAGCTCACCCTCGGCGCCGTAGAGGGTCAGGAGGACGCCGACGTCGTCCGGGTCGGGGCGACTGCGCCCGTTCTCCAGGCGGGACAGCTTGGAGGCGGAGGCCCAGCCGATCCGCTCGATGACCTGGTCGCCCGTCAGGCCGGCCTGCTCACGCAGCCGGCGCAGCTCGGTGCCGAGCCTGCGACGGCGCAGGATCGGACCTGGTGCGGCAGGAGGCACGGTGTCCTCTTTCCCGTCGACCGTCGCAGGACGCGACGGTAACTGTATGAAATTCGCCCCCCACGGTCAGTATGGACGGCGCGACCGGCGCCGGAGGTTCCGGCGGGGGCGTGTCACGCGACAAAAAGAGGACCGTGGAGGGGTGCCTTCACCGGCGCGCCCGCCCCGACGCGCCCATGGCGCACGCCCGCCGGAGGGAACCCGATGCGCACCGTCCTGCGCCGCCCCGACTTCCGTCTGCTCTTCGTCGCGCTGCTGGCCAGCATGGCGGCCGAGTCGATCCTGCTGCTGGCCCTGGCCGTCTGGGTCAAGGACCTGACCGGGTCGGACGGCATGGCCGGGGCCACCATCTTCGCCGTCATCGCGCCGATGGCGCTCGCGCCGCTGGTCGGCTGGGTGGTCGACCGCTGCCGCCGCCGGCCCTTCTTCGTGGCCGCCAACCTCGGCACGGCCGTGCTGCTCTGCCCGCTCTTCGCGGTCCACGACCGCGCCGACGTCTGGGTGATCTACGTGGTGGCGGGGCTCTACGGGCTGTCGTACATCACGCTGAGCGCGGTGCTCAGCGGGCTGATCCGGCACCTGGTGCCGAGCGAGCTGCTGGCCGACGCCAACGGGGTGCTCCAGACCGTCCGGCAGGGACTGCGGCTGGTCGGCCCGCTGGCCGGAGCCGGGCTCTACGCCGCGGTCGGCGGCTGGCTGCTGGTCGCCCTGGCCATGACCGGCTTCCTCACCGCCGCGGCGGTGGTCGGCCTGCTCCGGGTCACCGAGACCACGCCGGCCCGGTCCGCGCGCCGCTGGCCGGCCGGGCTGGGCGCCGGGCTGCGGCACCTGGCCGGCGACCCCGCGCTGCGCCGGGCCCTGCTCGGGTACGGGCTGGGCTCGCTCATGATGGGCTTCACCGAGTCGCTGATCTTCGCGTACGTCGACCTGGGGCTGGGCCGGGACGCCGCGTTCGTCGGCGTGCTCGTCACGGTGCAGGGGGTCGGCGGGCTGGTCGGCGGGCTCTTCTCGGCGGCGGTGGTGCGCCGGGCCGGTGAGGTGGGCGCGCTCGCCGCCGGGGTGAGCTTCTTCGGACCGGCCGCGCTGGCGCTCGCGTACCCCCGGCTCTGGCTCGGTGTGGTGGCGCTGCTGCTGGCCGGGGTCTCCCTGCCGCTGACCATGGTCGGGTTGAACACGCTGATCCAGCGGCGGACGCCGCCGGGGCTGCTGGGCCGGGTCGCCGCCGCCGCGGAGGCGGTGGTGAGCGGCCCGCAGGCGGTCTCCATCGGCGCCGGCGCGCTGCTCGTGGGTGTCTTCGACTACCGCCTGCTCTTCGCCCTGGTCGGGGTGACCACCACGGCCGCCGGCCTGTACCTCTGGGGCGGCCGGCGGCTCACGACGCCCCGGCCCGTCCTGGTCCACGTCCCGGTCCCGCGCCGCCCGCTCGACCGCGAGGTGCTCGCCGCGCCCCGCCGTCGCCGGGCGCCGTGAGACGCGACGAGCGGCCGACCCCGGTTCGGGGTGGCCGCTCGTCGCAGGTGCGGGTGGGTCAGCCGGGAAGGCTGGCCAGGTGCTGCTTGACCTGGGTGATCGAGGGGTTGGTCAGGGCGCTTCCGTCATCGAACCGCAGCGTCGGGACGGTCTGGTTGCCGCCGTTGACGCTCATCACGAACTCCGCGGCCTTCGTGTCCTGCTCGATGTCGACCACCTCGTACGCGATGCCCTCCCGGTCGAGCTGCGACTTCAGCCGGTGGCAGTAGCCGCACCACGGGGTGGAATACATCGTCAACATGGTCAGGTCCTCCAAGGGGTGACTCGCGCCCGGTCCGATCAGGCCAGGCTAACCGCTGCAACATCGCCGGAGGCTGGAATGATTCCTGGCTGTGGTGGTTCACTCAGCGGCGGAACGGGTGCTGGCCGGCCTCGACCCGGAGCAGCGGTCCGCGGTGACCGCCCCGGCCGGCCCGGTCTGCATCCTGGCCGGCGCCGGGACCGGCAAGACCCGGGCGGTGACCTCCCGGATCGCCCACCGTGCGCTCACCGGCGACATCTCCGCCCGGCACGTGCTGGCGGTCACCTTCACGGCCCGGGCCGCCGCCGAGATGCGAAGCCGTCTCGCCGTCCTCGGGGTGCCAGGTGTGCAGGCGCGCACCTTCCACGCGGCCGCGCTGCGCCAGGTCCGCTACTTCGCGCCCCGGCTGCTGGAGGGGCGGGCCATGCCCGAACTGCTGGACAGCAAGGTGCGGGTGGTCACCCTGGCCGCCGCCAAGGTGGGCCTGCGCGCCGACCGGGCCGCCGCCCGCGACCTGGCCGGCGAGATCGAGTGGGCCAAGTCGTCGCTCGTCGAGCCCGGTGAGTACGTGGTGGCCGCGGCCAAGGCGCTGCGCGAGACCCCGTACGAGCCGGCCAAGGTCGCCGACGTCTTCGCCGCGTACGAGCGGCTCAAACGCGGCAACGGGGTGATCGACTTCGAGGACATGCTGCGCGCCGCGGTCTGGGGCATCGAGGAGCACGCCGACGTCGCCGAGCAGGTCCGCGGGCAGTACCGGCACCTCGTGGTCGACGAGTACCAGGACGTCAACCCGCTCCAGCAGCGGCTGCTGGACGCCTGGCTCGGCGGCCGGGACGACCTCACCGTGGTGGGCGACGCCAGCCAGACCATCTACTCGTTCACCGGGGCGACGTCCTCCTACCTGGTCGACTTCCCGCGCCGCTACCGGGGCGCCACGGTGGTCCGGCTGGTCCGCGACTACCGCTCCACCCCGCAGGTGGTCGGGCTGGCCAACGCGGTGATCTCCCAGGCCCGGGGCGCCGAGGCGCGGCTCCGGCTGGAACTGCACGGCCAGCGCCCGCCCGGCCCGGAACCCGATCTGCGGATCTTCACCGACGAGCCGGCCGAGGCCAACGCGGTCGCCGCCCGCTGCCGGGCGCTGATCGACGGCGGCACCCCGGCGCGGGAGATCGCGGTGCTGTTCCGGACCAACGCGCAGTCCGAGGCGTACGAGAAGGCGCTCACCGAGGCCGCGGTCCCGTACGTGGTGCAGGGGGCGGAGCGCTTCTTCGAGCGCCCCGAGGTGCGCCAGGCGATGATCGCGCTGCGCGCCGCCACCCGGTCCATCCCGGGGGAGACCCCGCTGCCGGCCGCCGTCGTGGAGGGGCTCGCCGCGGTCGGCTGGGCGCCCGACGCGCCCCCGGCCGGCGGGGCCGCGCGCGAGCGCTGGGAGGCGCTCGCCGCCCTGGTCCAGCTCGCCGAGGAGTACGCGGCGACGCCCGAGGTGGTGCCGATCGGCGAGGCCGTCGCGATCGAGCGCCCGGTCACCCTGGGCGACTTCAACGAGGAACTGGCCCGGCGGGCCGCCCAGCAGCACGTGCCCACGGTGGAGGGGGTGACGCTGGCCTCACTGCACTCGGCCAAGGGTCTGGAGTGGGACGCCGTCTTCCTCGTCGGCCTGGCCGAGGGCACCCTGCCCACCACGTACGCGAAGACCCCCGAGCAGGTCGAGGAGGAACGCCGCCTGCTCTACGTCGGGATCACGCGGGCGCGGGAGTGGCTCTGGCTGTCGTACGCGACGGCCCGTTCGCCCGGCGGCCGGGCCCGGCGGCCGTCCCGGTTCCTGCCGCAGCTGGACCGCTCCGGCGGCGGCGAGCGGGCCGGCGCGGGCGCGGCCCGGCGCACCGAGCGGCGGCGCGCCCAGGTGGTGTCCTGCCGGATCTGCGGCGCCACCCTGCTCGCCGGGGCGGATCGGAAGCTGGGCCGCTGCCCGACCTGTCCGTCCGATCTGGACGAGGAGCTGTACGAGCGGCTGCACGAGTGGCGGCAGCGGGTGGCCGGCGCGCAGAAGGTGCCGGCGTACGTGGTCTTCACCGACGCCACGCTCACCGCGCTGGCCGAGCGGAAGCCCGGACGCACCGAGGAACTCATCGCGATCGCCGGGATCGGGCCCCGCAAACTGGGCCTTTACGGCGATACGGTGCTGGCCCTGGTGGCCGGTGCGGGGGTGGACGATGTCTGCCCGCAGAAAAGTTTCGAAATCTAGCCGTAAATCGTTTGCCCTCGCCCCGAGGCGAGGAATAGCCTCAGGACACACCTCGCGAGCGGCGCCATTCTGGCTGCTCACGGGGGATGAGTCCATGGTCGGCACGAGGAACGTTGAGGGAGGTGGCACCCGTGGAGATCTTCACCTATGAGCGTCCGGCGGCGATGCCAGCTGCCTGCGCTCCGCTGTCGTCCGTCCGGGTGGCCCTTGCCGCTCGACCGTCGGCTCCGCAGGTGCACCAGGTCCAGGTTCAGGCCGAGCTGAACCTGACCGTCGCGCCGCTGGCGGAGATCGAGGGGACCAGTGGCTTCACGGGCATGGGCATCGGTGACGTCAAGAAGCGCACGGATGTCCGCGGCGTTCCACCTCGAGGTAGACCGGTCTGATCCAGACCACCGGCTCACCTCGAGGCCGCGGAACCCGCACACCGGGATCCGCGGCCTCAGTTTTTTTGCACCGCCGTAGTGCCGAAGTAATGCGATCCACGAGATCGAAGTGAGAGAGAGGTGACCGGGAGATGAGTCTGGCGTTGGCCCCGCTCGACGTGAGTGTCGACGTGGAGGCGAACCTGCCCTGCCGGAAGTTCGACCCCGACCTGTGGTTCTCCGACTCGCCTGCCGAGCTCGAGCTGGCCAAGTCGCTCTGCGGGGACTGCCCGCTGCGCGTCGAGTGCCTCGCCGGCGCGGTGGAGCGGGCCGAGCCCTGGGGCGTCTGGGGCGGCGAGATCTTCGAGCGTGGCGCGGTCGTCCCGCGCAAGCGGCCCCGTGGCCGTCCGCGCAAGGAGGACCTCGCCCGTGACGCCCAGCTTCGGGTCGAGGCGGAGGCGCGACTGGCGGCCAGTGGGCTGTCCGAGTCGCGTAGCTCCGTCCGGCTGGCAGCCTGACACAACCCCGTCCGACGTCCCCGCCGGTGACACTCACCGGCCGCGAGAAAGCCGAAACCATGCTGCACCTGCCGAATGGAACCGAGATGCAACTACTCCACGAAGCGTTGTCCCGGGCGCGAATGCGCCGGCCTCAGGCCGGCACCACCACGCGCACTGAGGCAGCCCGTTCCGCCCGTACCGTCGCCATGCGTAGCCGCAGCCAGTCGGCTCGCGACCTGGGCGTTCTCTAGTACCCACACCACGGAAGGGGCGGCGACCGGATGGTCGCCGCCCCTTCGGCGTGTGCGTCGGTCAGCTCACCGGGGCGAAACCGGGCAGCCAGCGCTCCAGGATGGCCCGGTAGGGCGCCTTGGCCTCCAACTGGCAGAGCACCCCGATCGAGCCCAGCGTCACCCGGTGGATCATCAGGTACGACGGCGGCAGGTTGAGCTGCCGGCTGAGCTGGTAGGTGGGGGAGCGCGGGCTGGCCAGCCGGGCCGCCTCGCCGCGCAGCCAGGCCCGGGTGAACCGGAACTCGTCCGCGGAGATCGGCTCCAGCATCGGCCGGAGGAAGTCCAGCACCCCCTCGGCGTCGATCGGCTCGGTGGGGCTCACGAAGCCCTCGTCCCGCAGCCCGGCCACCACGGCGTCCGCGTCGCCGCGCAACGCCAGGGCGGCGATCCGGCCGATCGGCTCCGGGGTGCCCTCCGGCATCCGGGCCACCGCGCCGAAGTCGATCACGCCGAGCCGGCCGTCCGGTAGCAGCCGGAAGTTGCCCGGGTGCGGGTCGGCGTGCAGCAGCCCGGCCCGCATGGGCGCGGAGAGGTGCAACTCGGCCATCAGCCGCCCGGCCTCGTCACGCTGCTCCTCGGTGCCCTCCCGGATGATCTGCGACAGCGGGGTGCCCTCGACCCACTCGGTGATCAGCACCCGGGGCGCGGCGTCGAGCACCTCCGGGATGTAGATGTCCGGATCGTCCGCGTACGCGGCGGCGAACGCGCGCTGCGACTCGGCCTCCAGCTCGTAGTCCAGTTCCTCGGTGATCCGTTCGCGCAGCTCCACCAGGAGCGGCTTCACGTCCAGCCCGGGCTGGATCGCGCGGAACATGCCGCCCAGCCGGGAGAGCTGCTTCAGGTCGGCGAGCAGGGCGTCCCCGGCGCCCGGGTACTGGATCTTCACGGCCACGTCCCGGTGCCGCGGGCCGCCGTTCGGCCCGTACCCCGGATCACGCCAGACCGCGCGGTGCACCTGGCCGATGCTGGCCGCGGCGGCCGGGGTGTCGTTGAACTCCACGAACCGGTCCCGCCAGTCCGGCCCGAGCTGCTCGGCCAGCACCTTGTGCACGGTCGCCGCGGGCAGCGGCGGGGCGGCCTCCTGGAGCTTGGTGAGCGCCTGCCGGTAGGGGGCGGCGATCTCCTCCGGAAGCGCCGCCTCGAAGACCGACAGGGCCTGACCGAACTTCATGGCCCCGCCCTTGAGCTGCCCGAGCACGCTGAACAGCTGCTCGGCGGTGCGCTGCTGGATCTCGGCGGAGATGACGTCGGACGCGAGCCCGGTGACGCGCTTGCCCATGCCGAGGACGGTCCGACCGGCGAAACCGAGCGGTAGAGCGGCGAGCTTGGCGGTCCGGGACACGGCCCGGCGCGGGATGTCGGTCACCCGGTCATTGTTACCGACTCGAGGGGCCCACTGCTGCTGTGCGGCCCGGAGCGGGCGCGCCCGACCGGATCGGGCGACGCCCGGAGCACTCGCAGGAGGGGTGCGGCGGCCACCGGCGGTGCCGGAAGCGGCCCGGCCCCGGAATCTCCACGGCGCAGCCGAGGGTCTCCGGGGCGCCCCCGTCGAGCTGCGTCAACACCTCGGCCGCCGCGTAGGCAGTCGCCGCCAGCCGGGTGGTGGCCGCACAGGCCCGGTCGCCGTCGTCGGCCGCGAGCTGGGCGGCGAGCGCCGGCCACTCCGGGTCGCGGTCCGTCCGGTGCAGGTCGAGGCAGCGCAGGCACGGGCCCACCGGCGGACGGACCAGCGGGCCGATCACCGGCACGCCGCCGCGCAGGTCGACGAGGAGATGAGGCTGGCGGCGCCGCGCGTACCCGGCGGCGAGCAGGGCCGCCGGGCGGTCCGCGCCGAGCTGGACCACGAGGTCGGCCCGGTCCGGCCGGAGCGGGCCGGTCGCCGTGCCGGGCGCGCACCGGGCCAGCGCCGCGCGGACCGCGGGCGCCAGCGGGCGGCCCAGCTCCGCGCCGGTGAGGCCGGTCCCGACCAGGTCACCCGGGCGGACCGGCCCGGCCAGCTCGGGTACGACGTGCCCGACGCCGGCCTGCGCCAGCGCGACGGCCACCGCCGCGCCGAGCCGGCCGGCCCCGGTGACCAGCACGCGGGCTGCCCGGCGGCGGCGCAGCAGCCGGGCCGGCGTGCCGGGCAGGTCGGTCGCGGTCAGGGCCAGGGCGTCGGCCTCGCCGGCGAGCCGGGCCCGGACCGGCCCGGTGAGGTCGCGGGGGAGCAGGCTCTGCGCGGGTACGACGAGACCGGCGGCCCGGAGCGTGTCGAGCAGCACCCGGGCCTCGGCCGGAGGCACCCGCGCGGCGGTGGCCGCCGTGAGCACGGCCCGCTCGCTCCGGGAGCCGTCCAGCAGGTCGAGCAGGCGCGTGGCGCCCGGGCTGGTCACCTCGAGCAGCACGGCCCGGCCGGGCTCGACCCCGAGCTGGAGGGTGTGGCGGTCCCGCCAGAGCCGGGTCAGGCCGGGCAGCAGCGTCGGACGGGCGAGGGGCATGGGGTCGCTCACGCCACGAATCGTGACCGTGTCCGCGCTCTCCGTCGATCGTTGTCCACAGGTGCGCCGGGCTGTGGCCAGCGTTGTCCACAGGAAAACCCGGGTTGTCCACAACTCGCCGGTAGCCGGTGTCAGCTATGCGACGGGGGAGGGGTGGCCGCCGGCCACCCCTCCCCCGTGCGACCCGGACGGGTCAGACCTTGGCCTTGCCCAGGATGCGGTTCACTGTTGTGCCGCACACCGGGCACTTGCCCTTGGCCATGTTCATGCCGGTCTTCGAGACCTCCACGCGCCCCTCGAAGTCCCGCTTCTCCTTGCACTTCACGCAGTAACCGTTGTAGGTCTGGGCCTGGTCGGCCACGGTAGCCCTCCTCGTCTCGTCCGCCGGACGCCTCCGGCGGGTTTCCCTGCGGCGGGCCACGGGTGGCGCCGGCGCCGGGGGGTTCTCCACGGTCACTCGCGTGACCGCTGGTTGGCGGACCCTACCCAGGTCTGGGCGGTTCCATGTCAGCTGTGCGTCGACTCTGTGAGCAAGTCGACGGCAAGAGTGTGCATGCCGAGTTACGTCGGATAAGTCAGTTTCGCGGGGACACGCCGGGTGAATGCCCTCAGATCCCCCTTCGGGAGGCCCCCAGCGCGACAGCCCGTCCGTAGATCACTTAACGTTGACAGGGGTCGGCAGGTGATGGTCAACTGCCGCCGCAAAGAATTTTTTCGGGACTCCTGGCGACCAAACGCCATTTTCCGGGCGCGTGTCGCCGTGTTGACTCTTGCGGACCCCTGGTCAGTACGCATTAGCTTTCCCTCGTGACAGTCATCCGAGGCTGCGCGGACCAGTGATGGCCGGGACGCGGAAGCCCGTCGTCGAAGTACGGCGCAGCCAGCGCCGGCGGCGCACGGTGTCCGCGTACCGCGACGGGGAGCGCGTCGTGGTGCTCATCCCCGACCAGTTCTCCCGTGCCGAGGAGAGCGAGTGGGTCGACCGGATGCTGGCCCGGCTCGCCGCCCGCGAAGGCCGGCTCGCCCGCTCCGACGCCGAACTGCTGGCCCGGGCCACCCGACTGATCAACCTCTACCTGCCCGAGCACGGGCCGGCCGCCGTCCCGGCCAGCGTCCGCTGGGTGACCAACCAGAACGGCCGCTGGGGTTCCTGCACCCCCGCCGACCGCACCATCCGGATCTCCCACCGCATCCAGGACATGCCCGACTGGGTGATCGACTACGTGCTGCTGCACGAGCTGGCGCACCTCGTCGTGCCCAGCCACAACGCCGAGTTCTGGGCCCTGGTCGGCCGCTACCCGAAAACCGAGCGCGCCCGCGGCTACCTGGAGGGCGTAGCCGCCACCTCCGGCGTCCCCCTGACCGACTGATCCACCCGGTCTCCCCACATCCCGCGGCTCTCCGCGGCCCCGCGCTCCTGTGGCCCCGCACCCCGTGCGGCCGCGGCCGCGCGGCCTCGCGCTCCCGCCCCTCGCGGCCCCCGGCCCCGCGTCGATCATGAAGTTAGCGGTGCCGTTCGCCCGTTTTGTCGCGGCTAACTTCATGATCGACGTTGCGGTTCTGCCGATCTTGGAGAGTTACCGTCGCGGCGCCTGATACACGCATGGCGTTCCGCCGACGCGGATGCAGGGCCGGATGGTCGGTCACGGGAGCCGGCACGTGGAGCACATGCGGCGGGCGCCGCCGCGCGGTCAGGGTGGGCGCGGACAGCGGGTTAGGGTCGTCGGGTGGTTCGACGTGTGGTGGTGGCGTTGCTCGCGCCGGTGAACTGGACGCCGCCGGGGATCGATCCGACCCGGTGGCGGAGCGCGCTCGCCGAGGACGTGGTGGACCTGCTGGCCACGCTGAACGAGGTGGAGACCGCCGTGGCGGTGACGCCGGAGGATCGCTGGCTGGCCGACGCGGTGGTCTGGCCCGGCACGGCCGTGCACGAGGTGCCGGAGCCCACGGTCGACGCGGTGTTCGCCACACTGACCGGGTACGACCAGGCGGCCGTGGTGGCGGCCGACGCCCCGGATGTGCCGGGCCTCACCCTCGGCAAGCTGCTCCGGCCGCTGTCCAGCCGTCCGGTGGCGGTGGCCCCGGTGGAGGGGAGCGGGTCGGGGCTGCTCGGGGTGGCCGCTCGGCTGCCCGCGCCGGCGTGGTTGCCGGCGCTTGACCTGGACACCGCCGCGCCGGCAGAGGTGCGTGCCGCCGCACCGCGCCCGGGAGACGTGGCGGTCACCGCGGGCTGGCGCCGACTGCGCGGCCCGGCCGACCTGGCCAGCCTCGATCCGGCCTTCGAAGGCTGGGAGGCCACCCGCGCCGTCCTCTCCGGCCAGCCCGGCTGACGCCGGCGCTCCCCTCGCAGAATGACCGACTCCGCCGGGTCCTGTTAGGGACAAGCGCTGCCCCTCGCGCCGGAGCAGCCGAGCAGAGGCGCTGCAGGCACTGACCGTTGCGTCGGAGGCTGCAGAGCGGGAGTGGGGGGCGGACGCGGCGGGGCCCGCACGAGAATTCGTGCGGGCCCCGGTGACGTGTGGCGTCAGGACTTGTCGTCGTCCTCGCCCGGGGTCTGCTCCTCCGGCGCGCCGGGCGCGGTGAAGTCGAAGTTCGCCAGCTCCTCGTCCAGGTCGCTGGTGGTCGCGGCGAACGCCTCCGGGTTGGCGAAGTCGTCGTCGGAGGGGAGCAGGTCGGGGTGGCCCCAGACCGCGTCCCGGCCGGCGATCCCGCGGTGCTCGGTGAGGGCCGACCAGAGCACTGTCGCCTCGCGCAGCCGGCGCGGCCGCAGCTCCAGGCCGACGAGGGCGGCGAAGGTCTGCTCGGCCGGACCGCCGGCGGCCCGGCGGCGGCGGAACGCCTCGCCGAGGCGTACGACGTTGGGCAGCCGGTCGCCCGCGGCGCTGTCGACCACGTGGCACACCCAGCCCTCGACCAGGGCGAGCACGGTCTCCAGCCGGGCCAGCGACGCCTTCTGCGCCGGGGTGTCCTCGGGCGTGAAGATGCCCTCCAGGGCGATCGCCTGCATGGACTCCGGGTCGGTCGGGTCGACCCGGCCCATCGCCTCCTCGATGGCCTCCCGGTTGACCCGGATGCCGGCGGCGTAGTTCTCCACGGCGGTGAGCACGTGCCCGCGCAGCCACGGGACGTGCTGGAAGAGTCGCTGGTGGGCGGCCTCGCGCAGGGCCACGTAGAGGCGTACCTCGTCCTCGGGCAGTTCGAGGCCCTCGCCGTACGCCCGGATGTTGGCCGGGATGAGCGCGGCCGTGCCGGCCGGGCCGAGCGGCAGGCCGATGTCGCCGGCGGAGAGCACCTCGGCGGCGAGCGAGCCGAGTGCCTGGCCGAGCTGGCCGCCGAAGAGCGCGCCGCCCAGCGTGGCGACCATCGACTGCATCGGGCCGAGCTGGGCCCGGGCCTCCGGCGGCACGAGGTCGCCCATGGCGCCGACCATGCGGCTCGCCACCGGGTCGCAGAGCTTGCGCCACACGTCGAGGGTCTTGTAGATCCACTCGTTGCGGTTCCAGGCGACCGAGGTCCGGATGCCGGAGGGCCACGAGGTGGCCGGCTCCAGCCAGAGGTCGGCGATGCGCAGCGCCTCCTCCACCGCGTTGCGTTCGAACGGCGAGACCGCCGGGTCGCCGGCGGCGGCGAGCTGGCTGGCGGCCACCTGCCGGGCGAGGTCCCAGTTGACCGGTCCGCTGCCCGGCGCGGAGAGCAGGTGCTGCAACTGCGACATGAACTGCTGCATCTGCGCGGGATCGTTGGGGTCTGGTGGTTGCCCACCCGGGAGCGCGAAGCCGAACGGAATATCAGGCACGACCTCTACGGTACGCGTGCCGCGCCGCAGGTCGTGGCGTCGGCGTTGCGCTGAGGGCGAAGTCCGGTGCTCACCGCGCCGGACCTTCCGGGCCGGATCGGTACGCTCTGGCGCATGAGACGTCGCGGCGTGACCGTACTCCTCGGTGCACTGCTCACCGCCCTGCTCAGCGTCGGCGTGCTGAGCGTGCCCATCCCGTACGTGGTGCTCGGTCCCGGTCCGACCGTGAACACCCTCGGCAGTGCGGACGGCAAGGAGATCATCCAGGTCACGGGCCGGTCGACGTCCACCTCCGCCGGGCAGCTCCGGCTCACGACGGTCGGCGTGCAGCCCACCGTCCGGCTCCGGTCGGCGCTGGCCGGCTGGTTCTCGAAGGACGAGGCGGTGGTGCCGCGCGAGCTGGTCTACCCGCCGGGGGAGTCGCAGGAGGAGGTCGAGAAGCGCAACGCCGAGGACTTCCAGAACTCGCAGACCAGCGCGGAGACGGCGGCCCTGCGGGAGCTGGGTTACCCGATCCGGGTGCTGGTGAAGGCGGTCACCGCGGGCGGCCCGTCGGTCGACGTGCTCAAGCCCAACGACGTGATCACCTCGGTGAACGACCAGCCGGTGACAAGCGCCGCGCGGCTCACGGAGCTGATCCGCGCCAAGCCGGCCGGCACCGCGCTGAAGATCGGCTACACCCGTGCCGGCGCGCCGGCCACCGCCACGGTGACCAGCCGCGAGCAGGACGGCCGGCCGCGCATCGGCGTCGAGATCGACCAGCAGCAGCCGCACCCGTTCACCCTCAAGATCGACCTCGGTGACATCGGCGGTCCCAGCGCCGGGCTGATGTTCACGCTCGGCATCATCGACAAGCTGGAGCCGCAGGACCTGACCGGCGGGAAGATCATCGCGGGCACCGGCACCATCGACGACGAGGGCCGGGTCGGCCCGATCGGCGGCATCGCGCAGAAGCTCGTCGGTGCGAAGGAGGCCGGAGCGAAGGTCTTCCTGGTGCCCGCCGACAACTGTGCGGAAGCGGTCCGCAACCCGCAGCCGGACCTGCCGCTGCTGCGGGTGGCGACGCTGGACGACGCGCTGACGGCCCTGGAGAAGCTGCGCGCGGGAGGGCAGCCGACCCGCTGCTGAGGGCCCGCGACGGGTCACCGGACGATCGTGACGTGACCTTGACCCGACGTGTTCAGCAACACCCCGTACTCTGGGTGCCTGGTCGGAGCCGGTCACATCGAGCGTGCGGAGCCAACAGTGGTCATGCGGAGCAGCCCCCTTCCGAGGATGAGCCGGCGCGGACGCGTCACCATCGGGGTCCTGATCGGGGTGTTCGTGTTCTTCACCCTGCTCGGGTGGGGGGTCAACGCCTGGACCGACTGGCTCTGGTTCGACGAGGTCCGCTACACCCAGGTCTTCACCGGCGTGCTCGCCACCCGGCTGCTGCTGTTCCTGGTGATCGGGCTCGGCATGGCGGCGATCGTGGCGGGCAACCTGTGGCTGGCGTACCGGCTGCGGCCGCAGCTCCGCCCGCACTCCGCCGAGCAGGCGACCCTGGAGCGCTACCGGATGCTGCTGAGCCCCCGGCTCGGCACCTGGATCGCCCTGGCCTCCGCGGTCATCGGGCTGTTCGCCGGCCTCTCCGCGCAGAGCCGGTGGAGCCAGTGGCTGCTGTTCCGCAACGGCGGCAGCTTCGGCGTGAAGGACCCGGAGTTCGGCATCGACGTCGGCTTCTACGTCTTCCAGCTGCCGTTCTGGCGCTACCTGCTCGGCGTCGGCTTCACCGCGGTGGTGCTCGCGCTGCTCGGCGCGCTGGCCGTGCACTACATCTTCGGCGGGGTGCGGCTCCAGGGCGTCGGTGACCGGATGACGAACGCCGCCCGGGCCCACCTCAGCTCGCTGGTCGCGGTCTTCGTGGTGCTCAAGGCCATCGCGTACGTGCTGGACCAGCGGGCCATGCTGCTGGAGTACAACGAGGGCGCCAAGCTCTACGGCGCCGGCTACGCCGACATCAACGCGCTGCTCCCGGCGAAGGAGATCCTCGCCTGGATCGCCGTGGTGGTGGCCATCGCGATCATCGTGTTCTCCAACGCGTGGATGCGGAACCTGGTCTGGCCCGGCATCGCGCTCGCGCTGCTCGGCGTCTCGGCCGTGGCGATCGGCGGCATCTACCCGTGGGCCGTGCAGACCTTCGAGGTCAAGCCGAGCGCCCGGGACAAGGAGGCGCCGTACATCGAGCGCAGCATCGAGGCGACGCGGGCCGCGTTCGGCCTGACCGGCACGAAGAGCACCGGGTACGCGGCGGACAACCTCATCCCGCCGGCCAGCCTGGCCACGGACACCTCGGTGGTGCAGAACGTCCGGCTGCTCGACCCGCAGCTGGTCTCCGAGACGTACACCCAGCTCCAGCAGGTCCGCGGCTTCTACGACTTCGGCTCGAAGCTGGACATCGACAGGTACGCGGTGAGCGGCAAGACCTCGGACTACGTGGTCGGGGTGCGCGAGATCAACTACGGTGAGCTGCCCAACAACAACTGGATCAACCGGCACACCGTCTACACCCACGGGTACGGCCTGGTGGGGGCCCCGGCGAACCAGGTGGTCTGCGGCGGCCAGCCGTACTTCGTCTCCGGCTTCCTCGGCGAGAAGGCCCAGGAGGCGTGCTCCTCGCAGACCGAGCAGATCCCGGCCCAGCAGCCGCGGATCTACTACGGCGAGCGGATGGAGGCCGACGACTACGCGATCGTCGGGCAGACCGGTGACCGGAACGTCGAGTTCGACCGCCCGACCTCGACCGGCGGCGAGCAGTACTACACCTACACCGGCGAGGGTGGCGTCGAGATCGGCTCGTTCAG
This sequence comes from Micromonospora chersina, assembly GCF_900091475.1. Lineage (NCBI taxonomy): Bacteria > Bacillati > Actinomycetota > Actinomycetes > Micromonosporales > Micromonosporaceae > Micromonospora > Micromonospora chersina. The sequence goes on from NZ_FMIB01000002.1 coordinate 5,292,088, forward strand.
CCGGCGGCTGCTCTACGCGATCAAGGAGCAGGAGTCGAACTTCCTCCTCTCCGAGGCGGTCAACGACGACTCGAAGCTGCTCTACGTGCGCAACCCCCGGGACCGGGTGGAGAAGGTCGCGCCGTTCCTCACGCTGGACGGCGACCCGTACCCGGCGGTGGTGAACGGTCGGGTCCTCTGGATCATCGACGGCTACACCACGGCGGCGACCTACCCGTACGCGGAGCGGGTCAACCTGCAGGCGGAGACGACCGACGAGCTGACCGGGCGGGGCACCTTCCAGCTGGCCCGGGAGAACGTCAACTACATCCGCAACTCGGTGAAGGCGACCGTCGACGCGTACGACGGCACGGTCAAGCTGTACGCGTTCGACGACACCGACCCCGTGCTCAAGGCGTGGAACAAGGCGTTCGGCGGCGAGCTGGTGCTGCCCAAGGGCGACATCCCGCCGGAGCTGGCCGAGCACTTCCGCTACCCGGCCGACCTGTTCAAGGTGCAGCGCAACCTGCTCACCAAGTTCCACGTCACCGACCCGGGCGACTTCTACTCCGGCCAGGACTTCTGGCAGGTGCCGAACGTGCCGGACGCGCCGGACAGCGGGCAGAAGCAGCCTCCTTACTACCTGTTCACCCAGTTCCCGGGGCAGGAGTCGCCGCGCTTCCAGCTCACCGCGGCGGTCACCCCGAACGGGCGGCAGAACCTGGCCGCGCTGGTCACCGGGTCGTACGTCGACGGGCGGCCGCAACTGGAGGTGCTGGAGCTGCCGGACCAGACCCGGATCTCCGGGCCGACGCAGGTGCACCAGCAGATGACGAACAACGGCGACATCCGGCAGCAGCTCAACCTGCTCTCCTCCAACCAGGCGCAGGTGCAGTACGGCAACCTGCTCTCGCTGCCCTTCGCCGACGGCATGCTCTACGTCGAGCCGGTCTACGTGAAGAGCAGCAACCAGGACGCGTACCCGCTGCTGCAGAAGGTGCTGCTCTCCTACGGCGACGGCGGCTCGTACGTGGTGCTCGCCAACAACCTGAGCGACGGCATCAAGCAGCTCGTCGAGCAGGGCAAGCGGGCGGCGACCGGCACCCCGCCGCCGAGTACCGGCGACAACCCGCCGACGACCGGCGGCACGTCCCCGCCGGTGCTCACCGGCGAGCTGGCCGAGGCGGCCGGCAAGGTGCAGAGCGCGATCGCCGAGGTCAAGGCCGCGCAGGCGTCCGGCGACTTCGAGCGGTACGGGCGGGCGCTGAAGGCGCTGGACGAGGCGATGGCCGCGTTCCAGCAGGCCCAGGCGGCGGCCAACCCGTCGCCCGGCCCGGCCCCGAGCGGCAGCGCGTCCGCGTCGCCACCGGCCTCGCCCTCGTCCTCGCCGTCACCGAACGGCTGACGCCGAGCCGACCACGCGAGCCCGTGGTCCGTGACCCGTAACGGTCCGGACCGCGGGCTCGTGTCGCTTACCGGACGGAACACCCGCAACCCGGTGCCCGCTTCCACCGTCATCAGAGCAGGTGGTCGACAGGGAGGCGGGAGCCACGATGCGCGATGCGAACAGCTTCGACGACTTCTACCGCAGCACGTCGGGTCGGTCTCTCCGGTACGGCCGCGCGGTGGCCGGTGACGCCGGTGAGGCACAGGACCTCGTCCAGGAGGCGTACGCCCGGGCCTGGCGGCAGTGGGGGAAGCTCGCCGCGCACCCCGCGCCGGAGGCGTGGCTGCGGCTGGTGATCAACCGGCTGGCCACCGACCGCTGGCGGCGGCTGCGTGGCTGGCGTCTCGCGGCGAGCCGCACCGGCCCACCCGACGACGTGGGGCCGCCGGGTGAGGACACCGTCCTGCTGGTCGGGGCGCTCCGGCGGCTGCCGGCCCGGCAACGGCAGGCCCTCGCCCTGCACTACCTGCTCGACCTGTCGGTGGAGGAGATCGCCCGGGAGGCCGGCGTTCCCGCCGGCACCGTGAAGTCCTGGCTGTCCCGGGGCCGGGCCCGGCTGGCCGAACTGCTGCCCGGCGTGGCCGCCGAGGAACTGGAGGTGAATGATGTCGCGTGACCTGAACCGCCTCTACCGGGCGCTCGCCGCCGACACCGACGAGCGGGTGCTCCCGACCCCGGACCGGGTCCGCCGGCGGGCCGACCGCCGGGCCCGGCAGCGGGCCGCGGTAGGGGCGCTGACCGTCGCCGTGCTGGTCGCCGGCACCGCCGCCGGCACGCGGTGGGTGCTCGCCGCGGGGCCGGACGTCGACCTGGCACCGGCCACCACCACCGGCCCTCCGTCGCCCACCACGGCCCTGCCCGCGCCGACGCCGAGCCGTACCGCCTCACCTCCCGCGCGTACCCCGGACGCGCCGCCGAAGACGAGCGCCCGGCCGCCGGCCGCCAGCCCGACGAGTATCCCGGACCGGGCGTTCTTCGCCCTGGCTGCGGCCAACGACGCCGGCACCGGCAGTGTGTTCGGCTCCGGACCGGTGCTGCCGGCGCTCTGCGGCGCCAAGCCCGGCGAGGAGGGGATCGTCACCCGCCGCGCCCGGTACCTGGCGTTCAAGCTCGCCGGCACGCCGGAGGGACACGTGCTGGACGGCAGCTACCAGCACAGCATCACCGTCTACCGTGACGGCCGCGCCGACGACGCCATGGCCGAGCTGAGGCGGGCCGTGCGTGACTGCCCGACCCAGCCGGGGTCGGACGGTGGCGAGGGACTCACGTCGACTCAGCGGCTGCTGCCCGACGCCGGCTACGGCGACGAGTCGGTGCTGTTCGAGCTGCGCCGGCCCACCACGGACTACGAGGGTGCCCCGGGCGTGGCGGAGGTGGTCCGACTGGTCCGCGCGGTACGCATCGGGAACGTGGTGACGGTGCTCTGGGAGCGGGGCTGGGAGGGGACGTCCAGCCCGCGGTCCCAGGTCGACAAGGACAGCCGGCGAGCCGTGTCGGCGATCCGCGACTGGTTGCGCTGAGTGCGCCCCGGGCCCGTTTTGCGGGTCCGGGGCCCCGTACGCTACGGTTAACGGGCCGACGCGGGGTGGAGCAGCTCGGTAGCTCGCTGGGCTCATAACCCAGAGGTCGCAGGTTCAAATCCTGTCCCCGCTACTCGTCACGAAGGGCCCCGGAGTTCGCTCCGGGGCCCTTCGCCGTGCCGGCGGCGCCGCCACGGCGACCGTGACCCTCGACACCCGACGGGATCGCGGAACCCGGCTGATCTCCACGGCGGACATGAGATAGGCTGTGAAAGCCGACGCGGGGTGGAGCAGCTCGGTAGCTCGCTGGGCTCATAACCCAGAGGTCGCAGGTTCAAATCCTGTCCCCGCTACTCGTCGCGAAAGGCCCCGGAGTTCGCTCCGGGGCCTTTCGCCGTTTCCGGCTGCACATGATCCGGCCCGTCCGTCCTGCCCCGGTTGCGCTTCTCGGCGAGGATGGGGGCATGTCTGGATGGAACAGATGGTGGGGCCGCCTCAGCGCGGTCCTCGGTGCGGTCGTGCTCTCGGTGTTCGTGCCGGTCGCGGCCTGGGCCTCCACGGGTACGGGGGAACTGGTGGTGGAGGCCGCCCGGCGGCGGTCCCGGGGAGGCGGCTTCGGCTTCCTCGGGCTGCTCTGCTGCCTGGCGGTGGTCGTGGTGATCGTGCTGCTGGTGCTGCGCCTGATGCGGGGCCGGCGCGGCGGTCCGCCGCGCTGACGGGAACCGGTCCGCCCGCCGCGCCCCGGGCGCGGCGGGCGGCGGTCACTCGGCCAGGGCCGCGGTCGCCTGGGCCATGAAGCGCGAGGTCGCCGTCCGGGCGCCCGAGCGCTTGGCGCGGATGCTCTCGGCCGCGTCGATGAGCAGGGTACGCACCTTGGCGTGCCCCTTCGGCGGTGGCGCGGGCGCCGGCCCGGTCAGCTCGTCCAACTCGGCGCCGAGGGCCACCACCCGCTTCTCCGCACGGTCGGTGACGCCCTCGACGACGAACGTGCGGACCGGTACGGCGGCGTTCAGGCCGCGCTCGATGCCGAGGATCCGGCCGGCCGCAACGTTTGTGGTCAGGAAGTTGATCACGTCGACGACCACGCCCGGGTGGCGGCTGCCGCGGAAGGCGGCCCAGTACATGGACGCCCGGGGCCACTGCGCCGCGGGCGTGCCCGGGAAGGCGGTCAGGCCCAGCTCGTCGTCGGTGAGCCGTTGCAGCTCCGGCAACTGGTGCGACCAGGCGAACGACGCGGCCGCGTGGCCGGTCACGACGAGCTGGCGGGCCAGCTCGCCGGTGTCGGCCTGCTCCACCAGCCCGGCGCTCGGCGTGGCCCGGTCGGAGCGGGCGACCTCCCAGAACTCGAACCAGTCGAGCAGCTCGCCGGAGCTGAAGCCGAGCTGCCGCCCCTGGTACAGCTCGCTGCCCTGGCCGCGCAGCCAGAGCCACAGCGCCCGGTAGTCGCCGGAGGGGTCCATGGTGCCGGCCACCCGGTTGCCGGAGGCGCGGGTGACCCGGGCGGCCCAGCGCGCGTACTCCCGCCACGACATGCCGGTGTGCGGCTCGGGCTGCCCGAGCCGGCGCAGCAGGTCCCGGTTGTAGACCAGCGCCGCGCTGGTCTGCGCCGCGGGCACCGCCACGGTCCGCTCGTCCACCCGGCCGTAGCGGGCCAGGTGTTCCGGCAGGCCGCGCAGGTCGAGCCGGTTGTCGGCGACGTAGGTGCTGAGGTCGAGGACGATCTCCCGGCGGGCGTACTCGGTGAGCAGGGTGTCGTCGATCTGGAACAGGTCGGGCACGTTGCCGCCGGTGGCCTGGGTGGCCAGCCGGTCGTAGTAGCCGGTCAGCCCCTGCCAGGTCACCCGGAAGCTGACCCGGGGGTTCTCCTGGGAGTAGAGGCGCAGCGCCCGCTCGGTGGCCTCGGCCCGCCGGGCCCCGCCCCACCAGAACACCGACAGCTCGATGGGGCCGTCGTCGACCGGGGTGTCGTCCTCCGGGCCGCAGCCGGACAGCCCGGCGGCGAGCAGCGGCAGCCCGGTCAGCGCGCCGAGCAGCCGCCGCCGGTCGACGCCGGGGCGGGGTACGGACTGCGGTGCGCGCACGGGTTTCTCCCGGGATGCGGGCGGCTGCTGCGGACGGATCATTTACACAGGCCCCGGGCGGGGGTGTCAACGCCGGTGCGGACGGGACGGCCGGTGGCCGCACCGGGCGGCGGCCCACACCCATGGTGTACTAGCGCCGTGGAACTTCTGCACTCGGGCAAGGTTCGGGACGTCTACGCCGACGGCGAGGACCTGATCCTGGTCGCCTCCGACCGCATCTCCATCTACGACGTGGCGCTGCCGACCCCGATTCCGGACAAGGGCCGCCTGCTCACCGCGCTGTCGCTGTGGTGGTTCGAGCAGCTGGCCGACCTGGTGCCGAATCACGTCATCTCCGCCACCGACGTGCCGGCGGAGTTCGCCGGCCGGGCGATCCGCTGCCGGCGGCTGGACATGGTCCCGGTCGAGTGCGTCGCCCGCGGCTACCTCACCGGCGGTGGCTTCGCCGAGTACCAGCGCACCGGCGCGGTCTCCGGTGTCGAGCTGCCCCGCGGCCTGGTGGAGGCGTCGATCCTGCCCGAGCCGATCTTCACCCCGTCGACCAAGGCGCCCAAGGGCGAGCACGACGAGCCGATCACGTACGCCGAGGTGGTCGACAAGGTGGGCGCGGAGACCGCCGAGCGGCTGCGGCAGATCACCATCGACGTCTACCGGCGGGGGGCGGAGATCGCCGCCGACCGGGGCATCCTGATCGCCGACACCAAGATCGAGCTAGGCTGGGCGCCGGACGGCACCCTGGTCCTCGCCGACGAGCTGCTCACCTCCGACTCGTCCAGGTTCTGGCCGGCCGAGTCGTACCAGCCGGGCCGCGCCCAGTTCTCCTTCGACAAGCAGTACGTGCGGGACTGGGCCACCGGCAGCGGCTGGGACCGGCAGCCGCCGGCCCCCGAGGTGCCGGCCGAGGTGGTCGAGGCGACCCGGGCCCGCTACGTCGAGGTCTACGAGAAGCTCACCGGCAACCGCTGGGACTGAGTCACTCCACCCAGTCGAGGGTGCGCTGCACGGCCTTGCGCCAGTTGCGCAGCTCCCGCTCCCGGTGCGCCGGGTCCATCTCCGGCGTCCACTGCGCGTCCGACCGCCACTGGGCGCGCAGCGTGCCCAGGTCCGGCCAGAAGCCGACCGCCAGGCCGGCCGCGTACGCGGCGCCGAGGCAGGTGGTCTCGGTGATCCGGGAGCGGACCACCGGCACGTCGAGGACGTCGGCGAGGAACTGCATGAGCAGGGCGTTGCCGGTCATCCCGCCGTCCACGCGGAGCCGGCGCAGCGCCACGTCGGAGTCGGCGTTCATGGCGTCGACCACCTCGCGGGTCTGCCAGGCCGACGCCTCCAGCACCGCGCGGGCCAGGTGCCCCTTCGTGATGTAGCCGGTCAGCCCGGCGATGACGCCGCGGGCGTCGCTGCGCCAGTGCGGGGCGAAGAGCCCGGAGAAGGCCGGCACCACGTAGCAGCCGCCGTTGTCGTCGACCGTGCGGGCCAGCTCCTCGACCTGGGGGGCGGTGGAGATCAGGCCGAGGTTGTCGCGCAGCCACTGCACCAGCGAGCCGGTGACCGCGATGGCGCCCTCCAGGGCGTACACGGCGGGGTGGCCGTCGATCCGGTAGGCCACCGTGGTGAGCAGGCCGTGCCGGGAGGGCACCGGGCTGGCCCCGGTGTTGAGCAGCAGGAAGCTGCCGGTGCCGTAGGTGCACTTGGCCTCGCCGGGCTGGAAGCAGGTCTGCCCGAACAGGGCGGCCTGCTGGTCGCCGAGGGCGCTGGCCACCGGCACCGCGGCGAGCACCCCGTCGGCGGTGCCGTAGACCTCGGCGGAGCAGCGGATCTCGGGCAGCATCGCGGCGGGGATGCGCAGCGCGTCGAGCAGCTCGGGATCCCAGTCCAGGGTCTCCAGGTCCATGAGCATCGTGCGGCTGGCGTTTGTCACGTCGGTGACGTGCCGCCCGGTGAGCTTCCAGATCAGCCAGCTGTCCATGGTGCCGAAGAGCACCTCGCCCCGCTCGGCCCGGTCGCGCAGCCCGTCGACGTGGTCGAGCAGCCAGCGCAGCTTCGGGCCGGCGAAGTAGGTGGCCAGGGTCAGGCCGGTGCGGGCGCGCAGCCGCTCCTCGTCGTACGCCTCGGCCAGCTCGCGCAGCAGCGGCCCGGTGCGGGTGTCCTGCCAGACGATGGCGTTGGCCACCGGGCGGCCGGTGGCCCGGTCCCAGACCACTGTGGTCTCGCGCTGGTTGGTGATACCCACGGCGGCCAGCCCATCCGGCCCGGTGCCGGCGGCGGCGAGTGCCTCCTGCACCACCTGCTGGACGTTGGCCCAGATCTCCTCGGCGTCGTGCTCCACCCAGCCCGGCCGCGGGAAGATCTGCCGGTGTTCGCGCTGGGCCGAGGCGACGATCTCCCCGGCCCGGTCGAAGACGATGCACCGCGAGGAGGTGGTGCCCTGATCGATGGCGACGACGAACTCTCCGGTCACGGCAGCACCGTACCCGCCGGGAGCGTCCACCGTCTCTCCCCGTTCCACCCGTACGATCAACAGACGTGCGTGACATTGCCGTGTTCAGCGGGACCGCCCACCCGGAACTCGCCGCCGAGATCTGTGCCCACCTCGACGTTCCGCTGCACCCGGTGCGGGTGTCCCGGTTCGCCAACGACTGCCTCGAGGTGCAGTTGCAGGCGAACTGCCGGGAGCGGGACGTCTTCCTCATCCAGCCGTTGGTGCCGCCGGTGCAGGAGCATCTGGTCGAGCTGCTGCTCATGATCGACGCGGCCCGCGGCGCGTCCGCCGGCCGGATCACGGTGGTGCTGCCGCACTACGCGTACGCGCGGTCGGACAAGAAGGACGCCCCGCGCATCTCGATCGGCGGCCGGCTGGTCGCCGACCTGCTCACCTCGGCCGGCGCGCACCGGGTGCTCGCCATGACCCTGCACTCGCCGCAGGTGCACGGCTTCTTCAGCGTCCCGGTGGACCACCTGCACGCGCTGCGTGAGCTGGCCGCCCACTTCAAGGGCCGGGACCTGAGCAACACGGTGGTGGTGTCGCCGGACCTGGGCAACGCCAAGGAGGCGGCGGCGTTCGCCCGGATGCTCGGCACCCCGGTCGCGGCCGGCGCGAAGCAGCGGTTCAGCGACGACCGGGTGCAGATCAGCGCGATCATCGGTGACGTGGCGGACCGGGACGTCATCGTGCTCGACGACGAGATCGCCAAGGGCAGCACGGTGATCGAGCTGATGAGCCACCTGCGTGAGCGGAAGGTCCGCTCGATCCGGCTGGCCTGCACCCACGGCCTCTTCTCCAGCGGCGCGTTGAAGCGGCTGAGCGAGCAGGACGGGGTGCTGGAGGTGGTCTGCACCAACACGGTGCCGATCCCGGAGGAGAAGCGGGTGCCGAAGCTGGAGGTGCTCTCGGTGGCGCCGGCCCTGGCCGAGGCGATGCGGCGGATCCACAACGGCGAGTCGGTGAGCGCGCTCTTCGGCTGAGGCCGGCCCGGATGCCGGGCGGGTCAGCCGTCGGACGGGTGGGTGACCTGCCGGGCGGCCAGCCCCGTCGTGATCCGAACGACGGTGCCGGCCTCGCCGGTCTCCACCGCCATGGTGTCGCTGAGCTCCCGGGCCAGCCAGAGGCCCCAGCCGCCGGCGGTGTCCGGGGCGGGCCGCGCACGGTCGCTGAGCCGCCGCGCGCTGATCCCGTGACCGTGGTCGGCGACCTCGCAGACCAGCTCGCCGGCGCCACGCCACAGCCGCAGCCGGCCCTGCCCGCCGCCGTGCCGGACCGCGTTGGTGATCAGCTCGTTGACCGCCAGCACGAAGTCGTCGAGCCGCTGCCCCACCAGCCCCGCCGCGTGCGCGCACGAGGTGACCGAGTGCCGGAGCTCGGTCACCTGGGCCTGGGTGAAGGCCTCGGCGATGAGGAGGGAAGGTTCGATGGGCACAACCGTACGCGGTGCGGGGGGTTCTGCGTTCGTCATGGCCCCGTCCCGGCGATGGCTCTCGGTCATTTTCGCGGCATTTCCACCGTACGTCAGGGTTTCTCGCGCCGCACCTCGCGACCCGGCGGTGCGCGGCTGTGGCAGGGTGTCGCGCATGCCGTCGTCCCCGGAGGGCCTGGAGGTCCCGCTCTGGCGGTCCATCGCGGTGTTCCGCTTCGCCTCGCTCGCGTACGTGGGGGTGCTGGTCCTCCGCGACGCCCACCGCTACGCGCACCCGGTCGCCGCCGGCGGCGTACTCCTGGCGATGCTGGCCTGGACCGGGGTGACCACTGCCGGCTACGGGCGCCCGGCCGGACGACGCTGGCCCCTGCTCCTGGCCGACCTCGGCGTGGTGCTGGCGATCATGCTGGCCACGCCGTGGGTGATCGGCCACGCGGCGCTCTCCTCCGGCGTGCCCACGCTGACCGTCGCCTGGCTGGCCGGGCCGGTGCTGGCCTGGGCGGTCTCCGGCGGCCGGCGGCGCGGTGCGGTGGCCGCGCTCGTGCTCGGCGCGGCCGACCTGGCCACCCGGGAGCGGATCGGCCAGTCCTCGCTCACCGGGGTGATCCTCCTGCTGCTGGCCGGCGTGGTGGTGGGGCACGTGGCCCGGCTGGCCGTGGAGGCGGAGGCGCGGCTGCAACGCGCGGTGGAGCTGGAGGCGGCCACCCGGGAGCGGGAGCGGCTGGCCCGGGACATCCACGACTCGGTGCTCCAGGTGCTGGCGCTGGTCCGGCGGCGCGGCGCGGACCTGGACGGCGAGGCCGCCGAGCTGGCCCGGCTGGCCGGCGAGCAGGAGGCCGCGCTGCGCGCGCTGATCGGGCGGGCGGGCGCCGCGCCGGACGGGGCGGGGGACGCCCGGGACCTGCGCGACCTGCTCGACCGGTACGCCTCGGCGACCGTGCAGGTGGCCGCGCCGGCCACCCCGGTGCCGCTGCCCGGGCGGGTGGCCGGCGAACTGGCCGCCGCGGTCGGCGCGGCGCTGGACAACGTCACCCGGCACGCCGGCGGGCGCGCCTGGGTGCTGATCGAGGACGAGGGGGAGACGGTGACCGTCTCGGTACGCGACGAGGGCCCGGGAATCCCGGACGGACGGCTGGCCGAGGCCGCCGCGCAGGGCCGGCTCGGGGTGGCCCAGTCCATCCGCGGCCGGGTGGCCGACCTGGGCGGCGAGGTGCGCATCCTCTCCGGCCCGGGCACCGGCACCGAGATCGAGCTGACCGTGCCGCGGAGCGGCCGGTGAGCATCCGGGTGATGGTGGTCGACGACCACCCGATGTGGCGGGAGGGCGTGGCCCGCGACCTCACCGAGGCCGGGCACGTGGTGGTGGCGACCAGCGGGGAGGGGCGCCAGGCGGTGCGGGTGGCCGCGGCGGCCCGCCCCGACGTGGTGGTGCTCGACCTGCAACTGCCGGACGTCTCCGGCGTCGAGGTGGTCCAGGGGCTGCGCGCCGTCCTCCCCGAGGTGCGGGTGCTGATGCTGTCGGCCAGTGGCGAGCCCCAGAGCGTGCTGGACGCGGTCAAGGCCGGCGCCACCGGCTACCTGCTGAAGTCGGCCGCGCCGGCCGAGTTCCTGGACGCGGTGCGCCGCACGGCGGCCGGTGAGCCGGTCTTCACCCCGGGCCTGGCCGGGCTGGTGCTGGGGGAGTACCGCCGGCTGGCCGCCGCGCCGCCCGCCCCGCACGACGACGCACCCCGGCTCACCGAGCGGGAGACCGAGGTGCTGCGTCTGGTGGCGAAGGGGCTGTCGTACAAGCAGATCGCCGAGCGTCTCGGGCTCTCGCACCGGACGGTGCAGAACCACGTGCAGAACACGCTCGGCAAGCTCCAGCTGCACAACCGGGTCGAGCTGACCCGGTACGCGATCGAGCGGGGCCTGGACGGCTGAGGCTCAGCTCGCCTCCGGCGGCCGGGTCTCGTGGACGGCCAGCTCCTCCGCGGTCGCCCCGCCCCCGGCCGAGCCGGCGTCGTAGGCGACGTTGTCGGTCTCCTGGTCGGTGTGCGCGCCCTCGTCCGGCTCGACCAGCCGCCCGACCTGGTGGTCGGCGACGGTGCCGAGCTGGCCGTGGTCGTAGATGGAGACCGGGGAGTGCGGGTCGGAGGTCGGGCCCGGGTCGATCACGTCGGCGTCGAGCTGGGCCTGCGCGGCGGCCTCCTCGCTGTCCGCCTCCGCCGCGATGTCCGGGTCGACCGGGCCGGCCAGCGGGTCGTCGGCGGGCCGTTCGTACTGCTCGCGCTGGAGCTTGTAGTCCAGCGACTCGCCGTCGAGCTGCTCCTCGGCGGTGGTGCCGAAGCGGTCCACGGCGACCGGGGTGCGGTCGGCGGGCAGCTGGGCCGGCTCCGGCCCGTCCGCCTCGCGTCCGGTCAGCACGTCGTCGTTGGCGCTGGAGTCGTCGTCGGCGGTGTCCGGCAGGCCCTCCGCCTCGGGGTCGGACACGGGGGTGGGGTACTCGTCGTCGCGCATGACCGGGAACTACCCACTGCGCTCGCCGGATTAACCGCAACCGGCGGGGTGGATCGGGAGGAACGGGGTTAAAAGGGGCCTCAGCCGCGGAGCGGGGCCTCGTCCTCGGCGTGCAGCACGCACCAGACGACCTTGCCGTCGGGCAGCGGCGTGCTGCCCCAGCGCCGGGCCACCGTGTCGATGAGCAGCAGCCCCCGGCCTCCCGTGGAGGTGAGCGGGGCCAGCCCGGCGTACGCGGGCCGACGGTGGGAGTGGTCCCGGACCGCCAGGTGCAGGGCGCTGTCCCGGGGCGCCACCCGGACGGTCATGGGCGTCCCGGTGTGCGCCACCACGTTGTTGACCATCTCGGTGACCGCGATCGTGGCCGGCTCGGCCAACTCGGGCACGTTCCACCGGGCGCAGCCGTCGCTGACCAGTGCCCGCGCCTCCCGGGCCGCCGCCACGACCGGGGGCAGGTCGGCGGTGAGCACCGCGGCCAGCGGCGCGTCGCGCAGCGCGGCCTGCGCCGCGTCGAGGGACCGGTGGACCGGCGCGGCGCCGCCCGGCCGCCCGGCCGGGTCCAGCACCAGCAGGCCGGCGGCCGGCCAGTCGGCCGCCGCGAGATGCACCTCGTCGAGGACGGCCCGGGCCTCCGGATCGGCGATCCGCACGCCCGACAGGTCGACGATCACCGCCCCCGGCCGCTGCCAGAGACGGGCGAGCAGCGCGCCCCGGACGGCGTCGAGCCCGGCCAGGTCCAGCACGCCGGTCAGCCGGACCACGGCGGAGGACTCGTCCGTCTCCACCAGGCAGCGTACGTCCGTCGGCATGATCGTCCCATTGTGCATGCCCGCCCCCCGACGCGCATCAGTCCGGTCGGCGGGACTCATCAGCGGTCCGTCCGGGAACGCCGGCTCATCGCCGCCACGGTGCCGACGGCCGTGCCGGCCGCCGCCAGGCCGAAGGCCGCCGTCAGCCGGATCAGCTGCGCCCGCCGGCCCTGCCACCCGTCGGTCCGTTCCGCCGCCGCGTCGGCCCGGAAGACGTTGCCGGTGGCGTCCAGGCGTACGCCCGGGCCGAACTGGGTGCGTGCGGTGTACCAGCCCAGCACCCGCTCGGCCAGCGCCGGGGCGAGCCGCCACTGGAGCCCCATGAGCCGGGCCGCGCCCCCGGCGTACGCCTCCCGCCGTGGCCGGCGCAGCAGCCGGACGATCGTCTCGGCCACCATCTCGGGCGGGTAGACCGGCGGGGGCGGGGTCAGCTCCCGGCCGGTGTGGTTGGCGGCGTGCCGGAAGAACGGGGTGTCGATGCTGGCCGGCAGCACCGTGCAGAGCGAGATGTGGCCCCGGCCGGTGACCCGCAGCTCCTGCCGCACCGTGTCGGCCAGCCCCCGGATCGCGTGCTTCGTGGCGTTGTACGCCGACTGGTACGGCATGGCCACCTCGGCCAGCACCGAGGCGTTGTTGACCAGCACCCCGCCGCCGGCCGCGTCCAGCCAGGGCAGCGCCGCCTTCGTCCCGTACACGGTGCCGAGGAGGTTCACCTCGACCACCCGGCGGAACTCGGTCACCGGGATCTCGTCGAAGAGCCCCACCGTGCCCACCGCCGCGTTGTTGACCCAGGCGTCGATCCGGCCGAACTCGCCCGCCGCCCGCGCCGCGAGCCCCACCACCGCCTCCGGGTCGGTCACGTCGGTCGGCACGACCAGGGCGCGCCCGCCCAGCTCCCGGCAGCGGTCGGCGACCCGGCGCAGCGCCTCCTCGCTCCGGGCGGCCAGCACCACGTCGGCGCCCCGGCGGGCCAGCGCGTACGCGGTGGCCGCGCCGATTCCGCTGGAGGCGCCGGTGATCACGACAGTGGCGTCGTCGAGGCTGCGGGTGAGAGGCATTCTCCGCCGGTACCCCCGGTCCGGCCGGGTCATGCCGACGGAGTCGCCCGGATCACGGTTGCCGGGAGTCCGGGCGGGGCAGATTGACACGAACCCGACCGGGCCGCGCTGTCACCTTCGTGCGACGGTCTGCCGGGCGGGCTCCCGATCTGCCAGGTTTCGGCGCACCGGGGTCTGGTTAATGGGACCCTCTGACCGGAGGACCCCACCGCTCGCGAGAACGCATGGAGGTGCACCATGCGCGTCGGCCTTGTGTGTGCGCACGCCGGCCCGTCCGTCGACGGTCCCACCGTCGGGACGCACCAGCACATCGCGCGGGTGGCGGCCGAGCTCGCCGCACGGGGCCACGACGTCCGGGTGTACGAGCGCCGCGACGCGCCGGCCCAGGAGTCCGTCGACGTGGACGGCTACCACCTGGAGCGTGTCCCGGTCGGCCCGCCCGCCCCGCTGCCCACCGCCGAGCTGGTGCCGTACGTGACCGAGTTCGGCCGCTGGCTGGCGCAGCGGTGGTCCGGCGACTGGGCCCCCGAAGTGGTGCACGGGCACTACTGGGTCGGCGGGCTGGCCGCGGCCCACGCCGTCCGCGAGACCGACATCCCGGTGGTGCAGACCTTCCACTCCCTCGGCGTCGAGCAGTTGCGCCACCTCGGCGGGCGGTACGACGGGCCGGGGGAGCGGATCCCGCTGGAACGGGCGCTGACCCGGGCCGTCGACATCGCGGTCGCCCAGTGCAACGACGAGGTCGACGAGCTGACCCGGATGGGACTCCAGCGCACCTCGGTGGCGATGGTGCCGACCGGCGTGGACACCGCGCAGTTCCACCCCGACGGCGAGGCGGCGCCCCGCGACCAGCGGGCACGCATCCTCTCCGTCGGCGGGCTCACGCCGGGGCACGGCCAGGAGGACCTGATCCGCGCCATGCGGCTGGTCGGCGACGCCGAGCTGGTGATCGCCGGCGGCCCGCCGGCCGAGCAGCTCGCCAACCACGCCGAGGCGCGCCGGCTCCGTGAGCTGGCCGAGCGGACGGGGGTGGCCGAGCAGGTGAAGCTGGTCGGCGCGGTCCCGCACGACCAGATGGCCACCTGGTACCGCTCCGCCGACGTGGTCGCCTGCACCCCGCACTACTCGTCCGCCGGCCGGGTGTCGCTGGAGGCCATGGCCTGCGGAGTGCCCGTGGTCGGCTACGCCATGGGCGGCATCGCCGACGCGGTGGTCGACGAGGTGACCGGCAAGCTGGTGCCACCCGGGGACGTGCGCACGCTCGGGGTCACCCTGCGCCGGATCCTCGCCGACAACGCCGGGCGGTTCGCGTACGGGCACGCCGCGGTGGACCGGGTCCGGTGCAGCTACACCTGGGAACGGACGGCCGGGGCGCTGGAGCGGCTCTACGAGCGGGTGATCGGGCGCCGGAAGCCGGCCGAGACGCCGGCCCCCGTCGAGGTCGAGGTGGCCGCCGAGCAGCGCGGACCCGTCGAGGCGGCCTGACTCAGCGCCGCGCGCGGACGGCCGAGCCGGCGCCGATCATCGTCGGTTCCCGGTCCCGCGCCACCGCGTGGTGGTGCTGCGGCTCGGCGTAGCGGGTCAGGCCGACCACGGCGGCCAGCGTGACAAGGAAACCGAGCCCGGCCAGCCACTCCCGGCCCGGCCAGATCCGGTCGTTGAGCAGCAGCAGGCCGACGACCGCCGCGGGCACCGCCCCGGCGGCGTCCATCGCGGCCACGGCGGCGGTGGTCGAGCCGCGCTGCATGGCCAGGCCGAGCAGGAGCTGGCCCACGACCGAGTGGGCGATCAGCAGGTAGAGCAGCGGGTCCCGGACGAACGCCTCCACCGAGTCGGCCGAGGCGAGGGGCCGGGCCGCCACCGCGGCGGCGGAGAACGCCATCCCGGCCAGCGAGCCCAGCACCACCGAGCCGGGCGCGCCGTGCAGCCGGACGGCGAAGAAGCCGAGCACCGCGATCACACCGAGCGCCACCGCCAGGCCGACCAGCCCGGCGGTGCCGAGCTGCCGGGACGGCGCCGGCTGGGCGGCCAGCACCAGCGCGGTGATCCCGCCGAACAGGAGCACCAGCAGCGCCACCTCGGCGGCCGGCAGGCGCCACTTGAGCACCAGCACGCCGAGCACTGCGGTGACCCCCAGCCCGGCCGCCACGCTCGCCTGGACCAGGAACAGCGGCAGGTCGCGGCGGGCCAGGAAGGCCAGCACGAAGCCGACGACCTGGCAGGAGAGCCCGACCAGGTACGTCCGGTGACTGGCCAGCCGCAGCAGCAGCCCGGGATCGAAGGTGTGGTGCACGGTGGTCCGCGCCGCGGCCACCGACTGGAGGAGGTTGGCGAAGCCGTACGCGACGATCATCGCCGCCAGGAAGCACCAACCGGAGGAGACCACCTGGCGAGGATAGAGGTTACCGGTGGGTCAGCGCGCGGCCGGCCGGCCGAGCCGCGCCAGGATGTCGCCGTGCAGCGGGCCGTTGCTGGCGATGGCGCTGAGGTCGCCCGCGCCGTCCCCGGCCAGGGTCGGCCGCCCGGCCAGGTCGGTGAACGTGCCACCGGCCTCGGTGACGATCGGGACCAGCGCGGCGACGTCCCAGAGCGACAGTTCCGGCTCCACCATCACGTCCAGTGCACCCTCGGCCAGCAGCATGTAGCCGTAGAAGTCGCCGTACGCCCGGCTGCGCCAGGCGTCCCGCATGATCTGGAGCACCGGCCCCAGCCGGCCGGCCTCCTCCCAGCCGGTGAGCGAGGAGTAGCAGAAGCTCGCGTCGGCCAGGGTGGTCACCCCGGAGACCCGGATGGGCGCTCCGGAGGCCGGGCCCGGGCCCGCGAAGGCGCCCGCGCCGCTCGCCGCCCACCAGCGCCGGCCGAGCGCCGGCGCGGACACCAGCCCGAGCACGGCCCGATCCCCCTCCAGCAGCGCGATGAGGGTGGCCCAGACGGGTACGCCCCGGACGAAGTTCTTCGTGCCGTCGATCGGGTCGACGACCCAGCGCCGCCCGTCCGGGCCGGTGGCCGGCTGCTCGCCGTACTCCTCGCCGATCAGCCCGTCGCCGGGGCGGTGAGCGGCCAGCAGGGCGCGGATCTCCCGCTCGACGGCGGTGTCCGCGTCGGAGACGGGCGTCAGGTCGGGCTTTGACTCGACCCGCAGGTCGAGGGCGCGGAACCGGGCCGTGGAGAGGGCGTCGGCGGCGTCCGCGAGCCGGTGGGCGAGGGCGAGGTCGTCGGCGTACCCGGTCATGGTCGACACGCTAGCGACGCCCGCGCGGTCGCGAGCGGCGGGTCGCCGGGGTTCCGCCGGTCAGGAACCGGCGAGCGGGTCGCCGGGGTTCCGCTCCGGCTCGCGCGGATCGCCCTCACCGCTGCGGGAGGCCAGCAGCCGGCGGTACGAGGCCAGCCGGCGCGGGTCGGCCTTGCCGCCGGCCACCCAGGCGTCCAGCGCGCAGTCCGCCTCGTCGGCGGTGTGCTGGCAGTTGGCCGGGCAGTCGACGGTCGCCTCCACCAGGTCCGGGAAGCCGTGCAGCAGGCTCTCCGCGGAGACGTGGGCCAGCCCGAAGCTGCGCACCCCCGGGGTGTCGATGATCCAGCCCGGATCGCCGTCGGCATCCGGCTGCGGGGGCAGCCGGAGCGCCACGGCGCTCGTCGACGTGTGCCGGCCCCGGCCGATCGCGCTGACCGTGCCGACCGCCCGGCCGG
This sequence comes from Micromonospora chersina, assembly GCF_900091475.1. NCBI lineage: Bacteria > Bacillati > Actinomycetota > Actinomycetes > Micromonosporales > Micromonosporaceae > Micromonospora > Micromonospora chersina. The sequence goes on from NZ_FMIB01000002.1 coordinate 5,309,079, forward strand.
CCTCCGGGACGAGGCGGTTGACGAGCGTCGACTTGCCCACCCCGGAGTGCCCCACCATGACCGACACCCGGCCGGCGAGCAGCGCGCGCAGCGCGGCCAGGTCCGAGTCCGGGCGGATCAGCACGTACGGCAGCTCCAGCTCGGTGTAGTAGCCGAGCACCGCCTCCGGGCCGGCCAGGTCGGCCTTGGTCAGGCAGAGCAGCGGCTCGATGTCGGCGTCGTACGCGGCCACCAGGCAGCGGTCGATGAACCCGGTGCGCGGCGGCGGGTCGGCCAGCGCGCTGACGATCACGAGCTGGTCGGCGTTCGCCACGACCACCCGTTCCAGCCGCCCCTCGGCCGTGGTGGCGTCGTCCTCGGCGGTGCGCCGCAGCACCGAGCGGCGCTCGGCGATCCGGACGATCCGGGCCAGCGCGCCGGGGGCGCCGGAGGTGTCGCCGACCAGGCTCACCCGGTCGCCCACCACCACCGACTTGCGGCCCAGCTCGCGGGCGCGCATGGCGGTGACGGTCGGGTCGTCCGGCCCGGCGTCGGGGAACACGCAGGTGTAGCGCCCCCGGTCGACGGCGATCACGAACCCGTCGACGGCGTCCTCGTGGCGGGGCCGGGTGCGCGTACGCGGGCGCGACGACCTGCCGGGTCGGACCCGGACGTCGTCCTCGTCGTACTCCCGCCGCTTCGTCGCCAGGACGTCCCCCCGTCGTCAGCTCTTGCCGGTCACCATCCCCGACCATAGTGCCGGGAACTCCGGCATGGTCTTCGAGGTGCACGAGACGTCGTCGACCTCGATGCCGGGGACGGCCAGCCCGGCCACCGCCGCGGCGTGCGCCATCCGGTGGTCGTCGTACGTCCGGAACGTCCCGCCGCGCAGCGGGCGGGGGCGGATCTCCAGCCCGTCGGTGGTCTCGGTGAGGTCCGCGCCCAGCGCGGCGAACTCCTTCGCCAGCGCGGCGACCCGGTCGGTCTCGTGCCCCCGGATGTGGCCGACGCCGGTCAGCCGGGACGGGGAGTCGGCGAGCATGGCCAGCGCGGTCAGCACGGGGGTCAGCTCGCCGACGTCGGAGAGGTCGGCGTCCAGCCCGCGGACCGTGCCGGTGCCCCGCACGGTCAGGCCGGCGGTGCCCAGCGTCACCTCGCCGCCCATCCGGTGCAGCAGCCCGCGGAGCTGCTCGACCGGCTGGAGGCTGCTGCGCGGCCAGCCCTGGAGGGTCACCTCACCGCCGGTGACCAGTGCGGCGGCGAAGAACGGCGCCGCGCCGGAGAGGTCCGGCTCGATCTCCCAGCCACGCCCGGTCAGCGGGCCCGGCTCGACGGTCCAGACGTCGGGGGTGGTGTCGTCGACCGCGGCTCCGGCGGCGCGCAGCATCTGCACGGTCATCCGCAGGTGCGGCGCGGACGGCACCGGCGGACCCTCGTGCCGGACCACCACACCCCTGTCGAAGCGGGGCCCGGCCAGCAGCAGCCCGGAGACGAGCTGGCTGGAGGCGGAGGCGTCGATGACCACCTCGCCGCCGGTGACCCGGCCAGCGCCCTGGACGACGAGCGGGAGGCTGCCGGTCGGCGGGGCGTCGATGCGGACGCCGAGGGAGCGCAGCGCGCCGATCAGCGGGCCGAGCGGGCGGGTCCGGGCGTGCGGGTCGCCGTCGAAGGTGACCCGGCCTTCGGCCAGGCCGGCCACCGGTGGAAGGAACCGCATCACCGTGCCGGCCAGGCCCACGTCGACGTGCGCGGGGCCGACCAGCGGATGGGGCCGGACCAGCCAGCGGTCGTCGTCGGAGACCGACATGTACGCGCCGAGCGCGCGCAGGCCACCGGCCATCAGCTCGGTGTCCCGGGCGCGCAGCGGCCGGTCGAGCGTCGACGGGCCGCTGGCCAGCGCGCCGAGCACCAGGGCCCGGGCGGTCATCGACTTGGAGCCGGGCAGGCGCAGCGTCGCGGCGACCGGGTCGCTCGCGGTCGGCGCGGTCCACGGCTGCGGCGGCCGCGTCGCGGTCAGATTCCCCACGCTCACATTCTGCCAACTCCGCGGGCCGGTGGAACCGGGCGTCGCGCCTGCTCCCGGTTGGCGGGACAGCCGGAACGCCGGCGGCGGGTTAGCGTTGGCGCCATGTGCGGGAGGTACGCGACGACCCGGAGCGCGGGGGACCTGAGCGCGCTGTTCGAGTCGTCCGACTCGACCGGCGGGGTCGGGCCCGACTTCAACGTGGCGCCCACCGATCCCGTGCCGCTCGTCCGGCTGGCGCCCGAGGGGCACCGGCTGCTCTCCGTCGGCCGCTGGGGGCTCGTCCCGCACTGGTCGCGCACCGCCGCGGGCGCCGCCCGCATGATCAACGCGCGGGTGGAGACGATCGCCACGAGCCGGGCGTACGCCCCGTCGTTCGCCCGCCGGCGCTGCCTCGTCCCGGCCGACGGCTGGTACGAGTGGGTCCGGCAGGCCGACGGCCGGCGGCAGCCCTACTTCATGACCCCGCGCGACGGCTCCGTGCTGGCCTTCGCCGGCATCTGGTCGGTCTGGGACCCGGACGGCGAGGCCCGGCTCACGTTCAGCGTGCTGACCACCGCAGCGGTCGGCGAGCTGGCCGAGGTGCACGACCGGATGCCGCTGCTGCTGCCCCGGGAGCGCTGGGCGTCCTGGCTCGGCCCGACCGACGAGCCCACCACGCTGCTCGCGCCGCCCGCTCCGGAGTGGCTCGCCGGGCTGGAGATCCGCCCGGTCTCCCCGGCGGTCGGCGACGTCCGCAACGACGGCCCGGAGCTGACCGCCCGGGTCCCGCTGGCGCGCGCGGAGGCCGACACGGAAATGACGCTGTTCTGATCACACTCCGCACATTGTCGTGTGCTGATTTGCCGGGGTTGCGCCTGAAACGTCGCCCGGCCGTTTAGCCATGTTTACCGAAGACTCTTGTCCCCGCCTGCGCAAGTGCGATAGAACACAGCGCCGGTGGTGGGCGTCTGTTCGCACGGGGCGGATGACACCCATCGATCCTTTGTGATCTTTGCCGGTCCCACGGGGGAGGTGGGTGTATTGACACGGGCACGTATGCCCCGCCCGCACGAGGTGGCCGCCGCGCGGCGAGATCCGCGACTGCTGCGGGCCCTGCGCGAGCGGCGCCAGGACGAGGCGTGGCGGACCAGAGGAACCTGCCAGAGCGTGGACCCGGAGACGTTCTTTCCGGCACCCAACGAGCCGGCCGACGCGGCCGTCGCGCTCTGCCGCAGTTGTGACGTCCAGGGGTCCTGCCTGGCCTGGGCGCTGGAGGTGGGCGACTGCCACGGCGTCTGGGGCGGCACCACGCCCCGCGAGCGGCGGGCCATGCTTGTCGCCTGGCGCGGCGAGGTGCAACCGGATCCGGACGCGGTCGACGAGGCCGGCCCGCCGGTCCGTGACCGCCTGCTCACGCTGGTGCCATCGGGCTGATTTTCGTTTCACCGTCGCCCGCGTTTCCCGCCATCGGGGGCGCGGGCGACCGCATTTCCGCACCTGACGGACGGAGGAGCCGGCGCCGCCCGCAGAATGGGCCGGTGCGGCACAGCGACGAGATCGGGACACCCCGCGGACCGGCCCGCGTCCACACCGACCTGCCGGCGGGCGGCGGCACCACCGTGCTGGTGCTCGGCCACGGCGCGGGCGGGGACGTGGACGCCCCGGACCTGGTGGCGGTCCGGGACGCGCTGGTCGGCGCCGGGGCGGGCGTGATCCGAGTGACCCAGCCGTACCGGGTGGCCGGCCGGCGCGCCCCCGCCCCGGCGGGGCACCTCGACGAGGCGTGGACGGCGGTGCTGGCCGAACTCCGCTCCCGCCACCCGGAGGCGGCCCGTTGGCTGGTCGGCGGCCGGTCCAGCGGCGCCCGGGTCGCCTGCCGCACCGCGCACACCGTCGGCGCGGCCGGGATCGTCGCGCTGGCGTTCCCGCTGCACCCGCCCGGGCGTCCCGACCGGTCGCGGGACGGGGAACTGCGCACCGGCCTGCCCACGCTCGTGGTCAACGGCGACCGGGACCCGTTCGGGGTGCCCGAGCCGGGCCCCGGCGTCGAGGTGGTGACCCGCCCGGGGGAGCGGCACGACCTCCGCGGCGACCCGGAGGGCACGGCCGCCGTCGTCCGCGACTGGCTCCGCGCCCGCGGCTGGCTCCCCGCCTGACCTGGTCTCCCGGACCCGCGACCGTCGGGCGCCGGGCGGGGCGACACGCGGCGGCGGCGTCGGGCCGGCGTGACCGTCGGTGGCGGCGGGTCGTTGCTACGGATGGTGTCGGGCGTTCCGGTTCGGGCGTCCGGGGCCACCCTCCCAGGCCCTTCCTGGTCCCAGCGTCGGTCGCGGCCGAGGCCGGGGCCAGGAACGGGTGGGGCGGTGACGGAATGTCCCGCCCCACGGCGCGCGTTACTACCTCCGGATGACGATTCCAGCCGAGGGGGGTGACCGGTGCCGACCGAGACACGGAGCCGGGAGCGGGACGAACGGGACGCGCGGCAGCTCAGGCAGCTGCTCGACGCGCCGGAGTGGCCCGCGGGGGCGACGACCGTGAGCACCGGCACACAGTCCGGAAGTGAATCTGCCGACAGGTGGGTACGCGTATCCTCGGCGGGAAAGCATCCGACGCGAGGGGACGTGCGGTTGACGACCGAGAAGACGGACGAGCGCAGGGCCCGCTTCGAGCGGGACGCGATGCCCTTCGTCGATCAGCTCTACGCTGCCGGGCTGCGGATGACCCGCAACCCGGCGGATGCCGAGGACCTGGTCCAGGAGACGTACCTGAAGGCGTACGCCGCCTTCCACCAGTTCGAGCAGGGCACCAACCTGAAGGCCTGGTTGTACCGGATCCTGACGAACACCTACATCAACTCCTACCGCAAGCGGCAGCGCCAGCCGGTGCAGGCCCCCACGGACGAGATCACCGACTGGCAGCTCGCCGAGGCGGAGTCGCACACGTCCAGCGGGCTGCGCTCGGCGGAGACCGAGGCGCTGGACCGGCTGCCGGACAGCGACGTCAAGGAGGCCCTCCAGCAGTTGCCGGAGGAGTTCCGCCTGGCCGTCTACCTGACCGATGTCGAGGGCTTCTCCTACAAGGAGGTCGCCGACATCATGAACACGCCGATCGGCACCGTCATGTCCCGGCTGCACCGGGGCCGTCGTAATCTGCGCAAGCTGCTCGAGCAGTACGCGGCGGAGCGGGGCTTCAGCGCCGCGCCGTCGAAGGGTTCGACCGCCGCTGCCGGCCGGGAGGTGTGACCGTGAGCTGTGGACAGCCGCATGAGACGGACTGCCGCGAGGTGCTGGCGGAGGTCTACCTCTACCTGGACCTGGAGTGCGGCGAGGAGCGCCGGGTCCTGATCCGGGAGCACCTGGAGGAGTGCGGGCCCTGCCTGCGCGAGTACGGCCTCGAACAGGAGGTGAAGGCGCTGGTCGCCCGCTGCTGCGGCAACGAGACCGCGCCGGAGCAGCTGCGCGAGCGGCTGCGGGTGCGCCTGACCGAGCTGGTGGTCTTCGAGACCACCGAGTCCCGCGAGCTGGCCGACTGACGGCGGCGGGAACGAGCTGGACACACCGGTGGCCCGGGTCCGTGCGGACCCGGGCCACCGGTGTGTCCGGCCCTGGGAGCCGGCGCCTCGCTGATCCGAAATCAGGAGTTGGGGCGCTTGCCGTGGTTGGCGCCGCTCTTCTTCCGGGCCTTCTTCTTGCGGGCCTTCTTTGCCATGCTCTGCCTCCTTGTGCTGGTCACGGTCCGGCCGCGGGCGAGCGCGGCGGAGGTCGCGTACCGGTTCCCGGGCGCCGGGAACCGACGGCGCTGATGCTAGTGCCGACGGCGGTGCCCGGGGACCGGTGGGGGCGGATCCGGCGTGCCGGGCGCGCGGTGCCGGACGTGAGCGGAGTCATGATTGGATACCGTTCGCAGGAACACCGGTCGAGAGGGAGGGCCCGAAGATGGCCGAGGAGATCCGCGCCGAGATGGTGGCGAACGTCTGGAAGGTCGTCGCGTCGGCCGGGGACACCGTGTCCGAGGGCGACACCCTGGTCATCCTGGAGTCGATGAAGATGGAGATCCCCGTCATCGCCGAGTCCGACGGTGTCGTGCAGCAGATCGCGGTCAACGAGGGCGACGTCGTGCAGGACGGTGACCTCATCGCGGTGATCGGTTGAGCGGGCTGCTGGTCCGCCGCGCCGAGCCGGCGGACTTCCCGGCGGTGGCCCGCCTGACGATCGCCGCGTACGAGGCCGACGGGCAGCTCAAGGGCGAGACCGGCTACGCCCCGGTGCTCGCCGACGTGGCCACCCGGGCGGAGACCGGGGAGGTGCTGGTCGCCGCCGACGAGGTCACCGGCGAGGTGCTGGGCGCCGTGACGTTCGTGCTGCCCGGCACCCCGTACGCCGAACTCGCCGGCCCGGGCGAGGCCGAGTTCCGGATGCTCGCCGTCGACCCCGCGGCGCAGGGCCGGGGCGCCGGGGCGGCCCTGGTCGACGCCTGCGTGGCCCGCGCCACCGAACTGGGCTGCTCGGCTGTGGTGATCTGCGTACGCAGCGGGCTGGCGACCGTGGCGCGGCGGCTCTACGCGCGGCTGGGCTTCGTGCGGGCGCCCGAGAAGGACTGGACCCCGGTGCCCGGCGTGGAACTGCTGGGCCTGCGCCTGGACCTGACGCCGCCCGCCTGACCGCGCCGCCGCACCCCGCCGGCCCGACCGGGCCGGCCCGGATCAGGACTCGTCGGCGATCTTCGCGAGCAGTTCGTCGGCCACCTCGAGGGCGATCTTCTTGCGCTCGTCGTCGGTGATCCCCGGGGTGCGGACCGCGAACCAGCTGCTGTGCACGGCGAACAGGGTCAGCACGGCGCGGAGCTGGGCGGCGGGGGAGTCGTCGCCCCGGCTCAGCTCGTGCCCCAGCCGCATCATCCGCTCGCGCATCTGCTGCCCGGCGGCGAGGCTCTTGAGCACCGTCTGGTTCTGCTCGAAGAACCGCATGACCCTGGGCAGCTCGCCGGCGAACATCGCGTCCGCGTACCGGCTGATCAGCTCGCGCCGGGTCGCCAGCGTGGCCGGTTGGGTGCCGGCCCACTCGATCAGCTCGTCCATCCGGCGCAGCCGGTCGTCGACGAAGCTGCTGACGATCTCGTCCTTGCTCTTGAAGTGGTAGTAGAGGGCGGCCTTGGTCACGCCGAGCCGCTCGGCGATCTCCCGGAGCGAGGTCTTCTCGTAGCCCTGCTCGGTGAAGAGCTCCAGCGCGACGGCCTGAATACGCTCCCGCGTGCCGCCTGTGCTCTCCCTCACCCGTACCACCCAATTCGCTTGACGGTTCCTGGTGTCCAACTTACCGTCCGGCTAGTAAGGTAGCTAGCCGGACGGCAAGTAAGTTGGTCACAGATCTTCGGGGGAGCTTACCCATGAGTCAACCAGCACAGGTGACAGCGAGGCCCAACGTCCGGGTCGTCCTGTTCGGCCTGATGATCGCGATGATGCTCGCGATGCTCGACAACATGATCGTCAGCACCGCGCTGCCGCGGATCGTCTTCGAGTTCGGCGGGGCCGACCACTTCACCTGGGTGGTCACCGCGTACGTGCTGGGCACCACGGTCTCCACCCCGATCTGGGGCAAGCTCGGTGACCTGTACGGCCGCAAGACGGTCTTCCTGACCGCGGTGGTCGTCTTCCTGATCGGCTCCGCGCTCTGCGGCATGTCCGGCTCCGGCTTCTTCGGCGGGGTCGACACCGGCATGATCGAGCTGATCGCGTTCCGCGCGGTCCAGGGCCTCGGCGCCGGCGGCCTGATGGTCGGCGTCATGGCGATCATCGGCGACCTGGTGCCGCCTCGCGAGCGGGGCCGGTACCAGGGCATGATCGCCGGCATCATGGCCATCGCCATGGTGGCCGGCCCGCTGGTCGGCGGCTTCATCACCGACAACCTCTCGTGGCGCTGGGCGTTCTACGTCAACCTGCCGCTCGGCGGCGTGGCCCTGCTGGTCCTCGCCACCACCATGCACCTGCCGAAGTACCGCACCGAGCACAAGATCGACTGGCTGGGCGCCGCGCTGCTCTCCGTCGGCATCACCGCGATCGTGCTGGTCACCACGTGGGGCGGCAACCAGTACGACTGGGCCTCCCCGCAGATCGTCGGCCTCGCGGCGCTCGCCCTGGTCGCCCTGGTGGCCTTCGGTCTCGTCGAGCGGCGCGCCCCCGAGCCGATCCTGCCGCTGGGCCTGTTCGCCAACCGGAACTTCGCCCTCATCTCGGTGATCGGCTTCCTGCTCGGCTTCGCCATGTTCGGCGCCATGAACTTCCTGCCGCTCTACCAGCAGACCGTGCAGGGCGCCTCGGCCACCAACAGCGGCCTGCTGCTGCTCCCGCTGATGTTCGGCATGCTGGTGGTCTCGCTGGTGGTCGGCCGGGCCATCACGAAGACCGGGCGCTACCGGGCCTTCCCGATCGTCGGCGGCGTGGTCATGACCGCCGGCATGGGCCTGCTGACCCAGCTCGACCTGGGCACCAGCAAGACCGTCTCCTCGCTCTACATGGTGGTGCTCGGCGTCGGCATGGGCTTCCTCATGCAGACCTCGATGCTCATCGCGCAGAACAGCGTGGAGCAGAAGGACCTGGGCGCGGCGAGCGGCGCGGCCACCTTCTTCCGGTCGATCGGCGGCTCGTTCGGCGTCTCGCTCTTCGGCGCGATCTTCGCCAACCGGCTCGCCGACTCCCCCGCCGGTCCGGCCTTCGCCAGCGGGGGCGGTGGCGAGGGTGGCGCCATGAACCTCGACAAGCTCAAGGAGCTCTCCGGGCCCGTGCGGGAGGTCGTGCTCGGGGCGCTCTCCGACGCCATCTCGCACGTCTTCTTCTGGGCGGTCTTCTTCACCGTGGCGGTCCCGGTGCTCGCCTGGTTCATCAAGGAGGTCCCGCTGCGGTCGTCGAACGACGCCCCGCCGGCGGACGCCACCCCGGAGGACCAGGCCGAGGCCGCCCTCGGCAAGGCCCCCGTCGCCTGACCCACCCGTCGCGGCCACGCCGAACCCGTCACCGGGTACGGCGTGGCCGCGCCGTTTGCGCGTCAGTGGCGGCGGAAGAGGCCCGTGAGGCGGTGCCAGAGGCGGCGCAGGAGACCGGCCGGGGCGTCCGGCGCCGGGCCGGCGATCAGGCTGTCGGCCAGCGCGCGGGTGGCCGGGTCGAGGTCAGGGGTGGCCAGCGCCAGGTGGGCCAGCGAGACGGCGATCGGCACGCGGCGCTCGCGGGCCACGGCCGCCACGTCGGCCAGCCGCTCGGCCACCGCCCGCGCCACGTCCGGGCGTACGGCGGGGTCCACCCAGGCGGCGGTGACCAGGGCGAACAACGCCGCCTCGGTGATCCAGTCCTCCACGCCCCAGACCAGTTCCAGCAGCGTCCGGCGCCGGGTGGACTCCGCCCACGGCTCGTCGGTGCGGTGGTGCAGCAGGCCGAGGCAGGCCCAGACCTGCACGCAGCGCACCCACAGCGACGGGTCCTGGCCGGCGAGCACCCGCCCCAGCGCGGTGGCCGGCGCGGCCGGCGGGTGCACCAGCAGGGCGAGCAGGTCGGACAGGTCCAGCGTGGCCAGTGCCACCGCGGCGTCGTACGCCGCCGGTGGGTGCGGCCAGGCCGGGTGGGCGAGCTGCCGGATCCGTTCCGCCGCCTCGGCCGAGGGGCTGGGCAGGGTCGGCGCGGCCACCGTGCCTTCGTACCGCCAGAGCTGGCGGGTGGTGGCCCGGCGGGGTTCGCGCGGGTCCGGGTCGGCCACCGCGGCCACCTCGACGGCCAGCCCCGGTGCGGCCGCCGCCGCGGTCCGCATGGCGCTCGGCGGTTCCAGCCCGTCGAGGCGTACGGCGACCGGGGCGCCGGCCTCGGCGGCGAGCGCCTGGCGCAGCGCGTCCAGCACCGGCCCGCCGGCCGGGGTCACCTGGCCGAGCCAGGGGCGGCCCCGGCAGCACTCGGCCAGGTCGCCGTGCTCGTGGGTGTCGTCGGGGTGGTCGCGGACGAAGTCGGCGAGGGCCACCAGGTGGGCCACGTCCCCGTCGCGCTGGAAGCGCAGCCGGTGCGCGGTGTGCACGGCGCAGTCGAAGCTCGGGTCCTTGGCCAGGGCCCGGTCGGTCCAGGTCAGCGCCTCGTCGAGCCGGCCGTTGTCCGCGAGGGTGCCGGCGATGTCGGCGTAGACCGCCAGGTCGTCGGGGTCGAGGGCGACGGCCCGTTCGAGGGCGGCGAGCGCGTCCCGGGTCCGGCCGGCGCTGCGGTACGCGTAACCGAGCCACACCTCGCCGAGTTTGGTGGGCTGTGCGCGTACCCCCCGGGAGGCCCAGGTGACGGCGAGGGCGACCTCGCCGAGGCGCCGGGCCAGCGCGGACGCCGCGCCCAGCAGCAGCGGGTGGGCGGGGTGCACGGTGACCGCGTTGCGGGCCAGGGTGAGGTACGGGCGCAGCGGGTCGCGCAGCCGGCGCGGGACCGGGTCGGGCGCGGCCGCGCAGATCTGCATGAGGATCCGGGCGGTGCGCTCGGGGTCGAGCCGTTCGGGCAGGTCGGGCGCGGTCACCCAGGGCACTGCCGCCCACTCGGCGGCGGGGGCGTAGCCGGTGGCCGCGGCCAGCAGGTCGAGCCCCTCGGCGGGGCGGCCGGCGGCCGCGAGCAGGTGGGCGCGGGCCACCACCGCGCCGACGAAGGCGTGGTGACCGAGCGGGAAGAGGTCCAGGTCGCCGCCACCGGCGGCGGCGAGCCGGGCGAGCGTCTCGTGCACCTCGGGCAGCGTGGGCGCCTGGACGAGCGCGGCGGCGACGTGGTCGGCGGCGTGCCGGAGGTCCCCCTCGGCCAGCGCCAGCCGGGCCAGCGCGAGCTCCTCCTCCGCGGAGAGCGCGGGGTCGTCCTCGGGCACGTCGTCCCTCTCGGGTGGTGGGTCCGCCAGCCGGGCAAGCCTAGGGGATCATGCGCCCGGATGGTGATCCACTGCGCACTACTGTTCGTTCCGTTGCTCGTTGCCGCTGAAAGGTGCAAGACTGAGCACCGAACGCGCGGCAATCGCGCAGGAGGGGGTCTTCCGTGACGCGTCCAGGGGCCGGGATGGCCGCCGACATCGACGAGCAGCCGGCCGGCTACGAGCGCCTGCTCTCCGCCGAGCACGCCGGGGCGATCGCCCGGGTCGCGGCGGTGATCGCCGAGCGCCGGCCCCGGCACGTGGTGTTCACGGCCCGGGGCACCTCCGACCACGCGGCGCTCTACGCGGCCTACCTCACCGAGATCCGGCTCGGCCTGCCCGCCGGGCTCGCCTCGCCCAGCACCGTCACCGTCTTCGGCGCCCGGCCGGACCTCTCCGACGCCCTGGTGGTCGGGGTCAGCCAGAGCGGCGGCTCGCCCGACCTGGCCGAGGTGCTGCGGGTGGCCCGGGAATCCGGCGCGCTGACCCTGGCCGTCACCAACAACCCCGACTCGCGGCTGGTGGGCACCGCCGAGCTGAGCATCGACATCGCCGCCGGCCACGAGCGGGCCGTCGCCGCCACCAAGACCTACACGGCCGAACTGCTCGCGCTGCTCATGCTCGTCGAGGGGGTACGCGCCGGCGACGGCGTCCTCCCCGCCGAGGAGCGCGCCTGCCTGGCCCGCCTGCCCGAACTGGCCGAGCGCACCCTGTCCGACGCCACCCCGGCCCAGCTCGCCCCCCGCTACCGGTTCGCCGCCCAGCTCGTCACCACCGGCCGGGGCTACGCGTACCCGACGGCCCGCGAGGCGGCGCTGAAGCTCATGGAGACCTCCTACCTGCCGGCGCTCGCCTTCTCCGGCGCCGACCTGCTGCACGGCCCGCTCGCCATGACCGACCCCGACGTGCCGGTGCTCGCCGTGGTCGGCTCCGGTCCCGGCGGGCAGTCGATGCGCGAGGTGCTGCCCCGGCTCGGCGAGCGCCGCGCCGACGTCGTGGTGGTCGGCTCCGCCGACGTCGAGGCGACCGCCCGGATGGCCGTGCCCGAGGTCGACGAGCGGTACGCCCCGCTGCTCGACATCCTGCCGTTGCAGCGGCTCGCCCTGGCCCTGGCCCTGGCCCGGGGCGAGGACCCGGACGCCCCGCGCGGGTTGAAGAAGGTCACGGCGACGATGTGAGGCCCGGCGTGGCACGCTGTTCAGCGTGTCCACCCTCCGTGACCTCGCCGAGGAGCACACCTCGCTCCGGCCGGCCGACATCGACCACCTGCACCGGATCGCCGGCGACTGGCAGCTCCTCTCCGACCTGTCCTTCGCCGACCTGCTGCTGTGGGTGCCGGTCGACGGCGACGGTACCTTCCTCTGCGTGGCCCAGGTCCGCCCGACGACCGCGCCGACCGCGTACCTCGACGACCAGGTCGGCCGGATCGTCGGCGGGCCCGAGGTGGCGCACCTGGAGGTCGCCCACCGGCAGGGCCGGATCTGGCGGGAGGGCGACCCGGTCTGGTACGGCGACGTGCCGGCCCGGCACGAGGCCATCCCGGTGCGGCTGCGCACCGCCGACGGGGAGTCCGGCGAGGTCGTGGCCGTGGTCGGCCGGGACACCAACCTCTCCACCGCCCGCACGCCCAGCCAGCTCGAACTGAACTACCTGACCACCGCCGACGACCTGGCCCAGATGATCGCCGACGGCACCTTCCCGCCGCCCCGGCACCCGGGCGAGACCACCTCGGCGCCCCGGGTCGGCGACGGCCTGGTCCGGCTCGACGCCAACGGGAAGGTCACCTACGCGAGCCCCAACGCGCAGTCCGCGTACCGCCGGTTGGGCTACGCCTCCCACCTGGTGGGGGAGGACCTGGCCAAGCTGCACCGCCGGCTCGCCAGCGACCCCCTGGAGGGCACCGACGCCGGCAACGCCGTGCTGGCCGCGCTGCGCGGCGAGGCCCCGCCCCGGCGGGAGATCGACGCCCGGGGCGCCACCATGCTCACCCGGGCGCTGCCGCTGATGCCCGCGGGCGTGCCGATCGGCGCGCTGGTCCTGGTCCGCGACATCACCGAGGTGCGCCGCCGCGACCGCGCCCTGATCACCAAGGACGCCACCATCCGGGAGATCCACCACCGGGTGAAGAACAACCTCCAGACCGTCGCCGCGCTGCTCCGCCTCCAGGCGCGCCGGGTGGCCATGCCGGAGGCCCGGGTCGCCCTGGAGGAGTCGGTACGCCGGGTCGCCTCCATCGCGCTGGTCCACGAGACGCTCTCCATGTCCAGCGACGAGGCGGTCGAGTTCGACGGCATCGTCGACCGGGTCGCCAGCGCGGCCACCGAGGTGGCGGCCACCGAGGTGTCCGTCGGCATGCGCCGCCAGGGCAGCTTCGGCGTGCTCCCCGCCGAGATCGCCACCTCGCTGGTGATGGTCCTCAACGAGCTGCTGCTCAACGCCGTCGAGCACGGCTTCCCGCCGGCCGGCGAGGAGGGTGCGCCCGGTCCCGAGGGCGCGCCGGAGCCGGCCGTGGTGGTCTCGGCGCACCGGTTCCGCAAGCAGTTGCACGTCTCGGTGGCCGACAACGGCCGGGGCCTGCCCGAGCAGTTCGACGCCGAGAAGGGCGGCAACCTCGGCCTCCAGATCGTCCGGGCCCTGGTCACCGGCGAGCTGCGCGGCACCATCGAGCTGCGCAACGGCGCCCGGGGCGGCACGGAGGCCGTCCTGATCGTCCCCCTGGCCCGCGGCACCGCCGACCGCCTCGCCGGCTGACCGCTCCCGGGTGTGGCCCCTCCCCGGCCGTGGCGGGGTGAGGGCTCACCGGGTGAGGAGGGCGACCGTGAGGCCGGGGCGGGGCCAGACCTGGCGGACCGTGAAGGCGTCGCGCAGGGCCTCGCCCTTGGCGCCGGGCACCGCCGCCAGCGGGTCGGCGCGCCGGCCCGTGACCACCAGCCAGACCCGGTCCACGCCGGCCAGGCACTCCGCCGGGCGGGCGCACTCGGCGGCCCACAGGTCGGCGCGCTGCCGCTGGTCGCGCACCACCAGCACGTCGCGCGGCCGCCGCGCCCCCAGGTGGTACGCCATACCCAGGTCGGGGAAGAGCCAGCTGTCCCGGGGTGAGTAGACGATCCCGTCGCCCGGCTGCTCGTGCTCGGCGACGATCCGGGCCACGCCCGCGTAGTCCACCGGTGCGCTCCGCGGCCACTCATGGGTGCGCCGCAGCGCCGCCTGGTCGGGCAGCCCGAGCAGGCCGGCCAGGGTCACCACGGCCAGCGCCGGCGCGAGGCGTACGCCGGCGAGCGCCGCCCCGGCCAGCAGGCAGGCGAACGGCACCGTGAAGACCAGGTACCGGGTCACCCAGAGCGGCACCGCCGTGCCGGCGGCGAAGAGCAGCAGCACCGGCAGCAGCACGGCGGCCCCCGGCAGCAGCGCCCGCCGGCCGAGCCGCCCCGCGCCGAGCGCGGCGAGACCGACGAGCAGGCCGCCCACCACCCCGCTCTGCGCCAGCGCGCCGGGCAGCGCGGCCAGGTCGTCGACGCGGACCAGGCGCACCCAGTCGAGCTGGCGGCCGCGCTGCCCTCCGGCCGCCAGCACCAGCGGGGCGACGAGCACGACCGCCGGCAGCAGCGCCACCAGCCACCGCCAGACGACGCCCGGTCCGCGCGCGCCCGCTGCCGGACGGCCGGCTGCCGTGGTGGCCTCGCCGGTCACGGGTTGCGCCTCGTCCGGCGCGTGGGCTTCGCGACCCTGACGGGATGGCGCCGAAGCCGGGGGTGTCGGGCCGGCCGGCGGGTCGAGTCCGGCCGCCGCCGGTCCACGCGCCGCGACCAGCAGCACGACGAGGGCGTGCGCGGCGAGCAGGGTGAGGGCGATCAGGTGGAGCAGCCCGAGCGCGGCCACGGCGACGGCGTACCCGGTGAAGCGTCGCCAGGTCGGCCGGTGCAGCGCACCGACCAGCAGCAGCGTGGCGAGCACGGCCAGCAGGGTGGCCAGGGCGTACGGGCGGGCCTCCTGCCCGTACCGGGAGGTGACCGGGAGGACGGCGAGGAGCAGGCCGGCGAGCAGCCCGGCCCGCGGACCGGCCAGCCGGGCGCCCAGCCGGGCGGTGAGCGCGGCGGCCCCGGCCATGGCCAGCGCCGAGGGCAGCCGCAGCGCGGTCGGCGAGGTGCCGAACAGCGCGGTCCAGCCGTGCATGAGCAGGTAGTACGGCCCGGTCGCCGCGTCGATGGTGCCGGCCAGCCGGACCAGGTCGGTGACCGTACGGGTGGCGGCGCTCCAGGTCGCCAGCTCGTCCCGCCACGGCTGCGCGTGCCCGATGCCGGCGAGCGTGACCACGAGGGTGAGCAGGCCGGGAGCCGTCCAGACCAGCCAACCGCGACGGTCGTGGGACGGTTCGGACTCGGCGGGCGGATGCACATCCCGCAGCGTCACACGGCGGCGGCGCCCGCCGTGCCGGTCCGCCGATTTGTCCCCACCCCTGGCGGGCCGGCGCGGTGGAGCCGAGCAACGGGTCGAATTACCCACCGCTGCCCGTGATGTGGGATCACACACTCGGTCATTGGCCGGTCATCGCCGGCTGTGGGAGCATGAGCCCTATGACCGCCGCTGTCATCCGCCGCTTCGTGGCCCGCCGCCACGTCGATTACGGCCGCGTCCGCAGCGCGATCTGTCCGGCCCACTGACGACGCCCGACCCATCCGTCTCGGGCGCGTTCCGCGCCGGCCGTCACCGACATCGCCGTCCTCGGCCCTCACCCAGGGCCGGCCGCCGCGTCCGCGCTTCCAGGCACAGCAGACAACGGAGGACGCCGCGATGGCGGTCAGCAGCACCACCACGAGCCGGCCCGACACCCCGGCGCCCGTCGCCCGGGCCCCGCGCCGGCCGCGTGGCGAGGGGCAGTGGGCGCTCGGTCACCGCGAGCCGCTCAACGCCAACGAGCGCATCAAGAAGGACGACGACCCGCTGAACGTGCGGGCCCGGATCGAGAACATCTACGCCCACCGGGGCTTCGCCTCGATCGACCCGCAGGACCTGCGCGGCCGGTTCCGCTGGTGGGGCCTGTACACCCAGCGCAAAGCGGGCATCGACGGCGGGCGCACGGCCGTGCTGGAGCCGCACGAGCTGGAGGACGAGTTCTTCATGCTCCGGGTGCGGGTGGACGGTGGCGAGCTCACGCTGGCCCAGCTCCGGGTCGTCGCGGACATCTCGCGGGAGTTCGCCCGCGACACCGCCGACATCACCGACCGGCAGAACATCCAGTACCACTGGATCCGGGTCGAGGACGTGCCGGAGATCTGGCGGCGGCTGGAGTCGGTCGGCCTCCAGACCACCGAGGCGTGCGGCGACTGCCCCCGGGTCGTGCTGGGCAGCCCGGTCGCCGGAGTGGCCCGGGACGAGGTGCTCGACCCCACGCCGGCGGTCGACGAGATCG
Source organism: Micromonospora chersina (assembly GCF_900091475.1). Classification (NCBI taxonomy): domain Bacteria; kingdom Bacillati; phylum Actinomycetota; class Actinomycetes; order Micromonosporales; family Micromonosporaceae; genus Micromonospora; species Micromonospora chersina. The sequence goes on from NZ_FMIB01000002.1 coordinate 5,325,376, forward strand.
TCCGGCGGTACGTCGGCGACAAGGCGTACTCCAACCTGCCCCGCAAGTTCAAGACCTCGATCTCCTGGCTGGTCGACACCCCGTACGAGGCGAACGACATCGCCTTCCTCGGCGTCGAGCACCCGGACCTCGGTCCCGGCTTCGACGTCTGGGTGGGCGGCGGCCTCTCCACCAACCCGATGCTGGCCAAGCGCCTCGGCGTGTGGGTGCCGCTGGCCGAGGTGCCGGACGTCTGGGCCGGGGTGGTCGGCATCTTCCGCGACTACGGCTACCGCCGGCTGCGCAACCGGGCGCGGCTGAAGTTCCTGGTGGCCGACTGGGGCGTGGCGAAGTTCCGCGAGGTGCTGGAGAAGGAGTACCTGGGCCGGGCGCTGCTCGACGGCCCGGCCGCGACGCTGCCGGCGAAGCCGGTCGACCACATCGGCGTGCACCAGCAGCGCGACGGCAACAACTACGTGGGGGCCGCCCCGATCGTGGGCCGGGTCTCCGGCAGCCAGCTCGCCCGGCTCGCCGACGTGGCCGAGGCGCACGGCAGCGGCCGGGTGCGGCTCACCCCGTACCAGAAGCTGCTGGTGCTGGACGTGGCGCCGGAGCGGACCGACTCGCTGGTGGCGGAGCTGCGCGGGATCGGCCTGGAGGCCCGGCCGTCGGCCTGGCGGCGCGGCACCATGGCCTGCACGGGCATCGAGTTCTGCAAGCTCGCCATCGTCGAGACGAAGCGGCGCGGCGAGGAGCTGGTGGCCCGGCTGGAGGAGCGGCTGCGCGACTTCGACGCGGACATCTCCATCCACCTCAACGGCTGCCCCAACGCCTGCGCCCGCACCCAGGTCGCCGACATCGGGCTCAAGGGCCAGCTCGTGGTGGGCCCGGACGGCCGGCAGGTGGAGGGCTTCCAGGTGCACCTCGGCGGCGGCCTGGGCATGGCCGCCGGGCAGACTGCCGGCTTCGGCCGCAAGCTGCGCGGCCTCAAGACCACCGCCGAGGAGCTTCCGGAGTACGTGGAACGCCTGGCCCGCCGCTACCTGGCCGGCCGGACCGAGGGCGAGAGCTTCGCCAACTGGGTGATCAGGGTCGACGAGGAGGAATTGCGATGAGCGATGCCCGATCTGCGCCTCTCTACTGCCCCTACTGCGGGGAGGAGGACCTGCGGCCGCACGAGGCCGGGCACGGCGCCTGGGAGTGCCACGCCTGCGCCCGGGTCTTCACCGTGAAGTTCACTGGCCTGCTGAGCCGGGCGGTGACCCGATGAGCGCCCTGCCCTCCGCCGCCGGCCTGGGCCTGGTCGGGATCGGCGGGCCGGCCCCGGCCGACCCGGCCCGGCGCGATCCGGAGGAGCTGCGCGCGCTGGCCGAGCGGGCGGGCCGGGAGCTGGAGGGCGCGCCCGCCCTGGAGATCGCCCGCTGGGCCGCCGAGACCTTCGGGGACCGGTTCTGCGTGACCAGCTCGATGGCCGACGGGGTGCTGGCCCACCTGGTCTCCCGGGTCGCCCCCGGGGTGGACGTGGTCTTCCTGGACACCGGCCTGCACTTCCCGGAGACGCTCAAGGTCCGCGACGAGGTGGCCCGGCGGCTGCCCGTGACCGTGCGGTCGATCCGCCCCCGGATGACCGTCGGCCAGCAGGACGGCCAGTACGGCCCCCGGCTGTTCAGCAAGTCGCCGGACGACTGCTGCCAGTTGCGCAAGGTCGAGCCGCTGGAACGGGCGCTGACCGGGTACGACGCCTGGGCCGCCGGGCTGCGCCGGGACGAGTCGCCGACCCGGGCCAACACCCCGGTGGTGGCCTTCGACGCCCGGCGGGGCAAGGCCAAGGTCAACCCGATCGCGGCCTGGAGCCAGCGGGACGTGGACGCCTACATCGCCCGCTACGACATCCCGGTGAACGAGCTGTTCGCCCGGGGCTACGGCTCGATCGGCTGCTGGCCCTGCACCCGCCGCACCCGGGCGGGGGAGGACCCGCGGGCGGGCCGCTGGGCCATGTTCGAGAAGACCGAGTGCGGCCTGCACACCTGACCGCCGAGCCGCCGGTGGTGCTCGTCGCGCACGGCAGCCGGGATCCGCGAGCGGCCGCGGCGACCCGGGCGCTGGCCCGGGCCGTGGCGGCCGCCCGTCCCGGAGTCCCGGTGCTGCCGAGCTGGCTGGACCACACCGACCCCGGTCCCGCCGCGGTGCTCGGGGACCTGGCCGCCGCCGGTCACCGCCGGGCGGTGCTGGTGCCGCTGCTGCTGACGGCCGCGTACCACCGGAAGGTCGACGTCCCGGCGGCTGTCGCGGCGGCACGCCGGGATGGCGCGGACATCGAGGTACGGGTGACCGACGTGCTGGGGCCGGCCGACGGCGCGGTGGACAGCCGGCTGCTGGCCGGGCTGCGCCGCCGGCTGGCCGAGGCGGAGCCGGGCGGCGTCGACGGCGTGGTGCTGGCCGCGGCGGGCACCCGGGATCCCCGGGCGCGTGGGTCGGTGGGGCGGGTGGCCGCGGCGCTCGGGGCCGAGCTGGGCGTGCCCTGCCGGGTGTCGTACGCCTCGGCGGCGCCACCGGGCGCCGGTGTCGCGGTGTCCCGGCTGCGTGCGGCGGGCGCCCGCCGGGTGGCGGTGGCCGCCTACTTCCTGGCTCCGGGCCTGTTCCACGACGCCGTCCGGTCGACGGCGGAACGGGCCGGTGCGGTGGCGGTCGCCGAACCGCTTACCGACCTTCCCGAACTGGCTGACCTGGTGCTGCGGCGGGTCGACGCCGTGCCGGTCGGGAGCGCGGTGTGACGCGCGTCGCCATCATGATCAACCAGGGTGGCGCGGGGGTAGCCGGATGTCATGTGCTCCGGACAGCAGAACGCCCCGGCCGGTGTCCGGCCGGGGCGTGCAGCGTGTGAGTCAGGCCGAGTGAGCGCGCAGCACCCGGAGCCCGCCGCGGCGCTTGACCGCGCGGCGCTCCTCCTCGCTCATCCCGCCCCAGACGCCGGCGTCCTGACCGGACTCCAGCGCCCACTGCAGGCAGTGGTCGGTCACCGGGCAGCGCCGGCAGACAGCCTTGGCCTGCTCCACCTGCAGGAGGGCCGGACCGGACGTCCCGATCGGGAAGAACAGCTCCGGGTCCTCGTCGCGGCAGACGGCATCGTGGCGCCAGTCCATGGCGGCAACACTCCTCATTCTTAAGTGGGTGGCCAGATAACGCTTCGTTGCTATTCCTATATGCGTCCGCATTGCCGATCGGTGACGGTCAGCATCCATCAATTCGGCGCTGCGTGAGCAGGCTTGCGGGCCCGTGGACCTGCTGGAACAGCTCAACCTGCCGAGCATATCCAGGCAATGTCCCGGTAACACGACTTCGCTTGTGAATACTTTCACGAACTGTCGTGATGTCAAGGGTGACGCTCGGAAAAACTCCGAACAGTGAGCGGGCTCACCACCCTTTTGTCCGGGTTTCAGAGCGCTCTGGTTACCCGGCGTGCCACAGTCGAGGATCAATATAGTACGGTCTGCGTGACGTTGCTGACATTTCCGGCACCTTCCCTCGGTGTGGCGGACACCGCCGGAGGCGGTGAGGGGTCCGCGTCAACCGACGGCAGTACCCGAGACCTAGCAGATTACTCTCAGTGCCGCGGGCACGGATGCAAATCTGACTTTTTCCCGCTCGCCGAGGTAGTCGCCGTCCAGCTGGAAGGCCAGGGGACGGGCCGCGAGCAGGGTGAACTCCGCCACGTCGTGCAGCCGGAGCACCTGTCGACCGTGCGGGTCGGGCCGCTGGGAGAAGAACTGGGTCACCGTGCGTGCCGTGCTGGCCACCTTCAGCCGCCGCATGGCGAGCACGTCCAGGCCGAGGTCGAACGAGGCGTCCGGGTTCGGGTTGATCTCCCGGTCGCCCAGGTACGTCCACGGCGCCGTGTTCTGGATGATGACCGTGCCCAGATCGGTCTCGGCGGTCTCCCCGGGGCGCTCCAGCGTGATGGCCGGGTGCCGGCGGTCGGAGGCGAGGAAGTACTGGCTCACCGTGGAGCGGAAGTAGAGCGCCGGGGTGGACACCCGGCCGCGCTTGCGGGCCTGCTCGACCCGCTGGATGACGGCCGCGTCGATGCCGAAGCCCGCGCAGAAGGTGAAGTAGCGGTCGTCCGCCCGGCCCAGCCCGATGGTGCGGGACCGGCCCAGCCGCAGCCCCTCCAGGATCATGCTGGTGCCGTCCGGCCACTCCCGGGGCAGGCCGAGCGCGCGGGCGAAGACGTTCGTCGAGCCGCCCGGGACGGTGGCCAGCGCCGGCAGCCGCTCCGCCGGGGTCTGCCCGGTGCGGAAGGTCGGCGGCTCGGCGGCCATCAGGCCGTTCACCACCTCGTTGACCGTGCCGTCGCCGCCGAGCGTGACCACCAGGTCGACGCCCTCCTGGGCGGCCTCCCGCGCCAGGTCCATGGCGTGGCCCCGCCGGCGGGTGTAGCGCACCGACAGGTCGACTTCGCTGCGCAGCGCCCGGACCAGCACGTCCCGGCTGCGCTCGCTGGTGGTGGTGGCCTTCGGATTGACCACCAGGACGGCCCGCATGGGCGGCACTGTACCGCGCCTACCCACGGGTATCGTGTCGCGCGTGACGATCGACTCCGGCCCGGTCCCCGGCACGCTCCGCTGGGCGGTGCTCCTGCTGCGCGCCGAGGCGGTGGCGCTCGGCCTGGTCGCCGCGTGGCTGATCTGGTCCGACCTGACGGCGCGCACCACCGACCTGACCTCGGCGTTGCTCGTGACCGCGTTCGCGGTCGGCGGGGCGGTCGCGCTGTGGGCGCTCGGCGGCGCGCTGGGCCGCCGACGGTCCGGCGCCCGGGCGCCGGCCATCGTGCTCCAGCTCATGCTGCTGCCGATCGGCTGGTACATGATCCAGGGCGGGCTCGGCTGGCTCGGGGTGCCGCTCATGGCGCTCGGCCTCGGCGTCACCGGCCTGCTCGTGAGCACCCCGACCAACCGGGCGCTCGGCTTCGAGTGAGGCCGCGCCGGCGCGCCGGACCGGTCAGTAGCCGGAGGCGCGGCGGGTGAGCAGGGAGATGGTGGCCCGGCCGTCGGCGGCCCGGGCGCTCGCCGAGGTGGTCAGTGCCGTGAGCACCTTCCAGGCGAACGACGACTCCGAGGGGAGCGTGGCGCCCCGCACGGTCGGCACGGTCACCTCGACGGTGAGGGCGTCCTCCGTGACCGCGAAGCGGCACTCCAGTTCGGCGTCGCGGGTGGCGATGGCGAGGAGCATGGCGCACGCCTCGTCGACAGCGATGCGCAGGTCCTCGATCTCGTCGAGGGCGAACTGGAGCCGGGCCGCGAGACCGGCGGTGGCGGTGCGCAGCACGCCCAGGTAGCCGCCGTCGGCGGGCACCGTGAGGTGCACGACGTCGTCGTCCGTCGTGGGCCGGCCGGTCAGTTGAGTCACGCCTCATCCCCCCGGTGCGGGACTCTACCCGGTCAGGCGTCCGGCCGCGTGGGGGCGGCCGGCACCTGCGCGGCGAGCTCGTGCAGCGCCGGCCCGGCCAGCCGGTACGGCACCCACTCGTCCATGGGCGTGGCACCGATGGCGGCGTAGAAGTGGGCGGCCGGATTCCAGTTGAGCATCCACCAGTCGAGCCGCCGGTAGCCGCGCTCGACGCAGATCGCGGCGAGGGTGGCGAGCAGCAGCCGGCCCGCGCCGGTGCCGCGGGCGGCCGGCCGGACGTACAGGTCCTCCAGGTAGATGCCGTGCACGCCCTCCCACGTGGAGAAGTTGAGGAACCAGAGGGCGAAGCCGATCGGCTCGTCGGCGTCATCCACCGCGACATGCCCGAACAGGGCCGGCGCAGTGCTGAACAGGGCGGCGGTGAGCTGCTCCTCGGTGAGGTGGCACTGCTCCGGGGCGCGCTCGTAGTCGGCGAGTTCGTGCACCATCGCGACGACGGCCGGCACGTCCTCGGGACGCGCCGGCCGGATCGTCGGTGCCTGGGCGGGCAGGCTCACGCCTGCTTGGTCTCCCAGAAGATCTTCGAGATCTCGTCGATCTTCGAGAGCAGCTCGTCGGCCTTGGCGGGGTCGGTGGCGCCCTTGGCGCCGGCCGCGCCGGCCAGCTTGGTGGTCTCGTTGAACAGCTGGTGCAGGTGCGGGTACTTCTCGAAGTGCTGCGGCTTGAAGTAGTCGGTCCAGAGCACCCACAGGTGGTGCTTGACCAGCTCGGCCCGCTGCTCCTTGATGATGATCGCCCGGGTGCGGAACTCCGGGTCGGTGTTCGACTGGTACTTCTCGCAGATCATTTTGACCGACTCGGCCTCGATCCGGGCCTGCGCCGGGTCGTAGACGCCGCAGGGCAGGTCGCAGTGGGCGCTAGCGGTCACCCGGGGCGTGAGGATGCGAGGAAGGCGCATCAGGGTCCTCCATGGGATGTTTGCGATGATCCAAGACGACATTACTCCTGGAGATGCTCCCCGGCGGGCGGGAGGTGAAACCCCGGTGCGTGCCGCTGACGACCACGCCGCGCCCGCGCTGCGCGGCCCCCTGTCGGCCGTCCTGGTCACCGGCCCGTCCATGGCACCCACCCTGCGGCACGGCGACGCCGTGCTGGTGCGGACCGGGGGCCGCCCGGTGCGCCCCGGCGACGTGGTGGTGGCGGTCTTCCGCAGCCGCCCCGACCTGCTCGTGGTCAAGCGCGCGGTCCGCCCGCAGGACGGCGGCTGGTGGCTGCGCAGCGACAACGACCTGGTCACCGACGACTCCCGGGCGTACGGGGTGGCGGACGTGCGGGGCCGGGTGGTGGCCCGGTACTGGCCGCGTCCCGGCCGGGTCACCGGGACGCCGCGACGGATATGACCCCGATCACATCCCGTTACGGCGTGCCTGACTATGCTCGGAAAGTGCCCGGGTGACCCCCCGCACCGCCGCCCCGCTGGCCGCTGACCACGCGCGCCGAGCCGGCCGGTCCGTCTGCTCGACAGATCCTGGAGTCACCGATGTCTACGTCCACCCCGGACCCCGCTGATCCCGTCTTCCGGTTGCACCTCGGCGGCAAGATGGCCGTCGCCTCGACCGTGCCGCTCACCAGCCGGGAAGACCTCTCCCTCGCGTACACCCCGGGTGTGGCCCGGGTCTGCGAGGCGATCGCCGCCGATCCCGACCTCGCCGACGACTACACCTGGGTGTCGCACACCGTCGCCGTGGTCACCGACGGTTCCGCCGTACTCGGCCTCGGCAACATCGGCCCGCGCGCGGCGCTGCCGGTGATGGAGGGCAAGGCGGTGCTGTTCAAGCAGTTCGCGGGCGTGGACGCCGTACCGGTGTGCCTGGACACCCAGGACGTGGACGAGATCGTGGCGATCGTGCGGGCGCTCGCCCCCTCGTTCGGCGGGATCAACCTGGAGGACATCAGCGCCCCGCGCTGCTTCGAGGTGGAGCGCCGGCTGGACGAGGCGCTGTCCATCCCGGTCTTCCACGACGACCAGCACGGCACCGCCATCGTGGTGCTGGCCGCCCTGCGCAACGCCGCCACCCTGCTCAACCGCAAGCTGGGCGACCTGCGCGTGGCGGTCAGCGGGGCCGGCGCGGCCGGCGTGGCCGTGACGAAGATGCTGGTGGCCGGTGGCGTCAACCCGGACCAGGTGGTGGTCTGCGACTCCAAGGGCATCATCGGCCGGCACCGCGAGCTGACCGGGACCAAGGCCGAGTTGGCCGAGACCACCAACGCCGACGGCCGGCAGGGCGACGTCACCGAGGCGCTGCGCGGCGCGGACGTCCTGGTCGGCGTCTCCGGCGGGCAGATCCCCGAGGCGGCGGTGGCCGGCATGGCGCCGGGCGGCATCGTCTTCGCGCTGGCCAACCCCACCCCGGAGGTGCACCCCGAGGTGGCCGCCCGGCACGTGGCAGTGGTCGCCACCGGGCGCAGCGACTACCCCAACCAGATCAACAACGTGCTCGCGTTCCCCGGGGTGTTCCGTGGCGCCCTGGACGCCCGGGCCACCCGGATCACCGACGGGATGAAGGTGGCCGCCGCCGACGCCATCGCCAACGTGGTGGCCGAGTCGCTCACCCCGGAGGCGATCGTGCCCTCCCCGCTGGACCCGCGGGTCGCCCCCGCGGTGGCGGAGGCCGTCGCCGAGGCCGCCCGTCGCGACGGGGTCGCGCGCCGCTGACCGTCGAGGGGCCCTTCTTATCGCGTTTTGCACAGGAAGGGCCCCTTCTTAACGGGCGCTCAGCTTGTTACGGTGCCGATCATGCGTGCCGCCTATGCCTCGGCCTTCGACGCCGACAACCCGCTCGCCGCGCTCACCGTCGGCGACCGCCCCGAGCCGACCCACCCGCAGGAGGACTGGGTCACCGTGCAGGTGCGGGCCAGCTCGCTCAACCACCACGACCTCTGGTCGCTGCGCGGGGTGGGCCTCGGCGCCGACCAGCTCCCGATGATCCTCGGCTGCGACGCGGTCGGCACCGACCCGGACGGCAACGACGTGGTCATCTACCCCGTGGTGCCCACCCCGGGCGACCCGCGCGGGGTCTCCATCCTCTCCGAGCACTACGCGGGCACCTTCGCCGAGCGGGTGGCCGTACCCCGGATGAACCTGCTGCCGCTGCCCGACGGCCTCTCCGTGACCGACGCGGCGTGCCTGCCCACGGCCTGGCTCACCGCGTGGCGGATGCTCACCACCAAGGGCCGGGTCGGCGACGGCGAGTCGGTGCTGGTCCAGGGGGCCGGCGGGGGCGTGGCCACCGCGGCCGTCGCGCTCGGCGTCGCCCTGGGCAAGCGGGTGTACGCGACCAGCCGCGACGCCGCCAAGCGGGAGCGGATCACCGCGCTGGGCGCGACCGCGCTGGAGCCCGGCGCCCGGCTGCCCGAGCGGGCCGACGTGGTGATCGAGACGGTCGGCGCGGCCACCTTCGACCACTCGCTGAAGTCGGCCGCCCCGATGGCCCGGATCGTGGTCTCCGGCGCCACCGCCGGCCACGAGCCCAAGGTGAACCTCCGCCGGGTCTTCGCCATGCAGTTGGAGATCCTCGGCACCTCCATGGGCACCCCGGAGGAGCTGACCGAGCTGCTGGCGTTCTGCGCCGAGCACGAGGTGCGCCCGGTGGTCGACAGCGTCGTGCCGTTCAGCCGGATCGAGGACGCGTTCGCCCGCCTGAACTCCGGCGACGTCTTCGGCAAGGTGGTCGTCGACCACACCGCCTGACCTGTGCCGCCGCCCTGGGCGACCGGTCAGAGATGGTCGTCCAGGGTGGCCACGCCGCCGCGGGTGGCGTCGGCGGGGAGCCGCTTCTTCGCCGCCGCGTCGCCGTAGAGCGTCCAGCGGAGGAACTCGACTGTGGTGTCGGCGACCACGCGCAGCGCCTTGCCGTCGCCGAGCAGGGCCCGCCCGTGGTCGCCCTTCGGCAGGCTGAGCATCGCCTTCGGCCACGGCACCGCGTCGTAGACCGCCTTGCCGGCGGCGTAGCCCACCACCTCGTCGGCCTCGCCGTGCACGAATAGCTGCGGCGCGGCGGCCCCGGCGAACGCGGTGCCGACGCCGAGCGCCGTGCCGGCGAACACGATGCCGGCGTCCAGGCGCTCGTCCCGGCCCGCCGTGAACAGCCCGATCGTGGTCACCCCGCCCGCGCTGTGCCCGGTCGCGGCCACCCGCTCCGGGTCCAGCCGGCCGCGCAGCGGGTCGCCCGCCTTCCCGTCGAGGGCGAGCACCTGGGTCAGCACGTACGACACGTCGGCCGGCTGGTTGAGCACGTCGAGCGGGTTGCCGTCGCCGCCGGCCCCGGTGTGCGGGAACTTCGGCGCGGCCACCACGAACCCGGCGGACGCCCAGCGGGTCAGCAGCACCTGGTAGTCCTCCGGCCGGACGCCCAGCCCGTGGCTGAACAGCACCACCGGGAACCGCCCGTCCGCCGCCGGCGCGGACCGCTCCGCCGCCCCACCGGCCGTGCCCTCCGCCGGGTACCAGAGCGTCACCGGCAGCGGGCGGTCGCCGTCGCGGTTCAGCTTCAGCTGGCGTACCCCGACGGCGAAGCTCTCCGTCGGGGCGTGCCCGGCGGGCACCCGAGGGCCGGGGGTGGTGGCCTTCGGCGGGGCGTCGGGCGCGGGTCGCCCGGCCGGGGTGGTGTCGCCCGAGCAGCCGGCCAGGCCCGTGCTGAGCAGGGCGGCGGCGGTGATCAGGGCGGCAGGGCGACGGCGCATGAACTCGATTGTGCCTCGCGTTGCGGGGTGGCCGGCGGGCATCGCACCCAGGGTGACGCGATCGGCTCGGCTGGTCGGGGCTTGATGGTGTGGCGCGGTCGTCTCAGCCGGCGGGCCGGCCCGCGCGCAGCCGGGCCAGGTCGGCGGCGTCCTTGGGGCGGCGCGGCCGCTCGGGCATCCAGACCGGGTACATCTCCTTGAACTCGATCTGGGCGGCGACGCTGATCACCGGGGCGGTGTGCGGGCCGATCCGGCCCGGCGGGGCGTCCAGCATCCCCTCCGGCAGCGGCGTGCCGGCCCACGGCCCGGCCCCGACCACCACCCGGCCCGCCGGGTCCCGGTCCAGGTACGCGAAGCTCAGCTCGACGTCGCCCCGCACCAGGTCGAGCTGCAGCTCGACAGGCATCCGGGGGTCGAAGCGCCAGCCCCGCCCGCCGAGTCGGGCGGCCAGCGGGCCGGCGTCGCGCCGCCAGCAGTACCAGTCGACGTCCACGTGCGGCCGGCTCACCGCGCCCAGGTGGAAGTCCATCGCCCACCCGCCGCGCAGCCAGACCGCGATCGTGGCCGCTCGGGTGACCTCGACCACCTCGCGGATCGCGTCGAGTTGCCGCCCCGCCAGCCCGTCCACCCGGGCGACGCTACCTCCCGGCTCGCCACCCCGCCGCCCTGTCGATCGCGGGCGGGCTCGGCCCCTTGATCGGCTCCAGCTCGCCGGGTGGAGGGGCCTGGAATCGGCGGACATGGCCGGTTCGCCGGGGTGGTGGGGTGCGGGGTCGGCGGATACGGCCGCTTCGTCGGAATGGCGGGGACTGCGGCCGGCGGATACGGCCGGTTCCGGGGTGGTGGGTGCGGGCGCGACGGGACACCGCCGGATCGGTGAGGTGGGGTGGATTACGCGTGGCCGGGCAGGGCGCGGGTGGTGAGGGTGGTGACGCCGGGGAGGACGGCGTCGGCGGGCAGACGGTCCCGGGCGCGGCGGTCGTCGTAGAGGGTCCACCGGAGGAAGTCCGTGGTGGCGGCGAGGACCTGCGCGAACCCGGGGCGGCCCGGGGTCAGGTACTCGCCGTGGCCCTGGCCGGGGAGGCCCAGGAAGGCGGCCGGCCCGAGGCTGCGGGCGTACGCGGCCCGGCCGACCGGCTCCGGCACGATCGGGTCCGCGCCGCCGTGCACGAACAGCATTGGCGCCACCGGACCGGCGAAGCTGCCGGCCAGCCCGCCGCCGGCGATCACGATGCCGGCACGCAGCCGGCGCGAGTGCCCCGAGGTGAACATGCCGGCAGTGGTGAAGCCACCCGCCGAGTGGCCGGCCGCGGCGAACCGGTCCACCGCGAGATGCCCGGCGAGCGGGTCCCCGGGCCGGGCGTCGAGGCGGACCAGGTGCCGGATCAGCCGCCAGCCGTCGGCCGGCTGGTTCCGCACGTCGGCCCGGGTGAAGTCCCGTGCCCGCAGGCTCGTCCGCGGGTAGGTCGGCGCGACCACCACGAACCCGGCCGCCGCCCACCGGGTGGTCAGCGGGGCGTGCAGGTCGGGGAGGCTGTGCAGCCCGTGGCTGTAGACGACCACCGGGAACCGCCCGGCGGCCACCGGCACGTCGGGCCACGGGACCGGCCCGGCCGCCGCCCCGCCGTCGGTCGGGCCGGAGGTCGCGCTGCCGCTGGTCAGGCTGGACGTGGCGTCGCTGCTCGGGTCGGATGTCGCCTCGCTGCCGGCCGGCCCGGCGGCCAGCCGGGTGGTGGCCGGCGCGGTCGCGTGCGCCGGGGCGGTGGGCTCCGCGGGGTACCAGACGGTGACCGGCAGTGGCCGGGACCCGTCGGGATCGACGACGAGGTGGCGGACGCCCACGGCGTACGGTCGCGGGGGCGCCGGGCGGAAGGCCGGGACCCGGTCGTCCGCGGCGACGGCCGGGCCGCAACCGGCCACCAGCGCCACCAGCAGCGCGGCGACCAGCCGCTGCACCCTCACGCCCTCACGGTAGGCGGCCGGCCGGCCGGTCCGGCCCCGCCGACCGGCCCGTCGCGCCTCCACCGGCCGGACCGCGCTGTGCCGCCACCGGCCCGGCGGGATCGTCCGCGTCGGCCGGCTTCGCTAGGGTCACGCGCATGGCTGAGAACTACACCGACCCGAGTGGCAACACCGCGCAGTTCCGCGCCTTCGTCGATTCGCCGGACAGCGCGGCGACCGCGGCGGAGGCCCCCTCCCGCCTGCCCCTGATGGTCGGCATCGGCGTCGCCGCCGTCGTGGTCGTCGCCGTCATCGCCTGGCTCGCCCTGAGCTGACCCGCCACCCACCCACCCGGCGCCCCCACCCGTCTGCCCGCCCGGGTCCCACCCGGTCCGGCCCGGGCCGTTGATCATGAAGTTGGCGGCGCGATCCATCCCGATTCGCCGCCGCCAACTTCATGATCGTCGCGGGCGGGCGGGCGGGCGGGCGGGCGGACGGACGGGCGGACGGGCGGACGGGCGGACGGGCGGGGTCAGAGGTTCAGGACTTCGCGGGTCTGGCGGGCGATCTCGCGTTCCTCGTCGGTGCCGATGACGCAGACCGTGACCTCGGCGCCGTCGGGGGAGATGACCCGGTCGCCGCTGCCGGCGTTGCGCTCGGGGTCCACGGCGATGCCCAGACGTTCCAGGCCGGCCAGTGCCGCCGCGCGGACCGGGGCGGCGTGCTCGCCGACCCCGGCCGTGAAGGTGATCGCGTCGACCCGGCCGAGCAGGGCGTAGTACGCGCCCACGTACCCGGTGAGCCGGCGGCGGTAGACGTCGAAGGCCAGCGCGGCGGCCGGGTCGCCGGCGTCGCGGCGGGCCAGCACCTCCCGCATGTCGTTGACCCCGGTCAGCCCGAGCAGGCCACTGCGGTGGTTGAGCAGGTCGTCGATGTCGTCGACGCCCATCCCGGCCTCGCGGCGCAGGTGGAAGATGATCGTCGGGTCGAGGTCGCCGCTGCGGGTGCCCATGACGAGGCCCTCCAGCGGGGACATGCCCATCGACGTGGCCACGCTGCGGCCGCCCTGCACCGCGCAGGCGCTCGCCCCGTTGCCCAGGTGCAGGGTGATGGTGTTCAGCTCGTCGTACGGCCGGTCGAGCAGTTCCGCCGTGCGCCGCGAGACGTACGCGTGCGAGGTGCCGTGGAAGCCGTACCGGCGCACGCCGTACCGCTCGGCGAGGTCGCGGTCGATGGCGTACGTGGCGGCGGCCTCGGGCAGCGTGTGGTGGAACGCGGTGTCGAAGACGGCGACCTGCGGGGTGTCCGGCAGCGCCTCCCGGGCCACCCGGATGCCGGCCAGGTTGGCCGGGTTGTGCAGCGGGGCGAGCGGGACGAGGTCCTCGATGGCGGCGAGCACCTGGTCGTCGATACGCACGGGGGCGCTGAACTTCCGCCCGCCGTGGACCACCCGGTGCCCGACCCCGGCCAGCCCCGTCAGGTCGAGCCCGTCGATGATCTGCCGGACGGCGCTCTCGTGGTCGGCCGGCCCGCCGCCCGGCTCGCCGACCCGCTCGACGGTGCCCTTGGCGCGGACCTCGTCGCCGTCGTACAGCCGGTACTTCACGGAGGAGGACCCGCAGTTGAGGACCAGGATGCGGCTCATTCCGACTCCCCGGCGGCGGCCTGGATGGCGGTGATCGCCACCGTGTTGACGATGTCCGGCACGGTGGCGCCCCGGGACAGGTCGTTGACGGGCCGGCGCAGGCCCTGCATGACCGGGCCGACCGCCACGGCCCCGGCCGAGCGCTGCACCGCCTTGTACGTGTTGTTGCCGGTGTTGAGGTCCGGGAAGATGAACACCGTGGCCCGCCCCGCCACCGGGCTGTCCGGCAGCTTGGTGGCCGCGACCTGGGGGTCGATCGCCGCGTCGTACTGGATCGGGCCCTCGACCAGCAGCTCCGGCCGGCGCTCCCGGACCAGCTTGGTGGCCGCCGCGACCTTCTCCACGTCGGCGCCGAAGCCGGAGTCGCCGGTCGAGTAGGACAGCATGGCCACCCGCGGCTCGATGCCGAACCGGGCGGCCGTGTCGGCCGAGGAGATGGCGATGTCGGCGAGCTGGGCGGCGTCCGGGTCGGGGTTGACGGCGCAGTCGCCGTAGACGAGCACCCGGTCGGCGAGCAGCATGAAGAACACGCTGGAGGCGACGGAGACCCCCGGCACGGTGCGGATGATCTCGAAGGCCGGCCGGATGGTGGCCGCCGTGGTGTGGGTCGCCCCGGAGACCATGCCGTCGGCGCGGCCGGTCTGCACCATCATCGAGCCGAAGTAGTTGGGCTGGGCCACGATGTCGTGCGCCAGCTCGACGGTGACGCCCCGGTGGGCACGCAGCTTGGCGTACTCGGCGGCGAACTCGTCGCGCCACTCGCTGGTGACCGGGTCGACCACCTGCGCGTCGCCGACGTCGATGCCCAGCTCGCGGGTGCGCCGGGCCACCTCGTCGGGGCGACCGAGCAGGGTCAGGTCGGCGACGCCCCGCCGCAGCAGCACCTCCGCGGCGCGCAGGATCCGCTCCTCGGTGCCCTCGGGCAGCACCAGCCGCCGGCGCTGCGCCCGGGCGCGGTCGATCAGGTCGTTCTCGAACATCAGCGGGGTGACCCGCTCCGACCGGCTGACCCGCAGCCGGCGGGCCAGGTCGACGGTGTCCACGCAGCGCTCGAAGGCGCCCAGCGCGGCCTCCACCTTGCGCGGGTTCGCCACGCTGGGCCGGCCCTCGATGCGGCTGGACGCCGCCACCGTGTCGTAGCTGTCGCTGGTCACCGAGAGCACGGCCAGCCCGGTGTTCAGCGCCTCGAACAGGCGCATGGCCCGCGGGTCGGGCTGCTCGCCGAGGGTGAGGACCAGGCCGGCCAGGGAGACCTGGCCGGCGACGTGCGCGGCGCCGGCCGCCACGAGCAGGTCGTCCCGGTCGCCGGGGGTGATCACCAGCGCCCCGTCGGTGAAGTGCTCCAGCAGGGTGGGCACGTGCGCGGCGCCGACCACGTAGTCGAGCACGTCCCGGTCCAGCGCGGCCTGGTCGCCGGCGAGCAGGGTTGCGCCGAGCGCCGCCGCCACCTCCGCCACCGTCGGCGCCGACACGGTCGGTACCTCCGGGATGGCGTACGCGGGGACGGGCAGTTCGGGAAGCGTCATGGGCTCGGGCACCCGGTTGGCGACCACCGCCACCACCGTCGCCCCCAGGTCCTCCAGATCGTGGTACGCCCCGCGCAGCGCCCCCGCGATCGCCTCGGGCGCCTGCCCGAAGCCGTCCACCACGGGGACCACGACGCTGCTGAACTCGGTCGCCAGCCGGGCGTTGAAGGCCAGCTCGCGCGGGCCCGCCCCGTCACCGTCGGCGAAGTCGCTGCCCACCACGACCACCGCCGGGCACTGCCGCTCGACCGCCCGGTAGCGGGCCACGATGCGGGAGATCAGCTCTTCCCGGCGGCCGTCCGCGACCAGGGCGGCGGCCTCGGCGTACGTCGCGCCGTGCAGTTCCTCGATCGGCAGCCGCACCCGGTAGCGCTCGGTGAGCAGGGCGAGGATCGGGTCGGGGCCCTGACCGGAGACCAGCGGCCGGAACGCGCCGATCCGCTCGACCTGCCGGGACAGCAGCTCGGCCAGCCCGAGTGCGACCGTCGACTTGCCCCCGCCCGACCCCACGCTGGTCAGGTACACGCTGCGCGCCACGACCTCACGCTACAAGATCGCGGGGTGCCTCGCCCGGGTCCTTGGACCCCTCACCGGCGGCCCGGAGGAGCGCGTCGCTCTTCGCCACCCAGGCCGCACCGAAGGCGAAGACGGCGGCCGTCTCGCACCACAGCACCGGCTTGAGCGTGTGCCGCACGTCGGCGGGCAGTTGGGTGCTGGCGAGGGCGAGCAGGATCGCCAGCAGGATGATCCCGCCGCAGGCGCGGTAGAACCGCACGGCGGACGGGGACGGCGGCACCCCGACCCGGTCCGGGCGGGTGAACAGGGCGAGGCAGAAGACCGCGAGCAGCACGAAGAGCGCCGCGGCGGCCACCTGGTGCACCACGCCGACCCACCTGTCGCTCTGGCTGGTGGTGCCGGCCGCCGCGCCCACCGTGGTGGGGAAGAGGGCCACCGCGACCGCCAGCACCCCGGCGACGGTGCCCAGTGCGTCGTCCGGCCAGCGGTACCGGTACGCGATCAGGAACACCCCGATGGCGCAGAGCGCGCCGACGAAGACGTCGCGCATCTCGGTGTGGTAGTAGCCGCTGAGCGAGTCGAGCAGGGTGAGCCGGCGCGTCGCGACCAGGTGCCCGACGACCAGCGCCACCGGCAGCGCGATGCCGACGGATCCGATGCCGAGGCGCAGGTGGCGGACCGTCACCGCGTCCTGCGGCGGCTTGCGGGGTTCGGGGTTCATCCGTGCCTCCCCGGAGTCGGGCCGCGGGCGTTCCGGTGCGGCCTCGTCGGTCGCCTCGCTCTCCAGTGGACGCGACGGGCGCCGTCCGCGTCAACGGCCGGTTCACCCGCCGGCCGGTGCCAGCTCCCGTTCGTACACCTGGCCCGTCAGGTCCGCGCCGAAGCTGTGGTGTGGTTCCTCCTGGACCAGGCGGAAACCCCGGGAGAGGTAGATGCCGCGGGCGGCGACCAGCGGGTGGTTGGTCCAGAGTCGGATGCGGGCGTATCCCGCCCGGCGGGCGAAGGCCAGGCACTCGTCGACCAGCCGCCCGCCGAGCCGTCGGCCCCGGGCCGCGGGGTCGACCAGCAGGATCCGCAGCTGGGCCGTCTGCTCGTCGGCCGCGACGCAGAAGACGCAGCCGACCCGCTCCCCGTCCAGCTCGGCGATCCAGGCAGCCTCCCGGGCCGGGTCGTGGCCGGCGGCGTAGTCGGCGACGATCCGCGCCACGAGCGCCTCGAAGCTGCTGTCCCACCCGAACTCGGCGGCGTACGTCTCGCCGTGGGCCAGCACCACCCAGCCGAGGTCACCGGGACGGCCCAGCGGGCGAATGAGGATCTCCGCGCTCATCGACACCCCTCCACCACTGAAACAGTCGTTTCAGTGGCAGAGTAGCGCTGTGAGCCAGCACGAGCGACCCGGGAGCGCCCGCCGGGACGAACTCCTGGAGCGGGCGTACCGGTACGCCCTGGCGCACGGGCTGGCCGAGCTGTCGCTGCGCCCCCTCGCCGCCGCCATCGGGTCCAGCCCTCGGGTCCTGCTCTTCCTCTTCGGCTCCAAGGACGAGCTGATCCGTGCCCTGCTCGGCCGGGCCAGGGCCGACGAGCTGGCCGCGCTCCGGCGGGCCCGGGAGGCGGGCGGCGCCGACGACTTCGCGGCGGCGGTGCGGACCACCTGGGGCTGGCTCGTGGATCCGGCGCACCGGCCGATGCTGGTCCTCTGGGTGGAGGCGTACGGCCGCTCGCTGAGCGAGCCGGACGGGCCGTGGGCGGGATTCGCCCGGCAGACGGTGGAGGACTGGCTCGGGCTGCTGACCGAGGTGGACGGCGGCGGCGACGGCGGCCGGGACCCGGCCCTCGGCCTGGCGGTGCTGCGCGGCGCCCTGCTCGACCTGCTGGCGACCGGCGACGCCGAGCGCACGACGGCAGTCGTGGAGCGGTACCTGCGCCTCATCGGCGCGGCGGCCCGCTGAAGTCGAGCAGGGTGAGCCGCCCGGAGGCGACCAGGTGCCCGGCGATCAGGCCGATCGGCAGGGCGAGGCCCACGGCGCCGACGCCGAAGCGCATCCCCGAGAGAATCGGTTGACGCGGCTAACACTGTTAGCTAGGGTCCAAGCTAACAACGTTAGCCAACACAGGGGCGGTGCCGTGATGACCGGAACGACGACCATGGAGACGCGACCCACGACGACCGGCGGCGGTCACGTCCGGGACCGGATCGGCCGGGTGCTGCTCTGGCTGGCGGCGGTCGCAGCGGCGGCCGCGGCCCTGGGGGCGTACGCCGCGGTGGCCGACGCGGAGCCGGCCGTCACGGTGGTCGAGACGTGGCGGGCGTACGGCTTCGTGGTCTTCGCCGGGCTCTTCGCCCTGCTGGCCGTGCGGCCCCGGGGCTACCGCGGGGTGTGGCCGCTGGTCATCTTCCACAAGGTGGCCATGACGCTGACCGCGCTCGCCTACACGCGGAACGCCGCGATCGAGGGGACCGGCAACATCCTGGTCTGGGACGGCGCCCTGTCGGTGCTGCTCGTCCTGGCCTTCGTGCTCTGCCGCGGCTGGGTGGCGGAGCCGCGCCGGTGAACCGCCGCGAGGAGATCGTTGACGCGGCCGAACGCCTGCTGGAGCGCGCCGGGCCGGAGGCCGTCACGATGCGCCGGCTCGCCGACGAGCTCGGCATCCAGGCGCCGTCGTTGTACAAGCACGTCGCGGGAAAGCCCGAGATCGAGGCCGCCCTCCAGGAGCGGGCGTTGCAGCGGCTCGCCGCGGCCCTGGAGTCGGCGCCGGACCTGCCGTCCCTCGCGGCCGCGTACCGCGACTGGGCGCTCCGGCATCCCCGGCTGTACGAGATCGCCACCCGGCTGCCGCTGGCGCGCGACCGCCTGGCGCCCGGCGTGGAGGCGGCCGCCGCGGCGCCGCTGCTCCGGGTGACCGGGGGCGACCTGACGGCGGCACGCGCGCTCTGGGGCCTGGCGCACGGGCTGGTCGACCTGGAACTGGCCGGCCGGTTCCCGCCCGGGGCCGACCTCGACGCGGTGTGGGCGCACGCCATGGCCGAGCGGGTCGCACCCGGGGGCGGCTCGGGCGCCGCGGGCTGAGCGTCCGGCCGCGCGGTCGGGGGCGACGGCGTCAGGGGGTCACTCGTCGTCCTCGTCGTCCAGCCGGGCCAGCCAGGTGGCGAACCGCTCGATCGGGGTCTCGAACTCGGGATTCAGGTCCACGAAGTCGCGCAGCCGCTCGCCCAGCCACTCCAGGCTCACCTGCTCGTCGCCCCGGCGCTCGACCAGTTCCTCGATGCCACGGTCGGTGAAGTACATCTGCGTCCTCTCGACGGAGAAGGGCCGCCACGCGGGAGGGGCAGCGGCCGTCGTACGGTCGCTGCCCCTCGTGCCGGCGGTGCGGTCAGGTCACGGGCGGGGGAGGGCCGCCTCGATCAGGGCGTTCTGCTCGACCTCGTGCATCTTCGCCGAGCCGACCGCCGGGGCGGCGGCGGCGGGGCGGGAGATGCGGCGCAGCCGGACCTCGGGCAGGTGCTCCAGCAGGTTGAGCGCGACGAACGACCAGGCGCCCTGGTTGGCCGGCTCCTCCTGGACCCAGGCGAAGTCCTCGGCGTTGGGGTACTGCGACAGGGCGGCCCGCACCTCCTCGACGGGCAGCGGGTAGAGCTGCTCCATGCGGAGGATCACGGTGTCGGTCACGCCCCGCTCCTGCCGGGCCTGGAACAGGTCGTAGTAGACCTTGCCCGAGCAGAGCAGCACCCGCTTCACCTGCTCCGGCGCCGGAGCGGCGGTGTCGGCCAGCACCGGCTGGAAGGTGCCCGTGGTGAAGTCCTCCACCTGCGAGACGCAGAGCTTGTGCCGCAGCAGCGACTTCGGGGTGAAGACCACGAGCGGCTTGCGCTTGGGCGACAGGGCCTGGCGGCGCAGCAGGTGGAAGTAGTTCGCCGGGGTGGTCGGGATGGCCACCCGCATGTTGTCCTCGGCGCAGAGCTGGAGGAACCGCTCCGGGCGGCCGGACGTGTGGTCCGGGCCCTGGCCCTCGTGGCCGTGCGGCAGCAGCAGGGTGACGGCGGAGCGCTGGCCCCACTTCACCTCGCCGGAGGAGATGAACTCGTCGATGACCGACTGGGCGCCGTTGACGAAGTCACCGAACTGCGCCTCCCAGGCGACAAGCGCGTTGACGTTCTCCACCGAGTAGCCGTACTCGAAGCCCATGGCCGCGTATTCCGACAGCAGCGAGTCGTGCACGAAGAAGCGGGACCGCTCGCCGTCGCCGGTGAGCGACTTCAGCGGCAGGTAGTCGTCGCCGGTCTTCGCGTCGACCACCGACGCGTGCCGCTGGACGAAGGTGCCGCGGCGGGAGTCCTGCCCGGCGAGCCGGACGGTGACCCCGTCGTGCAGCAGCGCGCCGAACGCGATGATCTCGCCGAAGCCCCAGTCGATGCCGCCCTCGACGGACATCTTGCGCCGCCGCTCCAGCAGCTGCTGGATCCGCTTGTGCGGGGTGAAGCCCTCCGGCAGGTTGACGTGCGCCTCGCCGATCGCCTTGACCACGGCGGCGTCGGTGGCGGTCTCGACCTGCGGCTCCGGCTCGTCCTCGCGGCGCGGCCGGCTGAGCTGGCGCGGCGTGGTGGCGGCGTCGCGGGTGGCCTTGAAGACCCGCTCCAGCTGCGACTGGTAGTCGCGCAGCAGCTCCTCCGCGTCCTCCACGGTGATGTCACCCCGCCCGATGAGCTCCTCGGTGTAGAGCTTCCGGACCGACCGCTTCGAGTCGATGATCTTGTACATCTGCGGGTTGGACATCGACGGGTCGTCGCCCTCGTTGTGCCCGCGCCGGCGGTAGCAGACCATGTCGATCACGACGTCCTTGTTGAACGCCTGCCGGTACTCGAAGGCGAGCCGGGCCACCCGGACGACGGCCTCGGGGTCGTCGCCGTTGACGTGGAAGATCGGCGCCTGGATCATCCGGGCCACGTCGGTGCTGTAGAGGCTGGACCGGCTGTATTCCGGGGCGGTGGTGAAGCCGACCTGGTTGTTGACCACCACGTGCACGGTGCCGCCGGTGCGGTAGCCGCGCAGCTGGGACAGGTTGAGGGTCTCGGCGACCACCCCCTGGCCGGCGAAGGCGGCGTCACCGTGCACCGCCAGCGGCAGCACGGTGTAGCCCTCCAGCTTGAGGTCGATCCGGTCCTGCTTGGCGCGGACGATGCCCTCCAGCACCGGGTCCACGGCCTCCAGGTGCGACGGGTTCGCCACCACCGACACCTTGACGGCGTGCGCGCCGTCCGGGGTGGTGAACTTGCCGTTCTGCCCGAGGTGGTACTTCACGTCGCCCGAGCCCTGCGTGGAGCGCGGGTCGAGGTGCCCCTCGAACTCGGAGAAGATCTTCTCGTACGGCTTGCCGACGATGTTGGCCAGCACGTTGAGCCGGCCGCGGTGGGCCATGCCGATGACGACCTCGTCGAGCCCGCCCTCGGCCGAGCACTCCAGGACCTCGCCGAGCAGCGGGATCAGCGACTCGCCGCCCTCCAGCGAGAAGCGCTTCTGGCCGACGTACTTGGTCTGCAGGAAGGTCTCGAAGGCCTCGGCGGCGTTGAGCCGGTTGAGCACGTGCTTCTGCTCGTCGGCGCTTGGCTTCTCGTAACGGCGCTCGATCCGCTCCTGGATCCAGCGGCGCTCCTCCGGGTCCTGGATGTGCATGTACTCGATGCCGACGCGGCGGCAGTAGGAGTCGCGCAGCACGCCGAGGATCTCGCGCAGCTTCATCCGCTGCTTGCCGGCGAAGCCGTTGACCGGGAAGACCCGGTCCAGGTCCCACAGGGTCAGCCCGTGCTGGAGGACGTCCAGGTCGGGGTGCTTGCGGATCTTGAACTCGAGCGGGTCGGTGTCGGCCATGAGGTGGCCGCGCACCCGGTACGCGTGGATCAGCTCGTGCACCCGGGCGGTCTTGTTGATCTGACCCTCGGAGTCGACCGCCACGTCCCGCACCCAGCGCACCGGCTCGTAGGGGATGCGCAGCGAGGTGAAGATCTGGTCGTAGAAGCCGCGCTCGCCGAGCAGCAGCTCGTGCATCACCTTGAGGAACTCGCCGGACTGGGCGCCCTGGATGATCCGGTGGTCGTACGTGCTGGTCAGCGTGATGATCTTGCTGACCGCCAGCTCGGCCAGGGTCGCCTCGCTCATGCCCTGGTACGGCGCCGGGTACTCCATCGCGCCGACGCCGATGATGGCGCTCTGGCCCTGCATGAGGCGCGGGATCGAGTGGACCGTGCCGATGCCGCCCGGGTTGGTCAGCGAGATCGTGGTGCCGGCGTAGTCCTCCATGGTCAGTTCGTTGCGGCGGGCGCGCCGGACCACGTCCTCGTACGCCTGCCAGAACTGCCGGAAGTCCATCTGCTCGCAGCCCTTGATGGAGGGCACCACGAGGTTGCGGGAGCCGTCCGGCTTGGCCAGGTCGATGGCGATGCCCAGGTTGACGTGCTCCGGGCGGACCATCGCCGGCTTGCCGTCGACCTCGGCGAAGGAGTTGTTCATCTCCGGGTGCTCGACAAGCGCCCGGACCATCGCGTAGCCGATCAGGTGGGTGAAGCTCACCTTGCCGCCGCGACCGCGGGCCAGGTGGTTGTTGATCACGATGCGGTTGTCCACCAGCAGCTTCGCCGGCACGGCGCGGACGCTCGTCGCGGTCGGCACGGCGAGCGAGGCGTCCATGTTCTGGACGATCTTGGCGGCGACCCCGCGCAGCGGGGTGGTGCCGGCGCCGCTCACGGCCGGCGCCTTGGCGGCCGGCTTGGCCGGGGCGGCCTTCTTCGCGGGAGCCGGCTCCGGGGCCTTCGCCGCCGGCTTGGCGGCCGGCTTCGCCGGGGCGGGCGCGGGCTTGGCGGCGGGCTGCTGGCTGACCGTGGCGACGGCCTCCTGCTGCTCGGCCGGCTCGGGCCGGGCGTCAGCCGGGGCGGGCTTGGCCTCGGGGCGCGGGGTGGCGGCACCCGGCGCCGGCCGGTAGTCGGCGAAGAAGTCGTGCCAGGCCGAGTCGACGCTCGAGGGGTCGGCGAGGTAACGCTGGTACATCTCCTCGACGATCCACTCGTTCGGGCCGAAACCCGCCAGTGGGTTCTCCTGCGAAGTCTGCTGGGTCGACACGGCCGCTAATCGCCTCTTTCACGCGGTTGTGAATGTCACGCGGTGGCTCCCGTGCCCGTTTCGGGACGCACGGGAGACGGGTCCCAGGCTACGCCGTGCGATCGGCGCAGGCATTCTCGCCTCCGGCTGGTGGTCCGTTTCACAGAAGATGCCAGAAGTTCGGCAAACGCTGCGTGGCCCGTCGACTCCTGCTAGGCGACGACGGCCCCGGTCGGTGACGCGCTGTCACCGGCCGGGGCCCTGTCGGAATCGACCTCAGGAGATGTCGCGACGCCTGATGGTCAGGACACCGATCACGCCGGCCACCACGGCGTACCCGATCAGCACCGCCGCACCCGCCCAGCGCGGCGGGTTGCCGGGGATGTCGGCGCCGCTCACCATGAGCGACGACGCCAGCGACGGCACGAGGAGCTGGAGCTGGTTGATCCAGTCACCGAACTTCGCGGCCAGCAGGCCGATGGCGATGGCCGCGCCGATGGCGCCGCCCAGGTAGAGCAGGATGCCGGTCACCGTGGCGCCGATCTGGCTGCGGATCAGCACGCCGAGCCCGACGCCCAGCACCGACCAGAGCAGGTACGCCAGCCCGTTGAGGGCCACCGCGCGCCAGACCGCCCCGCTGCCCAACTGGGCGCCGACGTCCGTGGCGTTCAGGATCAGCGGCGCGAACACGAGGTTCAGCAGGGTGGTGCCCACCCAGAAGAGCAGTGCCAGCGTGCCGGCGGCGACCAGCTTGGCCACCATCACGGCGGTGCGGTGCGGCGCCGTGAGGAACGTGGTGGTCACCGTCTGGTGGAAGAACTCGCTGGTCACCACCACGATGCCGAGCAGCATCACGATGAGCAGCCCGAAGAACTGGCCGTTGGTGTAGAGGTTGGCGGCCAGGCTGTCGGCGCTGGAGACGGCCTGCACCTGGTCCGCCTGGTCGGCCGGCACCTCGCCCATGTTCCCGCTGGTCAGGGCCTCCGTCTGCAACCAGTTGAAGAGCAGCGCGAGGCCCCACAGCGGCACGGTGATGAGCGCGAAGACCCACCAGGTGTTCGTGGTACGGATCTTGAGCAGCTCGGATCGGACCAGGTTCATCGGATCTCCGCCTTTCCGGCCGTTAGCTCCAGGAAGACACCTTCCAGGTCGGGGCGTTCGGTGGTCAGCTCGTGCAGCTCCACCTTGGCGGCGAGCGCCACCCGGCCGACCGTCGGCGCGTCCACACCGGTCACCAGGAGCACGCCGTGCCCGTCGGTGTCCACCGTGGCCGCCTGCTCGCGCAGGGCCGCCGTCAGCTCGTCGGCCTGCGGGGTGCGTACCCGGATCCGGGAGCCGTGCGTCATCGAGCTCATCACCTGCTCGACGGGCCCCTGCCGGACCAGCTTGCCGGCCGCGATGATCACCACGTCGTCGGCGAGCAACTGCATCTCGGAGAGCAGGTGGCTGGAGACCAGCACGGTGCGTCCCTCGGCGGCCAGCCCTTTGAGGAAGCCGCGCATCCAGCGGATCCCCTCCGGGTCCAGGCCGTTGGCCGGCTCGTCGAGGATCAGCACCCGCGGGTCGCCGAGCATGGCGGCGGCGATCCCGAGCCGCTGCTTCATGCCCAGCGAGTAGCCCTTGAACTTGCGCTTGGCGGCCGGGGTGAGCCCCACCAGGGCGAGCGCCTCGTCGGCCCGCCCGCGGGGCAGGCCCGCCGCCGCGCAGATCACCCGCAGGTGGTTGATCCCGGTGCGGCCCTTGTGCGC
Source organism: Micromonospora chersina (assembly GCF_900091475.1). NCBI lineage: Bacteria > Bacillati > Actinomycetota > Actinomycetes > Micromonosporales > Micromonosporaceae > Micromonospora > Micromonospora chersina. The sequence continues at coordinate 5,349,968 of NZ_FMIB01000002.1, forward strand.
GCTGGACGCCTCAAGCACCGCGCCCACCGTGCGCAGCGGGTCGGCCAGGTCGGCGTACCGGTGGCCGCCGATGGTGGCCTCGCCCGCGGTCGGCGTGACCAGGTTGAGCAGCATGCGCAGGGTGGTCGTCTTACCGGCGCCGTTCGGGCCGAGGAAACCGGTGACCCGGCCCGGCTGGACGGTGAAGGACAGGTTGTCCACCGCCCGGACGTTCTTGTATTCCTTCGTCAGTCCGGACACCACGATCTGGCCGGTCCCGGCGTTGGGGCTCCACTGCCCGTCGGACATCGTTCTCCTCTCCTGCCACGGCGGGCTTCGGGGCACGCCGGTGGGGACGCCGTTGCGGGGCGCCGAGCACAGCCTTCCAACCCCGTGCAAGGGGGTCAATCAGGCGGGATGCGTACGCCCTCCTCCCCTGGGGGCAGGAGCGGATCATCCCCAGGGAGGAGAGATCAGGCCGGCGGCAACGCGATCCAGGTGGCCCGGGCCTGCCCGAGCAGCGCTCCGTCCGGGCCGTAGAGGCTGGAGTGGACCTCGGCCTTGCGTCCTGAGCCGCCCACCATGGCCCCGGTCACCACGCACTCGTCGCCGGGGCGCGGCAGCGCCGTGACCTGCGCGGCGATCCGACCCAGCACGTACGGGCGGCCGGGCGCGATCACCGCCCAGCCGCCGGGGCAGTCCAGCGCCGCCCAGACGGTGGCCGGCACCACCTCGGCCGGGGCGCGGAACGGCGCGGCGGTCCGCCCGTCGGGCAGCCGGCCCGGGAAGATCCGCAGCCCCGCCGGGTTCGCCGGCCCGCAGACGTAGCAGCCGGGGAAGGGATGGTCCACCAGACCCGGGTACGCCTTCGCGGCGGCCTCGGCCGTCGGCCGGTCCACCGGCGGCACCACGGCGTCGACCGGCTCGACCCGGCGTACCTGGGCGATCACCTGGCCGTCCGGGTCGCGGATCTCGCCGTCGGCGGCGGTCAGCGGGGTCTCCAGCGGGGGCGGCTTGCGCAGGGTGACCTCCACCGGGCCCCGGTCGTCCACCGCGGCGGCGAAGATCCCGGCGCTCCAGCCGCCGTTGCCCGAGCCCTCCGGTCCGTGGAAACGGGACTCGATGATCATGTGGCACCTCCGGGTTCCGACCGCCGGCCTCGTCGCCGGGTCCGCCCGGGCAGCCTCGCACGCGGGCTCCGGCCCGCCGCAGGTGAGGGGGTGTGCCGGTGCGCCGGCCGCCGTTCACCGGATCGACACCCCTCATCCCAGGGGCCGGCAACCCGGGCACCTTACACAGATACCCATGGCCGTTCTGCACGCCGCTGGCGCACCCCTCACGACCAGCGGATACACCCTGCTGATCGCCGACGACCCGACAGTGGTCGCGGCCGCGCAACGCCTGCGTCACGAGGTGTTCGCCAGCGAACTCGGCGCCACCCTGCACCCGGGGGCCGCCGGGCTCGACACCGACGAGTTCGACGCCCACTGCGACCACCTGGTCGTGCTGCGCGAGGGCACCGACGAGGTGGTCGGCACCTACCGGCTGCTGCCGCCCGGACGCACCGACCGCCGGTACGCCGACGGCGAGTTCGACCTGGCCCCGCTGGCCCCGCTCCGCGACGACCTGGTCGAGGCGGGCAGGTCCTGCGTGCACCCGGACCACCGCTCCGGCGCCGTGATCAACCTGATGTGGGCCGGGATCACCCGCTACCTGCACCTGCGCGGCTCCCGGTGGCTGGGCGGCTGCGCCTCGGTGCCGGTGAGCGACGGCGGGACCGCCGCCGCCGAGGTCTGGTCCCAGGTCACCGCCCGCCATCTGGCCCCGCCGCCGCTGCGGGTGACGCCCCGCCGGCCCTGGTTCGCCGAGGCCCCCGCCACCGCCGACCCGGAGTTGTCGCCCGACGGCTCCAGGTCGGGGCGCGGCGACAGACGCGCCGAGCTGGAGTTGTCGCCCGCCGAGCGCCGGGCGCTGGTCCCGCCGCTGCTGCGCGGCTACCTGCGGCTCGGCGCCTGGGTCTGCGGGGAGCCGGCGTACGACCCGGACTTCGACTGCGCCGACTTCTACGTGCTGTTCTCGCTGGACCGGATGAACCCGCGCTACCTGCGGCACTTCCTGGGTGCGGCGGCGTGACCGGCGACGGGCTGTGGCGCCCCGCGTCGGGCTGCGGGCCGCGCTGTCTGCCGGCGGCCACCGCGCCGGACGTGTCGCTGCCGCGCCGGGCGGGGCGGCTGCTCGGCGTACTCGCAATGCTGCTGGCCGGGGTCGGCCTGGCCGCGCTGCTGCCGCTGCTGCCGGCAGGGGTCCGGCGGGCCGCGCTGCGCGGCTGGGCCCGGTGGACGCTGCGCGCCCTCGGCGTGCGGCTGCTGGCGCGCGGCCGCCTGCCGCGCGGGCGGGCGCTGCTGGTCGCCAACCACGTCTCCTGGCTGGACGTCCTCGCGGTGCTCGCGGTCGCCCCCGCCCGGATGCTGGCCAAGCGGGAGGTCCGCGACTGGCCGGTGGTGGGCGCGCTGGCCGCCGCGGCCGGCACGGTCTTCGTGGACCGGTCGCGGCCGCGGGAGCTGCCGGCAACCGTCGGCCGGGTGGCCGCTGCGCTGCGCGCCGGGCACTCCGTGGCGGTGTTCCCGGAGGGCACGACCTGGTGCGGCGCGGCGCCCGGCTGCCGGCCCGGCCGGGGTTTCCGGCCGGCCGTCTTCCAGGCCGCGGTGGACGCCGGGGTGCCGGTCGTCCCGCTCGGGCTGGGCTACCGGTACGCGGGCGACCCGAGCACCCTGCCCGCGTTCCTCGGCGAGGAGACGCTCTGGGAGTCGGCCCGCCGGGTGCTGGCGGCCCGGGACCTGACCGTGGCGGTGACGGTGGCCGCCGCGCTGCACCCGGCCGGCGGGGCCGACCGGCGGGCGCTGGCGCGGGCGGCGGAGTCGGCGATCCAGCCGGCCCCGGTCCGCGCGCCGGTCCGGCGCCGGGCGACGACCGGCGTGCGGATCGTCCGGCCGGTGGCGCCGCCGCCGGTGGGGGCGGAGGTGGGGCTGGACCTGGTGGCCTGACGCGAACGCGACACAGTCGCGACAGTCTTGTTCAGTCGCGATGTATCGCGTTATGCTTCTCCCATCACTCGACGCGCCGCCGACCGGCGTGTCACCGAGGGGAGGACGCCATGACCCGCTGGAAGGTCGACGGTCCGCAACGGATCACCCTGGACGAGCCGGTCACCCGGCTGGACGTCCGGCTCATCAGCGGCCGCCTCAACGTGGTCGCCTCCGACGGGCCGGCCCGGGTGGACGTCACCCGGGTCAGCAGCCAGCCGGTCATCGTCGAGCTGCGCGACGGCCGGCTCGTCGTCGCCCACGAGCGCCCGCCCCGCTGGCCCGGGATGCTCTGGTGGCTCGGCCAGCTCGGCCGCCGGTTCCGGGCCGAGGTCTCCATCGCCGTCCCCGCCCACGTGCTGGCCGACCTGCAACTGGTGGACGGCTCGCTGGTCGCCTCCGGCCTGCGCCGGGACACCCGGGTCGACGTCACCTCCGGTCAGGTCACCCTCATGGGGCTGCGCGGTCACACCTCGGCGAAGGTCACCTCGGGCCCGGTCGAGGCGCTCGGCGTCGGCGGCGACCTCAACCTGGAGACGGTCTCCGGCGAGCTGATCCTCGCCGACAGCGCGCCCGAGCGGGTGCGTGCCCACGCCGTCTCCGGGTCCATCACCTGCGACCTGGACAACCCGCGCGGCAGCGAGATCCGGCTCAGCGCCATCTCCGGCAGCATCACCGTCCGGGTCCGCGAGGACAGCGACCTCACCGTCCACCTGCACACCACCTCCGGCCGGATCACCAGCGGCTTCCCGCAGGTCAGCGCCGGCCAGCACGGGTTCGGCGCGGTGAAGGACAGCCACGGGGTGCTCGGCGGGGGCGCGGGTAAGCTCTGGGCGTCCGCGACCTCCGGCAGCATCGCGCTGCTCGCCCGTCCCATCGAGGACGCCGACGACGTGGAGGAGCTGCCGTGACCGCCGTGTTCAGTCACGGGCGGCTCCGGCTCTACCTGCTCAAGCTGCTCGACGACGGGCCGAAGCACGGCTACGAGCTGATCCGCCTGCTGGAGGACCGCTTCCTCGGCCTCTACGCGCCCAGCGCCGGCACCATCTACCCCCGTCTGCAACGGCTGGAGGTGGAGGGGCTGGTCAGCCACACCGCCGCCGGCGGCCGCAAGGTCTACGAGATCACCGACGCGGGCCGCGCCGAGCTGCGGCAGCGCGCCGAGGAGCTGGCCACCCTGGAATCGGACATCACCGCCTCCGTCGAGGACCTGTCGGCGCTGGCCGGCGAGATCCGCACCGAGGTACGCGGCTCCGTGCGCGACCTGAAGCGGGAGCTGCGCGAGGCGGCCCGGCAGACCCGCCAGGCCCGCTGGGCGCCCCCGCCCCCGCCGACCACCCGCCCGCCGCGCAACGGCGCTCCCGGCCCGGCCGCGGAGTCACCCCTGCTCGCCGAGTTCGACAAGCGGCTGGCCGCGTTCACCGTCGAGGTCGGCGCGCTGGTGCGGGCCGGGCGGCTCACCGACACCCAGCTCCGTACGGCCATCCGCCTGCTCGACGGCGCGCTGGACGGCCTGCGCCGGCTGCTCCGCTAGGCGGCCGGCGGCTCACAGGTTGTTTCCAGGGTCCACCCAGCGCGGCCGCAGCGAAAGCGCGGATGATGGGTGCCATGGTGGCTACCCAGACCGAGGCCCGACTGCTCGTCGTCGAGGACGATCCCAACATCCTCGAACTGCTCTCCGCGAGCCTGCGCTTCGCCGGCTTCGACGTCGCCACCGCGACCAGCGGCAGCGCGGCGCTCAACGCCGCCAAGGACCACCGGCCCGACCTGGTCGTGCTCGACGTGATGCTGCCCGACCTGGACGGCTTCGAGGTCATCCGGATGCTGCGCGAGGGCGGCACGCGCACCCCGGTGGTCTTCCTGACCGCCCGGGACGCCACCGACGACAAGATCCGCGGGCTCACCCTGGGCGGGGACGACTACGTCACCAAGCCGTTCAGCCTGGAGGAGCTGACCGCCCGGATCCGGGCCGTGCTGCGGCGCACCGCCACCGGCGAGCACGCACCCTCCCGGCTCACCTTCGCCGACCTGGAGTTGGACGAGGAGACCCACGAGGTGCACCGCGCCGGGCAGCGGGTGCAGCTCTCGCCGACCGAGTTCAAGCTGCTGCGCTACCTGATGCTCAACGCCAACCGGGTCCTCTCCAAGGCGCAGATCCTCGACCACGTCTGGAACTACGACTTCCGCGGCGACGACAACATCGTCGAGTCCTACATCTCCTACCTGCGGCGCAAGGTCGACAACACCCAGCCCCGGCTCATCCACACCCTGCGCGGTGTCGGGTACGTGCTGCGCAAGCCGGCGGCGTGAACGCCGTCCACGACGCGAAGGGCTGGCTGCGCAGCGTCCCGCTGCGGGTGAAGCTGGTCGCCTCGGTGCTGGCGCTGGTCGCCGTGGCGCTGGTGGTGATCAGCTCGCTCACCGCGTTCTTCCTGCACAGCTACCTGGTCGGCCGGGTCGACGACGAGCTGAACTCCTACCTGGCGCGGGTCGAGCAGTCCTCGCCGAGCGACACGAGCGCGGGCAACGGCCTGCCCAGCGACTACATGGCGGTCTTCGCGACCGCCGGTGGAGGCAAGCTCTACTACGACAAGTCGCTGGCCGAGGAGGATCTGCCCGGCTCGCTGAGCCAGCTCGACTGGTACCAGCAGCACGCCGACCAGGGGGCCTTCACCACCGACGCGGCCGACAAGCACCTGCGCTGGCGGGTGGTGATCAAACAGGTCGCGGACGGGCAGTACATCGCCGTCGGGCAGAACATGACCGACATCGACGTGGCCGTCCGGCAGCTCGTCTGGATAGACCTCCTGGTCGGTGGGGCGGTGCTGATCATCCTGGCGTCCGTCGGGGCGGGCATCGTGCGTACCAGTCTGAAGCCCCTCGTGGAGATCGAGCGGACCGCGGCGGCCATCGCCGGCGGTGACCTGACCCAGCGGGTGCCCGACCCCGAGGAGGGGCGGGCCTGCCCGACCTCCGAGCTGGGCCGGCTCTCCCGGGCCCTCAACGCCATGCTCGCCCAGATCGAGGCGGCGTTCACCGCGCGGGCCGCCTCCGAGGCGGCGGCGCGCAGCGCCGAGGTGAGCGCCCGGGACGCCGCCGCCTCGGCCCAGGCGTCCGAGGCGCGGGCCCGCCGCTCGGAGGAGCGGATGCGGCAGTTCATCGCCGACGCCTCGCACGAGCTGCGTACCCCGCTGACCACCATCCGGGGCTTCGCCGAGCTCTACCGGCAGGGTGCGGCCCGGCAGCCGGAACAGACCGCCGGGCTGCTGCGCCGGATCGAGGACGAGGCGTCCCGGATGGGGCTGCTGGTCGAGGACCTGCTGCTGCTGGCGCGGATGGACCGGGAGCGGCCCATCGCGCTGGCCCCGGTCGAGCTGCCGGTGCTCGCCTCGGACGCGGTCCAGGCGGCCCGGGCCGTGGAGCCGGACCGCGCCGTCACGCTGGAGATCGAGCCCGGCGCCGGTCCGCTGGTGGTGCTCGGCGACGACGCCCGGCTGCGCCAGGTGATCGGCAACCTGATGACCAACGCGCTCACCCACACCCCGCCGGACGCCGCGGTGACCCTGCGGCTGCGGGCGGAGCCGGGGAACCTGGCCGTGGTGGAGGTGGCGGACACCGGTCCCGGCCTCACCCCGGAGCAGGCCGAGCGGGTGTTCGAGCGGTTCTACCGGGTGGACGCGGCGCGTACCCGGCGGGCGGGCGGTCCGACCAGCACCGGGTTGGGGCTGGCCATCGTCGCCGCGCTGGTGGCGGCGCACCACGGCACCGTCGAGGTGGCCGAGACGCCGGGCGGCGGGGCCACCTTCCGGGTGCGGCTGCCGCTGCTGCCCGAGGCGCCCGAGCCCGGCGAGTGACTTTCAGAAAACATTCAGGCCGGTTCCAGGCAGGTCGCAGTGCCAGGGGAGAAGGTGGAGTCATGACCGACCACGAGACCGATCCGCAGCGGTCGCCGGCCCCCGCCGACGCCGAGCCGTCGCACCCGACCGCCGAGCTGCCCCGCGCCGAGAGCGGGCAGTCGGACACCACCGTCACCCCGGCCGTGGCGCCGGTTCCGGCCGACTCCCCGGCCGCCGGAACCACCGCCCCGGCTTCCGCCGTCCCGGCTTCGGCCGCTCCGGCGGAGACGCCGGCCGCGCCCGCCGGCCCGTACGCGCCGCCGGCGGCGACGCCGTACCCGGTCTCCGGGCAGCCGCAGCAGCCGCACCACTGGTACGGGGCGCAGCAGCAGAGCCCCTGGGCCCAGCAGGGCGGCGGCTACCCGTCGCAGGCCGGCGGCCCGGTCCCGCCGTACCAGGCGCAGCAGCCGTATCCGCAGCACCAGCCGCACCAGGTCCACCAGGCCGGGCAGCCGGTCCCGCCGTGGGGCCCGCAGCAGCCGGCGCGGCCCAGCCGGGCCGGCAAGTTCATCGGCGCGGGCGCGCTGGCGCTGGCCCTGATGCTCGGTTCCGGCGTGGCCGGCGGCGCGCTCGCCCTCGCCCTCGACGGCGACCGGACCGTCACCCGCACCTACTCGGCCGCGCCCGTGCTGAACAGCGCCGACCTGCCGAAGATCGCGGCCGCCGTCCAGGACAGCATCGTCACGATCATGACGGACAGCGGTGAGGGCTCCGGGGTGATCCTCAGCGCCGACGGGTACGTGCTGACCAACAACCACGTGGTCGCCTCCGCGAGCGGCGACACCGTGAAGGTCGTCTTCGCCGACGGCAAGAGCGCCCAGGCGAAGATCGTCGGCACCGACCCGAAGACCGACCTCGCGGTGGTCAAGGCCAACGGCGTGAGTGACCTGAAGGCGGCCAAGTTCGGCGACAGCGACGCCATGCAGGTCGGCGACCAGGTGCTCGCCCTGGGCAGCCCGCTCGGCCTTCAGGGCTCGGTCACCGCCGGCATCCTGAGCGCCCGCGACCGCACCATCCAGGCCGGCGAGGGCGGCCAGCAGCAGAACCCGCAGCAGGGCGCCAGCTCGATCTCCGGCCTGCTGCAGACCGACGCCCCGATCAACCCGGGCAACTCGGGCGGCGCGCTGGTCAACACCCGGGGCGAGGTGATCGGCATCAACACGGCCATCGCCACCGCCGGGCAGGGCAGCAACGGCAACATCGGGGTCGGCTTCGCCATCCCGAGCAACAAGGCCAAGGACGTCGCCGAGAAGCTCCAGCGCGGCGAGAAGATCAGCCACCCGTCCCTCGGGGTCAGCGTGGCCGGCGCGGAGGACGGCGGCGCGCTGGTCTCCGACGTGGTCGCGGGCAGCGCCGCCGAGAAGGCCGGGCTCCAGCGCGGCGACGTCATCACCAAGTTCGGCGACAAGGTGATCAACGACTCGAACGACCTGGTCGGCGCCGTGCAGGCCGGCAAGGTTGGGGACCGGGTCGAGGTCCAGTTCAAGCGGAACGGTTCGACCCAGACGGCAACCGTGACGCTCGCCGAGACGTCATAACACCAGACCTGCCTCCTCCACGGGCGGCGGGTGACGGAGCCAAGGGGGTTGGTTCCGTCACCCGCCGCCCTTTTTCGTGTCCTCACCCGCACCGGGTGAGGACGTCTCACCCCGTCCGGCGGCACCCTCGGTGCATGACGACCACCTCCGCCGTCCGTACCGACCAGGACATCCAGCGGGACGTGCTCGCCGAGCTGGACTGGGACGCGCAGACCCGGCCGACCGAGATCGGGGTGACCGTCGCCGACGGCGTGGTCTCGCTCACCGGCCAGGTCGACAGCTACGCCCGGCGCTGGGCCGCCGAGCGCTGCGCGCACCGGGTCCGCGGGGTCCGCGCCGTCGCCAGCGACCTGGAGGTCGAGCTGCCCGCCACCGAGGCGCGCACCGACGCCGACATCGCTATCGCGGCCAGCCGGGCGTTGGAGTGGGACAGCTTCGTCCCCGCCGAGCGGCTCGACGTGACCGTCGCCGACGGCTGGGTCATGCTCCGCGGCGAGGTGGAGTACGGCTTCCAGAGCCGTACCGCCGAGCGGGAGCTGCGCCGGCTGCGCGGCGTACGCGGGGTGACGAACCTGGTCGAGGTGCACCCGCCCACCCCGCCCAGCGACGAGCAGAACCGCCGCGACCTGCAACGCGTGCTGTTCCGGCGGACCGGCACCGAACGCATCGAGGTACGGGTCAGCGGGGACACCGTGGTGCTCGACGGGGTGGTCCGCTCGTGGTGGCAGCGGGAGGAGGCGGAACGGGCGGCCTGGGCCACACCCGGCGTACGGGAGGTGCACGACCGGATCGTGGTGGCCGGCTGAGCCGCCGTTTACCGCCGGACGCGTCGGGAAACCGCCGCCGACCGGTTACGCCGGGGACCATCGGGGAGGACTCGTGGCCGTGAACCAGCCGCCGTCGGACCGCTCACGGGCCGGGCCCCTGCGGATCGCGATGGTGGTTCCGCCCTGGCTGTCCGTCCCACCTCCCGGCTACGGCGGGCTGGAGCAGGTGGTGGCCGGGCTGGTGGACGCGCTTGTCGACCGCGGTCACGCGGTGACCCTGTTCGGCGCCGGCCGGGAGAACGGCACCGCCGCCGACTTCGTCTCCACCTGCGCCGACCTCCAGTACGAGCGGCTGGGCGAGTCCCTGCCCGAGCTGGCCCACCTGGCCCACGTCAACCGGCTGGTGGACCCGGCCGACTTCGACCTGGTGCACGACCACACCACCATCGGCCCCATGGTCGCCGGCCAGCGCCGGGTGCCCACCGTGGCCACCGTGCACGGCAACCCCGTGGGGGAGTACGGCACCGTGCTGAGCAACGCCGACCACGGGGTGGGCCTCGTGGCGATCTCGCACGCCCAGCACGCGTCCAACCCGGACCTGCCCTGGGTGGGCACCGTGCACAACGCCATGCCGCTGCGCGACTTCCCGCACAAGCGGGCGCCGGGACCCGGGCCGGTGCTCTGGCTCGCCCGGTTCAGCCCCGACAAGGGACCGGACGTGGCGATCCGCGCCTGCCGGGCGGCCGGCCTGCCGCTCACCCTTGCCGGCAAGTGCAACGAGCCGGCCGAGCGCCGCTACTTCGAGCAGGTGGTCGAGCCGATGCTGGACGACGACGTCACCCTGGTGTTCAACGCCGACCGGGCCGCCACCCTGCGGCTGCTGGTCGACGCCCGCTGCCTCATCATGCCGATCCAGTGGGCGGAGCCGTTCGGCATGGTGATGGTGGAGGCCATGGCCACCGGCACGCCAGTGGTGGCGCTGCGCCGGGGCGCCGTACCGGAGCTGGTCCGCGACGGGGTCACCGGGCTGGTCTGCGACCGCGCGGAGGAGCTGCCGGGGGCGCTGCGGGCGGCGGCCCGCCTCGACCCGGCCGACAGCGTCGCTCACGTGGCGGAGCACTTCTCGGTGGAGCGGATGGCCGCCGGCTACGAGGCGGTCTACCGGAACTTCCTGGCCGGCCGGGCCCGGTTCGCCGGGCGGCGCGAGGCCACGCCCGTCGTCGCGCGTTGACCCTCAGGTGCGCCCCGTCGCCAGTTCCGCGGCGGCGGCGTCGAGCTGGCGGGCGTACTCCGGGCTGATGCTGCCCTCGCGCCGGCGGTCGGCGATCTTCCCGCGGAGCCGGTCCACGGCGGCGGTCAGCGCGCCGTCACCGGTCGCGGCGGTGACGTTGCGCAGCAGGTTACGCAGGTCCACACCGACGTCGCCGCGGATCTGCCCGGCGGCCAGCCCGGCCTCGATCAGCCCTTCCACCCGGTGGGCCGCCTCGTCCAGGCTGCCGCCGGCCGGCGTCGGCGCCGCGGCGGTCGCGGTCGGCCGGCGGGTCGGGCCGGGCGGCGCGGTGGTGGCCGGGATGTCCTGGCGGGGTGGCGTGGTGGACGGCACCACCGCGGGCCCGGTGGTCGGGGACACCAACGGCGGCGCCTGCTCGTCCGGCAGCAGGGCGGGCACCAGCAGGGCGGCGCCCGCCACCACCACGACGCCGACCGCCACAAGGGGAAGCGCCCGGCGGCGTCGGGACGCCCCGGCCGGGACGGGCGCGGTGGGCTCGGGCCCGGCCGGCGGTCGCTCCGGGCCGGGCAGCGCCGGCAGGGTCACGGTCGGGGCCAGCATGGTGGCGGCCTGCGGGTCGGCGGGCAGCAGCTGGTCGCGGAGCACTGCCGCCACCTGGTGCGCGGTGGGCCGCCGCCGCGGGTCGCGGGACAGGCAGCGCAGGCAGATCTCCGCGACCGGCGCGGGCAGCCCGGGTACGCCGTCCAGGGTGGGCGCGGCGTCCTCCGCCAGCGCCGTGCCGAGCTGCTCCCAGGTGTCCGCCGGGTACGGCGGCTGCCCGGTCAGCGTCTCGTAGAGCAGCACGCCCAGCGAGTAGACGTCGGTGGCCGGCTGGGCCGGCGCCCCGTCCAGCCGCTCCGGCGCCACGTACGCCGGGGTGCCGAAGGTGCCGCCGTCCTCGTCCTCGTCCGGCGCGCCGACCCGGGTGGCGATGCCGAAGTCGAGCACCTTGGCGCCGACCCGGGTCATCATCACGTTCGACGGGGTGATGTCGCGGTGCACGATGCCCAGCCGGTGCGCGGCGGCCACCGCCTCGGCCACCTGCGCGCCCGTCTCCACGGCCGCCGGCCAGGGCAGCGGCCCCTCGGTGAGCCGGTGTTCCAGCTCCTCGCCGCTGAGCAGCTCCATCACCACGAACGAGGTGATCGAGCCGTCCGGCGCCACCGTCTCGCCGTAGTCGTGCACGGCGGTGACGTGCGGGTGGACGAGCTGGGCGGCGGAGCGGGCCTCCTCGCGGACCATGTCGCGGAACCGGGCGTCGGAGGCGAGCGAGGGGGCCAGCACCTTCACGGCCACCACCCGGTCGAGCACCTCGTCGCGGGCCCGCCAGATCACCGACATGCCGCCGGCCCCGATCTGGTCGATGAGCCGGTACCTGCGGGCCAGCAGCCGGCCGGCGTGCAGCGTCGCCTTCACATCGCACCTGCCTGGGCTTGGGAGCGGTATCAGGTTGCGGGAATGTGTCCGGCCTGTCAACGGCTGTCCGTTCCCGGTCGCGGCCCGCGTCACGCCGGTCGCGCCCGGTGACGGCGGCGACCGGCGCGACCGGCGGCGGCGGGCCGGTTACGAGGCGCGTGCCAGGATGAACGGCATGGCAGGCGGTCCGGTGGCGTTCGTGCTCGGCGGCGGGGGAGTGCTCGGCGCGGTCGAGGTGGGCATGCTCCGTGCCCTGTTCCGGGTCGGTATCCGACCCGACATGGTGCTCGGCACCTCGATCGGCGCGGTCAACGGCGCCCTGGTCGCCGCCGACCCGAGCGAGGCCGTCACCGACCGGCTGGTCCGGCTCTGGGCCTCGCCCGAGGCGAGCGAGGTGTACGGCGACTCGGTCGCCCGGCAGCTGCGCCGCTTCGCCGCGCGCACCCACCTGCACTCGCCCCGGCCGCTGCGCCGGCTGCTGGAGAGCGAACTGGGCGAGGACACCACCTTCGCCGACCTGGCCGTGCCGTTCCGCTGCTGCGCGGCCAACATCGAGCGCGCCGCCGAGCACTGGTTCCACAGCGGACCGGTGGTGCCCGCGGTGCTCGCCTCCGCGTCGGTGCCCGGGCTGCTGCCCCCCACCCAGATCGACGGTCAGCACTACATCGACGGCGGGGTGGTCAACTCGATCCCGGTCGGCGAGGCCGTCGTGGCCGGGGCCACGCAGATCTTCGTGCTCCAGGTGGGCCGGATCGAGCGCGAGCTGACCCCGCCCCGCCGGCCCTGGGAGATCGCCCAGGTGGCGTTCGAGATCGCCCGCCGGCACCGGTTCGCCCGGGAGATGGCGGCGCTGCCGGAGGGGGTGGAGGTGCACGTGCTGCCGACCGGCGGCCTGGAGCCGCGCGAGGACAGCCCGTGGGCGTACCGGGACATCGCGGCGGTGGGGCGGCGGATCAGCCGGGCGTACACCGCCTCCCGCCGCTACCTGGACACCGCCCTGGAGCGCTGATGCCGCTGCCGCCGCGGTGGGTACGCCGGATGCTGCTCGCGCCCGGCGTGGTGCTGCTCGCCGTCGCCGTGGTGACCACCCTGCCGGTCTGGGCGCTGCTGGCCCTGGCCGCGTCGCCGCTGGTGCCGGGGCGGCTGCGCCCGCTGCGGCTGCTCTGGATCGGCACGGTCTACCTGGTCTGGGACGCCGCCGCGCTGCTCGCGCTCTTCGTGCTCTGGGTCGCCTCGGGCTTCGGCGCGCGCAAGCGGTCACCGGCCTTCCAGCGGGCGCACTACGTGCTCGCCGGCCACTTCCTGCGGGTGCTGTTCTGGCAGGCCCGCTGGACGCTGCGGCTGAGCATCGACGTGGTCGGCACCGACCCGGACACCGCCCTGCCCGGCCGCCCCGAGCTGGTGCTGTGCCGGCACGCCGGTCCGGGCGACTCGTTCATCCTGATCCACGCGCTGGTGAACTGGTTCCACCGGGAGCCCCGGATCGTGCTGAAGGAGACCCTCCAGTGGGACCCGGCCATCGACATCCTGCTCAACCGGCTGCCCAACCGGTTCATCGCGCCCGGGCCGGACGGCAGGGAGTCGGCGATCCGGCAGATCGGCCACCTCGCCACCGGCCTGGACGACGACGACGCGTTCGTGATCTTTCCGGAGGGCGGCAACTTCACCCCGAAACGCCGGCTGCGGGCCATCGCCCGGCTGCGCGCCCTCGGCCTGGAGCGGATGGCGCTGCGCGCCGAGCGGATGCAGCACGTGCTCGCCCCGCAGCCGGGTGGGCTGCTCGCCGCCCTCGACGCCGCCCCGGACGCCGGGGTGATCTTCGTGGCGCACACCGGGCTCGACCAGATGCTCACCGTCGCCGACGTGTGGCGCGAGCTGCCGATGGACAAGCGCATCGTCATGCGGTTCTGGTCGGTGCCGCCCGAGGAGGTGCCGGTCGACAAGCAGGAGCGCATCGACTGGCTGTTCGACTGGTGGGCCCGGATCGACAGGTGGATCGCCGCCAACCGGGACGGCGTCGCCGCCGAGTAGCGGCCGGTTCGGTGCGCGTGCAGCGGACCGGCCGGAACGCCACGTAGGGTGCGCTGGTGGAGCAGATCTGCGTGGTGACGACGGTGGTGGACGCCCGCTCGGTCGCGGACGTGCTGGCGGCCGCGGCCGTCGCCGGCCGGCTGGCGGCGTGCGCCCAGGTCGGCGGGCAGGTGGACAGCACCTACTGGTGGCAGTCGGCGATCCAGACCACCGCCGAGTGGTCGGTCCAGTTCAAGACCGCGCCGGACCGGGTGGACGCGCTCGTCGACCAGCTTCGCGCCAACCACCCGTACGAGGTGCCGGAGATCCTGGTCACCCGGGTGGAGAGCGGCAACCCGGACTACGCGGCCTGGGTGCACGACCACAGCCGCCCCTAGGTACGCCTACTCTGTCCGCCCGCTCCGCCGGTCACGATGCTGGCGGGGTGGAGAACACCGGCTACCCCTGCCCCGGCTGCGGCGCCCCCGCCGACCTCGCCTCCGGCTGTCCCGGCTGCGGCCGGCCGCCGTACCCGCCCGCCGCCGAGGTCGTCACGCTGGACCGGGAGATCGCCGGGCTGACGCCGCGGGTCGAGGCGGCCCGGATCGCGTACCAGGAGCTGTCCGGCCGGCTGTCGACGGCCCGGCAGCGGCGCGCCGAACTGGCCGCCCGGATCCGCCTGGAGATCCCGGCGCCGCGCCCGGTCGCGCCCGCGCCGCCGGTGCGCCCGCAGCCGGCCCCCGTCCCGGTACGCCCCGGCGGGGCGGAGACCTCCACCCGCGCGGTGCAGAGCCTGCTCTTCGTCCTCGGTGGACTGCTGCTCGGCACCGCGGCGGTGGTCTTCACGGCGGTCGCCTGGGCCGCGTTCGGGATCGCCGGGCGGGCGCTGATCCTGCTCGCCTTCACCGCCCTCGCCCTCGCCGCGCCCCTGGTGGCCCGGACGCGCGGGCTGCGCGGCACGGCCGAGACGTTCGCCGCCGTGGGCCTGCTCCTGGTGCTCCTCGACGGGTACGCCGCCTGGTCGGTGGACCTGTTCGGGGTGGCCGGCTGGCCGGGCAGCCGGTACGCCGCGCTGGTCGGGGGGATCGGCGCGTCGGTCGCGGCCGGGTACGCGCGGCTGAGCCGGCTGACCGTGCCCTGGTTCGCGGCGCTGCTGACCGCCCAGCCGGTGCTGCCCCTGGCCGCGGTGGCCGCCGAGCCGTCCCCGGCCGGCTGGGCGCTGGTCCTGACCGCGGTGGCGCTGGGCGACCTCGTGGTGGTGGTCGCCCTGCGCGGCCGGGTCGCCCGGAACGCGCCGTCCGCGGTGCTCGCCGGCTGGGTGCTCGCCTGGGTCGGCCACGGCGTCGCGCTCGCCCTGGCGGCCGGCTGCGCGCTCGTGCCCCTGGTCCTCGGGCGGGCGGCCGGCACGCCGCTGCTGGCCGGCGGCCCGCTGCTGGTGGTGGCGCTCGCCCTGTTCGCCGGCGCGCTGGCGGCGGGCGGCCGTACCCACCGGCTGGTCAGCGCCGGGCTGCTGGTGCCGGTCGTGGCCACCGCGCTGATCCGGCCGGTCGCCGCGCTGCGCCCCGGGTTGCTGCTGCTCGCCGCGGGCATCGTGGTGGTCGCGCTGGCCGGCGCGGTCCGGGCGCTTCCGGCGGGGCTGCGGACCGGCCCCCGGCTCGGCGCCTTCCTGGTGGCCGCCGGCCTGGGCCAGGTCGCCACCGTCCTCACCGGGCTGGTCGCCGCGGCCACCGCGGCCGCCGCCCTCCCGCCCTGGCAGGGCGGCCGGACCGCCGAGGTCCCGTCCTGGGGATGGCAGCTCCCGGTGGCCGTGCTGCTCACCGCCGGGGCCGTCGCCCTGCTGGCGCCCCGGGTCGGCCGCCCGCTGGTCGGGGTGGTCGGTGGCGCCCTGGCCGTGCTGGCCGCGCCGGCCGTGACGGCCACCCCGTGGCCGCTGGTGCTGGTCGCCGACCTGGCGGCGGCCACCGCGCTGCTGCTGGTGGTGGTCGCCCGGCCGCGCCGGCGGAACCCGACAGTGGTGGTCACCGCGCTCACCGCGGCCGTCCTGCTCGGGCACGCCCTGCTGGTCGGCTGCGCCGCGCCGGCCGGCGCGGGCGCGGTGCTCGCCGTCCTGGCCGTGCTCGGCGCCGTCGTGGCGGCGCAGGGCCGCCGGGGCCGGGGCGCGCAGCCGGTCATCGCCGGCGTGGCGCTGGCCGTGGCGCTGCTCGCCGTGCCCGCCGGGGTGGCCGTCGCGCTGCTCGGCCTGGGCGCGCCGGCCTGGTGGCAGCTCCGCGCCGGGACGGCCGCCGTCGCGCTGCCGGTGGCCGCCGTCCTCGCCGTCCGTCGCCACTGGCCCGACCTGCACGGGTACGCCTCGGCCGGCCTCGCCGTCGCCCTCGCGGCGGTCGGTCTCGGGCCGCTTGTCGTGCCGGGTGCGGAGTCCATGGCGCTCTACGCCGCCGTCGGCGCGCTGCTGGCGCTGGCCGCCGGAGGCGGCGCCCGGCCCGGTCCCGCCCCGGAGGCGGCCGGGGTCGCGCTGGCCGGCCTGGCGCTCCTCGCCGCCGCCCCGGTCGCCCTCGCGGTGCTGCTGGACCTGCCCGTCCGGCCCTGGTCCGGGGTGCCCGCCGTCGAGCCCGTGCCGGGGGCGGCCCGCGCCGGGCTGGTGCTGGTGCTGCTCGGGGCGGTCGCGGCGGCGTACGCCCGGATCGCGACGCCGGGCCGCCGCGCCGCGGCGGACGCGCCGACCTGGTGGCTGCCCGCGCTGGCCGCGCTGCCGTTCGGCGCGGTGGCCGTGCCGGTGCTGCTGGCGGCGGCCGGCGCGCCCTGGCCGGTGGTGCCCGGCCTGGTCTTCGGGGCCGGGGTGGCCGCGCTGCTGCTGGCCGCGCTGGCGGGTCCGCGCCCGGCGGCGCTGCCGGTCCTGCTGCCGCTGGGGGTCGTCCTCACCGCCCCCGGGCTCGGTGGCCTCCTCGCCACCCGGGCCGGGACCCTGGCCGGGCTGGGCGTGCTGGTCGTCGCGGCCGCCGTGGCGGGGGCGGCCGGCCGGCCGGCCGAGGTCCGGCTCGTCGGCTGGCTGGGCGCCGTGGCGGCGGCCACCGGTTTCGCGGTCACCGCGGCGCTGGCCGGCGGGCTGCCGCTGCGTACCGCCGGGTTCGCGGTGCTGGCCGTCGCGGCGGTGACCCTGCACGCCACGCCGACCCTGCGAACCCGCACCGCCCGCGCGGGCGGGCCGGCAGGGGCCCTGGCGCTGGAGGCGGCGGCACAGGCGGTCGCCCTGCTGGGGCTGCTGCTCACCGTCGGCGCGCTGCGGCACGCGGCGGCGGTCTGCGTGCTGTGGGGCCTGGCCGTGGCGGTCCGGGTGCTGCGCCGGGGCGAGACGCCGGCCCGGCGGTGGGGCTTCGCCGCGGTCGCGGGCGGCAGCGAACTGCTCGGCGGGTGGCTGCTGCTGGCCGCGGGCGGGGTGACGGTGCTGGAGGCGTACACCCTGCCGGCGGCGGCGCTCGCCCTCGGCGCGGGCCTGCTGGCGCTGCGGTCCCGGCCCGGGCTGAACAGCTGGCTGGCGCTCGGCCCCGGCCTCGGCGCGGCGCTGCTGCCGAGCCTCGTCTCGGTGCTGGCCGCGCCGGACCCGCAGCCGGCCCGCCGGCTCGCCCTCGGCCTCGTGGCGCTCGGCGCGGTGCTCGGTGGTGCGACCCGGCGCTGGCAGGCACCGGTCCTGCTGGGCGCGGCGACCCTGGTCCCGCTGGCCCTGCACGAGCTGGCCCGGGGCTGGGACCTGCTGCCCCGCTGGATCTTCCTGGGCCTGGGCGGCCTGGCGCTGATCGCCCTCGCCGCCACCTACGAGCGGCGCCGGCGGGACCTGGCCCGGCTCCGGGCCGCCGTGGGCGGGATGAGGTAGGGCTAGCACCACCCCGAGCTGGGGGGTTGCCAGGATTACGCAGAGCGATCGATCAGCGCAGAATCGGTTACGCAGAGTCGCGCCGCCGGCGTGGCACACCGACCGAGGAGCGGGGATCGGATGACCTCATCGACGTTGACGGCGCCGGCGGCGCGGCGGGGCAGCGACTACGCGCGGCTGTCCCGCCGGGTCGCCGCCGCGGGCCTGTTCGACAGGCGACCCGGCCGGTACGCGGCCCGGATCGGGATCACCCTGGGCGCCTTCCTGGCCGGCTGGGCCGTGGTGGTGGCGGTGGGCGACTCCTGGTGGCAGCTGCCGCTGGCGGCGCTCATGGCGGTGGCCACCACCCAGGTGGCGTTCCTCGGGCACGACGCCGGCCACCGGCAGATGTTCCGCCGGCGCGGCCCCAGTGAGGTCGCCGGCCTGGTCGCCGGGAACCTCGCGGTCGGGCTGAGCTACGGCTGGTGGGTGGACAAGCACAACCGGCACCACGCCAACCCCAACCACGCCGACGAGGACCCCGACGTGGGGGCGGGCGCGCTGGTCTGGACGTACGAGCAGGCGACGGCGACCCGGGGCCTGAGCCGGTGGATGGCCCGGCGGCAGGCGTGGCTGTTCTTCCCGCTGCTGCTGCTGGAGGGGCTGGCGCTGCACGTGGCCAGCGTGCGGGCGCTGGTCGGCCGGGAGCCGGACGGCCGGTGGCGCACCCCGGTCCGGCACCGCGCCGTGGAGGGGCTGCTGCTCGCGGCGCACGCGGTCGGCTACCTCGGCCTGCTGTTCGCCGTGATGTCGCCCGGCCGGGCGCTGCTCTTCGCGGCCGTCCACCAGGGGCTGTGGGGCCTCTACATGGGTTGTGCCTTCGCCCCGAACCACAAGGGGATGCCGATGCCCACCGCCGAGGACGACCTCGACTTCCTGCGCAAGCAGGTGCTCACCTCGCGCAACGTGCGTGGCGGGCGGTTCGTCGACGTGGCGCTGGGCGCGCTCAACTACCAGATCGAGCACCACCTCTTCCCGAACATGCCCCGGGCCAACCTGCGGCGGGCCCGGCCGATCGTCCGCGCCTACTGCGCCGAGCAGGGCATCCCGTACGTGGAGACCGGCCTGTTCGAGTCGTACCGGCAGGCGCTCGCGCACCTGCACGAGGTGGGCCGCCCGCTGCGTCGGGGTTGAGCCCGGCGAGCGGCGGGGGTCGATGGCCGGCGTGCGTCGAGCTGCGCCGGTCGGCCCTGCCGGTAGGGTCGTCGCATGGCAGACCTGCTCACCGCGACGGCGGTGCGAGCCGAGGCGGGGCGGCCGGCCCCGACCCGGCGGACCGACGACACCGTCCGGAGCGCGGCATGAGATTCGAGATCAGCAAGGTGCTCGACGCGATCGAGGGTCGGGTGTGCACCGATCCCTCGCTGGCCCGGGCGGTGGTCGACCTGGCCGAGGTGATCCGCTGGCAGGACCTGGACGGCGGGCGGCCGGCCAGCCTGCTGCGGCTCGGCATGGTGATCGACGCGCTGTCCCGGCAGTTGGAGGAGGACAGCGTCCCGGTCTACGCGATCGTGCACCGGGCCCTGCTCTCCGACGCGGACCTGACCTCCAACGAGCGGATGGTGGTCCGGCGCTGGGCCGACGACGGGTTGGTCGAGGTGCTCGACCAGCCGGGGGACCGGATGCTGGAGGTGGCCGACCTGCTCGGCCTGCCGGTGCTCAGCCGGGTCCGGTTCGACGGGCTGGGCGGCCGCTGGCCGTGGCTCGGCCAGGCCGGCCGGGTGCTCGCCCCGGTGCCCGGCGCCGGCGGCCCGGTCTTCATCGCGCACGTCGGCGGCGGGCAGACCCCGGCCTCCGGCAGCCGCTCGCCGGCCGGCGCGAAACTGCTCGCCCGGCAGTGGCGCTGCCCCGAGCCGGGCTGCGCGCTGTTCGGCGGCGGTGGGGGCGGAGGCGCCTTCGCCGACCTGGCCCGGGTGGACCGCGCCCCGGCCGGGCAGCCGCCACCCACGCTGCGCAACGGCGTGCCCAGCTGCCCCCGGCACGGCACCCGGCTCGGCGACGCCGGGCCGCGGCCGCGTACCGCGGTGCTGGCCGTGCGGATCGGCGGGCTGGTCCGGCGGCGGTTCGTGCTCACCGAGACCCAGCCGGTGCTGGTCGGGCGGGCGCCGGACGCGAACGGCGGCGTCGTGCTCGGCCAGTGGCTCAACGACGAGGCGCGGCGCTGGATCAGCCGCAACCACGTCCGGTTCGAACTGCGGGTGGGCGAGGTGATCGTGACCGACACCAGCACCAACGGCTCGGGTGTGCGGCCGGGCGGCTCGATGGCCGAGCCGGACCGGATCCCGCTGGCCCCGCAGCAGTCCCGGGTGCTGGGCGACGGCGACCTCGTCGAGCTCTACCCGGGCGTGCAGATCGGCCGCGCCGACGAGGTGACAAGCGACGCGAAGTTCAGCCCGACCTCGGTGATGGCCGAGGCGCCGACCATGGCGATGCGGCTGCCGCGTCCCTGACGCGAAACGGAAAGGGCGCCGGGACCGTCGTGGTCCCGGCGCCCTTTCTCAGGTACGCGGATCAGCCGGCCAGCACGGCGGCGAGCTGCGCCACCGCGTGGTCGATCTCCTCCTCGGTGATCACCAGCGGCGGGGCGAGCCGGATGGTCGAGCCGTGGGTGTCCTTGGCCAGGACGCCGCGCTCCATCAGCCGCTCGCAGGCCTCCCGGCCGGTCATGAGCGCCGGGTCGATGTCCAGGCCGGCCCAGAGGCCCCGGCCCCGGACCGCCACCAGGCCCTTGCCCACCAGCCCGCGCAGGCCGGCGTGCAGCCGCTCGCCCAGCTCGGCCGAGCGGCGCTGGAACTCGCCGGTGGCCAGCAGCCGGACCACCTCGGTGGCGACCGCGCAGGCCAGCGGGTTGCCGCCGAAGGTCGAGCCGTGCTGGCCCGGCTTGAGCACCCCGAGCACGTCGGCGTTCGCGGCGACCGCCGAGACCGGCACGATGCCGCCGCCGAGCGCCTTGCCCAGCAGGTACATGTCCGGGACGACGCCCTCGTGCTCGCAGGCGAAGGTGGCGCCGGTGCGACCCAGGCCCGACTGGATCTCGTCGGCGATGAAGAGCACGTTCCGGTCGGTGCAGACCTGGCGGACGCCCGGCAGGTAGCCCTCCGGCGGCACCACGACGCCCTGCTCGCCCTGGATCGGCTCCAGCAGCACGGCCACGGTGTTCTCGTCGATCGCGGCGGTCAGCGCGGCCAGGTCGCCGTAGGGGACCACGGTGAAGCCCGGCGTGTACGGCCCGAAGTCGGCGCGCGCGTCCTCGTCGGTGGAGAAGCTGACGATGGTGGTGGTCCGGCCGTGGAAGTTCCCCTCGGCGACCACGATGTTGGCCTGGCCCGGGGTGACGCCCTTGACCTGGTAGCCCCACTTGCGGGCGACCTTGATGCCGGTCTCCACCGCCTCGGCGCCGGTGTTCATCGGCAGGACCAGGTCCTTGCCGCAGAGCGCGGCCAGCTCGCGGCAGAAGTCGGCGAACTGGTCGTGGATGAACGCGCGGCTGGTCAGGGTGAGCCGGTCGAGCTGCGCGTGCGCGGCCTCGATCAGCTTCGGGTGCCGGTGGCCGAAGTTCAGCGCCGAGTAGCCGGCCAGGCAGTCCAGGTAGCGCCGGCCGTCCACGTCGGTCAGCCAGGAGCCCTCGGCCGACGAGATCACCACGGGCAGCGGGTGGTAGTTGTGCGCCGTGTGACGCTCCGCGTCCCGTACCGCGGAGGGCGTCCGCAGCATGTCGTCGATGATCACTTGATTGCCTTTCCCTGACGGAGTCGCAACGTGCAGCACTTCGGTCCGCCGCCGGCCTTGCGCAGCTCGGACAGGTCGACACCGATGGTCTCGTAGCCCCGGTCGCGCAGCTTCGCGGCCAGGTCGGTGGCCTGCGCGGGCAGCACCACGTGGCGCCCGTCGCTGACCGCGTTCAGCCCCAGCACCTCGGCGTCGGCCATGGTGGCGTGGACCGCGTCCGGGAAGAGCCGGCGCAGCACCGCCCGGCTGCCCGGGGAGAACGCCTCGGGCAGGTACGCCACGGTCCGCTCGTCGAGCACGGTGAGCGCGGTGTCCAGGTGGTAGAAGCGCGCGTCGACAAGCTGCATGGTGATCACCGGGTAGCCGAAGACCTCCTGGAGCTGCGCGTGCGAGGCGTGCGCGGTGCGGAACCCGGTGCCGGCGAGCAGGTGGTCGCCGACCAGCAGGACGTCGCCCTCACCCTCGTTGACGTGCTTCGGGTCGTACATCTCGAAGCCGGCGGCCTCGAACCAGGCCCGGTAGGCGGGCGCCTCGTCGGCGCGCTGCGGGTCGCGGAACTGCACGGCCATGGCCTTGCCGTCGATCACCGTGCCGCCGTTGGCCGCGAAGACCATGTCCGGCAGGCCGGCGACCGGGTCGATCAGCTCGACCTCGTGGCCCAGGTCGAGGTAGGTCTGGCGCAGCTGCTCCCACTGCCGGATCGCCAGGTCGGCGTCGACCGGGGCGGTGGGGTCCATCCACGGGTTGATCGCGTAGTCGACGGCGAAGTACGTCGGCCGGCACATCAGAAAGCGCTGGCGGGTGGCGTCCATCGTCATGTCGTGCTCCCAGGGGTCGGGCGCGCCCGGCCACCGTCGGCCCACGGGCTGGCGCCGTGGTCCAACGGTATGCGGCCCGGGCCGGCGACATCCACCGCGAGAAGTTGCGTACAACGACGGATCGTTGCGTCTGGTCCAGCTCTCCCGGCGGATCGTTGCGTGCACGCACTCAGCCGCGCTCGACCCCCAGGTGCACCCGCCGGTGCCCCGGCCGTTCGATCTCGTCGAGCAGGGCCAGCGCCAGGTCGGCGTACGTGATCCGACTCGCGGCCCGGGCCGGGGCGAACCGGTACCGGCCCGCGGGCGTCCCGCCGTGGTCGAAGTCACCCGCCGGGCTGAGCACCAGCCAGTCGACGTCCGACCCCTCCCGGCGCAGCACCTCGGTTCCGGCCGCGTGGCCCAGGTAGAAGTCCCGGTACTCGGACGGGTAGTCCGGCGTGTCCATGAGCGGCACGCCGTCCGCCGTCGTGAGCACCGAGGCCAGCCCGACCACCACCAGCCGGCCGACGCCGGCCCGACGCGACCCGGCGAGGGTGGCCCGGGCCGCCGCCGGGAAGAAGACGGCCGGCGGCGCGGCCAGGTCGGCGGCGGCGTGCACCGCCGCGTAGTGCCCGGCCATCAGGCCCGCGACCCGCTCGGCGTCGGTGACGTCGCCGGCGGTCACCCGCACCCCGCTGTCGGCCGCCAGATCGGGGTGGCGGGCCGGGTCGCGGAGCACGGCGGTCACCTCGTGGCCCCGGTCGCGCGCCGCCTCCACGGTTGCCCGGCCGGCCCGGCCGCCGGCCCCGAAGACGATGATCCTGCCCATCGACGTACCTCTTCTCGTCGCGCGGGCCGGCGGGGTCGCCGGCCGTCCGCGCGGACGCTATCCGGCGGCCCGGTTTCCACCCGGATACCGACTACGGTGGGCGGATGGCCGTGCCGCTGGACCCGGAGATGTTCGACGAGCTCTGCCCCTCGGACCTGTCGCCGATCCGGTTCGGGGACAAGTGGGCCGGCATGGTGGTCCGCTGCCTGGAGGGCGGGCCCCGCCGCTTCTCCGAGCTGCGGGTGCCGCTGCGCGGCGTCACCGCCAAGGTGCTGACCCGGTCACTGCGCCGGCTCGAGGCCGACGGGCTGGTCCGGCGGAGCGTGCTCGCCGGGCGGGTCGAGTACGCCCTCACCCCGCTGGGACGCAGCCTGCTCGGCCCCATGGAGGTCGCCTGCGCCTGGGCCCGGGAGCACTGGGAGGAGTTGCTCGACGCCCGCGAGGGCATGGCCACGGCCGCCGACTGACCCCGGACGTACTTCGGGGGCGGCGAACCGCCGCCCCCGAAAGAGGTGTGCCCGGCTGGTGAACCACCAGAGCTGATCGGGCGTGCCGGCGCTGCGCCGGCGACCGGGAAACTGCCCGTCAGAAGAGATCCGCAAACTGTGAGTCGAGCCACTCCCGGAACCGGCCCACCCACTCGCCGTCGGTGGTCGGCCAGTCGAACTGGCCGGTCATGGCCACGATGCCGAGCACCACGGCGGCGATGCCGACGATCACGCCGATCAGCGCGTCGGTCTTGCCGGCCACGTGCCGGCGGCGGGTGGCGATCAGGCCGAGCACGGCCAGCACCGCGCCGACCGCGCCGAGGCCGATGCCGTAGCCGGCGAGGGTGCCGGAGAGCACGAAGAGCGCGCCGACCACCGAGACGATCAGGCCGAGGGTGGCGAGCAGGCTGGCCCGGGGCCGCTTCGTGGTGACCGGCTCGACCCGCTCCACCGCCGGGTCCCGGTCGACGGGCCGGTCCGGCCGGCCGTCGTGGTCCAGGTCGACGGTGCGCTCCAGGTCCGGGTCGACGGTCGTGCGGGTGCGCCGGCCGTCCGGGCCGGTCGAGCGGACGGTGGCGGCCCGGTCCGCCGCGGCCCGGTCCGTCGCGCGCCGCTCCGCGTCGGTGGCGCGCTCGTCGTCGGTCGCCGTGGCGGCACTCCGGTACGTGGTCCGCTCCTCGTCGCGGTCGGTCACCACCGGCCGGCCGTCCACCCGGTCGCGGACGCGGTCGCGCTCGTCGACCACCCCGTCGCCGTTCACGTCTTCGGTACGCGCCGGACCGTTCCGGCGGGACAGAATCTTCACTTCGACACCTCCTGAACTCCGGCGCGGAGACCGCGCATGACAGTGGGGAGGTACCCCGACCCGGACCTGTCGACACCCGTCGACGCCCGCCCCGCTCCTGGTCGGCGCCGTCCCGGCCAACGGGCTACCGTTGCCGTCGTGCCAGAGGGACACACGATCCACCGCCTGGCGGCCCGGCACGCCGAGCTGTTCGCCGGCGACAAGGTGCACGCCGCCAGCCCGCAGGGCCGCTTCGTCGAGGGCGCGGCCCGGCTCACCGGCACCGTTCTGGACGGCACCGAGGCGTACGGCAAGCACCTGCTGCACCACTACGCCGGCGAGCTGACCCTGCACCTCCACCTCGGGCTCTACGGCAAGGTCACCGACGGCCCGGGGGAGCCGCCGCCACCGGTCGGGCAGATCCGGCTGCGGCTCAGCAGTGACCGGCACTGGCTGGACCTGCGCGGGCCGACCGCGTGCGAGCTGCTCACCCCGCCCGAGGTGGCCGCGCTGCGCGACCGGCTCGGCCCCGACCCGCTGCGCGCCGACGCCGACCCCGACCGGGCGTACGCCCGGATCCGGCGCAGCGCCACCCCGCTGGCCGCCCTGCTGCTGGACCAGTCCGTGGTGGCCGGCACCGGCCTGATCTTCGTGGTGGAGGCGCTGTTCCGGGCCGGGCTGCCGCCGCTGCTGCCCGGGCGGGAGCTCACCCCGGCCGGCTGGGCGGAACTCTGGGCCGACCTGGTGGCGCTGATGACCGTCGCCGTCGAGCGGGGCCGGATCGACACCGTGCGGGACGGCCACCTGCCGGAGGCCATGGGCCGGCCGCCGCGGGTCGACCGGCACGGCGGCGAGGTGTACGTCTACCGCCGCCCCGGCGCGCCCTGCCACGTCTGCGGCACCGAGGTCAGCCGCGGGGAGCTGGCCGGCCGCAACCTCTACTGGTGCGCCACCTGCCAGTCCCGCTGACCGGCCCGGCACGCCCTCGGTGGTGAACCGGCCGCCGAGCGCGGCCCGGCCAGCCGACGGCCCGGTCAGCCGACGGCGCGGAGGGCGCCGTGGCGGTGGTGCCGGAGCCGCTCGACGGCCTGGGCGGTGGCCTCGTCGGCGGGCAGCAGGACGACCAGTTCCTGCGCGTCGGTGCTCGGCAGTTCCAGCTTCTCCCGGTGCCAGCGCAGCTCGCCCACGGCGGGATGGTCGAGCCGGAGCGGGACCTGTGGCGGCGGCAGGTGCCGTTGGAGCCGCCGGGTGAACTCCGGCCCGGCGACGGGAGCTAGCTGGACCCTGAACCACTCCGAGCTTTCCGCGGAGGGCCCGAGCCACAGGTCGAATGCCTGCTCGTCGGCGACCCGGTCCCAGTCGGGGAACACGCTCCGCGCCCGCGGATCGGTGAACACGTAGCGGGTCAGGTTCGGCTCGTCGGCGTCGAGCAGCCCGATGCCGCCCATGACCAGCTCGAACCCGCTCGTGTGGGCGAGCACGTCGCCGAGCCGGTTGGTGACGAACGCGACCCCCGGTTCGAGCAGCCGGAGGGTCTCCCGCACGGTGGGCCGGACCTCGCGGTTCGGCGGGGCCGGCGGCCGGTGCCCGGGGCAGCCCCCACCGGTGATCTTCGCGAGGTAGCGGAGGTGTTCGCGTTCCCCGGCGTCGAGGCTCAGGCCGTCCGCGAGGGCGTGCAGGACCGAGTGCGAGGGGTTGCGGTCCCGGCCCTGCTCGATGCGGGTCAGGTATTCGACGCTGATCCCCGAGCGGGTGGCCACCTCCGCACGGCTCAGGCCTGGGGAGCGGCGCCGGCCCCGGTCGGGCAGGCCGAAGGACTCCGGCTGGAGGCTGTCGCGCTTGGCGCGGACGAAGTCACCCAGTGGCGTACCCATGGGTCGAAGTCTAGGGCGGGTTCCGGCCGCCCCGGCCGGCGTAGCGTGGCCCTGCGGGGGCCAGCCTCGGTGCGGTCTGGTTGCCGCCGTCGCGGCGGCGGACCGTGGAGCCCATGAACGAGAAGCACAAGTTGGTCATCGTCATCGGAAGCGTCCGCGAGGGCCGGTTCGGGCCGGTCGTCGCGTCCTGGGTCGCCGAGCGGGCGCGCGAGCACGGCGGGTTCGACGTCGACGTCGTCGACCTCGCCGACGTGGAGATCCCGCTCGCGCTGCCGGCCGAGTCACCGAAGTTCGCGGGTGACGCGTACCCGCGCCCGGCGGCCATGGCGCCGCTCACCGCCCGGCTGACGGACGCGGACGCGTTCATCCTGGTCACGCCCGAGTACAACCACAGCTACCCGGCCGCGCTGAAGGCGGCCATCGACTGGCACTTCACCCAGTGGACGGCCAAGCCGGTGGCCTTCGTGAGCTACGGCGGGGCCGCCGGCGGCCGGCACGCCGTCCTGCACCTGGAGAACGTGCTCACCGAACTGCACGCGGTGACGATCCGCGACGGGCTCGCCTTCCCGAACTACTTCACGTCGTGGAAGGACGGTCAGCCGCTCGACGCCGCGGCGTCCGGATACGCCAAAACCCTGCTGGACCAGCTCGCCTGGTGGGCCGGCGCCCTGCGGACGGCTCGCGAGGCGGTCCCGTACCCGGCCTGACCGCCGCGTGTCGTGGCGTGACCGGCCCCCTGGACCGGTCACGCCCGGCCGGCCTGCGAATCTCGCTGGACCGGTCACGCCCGGCCGGCCTGCGAATCTCGCTGGACCGGTCACGCCATGTCGAGCAGCCGGCGAACCGTCTCGACCTGGTGCGGGAAGACCTCGTCCTCGCCGATGCTCCAGGCCAGCGTGTGCACGACCGCCCAGCCGCGCACCCGCTCGCGGTCCAGGTCCAGTTCGGCGGTGAGCCGGTCCAGCCGGTGCCGGAGCGCGCCGGGGGAGCGGCCCAGCTCGGGGCCGCGCACCAGCGGCACCGCCCCGAACTCGCGCTCGCCCACCAGCGGCTTCGGGTCGATGACCAGCCACGGCTCGCGGCCGGCCGCCAGCACGTTGCCGGCGTGCAGGTCCTGGTTGACCAGCACCTGCTCGCCCTGGCTGGGCACCAGGTCGGCGAGCAGCCCGAGCGCGACGTCCAGCAGCCGCCGCTCGAACGGCCGGTTCAGCCGCTCCCACTTCGCCGGCAGCCGCTCGGCCCAGCCGGCGGCCTCCTCGGCGAGCGGCGTGAACGGCGGGCCGGCCGGCACCCAGACCCGGGGCAGCAGACCGACCGCCACGTCGAGTGCCGCCTCGGGCGGCAGCGCGTGCAGCGGGGTACCGGGGACGCAACGCTCGACCAGCAGGGCGCGGCGCTCAGCGTCGTGGGCCAGCAGCCGGATCGCGCCCCGGCCGGCCCAGTGCGCCAGCGCGGTCGCCTCGTGCACGCTGTCGTCGTCCGGGTACTGGAGCTTCAGCACCGCCGGGGTGCCGTCCGGCAGCTCCGCCGGCACGGCCAGCGACGCGAACGCGTACGCGAAGGGCGGGCCGACCCGCAGCTCCCACCGGGCGGCGCAGTCGGCCAGCCGGTCCGGCAGGGTGGCCAGCCAGGCCCGGCCGGCCGGATACCGCTCGGTCCAGCGCAGCCCCTCGGGGATCTCCATCCGGCCATCCTGCGGGCGGGGCGTCGGCGCCGACAACGCGATAACGCTCAGCGGAGCCGGCGGATGTCGCCGTACGCCCGGTAGAAGCCGCCCCGCCCGGCCTCGCGGACCTCGGTGACCAGGTAGCGGGCCCCGGGCTCGCGGATGCCCTTGGGAAACTGCACCGACCAGTCGCGCCGGTAGCCGTCGGAGAGCACGTGGACGCGGAGCCGGCCGCCCTGGTCGACGCACTGCACCACCACGCCGGACCGGTCGTCGGTGGTCACCTCCACGCTGGTCCAGGCGGCCGGCTCGGGCAGCCGGGCCGGGGCCTTCACGTCGACCACCTCCGGCACGCTGCCCGCCTCGGCGGCCCGGATCGCCGGCTCGCTGGCGTCGATGCACGCCAGGTAGCCGCCGGTGGTCACCACGTAGAGCCGCTCCTCGTGGTACTGCATCGAGTACGCCGAGCCGCAGCCGGTGCCCAGCTTCCACAGCCGGTTGCCGGCCTCGTCGAAGCAGTAGATCGAGGAGGCGCTGTCGCCGGCGAAGACGTACCGGCCGCCCTCGGCCGTGGCGCAGGAGAAGACCGCGGCGTCGCACCGGTAGGTCCGCTCGGCCCGGCCGTCCTTGCGCAGCCGCACCACCTCGCGGGTGCCCGTGCCGGCGAACACGGCGTCGCGTTCCTGCCAGCCGAACAGCACCGCACCGGTGCGGGTGTGCCACAGCTCCCGCCCGGTCCGCCAGTCGTAGCCGGTGACCCCCTGCGAGTGGCCGTGGTAGAGGGCGTCGGTGTCGCAGCGCACCATCCAGGCCGAGCGGCCCCGGCCCGGCCGGCGCCACAGGAACTCGTCCTCGTGGTCGACCGCGGCGATGCCGCCCTCGCGGTCGGACACGCCCAGCACGCCGTCGTGGATGTCCAGCCAGTAGATGTCGATGTCGGGGGCGATCGCGTACGCCACCCGGGGCACCTTGCCGGAGAGGTCGTAGACGTTGCCGTCGTCGCAGCCCGCGTAGATCCAGGCGTCGTCGGCGACGATGCACTTCACCCCGTCGGGGAGCCGGACCTGGTGCAGCACCCGGGCGTCGTGGTCGAGCGTGGTGATCACGCCGTGCTCGTTGCCCACCATGCAGGTCTGCCCGTCGATGAAGATGCCGAACGCGGGCGCGCCCGAGGCGTAGCGCCAGAGGACCGGTGCGGTGCGGGCGGTGGAGCGGGTGCTGACGATCTGCCGGCGGGAGACGGCGCGCTTCTGGCGTACGCCGGGGACCGCCGGGGCGTATCCCTTGCGGACCTTCTCGCCGATCTTCTTGGCGGCGGCGGCCCGGGCGCGGGCGTTGTCCGGGAAGCTGCTGCACTTCACCTGGCCCTGGTCGCCGATCCGGCCGTAGCGCACGCTCATCGTGGTGCCATCGACCACCACCTCGTAGAACTTGTGCGCTCCACCGTCCACTTCGGACAGTTCGAGGTACGTCGTCTCCTGCGACATGGGATGCCTCCGAGGGGAAGTGCCGGACCCGGCAACGCGACAGCGCGCACAAGGTAACCGCGCCCCCCGACAAAGAGCTTCGGGTGCGTCTGTTGTCGCTGGGACGACAACAGGTGCACCCGCAACGGGTCAGGGACGCCAGCCGGCCGCGGTGAGGGCGGCGCGGAGTTGCGCCACCACCTCGTCCGGGCGGTGGCGGACGTCGAAGGCGGTGAACCGCAGTATCCGGTCGCCCTCGATCCAGACCCGGTTCTGGCGGCGCAGGTCCGCCGCCCAGTGCCGGACGTCCATGTGGTGCGCGCCGTCCACCTCGACGTGCAACCGCCAGCGTGGCCAGTAGGCGTCCAGGTAGCGCTGCCGGCCGTCGGCGTCCCGCCGGCGTGCCTGCCCGTCCGGCGCCGGCAGGCCGTGGCGGCGGCAGAGCCGGACCAGGTCGATCTCGGACAGGGCCTCGGCGCCGCCGGCCACGTCGCGCAGCGTCTCCCGGATCAGGCCGCGCCGCCGCGCGCGGGGCATCCGCTCCAGCACCGCGCCGATCTCCGCCGGGGTCGCCCGCCGCTGTTGGCAGCCGGCCGCGACGATCTCCTGCGCCTCCTCGTCGGTACGCGCCCACCGTGCCGCGTCCACCAGGGACCGTGCCATGGTCGTCCGGTCCGGACGGCCCCGCTGGTGGTCGGCCGCGGGGAGTTGGCGTACCCGGCGCACCCGGACGGCCGGCAGGCCCAGCGGGAGGCGTCGCAGCAGGTCGGGCGCCCGCCGCTGGTGGGGCACCAGGACGTCCACCGCCTCGTACCGCCAGGTGCCCCGCAAACCGCCGGCACGCGCGGATGCCAGCCCGGCGAGCACCGCCCCCTCGCCCGCCGCCAGCACCGCGACCCACCACTGCTGGTCCTGGCTGAACGGGCCGTCCGGGGCAGCCCGGAGCACCCCGCGGCACACCCGTTGCCAACGGCCGCTGGCCAGCAGGTGCCGCACCTTTCCCGGCGTCAGCTCGGCGACCGCCTGCGCCCAGGTGAGCACCCCGCACTGGGTGAACAGCGTCCACTCCAGCCCCGACGCGTCGTCTCCCGGCACTCGCACCGGTCGATCCCACCGCGCTTCGGGTGCGTTTCTTGTCGCCCCAGCGACAACAACCGCACCCGAAACCCGACAGGGGTCAGCGGCCGGAGTGGGCCAGCGCCTCGACGGCCTTGCGGGCGGCGATCAGCACCGGGTCCCAGACCGGGGCGTACGGCGGCGCGTAGCCCAGGTCGAGCGCGGTCATGTCGTCCACAGTCATGTTGTTCCACAGCGCCACGGCCAGCGTGTCGATCCGCTTGGCCGCCTCGGACCAGCCGACGATCTGCGCGCCCAGCAGCCGGCCGCTGGGCCGCTCGGCGATCAGCTTCACAGTCATCGGCCGGGCGCCCGGGTAGTAGCCGGCCCGGTTGGTCGACTCGGCCAGCACGGTGATGAACTCGAAGCCGGCCGTGGTGGCGTCCCGTTCGCGCAGGCCGGTGCGCCCCACCTCCAGGTCGCAGACCTTCGTCACCGCGGTGCCGATCACGCCGGGGAAGGTCGCGTACCCGCCGCCGATGTTGATGCCGGCGACCCGGCCCTGCTTGTTGGCGTACGTGCCCAGCGGGATGTGCACCGGCATGCCGCTGACCCGGTGCAGCGACTCCACGCAGTCGCCGGCCGCCCAGACACCGGGCACCCCGGGCACCCGCATCCGCCGGTCGACGCGGATCGCCCCGGACGGGCCGACCGGCAGGCCGGCGGCCTCGCCGAGGGCGGTGTTCGGTCGTACGCCCAGGCCCAGCACCACGACGTCGGCCGGCATCGGGCCCTCGTTGGTGACCACGGCGGCGATCCGGCCGTCCCGTTCCTCGAGGCCGGTGACGGTGAGACCGGTGCGGATGCCGATGCCGGTGCCCCGCATCGCCTCGGCCACCAGTTCGCCCATGTCCGGGTCGACGGTCGCCATCGGCTGGTCGGCCTGCTCGACCAGGTCGACCGAGAGCCCGTGGTGCAGCAGCGCCTCGGCCATCTCCACGCCGATGTAGCCGCCGCCGACCACCACCGCGCGGCGGGGCTTCGGCTCGCGGTCCAGCCAGTCGAGCAGCGCGGTGCCGTCGTCGAGGGTCTGCATGCCGAACACCCCGGCCACGCCGCCGCGCGCCCAGTCGGGCTGGATCGGGCGCGCGCCGGTGGCGTACATCAGCGTGTCGAAGCGCTCGCGGACCTCGCCGCCGCCCTCCAGGTCGCGGGCGACCACCTCGCGGCGGTCGAGGTCGATGGCGGTGACCTCGTGCCGCAGCCGGACCTCGATGTCGAAGTCGTCGCGGAAGGTGGCGGGGTCCCGGGCGATGAGCTGGTCGCGCTCCGGCACGAGCCCGCTGACCCAGAACGGGATGCCGCAGGCGGAGTAGGAGGTGAAGTGGCCCCGCTCGAAGGCGACGATCTCCAGGTCGCTCCGGTCGCGGAGGCGCCGGGCCTGGGACGCCGCCGACATTCCGGCGGCGTCCCCGCCGACGACGACCATCCGCTCCGTCACGACGCCATCCTGTCACGGCCGCCGGGCCGGCGGGGGCGCTCAGCCCCGGGTCTGCCGTGCCACGTCCGCGACCACGTCCACGAGCTTGCCGGTACGCGCGAACACCGCCCGCTGCCGTGCCGCGCCGCTGCCGTGCCGGCGCAGCCCGCCCAGCAGGTCGGTCACCTGGTCGAGGTCGCCGTGCCGCGCGAGTTCCGGGCGGACCCGCTCGACCAGCCCGTCGAGCAGTTCCCAGGCCGGGCGCAGCTCGCCGTCGGTGAGGTCGACGCCCTCGCCCTCCAGCCCGTCGTGGGCCGCCCGCCAGTGCGCGGCGACCAGCAGGTGGTGGTCGGTGTTGATGGCCGGCCGCCCCTCGGCGATCTCCGTCCTGGCGGTCGCCACGAGGGCCCGGACCAGGGCGGCGACCAGCACCGCGTCGTCCACCGAGGGGCAGACGTCACCGATCCGGATCTCCACGGTCGGGTACTTGGCGGAGAGCCGGGCGTACCAGTAGAGCATTCCCTCGTCGAGCATCACGCCGCTGGCGATGAGCTGCCGGATCAGCCGCTCGTAGTGTTCGTGCGACTCCAGCCAGGGGGTGGGCGCCACGGAGGGCCAGCGCTCCCACTCGACCGAGCGCCAGCTCGCGTAGCCGGTGTCCTCGCCCTTGGCGAACGGGGAGTTGGCGGTGACCGCGTGCAGGATGGGCAGCCAGGGCCGGACGTGGTTGAGCACCTGCACCCCGGTCTCGGCGTCCGGGACGCCGACGTGCACGTGCATGCCGTTGTTGCCGGGCCCCGGCACCAGCAGCCTGAACCGCTCGATCATGCGGTCGAAGCGGGGCTTGTCCACCACGGGGGGCACGGGTCCGTCCACCGGCCCGGTGCCGATGGCCAGCAGCCGGACGCCGGCCCGCTCGGCGGCGGCGGCCAGTTCGCCGCGGAGCATCGCCAGCGAGTGCCGGATGGAGGACAGCTCCAGGCCGGGCGGGCTGCCGATCTCGATCTGGCTGGTCTGGAACTCCCGTTCCACCTGGCCCCGCAACTCGGCCGGCACCTGCTCCATGACGAGGTCGACGGCGGGCACGGCGGCCCCGGTGTGCGGGTCGACGAGGAGGAACTCCTCCTCCACGCCGACCGTCAGCAGGTCCGTCCCGCCGGGTGCGGCGTTCCGTTCCCGCTCCGCCACTGACCCGCTCATCGACACCACCGTCCGCTCCGTACCGGCCGCGGCACCGTGCCGCCCGGTCGACGCCCTGTTACCCACCGTGTCGGCGTGGGGAAACGCTCGGCACGGCGTGTCGCCGAGCGCGCGCCGCGATCGGGTCCGGGGCGTGACAACGGGTTCTAGGGTGGTCGTGTGGCAGGGATGCTGTTGACCGGGACGTGGGCGTACGCCCTCGCCCTGCTCGCGGACCGCCCGGCCGGCCTGCTCGCCGGCGCGGCGGTGGCCGCCGCGCTGCTGCTCGCCACGCTGCTCGCGCTGCGGGTGCGGGCGCTGCCCGCGCCGCGCGGCGGACCGCGCGCCGTCGCCCTGCGGGCCCGGGCCCGGCACCGCCGGGTGCCCCGGCAGGTCGACCCGGACGCCCCGGGGCGGCCTCGTCCCCGTGCGCCCGGGCTGCTGCCCTCGGCCGCGTAGCCGCCCCGCGTCGGGTCCTCCCTCCGGCGCGCCGCCGCCGCGGCCGGTTCCGTCGTCATCCGTCCCGCCGGGACGCGTCGTCCCGTCGGGGCATCCGGGATCGGACCGAGGGGTTTCCCATGCTCGCCTTCGCACCACTGCACGCCGCGACCTCCGCCGCCGCCACCGTCGTCACCTGGCTCGCCGACACGCTCGCCCCGCTGACCGGCGGCGCCGCGACGGCCGCCGCGATCGTCCTGTTCACCGTCGGGGTCCGGCTGCTCATCTCGCCGCTCACCCTGGCCCAGGTCCGCGGGGAGCGGCGCCGCGCGGCGCTCGCCCCCGAGGTCCGCGACCTCCAGCGCCGGTACGCCGACGATCCCGCCCGCATGCAGAGCGAGTTGTTCGCGCTCTACCGTCGGGCCGGGGCCAGCCCGGTCGCGGGCTGCCTGCCGGCGCTGTTGCAGGCGCCGTTCTTCCTGGTCATGTACCGCCTCTTCGCCACCGGTGACGGGCACACGCGCCTGCTGGACGAGAAGCTCGCCGGCGTACCCCTGGGATGGCACCTCGGTGACGGGCTCACCGGTCCGGTGGTGGCGGTGTTCGGGGTGCTGCTGGCGGCGCTGCTCGTGCTGGCCTGGTGGTCCGCGCGGCGGGCGCGCCGGGCGGCCGCGGCAACGGGCACCATCGCGGGCGCGCCGACCGAGGGCCCGGGCGCCGCGGTGCTGGGTTGGCTGGTGCCGCTGCTGCCCTTCACCACGGTGCTGGTGGGGCTGGTGGTGCCGCTCGCGGCGGTGCTCTACCTGGTCACCACGACGGCGTGGACCGCGCTGGAGCAGGCCGTGCTGCGCCGGCCCCAGCCGGAAGGCATCGACGGGCGTTGACAAGTGCGGGGACGGGCGCGTAGAAAACGCCTCAGAGAGCGCTCTCTCCTGCCCGTCCCCGCAGAGAGGCACCCCGATGAACCCTGTCCCGGCGGCCACGGCCGCCCCCTCCGCCGTGCGCCCGTCGCGCCGGCGGCTCTCCCTGGCGGCCGCCGTGCTCGCCACCACCACCGCCCTCGCCACCGTCACCATGACCGCCCACGCCGCCGTGCCGCCGCCGCCCAGCGGCTGGAGTCTGGTGTGGAGCGACGACTTCACGGGTGCGGCCGGCACCCTGCCCTCCTCGGCCAACTGGATCATCGACACCGGCACCAGCTACCCGGGCGGCCCGGCCAACTGGGGCACCGGCGAGATCCAGACCTACACCTCCAGCACCGCCAACCTGTCCCAGGACGGCGCCGGCAACCTGCGGATCACACCGCTCAAGGACGGCTCCGGCCGGTGGACCTCGGCCCGGATCGAGACGGTCCGCGCCAACTTCAAGCCGCCCGCCGGCGGCGTCCTAGCCCTGGAGGGGCGGATCCAGATGCCCAACGTGACAGGCGCCCAGGCCGCCGGCTACTGGCCGGCCTTCTGGGCGCTGGGCTCGCCGTACCGGGGCAACTACCAGAACTGGCCGGGCATCGGCGAGTTCGACGTGATGGAGAACGTCAACGGGATCAACTCGGTCTGGGGCGTGCTCCACTGCGGCGTCGCCCCGGGCGGGCCGTGCAACGAGTTCAACGGCATCGGCAACTCCCGGGCCTGCCCGGGCAGCACCTGCCAGTCGGCGTTCCACACCTACCGGTTCGAGTGGGACGCCTCGATCAGTCCCCAGCAGCTGCGCTGGTACGTCGACGGCCAACTCTTCCACACCGTCAGCCAGAGCCAGGTGGGTGAGCCGTACTGGGGTCAGATGACCAACCACAACGGCTACTTCATGCTGCTCAACGTGGCGATGGGCGGCGGCTTCCCGAACGGGGTGGCCGGCTCCGCCACGCCCACCGCCTCGACCGTCTCCGGCCGGCCCATGCTCGTCGACTACGTGGCCGCGTACACCCGTGGTGGCGGCGGCACGCCGTCGCCCACCCCGACCACTCCGCCGCCCGGCGGGTCGGTGGACGCGTACTCGACCATCCAGGCCGAGGCGTTCAGCGGGCAGAACGGGGTGCAGGTGGAGTCGTGCAGTGAGGGCGGCCAGGACATCGGCTGGCTGGCCAACGGCGACTGGGCCCGCTACGACAACGTGGAGTTCGGCGCCACGCCGCCGAAGGACTTCGTGGCCCGGGTCGCCTCGGGTGCGCCGGCCGGGGTGAGCGGGCTGGTCGAGGTCCGGGTGGACAGCCCGTCGAACCCGCCGATCGGCAGCTTCGCGGTCGCCAACACCGGCGGCTGGCAGAGCTGGCGCTCGGTGCCGGGCAACGTCGCCGCGGTCACCGGCCGGCACACCGTCTACCTGACCTTCACCAGCGGCCAGCCGGCCGACTTCGTCAACGTCAACTGGTTCACCTTCCGGCGCTGAGCCGGCCGCTCCGGGGGTCCCCGCGGGGGACCCCCGGTTGCCTCTGGACAGAAACAGTTAACAGTCTTAATAATGAGCGCACGTCGACGGTCGTAAATGCCCACCCTCCACCACAACGGTCCCTGGAGGACGCCGTGAGACTCCGCTCCACCCGTATGGCGACGTTCGCCGCCACGCTCGCCGCCGCCCTGGTCGCCGGCACCCTGCTGGCCGCGCCACCCGCCTCCGCCGCCACCGCCGCCTTCGTCCGCACCACCAGTTGGGAGACCGGGTACGAGGGCAAGTTCACCGTCACCAACGACACCTCGACCAGCATCTCCTCGTGGAACGTCCAGTTCGACCTGCCCGCCGGCAGCACCCTCGGCTCGTTCTGGGACGCCCGGCTGACCACCTCCGGGCAGCACGTCACCGCGGTGAACCAGTCCTGGAACGGCACCCTCGCCCCGGGCGCC
This sequence comes from Micromonospora chersina, assembly GCF_900091475.1. NCBI lineage: Bacteria > Bacillati > Actinomycetota > Actinomycetes > Micromonosporales > Micromonosporaceae > Micromonospora > Micromonospora chersina. The sequence continues at coordinate 5,386,457 of NZ_FMIB01000002.1, forward strand.
AGCACCACCTTCGGGTTCAACGTCAACGGCACCGGCAACCCGACCAACTGCACGGTCAACGGCGGCTCCTGCACGGGCGGGGGCGGCGGCACCCCCGGCGCGCCGGCCACCCCCGGCGGCCTCCGGGTCACCGGCACCACAAACACCTCGGTCTCCCTGGCCTGGAACGCCGTCTCCGGCACGGTCACCGGCTACCGGGTCTACGAGGGCGGCACCGTGAAGGCCACCGTCACCGGCACCTCGGCCACCGTCTCCGGGCTGAGCGCCTGCACCGGGCACAGCTACACGGTGGCCGCGTACAACGCCAGCGGGGAGTCCGCGAAGTCCGGGGCGGTGTCCGCCACCACGACCGGCTGCACCGGCGGGGGCGGCGGCGCGATGGCCGCGGCGCCCTACCTCTACCCGGGCTGGGGCGACCCGCCCGCGCCGTCGACGGTGATGGGCGCGACCGGGATCAAGTGGTTCACCATCGCGTTCGTGCTCTCCGGCGGCGGCTGCACCCCGGCCTGGGACGGCAGCGGCCCGCTCACCGGCGGCACGCACGCCAGCACCATCGCCGCGATCAAGGCGGCCGGCGGAGACATCATCCCGTCCTTCGGCGGCTGGAGCGGCAACAAGCTCGGCCCGAACTGCTCCTCGGCCAGCGCGCTGGCCGGCGCCTACCAGCAGGTCATCAACGCCTACGGGCTCAAGGCGATCGACATCGACATCGAGAACAGCGACGAGTTCGAGAACGAGGTGGTGCAGGACCGGATCCTGGACGCCCTGAAGATCGTCAAGCAGAACAACCCGGGGATCCGGACGATCGTCACCTTCGGCACCTCGACCACCGGACCGAACTACTACGGCACCCGCCTGATCAACCAGGCCGCGGCGAAGGGCGCCAACATCGACGTCTTCACCATCATGCCGTTCGACTTCGGCGGCGGCGCGAACATGTACCAGAGCACTGTCAACGCGGCCGAGGGGCTGAAGAACGCGCTGAAGACCGCCTTCGGCTGGTCCGACGCGACCGCGTACGCCCACATGGGCATCTCCGGCATGAACGGCCTCTCCGACCAGCAGGAGCTGACCTCCCCGGCCACCTGGACGCAGATCCGGGACTGGGCGAAGGCCCGCGGGCTCGCCCGCTTCACCTTCTGGTCGGTCAACCGGGACCGGCCCTGCCCGGGCGGCGGGGTGGTCTCCAACTGCTCCGGCATCTCGCAGAACACCTGGGAGTTCACCACCATCACCGCGGGATTCTGATCCCGCGCCGCGGTCAGCGCCCGGCGGTCACCGACTGCCGGGCGCGCCGCCGGCGCACCTTCTTGACCACCCAGCTGACGATCATCACGGCGAAGACCGCGAAGATCGCGTAGTTGAACCAGTCGCTGTACTGGTTGACCCGTTCCCAGCGCGAGCCGAGCGCGAAACCGGCCCCGACGATCAGCGCGTTCCACACCCCGCTGCCCAGCGTGGTGAGCAGGACGAACTCGCCGAGCGGCATGCGGTTGGCGCCGGCCGGCACGGAGACCAGGCTGCGCACCACCGGCACTACCCGGCCGATCAGCACCGCCCACCGGCCGTGCCGCTCGAACCAGCGGTCGGCCTTCTCCAGGTCGTCCCGGTCCACCAGGGGGATGTGGTCCAGCCAGCGCTTCAGCCGTTCCTCGCCGAGGGCCGCGCCGAGCCAGTAGAGCACCAGCGCGCCGAGCAGCGAGCCGGCCGTCGCGGCCAGCACGATGAGCGCGACGTTGAACCGGCCCTCGGCGGCCAGGTAGCCCGCCATGGCCAGCACGACCTCGCTGGGGATCGGCGGGATGATGCTCTCCAGGGCGACCAGCAGGGCCACCCCGACCGCGCCGAACGAGTCGATGACGCTCGCCACCCAGCCGGTCAGCCCGGTGAACTGGTTCGGGTCGACGTTCTGGGCGAGTGCCATGGGCGTCCTTCCGCGTGGTCCCGGGGATCCGTAAGCGGTACCCCGGCCGGCGCCCGGCACACCTGCCGGTGACCGGAGCCACGGCCGCCGGGTCAGCCCTCCGGGTGCAGCGCGGCGTCCGCCGGTCCCCGCCGCCAGCCGGTGAAGCGGACCACCAGGCCGCCCCGGCTGGGCGAGCAGCAGTACGGCCCGGCCGCCGCCTCGGCCTCCGGGTCCAGCGGGGCCACCCGGACCAGCCGCCACGGCTCCGCGTCGGCCCGCGCGCGGACGGTCAGCGCGTCACCGGCCCGGCTGATCCGGACCGTCACGTCCCGCCCCGACCACTCCGGCACCGGCGCCACCGACCAGTCGGACCGCTCGTCGGTGACGACCGCGCCGACCTGCGGCTGCCCGTCGCTGACCTCCACCCCGGCCTTGGTCCACCGCCGCTCGTCCACCCGGACGAGCACCCCGGCCTGGTCGAACTGGGCGGTGTAGTCGAGCCGGAAGCTCACCTCCACGGCACTGTCCACGGGAAACGGGGCGAGCAGCGCCGAGCCGTCGTCGTGCACGAAGCCGTAGCTGGTCCGCCGCCAGAAGTCGCTGCCCCCGCGCGGCTCGACCAGCAGCGCGTCGCCGGCGGAGTCGGCCCGCTCGGGCGGGTTGAGCCAGGTGCCGGCGGACCAGTCGAGGGCGTGGGTGTCGGCGCTCATCCCGGCACCGTACCGGCCGGCTGTCCGGCGGTGGGGTTTGCCGCGGTCGGCAACCGGAGAAGTAAACCGGGCATGGGTGACAGGTGGTATCAGGAGGCGGTGGTCTACTGCCTCGACGTCGACACGTTCGCGGACTCCGACGGCGACGGGGTGGGTGACTTCCGCGGCCTGATCGGCCGGCTCGACTATCTCGCCCGGCTGGGGGTGACCTGCCTCTGGCTGCACCCGATCCACCCGTCGCCGAACCGGGACGACGGCTACGACGTCACCGACTTCTACAACGTCAGCCCGAAGCTGGGCACCCTCGGCGACTTCGCCGAACTGCTGCACCAGGCGAAGAACAAGGGCATCCACGTGATCATCGACCTGGTGGTCAACCACACCTCGGACGAGCACCCGTGGTTCCAGTCCGCCCGCTCCTCGCCCGACTCGCCGTACCGGGACTGGTACGTCTGGAGCGACGAGGCGCCGCCGGACCGCCACCAGGGCATGGTCTTTCCCGGCGAGCAGAACGAGACCTGGAGCTACGACCGGACCGCGAAGGCCTGGTACTACCACCGCTTCTACAAGTTCCAGCCGGACCTCAACGCGGCCAACCCGGAGGTCCGCGCCGAGATCAAGAAGATCATGTCGTTCTGGCTCCAGCTCGGCGTCTCCGGATTCCGCATGGACGCCGTGCCGTTCATCATCGAGCTGACCGAGCCGGGCAACCCGGACTCGCCCAAGGACCTGGAGTTCCTCACCGAACTGCGCCAGCACGTGCAGTGGCGGCGGGGCGACGCCATCCTGCTGGCCGAGGCCAACGTCGAGCCCGACCAGCTGCCGGTCTACTTCGGTGACAGCGGCGGCTCGGCCAACCGCATCCACATGCTCTTCGACTTCATGATGAACGGCCGGCTCATGCTGGCCCTGGCCCGGCAGGACCCGGAGCCGGTCATCGAGGCGCTACGGGACACCCCGGCCCTGCCCGAGGGCGGGCAGTGGGCCACCTTCCTGCGCAACCACGACGAGATCGACCTGTCCCGGCTCACCGCCGAGCAGCGCAACCAGGTGTACGAGCAGTTCGGCCCGGACGAGGACATGCGCCTCTACGGCCGGGGCATCCGCCGCCGCCTGGCCACGATGCTCGGCAACGACCGCCGGCGCATCGAACTGGCGTACGCGCTCCAGTTCTCGCTGCGCGGCACGCCGGTGCTGCGCTACGGCGAGGAGATCGGGATGGGCGAGGACCTGTCGCTGCCCGGCCGGGAGGCGATCCGCACCCCGATGCAGTGGTCGTACAAGGAGAACGGCGGGTTCTCCACCGCCGACCCGGAGAAGCTGGTCCGCCCGGTGATCGACAAGGGCGAGTACGGCTACCAGAAGGTCAACGTGACCGCCCAGCGCAAGGACCCGAGGTCGCTGCTGGGCTGGTTCGAGCGGATGATCCGCACACTCCGGGAGGCTCCGGAGATCGGCTCGGGAAGCACCAGCCACATCGACGTGCCGATGCCGCCCGGCGTGCTCGCGCACCGGGCCGACGGTCCGACCGGGACGATGGTCTTCCTGCACAACCTCGGCACCGAGGACGTGGAGGTCGACCTGAGCATCCTCGCCCCGGAGGCCGACCTGCCGATCGACGTGCTCACCGACCGCAACTACGAGGAGGTCGGCAAGCTCGACCGGTTGAAGCTGAGCGGCTACGGCTACCGGTGGATCCGGATCTGCCGGGGCACCCGGCTCTGACGACCGACCCGGCGTTAAGCTCCTTCGATCGAGCCCAAGTTACCGGGAGGTAATCATGTCGGAGGAGCCCCGCGTCGCCATCGTGACCGGAGCCGCGCGCGGCATCGGCGCGGCCACCGCCCGACGGCTGGCCGCCGACGGCATGGCCGTCGCCGTGGTCGACATCGAGGAGTCGGCGACCAAGGAGACCGTGGACGCCATCGCCGCCGCCGGCGGTCGGGCGCTCGGCGTCGGCGCCGACGTGTCCGACCGGGCCCAGGTGGAGGCCGCCGTGGAGCGGGTCGCCGCCGAGCTGGGTGCGCCGACCGTGCTTGTCAACAACGCCGGCGTGCTCCGCGACAACCTGCTGTTCAAGATGACCGACGCCGACTGGGACACGGTCCTGGGGGTGCACCTGCGCGGCGCGTTCCTGTTCAGCCAGGCCACCCAGAAGCACATGGTCGAGCGGAAGTGGGGCCGGATCGTCAACCTCTCCAGCACCTCGGCGCTGGGCAACCGGGGCCAGGCGAACTACTCGGCCGCCAAGGCCGGGATGCAGGGCTTCACGAAGACCCTCGCCATCGAGCTGGGCCCGTTCGGGGTGACCGTCAACGCGGTCGCGCCGGGCTTCATCGTCACCGACATGACCGCCGCCACGGCGGCCCGCATGAAGGTCGACTTCGAGGCGCTCCAGCAGCACGCCGCCGCCGAGATCCCGGTGCGCCGCACCGGCCGGCCGGAGGACGTCGCGCACACCATCTCGTTCCTGGCCAGCGAGGGCGCGTCCTTCGTCTCCGGCCAGGTCATCTACGTCGCCGGCGGCCCCAAGGACTGACCGCGGCCGAGCCGTCCCGCCCGGCCGGAGCCGGGCGGGCGGTCAGGCCGCGTCGTGCCGGGTGCGCCAGAGCCAGAACAGGCCGAGCACCGGCAGCACCAGCGGGATGTAGCCGTAGCCGCTGCCGAAGCCCGACCAGACCGTCTCGTCCGGGAACAGCTCCTTGTCGGCCAGGCTCAGGATGCCGACGCCGACCACCCCGACCAGCTCCACCGAGCAGCAGGCCAGCGCGACCCGGCGGCCGGTGTGCCCGGCGCGGGCCAGCCCGACCGCCGCCACGATGTAGATCAGCGCGGCCAGCGCGGAGAGCAGGTACGCCACCGGCGCCTCGTCGAACTTCGTGGCGATCTGGAGCCCGGCCCGCGAGGTCGCCGCGATGGCGAAGAGGATGTAGACCGCGATCAGCAGCCGGCCCGGCCCCCGGTTCGTCGCCCGCTGCTCAGCCACCGACGACCTCCCAGGTCTGCTGCAACCGGACCACCACCACGGGGGTGACCAGGCAGACCGCGCAGACGATCGCCGAGCCCCACCGGGTCGGCTCCATCCGGGCCAGCACCCAGGCCAGCGGCGGCAGGCAGACGAGCGTCACCAGGTAACCGAAGAACGCCCCGGGCTCGCCCGGCCGGTCGCCGCCGCCGAGCGCGACGAGCGCCACCACGGTGAGCGCCAGCAGGGCCACCTCCAGCACGGCCAGGCCGACGAACTGGAGTCGGTCCGGCGCCCGGTGGCGTACCGCCGCCACCAGGGCCCAGACCGCGATCAGCAGCGACAGCACGATCGATGCCGTCGCGAGGATGCCGTCCACCGGCGAGCCGGCCGCCGCGGCGGTGGTCATCGACGCCGTCCCGGCGCAGTCGAATTCACCGGCACAGCCTACTAACCGCCGTAGTAGCCACCCCCGACCGGCTCTCCCGCGGGGTCGCGGCGCGCCGGCCGGGCCGGACGACTAGCGTGGATCACGGCCACCGGCGTACGCCGTGGCGCAGGAGCGACAGCAGGGGGTCCGTGGTGCGGTTCGGCTTGTTCGGCACGGGTCACTGGGCGGCGGAGACCCACGCCGCCGCCATCGACGCGCACCCGCGGGCCGAGCTGGCCGGCGTCTGGGGGCGCGACCCGGCGAAGGCGGCCACGCTGGCCACCCGGCACGGCGTACCCGTCTTCGAGGACGTCGACGAGCTGCTGGCCGCCTGCGACGCGATCGCCGTGGCGCTGCCGCCGGACGTGCAGGCCGAGATCGCCGTCCGGGCCGCCACCGCCGGGCGGCACCTGCTGCTGGACAAGCCGCTGGCGCTGAGCCTCGCCGACGCCGACCGGGTGGTCGCCGCCGCGCAGGCGTCCGGTGTGGCCTCGGTGGTCTTCTTCACCCAGCGGTTCCACCCGAACGTCACCGGCTTCCTCGCCTCGACGGCGGCGGCCGGCGGCTGGCAGCACGCCCGGGCGACCATGTTCGCCTCGATCTACCAGCCCGGGAACCCGTACGGGAACTCGCAGTGGCGGCGCGACCGGGGCGCCCTCTGGGACATCGGCCCGCACGCGCTGTCGCTGATCCTGCCGGTGCTCGGCCGGGTCACCCGGGTCGCCGCCATGGACGGCCCGAGCGGCCTGGTGCACCTGCTGCTCACCCACGACGGCGGCGCCACCAGCACACTCTCGCTCACCCTCGACGCGCCGCCCGAGGCGGTCACCCGGGACTTCGTCTTCTTCGGTGAGAACGGCACCGAGACCGTCCCGCCCGGCGACGGCAGCGTGCTCCAGGCGTTCGGCACGGCCATCGACCAGCTTCTAGAGGAGGTCGAGGCGGGCACCCGCGACCACCGCTGCGACGTGCGGTTCGGCCGGGAGGTGGTGGCGGTGCTCGACGCCGCCGAGACCGCCCGCAGCCAGCGGCGCACCGTCGACCTCTGAGTAATTCCGTCGCGGGCCGGCCGGGCCGCCGCTAGCCTCGCCGGCATGTTCACGCATGCCCTGATCGACGTGGCCGTCACGCCGGCCGCGCGGGGGCTCCTCCTGGTCGCCCGCCCGCGGGTCCGGCGTCCGGCCCTGGCCGGCCGGCACGCCCACCGCGCCTGACCTGACCGTCCGCACCGCCGGCCCCTGACCGGGCCGGCCGCCGCCGGCTGCCCACGCGCCCCGCGTGCCCGCCGATCTCCAGGGTCGTCCGAGTCCCGATCCGCTCGGACAGGCCCGGGGTCCCTCGTGCGCCTGTCCGTTCCCGTCGCCGTCCGGCGACAGACAGGACGATCCCGTGGCGCCCCGCCGACCCCGTACCACCGCACGCGACAGGTCCCGTCGCGTACTGTCCCAGAACTTCCTCGCCGACCCGGCCGCCGTCGCGCGGATGGTCCGGGCGGCCCGCCCCGGCCCCGACGACCTGCTGCTGGAGGTGGGCGCCGGTCGCGGCCAGCTCACCCGGCCACTCGCCGCCCGGTGCGGCCGGCTGGTCGCGTACGAGGTCGACCAGGCCGTGCTGCCGGAGCTGACGGCGGCCTGCGCGGACCTGCCGCACGTCGACGTCCGGGCGGCTGACTTCCTGGCCGCCGTCCCGCCCGACGAGCCGTTCGCGGTGGTCGGCAACATCCCCTGGTCGCTGACCGCCGCCGTGGTGCGCTGGTGCCTCGCGGCGCCCGGGCTGCGTTCGGCGACCCTGCTCACCCAGCTCGACTACGCCCGCAAGCGCACCGGCGACCACGGCCGGTGGAGCCGGCTCACCGTGCTCACCTGGCCCGAGCACCACTGGCGGCTGGCCGGCCGGGTGCCCCGGGGCGCGTTCCGGCCGGTGCCGGCGGCCGACGGGGGCATCCTCCGGCTCGACCGCCGCCCCGAGCCGCTGCTGCCCCGCACGGCGCTGCCCGCCTACCGGCGGATGGTCGGGCTCGGCTTCGGCGGGGTCGGCGGCTCGCTGGCCGCCTCCCTGCGCACCGGCCACCCGCGCCGGCGCCTCGACGGGGCGCTGCGGGCCGCCCGGCTCGCCCCGGACACCCCGGTGGGGCTGGTCTGGCCGGAGCAGTGGTTGGTGCTGTTCCGGCTGCTGCACGCCGTGGACCCCGGGGCCGCCGGACGGTGGTGAGCGGGCTCAGACCAGGGTGTTGAGCGCCTCGCCCAGCTCGGCGGGGGTGTTGAACTCCTCCGCCGGCAGCGCCTTGAGCATCTGGAGCATCTCCGTGCTGACGCCGTTCTCCTGGCCCCAGCGGACCAGGTCCGCTCGGGAGACCGGGTAGTCGAGCCCGGCCAGGAACTCCTGCAACTGCACCCCGGTGACGGTCATGCCGGCGGGCTACCCGCTGTGCCGGGCGCCATGCCCGCCGGCGTGGCCGTTTGCCCGGACGGGTCCCGGGTAGCCGCTGGCATGCTGGTACAGCGGCTCGGCGCGCCGAGCGACTTCGACCCGCTGCTGGAACGCGTCCGGGATGCGCGGATCGTCATGATCGGCGAGGCGACGCACGGCAGCTACGACTACTACCGGCTGCGCGAGCAACTGACCCGGCGGCTCATCGCCGAACAGGGCTTCGACTTCGTCGCGGTGGAGGGGGACTGGCCGGACTGCGACCGGGTGAACTGCTCGGTGGTGGGCGCACCGGGCGGGCTGGCCGATCCGCAGACCGCGCTGGAGCGCTTCGAGCGCTGGCCGACCTGGATGTGGGCCAACGCCGAGGTGGCCCGGTTCTGCCGCTGGCTGCGGGCGTGGAATCTGGAACGCCCCGAGGGGGAGCGGGCCGGCTTCCACGGGTTGGACGTCTACAGCCTGTGGGAGTCGATGCAGGCCATCTTCGACTACCTCGGTGAGGAGGATCCGGCCTCGCTGGAGGCGGCGCAGGAGGCGTACCGCTGCTTCGAGCCGTACGGGAAACGGGTCGAGGACTACGGGACGGCCAGCCGCTTCGTCTCGGCCCGCTGCGAGGAGGAGGTGGTCCGGCTGCTGGCGCGTACCCGGGAACAGGCCGCCGCGGACGGCTCGGACCGCTTCTCGGCCTGGCAGAACGCGGAGGTGGTGGCCGGCGCGGAGCGCTACTACCGGGCCATGGTGGGTGGCGGCCCGGAGTCCTGGAACATCCGCGACATCCACATGGCCGACACGCTGGACCGGCTGCTCGACCGCTACGGGCCCCGGGCGCGCGGCATCGTCTGGGCGCACAACACCCACGTGGGCGACGCCCGCGCCACCGACATGGCGGCCGACGGGCTGGTGAACATCGGCCAGCTCGGCCGGGAACGGCACGGCCGGGACGCCGTGGTGCTGGTCGGCTTCGGCAGCTACCGGGGCACGGTGGTCGCGGCGCCGCGCTGGGGCTCGCCGGCCGAGGCCATGGTGGTGCCGCCGGCCCGGGAGGGCTCCGTCGAGCGGCGGCTGCACGAGCTGATGCCGGAACGTGCGGTGCTCGTCTTCGGCGGCGAGGACCAGCCGGAGTGGGTGACCGAGGCGACCGACCACCGGGCCATCGGGGTGGTCTACGACCCGAGCTTCGAGTCCTGGGGCAACTACGTGCCGACCCGCCTGGGCGAGCGCTACGACGCGTTCGTCTGGTGTGACGAGGCGACCGCGCTGCACCCGCTGCCGGCGCTGCCCACGCCGGGCGAGATGGAGACCTACCCGGCCGGCGTCTGACCGGCCGGGCAGGCCCCCGGGTCACACCTGGGCGGGCTCGCGCTCGGCGAGGTGGGCGCGCAGGCCCTCGCCCTCGACGTCCACGTTGGGCAGGATCCTGCCGAGCCAGCGCGGGAGCCACCAGGCGGCGTTGTTCAGCAGCGACATCACCGCCGGGACGATTGTCATCCGGACCACGAACGCGTCGATGGCGACACCGATCGCGAGCGCGAAGCCCATCGACTTGATGACCGGGTCGTCCAGGAAGACGAAGCCGCCGAACACCGAGATCATGATCAGCGCGGCGGCGGTGACCACCCGCGCGCCGTGGCCCATGCCGTTGATCGTCGCCTGTCGGGCCGTGTCCCCGTGCACGAAGTCCTCGCGCATGCGGGAGACCAGGAAGACCTCGTAGTCCATGGCCAGGCCGAACAGGATGCCGATGAGCAGGATCGGCAGGAAGCTGACCAGCGGCCCGGGGGTGTCCAACCCGACCAGGTCGGCCAGGTGGCCCTGCTGGAAGACGGCGACCGTGATGCCGAAGGTGGCCGCCACGGTGAGCAGGAAGCCCAGCGCCGCCTTCACCGGCACCAGGATCGACCGGAACACCAGCATCAGCAGCAGCACCGACAGGCCCACCACCAGCAGGAGGTAGACCGGGAGCGCGTCGGAGAGCTTCTCCGACACGTCGATGCCGATCGCGGTGACGCCGGTGAGCATCACCTCGGCGCCCTGGATGCCGCCGACCTGTCGGCGGATGTCGTGCACCAGTTCCTCGGTCTTCTCGTCGGTCGGCCCCTTCTCCGGGATCACGCCGAGCAGCGCGGTGCGGCCGGACGGGTCGAGCTGCGGCGGGGCGACCGCCACGACCCCCTTGGTCTTCTGGATCAGCGAGGCGACCTGCGGCACGGCGGCCTGGGTGGCCTGCGGAGAGTCGGCGGTGACCACGACCGCGAGCCGGCCGGTGAAGCCGGGGCCGAAGCCCTCCCGGATCAGGTCGTTGCTGACCCGGGCCGGGGTCCCCTCGGCGGCGGTGGCGGCGTCCGGCAGCGCCAGGCGCATGTGCTGGGCCGGGATCGCGAGCAGGCCGAGGCCGAGCAGGCCGACCAGGATCACCGGGATGCGGAACCGGGTCACCCAGTGCGCCCAGCGGAAACCGAAGCCGGAGCGGTCCTCCGAGCCGGTGCCCGGGTCCTCGACCGCCCTGCGGTCGCGCAGCTTGCGCGGGAGCACCTTCCGGCCGGCGAACCCGAGCAGCGCCGGAGCCAGGGTGATCGCGACCAGCACGGCCACGGTGACGGTGCCGGCGGCGGCCAGGCCCATCACGGTGAGGAACGGGATGCCCACCACGGCCAGGCCCGCGAGCGCGACCACGACGGTGGCGCCGGCGAAGACCACGGCGGAGCCGGCGGTGCCGACCGCGCGGCCGACCGCCTCCTCGGGGGAGAGGCCGTCGAGCAGGTTCTGCCGGTGCCGGGAGGTGATGAAGAGCGAGTAGTCGATGCCGACCGCGAGGCCGAGCATCAGGGCCAGGATGGGCGCCGTGCTGGTCAGCTCGACCGCGCCGCTGAGCGCGTACAGGCCGGCCATGCCGACGCCGACACCGATCAGGGCGTTCAGCATGGTCATGCCGGCCGCCACCAGCGAGCCGAAGGTGACGATCAGGACGATCGCCGCGACCAGGACACCGAGCGCCTCGGTGGAGCCGACCTCCGGCTCGGCGTTCAGCACCTCACCGCCGGGGGCGATCTGCCAGCCCTGCGCCTCGGCCTGCGCGCCGACCTTCTCGTACGCCTCGCGCTGCGCGTCGGTCACGTCGTCGGCCCGGCCCTGGAACTGCACCTGGATCAGCGCGTACCGGCCGTCCGGGGTCAGTGCCTGCGCCTGGTACGGGTCGACCGCGCCGATCACACCGGGCAGCGTGGCCGCCTCCTGGGTGACCTGCTTGACGACCGCCTGCCCCTCGGGCGTGGTGAGCTGGCCGGCCCGGGGCGCCTTCACGGCGATGGTGCCGGTGGCGCCGCTGGCCGCCGGGAACCGGTCGGCGAGCAGGTCGAGCGCCTTCTGGGACTCGGTGCCCGGCATCGTGAAGTTGCTCGCCGTCGGGCCCTTCAGGGTGGCCGCGGCGAGGCCGAGGCCGACGAGTACGACGAGCCACACGACGGCCACGAGCCGCCGGCGGCGCAACGATGCCCGGCCGAGCCGGTACAGCAGGGTCGCCATCAGGTTTCCTTGTCCTCGGGGTCGGAGCGGGATCAGGTGACGGGTTCGAGGGCCCGCCGGACCACGGCCAGCAGGGCGGGCCGCAGTTCGTCGTCGGGGATGTCGATGAACTCGCCGCACGTCTCGGCGATGCCGGCGAGCACCACGAGCGCGGCGATCCGCGCGGAGGGCCGGTCGGAGTGGCCGGCGAACGCCGCGATGAGCCGTTCGGAGATCTCCTGGATGTGCGCGAACGCGGGCTGCTGGAGCAGGTCGGGGAACTCGCCCCGGAGCAGCGCGATCTCCCGGCGGAAACGCACCGCCAGGTCGACGAAGCCCTCGCCGGCGATCTCCTGCGCGGCCGCGCCGGTGGCGCCGGCGATCCGGGCGTCGAGCGCCTCCAGCACCGCGATGGCGGGCGCCATCAGCTCGGAGAGGAGGGCTTCCTTGTTGGCGAAGTGGTAGAGCACTGTCGCCTTCGAGCAGCCCACGGCGCGGGCGATGTCCTGGAGCGAGGTGCCCTTGTAGCCGGTGACGGCGAATCGCCGCGCCGCCGCCGCGAGGATCTCGCCGTGGGTCTCGGGTACCGCTCGGGCCATGCCCTCCAGCATGCCTGACCGATCGGTCAGCACCTGACCGATCGGTCAGACGGATTGCGTGGCCTTCGCCACAGCCGTGTCAGCCGACGGGCGCCCCGTGCTCCCGGTCGTACGCGGCTCGCGCCGCGCTGATCCCCTCGCGGTGCCGCTCCGCCCAGCGGGTGAGCGCCACCAGCGACTCGTAGAGCTCCTGGGCCATCGGGGTGGCGGTGTACTCGACCCGGGGCGGCACGGTGGGGTGGACCTGCCGGTGCAGGAGGCCGTCCCGCTCCAGGTTGCGCAGGGTCAGGGTGAGCATCCGGCGGCTGATCCCCTCCACCTGGCGCTCCAGTTCGGTGAAGCGGATCGGGCCCTGGGACGCGGCGATCAGGATGCCGATGCTCCACTTCCCGCCGACCCGGTCCAGCGCCTCCCGCACGGTGCAGGCCCGCGCCTGGTCGGCCTGGATGGACACACACCTGTTCCCCTGGGACATCAAAGTGCCTCCTTCCGCTCCGCCTCATGGTCACAGACGATGGCCTCAGTAACAAACCGTGCACCAAGGAGGCGTTCCGATGACGGGGACCAACCGCTGGCCCGCGCTGCTCGTGCTCTGCGCCGGCAGCCTGATGATCATTCTGGACGGCAGCATCGTCGCCGTGGCGCTGCCCGCCGTCCAGGCCGACCTCGGCTTTCCGGCCGCCGGGCTGGCCTGGGTGGTGAACGCCTACCTGGTCGCCTTCGGCGGGCTGCTCCTGCTGGCCGGGCGGCTCGGCGACCTGCTCGGCCGGCGGCAGGTCTTCCTGGCCGGGGTCGCCCTGTTCACCCTCGCCTCGCTGCTCTGCGCGGTGGCCGCCGGGCCGGGAACGCTGGTCGCCGCCCGGTTCGCGCAGGGCGTCGGAGGCGCGCTCACCACTGCGGTGAGCCTCGGCATGATCGTCCGGATCTTCCCCGAGCCGGCCGAGCGGGCCCGCGCCATCGCGGTGTTCAGCTTCACCGGCGCGGCCGGCGCCTCGCTCGGTCTGCTGGTCGGGGGAGTCCTCACCGACCTGGCCGGCTGGCGGTCGATCTTCCTCATCAACCTGCCGATCGGGGTGGCCATCGTGGCCGGCGCCGTACGCCTGATCGCGCCGGACCGGGGCGCCGGGCTGCGGGCCGGGCTGGACCTCCTCGGCGCGGTGCTGGCCACGGCCGGGCTGATGGCCGCCGTACTGGCCATCGTGGGCGCCGGCGAGCACGGCTGGACCTCGCCGCGCACCCTCGGCGCGGGCGCGCTCGCCGCGGCGCTGCTCGCCGGTTTCGCCGCCCGGCAGCGGCGCGCCGCCACCCCGCTGCTGCCGCCACGGGTCCTGCGCGCGCCCGGCCTGGTCGCCGCCAACGCCACCCAGTTCCTCATGGTGGCCGCCTATTTCGGCTTCCAGTTCCTGCTCGCCCTGCACCTGCAACTCGTCCTCGGGCTGGATCCGGCCGCCACCGGCTTCGCGTTCCTGCCCACCCCGCTGGCGATCGCGGCCGTCTCGCTGGGGCTGGCCGGGCGGCTCATGGCCCGGTTCGGGGCCCGGACCGTACTGGTCGGCGGGCTGGCGCTCGCCGTGGCGGGGTTCCTGCTGCTGGCCCGCCTCCCGGTGGACGCCCGCTACGCCGCCGACGTGCTGCCGGCGCTGCTGGTGTTCGGCGTCGCGGGCGGGCTCACCCTCCCCGCGGTCACCACACTGGCCATGGCCGGCGCGGAGCCCGCCGACGCCGGACTTGCCTCCGGGCTGGCCAACACCACCCAGCAGGTCGGTGGGGCGCTCGGGCTGGCCGTGCTGGCCACCCTGGCGGCCAGCCGTGCCGACGCGCTGCGCGCCGCCGGCACCGACCAGGTCGCCGCGCTCGCCCACGGTTACCGGTCCGCCTTCGCGGTCGCCGCCGGGCTGGTGACCGCCGCCCTGCTGGTCGCCCTCCTCACGGCCCGGGCCACCCGGCGTCCCGCACCCGCCGCCGGGACCGGTCAGGCGTCGAGGTCCTCCAGCACCGCGGCCAGCAGGTCCACGGCGGCCGGGTAGGCGTGCGCCGGCGGGTGGGCGTAGCCGACCACCAGACCGGGAGGCCCACCCGCCGGGTCGTGCCGGTGCGGGGCCAGGCCGCCGACGGCGAGCCCGCGGGCGGCGGCCGCGGCCAGCACCTCGGCCTCGGTCGGGCCGCCGGGTCGCAGGTGGACGGTGGCGTGCAGGCCGGCCGCCACCCCGGCCACCGGCGACCGGCCTCGCAGCCGGTCCAGCAGCAGGTCCCGCCGCTGCCGGTAGCGGCGCCGGACGGTGCGGACCTGCCGGTCGTAGCCGTGCCCGTCGATCAGCTCGGCGAGGGCGAGCTGGCCGATCGTCTCGGTGTGCAGGTCCAGGTGGCGCTTGGCCTCCACCACCGGCTCCACCAGCCGGGCCGGCAGCACCAGCCAGGCCAGGCGCAGCGCCGGCCCCAGCGTCTTCGCCGCCGTGCCCACGTACGCGACCTGCTCCGGTGCGGTGCCCTGAACCGCGCCGACCGGCTGCCGGTCGTAGCGGAACTCGCCGTCGTAGTCGTCCTCGACCACGAGGCCGCCGGTGGCCCGGGCCCATTCCGCCAGCGCGTGCCGCCGGGCCGGGTGCAGGGTCACCCCGCTCGGGAACTGGTGCGCCGGGGTCACCACGGCCGCCCCCACCCCGGCCAGCGGCCCGGCGCCGAGCAGGTCGGTGCGCGCGCCGAGCCCGTCGACCGGCAGCGGCAGCACCGTGCCGCCGTGCCGGCGGACCACCTCCCGGTGGAAGGCCAGCCCGGGGTCCTCCATGGCCACCGTCGGGGTGCCGGCGTCCCGGAGCACCCCGGTCAGCAGCACGAGGGCCTGGACGTACCCGGTGGTGACCACGATCCGTTCCGGGTCGGCCAGCACGCCCCGGGCCCGGCCCAGGTAGCCGGCGAGGGCCCGGCGCAGCTCGGGGCGGCCGCGCGGGTCGCCGTAGCCGTAGGCCTCGGCGGGGGCCACGGCCAGCGCCCGCCGGGTGGCCCGCAGCCAGGCGGTGACCGGGAAGAGCCCGACGTCGGGGCTGCCCGGGCGCAGGTCGTACCGGAAGGTCGGCGGTCCGGGCGGCGGCGCGGCCGGCGGCGGCGCGGCCCGGCGCAGCCCGCTGACCTCCGTGCCCGCGCCGATCCGCGCGACCAGCCAGCCCTCCGCGACCAGCTGGTCGTAGGCGGCGCTCACGGTGCCGCGGGACAGGCCCAGCTCGGCGGCGAGGGCGCGGGTCGCCGGCAGCCGGGTGGCCGGCGGGAGCCGCCCGTCGCGGATGGCGTCCCGCAACGCCCGCTCCAGCCCGGCCCGCCGGCCGCCGGTGGCGTCCAGCTCCAGGTGCAGGTCGACGCCGAAATCGGCCCAGTCCGTCGGCACGGAATTGGAGCTTACGGACGGGCCGCCGGTGCGGCGAGACTGGCCGCATGACCGAGCTGAGCCGGCGGGCCGTCGCGCTGCGCGCGCTGCACCGCCCCGGGGACCCGCTGATCCTGCCGAACGCCTGGGACTCGGGATCCGCCCGGGCGGTGGTCGCGGCGGGCTTCCCGGCCGTCGCCACCAGCAGCGCCGCGGTCGCCGAGGCGCTCGGCCACGCCGACGGCGAGGCCACGCCTGTGGCCGAGATGTTCGCGGCGGTCGGCCGGATCGCCGCGGCCGTGCCGGTCGCGGTCACCGCCGACCTGGAACGGGGGTACGGGCTGCGCCCCGCCGAGCTGGTCGAGCGGCTGCTGGCGGCCGGGGCGGTGGGCGGCAACATCGAGGACTCCGACCCGCGGACCGGGAGGCTGTACGACGTCGAGGAGCAGGCCGACCTGCTCGCCGGGATCCGGGCGGCGTCCCGTGCGGCCGGGGTGGACCTGGTGCTCAACGCCCGCGTCGATGTGCACCTGCGGGCGTACGGCCCGGCCGAGGAGCGGCTCGCCGAGGCGGTGCGCCGGGCCCGCCGCTACCGGGCGGCCGGTGCGGACAGCGTCTACCCGATCCTCCTGGCCGACCCGGCGCAGATCCGCGAGTTCGTCGCCGGGGTGGACGCCCCGGTCAACGTGCTGGCCCGGCCCGGCGCACCGGCCCCGGCGGAGCTGGCCGCCCTCGGCGTGGCCCGGATCAGCTACGGCTCGGGCGTCTACGCGGCCGCCCGCGCCCGCGCCGCCGAACTGCTCGCCACCGTCCGCGCCGGCGGCGACCCGTTCGGATCCTGACCCGCGCCGCCGGGTCGGGTCGCCGGATGGCGGCCGGGACGGCAGGATGGGCGGATGGGCGCCGCTGACGAGACCCGGGACGGGGTGTCGCTGACCAACCTGGACCAGCCGCTGTTCGACGGGGCCGGGGCCACCAAACGCGACCTGGTCGACTACCTCGACGCGGTCCACCAGCGGATCCTGCCCGGGCTGCGGGACCGGCCGCTGTCGGTGGTCCGGGTGCGGCCCGGCCAGGACCCGTTCATGCAGAAGAACCTTCCGAAGTACACACCGGACTGGGTGCGCCGCACCTCGGTCTGGGCGGAGGCCTCGCACCGCAGCATCTCGTACGCCCTCTGCGACGACCGGAGGACACTGCTCTGGTTCGCCAACCAGCGGGCGGTGGAATACCACCCGACGCTGGGCCACGCCGGGGACCCGGAGCACCCCACCCACCTGGTCCTCGACCTGGACCCGCCGGCCGGTGACTCGTACGGCATGGCGGTCCGCACGGCGCTGCTGGTCCGGCAGGCGCTCACCGACGCCGGGCTGGCCGGTGCGGTGAAGACCAGCGGGGCGAAGGGGCTGCACGTCATCGTTCCGGTGGAGCCGGCGACCACCGCCGAGGAGGCCGCCGCGGCGACCCGGGCCCTGGCCGCCCGCGCCGAGCGGCTCGACCCGGCGCTGGCCACCACGGCCTTCATCGTCGAGGACCGGGGCGGCCGGGTCTTCGTCGACTCCACCCGGTCGTACGGTGCGACAGTGGCGGCCGCGTACAGCCCGCGGATCCGGCCCGGCACGCCGGTGTCGTACCCGGTCGGCTGGGCCGACGTCGAGACCGCGACCCCGGCCGACTTCACCGTGAAGACGGTGCCGGCGCTGCTCGGCGACCGGGACCCGTGGGCGGAGGCGCTGCCCGCGCCGCAGCGCCTGCCGGAGGAGTTGGTGGCCGAGGGGCGGAGCATCCCGGTGGCCCGGGTGCAGGCCATGCACGAGGGCAAGCGCCGCGCCAAGGCCCGCCGCGAGGCCGGCTGACCGGCTCTGACCACGGTGTACGCCGGCCCTGGCTGATCGCTGCCAAGTCAGTACCCCGCCATCGGCGAGGTCTTCCGCCGTGCCCGCGAGGGCCGGTATCTCCTTCACATGCTTCCCCGGAAACCCCTGCGCCGAGCCGCCGCCACCGGGTTCGCCGGCGCCGTGCTGGCGACGGCCCTCTTCGGCCCGCCGGCTCAGACCGCCGGCGCCGCCCCGCCGCCCCCACCGTCCCGGCCGGCTCCGGCCAGCACGGTCACCCTCCTCACGGGTGACGTCGTCACGGTCACCGAGATCGGCCCGGGCCGGTACTCGACCGACATCCGGCGCCCGACCGGCGCCCGGGGCGGCGTGCACGCCCGGACCATCGGCAGGGACCTCTACGTCATCCCCGACGAGGTGCTTCCGTACCTCGCGTCCGGGCGGCTCGACCGGCGCCTCTTCGACGTCACGGGCCTGATCGAGGACGGCTACGACGACCGGAGCTCCGACGGCATCCCGCTGATCGTGAGCTACGCCGACCCGGCGTCCGCCCGGCGTCCCGCGCCGGCCGGCGCCATGAAGGTCCGGTCGCTGCCGAGCGTGCGCGGCGCGGCGGTGCGCGCCACCAAGCGCCAGGCCCGCCGGGTCTGGGACGCCGTCACCCCCGACGCCGCCACCGCCACCCGGGCCTCGGCGGACGGGACCCCGGCGTTGGCCGACGGCATCAGCCGGATCTGGCTGGACGGGCGGGTCCACGCCGACCTCGCCGACAGCACCGCGCAGATCGGCGCCCCGGCCGCCTGGGCGGCCGGACGCGACGGCGCCGGCGTGAAGGTCGCCGTCCTCGACACCGGTTTCGACACCGACCACCCCGACCTGGCCGGCCGGGTCAGCGCGAGCGCGACATTCGTGCCCGGCGAGACCGTCGAGGACGGCAACGGCCACGGCACCCACGTCGCGTCGACGGTCGGGGGCAGCGGCGCCGCCTCCGCCGGCCTGGAGCGGGGGGTCGCCCCGAAGGCGGACCTCGTCGTCGGCAAGATCCTGGCGGACGAGGGTTACGGCGCGGACTCCTGGGTGATCGCCGGCATGGAATGGGCCGCCGCCCAGGGTGCCCGGGTGGTCAGCATGAGCATCGGCGGCGACCAGTCGACCGACGGCACCGACCCGCTGAGCGCGGCCGTCAACCAGCTCACCGCCCAGACCGGCGCGCTGTTCGTGGTGGCGGCCGGCAACGCCGGCGCCGAGGGCGTGATCAGCTCACCGGGCGCCGCGGACGCCGCGCTCACCGTGGCCGCCGTGGACTCCGCCGACCAGCTCGCCGACTTCTCCAGCCGGGGGCCACGCTTCGGCGACTACGGCCTCAAGCCGGACATCGCCGCCCCGGGCGTGGACATCGTCGCCGCGAAGGCGGGCGGGACCGCGGCCGATGGCTGGTACCAGTCGATGAGCGGCACCTCGATGGCGACGCCGCACGTGGCGGGCGCCGCGGCGATCCTCGCCCAGCAGCACCCCGACTGGCGTGCCGCCGAGCTCAAGAACGCGCTGATGAGCACGGCGAAGAAGCTGGACGGCCAGACCGCCTACCAGGTGGGCGCGGGCCGGGTCGACATCCCGGCCGGGCTCGGCGCCACGGTGACCGCCACCGGCTCGGTGTACTTCGGGTTCCAGGGCTGGCCCCACGACCACCTCGCGCCCGTCGACCGCACCATCACGTACACCAACACCGGCGACGTGGCGCGGACCCTGCGCCTCGCGGTGACCGGCGAGGTCGCCGGCGGCCCGATGGACGCCGACCCGCACGCCGACGAGGGCAAGCCGGCACCGGGTGTCTTCACCCTGGCCACGGAGACGCTCGTGGTGCCCGCGCACGGCACGGCCTCGGTCACCGCGACCGCGCACCCCGAGCTGGGCGCCGCCGGCCGCCGCTACCTCGGCGAGGTCACCGCGACCGACGGGGGCGCTGCGCTCGCCCGCACCACGCTCGGCCTCTACCTGGAGGAGGAGCGGCACGACCTGACCTTCTCCGTGACCGACCGCGCCGGCCGGTACGTCTCGGCCTTCCTCACCGTGCAGCGCTTCGGCGAGGCCGACCCGTACTTCCTCACCAGCAGCGACACCGGACCCACCACGGTCCGGCTCCGGCCCGGCACCTACAGCCTCTGGGGCTACCTCGACGTGCCCGGCGGCCACGGCCCGGACTCGCGCGGGACCGCCATGCTCGGCGACCCGGAGATCGTGCTGGACGGGGACCGCACGGTGAACCTCGACGCCCGCAGGGCGGTGGAGGCCACCGCCACGGTGCCGGAGCGGACCGAGGACCGGATCGTCATGATGGACTGGTACCGGTCGGACGGCGGCGTGAGCAGCATCGACGACAAGTACATCCTGGCGCCGTGGGTGGACACGATGTACGTCCTGCCGACGAAGCAGGTGACCCGGGGCGCGTTCGAGTACGAGACCCGCTGGCGCAAGGCGTACCCGCTGCTCACCGTCACCGACCGGGGTCGGGAGGTGCGCTTCCTCGGCCAGCCGGGCTCGGCTCTGCACGAGGGCCGCGAGCAGGTCGACGGCGTCTTCGCCGGCCTGGGGCGCCCGGCGGACTACGCGGGCCGCGACGTGCGGGGCAAGGTCGTGCTGGTGAACCGCTCTGACGAGCTGACCAACGCCGAGCGCGCGACGGCGGCAGCGGACGCCGGAGCCGAGCTGCTGATCGTCGTCAACGACGCACCGGAGCCCTACTCGCAGTGGGTGGGTGACGAGGCGGGCGGGCTCAGCCGCGTACCGGTCGTCGGCGTCACCTCCACCACCGGCGCTCCGTTGGTGGAGCGGGCCCGCCGGGGGCAGCTACGGCTGGGGATCGAGGGCACCCCCAGCTCGCCGTACACTTACGACCTGGTCGACCCGCACCCGGGCCGAATCCCGGCCGACCTCGCGTACCGGCCGCGGCCGACGGACCTCGCGACGGTGGAGATGCGGTTCCACGGTGACGCCCCGACCCTGGGCGGCGAGTTCCGGGAGGACTTCCGTCCCTACCGCACCTACTCGGCCGGCTTCCCGCTCTGGCAGGGCATGCGGCGCACCCGGACCGACCACGTCTCCGCCCAGCCGGGCACGACCTGGCGGGAGGCCGCGGTCGGCGGCCGGGAGATGGAGCTGGCCTCGGTCGGGGAGCGGCGGGCCTACCGGGCGGGCACCAGCAGCACCGTCGACTTCTTCGGGCCCGTCACCCGCCCCCGGGACAACGCCTCGTTCTACGCCTCCGAGCGCAACGCGGGCTGGCTGACCTTCAACGTCCAGCCCTGGTCGGACGGGGGCGCCGGCCACGCCGGGTTCATGCAGTGGGGCAGCGACCTCACGCTCACCGTCCGGCGCGACGGGGAGGAGATCGCGAAGGCGGAGGGCTGGGCCCAGGCCACCCTCGAGGGCAACCCGGAGGGTGTCGGCCACTATACGCTGGACCTGGCGGCGAGCCGGGCCGGTTACCGGCTGTCGCCGCGTACCCACACCACCTGGGAGGTGCTGTCCCCGCACGTCGAGGACGTCGACGACCTCGACGTGGTGGCGGTGCTCCAGCTCGACTACGCGGTCCCGACCGACCTGGCCGGGGACGCCCGTGGCGGTCGCCAGCACCTCGCCGTCACCCCGTCCCACCTGCCGGGTGCCGCCGGCGCGGGAACGATCACCGGCACGACGCTCGCCGTGTCGTTCGACGACGGCGCCCACTGGCGGGACGTGACCCTGGTCCGCCGGGGCGGGACCTGGGTGGCAGACTTCGTGGCCCCCGACACCGGTTACGTCTCGCTCCGGGCCACGGCCTGGGACGATGCCGGCAACCGGGTCAGCCAGGAGATCACCCGGGCCTACGGCCTCGCCACCCCCGGTTCGCGGTAGCGAACCGCCGGGAGCGGCGGCCCCGGGGAACCCCCCTCCCCGGGGCCGCCCGCTGTCGGCTCCGACCGCCGAGCACGAGATGAGACAGGCATGCTGGCACCGCTGGGACTCGACTCCGTCGAGGAGGAGATCTACCGGCAGCTCGTCGCGTCCCGGCGGGCGTGCGCCGCGGAACTCGCCGCCGCCACCGGCCGGTCCGACGCGGCGGTCCGGGCCGCCCTCGCCGGCCTGGTCGAGCGCGGGTTGGCCGGTACGCCCGGGGACGCCCCGGTCGACGGCGACCCGGTCTTCGTGCCGGCACCGCCCGCCGTGGCCCTCAGCGCCCTGCTCCGGCAGCGCCAGGACGACCTGCGCCAGGCCGAGTCCGACGTCGCCGCGCTGGCCGAGCAGTATCGCACCGCCGACCTCGCCCCCGGCGTCATCGAGGTGATCGCCGACGTCGACACCGTCCGGCGCCGCTTCTTCCAGATCCAGGAGGCGGCGCGCCACGAGGTGCTCTCCATGGTGCCGCCCGACCTGCGGGTCGTCCCGCACCGGGAGAACACCGCCGAGCAGGCGAGCATGAAGCGGGGCGTCCGCTACCGGGCCCTGCTGGACCGGCGGGCGCTGAGCGCGCCCGACATGCAGGCCGACATCCGCGCCAGCATGGCCCTCGGCCAGGAGATCCGCATCGTCGACGCCGTGCCGGTCAAGATGATGATCGTGGACGGCGAGATCGCCATGCTGCCGCTGCACCACGACGCCGACGGCTCGCCGGCCTCCATCCTGGTGCACCGCAGCGGACCGCTCGCCGCGCTCGTCGCGTACTTCGAGTCGGCGTGGGAGCGGGCGTACCCGCTGCGGCCCGCCCCGGCGCCGGACGAGGTCACCGAGCTGTCCGGCGGCGAGTTGGAGGACGGGCACATGCAGGTGCTGGCACTGCTGCTCTCCGGCCAGACCGACCAGGCCATCGCCACCCAGCTGGAGATCTCGCTGCGGACCGTGCACCGCCGGATCCGCCAGCTCATGAACGCGGCCGGGGTCGACACCCGGGTCCAGCTCGGCTGGGCCGCCGCCCGCAACGGCTGGGCCTGAGGCGGGAGTCCGTAGATGTGAAAAAGCCCGGGCCAGTGGCCCGGGCTTCCTCGTGTCCGTGCCCCCGGCAGGATTCGAACCTGCGCCCCCGCCTCCGGAGGGCGGTGCTCTATCCCCTGAGCTACGGGGGCTCAGCGACCCGAGAAGAGTAGCAAACCCCTCTCGGGATCACCGAATCGGCACCCCGCGCGCCGAACGTCCGCGGATCAGGCGGCGGCCAGGGGGCGACCGCAGCTCGGCAGCGGGTGCAGCACGATGCGGCGCGGCAGCCGGCGGGGCCATTCGTTGCGGGGCCAGGAGCCGTCGACGATGAGGTGCACGGTGCGCTCCTCGGCGCCGCTGAGCCGCAGCACGAAGTCGCGGGGGAGCGGCGGGTCGACCGTGGGGGTCGTGATCATGAAGCGCACCCGGCCCCGGGACGAGACCGCCGAGATCACGTCGGCGGCCGGCATGGTGCCGCGCAGGCGTACGCGGCCGATCCAGTAGACGTCCGCGGCGTGCTCCTGGGCGGCCCGGGTGATCGACGGGTACTCGCTGCGTACCCAGCGCTCGACCGCGCCGACGCAGAGCCCGCAGGCCCGCTCGCGGGGTTCCCGCGGACCCAACCCCCAGGCCCGCAGGTACGCCCCGACAGTGCCGGCGTCCATGGTCAGCTCGAACTGGCGCTCGATGAGTGTGGTCAGGCTCTGTCGCGTCCAGAGCTCCTCGTCCAGGCCGAACTCGTCGGGGTGGACGCCCCGCAGCACGTCGATCAGTTCGAGTTCCTGTTCGCGGCTGAGCGTTCCCGGCTCGCCCTGCCGCAGTCCGCGACGGACGGCTGCCACCGCCCCGTCACCGCCGATGGTGTGGCGTCGGCACCAGCTGGTCACCGACCGCCCTGCGTCTCTGAGTGCAACCCCCACGTCCTGCGCAACGAGCCCGAATCGCAACTGGTCACGATATGTGGGGAGAAAAGTCTCCAAGCAGCGCAATGGGTTGTACGGCCCAAACCGTTATAAAACGGCATAACGGGCGGGAGCGGGATCCGGAGTACGCGAAGGGCCCGCGTCGCGCACGACGCGGGCCCTTCCGTGCGAGCAGGTGTTACAGGGTGCCGCCCAGGCGCTTGAGCGCCGCCTGGAGGTTGGTCAGGTCCTTCTGCTGGGTGTTCTTCATGACCTGGGCGACCGCCAGCACGTCGTCGTCGTGACCCTGGTCGAGGATCCCGTCGATCATGTGTACCCCGCCGACGTGGTGCCGGATCATCATCTGGAGGAACAGCACGTCGAACTCGCGGCCGGTGGCGGCCTTCAGCTTCGCCATCTCCTCCGGCGTGGCCATGCCCGGCATCAGCCCGTTCCTCACCGCCGCCCCGTCCGACATCCAGGCCATCGGCGGCTGCTCACCGGTCGGGTCCAGCTTCCAGGAGCGCAGCCAGGTCTGCATGGTGCCGATCTCGCCCTGCTGCCCGGTGGCGATGTCGCCGCCCATCTGGCGTACCTCCGGGTCCTGGCCCTGCCGGAACGCCAACAGCCCCATGGCCACCGCCTGGGCGTGGTGGCTGCTCATGTCCCGGGCGAAGCCGGCCTCGGCCGAGTTGTCACCCGGACGGGTGAGCGTCGGGGTGAGCAGGCCGCCCGCGTAGCCGAGGAGGAGACCGACAACGACGGCGGCGGCCAGCGCCAGGGCGCCGAAGCGCCGCGCGGCCCCCCGGCCACCGTCACCGGTGTCCGGGGCCTCGTCGTGCTCGGTGTCCGTCGTCACGGCGGCGGTCATCGCGGCGTCCTCACTGGGTGGGCTGCTCGGGCATGTTGTTGGGGAGGTTGTCCCGCGGGGTGGTGCCGGTGGCGGTGACGCCCTGGTCGCAGAGGGCGGTCGGGCCCTCGATGGAGGCGTTCACGCGCAGGGTCTTGATGAACTCGTCGATCCGGCCGTCGTCGGCGTTGTCGACCTTGAGCTGGAAGCCCCACGCCTGGAGGGAGATCGGCTTGTCCAGCCCCTCGTACGGGCTGAGCATGAGCTTCTCCTTGCCCTGCACCTTGGCCTTGAGCTTCGCCACCTGGTCGGCGGGCAGGTCGGGGCGGTAGGTGATCCAGACGGTGCCGTGCTCCAGGCTGTGCACCGCGTGCTCGTTGGCGATCGGGGCGTCGTAGACGTCGCCCATGCAGTTCTGCCAGGCCTGGTTGTGCGGGCCGGCGACCGGCGGGGACACGTCGTACTTGATCGTGCCCGGCTGGTGGTTGCCGCCCTTGACCAGGTTCTTGTCCTTCTTGCGGAAGTCGACGATGCCGTTGATGGCGTCGGCCCGCTTCTGCCACGGCTGCGAACCCTGGTAGACCGCCCACGCCCCGACACCGATGATGCCGACGGCCAGCACGCCGACCGCGACGAAGAGGGCGATCGGACCCCACGCGCGACCCTGGCTCACCTTCACCGGGGTGACCGGCTTGCGGCCCTTGCCGCCGGTCTGCCGGGCGGGGCCCTTGCCGGCCCCGGCCTTGCCGCCGGCGGGCTTGTCGGCAGCGGCGGGCCGGCCGGCGGCCGGCTTCTTGCCGGTGCTGACCACGGTCGGACGGCGCTCCGGGCCGCCCGGGGTGCTGATGCTCATCGTGCCTCGTCAGGTCGGTCGGTCAGGGGAGCCGCGGGGCCGGTTCACATGCTGGGTCGCCGCCGCGGGGACCGAGTCTACCCCCGATAACATGGTTCGGTGACTCCCGCAGAACTCGCCGAGGTCGTCCTCGCCGCAGCCCACGCCGTCTTCGAAGACCGGGGCCTGGATCGCTCCGCGCTGCCCGCGCAGACCACCGTCGAGCGACCCCGCAACCCCGAGCACGGCGACTACGCCTCGACGCTGGCGCTGCAGCTCAGCAAGAAGGTCGGCGTGCCCCCGCGGGAGCTGGCCGCCGCCCTGGCCGACCAGCTGGGCCGGGCGCCGGGGGTCAAGTCGGTGGAGATCGCCGGCCCGGGCTTCCTCAACATCCGGCTCGACGCGGCCGCCGCCGGCCAGCTCGCCAAGGTCATCGTCGAGGCCGGCCCGGAGTACGGCCGCGGCGACGCCCTCGCCGGCCAGCGGATCAACCTGGAGTTCGTCTCGGCGAACCCGACCGGCCCGGTGCACATCGGCGGGGTCCGGTGGGCGGCCGTCGGTGACGCGCTCAGCCGGCTGCTCCGCGCCACCGGCGCCGACGTCGGCACCGAGTACTACTTCAACGACGCCGGCTCCCAGATCGACCGGTTCGCCCGCTCGCTGCTCGCCGCCGCCCAGGGTCAGCCGGCCCCGGAGGACGGCTACGGCGGCGCGTACATCGCGGAGATCGCGGCCGAGGTGGTCAAGCGCCGGCCCGAGGTGCTCGACCTCGACGAGGCCGCGGCCCAGGAGGTGTTCCGGGTCGAGGGTGTCCAGCTGATGTTCGCCGAGATCAAGTCGTCGCTGCGCGACTTCGGCGTGGAGTTCGACACCTACTTCAACGAGAAGGACCTGCACGACCGGGGCGAGCTGGACAAGGCGCTCGACCGGCTGCGGGAGCAGGGCCACCTCTACGAGTCCGAGGGCGCCACCTGGCTGCGCACCACCGACTTCGGCGACGACAAGGACCGGGTGCTGCGCAAGTCCAACGGCGAGTGGACCTACTTCGCCGCCGACTGCGCCTACTACCTGGACAAGCGCGAGCGCGGCTTCGAACGCGTGGTGATCATGCTGGGCGCCGACCACCACGGCTACATCGGCCGGATGAAGGCCATGGCCGCCTGCTTCGGCGACGACCCGGACCGCAACCTGGAGATCCTCATCGGTCAGCTGGTCAACCTGCTCCGCGACGGCGCTCCGGTGCGGATGAGCAAGCGGGCCGGCACCGTGGTCACCCTGGAGGACCTGGTCGACGCGATCGGCGTGGACGCCTCCCGCTACGCGCTGGCCCGCTACTCCAGCGACTCGCCGATCGACATCGACGTGGAGCTGTGGACCCGGGCCACCCGCGACAACCCGGTCTACTACGTGCAGTACGTGGCCGCCCGCACCGCGAGCGTGGGCCGCAACGCCGCCGAGGTCGGGCTGACCCGGGGCGACGCCACCGCCTTCCGCGCCGAGCTGCTCTCCCACGAGAAGGAGAACGAGCTGCTCAAGGCGCTCGCCGAGTTCCCCGCCGTGGTGTCCTCGGCGGCCGAGCTGCGGGGCCCGCACCTGGTCGCCCGCTACCTGGAGCGGCTGGCCGGCGCCTACCACCGGTTCTACGACAACTGCCGGATCCTGCCGCGCGGCGACGAGGAGGTCACCGACCTGCACCGGGCCCGGCTGTGGCTCAACGACGCCACCCGGGTGGTCATCGCGAACGGCCTGCGCCTGCTCGGCGTCTCGGCCCCGGAGCGGATGTAATGCGGGCGCACGAGGCCGGTGCCCTGCACGGCGACATCGGCAACCGGGGGCCGGCCTGGCTGCGTACCCCGGTCGACGTCAACGACCTGGTCCCGCAGCTGTGGCCGCGCAACGTGGCGCGCGGCGCGGGCGGCGCCCTCGCCGTCGCCGGCCTGGACGTCCGCGACCTGGCCGCCGAGTTCGGCACCCCGGTGTACGTGCTCGACGAGGACGACCTGCGCGCCCGCGCCCGCGAGTTCCGCGACGCCTTCCCCGACGCCGACGTCTACTACGCCGGCAAGGCGTTCCTCTGCCGGGCGGTGGTGCGGATGATCGCCGAGGAGGGCCTGTTCCTCGACGTCTGCAGCGGGGGTGAGCTGGCCACCGCGCTGTCGGCCGGCATGGAGCCCGCGCGGATCGGCTTCCACGGCAACAACAAGTCCGTGGCCGAGCTGACCCGGGCCGTGGACGCCGGGGTGGGCCGGATCATCGTCGACTCGTTCGCCGAGATCGACCGGCTCACGGCGCTCGCCCGCGAGCGCGGCGTACGCCCGAAGGTGCTGGTCCGGGTGACGGTCGGCGTGGAGGCGCACACCCACGAGTTCATCGCCACCGCCCACGAGGACCAGAAGTTCGGCTTCTCCCTGGCGGGCGGGGCGGCCGCCGCGGCCGCCTTCAAGATCCTCGACGAGGACGTGCTGGAGCTGCGCGGGCTGCACTCGCACATCGGCTCGCAGATCTTCGACGCCAGCGGCTTCGAGGTCTCCGCCCGCCGGGTGCTGGCCCTCCAGGCGCAGATCCGCGACGCCCGCGGCGTCGAGCTGCCCGAGCTGGACCTGGGCGGCGGCTTCGGCATCGCGTACACCACCCAGGACGACCCGGCCGCGCCGCACGAGCTGGCCAAGCGGCTGCGCAAGATCGTCGACGGGGAGTGCGCGGCGGAGAACCTGGCCGTGCCGCACCTGTCCATCGAGCCGGGCCGTGCCATCGTCGGTCCCGCCGTGTTCACCCTGTACGAGGTGGGCACGGTCAAGGACGTGGACGGCATCCGCACCTACGTGAGCGTGGACGGCGGGATGAGCGACAACATCCGCACCGCGCTCTACGACGCGTCCTACTCGGCGACGGTGGCCAACCGGGTCTCCGGCGCCGAGCCGATGCTCGCCCGCGTGGTGGGAAAGCACTGTGAGTCCGGGGACATCGTGGTGAAGGATGAATTCCTGCCCGCCGACGTGCAGCCCGGAGATCTTGTCGCGGTGCCCGGCACCGGGGCCTACTGCCGGAGCATGGCCAGCAACTACAACCATGTCCCGCGGCCCCCGGTCGTCGCCGTCCGCGACGGTCGGGCACGGCTGATCGTCCGCCGGGAGACCGAAGACGACCTGCTCGCATTGGATGTCGGATGACCTCACCCGTTCGCTTGGCGCTGCTCGGCTGCGGCACGGTCGGCAGCGACGTGGTGCGGCTGCTGCACGAGCAGTCGGCCGACCTCGCCGCCCGGATCGGCGCCCCGCTGGAGATCGCCGGCATCGCCGTCCGCCGGCTCGGCCGCGACCGCGGCGACCTGCCGGTCGACCCCGCCCTGTTCACCACCGACCCGCTCGGCCTGATCAAGCGGGACGACGTGGACGTCGTGGTGGAGGTCGTCGGCGGGATCGAGCCGGCCCGGACCTGGCTGGTCGAGGCCCTGCGCGCCGGCAAGAGCGTGGTCACCGCCAACAAGGCGCTGCTCGCCGAGGACGGCGCGACGCTGCACGACGCGGCCGCCGAGGGCGGGGCGGACCTCTACTACGAGGCCAGCGTCGCCGGGGCCATCCCGCTGCTGCGCCCGCTGCGCGAGTCGCTGCACGGGGACCGGATCAACCGGGTCACCGGCATCGTCAACGGCACCACCAACTTCATCCTCTCCGCCATGGACGCCACCGGCGCCGGCTTCGCCGAGGCCCTCGAAGAGGCCACCGAGCTGGGCTACGCCGAGGCCGACCCGACGGCCGACGTGGAGGGCTTCGACGCCGCGGCCAAGGCCGCCATCCTGGCCTCGCTGGCGTTCCACACCCGGGTCACCGCCGCCGACGTGCACCGCGAGGGCATCACCGAGGTGACCGCCGCCGACGTGGCCAGCGCCAAGGCCATGGGCTGCACCATCAAGCTGCTCTGCATCGCCGCCCGGGGCGCCGACGCGGCCGGCCGCGAGACGGTGAGCGTCCGGGTGCACCCCGCGATGATCCCGCTGACCCACCCGCTGGCCAGCGTCGGCGACGCGTTCAACGCGGTCTTCGTCGAGGCCGAGGCGGCCGGGCAGCTCATGTTCTACGGCCGGGGCGCCGGTGGCGCGCCGACCGCCAGCGCCGTCCTCGGCGACGTGGTGGCGGTCGCCCGCAACCGCCTCGCCGGGGTGCACGCGGCCAGCGAGTCGGCGTACGCGGACCTGCCGGTGCGGCCGATGGGCGAGGCGCTCACCCGCTACCACATCAGCCTCGACGTGGCCGACCGGCCGGGTGTGCTGGAGGCGGTGGCCGGGGTGTTCGCCCGGCACGAGGTCTCCATCGCCACGGTGCGGCAGGGCCCGGCCGGCGGCGGCCCCGACGCCGAGCTGGTCATCGTCACCCACGTGGCGCCGGACGCCGCGCTCGCGGCCACCGTCGGCGAGCTGCGCGGGCTCGACATCGTCCGCTCGGTCACGAGCGTGCTGCGGGTCGAGGGCGGGGCGTAGCCACCCGTCCCGCCTGATGGTTAACCGGAGGTGTGCCGGCGGCCCGTCGGGGAGGCTGGTCCACGCTGGTAGGGGCCCCGCGTCGACCGGGGCGGCAGAGGCGAGGAGTGCGACATGTGGCGGGGTCTGATCGAGGCGTACCGGGACCGGCTGCCCGTCACCGACGCCACTCCCGTCGTCACCCTCAACGAGGGGAACACGCCGCTGCTGCCGGCGCCGGTGCTCTCCGCCCGGGTGGGCGCCGACGTGTGGCTCAAGGTCGAGGGGGCGAACCCGACGGGCTCGTTCAAGGACCGCGGCATGACGGTCGCCGTCTCCAAGGCCGTCGAGGCCGGTGACAAGGCCATCATCTGCGCCTCCACCGGCAACACCAGCGCCTCCGCCGCCGCGTACGCGGCCCGCGCCGGGATCACCTGCGCCGTGCTGGTGCCCCAGGGCAAGATCGCGCTGGGCAAGCTGGCCCAGGCGCTGGTCCACGGCGCGAAGCTGCTCCAGGTGCAGGGCAACTTCGACGACTGCCTCGCGCTGGCCGGCAAGCTCGCCCAGGACTACCCGGTCGCGCTTGTCAACTCGGTGAACATCGACCGGCTGCACGGGCAGAAGACCGCCGCGTTCGAGATCGTCGAGGCGCTCGGCGACGCGCCCGACATCCACTGCCTGCCGGTGGGCAACGCCGGCAACATCTCCGCCTACTGGATGGGCTACTCGGAGGACCTGCGCGACGGCAACGCCACGAAGGCCCCGAGGATGTACGGCTTCCAGGCCGCCGGCGCGGCCCCGATCGTCACCGGGCAGGTGGTGCCGGAGCCGTCGACGATCGCCACGGCCATCCGGATCGGCAACCCGGCGAGCTGGACCAAGGCGATCGACGCCCGCGACGCCTCGGGCGGGCTGATCTCGGCCGTCACCGACCGGGAGATCCTCTCGGCGTACCGGCTGCTGGCCCGCGAGGTCGGGGTCTTCGTCGAGCTGGGCAGCGCGGCCAGCGTGGCCGGCCTGCTCCAGCAGGCCGCCGCCGGGCGGGTGCCGGCCGGCGCGACCGTGGTCTGCACGGTCACCGGCCACGGTCTCAAGGACCCGGAGTGGGCCATCTCCACGGCCCCCGCCCCGCTGACCATCGCCAACGACGCGCTGGCCGCCGCCCGCTCGCTCGACCTGGTCTGACCGGCCCGCGCCAGCGGGGAGCGGGCGCCGTCACGCGCGTCGGGGTCCGTGCGTGGGAGCGTGATCGTGTGCGGCAGACTCCTGGGCACCCCGTACACCCCTTTGCAGGAGTGAGTAACGCCGATGTCGCTGCTCGCCAGATTCAGTCTCGCCAACCGGGGGCTGATCGCCCTCATCGCACTGGTGACCACGGCGTTCGGGGCGTTCGCCGTGCCGTCGCTGAAGCAGCAGCTGCTGCCGTCCCTGGAGTTCCCGGCCGCGTTCATCGTGGCGCCGTACCCGGGCGCCGCGCCGGAGATCGTCGAGTCCCAGGTCGCCGAGCCGATCGAGAACAGCCTCCAGGGCATCCCGGGGCTGGAGAAGGTCACCTCCACCTCGCGTGAGGGCTCCGCCACCGTCCAGGTGCAGTACGAGTTCGGCACCGACCTGGACGACGTGGTCAACAAGATGCAGACCGCGCTGAGCCGGATCGACGCCCAGCTCCCCGAGGGCGTCGACCCGCAGGTGATCGCCGGCAGCACCGACGACCTGCCCGCCGTGGTGGTCGCCGCCACGGGCGGCGCCGACGAGCGGGCCCTGGCCGAGAAGCTGCGTGGCACGGTCGTGCCGGAGCTGGAGGGGCTGGACGGCGTCCGCACCGTCGACGTCACCGGCGCCCGCGACCAGGTCGTGACCATCGTTCCCGACCCGGCGAAGCTGGCCGCGGCCCGGCTGGCCCCGACCGCGATCGCCCAGGCGTTGAAGACCAACGGCGTGGCGCTGCCGGCCGGCACGGTGATCGACGGCAGCCGCTCGCTGCCGGTGCAGGTGGGCACCCCGATCCGCACCGTGGACGACCTGCGCGGGATCGTGCTCAGCACCGCCCCCGCCGCCCCGGTACGCCTCGGCGACGTGGCCCGCGTGGAGCAGCAGCTCGCCCCGGCGACCGCCTTCACCCGCACCAACGGCAAGCCCAGCCTCGGCATCGCCGTCACCGCCTCGCCGGACGGCAACGCGGTGGCGATCTCCCACGACATCCGGGACCGCCTGGAGGAGCTGGAGGCCGCCTCCGGCGCCGACCTGACAGTGGTCTTCGACCAGGCCCCGTTCGTCGAGCGGTCCATCGAGAGCCTCACCACCGAGGGCCTGCTCGGCCTGCTCATGGCGGTCGTGGTGATCCTGGTCTTCCTGCTCTCCGTCCGCTCCACAGTGGTCACCGCGGTCTCCATCCCGCTGTCGGTGCTTGTCGCGCTGATCGTGCTCTGGGCCGGCGACTACTCGCTGAACCTGCTCACCCTGGGCGCGCTGACCATCGCCGTGGGGCGGGTGGTCGACGACTCGATCGTGGTGCTGGAGAACATCAAGCGGCACCTGGAGTACGGCGAGCCGAAGCGGGACGCCATCCTGGCCGCGGTCCGCGAGGTGGCCGGCGCGGTGACCGCCTCGACCCTCACCACGGTCGCCGTCTTCGCGCCGATCGCGCTGGTGGGCGGCTTCGTGGGGCAGCTCTTCGCGCCGTTCGCGATCACCGTGACGGTGGCCCTGCTCGCCTCGCTGCTGGTCTCGCTGACCGTGATCCCGGTGCTGGCGTACTGGTTCCTCAGGCCGTCGCGCGGCGGGGCCGACGAGGCCGCCGCCCGGCACGCCGCCGAGGAGAAGGAGCTGCGCAGCCCGTTGCAGCGCGGGTACCTGCCGGTGATCGGCTTCGCCACCCGGTCCCGGGGCACCCGCTGGGCCACCGTGGCGCTGGGCCTGCTGGTGCTCTTCGGCACCTTCGGGCTGGCCCAGAAGCTGGAGACCAACTTCCTGGACGACTCGGGCCAGGACACGCTGGCCATGCGGCAGCAGCTGCCGGCGGGCACCGGGCTGACCGGCACCGACCAGGCCGCCGCACGGGTCGAGGAGATCCTCCGGCGTACGCCGGGGGTGGCGACGTACCAGGTCACCGCGGGCGGCGCCGACAACCCGTGGGCGGGCGGCGGCAACGACAGCGCCTCCTGGTCGCTGGCGCTCACCGATGACACCGACGCCGCGGAGGTCCGCGAGAAGCTGCGCAAGGAGTTCGACGCGCTCGGCCCGGAGGCCGGCGAGGTGACCTTCGGCGGCGGGCAGAACGCCTCCGCCAACCAGCTCGAGGTGGTCGTGCAGGCCGCCGACCAGGAGACGCTGACCCGGGCCGCCGAGGCCGTCCGGGACGCGATGGCCGGCACGCCGGGCGTCGAGGACGTCACCACCGGCCTGGCCACCCGGGTGCCCCGGGTCGAGGTGACAGTGGACCGGGTCGCCGCGGCCCGGGTCGGTCTGACCGAGGCGGCGGTGGGGCAGGTCGTGGCCCAGGCGTACCGGGGGGCGCCGCTCGGCCAGGTCACCCTGGACGGCACCCCGCAGAACGTGGTGCTGAGCACCGGGGCCCGGCCGCCGCTGAGCGTGGCCGAGTTGCGGGCGCTGCCGGTCGGCCCGGTGAAGCTGGACGACATCGCCGACGTCGACCAGGTCGAGGGCCCGCAGCAGGTGACCCGCATCGACGGTGAGCGGAGCGTGTCGGTGACCGGCACGGCGACCGGCTCGAACCTCGGTGCCACCACCCAGGAGCTGCAGAGGAAGCTTGACGCGCTGGACGTGCCGGGGGCGACGTTCGTCATCGGCGGCGTGAGCGCGGACCAGGCGGACGCCTTCGCCGACCTGGGTCTGGCCGTGCTGGCCGCGATCGCGATCGTCTTCCTGATCATGGTGGGCACGTTCCGCAGCCTGACCCAGGCGCTGATCCTGCTGATCTCCGTGCCGTTCGCGGCGACCGGCGCGATCGGGCTGCTCCTGCTCACCGGCACCCCGCTGGGCGTGCCGGCGCTGATCGGCGTGCTCATGCTTGTCGGCATCGTGGTGACGAACGCGATCGTGCTGCTCGACCTGATCAACCAGTACCGCGGGCAGGGCATGGGCGTGACCGAGGCGGTGGTCGAGGGCGGCCGGCGCCGGCTGCGCCCGATCCTGATGACCGCGGTCGCCACGGTGTTCGCGCTGCTGCCGATGGCGTTCGGCCTGACCGGCGAGGGCGGCTTCATCTCGAAGCCGCTGGCCGTCGTGGTGATCGGCGGCCTGCTCAGCTCGACGCTGCTGACGCTGATCCTGGTGCCGACCCTCTACACGATGGTGGAGCGCACCAAGGAGTCCTTCCGGGAGCGCCGGGCCCGCAGGCACGGCACCCCGGTGCCCGCGGAGCCGCCGGCGCCGGTCCCGGTGACCGTGGGGGGCGGGGAGCGCCCGGCCGAGGCCGCTGACGGCCTGCCGGCCCGCCCGGCGCCGTCGGCCGCCCTGGTCGACGGCACGGACCAGTTCGAGGTGTTGCGCCTGCCGAAGAGCCGCCGGTCCCCGCTCCCGCCGACGGAGTAGCCGCGCGATCCCCCCGCCGCGGGTGGCCGTCCCCTGGTGGACGGCCACCCGCTGCGTACGGGGCAGTGGGAAACCGCCCGGCGCGGTACGGTGAGTGAGCCGACACCTACTCAAGGTGGCGGCCCGTCCCGTGTGGGCGGCCGGCCGGACCGGAAGCGGGGGCGATGGCGGACGGCGTGGCCCGTTGGGGCAGGCGTGCGGTGCTCCGCCGGGCCGCGCTGCTGGGCGGGGGCGCCGCGCTGGGTGTCGCCGGGACCACGCAGACCGCCTGGATCGCCGACCGCAGGCTCCCACTCGGCGGCGGACCGGCCAGCGCCACCCTGGGCAGCCGCTACCAGCAGGTCGGCGGCGGGGTGGAGGTGGTCTGGGGCGTCCACACCGGCGCCCCGCTCGTCGCGCTGACCTTCGACGACGGGCCGCAGCCGCAGTGGACCCCCATGGTGCTGGACACTCTGGCCGAGCACCGGGTGCCGGCCACCTTCTTCCTGGTCGGCGAGCGGGCCCGCCGGCACGCCGCGCTCGTCCGCGACCGGCTCGCCGGGCACGAGGTGGGCAACCACAGCTGGGCGCACCACGACCTGGCCCGGATGGACGCCCACACCG
Organism: Micromonospora chersina; assembly: GCF_900091475.1. NCBI lineage: Bacteria > Bacillati > Actinomycetota > Actinomycetes > Micromonosporales > Micromonosporaceae > Micromonospora > Micromonospora chersina. Next base: position 5,421,335 of record NZ_FMIB01000002.1, read on the forward strand.
CCTACGACGACCTGCGCCGCAGCCATGAGGCGATCACGGCGGCCACCGGGACGGCCCCCCGGCTGCTCCGCCCGCCCTGGGGGCACCTGGGTGGCGCCGTGCTCCACGCCGCCGCCCGGCTCGACTACCGGCTGGTGCTCTGGACGCTCCAGATGGTCGAGGGGGAGTATCCGCACGACCCGGCCGGGCACGCCCGGCGGATCGTGGCCGACGTGCGGCCCGGCACCATCCTGCTCGGCCACGACGTCGGCCCCGAGCGGCGGCTCGTCGCGCTCCGCGGGCTGCCCGACATGATCTCCGGGCTGCGCGCCCGCGGCTACACCTTCGTGACCGTCTCCGAACTGCTGCGCCGTGCTGCCGTCCCCGGAGCGGCCCGGTAGGGTGCCCGCGTGTCACCCACCGTCTCGGTCCTCGTCCGCAACCGCGACTTCCGCAACCTCTTCCTCGCCGAGCTGGTGGTCTTCGGCGCCGACTGGTTCGTCATGGTGCCGCTGCTCGTCCTCCTGCCGGAGCTGACCGGCAGCGGGGTGTGGGGCGCGCTGGTGCTCGCCGTGGACACGGGCATGACCGCCCTGCTGCTCCCGTACACCGGCACCATCGCCGACCGGTTCGATCGCCGGAAGATCATGATGGCGGCCAACCTCGCCGCGCTGGCCGGCATCCTGCTGCTGCTCGGCGTCGGGAGCGCCGGCACGGCCTGGCTGGCGCTGGTGTCGATCGCCGCCGTGGCGGTGGCGAAGGCGTTCTACTCGCCGGCGGCCCAGGCCGCCCTGCCCAACGTGCTCGACCCGGCCGACCTGGCCGCCGGCAACGCGATCGCCGGTTCGGCCTGGGGCACCATGACCGTGGTCGGCGCCTCGCTCGGCGGCGTGCTCAGCGCCGCCGCCGGCCCGTACGCCAGCTTCTGGGTGGCCGCCGTGGCGCTGGCCGGCGCGGCGGGCCTGGCCGCGCTGATCCGCCGGCCGCTGCAGGCGCCGCGCGACCCGGCGGCGGTCGTCCCCCGCACCTGGCCGGCGATCCGCGAGGCGCTGGGCTACATCGCCCACCGGCCGCGGGTGCTCGCCCTGGTCACCGTGAAGTCGGCGGTCGGCCTGGGCAACGGCGTGCTGACCGTCTTCCCCCTGCTCGCCGGGCTGTACGGGGTCGGCGCGATCGGCACCGGCCTGCTCTTCGCCTCCCGCGGCGCCGGCGCGCTGGTCGGCCCGATCCTGATGCGCCGGGTGCTCAGCAACCGGGCCTGGCTGCTCACCGGCCTGGCCCTGTCCATGTCCCTCTACGGCCTGGCCTACGTCGGCGTCTCGCTGGCGCCCTGGTTCCCGCTGGTGCTGGTGCTGGTCTTCCTGGCCCACCTGGGCGGCGGCAGCAACTGGGTGCTGTCCAACTACGCCCTCCAGGGCGAGGTGCCGGACCGGTTGCGCGGCCGGGTCTTCGCCACCGACATGATGCTGGCGACGCTGGCGATCGCGGTCAGCCAACTGGTCGTGGCGCTGGTGGTCGACGCGGTCGACGAGCGGACCGTGCTGGCCGGCTGCGGGCTGGTCACCGTGGTCTACGCGCTGGGCTGGCGGTTCGCCACCCGGCGGCTGTCGCTCACCGAGCCGGTGGAGGAGGCGGCGCCGAGCCGCACCCCGTGACGTCGCGCCGTTCCCACGGTCCGGGCGATCCGGCGCGCTGTCGGTGCCGGGTCCTAGCATGAGCCGGTGCCGATGACTTTCACCTCCGGTCCCGTCCGGGTCCGGGTGCCCGCGACCAGCGCCAACCTGGGCCCGGGCTTCGACGCGCTCGGGCTGGCCCTCGGGCTGCACGACGACGTGGCGGCCGAGGTGACCGCCGGCGGCGTCCGGGTGGCGGTGACCGGCGAGGGTGCCGGCGAGCTGCCCGACGGCGACCGGCACCTGGTGGTGACCGCCATGCGGGCCGCCTTCGACGTGCTCGGCGCGCAGCCGGCCGGGCTGTCCCTGGAGTGCGTCAACCGGATCCCGCAGGCCCGGGGCCTGGGGTCCTCCTCGGCGGCCATCGTGGCCGGCGTGCTGCTGGCCCGGGCGCTGGTCGCCGACGGCGCGACCCGGCTGGACGACGCCGCCGCGCTCCGGCTCGCCTCGGAGCTGGAGGGCCACCCCGACAACGTGGCGCCCTGCCTGCTCGGGGGCTTCACCGTGGCCTGGACGGAGCCGGCCGGCGCCCGGGCCGTCTCGCTGCCCGTGGCGGCGGCGGTCCGCCCCACCGTCTTCGTGCCGGGCGAGCGCGGGCTGACCTCGGTCGCCCGGGCGGCGCTGCCGGCCACCGTCCCGCACGGCGACGCGGCGCTGACCGCGGGGCGGGCGGCGCTGCTGGTGCACGCGCTCACCGCCGACCCGGGGCTGCTGCTGCCGGCGACCGTCGACCGGCTGCACCAGGACTACCGCGCCGCGGGCATGCCCGCCACGGCGGCCCTGGTCAGCGCGCTGCGTGCGGCCGGTGTGGCGGCTGTGGTCAGTGGGGCGGGGCCGACCGTGCTGGCGTTGTCCGAGGTCCCGGCGGGGTTCGACGCGGGAACAGATTGGCGCCGGTGGGAGTTGCCGATAGACGTCAGCGGTGCCCGGGTCGCCCGGGGTAGACTTGGACACGCCGAGCGGGACCCTGTTGCCGCAGGTCGGAAGAGTTGATTACGCTCTACACCTAGCACAGCCGCGAAGCATGCGATCTCCTGCGGGTCGGCGCACCCCCGAAGCTCTCGGCGGTCAGCCCGTCACCCCTGCCAAAGGCCCACGCCGCACCGCAGTTTCCACAGGTCGCCGCAGACGGCGAGACCTGCTCACCGACGTTGGTGAGTCGGGAAACCGACCGGCTGCTGTGTCACAGACTCCCGCGACGCGTCCCTGCGAGGCGGGTGCACCGAGGCCGCCCGGCCACCTGTCTTCGACTCCGGGCAGCCCCGGCCTATCGAGGGAAGGAATCCATTGAGCGACACCACCGACGTGACGTCGGATGTTTCCAACGTCGCTGGCGATGCCACCACTGCCGCCCCCACACGCCGTCGGCGCAGCGGTACCGGCCTGTCGGCGATGCTGCTGCCTGAGCTCCAGAGCCTGGCCGCGTCGCTCGGTATCTCCGGTACGGCTCGCATGCGCAAGGGCGAGCTGATCAGTGCGATCACCGAGCGGCAGGGCGGCGCCGCCGCCGGAACCCCTCGACCGCGGGCCGAGGTCGCGGCCGCGGCCGCTCCCGCCCGCGAGGAGGTGCACGCCGAGGTCCGCGAGGAGCGGGCCGAGACCGAGCGGCGCACCGCCGAGCCGGCGCCGGCGGCCGAGGCGACCGAGGGCCGCACCCGTGGCCGCCGGAGCCGGGCGGCCACCACGGCCGCCGAGGCGCGGCCGGCCGAGACCCGTGCCGAGGAGGCTCCCGCCGAGACGGGCGAGCGGGCCGAGCGCGGCGAGCGGGCCGAGGGCCGGGGCCGTGAGCGGGCCGAGCGCGGCGGCGAGCGTGCCGAGCGTGCCGAGCGCGGCGGCGAGCGTGCCGAGCGCGGTGAGCGTGGCGGTGACCGGGCCGAGCGCACCGAGCGGGGCGAGCGTGCCGAGCGCACCGACCGTGGCGAGCGCAACGAGCGCACCGACCGGGGCGAGCGCGGCGACCGCAACGAGCGCACCGACCGCGGCGAGCGCAATGACCGGGGTGACCGCAACGACCGGGGCCAGCGCGCGGAGCGCAACGACGACGGTGACGACGACGGCGAGGGCGGCGGCCGGCGCGGCCGGCGCAGCCGGTTCCGGGACCGCCGGCGGGGCCGCGGCGAGCGCGCCGAGGGCGGCGACGGTGGCGGCCGCGAGCCGCAGGTCGGCGAGGACGAGGTGCTCGTCCCGGTCGCCGGCATCATCGACGTGCTCGACAACTACGCCTTCGTCCGGACCACCGGCTACCTGGCCGGCCCGAACGACGTGTACGTCTCGATGTCCCAGATCAAGAAGTACGGCCTGCGCCGCGGCGACGCGATCACCGGCGCCGTGCGGGCCGGCGCCCGGGAGGGCGAGCAGCGGCGCGACAAGTACAACCCGCTGGTCCGGCTCGACACCATCAACGGGATGGAGCCGGACGAGGCGAAGCGCCGACCGGAGTTCTACAAGCTCACCCCGCTGTACCCGCAGGAGCGGCTGCGGCTGGAGACCGAGCCGCACATCCTGACCACCCGGGTCATCGACCTGGTCATGCCGATCGGCAAGGGCCAGCGGGCGCTGATCGTCTCGCCGCCGAAGGCGGGTAAGACGATGGTGCTGCAGGCGATCGCGAACGCGATCACCCGCAACAACCCGGAGTGCCACCTCATGGTGGTGCTGGTCGACGAGCGGCCGGAAGAGGTCACCGACATGCAGCGGTCGGTGAAGGGCGAGGTCATCGCGGCCACGTTCGACCGTCCGCCGCAGGACCACACCACTGTGGCGGAGCTGGCGATCGAGCGGGCGAAGCGCCTGGTCGAGCTGGGCCACGACGTGGTCGTGCTGCTCGACTCGGTGACCCGGCTCGGCCGGTCGTACAACCTGGCGGCGCCGGCCAGCGGCCGGATCATGTCGGGTGGTATCGACTCCACCGCGCTCTACCCGCCGAAGCGCTTCCTGGGCGCGGCGCGGAACATCGAGAACGGTGGCTCGCTGACCATCCTCGCGACGGCGCTGGTGGAGACCGGCTCGATGGCCGACACGGTCATCTTCGAGGAGTTCAAGGGCACCGGCAACGCCGAGCTGAAGCTGGACCGGAAGATCGCCGACAAGCGGGTCTTCCCGGCGATCGACATCAACCCCTCCGGCACCCGCAAGGAGGAGGTCCTGCTCGCGCCGGAGGAGCTGGCGATCGTCCACAAGCTCCGCAAGGTGCTGCACTCGCTGGACTCGCAGGCGGCGCTCGACCTCCTGCTGGACCGGCTCAAGCAGTCCCGCACGAACATCGAGTTCCTGATGCAGATCGCGAAGTCCACCCCGGGCGAGTGAGCTGAGGGATCTCCCGACGAGGGGCACGGCCTGCTGGCCGTGCCCCTCTTCGCGTACCGGGCAGGGGAGCGGGTGAAGTTTTTCTTCGGTTAAGCCGGAGGGTATTGAAACTTCTGTTCAGTCTCGGGTTGACTGTGGTCCATGCGAATCCGCAGTCGATCCGCCCGTCTCGCCGGCGTCCTGCTGCTGACGCCGCTGCTCACCCTCACCGCTCCGGTTCCGCCCGGTGCGGCGGCGGCCGCGGCCGAGCCGCGTACCCCCGCCGAGGACGCCCCGGCGGCGTCCTCACGTCCCGACTCCGCTGTCGCCCTCGCCGACGGGACCGGCCTGGAGCCGGCCGGCGGCCTGGAGACCGCGAAGACCAGCCGTCCGGTCGCCCCCGGACTCGACCTGACCTCCTTCGACCGCTACGACGCCGACGGCTGGCTGCGGGCCGACGCCCTCACGGCCGACCTCTCCGGCGGCGTCACCGTCGACTACGTCAACTCCGGCGCGGTCACGCGCGACGAGCCGCTGCGCGCGGCCGTGGACCGCTCCCGCGCGGTAGCCGCGGTCAACGGAGACTTCTTCGACATCAACAACTCCGGCGCGGCGCAGGGCATCGGCATCCGCTCCGGCGAACTGGTCCAGTCGCCGGTCGCCGGGCACACCAACGCCGCCGCGATCAGCGCCGAGGGGCTCGGCCGGGTCATCCAGGTCGGCTTCGAGGGCACCGCGAGCCTGCCCGCCGGTCCGGTGCCGCTGACCCAGTTCAACAACATGGTGCAGCGCGACGGCGTGGGCGTCTTCACCCCGCTCTGGGGCTCGTACACCCGGAAGCGGGCCGTGGAGGGCGGCGCGCGGGTGGCCGAGGTGACGGTGACCGGCGGCCGGGTCGCGACAGTGGCCGGCACGGCGGGGGAGGGCCCGATCCCGGCCGGGACCACGGTGCTGCTCGGCCGGGAGGCCGGCGCCGACGCGCTCGCCGCGCTGCGTCCCGGCGACCCGGTCGACCTGACCTGGCGGCCGAAGGCGTCCGACGGCAGCAGCCCGCGGGCGGCGGTCGGCGGCGGCAGCGTGCTGGTCCGCGACGGCGTGGTGCAGACCATCGCCGACCAGAGCCTCGCCCCGCGCACCTCGGTGGGGTTCTCCGCCGACGGCCGCAAGATGATCATGCTGACCGTGGACGGCCGGCAGGTGGACAGCCGCGGCGTCACCCAGACCGAGATGGGCCGCATGATGGTCGAGTTGGGCGCGTGGAGCGCGCTCAACCTCGACGGCGGCGGCTCCTCGACGCTGCTGGCCCGGGAGCCCGGCGCGGCGACCGTCCAGGTGGAGAACAGCCCCTCCGACGGCAGCGAGCGACCGGTGCCGAACGGCCTGGCCATCTACGCGGCGCAGGGCAGCGGCCGACTCACCGGCTACTGGCTGGAGACCGCGAGCGACCCGACCGCCGCGCCCGGCGTCGCCCCCATCCGTGGCGGCCGGCCGGACCGGGTCTTCCCCGGCCTCACCCGCCGGCTCACCGCCGCGGGCTACGACGAGACGTACGGCCCGGCCGCCGGCGCCCCGCACTGGCGGGCCAACCCCGCCGCGCAGGGCACCGTGGACGACGGGGTGTTCCGGGCCGGCCGGCCCGGCCGCAGCACCGTCACCGCCTGGCGCGACGAGGCCAGCGGCACGCTCGACCTGACCGTGCTGGGCCCCCTGGCCCGCATCGACTCCACGGTGGACCGGCTCGGCCTCAACCAGGAGGGCGACACCGGACTGTTCGGCGTGGTCGGCTACGACGCGGAGGGGAACACCGCGCCGATCGAGCCGGCCGACCTGAAGCTGGAGTACGACGAGGACCTGCTCGCCGTCACCCCCACCGCCGACGGCAACCTCTCCGTCCGGGCGCTCGGCGGCACCGGCGCGGCGCTGGTCACCGTCACGGTCGGCGCGAAGACCACAGTCCTCCCGGTCACCATCGGGCTCACTGACGTGCCCGTGGCCGGCTTCGACGACGCCGCCTCCTGGAAGTTCAGCCAGGCGCGGGCCAGCGGCGCGGTCGCGCCGGCGCCGGGCCACACCGGCACCGGCCTGAAGATGTCGTACGACTTCAGCCAGTCCACCGGCACCCGCGCCGCGTACGCGGACCCGCCGGCCTGGATCGAGGTGCCCGGGCAGCCGCAGGCCTTCGGCATGTGGATCAAGGGCAACGGCACCGGTGAGTGGCCCAGCCTGCACCTGCACGACGCCCAGGACACCCAGTTCGTGCTGCGTGGCCCCTACCTGACCTGGACCGGCTGGCGGTACGTCGAGTTCACCGTCCCGCCCGGCGTGCAGTACCCGGTCCGGGTCCGCCGGTTCTACGTGGCCGAGACCGACCCGGCCAAGCAGTACAAGAGCGAGGTGGTCATCGACGACCTGGTGGCCCGGGTGCCCCCGACGGCGCAGGCCCCGGAGGAGCCGAACATCACCGACCGGGTGGTGCTGCGCGACGGCACGGTGGACGCTGCGCCCTGGCGCTTCGCGGTCATGTCCGACGCCCAGTTCGTGGCCGCCGCCCCGGACAGCGACCTGGTCGCCCAGGCCCGCCGCACCCTCCGCGAGATCCGCGCGGCGAAGCCGGACTTCCTGGTCATCGACGGGGACTTCGTGGACACCGCGTACCCGGCGGACTTCGCGCTGGCCAAGCGGATCCTGGACGAGGAACTGGGCGGCGAGCTGCCGTACTACTACGTGCCCGGCAACCACGAGATCATGGGCGCCCCGATCGGTAACTTCCGGAGCGTGTTCGGGGACACCTCGCGGGTCTTCGACCACCAGGGCACCCGGTTCCTCACCCTGAGCACGGCCACCGGCTCGCTGCGCGGCGGCGGGTTCGACCAGGTGGAGCTGCTGCGGAAGACGCTCGACGCGGCGGCCGCGGACCCGGCGGTCGGCTCGGTCACCGTGCTCTTCCACCACCCGCCCCGCGACCCCAGCCCGGCCAAGGCCAGCCAGCTCGGGGACCGGAAGGAGGCCGCCCTCGTGGAGCAGTGGCTGGCCGACTTCCAGCACCGCACCGGCAAGGGCGCGCTCATGGTGAACGGGCACGTCGGCACGTTCCACGCCGACCGGGTGGACGGCGTGCCGTACGTGGTCAACGGCAACTCGGGCAAGGACCCGTCCACCCCGGCCCAGCTCGGCGGCTTCACCGGCTGGACCGAGTTCGGCGTCGACCCGGTGACCCCGCAGGAGGCCGAGCAGGCCCGCCGGGACCCGCTCGCCGAGGGGCCGCGCTGGATCGCCGCCGAGTTCCACGCCCACGTCGACCGGCTCGCCCTGGCCGCCCCGGCCGAGGTCGCGGTCGGCGCGCCGGCCACCGTCACGGCCACGCTCACCCAGCCCGCCGGCCGTACCGTCCCCGTGGCCGCCCCGGTCAGCGCGGACTGGTCCGGCTCGCCGAACCTGCACATCGGCACCGCCGACGGGGTGAAGCCCTGGCACGTGGCCCGGTTCGACCCGGCGACCGGGCAGCTGACCGCGCTGCGTCCCGGCGGGCAGGTGCTCCTCGCGGTCACCGTGAACGGCGTCCGCACCGAGGCGACGGTGGCCCTCACGGCGGCGGCGGAGGCGCCCGCCGCCTGACCGGCCCGGGGGCGCGGAAGGTGCGTCCGTGCCCCCGGCCGGTGGCCCCGCCGGCGGGCTCCTCGACCTGGGGGAGGAGCCCGCCGGCGGAGGCACGTCAGAAGTCGCCCTCGGCGACCTGGAAGACGGTCAGGCCGAGCGAGCGCCACATCCGGACCACCTGCTGCCGGTCGTCGAAGACACCGACCACCCGGTACCGGTCCTTGATCTCCCGCTCGTAGATCTCATGCTTGACCACGGCGTCCTTGCGGTGGTCGCCGACCGCCCGCAGGTGCAGCGCCAGGTAGGGCACCTTGACGTGCCGGGCCAGCCACGCCTCCGTGTCGGGCCGGGCGGTGGCGTCCCGGCCGGAGCAGAAGACCACGCCGTGCCCGGCCGCGTGCATGGCCCGCACCGCCGCGATCACCGCCCCGTTCGGCGCGTCCTCACCGACCCGGGTCATGTCGTACGGGCTGCGCGACACGTTCAGCGCCACCGTGCCGTCGATGTCGACGAGCACGATGTCGGGGCGCTCGGCGGCCTCCCGCTCCACCCGCGCCGGGCCACCGGTCCGGGCCGTCGGCACCGGCAGCGGTAACGGGCGGTTCGCCAGGTAGCGCTCGTGCAGCCGGCGGATCGCCGCCTCGCCCACCCGGTCGGCCTCGGGGCGTGCGGCGTCCCGGCGCAGGCACTCCTCCAGCGGCACGTCGGTGAAGTCGTGCACCTCGAACGCCGCGCCGTGCCGGGCGGCCAGCTCGGCCCAGTCCCGCAGGGTGCGCGAGCGCAGGTTGGTGTCGTCCACGCAGACGCTCACCCGGGCCGCCAGCAGCGCCTCCACCTGGGCCCGCTGCGCCCGGCTGACCTGCCCCTCGGCCCACTGGGTGAAGAGCCGCTCGCCGTGCAGCATCCGGCGCAGGTCGTCCCGGTTGACCCGGACCACGCCGGGCTGGAGCCGGCGGGCGAAGGTGGTCTTTCCGGAAGCGGGCAGCCCGCGGGTGGCGATCAGGCGGAACATCCCGTACCTCCCGTTCATCCCTCGGCCACTCCACGAATGCCCGCCCGGCGCGCGGGAATGCGTACCGGGCGGTGAGCGTTACCCCTGCCGGACCTGGTGTGCGGCCCGCTCGACGGGTCGGTGGAAGCCCATGGCACACTGGTCAATCGGCCACCGGTTCCGGTTCACGCCCGAGCCCGTCGAGACGACGGGGAGCACGACGGCGACCCGGCGACCACCGACGAAAGGACCGAGGCGACATGAAGCCCAACATCCACCCGGAGTACGTGACCACCGAGGTCCGCTGCTCCTGCGGCAACACCTTCACGACCCGCAGCACCGCCAAGGGCGGTTCGATCAGCGTCGAGACCTGCAGCGCCTGCCACCCGTTCTACACCGGCAAGCAGCGCGTCCTGGACACCGCCGGTCGGGTCGCGAAGTTCCAGCAGAAGTACGCCAAGGTTCAGGCCAAGAAGGCCAAGTAGCTCCGTCGACGACGCCCGTGTCCGGCTCCGTGCCGGGCGCGGGCGTTCGTCCGTTTCCGCCCTGTTCCGTCCCTCCCCGCCCGGTCGCCGTCGAAGGAGCACCCGCAGCATGAGCAGTGAGCGCCTGGCCGCCCTCCTCGACGAGTACGCCGAGCTGGAGCAGCGGCTGGCCGACCCCGCCATCCACGCCGACCAGGGCACCGCCCGACGGGTCGGCCGGCGCTACGCGGAGCTGGTCCCGCTGCACAAGGCCGCCGGTGAGCTGGAGCAGGCCCGGGCCGACCTGGCCGCCGCCCGCGAGCTGGCCGCCGAGGACCCGGCCTTCGCCGCCGAGGCGGAGGCCATCGCGGCGTCCCTGCCGGCGCTGGAGGAGCGGCTGGCCGAGCTGCTCATCCCGCGTGACCCGCACGACGCCAAGGACGTCATCGTCGAGATCAAGGCCGGCGAGGGCGGCGAGGAGTCGGCGCTGTTCGCCGGCGACCTGCTGCGGATGTACACCCGCTACGCCGAGCGGCACGGCTGGGTCACCGAGGTGATCGACGCGCAGGACTCCGACCTCGGCGGGGTCAAGGACGTCTCCCTGGCGATCAAGACCAAGGGCGTGCCGGAGGGCGGCAACGGGGTCTGGTCCCGGCTCAAGTGGGAGGGCGGCGTGCACCGGGTGCAGCGCGTCCCGGTGACCGAGTCGCAGGGCCGGATCCACACCAGCGCGGCCGGCGTGCTGGTGCTGCCCGAGGCCGAGGACGTGGACGTCACCATCGACCCGAACGACCTGCGGATCGACGTGTTCCGCTCGTCCGGGCCGGGCGGCCAGTCGGTGAACACCACCGACTCGGCGGTCCGGATCACCCACGTGCCCACCGGCATCGTGGTCTCCTGCCAGAACGAGAAGTCGCAGCTGCAGAACCGCGAGCAGGCGATGCGCATCCTGCGGGCCCGGCTGCTGGCCGCAGCCCAGGAGCAGGCCGACGCGGCCGCCTCGGACGCCCGCAAGGCGCAGGTGCGCACCGTGGACCGGTCGGAGCGGATCCGCACCTACAACTTCCCGCAGAACCGGATCACCGACCACCGGATCGGCTACACCGCGTACAACCTCGACCTGGCGCTGGCCGGCGAGCTGGACGGGGTGCTCGACGCGCTGACCGAGGCCGACCGCGCGGCCCGCCTGGCCGGGGAGACGGAACTCAGCCGCCGCTGACCGGCCCCGCGTCAGCAGGCGCGGAGGCGGTCCTTGGCGCGCAGCATCTCCCGGTCGGCCAGTTCGAAGGCCGCGCCCAGCGCCTCCCGGACGCTCACCCCGGTGCCCCCGTCGACCTCGGCGAAGCCGATGCTCACCCCGACCGGGGTGCCGGGGACCAGCGACTCCCAGTCCTCGGTGTGGACGGCGGCCTGGATCCGCCGGGCCACCTCGACGGCCTCCGCCATGCCGGTCTCGGGCAGCACCACCACGAACTCGTCGCCGCCGTAGCGGGACACGAAGTCGCCCCGCCGCATGACCCGGTTGATCACCCCGGCGATCCGTTGCAGCACCAGGTCGCCCGAGTGGTGCCCGTGCCGGGTGTTCACGGCCTTGAACCCGTCCAGGTCGCAGACGCCGATCACCACCCGTTCGCCACGGGCCACCACCGCGCCGATGTAGCGCTCCAGCCGGCGCCGGTTGGGCAGCCCGGTGAGGGGGTCGGTCAGCGCCTCGCCCTCGTACCGGGCGGCCTCGCGGCGCATCTCCTCGTGGTCGATGCGGGCGGCGATGCCGTCGATGTAGACGTCCCGCAGCCGGTCGCTGCGCTGTGCGGCCAGCCGGAACGCGTGCCGGTCGGCCCGGTGCGCGGCGGCGTGGTCACCGGCCCGGGCCAGCGCCACGCTGCGCAGCCGGGGCGCCTCGGCTGCGCCCAGCGTCTCGTCGGAGACGCGGATGGTGTCCAGCCGGGCGACCGCCTCGATGGGGCGCCCCTCGGCGACGGCCAGGCAGACCTGGCCGAGCTGGCGCAGGTCACGGGCGCGGGCGCTGTCCCCGCCGTGCCCGAGCAGCCGGGCCGGGTCGGCGTCTCCGCCGGAGTCGACCCGGTCGCCGAGCGCCGCCCGCCGGGCCGCCGCGTAGCCGTAGGCGGCCAGGCTGCTCGGCCGCAGGTTCCCGGCCCGCCCGGCGCGCAGGAACCGCGCCAGGTCGCCCGCCACGTCGCGGAGCACCCGGAGGCAGCCGTCGCTGTCGCCGTTGTGGTCCAGCGCCACGGCGTTGCGCAGCCGGATGCCGGGCGCGGCGAAGGTCTCCTCCGGGATGCCGGCGGTCAGCCCCACCTGGCGGGCGCGCTCGATCGCGCCGAGCGCGTGGCCGTGGAAGCTCAGGTAGGAGTAGGCCATGGCCAGGTCGTGCCAGCCCCAGGCGGTGTCCCGGTCCGGGTCGTCGTCGGCGCCCAGCGCCCGGGCCGCCCGGACCAGATGCGTGACGCAGCGGTCGAGCGCGCCCTGGTGGTGGGCGGCGAGCGCCGCGAGGGCGTTGAGGTGCCCGTGCAGGTAGGGCTCGGCCAGGTCCCGGACGGCGGCGGAGGCCTCCTCGATGGCCCGGGTGAACTCGGCCGTCCGACCGAGATTGATCAGCGCGGAGAGGCGCTGCACCAGCGCGTCGGCCCGCGCGCACGGGTCGGCGGTGGTGCGGATGACCCGGTCCAGCAGGGCGCACGCCTCCGCCGAGCGGCTGGCCTCCTGCAACGCCCGGGCGCGCCGGAGGGCGTCAACCTGGTCGTCGACCCGGTCGAGCCAGCCCACTCGCGACCTCCCTGTGTGTGCGTCCGGACGCACCCGCTCGTGAGGTGACCCGCGACGCTTCATGATTATGTCGTGACCTCCCTACCGCAACACCCGTCCGAAGGGTCAGAACGCGAGCGCCCCTCGCGGGCGGTCGCCCGGGCGGCCCGGGCCCTCGCGGCGGCGGGCGTCGAGGCGCCCCGCGCGGAGGCCGAGTTGCTGGCCGCGTACGTCCTGGAGGTGCCGCGCGGCCGGCTGGCACTCGCCGACGGCCTGACCCCGGCGCAGCGGGACCGCCTCGACACGCTCGTCGACCGGCGGGTGGCCCGGGAACCCCTCCAGCACCTCACCGGCGTCGCCGGGTTCCGGCACCTGGAACTGGCTGTCGGCCCGGGCGTCTTCGTGCCCCGGCCGGAGACCGAACTGCTGGCGGGCTGGGGGATCGAGCAGGCGCGCCGGTCGCCCGCGCCGCTGGTCGTCGACCTGTGCAGCGGCTCCGGCGCGATCGCCCTGGCGGTCGCCCAGGAGCTGCCGTCGGCCCGGGTCGTGGCGGTGGAACGGTCGCCGGCGGCGCTGGACTGGCTGCGCCGCAACGCCGCCGGGCGGGCCGCCGCGGGGGACTGCCCGATCGAGGTGGTCGCCGCCGACGTCACCGACCCGGAGCTGCTCGCCGACCTGGTGGGCCGGGTCGACGTGCTGCTCTGCAACCCCCCGTACGTGCCCCGGTCGGTCGTGGTGCCGCCCGAGGTGGCCGGCCACGACCCGGACGAGGCGGTGTTCGGCGGCGCGGACGGGCTGGACGTGATCCGCCCGGTGGTGGGCCGGGCCGCCGCGCTGCTGCGCCCCGGCGGGGTGCTCGGCGTCGAGCACGACGACACCCACGCCACGGCGGTGCCCGCGCTGCTCGCCGCCGACGGCCGCTACGAGCGGGTCGAGGAGCATCGTGACCTGGTCGGGCGGCCCCGGTACGCGACCGCGTCCCGCCGGGCGGACGGCCACCACGCCGACCCCGCCCCGGCGTGGCAGACTGGCTCCTCGTGATGCTCTACGACTGTCGGTCGCCCGCCGACCGGGACCGCGGCATCGCCGCTGCGATCGAGGCGGTCAAGAACGGGGAACTCGTCGTCCTGCCGACCGACACGGTCTACGGCATCGGCGCCGACGCCTTCACCCCGTACGCGGTGAAGGCCCTCGCGGACGCCAAGGGTGGCGCCCGGCAGGCGCCCCCGGTGCTCATCGGTTCCCGGCACACCCTCGACGGCCTGGTCTTCTCGCTGCCCCGCTCGGCCCGCGAACTGGTCGAGGCGTTCTGGCCGGGCGCGCTGACCATCGTGGTGGAGCACTCGCCGAGCCTGGCCTGGGACCTGGGCGACTCCAGCGGCACGGTGGCGGTGCGGATGCCGCTGCACCCGGTGGCGCTGGAGGTGCTGCGGGAGACCGGGCCGATGGCGGTGGCCTCGGCCAACAAGGTCGGCCAGCCGGCCGCGCTCACCGCCGAGGAGGCCCGCGACCAGCTCGGCTACGGCGTCCGGGCCTACCTGGAGGCCGGCCCGGCACCGGACCCGGTGCCGAGCACCATCGTCGACCTGACCGGCGAGGTGCCCCGGGTGCTGCGCCAGGGCGCGGTGAGCCTGGAGAAGCTGCGCGACGTGGTGCCGGACATCCTCGACGAGCGGGGGGTCTGAGTGCCCCCGTTCACCGTCCTGCACGTGTGCATGGGCAACATCTGCCGGTCCCCGATGGCCGAGCGGCTGCTGGTGCTCGCCGTCCGGGAGCGGCTGGGCCGGCTCGGCGTCGACCCGGCCAGCTCGGACGAACTGGTGCACAGCCACAGCGCCGGCACCGGCGGCTGGCACGCCGGTGAGGAGATGAACCCGCCGGCGGCCCGGCAGGTGACCTCGCGCGGCGGCGCGGTGGACGGGTTCGCCGCCCGGCGGCTGCGTTCCGACCTCATCGACGCCGCCGACCTGGTCCTCACCGCCACCGCCGACCAGCACGAGTACGTGGTGGCGCTGCGCCCGGACGCCGCCGCGCGCACCTTCGTGCTGGGCGAGTTCGGCCGGCTCCTCGGCACGGTGGACCGGGCCGGGCTGCCGCCCGTGGAGCCCACCCCGGAGGCCGTCTACGCCCGGGGCGTGGCGCTGGTCGAGGCGGCGGACGCGGCCCGACAGGGCAGCGCCGCGCTGCCGACCGACGACCTCGACGACCCCTGGGGCCGGGGCGACCAGTGCTTCAGCCGGGTGGCCGACGAGATCGAGGAGACCGTCCAGCCGCTGGCCGCCGCGCTCCTTCCCTGAGGTTCATCCTTTCTCGCGAACTTCCTGCGCGTTTCGCCGAAGATTGCGGCGAAACCGCCGATTCCGGTCATTCTGAACGGGTCCGTACGGCCGGCTCCTGCGGGGAGAGCTGATGAACCGGGCCCATCTCAACAAGCTGTTCACCGTCCTGCTCGCCGGCGTGCTCGCCGGGCTGGCCCTGGGCGCCGCCGCGCTTCCGGCGGCGCTCGTCTTCGGGCTCGGCTTCAAGAACCTGATGCCCTACGCCGCGCTGCCGGAGTCGCTGAAGACGCCGCAGCCGGCCCAGCGCTCCAACCTGTACGCCAGCGACGGCCGCACCCTGATCACCTCCTTCTACGTGGAGGACCGGGTGGACGTGCCGGTCGAGGAGGTGGCGCCGGTGATGAGGCAGGCCATCGTTGCCGCCGAGGACGTCCGGTTCTACCAGCACCACGGCGTCGACGTGCGCGGCGTGGCGCGCGCCTTCACGGCCAACCGGCGCGACGGCACCCGGCAGGGCGCCTCCACGCTGACCATGCAGTACGTCCGCAACGCGCTGGCCGGTGACCCCCGGCTGACCGAGGAGCAGCGGGCCCGGGCCACCGAGATCACCGTCGGCCGCAAGGTCCGCGAGATGCGGTACGCGCTGGCCCTGGAACGCCGGATCAGCAAGGACGAGATCCTCGGGCGCTACCTGAACATCGCCTACTTCGGCGCGGGCGCGTACGGCATCGCGGCGGCCAGCAAGCGCTACTTCTCCACCACGCCGGCCCAGCTCACCCTGGCCCAGTCGGCACTGCTCGCCGGGCTGGTCCGCTCACCCGACACCGACGACCCGATCAACGGCGACGCCGACGCGGCGCTGGGCCGCCGGGCGTACGTGCTGGACCGGATGGTGGAGACCGGCCAGGTGGCCGAGGCGGACGCGGCCCGGGCCAAGGGCGAACAGCTCGACCTCAAGCCCAGCGCCACCCCGAACGACTGCGCCGCGGTGCCCGCCGGGCACAACGACTGGGGCTTCTTCTGCGACTGGTTCACCCAGTGGTGGAACGCCCAGCCCGCGTTCGGCAAGACGGTGGACGAGCGGCAGCGCACGCTGCGCCGGGGCGGCTGGTCGATCGTGTCCTCCCTCGACCCGGACGTGCAGGCCAAGGCCATCGAGCAGGTGCTGCGGATCTACCCGGTCACCAACCAGCGGGCCGCGCCGACCGCCGTCGTGCAGCCGGGCACCGGCCGGGTGCTGGCCATGGCGGTGAACCGCAACTACAGCGTGGCCCCGAACCCGGACGCCCGGCAGAACTATCCGAACACGGTGAACCAGCTGGTCGCCGGAGGCCCGGGCATCGAGGGCTACCAGGCCGGCTCGACCTTCAAGCTCTTCGCCCTGCTCGCCGCGCTGGAGTCCGGGCTGCCGCTGAGCACCGAGTTCGACTCGCCCCGCGTCTTCGTCACGAAGTATCCGATCGACGGCGGCCCGGCGAGCTGCGGCGGCCACTGGTGCCCGGAGAACGCCAACCCCGTCTGGATGGACGGCGACCGCACCATGTGGGACGCGTTCGGCCGGTCGGTGAACACCTACTTCGCCTGGCTGACCGAGCAGGTCGGCGCGGACCGGGTGGTGGAGATGGCCGAGCGGCTGGGCATCGTGTTCCGCTCGCCCGAGGACGCCAGGCTGGCCCGGGACGGCGCGAAGAACTGGGGGCCGTTCACCCTCGGCGTCTCCTCCACCACCCCGCTCGACCTGGCCAACGCGTACGCCACGGTGGCCGCCGAGGGGACCTGGTGCCGGCCCACCCCGGTCGCCTCGATCACCGACCCCACCGGGCGGAAGATAGCGGCCGGCAATCCGGACTGCCGCCAGGTGCTCGACACCGAGGTGGCCCGGGCGGCGGCGGACGCGGCCCGCTGCCCGGTCGGTGACCAGTCGATGTACCGCCGGTGCGACGGCGGCACCGCCGAGCAGCTGGCGCCCGGCCTGCGCCGCCCGCTGGCCGGCAAGACCGGCAGCTCGGAGCGGAACGCCACGGAGACCGTGGTCGCCTTCACCCCGCAGCTCTCCGTGGCCACCATCGCCGCGAACCCGGACGACCCCCGGGACGCCGTCGGCGGCGGGGTCCAGGTCCGCCAGATCGAGGCCGTGGGCCGCCTCCTCGCGTGGGCCCTGCGGGACCAGCCGGTCCTGGACTTCGTCCCGCCGGGCCAGACCGTCGCCTTCCAGCGGACCAGCCCCCGCACCGGCGACTGAGGGGGTCAGTGGTGGCCGGGGCGTTCGGCGCCGCGGGCGATGTTGCGGGCCATGCCGCCGAAGACGACGGCGTGGAACGGGGCGACCGAGGCCCAGTAGAGGTGGCCGGGGAGGCCGTGCGGGAGGAAGACGGCGCGCTGCACGTAGCGGCTGTGGCCGTCGCCGGCCGGCTCGACGCGCATCTCCAGCCAGGCCCGGCCGGGCAGCCGCATCTCGGCGCGCAGCCGCAGCAGCTCGCCCGGCACGATCTCCTCGACCCGCCAGAAGTCCAGCGCCTCGCCGACCTGGAGGTGGTGCGGGTCGCGCCGGCCCCGGCGCAGCCCCACCCCGCCGATCAGCCGGTCCAGCCAGCCCCGGACCGACCAGGCCAGCGGGAACGAGTACCAGCCGTGCTCGCCGCCGACCCCCTCGACGACCCGCCACAGCGCGGCCGTCGGGGCGTCCACCGCCCGCTCCCGCACGTCGGTGTACGCCGTGCCGCCCGACCACTGCGGATCGGTGGGCAGCGGCTCGGCCGGGGCGTCCGGCCCGCTCGCGGTCGACCACCGGGTCTCCACCTGGCCGTCACGGACCTTCGCCAGCGCCAGGGCGACGGACTGGTCGAAGCCGGTCAGCCCGCCCGGTGGGTCGGGCACGTACCGGGCGATGTCGTGCTCGTGGGCGACCGCCTCGTGGACCAGGCTCTCCACCAGCGGCCGGGCGATCGAGTTCGGCACCGGCGTCACCCAGCCGACCCAGTACGAGGAGAGCGACGGGGTCAGCGGCCGGACCGGCAGGATGATCCGCCGGCGCAGCCCGGCCACCCGCGCGTACCGCTGCATCATGTCCTGGAAGGTGAGCACCTCCGGGCCGCCGATGTCGAAGGCCCGGTTCACCTCGGCCGGCAGGTCCGCGCAGCCGACCAGGTAGCGCAGGACGTCGCGGACGGCGATCGGCTGGATCCGGTTGCGCACCCAGCGTGGCGTGACCATGCCCGGCAGCCGCTCGGTCAGATAGCGCAGCATCTCGAACGAGGCCGAGCCGGACCCGATGATCACGGCGGCCCGCAGCACCACGGCCGGCACCCCGCTGGCCAGCAGGATCCGGCCGACCTCCGCGCGGGACCGCAGGTGCGCCGACGGGACCTTCCGGTCCGCCGCCGGCTCCGGCCCGCCGAGGTAGACGATCCGGCGTACGCCCGCGGCGCGGGCCGCCTCGGCGAAGTTCTCCGCCGCCTCCCGGTCGGCCGTCTCGAAGCCGCGCTGGCCGAGCGAGTGGACCAGGTAGTACGCCACGTCCACGCCCTCGAACGCGGCCGGCAGCGTCTCCGGTTTCCGCAGGTCGCCCTCGGCGATCTCGGCCCGGGACGCCCACGGCACGTCGCGCAGCCGCCCCGCCTTGCGGGCCAGGCAGCGGACCGTGTGCCCGTCGGCGAGCAGCCGGGGCGCGAGGCGGCCACCGATGTAACCCGTGGCGCCGGTGACGAGGCATCTCACGGCTTCCAGTCTGGGGCTCCGTAGACTCCTTCGCTGTGGAGAACGCGAGGAACACCTTCTGGGGGCCGGACTTCCAGCAGCTCAGCACCGTCGATCCGGAGATCGCCGAGGTGGTGCTGGGGGAGCTGGCGCGGCTGCGCGGTGGGCTGCAACTGATCGCCAGCGAGAACCTCACCTCGCCCGCCGTGCTGGCCGCCCTCGGCTCCACGCTGACCAACAAGTACGCCGAGGGCTACCCGGGCCGGCGCTACTACGGCGGCTGCGCCGAGGTGGACCGCGCGGAGGAACTCGGCATCGCCCGGGCGAAGGAGCTGTTCGGGGCCGAGCACGCCAACCTCCAACCGCACTCCGGCGCGAGCGCCAACCTGGCCGCGTACGCGGCCCTCGTGCAGCCGGGCGACACCGTGCTGGCCATGGACCTGCCGCACGGCGGGCACCTCACCCACGGCAGCCGGGTGAACTTCTCCGGCAAGTGGTTCCACCCGGTCGGCTACGCGGTGCGGCCGGACACCGAGCTGATCGACTACGACGAGGTCCGCGACCTGGCCCTCGCGCACCGGCCGAAGCTCATCATCTGCGGCGCGACGGCGTACCCCCGGTTGATCGACTTCGCCCGGTTCCGGGAGATCGCCGACGAGGTCGACGCCTACCTCATGGTGGACGCGGCGCACTTCATCGGCCTGGTTGCCGGCCGCGCCATCCCGTCCCCGGTGCCCTACGCCGACGTCGTCACCTGCACGACGCACAAGGTGCTGCGCGGCCCGCGCGGCGGCATGATCCTCTGCCGGGAGTCGCTGGCCGCCCGGATCGACAAGGCGGTCTTCCCGTTCACCCAGGGCGGCCCGCTCATGCACGCGGTCGCCGCCAAGGCGGTAGCGCTGCGCGAGGCCGCCCAGCCCGAGTTCCGGGCGTACGCGTCCCAGGTGGTCAGCAACGCGCAGGCGCTCACCGACGGGCTGGCCGCCGAGGGCATGCGGCCGGTCTCCGGCGGCACCGACACCCACCTGGCGCTGATCGACCTGCGCGAGACCGGGGTGACCGGCGCCGCGGCCGAGGCGCGCTGCGACGCCGCCGGCATCACCCTGAACAAGAACGCCATCCCGTACGACCCGCAGAAGCCGATGGTCGCCTCCGGCATCCGGGTGGGCACGCCGAGCGTCACCACCCAGGGCATGCGCGAGGGGGAGATGCGCCGGATCGCCGCGCTGATCGCCCGGGCCGTGCGCACCGACCCGGAGTCGCCCGGTGGCGCGGACGAGCTGGGCCGGATCGCCGGCGACGTGACCGAGCTGGTCGGCGCCTTCCCGGCGTACCCCCGTGGCTGAGCCGGGGACGCGCGCGGCGGAGGCGACCGCGGACCGGGGCTGGCGGCTGCGCCACCTGCCCGTGCTGGTCATCGCCTCGGTGCTGCTGGCCGCGGTGGCGGCGGTGGCCGGCGGGCTGGCCCGGGGCGCGGACGGCGCGCTGGGCGCGGCGGCCGGGGTGGCGGTCACCGCGGCCAGCTACACGGTCACCACCGTCGTGCTGGCCTGGGCCGACGCCCGGGACCCGCAGCTCGTGCTGCCGTTCGGGCTCGGCCTCTACATCGCCAAGATGACAGTGCTCGCCGGGGTGATGGTGCTGGTCGGCGCGAGCGGCTGGGCGGGTCTCATCCCGTTCTGCCTCGGCATCGCGGCCGGCGTGCTGGTCTGGACCGGGGTGCACATCTGGTGGCTGGCCACGGTGCACGCCCGGCGCGTCCACACCTGACAGCTTCCCATCCTTCGGACGCGCGCCGGTGTGTCCGCGATCGGTCATTCTCTCAGTGGCGGAGGGGGAGTAGCGTGCCTCCAGACGACTTCGCCCACCCGTGTCCCACACAACCAGGTTGTGCGGGGGGTGAGGCACAGCCTCTTCGGCTCGACTGATATCGTTCGCCCCGTCATGGCCGGTGACCAGAAACCCCCCAGCGCTGGCGGCCCGGGCGACGTTCCGCCCGGTGCCGGTCAGGGTTGGACCGCGCTCTCATACCTCATCGGGGGCATGCTCGTCTGGGGTTTCATCGGCTGGCTGGTCGACCGTTGGCTCGACACCGGCGGCGTCGCCACCGGCATCGGGATCGTGCTCGGCATGGCCGGGGGAATCATCCTGGTCGTCCGCCGGCTGGGCACGCCTACTTAGGAAGGGACGCGGTGTTCGGACAGGCGAACGTCCTGGCTCAGGGCCAGGCGGAATTCCCACCGAAGGTGGGGGACTTCTACCTGCCCAGCATCCTGCCCTGGGGTGCGGAGAACTCGTACTGGTTCACCAAGATCACGGCGATGGTGTGGATCGCCGTCGGCGTCCTGATCATCTTCTTCCTGGCCAGTTACCGGAACCCGCAGCTGGTGCCGACCAAGAAGCAGTGGTTCGCCGAGTCGATCTACGGCTTCGTGCGCAACAACATCGCGGTCGACATGATCGGGCACGCGGGGGTGCGCTTCGCGCCCTACTTCACCACGCTGTTCTGCTTCGTGCTGCTGACGAACGCGTTCGCGATCATCCCGTTCTTCCAGATCTCGCCGAACTCGCACATCGCCTTCCCGGCGTTCCTCGCCGTGATCAGCTACGTGCTCTTCAACTACATCGGCATCCGGCACCACGGCTTCGTGAAGTACTTCAAGAACTCGCTGATCCCGCCGGCGCCCTGGTACATCCTGCCGCTGCTGATCCCGATCGAGTTCTTCTCGACCTTCCTCGTCCGGCCGTTCTCGCTCGCCGTCCGTCTCTTCGCGAACATGTTCGCCGGTCACATGCTCCTGCTGGTCTTCACGCTCGGCGGGTTCGCCATGCTCAGCGCCAACGCCTGGCTGGCACCGGTCTCGGTGCTGTCCTGGGTGATGACCATCGCGCTCACCTTCCTCGAGTTCCTGGTGATCGTCCTGCAGGCCTACGTCTTCACGGTGCTGACCGCCAGCTACGTGCAGGGCGCCCTCGCCGAAGAGCACTGATCCGTTCTTTCGCACCAACCGTTGTCGTCCCGCGTGACCGTCACGCGTGATAA
The DNA here is from genome assembly GCF_900091475.1 of Micromonospora chersina. Lineage (NCBI taxonomy): Bacteria > Bacillati > Actinomycetota > Actinomycetes > Micromonosporales > Micromonosporaceae > Micromonospora > Micromonospora chersina. The sequence goes on from NZ_FMIB01000002.1 coordinate 5,443,105, forward strand.
CCAGGAGGAACCGCAATGAGCATCCTTGCCGAGGTAACGGGCAGCACCGCTGCCATCGGTTACGGCCTGGCCGCCATCGGCCCGGGCATCGGCGTGGGCCTGGTCTTCTCGGCCTACATCCAGTCGACGGCCCGCCAGCCGGAGTCGTCCCGGATGACCCTCCCGTACGTCTGGATCGGCTTCGCCGTCATCGAGGCCCTGGCGCTGCTCGGTATCGCCTTCGGCTTCATCTGGGCCGGCTGATTCACCCCCTCTGACCGGGAGGTTTCCCCATGTACTTCCTCGCCGCTGAGGGTGGTGAGACGACGCACAACCCGATCATCCCGCTCTGGCAGGAGGTCGTGGTCGGTGGCATCGCCTTCATCGTGCTCTGCTTCGTGCTGATGAAGTTCGTCTTCCCCCGCATGGAGCAGACGTTCCAGGCCCGGGTCGACGCGATCGAGGGCGGCATCAAGCGCGCCGAGGCCGCCCAGGCCGAGGCGAACCAGCTGCTCGAGCAGTACCGGGCCCAGCTCGCGGAGGCGCGTACCGACGCCGCCAAGATCCGCGACGACGCCCGGGCCGACGCCGAGGGCATCCGCCAGGACATCCTCGCCAAGGCGCGCGAGGAGTCCGACCGGATCATCGCCGCCGGCAAGGAGCAGCTCGCCGCGGAGCGGGCCACCATCGTGCGCGAGCTGCGCACCGAGGTCGGCACCATCGCGGTGGACCTGGCCAGCCGGATCGTCGGTGAGTCGCTCGCCGACGAGGCGCGGCGCAAGGGCACCGTCGACCGGTTCCTGAGCGGTCTCGAGAGCACGGGGGCCCGCTGATGCAGGCCGCCAGCCGGGAGTCGTACAAGGTCGCGGCGGACCGCCTCGACGCGTACGCCCGCGGCGCGGAGCCGTCGGCGGTGGCCTCCACCGCCGACGACATCCTCTCCGTCGCCGCCCTGCTGCGGCGCGAGCCGCGGCTGCGCCGGGCGCTCTCCGACCCGGCCCGTTCCGGGTCGGATCGGGCCGGCCTGCTCGGCGAGATGCTGCGTGGCAAGATCAGCGCCGACGCGCTCGACCTGCTCGCCTCGCTGGTCTCCGGCCGCTGGTCGGCTCCCTCGCAGCTGCTCGACGGCGTCGAGCGGCTGGGCATCGAGGCGCTCCTCGCGAGCGCCGACAAGGCCGGCGAGCTGGGCGAGGTCGAGGACGAGCTGTTCCGCTTCGGGCAGGTCGTCTCGGGCTCCCCGGAGCTGTCCAACGCGCTCTCCGACCCGATGGCCCCGGCGGCGCAGCGGGCCACCCTGGTCGACCAGCTGCTCGCCGACAAGGCCCGGCCGATCACCGGCTACCTCGTCGGGGCCGCGCTCGGCGGTTTCGGGGGACGCTCCTTCACCGGGGCGCTCACCCGGCTGGTCGAGCTGGCCGCCGATCGGCGGGACCGTCAGGTCGCGTACGTGACCGTGGCGGCCCCGCTGAGTGACGAGGAGGAGCGACGCCTGGGTGCCCGCCTCTCCGAGATGTACGGTCGGGAGGTCTCCGTCAAGCAGACGGTCAACCCGGACGTGCTCGGTGGGGTGAGTGTGCGGGTCGGCTCCGACCTGTACGACGGCACCGTCCTGCGCCGCCTCAACGAGACCCGCAACGCGCTCGCGAAGCGCTGATCAGCGACTGAGCAGCCCTGATTCGACGCCATCGGACCGGTCGGTACTAGGTATCCCGGGCCCCTGATACTTAAGGAAGCAGAGGATGGCCGAGCTGACCATCTCGACGGAGGAGATCCGCGGCGCCCTGGAGCGCTACGTCTCCTCCTACACGGCCGACGTCTCCCGCGAGGAGGTCGGCACCGTCGCCGACGCCGGCGACGGCATCGCCCACGTCGAGGGTCTTCCCTCGACCATGACCAACGAGCTCCTGGAGTTCGAGGACGGCACGCTCGGCGTGGCCCTGAACCTCGACGTCCGGGAGATCGGTGTCGTCGTCCTCGGTGACTTCGCCGGGATCGAAGAGGGTCAGCGCGTCAAGCGCACCGAGCGGGTTCTCTCCGTGCCGGTCGGCGACGCGTTCCTCGGCCGCGTGGTCAACGCGCTCGGCGAGCCGATCGACGGCCTCGGCGACATCGCCAGCGAGGGCTACCGCGAGCTGGAGCTCCAGGCCCCGAACGTGATGTCCCGGCAGTCGGTCTTCGAGCCGCTGCAGACCGGTATCAAGGCCGTCGACGCCATGACCCCGATCGGCCGGGGCCAGCGCCAGCTGATCATCGGCGACCGGAAGACCGGCAAGACCACTGTCGCCCTGGACGCCATCCTCAACCAGCGGGACAACTGGCGCTCCGGCGACCCGAAGAAGCAGGTCCGCTGCATCTACGTCGCCGTCGGCCAGAAGGCCTCCACCATCGCCTCGATCAAGGGGACGCTGGAGGAGGCCGGCGCGATGGAGTACACCACCATCGTGGCCTCGCCGGCCTCCGACCCGGCCGGCTTCAAGTACCTGGCCCCGTACACCGGCTCGTCCATCGGCCAGCACTGGATGTACGGCGGCAAGCACGTCCTGATCGTCTTCGACGACCTGAGCAAGCAGGCCGAGGCGTACCGGGCCGTGTCGCTGCTGCTGCGCCGCCCGCCGGGCCGCGAGGCCTACCCGGGTGACGTCTTCTACCTGCACTCCCGGCTGCTGGAGCGCTGCGCCAAGCTCTCCGACGAGCTGGGCGGCGGCTCGATGACCGGTCTGCCGATCATCGAGACCAAGGCGAACGACATCTCGGCGTTCATCCCCACCAACGTCATCTCCATCACCGACGGCCAGATCTTCCTGGAGACCGACCTGTTCAACCAGGGCGTCCGGCCGGCCATCAACGTCGGCACCTCGGTCTCCCGGGTCGGTGGCGCCGCGCAGGTGAAGCCGATGCGGAAGGTGGCCGGTTCGCTGCGGCTCAACCTGGCCCAGTACCGCGAGCTGGAGGCGTTCGCCGCCTTCGCCTCCGACCTGGACCGGGCCTCCCGCGCCCAGCTGGACCGCGGCTCCCGCCTGGTCGAGCTGCTCAAGCAGCCGAACTACTCGCCGTACCCGGTGCAGGAGCAGGTCGTCTCCGTCTGGGCCGGCACCGAGGGCAAGCTCGACGACATCCCCGTCGGCGAGGTCCGCCGCTTCGAGTCGGAGTTCCTCCAGTACCTCCGGCACAAGCACGAGGGTGTCCTGGCCGGCATCGCCGACAACAAGTGGGACGACGACATCATCGCCTCGCTCGACTCGGCCATCACCGAGTTCAAGAAGGTCTTCCTGGGCAAGGAGGACGAGCACCGGATCAACGAGCCGGCCGCGCAGCCGCTGGAGGGCGAGGAGAACCGCGAGACGGTGACCCGCTTCCGCGACGGCTCGACCGACCGCCCGGCTGAGAGCTGACGATGGCCGCCCAGGTTCGCGTTCTCCGGCAGCGGATCCGTTCCGCCAAGGGGATGAAGAAGATCACCAAGGCGATGGAGCTCGTCGCGACGAGCCGCATCGCCAAGGCTCAGGCCAAGGTGGCCGCCTCGCTGCCGTACGCCGAGGCGATCACCGGCGTGCTGACGGCGCTGGCCTCGAACGCGCGGGTCGACCACCCGCTGCTCACCCCGCGCGAGCGGGTGCGGCGGGCGGGCGTCCTGCTGGTCACCTCCGACCGTGGCCTGGCCGGCGGCTACAGCTCGAACGCGATCCGGACCGCCGAGTCGCTGATCGCCCGGCTGCGGGCCGACGGCAAGGAGCCCGTGCTCTACGTCATCGGCCGCAAGGGCGTGGGCTTCTACCGGTTCCGCAACCGGGAGATCGCCGCGAGCTGGACGGGCTTCTCGGAGCAGCCGGCCTTCTCCGACGCCCGCGAGGTGGGTGAGACGCTGATCAAGGCGTTCACCGCCGGGGCGGACGACGCGGAGGGTCACGCCGGGGCCGACGGGATCGCCGGTGTCGACGAGCTGCACATCGTCTACACCGAGTTCAAGTCGCTCATGACGCAGAACCCGGTCGCCCGGATCATCGGGCCGCTGCAGATCGAGGACCGCCCGCGGTCCGAGGGCCTGCTGCCGGCGTACGAGTTCGAGCCGGACGCGGAGGCGCTGCTCGACGCGCTGCTGCCGAAGTACATCAACACGCGGATCTACGCGGCGTTGCTGGAGTCGGCGGCCAGCGAGTCGGCGGCCCGTCGGCGGGCGATGAAGAGCGCCACCGACAACGCCGAAGAGATGATCGAGAAGTACACGCGTGAGATGAACTCGGCCCGCCAGGCCGGGATCACCCAGGAGATCAGCGAGATCGTCGGCGGCGCGAACGCGCTGGCCGCGTCGGGAAGTGAAGTGTGATGACTGCCCCAGTAGAGACCAAGACGGCCACGGGTCGCGTGGTCCGGGTCATCGGCCCGGTCGTCGACGCCGAGTTCCCGCGCGACGCCATGCCGGACCTGTTCAACGCCCTGCACGTGGACGTGACGCTCTCCGGCGGCGAGAAGACGCTGACCCTCGAGGTCGCCCAGCACCTGGGTGACAACGTGGTCCGCGCCATCTCGATGCAGCCGACCGACGGCCTGGTCCGCGGCACCGAGGTGCGGGACACGGGCGCGCCGATCAGCGTGCCGGTTGGCGACACCGTCAAGGGTCACGTGTTCAACGCGATCGGCGAGTGCCTCAACCTCGCCGAGGGCGAGACGCTCAGCCCGGACGACCACTGGCAGATCCACCGCAAGGCCCCGGCCTTCGCGGACCTGGAGCCGAAGACCGAGATGCTGGAGACCGGCATCAAGGTCATCGACCTGCTCGCCCCGTACGTCAAGGGCGGCAAGATCGGCCTCTTCGGCGGCGCGGGCGTGGGCAAGACGGTGCTCATCCAGGAGATGATCACCCGGGTTGCCCGCAACTTCGGTGGTACGTCGGTCTTCGCCGGCGTGGGTGAGCGCACCCGTGAGGGCAACGACCTCATCGCCGAGATGACCGAGTCCGGCGTCATCGACAAGACCGCGCTTGTCTACGGCCAGATGGACGAGCCGCCGGGCACCCGGCTGCGCGTCGCCCTCTCCGCGCTGACCATGGCGGAGTACTTCCGCGACGTGAAGAAGCAGGAGGTGCTGCTCTTCATCGACAACATCTTCCGCTTCACCCAGGCCGGTTCCGAGGTGTCCACCCTGCTCGGCCGCATGCCGAGCGCCGTGGGTTACCAGCCGACCCTGGCCGACGAGATGGGCGAGCTCCAGGAGCGGATCACCTCCGTCCGGGGCCAGGCCATCACCTCGATGCAGGCGATCTACGTGCCCGCCGACGACTACACCGACCCGGCGCCGGCCACCACGTTCGCCCACCTGGACGCGACCACCAACCTGGAGCGGTCGATCTCCGACAAGGGCATCTACCCGGCCGTGGACCCGCTGGCGTCCTCGTCCCGGATCCTCGCCCCGGAGTTCGTCGGCCAGGAGCACTTCGCGGTCGCCACCGAGGTGAAGCGGATCCTGCAGCGCTACAAGGACCTGCAGGACATCATCGCCATCCTCGGCATCGAGGAGCTCTCCGAGGAGGACAAGCTCACCGTGGGCCGGGCCCGCCGGATCGAGCGCTTCCTGTCGCAGAACACCTACGCCGCCGAGCAGTTCACCGGCGTGCCGGGCTCGACGGTTCCGATCAAGGAGACCATCGAGGCGTTCAAGAAGATCAGCGAGGGCGAGTACGACCACTTCCCCGAGCAGGCGTTCTTCATGTGCGGCGGTCTCGAGGACCTCGAGAAGAAGGCCAAGGAGCTGTCGGAGGGCTGAGAGCCCGCTCACACTCCACAGAGGCCGCCCCGACTCCGGTCGGGGCGGCCTCTGCCTGTTCAGGCCCTCTCGTTACCAGATGCCCGGTTCTCCGGCAAGCGGTTCGGCAGACCGCGCGGTACCGTTCGTGACACGACGTTCACGTCATGACCGTTGATCTCTTGCAACGAAACGGATCCGCGCGCCCGTCTACCAGTCGTGGGCGTGACGATGGGAGATGCTCGTGGGTGGTAAGGCCGACACGGACCGCGGCAAGCGGTCCCTGTGGCGTGGCGTGCCGCGGTGGGCCCGCGTCTGCACCATCCTCGGCGTGGTCATGATGGTGCTCAGCGGCTCCGTGCTGGTGGGCTATCACGCGCTGGTCGCCCGCTACGAGGGCGCGGTCGGCAAGGGCGACCTCTTCGGCGACCAGGCGGCCGGGGCCAAGGAGAAGAAGAGCGACATCAAGGGCCCGCTGAACATCCTGCTGGTGGGCGTCGACCCCCGCAACTCGAAGGCCCGCCCCCTCGCCGACTCGATCATGATCCTGCACGTGCCGGCCGGCATGGACCGCGGCTACCTCTTCTCGCTGCCCCGCGACCTGCGGGTCGAGATCCCCGCCTTCCCGAAGGCCGACTACTCCGGCGGCACCGACCGGCTCAACGCCGCCATGTCGCACGGCAGCGCCGTCCCCGGGCAGAACCCGAGCGCGGCGCAGGGCTTCGAGTTGCTCGCCAGGACCGTGCAGCAGGTCACCGGGATCCAGCGCTTCGACGCCGGCGCGATCATCAACTTCACCGGCTTCAAGAAGATCGTCGACGCCATGGGCGGCGTCGACATGTACATCGAGCGGGACGTCAAGTCCGAGCACCTCCAGCCCGACGGCACCCCGCGTCAGCTCCGGCCGGGCGGCGGGAGCTACCTCGGCCCGCAGGCCGAGTACAAGAAGGGCAACGCCCACCTCAACGGCTGGCAGGCGCTGGACTACGTCCGGCAGCGCTACCCGCGCAACGGCGTACCGGACGCCGACTACGGCCGGCAGCGGCACCAGCAGCAGTTCGTCAAGGCGATGGTGAGCCAGGCGTTCAGCGCGGACGTGGTGGCCAACCCCGTGAAGCTGGACCGGGTGCTGCGCGCGGCCGGCCAGTCGCTGGTCTTCAACGGCCGGGGCAACAGCGTGGTCGACTTCGCCCTCGCCCTGAAGGGCATCCGGGCCGACTCGATCGAGACCATCAAGCTGCCCGGCGGCCCGGTCGAGACCGGCCGGGGATACCAGGGGGAACGGCTGCTGCCCCCCGCCGAGGACTTCTTCGCGGCGCTGCGCAACGAGCAGGTCGACGCGTTCCTGCTGGAGCACCCCGACTTCAAGCAGAAGAGCAAGTAGCGTGAGCGCCAACGGCCCTCGGCGGGTGCCGGGGGCCGTTGCCGTGACCGTGGCACAGCTCTCGCCACCCGCGTTGGGTGGGCCCCGGGGGCGCGACTAGACTTTCGGCAATCCGCCGCCGCAGCAAGGAGACAGCGTGGCACAGCAGCTTCACGTCGAGCTCGTAGCCGTCGAGGAGAAGGTCTGGTCCGGTGAGGCCGAGATGGTCGTCGCCCGGACGACCGAGGGCGAGCTGGGTGTCCTGCCGGGGCACGCGCCGCTGCTCGGCCAGCTCGCGGAGCCCAGCCAGGTCCGCATCAAGCAGGCCGGTGGCGAGCAGCTCGCGTACGACGTGGCGGGCGGCTTCCTGTCGGTGTCCGGTGAGGGCGTGACAGTCCTCGCCGAGAGCGCCACCCCGGCCACTCCGGCGCGCTGAGCCGACCCGCCGATGGAGATCGTGGAAGGGATCGGAATCGGCGTCGCGGTCGTCTTCGCGGCGCTTCTGATCCTCTTCATCCGGCGGGCTCTCTACACCCGTAGCGGAGGCATCATCCGGCTCAGCGTCCGGGTGTCCACGATCCTCGACGGCCGAGGCTGGTCTCCCGGCTTCGGCCGTTTCGTCGGCGACGAACTCCGCTGGTACCGCATGTTCAGCTTCGCCCTGCGTCCCAAGCGGGTGCTCTCCCGCAAGACGCTGGCCGTGGAGCGGCGCCGGCTGCCCGAGGGCCAGGAACGGCTCTCCATGCCGGCCGACTGGGTGATCCTGCGCTGTACCAGCAACCACGCCCCGGTCGAGATCGCCATGGCGCGGTCCACGGTCACCGGCTTCCTCTCCTGGCTCGAGGCCGCCCCACCCGGGGCGGTCTCGCCGCGTCTGGCCTCCCAGGACTGGCCCGCCGCCTGACCTGGCTCGCTGGGGGTCAAGCCCGATAAACCCCAAGGGGTACGCGGAGCGCCGGCCCCACCGGGCTCCGCCCGGCTACCGGTGGCCCGATGAACGCGCCGGACCGGCTCGGAGTGGGACCCAATGTCCGCTTCCGTGTCGCCCCCGACCGTTGAGTGGAACGCCATGGGTGTCTCCGGCGTCCGGATACACCCATGCCGTTCCACCGACCGAGGTCGTGTGCGCCGGATGTCCGGTTCGCGGGTGGTCGGCGGCACTCCGGCGGCGGAATCGCGGGCGGGCCGGGGTCGTTGTATCCCCGTGAACGACCGAGGAAGGCGCCCCGCCCAGCGGGGTGTGCCGGGCCCGGAATGATGGTGGGCCGGCGGTCGTTGTACATGATCCCGGCGCGACGAAGAGGCTCCGCCCCGCGCACCGGATGATCCCCCCAGAACTTTCTTTGAGCGCCTGACGGTGCTTGCGCGCCGCCGACCTCCCCCGTCGGCGTGGTGCGCCAACCCCCAAGGAGCTTTGTCATGAACACGATGCTGCGTAAGAGCGTTCTCGGTATTGCTGGTCTGGCCTTCACCGGCGGCATCTTCGCCGGTCCGATCGCCGCTCACGCCGACGCCGCCCCCGTGCAGGGCAGCAAGCCGGTCGCGGTGAGCGTGCAGGGTGACAAGCTGATCCCGCACGGTGTGCAGGGCGCGCAGTCGCACATCGACCTGAACGATGAGCAGCTGGCCAACGCCAAGGCGATCATCGCCGCGACGAAGAAGGCCGGTCTGCCGGAGCGGGCGGCGGTCATCTCGATCGCCACGTCGCTGCAGGAGTCGAAGCTGGAGAACCTGGGTCACCTCGGCGACCGCAACGACCATGACTCGCTGGGCCTGTTCCAGCAGCGCCCGTCCAGTGGTTGGGGCACGCCGGAGCAGATCACCGACCCGGAGTACTCGACGCTGGCGTTCCTGAAGGGTCTGAAGCAGGTTGACGGGTGGCAGGACATGCCGCTGACCGAGGCCGCTCAGACCGTGCAGGTCTCGGCCTACCCGGATGCGTACGCGCAGTGGGAGCAGCAGGCCGCCGACATCGTCGCCCACAACTGGAACAGCTGACACACGCACGAAGGCCGGTACCCCGAGCGGGTGCCGGCCTTCGGCGTATCCGGGTCAGCCGGTGCCGGCGACCAGTTCGACCTCGTACCCCTGCATGTCGGAGAGGTAGGCGGCGTAGGTCTCCGGGCCGCCGGCGTGCGGGTGCCGGTCCGGGAAGAGCAGCTCCCACCCGTGCCCGGGCGCGGCGGCGACCAGCCGGTCCACGGCGGCCGGCGGGCCGGCGTGGAAGGCCAGGTGGTTGAGGCCCGGCGCGCACCGGTCGTGGGCGCGCCCGGTGAGCGCCGGCGACTCCTCCAGGACCAGGTACGTCGGGCCGAGCCGCCAGGACCGGCCGGCCGGCCAGTCCTGGTACGGCGTCCAGCCCAGTTCACCGAGGAGCCAGCCCCAACTACGCCTGGCAGCGGCGAGATCGGGTACCCACACCTCCACGTGGTGCAGCGCGCCGACGGTCAACGCTTGCCGCCCGGCACCCATAGCACATCCCCATCCGGATTTGCCGTTCTTGACAGGATAAAGAGCAGATCGGAGAGCCGGTTGAGATACTTTGCCGGGAGCGTGCTGGTCCGGTCCGGGTCGTGCGCGACCAGCGCCCACGCCGCACGCTCGGCGCGCCGGGCGGTCGTCCGTGCCACGTGCAGCAGCGCCGCGCCAGCGGTGCCGCCGGGGAGGATGAAGGAGTCGAGCTTGCTCAGGCGCGCGTTGTACTCGTCGCACCAGCCCTCGAGGCGCTCCACGTACTCCTCGGTCACCCGCAGCGGCGGGTACTTCGGGTCCGGCTCCACGGGGGTCGCCAGGTCCGCGCCGACGTCGAACATGTCGTTCTGGATCGACCCCAGCACCGCCCGCAGCTCGTCGGGGAGCTGCCCAAGGGCGAGCGCGACGCCGATGGCGGCGTTGCACTCGTCCACGTCCGCGTACGCGGCGATCCGCGGATCGGTCTTCGGCACCTGCTCGTTGTTGCTCAGCCTGGTCATGCCGGCGTCGCCGGCCTTGGTGTAGATGCGCGTGAGGTGGACGGCCATGACGCACAGCCTACGGATACCGGACCTGACGATCCCGGCGCGGCCGGCCCGCACGGCCTGGCCGGTCGGGGTGGGGCCGGGTGACGCCGGCGACCCGGCGGTCAACGACGTCGACGTCATCCGGGTGCTCGGTGAGGCCCGGCTGGCCGGCACCGTGCACGTGGTCGGGGCGAAGAACTCGGCGTTGAAGCTGATGGCGGCGGCGCTGCTCGCCCCTGGGCGCAGCGTGATCACCAACGTCCCCCGGATCACCGACATCGCCATCATGGGGGAGGTGCTGCGCCGGCTCGGCTGCGTCGTACGCTTCGCCGCCGACGACCCGGTCGACCCCATGGTGGCCCGCGGCGGGGTGGAACGGTCCCGGTCGGTGGTGATCGACGTGCCGGAGCAGCCGGGCGCGGAGGCCGACTACGACCTGGTCCGCCGGCTGCGCGCGTCGATCTGCGTGCTCGGGCCGCTGCTGGCCCGCCGGCGGTACGTGCGGGTGGCCCACCCCGGCGGGGATGCCATCGGCTCCCGCGGCCTGGACATGCACATCGCCGGGCTGGCCCGGATGGGCGCGGAGATCTCCGGCGAGCACGGCTTCGTCATCGCCGAGGCCGCGGACGGGCTGCACGGCGCGGACATCCTGCTGGACTTCCCGAGCGTCGGCGCCACCGAGAACCTGGTGATGGCGGCGGTGCTGGCCCGGGGCGCCACGACTATCGACAACGCGGCCCGGGAGCCGGAGATCGTCGACATCTGCACCATGCTGAACCGGATGGGCGCCCGGATCGAGGGGGCCGGCACGTCGACCCTGCACATCACCGGTGTGCCCGAGTTGCGCCCGGTCCGGCACGCCACGGTGGGGGACCGGATCGTCGCCGGGACGTGGGCGTTCGCCGCCGCGATGACCCGCGGCGACGTGACCGTGACCGGCGTGGACCCGGCCTTCCTGGAGGTCGCGCTGGACAAGCTGGTCTCGGCCGGCGGCCTGGTGGAGACCCGGGGCGGCGCCTTCCGGGTACGCATGGACGACCGGCCGAAGGCCGTCGACGTGGTCACCCTGCCCTTTCCGGGCTTCGCCACCGACCTGCTGCCGATGGCGATCGGGCTGGCCGCGGTCAGCGACGGGGCCTCGCTGATCACCGAGAACATCTTCGACGGCCGGTTCATGTTCGCCAACGAGATGATGCGGCTCGGCGCGGACATCAGGACCGACGGCCACCACGCCCTGGTCTGCGGCCACGACCGCCTCTCCGGCGCCCCGGTACGCGCCACCGACATCCGGGCCGGCGCCGGTCTGATCATCGCCGGGCTCTGCGCCGACGGGGTCACCGAGGTCTCCCACGTGCACCACGTCGACCGCGGCTATCCGGACTTCGTGGCCGACCTGCGGGCCCTCGGCGTCGAGGTGGAACGCGGCACGGCGCCCGACGAACCGGACCTCGCCATCTGAGGGGCCCGCCCTTAGCAGTCGTTCAGCCTCCCCGACTAGGGTGCTCGCAGACACTCATTTCAGCGAGTTCCAGCGAGGGAGAAGCAGATGGCGGGTCGACTCGCGGTCGTCGGTGCCGGGTTGATGGGCTCGGGCATCGCCCAGGTGGCGGCGCAGGCGGGCTGGCAGGTGACGCTGCGCGACCTGGACGACGCGGCCACCAGGCGGGGCGTCGACGGCATCCGGAAGTCGCTTCAGAAGTTCGCCGAGAAGGGGAAGATCGAGGCGTCCGAGGTCGAGGCGACCCTGGCCCGGATCACGCCGACCACGGAGCTGGAAGCGGCGGCCGACGCGGACATCGTCGTCGAGGCGGTCTTCGAGAAGATCGAGATCAAGCACGAGGTGTTCCGCGCGCTGGACAAGATCTGCAAGTCGGACGCGGTGCTGGCCACCAACACCTCGGCCATCCCGGTCACCCAGATCGCCACCGCCACCGAGCGCCCGGAGTCGGTCGTCGGCACCCACTTCTTCTCGCCGGTGCCCATGATGAAGCTCTGCGAGCTGGTCCGCGGCTACAAGACCAGCGACGCGGCCCTGGCCACGGCGAAGGCGTTCGCCGAGGAGATCGGCAAGACGGTCGTGGTGGTCAACCGGGACATCGCCGGCTTCGTCACGACCCGGCTGATCTGCGCCCTCGCCATGGAGGCGGTCAAGCTGGTCGAGGCCGGCGTGATCTCCGCCGAGGACCTGGACACCGCCTGCAAGCTGGGCTTCGGCCACGCCATGGGCCCGCTGGCCACTGTCGACCTGACCGGCGTGGACGTGCTGCTCAACGCCACCCGGAACATCTACACCGACACCGCCGACGAGAAGTTCTTCCCGCCGGAGTTGCTCCAGCGCATGGCGACGGCCGGCGACCTGGGTCGCAAGACCGGCCAGGGCTTCTACAGCTACTGATCCGTGCGGATGACGCCCCCGGCCGCCCCGGTCGGGGGCGTCACGTCTTCCGGGGCGGGGTGAGGGCCGCGCCGATCAGGCCGAACGCGTCCGGGATCACGGTGCCCCAGTAGGCGAAGTTGTGCCGGCCGTCGGCCCAGGCGGCGCGTGCCGGGGGCTCGGGCAGCGCCCGGGCCAGCGCGCGGACGTCCTTGAGGAAGTTGTCCTGCCGGCCGCACCAGAGGCCGACCGGGGTGCCGCGCAGCCGGTCCACGCCGGCGAAGACCGCGTCGCCCGGGCGGACCGCGGGGGAGAAGGCGGCCACCGCGCGCAGCCAACCGGGGTACGCCTCGGCGAGCAGCAGCGCGCCGAACCCGCCCATCGACCAGCCCCACACGGCGAGCCGGCTGCTGTCGAAGCCCCGCCGGGCGCACCAGGTCGGCACCTCCTCGCGGACCATCCGCTGCGGGTCGTCGTCGCCGGAGCGGCGCCAGGAGAGCCGGCCACCGGTGGCCCCGGCCAGCGCGAAGGGCGGGGCGCCACGGCGTACCGCGTCGGTGAGGAACCGGGCCAGCCCGAACCGGCCGTAGTCGCGGGGCGTGGCCGAGGCGCCGTGCAGCACCAGGCAGACCGGCAGGCCGCGGCCGTCGCCGTACCCCTCGGGCACGGCCGTCCAGAAGTCCACCTCGCGGTCGCGGGCCCCGGACCGGATGCGGATCAGGCGCTCGTCCCCGGCCGGCGCGTCGGGCACGGCGGGCGCCGGCCCGGGCCGGGGCTCGGCCAGTTGCCGCGCGGCGAGCCCGCCGACCACCGCGGCGCCGGCCACGCCGGCTGCGGCGCCCAGCAGGGTGCGCCGGGTCAGGAGGTGAGCCATGCCCGCGAGTGTGCCACCCGCGGTGCGCGCCGTCAGCCGTCGCGCTTGGTGGTCCAGCGGAAGGTCGTCAGGCAGAGCACCAGGCCGATCACGCACCACAGCCCGAGCACCAGGGCGACGCGGCCCAGCTCGAACGAGCCGCCCGGTTCCTGCGCCCCGAAGCTGTCCGGCAGGAAGACCGAGCGCAGCCCCTGGCACATCCACTTGAGCGGGAAGAGCGCGGCGACCTGCTGCATCCAGCTCGGCAGGCTGGTGAAGACGAAGAACACGCCGGAGATGAACTGGAGGACCAGGGCCACCGGGGTGACCACGGCCGAGCCGCTGCGGGCGGTGCGGGCCAGCGAGGAGATGGCGATGCCGCACAGCGTGCAGGCGGTGACGCCGAGGACGGCGACCCAGCCGAAGGTGGCCCACTTCGCGGCCGTCGCCGGCAGCTTCAGGTCGAACAGCGCCACCGACACGGCGAGCAGCAGCGCCGTCTCGGCGATGCCGATGGCCACCACCATGAGCACCTTGCCGGCGAACCAGACCCACTTCGGCATCGGGGTGCCCCGGTAGCGCTTGAGCACGCCCCGGTCCCGCTCGATCGGGATCCAGATGCCGAGGTTCTGGAAGCTCACCGTCATCAGACCGGTCGCGATCATGCCGGTGATGAAGTACTGCGTGTAGCTGACGCCGGGGGCGATCTCGTCGTTGAAGATCGCCGCGAAGATCAGGATCATGATGACCGGGAAGCCCATCGTGAAGACGACGGACTCCCGGGAGCGCAGGAACTGGGTGATCTCCAGCCGGCCCTGCCGCAGGGCGAGCGAGGCCCCGCCCGGCCGGCGACCCGGGGCGGCGGCGACCGGCGCGGCCGGCTTCGTGGTGGTCGTCATCAGTGTCCGATCATCCGCAGGTAGACGTCTTCCAGGGTCGGCCGGGTCACGGTGAGGCCCGGGACCTCGCCGCCGAAGCGCGCGGCCAGCTCCGCCACCAGCGCCGTCGGCGTCGCGGTCTCGGCCGTCTCCGGCGTCCCGTCCGGGGTACGCCAGGAGACCGTCGCCAGCGCCTCCTGCCGGTTGCCCAGCCGGTTCGGCGGGGCCACCTCGACCACCCGGCCGGCGGCGATCACCCCGACCCGGTCGGCCAGGGCCTCGGCCTCGTCGAGGTAGTGGGTGGTGAGCACGATGGTGGTGCCGGCGGCCGAGAGGTCGCGGATCAGCTCCCAGAACTCGCGCCGGGCCTCCGGGTCGAAGCCCGTGGTGGGCTCGTCGAGGAACAGCAGCTCGGGGCGGCCCACGATGCCCAGCGCCACGTCCAGCCGGCGCTTCTGCCCGCCGGAGAGGGTGTGCGTGCGCGCCCGGGCCTTGGCGCCCAGCCCGACCCGCTCGACCACCTTGTCCGGGTCGTCGGCGTCCGGGTAGAAGCCGGCGAAGTGCCGCACCACCTCGGCCACGGTCAGCTCGTCGAACTCGCCGGTGCCCTGGAGCACGATGCCGACGCGGGACCGCCAGCCCGGGTCGGGGTGCGCCGGGTCGGCGCCCAGCACGCGGACCTCGCCGGCGTCGCGCCGCCGGTAGCCCTCCAGGATCTCCACCGTGGTGGTCTTGCCCGCGCCGTTCGGGCCGAGCAGGGCGAACACCTCGCCGCGGTGGACGTCGAGGTCCACCCCCGCCACCGCGACGGTGTCGCCGTACGCCTTGCGCAGTCCCCGTACGGAGATCGCGAGCTCGTCATCCATGACGTCCAGTGTGCGACTCCGGCGGCCTGGCCGGGGGCCCGGGGTGTGGTGGTGTCGGCCATGTCGCGCCGCCCGTGCCCGTCGGTCCGCTCCATGGACCTGTGTGGTTTTCCACAGCCCGTTTTACTGAACGGTAACTTAAACTCCGGCCATGGACGAGAAGGCTCCTTCGGGGCGGCTGCCCGAGCGTGACCGGCCCTGGGTGATGCGCACCTACGCCGGGCACTCCTCCGCCACGGCCACCAACGCGCTCTTCCGCCGCAACCTCGCGAAGGGGCAGACCGGTCTCTCGGTCGCCTTCGACCTGCCCACCCAGACCGGCTACGACCCGGACCACGAGCTGGCCACCGGCGAGGTGGGCCGGGTGGGCGTGCCGGTGGCGCACCTCGGCGACATGCGGGCCCTCTTCGACGGCATCCCGCTCGCCGAGATGAACACCTCGATGACCATCAACGCGCCGGCCATGTGGCTGCTCGGCCTCTACGGCACGGTCGCCGCCGAGCAGGGCGCCGAGCTGGCCCGCTGCGCCGGCACCACGCAGAACGACATCATCAAGGAGTACCTGTCCCGCGGGACGTACATCTTCCCGCCGGCGGCTTCGCTGCGGCTGACCGCCGACATCATCGCGTACACCCTGCGCGAGATGCCGAAGTGGAACCCGGTCAACATCTGCTCGTACCACCTCCAGGAGGCCGGCGCGACGCCCGTGCAGGAGGTCGGCTTCGCCCTGGCCACCGCGGTCGCCGTGCTCGACCGGGTACGCGACTCCGGCCAGGTGCCCGCCGAGCGGATGGGCGACGTGGTCCAGCGGATCTCCTTCTTCGTCAACGCCGGCGTGCGCTTCGTCGAGGAGATCGCCAAGATGCGCGCGTTCGGCGCGCTCTGGGACGAGATCACCCGCGACCGGTACGGCGTGGAGAACCCGAAGCAGCGCCGCTTCCGGTACGGCGTCCAGGTCAACTCGCTGGGCCTCACCGAGGCGCAGCCGGAGAACAACATCCAGCGCATCGTGCTGGAGATGCTCGGCGTCACCCTGTCCCGGGACGCCCGGGCCCGGGCCGTGCAACTGCCCGCCTGGAACGAGGCGCTCGGCCTGCCCCGTCCGTGGGACCAGCAGTGGTCGCTGCGCATGCAGCAGGTGCTGGCGTACGAGTCGGACCTGCTCGAATACCCGGACCTGTTCGACGGCTCGCACGTGATGACCGCGCTTGTCGACGACATCGTCGCCGGGGCCCGGGTCGAGTTGGAGAAGGTGCTGGAGATGGGCGGCGTGGTGGCCGCCGTGGAGACCGGCTACCTCAAGAGCGCCCTCGTCGCCTCGCTGGCCGACCGGCGTCGGCGGATGGAGTCCGGCGCCGACGTGGTGGTCGGCGTCAACCGGTTCACCGAGACCGAGCCGTCGCCGCTGACCGCGGCCGGCGCCGAGGCCATCGAGCAGGTCGACCCCGCCGTCGAGGCGGCCGCCGCCACCGCCGTACGCGAGTGGCGGGCCGGCCGGGACACGGCGGCCGTGGACGCGGCACTCGCCCGGCTGCGCGCGGACGCCGCGACCACGACGAACCTCATGCCGGCGACGCTGGAGTGCGTCCGGGCCGGGGTGACCACCGGCGAGTGGGCCGGCGCGCTGCGCCAGGTGTTCGGCGAGTACCGGGCGCCCACCGGTCTGGCCGGCGCGGCCGGCGCCGGCGGCGACCCCGGCCTGGGCGCGGTCCGGGAGCGGGTCGCCGCCACCGCCCGCGAGCTGGGCAGCGGCCGGCTGCGGCTGCTCGTCGGCAAGCCCGGCCTGGACGGGCACTCCAACGGCGCCGAGCAGATCGCGGTACGCGCCCGCGACGCCGGCTTCGAGGTGGTCTACCAGGGCATCCGGCTGACCGCCGGGCAGATCGTGGCGGCCGCCGTGGAGGAGGACGTCGACCTGGTCGGCCTCTCGGTGCTCTCCGGCTCGCACCTGGCCGCCGTGCCGGCTGTGCTGGACGGGCTGCGCGCCGCCGGGCGGGCCGACCTGCCCGTGGTGGTCGGCGGCATCATCCCGGCGGTCGACGCGGACGCGCTCCGGGCCGCCGGTGTCGCCCGGGTGTTCACGCCGAAGGACTTCGCGCTGACCGGCATCATCGACGACCTGGTCACCGTCATCCGGGAGTCCAACGGCCTGTCCTGAGGGGCGTCCGCGCTTCCCGCGTGGCCGTCGGACCCGGCGTCCGAGGTCCGTCCGGGCCGGCGGTGTCAGGCCCTGCCTCCGGCGGGGTCAGGCCGCCTCCGGCGGGCCTGACTCCGGTCAGCGGCTGGCGTAGGTCTGGCAGTCCGCCAGGTCCATGTCCGGGCCGACGGTGATCGCCGGGGCGTGACACTCCAGGTCCGAGTTGTGCCGGCAGTCCGCCCGCTGGCAGGCGCCCACCTGGGCGAGCGTCTGCTCGACGCCGCCGCGCACCGGCATCTCGATGAAGGTGTGGCAGTGCGCGTGGTCGCTGCTGCCGATCGTGATCGCGAAGGCGTGGCAGTCGTTGGTGTGGTTGTAGGCGCAGGACCTGACGGCGCACTCCTGGACCCGGGGCATCTCCATCGACGCGGTCATCTCTCCGGCCCTCCTCTGGACGTCAGCCACAAATGTAGGCATTCGTCCGGTCTTCGACCGCAGATCCGCCCCTGGATCACGCTGTCGGGTGCCCCCGCCGCCCGGCCGTCCGCCCTGTCCGGCAGTGCGGGCTCGTCCGGGCGGCGGCCTTCGCTCGCCTGCGGGGTGGGCAAGCCGGATAAAACCCAAGGGGTACGCGAAACGCCGACTCCACCGGGCTTCGCCCGGCTACCGGTGCCCGATGAGCGCGACCGCCCAGCGCCCCGCCCTCGGTAGCCGGCCTGGAATGGACGGAATGTCAGCTTTACGCGTCGCCCCCGACCGGTGAGTGGAACGCCCTGTATGTCTCCGGGGCCGGGATACCCACATGGCGTTCCACCGACCGAGGTCGTCTGCGCCGGATGTCCGTTTCCGGGGTGGTCGGCGGCACTCTGGCGGTGGAATGGCGGGCGGGTGGGGGTCGTTGTATGCCCGTGCACGATCGAGGAGGACGGCCCGCCGACGTGGGTGTCCCGGGCCCGGAATGATGGTGGGCCGCCGGTCGTTGTACATGATCCCGGCGCGACGAAGAGGCCCCACCCCGCACGCCGGATGATCCCCCAAGACTTTCCCCTTTTGAGCGCCTGACGGTGCTTGCGCACACGCTGACCCCCATCGGCACTGTGCGCCAACCCCCGAATGGAGCTTTCCCCCATGAACACGATGCTGCGTAAGAGCGTTCTCGGTATTGCTGGTCTGGCTTTCACCGGTGGTGTGTTCGCCGGTCCGATCGCCGCCCACGCCGACGCCGCCCCCGTGCAGGGCACCAAGCCGGTCGCGGTGAGTGTGCAGGGCGCGCAGTCGCACATCGACCTGAACGGCGAGCAGACCGCCAACGCCAAGGCGATCATCGCCGCGACGAAGAAGGCCGGTCTGCCGGAGCGGGCGGCGGTCATCTCGATCGCCACGTCGCTGCAGGAGTCGAAGCTGGAGAACCTGGGTCACCTCGGCGACCGCAATGACCATGACTCGCTGGGCCTGTTCCAGCAGCGCCCGTCCTCGGGTTGGGGCACGCCGGAGCAGATCACCGACCCGGAGTACTCGACGCTTGCGTTCCTGAAGGGTCTGAAGCAGGTTGACGGGTGGCAGGACATGCCGCTGACCGAGGCCGCCCAGACCGTGCAGGTCTCGGCCTACCCGGATGCGTACGCGCAGTGGGAGCAGCAGGCCGCCGACATCGTCGCCCACAACTGGAACAGCTGACACAAGCACGAAGGCCGGCACCCCGATCGGGTGCCGGCCTTCGGCGTCTCTAGACCCGGAACCCCGCGGCCCGGGCGGCCTGGCGTTCACGACGTCGCGAACGACGCCGCCGCAGGAACCAGAAGAAGAACGCCACGAGCCCGAGCAGGAACGCCAGCACCAGGACCGGCAGCAGGATCGCCACCACCGACATGACCGCGCTGGTGGCGTCCTCGGCGGTGCTGGCCACCGGGGCGCCGAACCCCGCGGTGGTCGCGTTGATGACCGGCCGGGCCGCCGACTTGAGCAGGTGCACGCCGAGCGCGATGAGCACGCCGACCACTACCGGCACCCACTGGTGTGAGGAGAAGAAGGTGTCCGGGTCGCTGACCGTGACCGTCTCCGAGGTGGAGCCGGCGCCGAAGGCCAGCCCGCCGGCGGTGGGCCGGACCACGGTCTGCACCACGTCGTTGACGTGGTCGACCACCGGCACCTTGTCGGCCACCACCTCGACGGCGAGCAGCACGGCGAGGATCAGCAGGACCCACCCGTTGCCCAACCACTGCCAGCCGCTCGGCAGCTCCATGAGGTCGGTGTAGCGCGCGAGCAGACCCATCAGCAGGAGGGGGATGTAGGCGTTCAGGCCCGCCGAGGCGGCGAGGCCGGAACCGGTGAGGACTTCGAGCACGATCTCAATATCGCACCGGTACGCCAGTGGCGCTCGTCGGCGAACGCCGGGTGCTCCGCTACCCTCGTCGGGTGCGGTTGGTGATTGCGAAGTGCTCGGTGGACTACGTCGGACGACTGTCGGCACACCTGCCGCCGGCCACCCGGTTGCTCATGGTGAAGGCGGACGGGTCGGTGTCGATCCACGCCGACGACCGGGCGTACAAGCCGTTGAACTGGATGAGCCCGCCGTGCCGGCTGGAGGAGGCCCCAGGCGTGTGGCGGGTGGTCAACAAGGCCGGCGAAGAGCTGCGCATCACCCTGGAGGAGGTCTTCCAGGACACCTCGTACGAGCTGGGCGTCGACCCGGGCCTGCGCAAGGACGGCGTCGAGGCGCACCTCCAGGAGCTGCTGGCCGCGAACCCGGAGACCCTCGGTGAGGGGTTCACGCTGGTGCGGCGGGAGTACATGACGGCGATCGGCCCGGTCGACCTGCTCTGCCGGGACGCCAACCAGGGCGCCGTGGCGGTCGAGGTGAAGCGGCGCGGGGAGATCGACGGTGTCGAACAGCTCACCCGCTACCTGGAGCTGATGAACCGCGACCCGCTGCTCGCCCCGGTCACCGGGGTGTTCGTGGCGCAGGAGATCAAGCCGCAGGCCCGGGTGCTCGCCACCGACCGGGGCATCCGCTGCGTGGTGGTCGACTACGACCGGCTGCGCGGCATCGAGCGCGACGAGCTGACCCTGTTCTGAGCGGGCGGGCCTGGGTCGTCAGCGGCCCCGGCCGTACATCAGCTTGGCGGCCTTGACCAGGCGGGCGACGTCCGCCGGCGTGCGCTCGAAGGTCATCGACGGCAGCAGCGACCGGGCCCGGCGGCGGGTGACCGACTTGGCCCGGCCGAACTCGCGCAGCCCGTCCTCGCCGTGGATGCGGCCGAAGCCGGAGTCGCCCACACCGCCGAACGGCAGGGTGGACATGCCGGCGAAGGTCAGCGCCGAGTTGACCGAGGCCATCCCGGAGCGCAGGCGCCGCGCGACGGCCACGGCCCGCTTGCGGCCGAAGACCGAACCGCCGAGACCGTACGACAGGGCGTTGGCCCGCTCGACGGCCTCGTCCACGTCGCGGACCCGGTTGACGGTGAGCGTCGGCCCGAAGGTCTCCTCGCGCACCGCGGCCGAGTCCTCGGGCACGTCGACAAGCACGGTCGGGTGCACGTACGGCGGCTGGACCGCGTCGGGGCCGCCGAGCACCGGCCGGCCGCCGCGGGCCACCGCGTCGTCGATGTGCCGGCGGATGACGTCGACCTGGGACGGCATGGTGATGGGGCCGATGTCGGCGCCGTCGGGGCCGACGGTGAGCCGGCCGGCCTTCGTCACCACCTTGTCGACGAAGGCGTCGAAGACCTGGTCGACCGCGTAGACCCGTTCGATGCCGATGCAGGTCTGGCCGGCGTTGGTCAGCGCGCCCCAGACGCACGCCTCGGCGGCGGCGTCGAGGTCGGCGTCGCTGTCCACGATCATGGCGTCCTTGCCGCCCGCCTCCAGCAGCACCGGGGTGAGCGTCTCGGCACAGGCGGCCATGACCTTCTTGGCGGTGGCGGTCGAGCCGGTGAAGGCCAGCTTGGCCACGCCGGAGCGGCACAGCGCCGCACCCACGTCGCCGAGCCCGTGCACCGCCTGGAAGACGGGCTGCTCCGGCACCACCTCGGCGAACCGGTCCACCAGCCACTGCCCGACGGCCGGGGTGTACTCGCTGGGCTTGAACACCACCGCGTTCCCGGCGGCCAGGGCGTACGCGGCGGAGCCGATGGGCGTGAAGACGGGGTAGTTCCAGGGGCCGATCACGCCGACCACCCCGTACGGCTGGTATTCCAGGTGGCCGGTGAACTCGGCGAGGATCAGCCGGGAGCGGACCCGGCGCGGCCCGAGCACCCGGCGGGCGTTGCGGGCGGCCCAGTCGATGTGCTCCACCGCGGTGAGGATCTCCACCACGGCGTCGCCGACCGGCTTGCCGCCCTCGGTGTGCACCAGGTCGGCCAGCTCCTCCATCCGGCGGGCGAGCACGCCGCGCCAGCGCAGCAGCCGGTCGCGCCGGCCGGCGAAGCCCAGCCCGGCCCACCAGTCGCCGGCGGCGCGGGCCCGCTCCACCGCGGCCCGTACGTCCGCCTCGGTCGCCACCGGGAGCCGTCCGGCCTCCTCGCCGGTCGCCGGGCTCGTCGACACCAGTCGACCGTCCTCGATGAGCGGGGTCCCCGGGACACGCACAGCCGTCATGGCCGAAGTCTAGACCCGAGCGTTACTCACCGGTAGGTCCCGCGCAGCCCGTACTCTGCCCAGGCCGGCGGTGCGCGGGCCCGGCAGGATCGACGGACGTGCCGCCGATTGAACCGGCGGCGCCCGCCGAAACGTTGAACAGGACATGGCCGGCCGGGGTCACGGGGGTGACCGCGCGGTGGTGGGAGCGATTACCGTGAGGTGGCAGGCTGACGCCGCGGAGCGACGGTGGGGTGGAGGTCGACTGTCCATGGAGGAGCATCCGGAACTGATGCCGCTGCTGACGGTGTCGGGCGGGGCGATGCGGGGGCTGAGTTTCCGGGTCGGTCGGGATCCACAGCTGGTCGGCCGGGCGCCGAGCGCCGACATCGTGCTGGCCGACCCGCACCTGAGCCGCCGGCACGCCACGGTCCAGGCCACCCCCGACGGGGTGGTGCTCACCGACCTCGGCTCGACGAACGGCACCTGGCTCAACGACCAGCGGATCGCCGGCAGCGTCCCGCTCGCCGACGGAGACGTCATCCGGCTCGGCCGCACCGACCTGCGCTTCTTTGACCCGGGCGTGGCCCGCACCGACCCGGTGGGGATGAGCTTCGGGCAGCCCCGCCGCGACCAGCGGCCCACCCTGCCGCTGCCGGTCCCGCCCACGCCGCGGCCGCCCGTCGAGGCCCGCGGCGCGCTGCCCCTGGCGGTCGACGCGCACCGCTGACCCGGAGTTCCGCCACACCCTCCTGCGGCGCCGGATGGAGCCCGCCCACATGGACCGGTCGCGGACGGCCGTGCCAGCATGCGCGGATGCGGAGCGAGCGGCACACCGTCCAGGCCAACGGCATCACCCAGGCGGTCCGGGTGGCCGGCCCGCCGGACGGCGTGCCGGTGCTGCTGGTGCACGGCAACGTGTCGTCCGCCGCGTTCTGGGAGCCGCTGCTGCCCCGGCTGCCGGAGACGCTCCGGGTGGTCGCCCCCGACCTGCGCGGATACGGCGAGACCGACACCGCCCCGGTCGACGCCACCCGCGGCCTCGGCGACTTCGCCGACGACGTGGCCGCGCTGCTCGACGCCCCCGGGCTGTTCGCCCCCGGCGCCAGGCCAGTGGTCGTGGGGCACTCGCTCGGCGGCGGGGTGGCGATGCGGCTGCTCGTCGACCGCCCCGACCGGGTGGCCGGGCTGCTGCTGGAGGCGCCGGTCTCCCCGTACGGCTTCGGCGGGACCCGGGACCTCGACGGCACCCCCACCACGCCCGACTTCGCCGGCACCGGCGCGGGCACCGCGAACCCCGACTTCGTGGCCCGGCTGGCCGCGGGGGACCGGGGCGCCGACGGCCCGACCAGCCCGCGCAACGTGCTGCGTTCGGCGTACGTGGCCGACCCGGCGTCGCTCGGCGGGGACGAGGACCTGCTGCTGGAGAGCATGCTGACGACCGCCACGGGGAACGACAACTACCCCGGCACGGCGGTCGCCTCGGGGCACTGGCCGGGCACCGCGGCGGGGGAGCGCGGGGTGCTCAACGCGCTGGCGCCGGCCCACTTCCGGCTCGCCGACGAGCTGGTCGCCGTCCCGGCCAAGCCGCCGGTGACCTGGGTACGCGGCGACGCCGACGTGATCGTCTCGGACACCTCGCTGTTCGACCTGGCGTACCTCGGGTCGCTCGGGGTGGTGCCCGGCTGGCCCGGGGAGGCCGACTGCCCGCCGCAGCCGATGGTCGGGCAGACCCGGGCGGTCCTCGACGCGTACGCGGCG
The DNA here is from genome assembly GCF_900091475.1 of Micromonospora chersina. Lineage (NCBI taxonomy): Bacteria > Bacillati > Actinomycetota > Actinomycetes > Micromonosporales > Micromonosporaceae > Micromonospora > Micromonospora chersina. The sequence goes on from NZ_FMIB01000002.1 coordinate 5,466,629, forward strand.
GCCGGCGGGACGTACCGGGAGGTGGTGCTGCCCGGCTGCGGGCACAGCCCGCACCTGGAGCGGCCGGCCGAGTTCGTGGCCGAGCTGCTGGCGCTCGCGGGGGTGCCCACGGGGGTCTGACCGGCGCGGTGCGTGAAATATCCCACCGCGTCTCGACAACTCAGCGTCACGTGGCAGACTCCGGCGCATAACCTTAGCCGCCGTTCAATGCCGGCGGAGTCGACCAAGGGGAGGCCGGTCGTGGCGCGCGAGTTCACCAGTGTGGGTGTGGTGGGTCTGGGCACCATGGGTGCCGGCATCGTCGAGGTGTTCGCCCGCAACGGCATCGACGTGGTGGCCGTCGAGATCTCCGCGGCCGCCGTGGAGCGCGGCCGGGCCACCCTCACCGGCTCGACGGACCGGGCGGTCGCCAAGGGCAAGCTCGCCGAGGCCGACCGCGACGCGCTGCTGGCCCGGGTGGACTGGCAGGTCGGGCTGGACGCCCTGCACTCGGTGGACCTGGTGATCGAGGCGGTGCCCGAGCACCTGGACCTGAAGCAGCGGATCTTCGCCGAGCTGGACCGGGTCTGCAAGCCCGAGGCGATCCTGGCCACCAACACCTCCTCGCTGAGCGTCACCGAGATCTCGGTCGCCACCACCCGGCCGAACCAGGTCATCGGCATCCACTTCTTCAACCCGGCGCCGGTCATGAAGCTGGTCGAGGTGGTCCGCACCGTGGTCACCTCCGCCGACGTGGTGGCCGACGTGGAGGCGCTCTGCGAGCGGCTCGGCAAGGTCGACGTCACCATCAGCGACCGGGCCGGGTTCATCGCCAACGCGCTGCTCTTCGGCTACCTCAACCACGCGGTGAGCATGTTCGAGTCCCGCTACGCCACCCGCGAGGACATCGACGCCGCCATGAAGCTCGGCTGCGGCCTGCCCATGGGCCCGCTCGCGCTGATGGACCTGATCGGCCTCGACACCGCGTACGAGATCCTGGACACCATGTACCGGCGCGGCGGCCGCGACCGCCGGCACGCCCCGGTGCCGCTGATCAAGCAGATGGTCACGGCCGGCCTGCTCGGCCGGAAGTCCGGCCGCGGTTTCTACACCTACGAGCGGCCGGGCTCCCCGGTGGTCGTACCCGACGAGCACACCCCGGTGACCACGGGCGCCGCGCTCGCCGACGGCGCCCGGGCGATTGCCAAGGTCGGCGTCGTCGGCTCCGGGACCATGGCCACCGGCATCATCGAGGTCTTCGCCAAGGCCGGCTACGAGGTCATCTCGGTGACCCGGGGCGCGGAGAAGTCCGCCAAGGTCTGCGAGGCGGTCAAGACCTCGCTGAACAAGGGCGTGGTGCGGGGCAAGCTGAGCGAGGAGGACCGGGACGCCGCGCTCGGCCGGGTCACCTGGTCGGCCACCCTCGACCACCTGGCCGACGTCGACCTGGTCGTCGAGGCGGTGATCGAGGAGCTGAGCGTCAAGAAGGCCCTGTTCGCCAGCCTCGACGAGATCTGCAAGCCGGGCGTCGTGCTGGCTACCACCACCTCGTCGCTGCCGGTGATCGACGTGGCGATGGCCACCCAGCGGCCCGCCGACGTGATCGGCCTGCACTTCTTCAACCCGGCGCCGATCATGCCGCTGGTGGAGATCGTGCAGACCATCCGCACCTCGGCGGAGACCAGCGCCACCGCCCGGGCGGTGTGCGCGGCGCTGGGCAAGACCGGCGTGGTCTGCGGCGACCGGTCCGGCTTCATCGTCAACGCGCTGCTCTTCCCGTACCTGAACGACGCGGTGAAGATGCTGGAGGCCAGCTACTCGACGGCCGACGACATCGACTACGCCATGAAGCTCGGCTGCGGTTACCCCATGGGCCCGTTCGAGCTGCTCGACGTGGTCGGCCTGGACGTCTCGCTGGCCATCCAGCGCGAGCTCTACCTGGAGCTGCGCGAGCCGGGCTTCGCCCCCGCGCCGCTGCTGGAGCACCTGGTCACCGCCGGCTACCTGGGCCGCAAGAGCGGCCGCGGTTTCCGCGACCACACGAAGCGCTGATCCGGGTCAACACCGGGCGCCGGTGACGGCGTCTTCAGGGCGTGACCTTCGAGGAGTACGTCGGCAGCCGCGGCCCGGCCCTCTTGCGCCTGGCCCGGCTGCTGACCGGCGACGCGCACCGCGCCGAGGACCTGACCCAGGACGTCCTGGCCCGTGCGTACGTGCACTGGCGGAAGATCGCCCGGGCCGACCGGCCCGACGTGTACGTGCGGCGGATGCTGGTCAACGCCAACACGTCGTGGTGGCGCCGGCGGTCCAGCCGGGAGCTGGCCGTGGACACCTTCACCGAGCGGCCCGAGCGGGGTGACCTCGGCGGTGAGGCGGCCGACCGGGACGAGATGTGGCGGCTGATCCGCGCCCTGCCCGACCGCCAGCGTGCCGTGCTGGTGCTGCGCTACTACGAGGACCTGGACGACGCGACCATCGCCCAGGTCCTCGACTGCTCGCCGGTCACCGTCCGCACCCACGCGATGCGGGCGCTCGCCCACCTCCGGGAGCGCTGCGGCGTCCCGACGACCAAGGGGAGCCGGCCGTGACCGACCTCGACCAGCGGATCGCCTCGGTGCTGCGGGAGCACGCCGAGGGGGAGACGGACACCCACCGCCTGCTGCGGGACTCCCGCGCCCTCGGCCGGCGCCGGCAGGTGCGCCGCCGGACCGCCACCGGCACCGCCCTGGCCCTGGTCGGGGTGCTCGGCTTCGTCGGGGTGAGCGGCACGGACCTCGGCGGGCTGTCCGGGCGGCTGCCCTGGAGCGCGGCCACTCCGACCGCCGCCCCACCGGTGCCGCCCCGCGCCGACGGGGTGCCGGGGGCGGCCCAGCGGCCCGACCTGGTCGGCACCGACCCGCAGGTGCTGCACCTGGGCATCGACACCGGCCGGGCCCGCTACCTGGGCTGGGCCAGCGACGGGTTGAGCGGCGAGCAGATCCGGCTCAGCGTCGGAAGCGGCCAGCCGGTCCTGGTCGAGGTGAACCGGTCCGCGCGGCCGTTCGACTTCAGCATCGACGGCTTCCCGCCCTCGGCGGTTCCGGGGCGACCGACCTTCGACGGCGAGATCCGGCACGTGAGCGGCACGACCGGCGGGCTGGTCAAGACCTGGCGGCCCGCGCCCGGCCTGTACGCCAGGGCGAGCACGCTCGGCGGCGACCGGCGCGCGCTGGCCGCGGCCGTGGATGCCCTGCGCTGGAAGGAGGCACGACGATGCGCGGCGCCGCTGAAGATCACCTCGTTGCCGGAGGGCGCCACGGTGACCGCCTGCTCCGTCGATGTCACCGCCTTCCCGGGCAGCCTCACGGTCCAGCTCACCGTCTTCCGGGAGCCGGCGACCATGTGGGTGCAACTGCTGTACGGGGCGCAGATCTCGGGCGGCCGCGCCGAGAGCAACCGCACGGTGGGTGGCCGTCCCGCCTACCTCTACCCGGCCGGCACGAAGCTGGAGCTGCTCGGCATCCCGCAGGCGCACCTGACCGCCGATGTCGTTGGGCCGTGGACCGACGGCTACCTCAAGGACAAGCCGACGTTCACCGAGGCCGACATGGCGACCGTGCTGGCCGGGACGCAGGTGGCGAAGGACCTGACCGACCCGGAGACCTGGAAGTGAGCTCCGCCGGCCGGGCCGCCCGACCCGGGCCGGCCCGGCCGGCGGACCGTACGCTTGGTGACCGTGAGCCCCCGTCGCAACCGTCCCCGCCGGGACGACACCATCCACCTGGACTCCGAGCGGGCGCGCCAGGGCGTGCCGACCGTCCAGCAGTGGCGCGACGGCGACTGGCAGGTCCGCGGGATCACCGGCGGGGCGTCGGTCAAGACGTACCGGTGCCCCGGCTGCGACCAGGAGATCCGCCCCGGGGTGGCGCACGTGGTGGCCTGGCCGGCCGACGACCGGGGTGACCTGACCGACCGCCGGCACTGGCACAGCGGCTGCTGGCGGGCCCGGGACCGGCGCGGGCCGAACCTCCAGCGCGGCCGCGGCGCCCCCCGCCACGGCTGAGCGACCTGGATCACGCTGTTTCCGCCCCGGCGGGCGGCGCGGGCGGCGGCGCGGGAGACTGGGACCGTGAGCACACGGATCCGTGCGTCGTCGATCCTGCCCGGCCGCCGGGAGGACATCGAGCTGCACACCGCCGACGGGCTGACGCTGGTCGGCGAGCTGGCCCGGCCGCTGGACCGGGAGCCGGTCGGCACCCTGGTCTGCCTGCACCCGCTGCCCACCCACGGCGGGATGATGGACAGCCACGTGTTCCGCAAGGCGGCCTGGCGGCTGCCGGCGCTGGCCGACCTGGCCGTGCTCCGCTTCAACACCCGGGGCACCAGCAGCGTCCGCGGCACGAGCGAGGGGACCTTCGACGCCGCGGTCGGCGAGCGCTTCGACGTGGCCGCCGCCATCGAGTACGCCGAGTTCCACGAGCTGCCGAACATCTGGCTGGTCGGCTGGTCCTTCGGCACCGACCTGGTGCTCAAGTACGGCTGCGACCCGGCGGTGGCCGGGGCCATCCTGCTCTCCCCGCCGCTGCGCTTCTCCCAGCCCGAGGACCTGACCGTCTGGGCGGAGTCCGGCCGGCCGCTCACCGCCCTGGTTCCCGAGTTCGACGACTACCTGCGCCCCGAGGAGGCCCGGCAGCGCTTCGCCGCGGTGCCGCAGGCCGAGGTGGTCGGGGTGCCCGGCGCCAAGCACCTCTGGGTCGGCGACGCGGAGACGGTGCTCAACGAGATCGTCAGCCGGGTGAACCCGGCCGTGCCGGTCCCGCTGCCGACCACCTGGGACGGCCCCATGGAGACCGGCGACGCGAGCGCGTACGCCGACCGGACCGTGGCCGCCTTCGCCGACACCCCGGTGGCCGGGCCGGAGCAGCGCCGCGCCGGTTGAGGCGTCAGCGGGACTCCTGCCGGGGCAGCACCACCTCGCGCAGGATGAGCTGGAGCGCGGCCACCGTGGGGATGGCGATCAGCGCGCCGACCACGCCCAGCAGCGACACCCCGAGCAGGGCGGCGAGCAGCGCCGCCACCTCGTTGACCGAGACCGCCCGCCGCATGATCTTCGGGTAGATCAGGTAGTTCTCCACCTGCTGGTAGACCAGGAAGAAGCCCAGGCAGGCGATGCCGACCGGCAGGTCGGTGGCGAGGCCGACCAGGGTCACCACCACGGCGCCCAGGGTCGCACCGATCTGCGGGATCAGGTCGGTCACCGCGACCACCACGGCCAGGGCGAAGGGGTACGGCAGACCGACCACCAGGGCGAACACGAAGGTGCTCGCCCCGGCCAGCACCGCGATGGTCAGCGCCCCCACCATGTACGCGCCGACCCGGGTGAGGATCTCGTCACCGATGAGGCGTACCCGCTCCCGGCGGGACCGGGGCACCAGCGCGTACCCGAGGTCGCGCAGCTTGTTGAAGTAGGCCAGGAAGTAGATCGTCAGCACCAGCACGGTCAGTGCCCGGAAGATGGTGCCGAAGATGAGCTGCGCCCCGCCGAGCACGCCGCCGAGGGCTCGGCCGATGGTGTCCGCGTTCGCCGCCGACTGGACGCGCCGCATCACGTCGTAGCGCTCGACGAGGTCGTTGACAGTGGGGTTGCGGCGCAGGTCGTCGACGTAGCCGGGAAGGTGCTCGATGAACTGGCCGGACTGGGTCACCACGGGCGGCACCAGGGCGAGCAGCCCGCCGACGATCAGCAGCAGCACGGTCAGCGTCACCACGGCCACGGCGAGCCCGTGCGGCAGCCCCCAGCGCCGCAACCGCACAACGGCGGGGTGCAGGCCGACGGCGAGGAAGAGCGCGATCACGACGAGCACCAGGATGCCGGCCGAGTTCCGCACGCCCAGGAAGACCGCGTACGCCAGCAGCACGCCGAGCGCCCCCGTGAAGCCGACCAGGAAGCTGCTGCGCCGCAGCGGCCGGCCCGGGACGCCGAACCGCCCGCTCGGCTCGAACTCGGTCGGCTCGGTCTCCACGCCGACCTCGGCCAGCGCGGGCTCGCCACCCGGTTCGCCGCCGCCGACCGGTCCCGTGCTCTCGGCCCGTCCCGCGTTGCCGGTCGGCCCCTGGGCGCCGGTGCGGCGGGAGGTGGCGTCCGCGTCGTGAGGATCGGGTTCGGGGCGCAACGCGTCGAGCGGGTCGTCGTCCGGGGCGGCGGATCCCTCCTGCGACACCCGTGCCTCCCCGGCTCCCCGCTCCGGCTTGGCGGAGCGCCCCTGCGGCGGACCGTGAGGACCGGACGGGTCCTCGACGGCGCAGCCCTTCTGCCCGCAGGCTAGCGGTAGACGCCCGCTCCGACCATCCCTCCGCGACTTCCCGGCACCCCGTGCCGGGCGGCGGGTCAGTCCTTCTCGACGGTGACGGTGCTCGGCTTGGCGCTGCGCTCGTCGGTGGTCGGCTTGGTCGGGCGCTTGCCGTTCTCGCCGGTGCTGGTGATCTTCGTGGGGGTGGCGCCCCGGCCGCCCTCACCGGGCACGGCGGCCACGGTCGGCTCGCCGTCCACGCCGGCGCTGGCGCCGGCACCGTCCACGGTGGTCACCGGCTCGGCGACCGGCCGGGCCTTCGCGGTGTCCGCCGCCGGCTCGCCGGCCTCCGCGGCCGCTGCGGGGGCCGCGCCGTTGGGCGAGACCGTCGCGGTCCCCTTGGCGTCGACGGACACCGGAGCCCGGTCACCCTTCGGGGCCCGGTCACCCGCCGGCGTGTCGCCGGACCGTGCGCCACCCGCCTCCCCGCCGGCCGCGCCGGCCAGTTCGGCCGGGTCGACGGGGGTGGCGGCGAGGCCGGCCGGTCCGGCCTCGGCGCGCAGTTCGGCGATCCGGCGCTGGAGGTCGTCGGACTCCTGCCGGGACTTCCAGGTCTCGGTGCGCAGGTCGGCGAGTTCCTGCTGGGCGTTGGCGATCTCCAGCATCACCTGGGCGAGCTGCTGCCGGCCCGCGGCCACCTCCTGCTGGGTGGCGGCGAGGTGCTGCTGGGTGGTGGCCAGGTGCTGCTGGGTGGTGGCCGCGTACTCCTCGAACTGCCGGCGCGACGCGGCCACGTGCTCGTCGGCCTTGCGGCGCTTGTCGCCGGCGTCCGCCTCGGCCCGGCGCAGCAGCTCGGCGGCCTCCTCCTCGGCCCGACGGCGCATGGTGAGCGCGTCCTGCTCGGCGGCCTGCCGCAGCTCCGCGGCGCCCTGCTCGATCTCCGCCCGTCGGGCCGTGTACGCCTTCTCCAGCTCGTCCTGCCGCTTGGTGTGCTGCCTGTCCAGCTCGTCGCGGCGCTTGGCGAACTCCTGCTCGGCGGTGGCCCGGCGCTGGGCCAGCTCCTTGTCCGCCGTCTCGCGCCGGGCGTTGACCTCCTTCTCCACGCCGGCCCGCCAGGCGCCCAGCTCCTGCTGGGTCTGGGCCCGGGCCTGCTGGACGTACGCCTCGGTCTCGCTGCGCATCCGCTGCACGTACGCCTCGACCTCGGCGCGGTTGCGCTGGCCCGCCTCGGCGGCCTCGGTGGTGAGCCGGTTGGCCTCGGTGCGGGCCCGCCCGCGGGTGACCTTCGCGGCCTCTTCCGCGTCGTCGACGATCTTCTTGGCCTCGGCGAGCGCCTTGGCGTGGGTGGCCCGGCCGGCCTCGGCGGCGGAGTCGGTGAGCCGCTTGGCCTCCTGCTGGGCCTTGGCGTGCACCTCCTTGGCCGCCTCGCGCAGCTGGGTGGCCTCCTGCTGGGCCTTGGCCAGCGCCTCCTTGGCCGTCTCGCGCAGCCGGCTGGACTCCTGCTGGGCGCGGGCGTGGATCTCCTTGGCGGTGTCCCGGAGCTGGGTGGCCTCCCGCTGCGCCGTGGCCAGCGCGTCCTGGGCGTTCTTCCGCAGCTTCTCGGCCTCGTCGCGGGCGGCCTTGAGAGTGGACTCCGCCTCGGCCTTGCGGGCGGCCGTGTGCCGCTCCTCCTCGGCCCGGCGGGCGGCGAGGGCGATCTCGAAGTCCTTGAGGGCCTGGGCGGCCTGCTCGCGGGCCTCCTCGATGATGTGCTCGGCGGCCGCGCGCCGGGCCTCGATCTCCTCGTTGGCGGCGGCCAGGATCTCGTCGGCCTGCTCCTCGGCCATGACGAGGATCTGCTCGACCCGCGGACCGAGGTGCCGGAACGAGGCCCGGTCCACCACGCCCACCTGCTTGCGCACCTGGGCGAGGTCGCGTTGCAGCACCTCGACCTGGCCGGCCAGCTTGTGGATCTGGGTGTACGCCTGTTCCCGCTCGGTTGTCAGCGCCGAGATCTCGTGCTCCGCACGAGCGACGTAGCGGTCGACCTGTCGTTTGTCGTACCCCCGCAGAGCGGACTCGAAGCTGGGCTCCGTGGTCACGTCCCCGCCGAGGGCGAACAGTTCCTCGCCGTGCGACATGCCCCCATCCTCACACGCATCCGGCCCTGCTGGGGCGATACGGACGCCCCGGTTGGGAGGTGCACTTCACTGAACAGGCGAAACGGCCGGGAAAGCGTGACGGCGCGGGGCGGCACCGGTCACCCGGTGTCACCCCGCGCCGCGGCTCATGCCCCGTCTGCGGGTGGTTGTTCAGCCGGCCGACTCGGCCGTGACCTTCTGCTCGGAGCCGCCGGCCTTGGGCGCCTCCGGCTTGTTGGCGCCCGCCGCCGGCACGCCCGGCACGATGCCGGCGAGACCGGAGAGCATCTGCCCGAGCTGCGAGGTGACGGCGTCCTTCTGCCGGGTGAGGTCCTCGACCTCGCGGCGGGCCGCCTGGGTGGTCAGCTCGGCCTCGGTGCGGGCCTCGCTGAGCAGGCGCTGGGCCTCGGCCCGCGCCTCGGAGACCGTCTTCTCGGCCAGTGCCTTGGCCTTCTCCACCGTGTCGGTGGCGGTGCGCTCGGACTCGACCCGGCGGGCCTCGGCCCGCTGCTCGATCTCCTTGGCCCGCTCCTGGGCGGCACGGGCGCGCTGCTCGGCCTCGCTGACCAGCTTCTGGGTCTGCGCGACCTGGGCGGCGTGCCGCTCGGACTCCTCGCGCTCGGCCTTCTCGCGCCGCTCGGCGAGCTGGAGCTCCAGGGCCTGGAGGTCCTTGTCGCGCTTGTCCCGCGCGTCGGTGAGGAGCTTGGTGGCCTCGGCCCGCTTCTCCTCGGCCTCCCGGGCGGCCTTCGCCCGCTGCTGGGTGATCTCCCGCTCGGCGGTGGCGCGCAGGGTGGCGACCTCGCGCTCCACGGTCGACTTCAGCTCGGCCACCTCGTGGGCGGTGACCGTGCGCAGCTGCTTGGTCTCCCGGTCGGCGTCGGCGCGCAGGGTGTCCGCCTCGCGGCGGGCCTGCACGCGCACCTCGGCGGCCTCCCGCTCGGCGGCGGTGCGGACGCTGCCGGCCTCGCGCTCGGCGGTGGCCTTCATGGCGGCCGCCTCGGCGCGCGCCTTGTCGGTGATCTCCCGCGCCTCGAGGCGGGCGGCGGAGAGGATGCCCTCCGACTCGCGCTTGGCCTCGTTGCGGTGGTCGTTGGCCTGCTCCTCGGCCAGCCGGAGGATCTGCTCGACGCGGGTGCCCAGGCCGGAGAGGGTCGGCCGGCTGTTCTCCTCGAGCTGCTTGTTGGTCTCGGTGAGCTTCTGCTCGAGCGCGCCCTGGCGCTGCTCGGCTTGGCGCAGCCGGCGCTGCGCGTCGTTCATCCGCTGCTCGGCCTCGGCCCGGGCCTGCTCGGACTGGCTCAGGGCGGCGGTCAGCCGGCCGATGAAGTCGTCGACCTGGTTGGTGTTGTAACCGCGCAGGCCAACGGTGAAATCGGGCTGTGAGTTCGCGTTATCGAAGAACGCAAGAGGGGACTGCTGCTGGGGCATTGGGACATACTCGCAGACGCCCCAGGGTGCTTCGCAAGAGCGGTCCGGACCTTTCGTGTCCTGTTTACATGGTCAACTTCGACCGCGCGACGGGACCGGACCAACCGGCGATCTTGGCAGGTCCCGGGCGGGTCGGGCGACCCCGAGTGGAGGGCGCGAAAAGGGCCGCGGGCGGGTGCCCGCGGCCCTTTGTCGGACAGCAATCGAATGGTGTTCCGGCTTACCCGAAAGGCAATGCGGCTCTCAGTGCCCGCGGAACCGGTTGATCGCGGTTTCGTGCCGGGCGCGCAGCGCGGTGTCCCGGACGCCGAGACCGTCGGCGGGCGCCAGGCAGCGCACGCCGACCTTGCCCTGGTGCGCGTTGCGGTGCACCTCGTACGCGGCCTGGCCGGTCTGCTCCAGCGGGTAGGTCTTCGACACGGTCGGGTGCACCTTGCCCAGCGCCACGAGGCGGTTGGCCTGCCAGGCCTCGTGGTAGTTGGCGAAGTGGCTGCCGACGATCCGCTTGAGGTGCATCCACAGGTAGCGGTTGTCGTACTGGTGCAGGAAGCCGCTCGTGGAGGCGCAGGTGACGATGGTGCCGCCCTTCTTGGCGACGTAGACGCTGGCGCCGAAGGTCTCCCGGCCGGGGTGCTCGAAGACGATGTCCGGGTCCTCGCCGCCGGTCAGCTCGCGGATCCGCTCCCCGAACCGGCGCCACTCGTCCTGGTCCTGGGTCTCCTCGTCCTTCCAGAACCGGAAGCCCTCGGCGGTCCGGTCGATGACCAGCTCGGCGCCCATCTTCCGGCACAGCTCGGCCTTCTCCGGCGAGGAGACCACGCAGACCGGGATGGCCCCGCCGTTCAGCGCCATCTGGGTGGCGTAGCCGCCGAGGCCGCCGGAGGCGCCCCAGATCAGCACCACGTCGCCCTGCTTCATGTTCGCCCCGTGGTGGGACACGAGCTGCCGGTACGCCGTGGAGTTGACCAGCCCCGGGCTGGCCGCCTCCTCCCAGCTCAGGTGGCGCGGCTTCGGCATGAGCTGGTTGGCCTTGACCACGGCCAGCTCGGCCAGGCCGCCGAAGTTGGTCTCGAAGCCCCAGATCCGCTGCTGCGGGTCGAGCATGGTGTCGTCGTGGCCGGCGGCGTCCTCCAGCTCCACCGAGAGGCAGTGCGCGACCACCTCGTCGCCCGCCTTCCAGCGGGTCACCCCGGGCCCGGTCCGCAGCACCACGCCGGCCGCGTCCGACCCGACCACGTGGTACGGCAGGTCGTGCCGGCGGGTCAGCTCGGAGAGCCGGCCGTAGCGCTGGAGGAACTTGAAGGTGGGCAGCGGCTCGAAGATGCTGGTCCACACGGTGTTGTAGTTGATGGCGCTGGCCATCACCGCGACGAGCGCCTCGCCGGGGCCCAGCTCGGGGGTGGGCACCTCCTGGACGTGCAGCGCCTTGCGCGGGTCCTTGTCCCGGGTGGCCATGCCGTCGAACATGCGGGTGTCCTCGGCGCGGACCACCACGCCCCGGTAGCTCTCCGGTACCGGCAGGCCGGCGAGGCCGGCGAGTTCCCGCTCCGGCTGAGCGGAGCCCTCCGCCGCCATGATCGCTTCAAGGATGTCCTGCACGGTGACCTCCCGTTCGTTGCGCACCCGCACCGGGCGGGCAGGGGTGCTGCCATCGTCGGCGCCGGTGCGACGGGACCGCCATGTCGGCAATCGACACATCCGGCACCGGTCGCACTCCTGTGGGGCGGGACGTTACTGAACGGTAGCTAGGGCCGGAAGTCCTCTGTGAAAAACTGCATCCACCGATGCGTGGAGCTGTCCGTGGGAACGTGAAAACGCGCAGTGCCGCGCCGTGTCCCAGGAAGTAGGAAGGGGCCCCGGCCGTCACGCCGGGACCCCTTGGCGCAGCTCAGTGACCGGTGGCGGCGGGCTCGACCAGTTCGACAAGGACGCCGCCGGCGTCCTTCGGGTGGACGAAGTTGATCCGCGAGTCGGCGGTGCCCCGCTTCGGCTTCTCGTAGAGCAGCCGGACGCCGCGCTCGCGCAGCGCCGCGCAGGCCGCGTCGATGTCGGTCACCGTGTACGCGACCTGCTGCACGCCCGGCCCGTTGCGGTCCAGGAACTTGGCGATCGTCGAGGACGGCGACAGCGGGGCGAGCAGTTGCACGCAGCCGCCCTCGGCGGTCGGCCCGACGGCCAGCATCGCCTCGCGTACGCCCTGCTCCTCGTTGGTCTCGGTGTGCACGCAGCGCATGCCGAAGGTGCGCTCGTAGAAGTCGATCGCGGCGTCCAGGTCCGCCACGGCGATCCCGACGTGGTCGATGCGGCGCAGGCCGATGTCGGTGGCGTGGTCGGCAGCGGGCTCGACGGGGGAGTTCTCAGCCATGGCGCCAGTCTGGCCGAACAATCGTTCAGGCGTACAGGTCGGCAATCTCACGCCTCCTCCTAACGGGCCACCCCGAACGAGGTCCTCGGGCGGGCCTCCGCCGTACACCCGAGCCGGCGCCGGCCGCGCCGCGATCGTCGTGCTGCACGGACGATGCCCGCCGAGCAGGGTGGCGAGGACCATCGAACCGGCATGAACAGCAGCAGAGGAGCGGTCGGCATGACGCTGGAGCAGTGGGCGGCGGCCGGCGTCGTGCTGGGCGCGATGCTGAGCGCGCTGACCCTGGCCGTGACGGTGAGCCGGCCGCTGCGCCGGCTGGCCCGGCAGAACGAGGAGTTCCGGCAGGACTGGTACGGGGTGCCCGCGAGACCGGGCCACGACGCCGTCGCGGGGGTGCCGGAGCGGTTGCGGCGGATCGAGAGCCGTCTCGACGGGGTGGAGAGCCGCCTCGACGACCACCTCCGGTCGCCGCACGGCGGTCAGCTCAGTCCATCGATCGTTCGGCATATGCGAACCCGGACGGAGCAAGGTTGATCTGCAACTTGCACCCGGTGAAGAGTACCGATGGTGAGTTCCCTGTCACGCCCCGTCGCCGCCATCTGGATCCCCGCCCACGTCGACCCGATCGAACCCCACCTCATGGCCTGCCTGGACCACACGAGGCGATGCCGCTACGACCTCCTCGGGATCGTCACCACCGCACCGTGGGACGAGGTCCGGCAGATGATGCTCGACGGCACCGTCGACGTGGTGGTGGTCGCCGCGCGGGAGCACCTCCCGCCGGACCGCACCCCGCGGATCGAGGTGGCCGCGCAGGGGACCCACCCGTCGGCGTCGTCGCCCCGGGGCCCGGTGCCGCCGCGCCGGCGCCGCCCGCACCAGGGCTGACCGCGCGGCCCGGCGGTCAGCCATCGACCGTCGTGACCTGGAACGCGTTGCGGACGTGCTCGGGGTCACCGTACGGTCGCGGTTCCCGGCAGATATGGTGCGTCCTAACAATCGTTAAGGCGTTACAGGTCGGCACCCCCTCGGAGGCAGGCATGGCTTCGGTGATCGTCAGCGGCGCGCGGACCCCGATGGGGCGCCTGCTGGGCAACCTCAAGGACCTCCCCGCGACGAAGCTCGGCGGCGTCGCGATCAAGGCGGCGCTGGAGCGCGCCGGCGTGGCCCCGGACCAGGTCCAGTACGTGATCATGGGCCAGGTGCTCCAGGCCGGCGCGGGCCAGATCCCGGCCCGCCAGGCCGCCGTCGAGGCGGGCATCCCCATGTCCACCCCGGCGCTGACCATCAACAAGGTCTGCCTCTCCGGCCTGGACGCCATCGCCCTGGCCGACCAGCTCATCCGGGCCGGCGAGTTCGACATCGTGGTGGCCGGCGGCATGGAGTCCATGACCAACGCCCCGCACCTGCTGCTCGGCCAGCGCTCCGGCTACAAGTACGGCGACGTGACGGTCAAGGACCACATGGCCCTGGACGGCCTCACCGACGCCTGGGACTGCTGCTCGATGGGCGAGTCCACCGAGCGCCTCGGGGCGAAGCACGGCATCACCCGCGAGGAGCAGGACGCGTTCGCCGCGGCCAGCCACCAGCGCGCCGCCGCCGCCCAGAAGAACGGCCACTTCGCCGACGAGATCACCCCGGTGATCATCCCGCAGCGCAAGGGCGACCCGCTGGTGATCAGCGAGGACGAGGGCATCCGTCCGGACACCACCGCGGAGTCGCTGGGCAAGCTCCGCCCCGCGTTCACCAAGGACGGCACCATCACGGCCGGCAGCTCCTCGCCGATCTCCGACGGCGCCGCCGCGGTGGTCGTCATGAGCAAGGCCAAGGCCAAGGAGCTGGGGCTCACCTGGCTGGCCGAGATCGGCGCCCACGGCAACGTGGCCGGCCCGGACAACTCCCTGCACTCGCAGCCGTCCAACGCCATCAACCACGCGCTGAAGAAGGCCGGCCTGGCCGTCTCCGACCTCGACCTCATCGAGATCAACGAGGCGTTCGCCCAGGTCGGCATCCAGTCCGCGCGGGACCTCGGCGTCAGCACCGACAAGGTGAACGTCAACGGCGGCGCCATCGCGCTCGGCCACCCGATCGGCATGTCCGGCGCCCGGCTGGTGCTCACGCTGGCGCTGGAGCTCAAGCGGCGGGGCGGCGGCACCGGCGCGGCCGCGCTCTGCGGCGGCGGCGGCCAGGGCGACGCGCTGATCATCCACGTCCCGAACGGCGCCGAGAGCTGACCGTGAGCGCGAGGAGTGAGCCGGGTCTCCGAGCCCCGCAGCCGCGAGCGAAGGCAGCACCGTGACCGACGATGTCCAGAACGTCCCGGCGGCGGCCACCGGCTCGGTGCGCCGCAGCCGGGACGTACCCCTGCTTGTCGAGCGGGCCCGCGCGGGCGACCCCCGCGCGGTGGCCCGGCTGATCACCCTTGTCGAGTCCGGCGACGAGGTGCTGCCGCAGGTCGCGGCGGCCCTCGCCCCCTACGCCGGGCACGCCCAGGTGGTCGGCCTGACCGGCTCGCCGGGCGTGGGCAAGTCGACCACCACGAACGAGCTGGTCCGGGCGCTGCGGGCGCGCGGCCACCGGGTGGGCGTGCTGGCCATCGACCCGTCCAGCCCGTTCACCGGCGGGGCGATCCTCGGTGACCGGGTCCGGATGCAGGACCACGCCACCGACCCCGGCGTCTACATCCGCTCGATGTCCAGCCGGGGCCACCTCGGCGGGCTCTCCGCGGCCACGCCGCAGGCGGTGCGGGTGCTGGAGGGCGCCGGCTGCGACGTGGTGCTGGTGGAGACCGTCGGCGTCGGCCAGGCCGAGGTCGAGGTGGCCTCCCTGGCCGACACCACGCTGGTGCTGCTGGCCCCGGGCATGGGCGACGCCATCCAGGCCGTGAAGGCCGGCATCCTGGAGATCGCCGACGTCTTCGTGGTCAACAAGGCCGACCGGGACGGCGCCGACGCCACCGTGCGCGACATCCAGGGCATGATCGCCCTGGGCGAGCGAGGCCCGGGGGAGTGGCGGCCGCAGGTGGTCCGCTCGATCGCCGCGCGCGGCGAGGGCATCGACGACATCGCCGCCGCGATCGACAAGCACCGCGACTGGCTGGAGCGCCACGGCGAGCTGCGCCGCCGCCGGGAGGCGCGGGCCGCCGCCGAGATCGAGGCCATCGCGCTGGGCACCCTGCGGGACCGGATCGGCTCCCTGCGCGACGGTACGCAGCTGCCGACCCTCGCGGCGAAGGTGGCCGAGGGCGCCATCGACCCGTACGCCGCCGCCACGGAACTGCTGGAGCAGTTGGGCGCCTGACCGCCGGCGGGTTTCGACCGGCTGCCGCCAAGGGCACAGTGCCACCGACGGCCCGGAGGCGGGGGGGTGGCGCATGGCGGCGGACGAGGCTCCCGCGGGGCCGGACCGGGCACCCGTCTCCGCCGGCTGGGGTGGCCGGCGGCTGCCGGTGTCGGCACTGCCGGGCCTGGCCCTCTTCGTCGTGCTGGCGGTCTGCGGCCTCGTCGGGCTGAGCGGCGGAATCGCGGACGGCGACGGGCCGCTGATCGTGGGTGGGGCCTTCCTGCTCCTTCTCTTCGGGTCCCTGGCCGCGTTCCTCGTCGCGGCCTCGTCGCGGGGCTCCGGCGCCGGGACGACCCTGGTGCCGTCGCCGGGCGGTGGCGGCCGTGCGGTGCGCTTCGCCTACTCGACCGTCACCTACGTCCTGTTCGGCGCGGTGGTCGTGAGCTGCGCCGTCGCCCTGCTCGGCTTCGCCGTGGCGCTGGGGGTCCGGGGCGGCGCCCTCAGCCGCGTGATCGCGGTCGTCCTGGCCGGTGCGGCAGTGCTGCTCGGCTGGTACGTCGTGGTGATGGTCCGCCACGCCCCCGGCGGCCTGCTGCTCTCCCCGGCCGGGATCGCGCACGCGGGGCTGACCACCTTCTACTCCGTGCCGTGGGTGGCCGTGCACGCGGTGGAGGCGCGGAGGCTCGGCACGACGGTGCTGGTGGTGAAGGCGGAGCCGTCGCCGCAGAGCGTGCTGCGCCGGTACACGGGCCGGTTCGACACGGGGGAGCTGCGGTTCCTGCCCTTCCTGGTCGTGCGCACCTACTGGCTGGCCGCCGACCGGGAGGCCGTGCTGTCCGCGCTGGCCTTCTACCTGGCCCGTCCCGAGCTGCGGGGCGAGCTGGCCACCCCGGAGGCGGTACGCCGGATCGCCGAGGGGCGTACCCGGGCCTGAGGGGTCCACTCCGGATCCCGGCCGGCTAGTACGCTCGCACCGGCCCGGCGACGGTCGTGGGGCCGGAGACGTGGGCGGGTAGGGCATGGCTGACGAGGCGACCCAGGAGCTGACGGTGACCCCGAACGCGGTGGCGGGCGGTGCGACGCACGTCTCCGACGAGGTGGTGGAGAAGATCGCGGTGGCCGCCGCGAAGTCGGTGCCCGGGGTGGCCGAGCTCGGGGGCGACGTGGCCCGCTTCTTCAACGCCGTGCTGGACCGGGTCGGGCTGGACCAGGTCGGCGACGCCCGGCGCGGCTGCTCGGCGCATGTCACCGACGGCGCGGCCGTGGTCAACCTGGTCATCGTGATCGGCGGCGGCCGGCCGGTGCCCGAGGTGACCGACGCGGTGCGGGTCGCGGTGACCTCGGCGGTCGAGGCGTACGGGCTGCGGGTCGACGAGATCAACATCCGGGTCGACGACGTGGCGCTGGGCGGGCCGGTGGCGCCCTCGGCCTGACCCGGGTTACCGGCCGGTACGCACTTCCTTAGCGATCGTTCAGGCTGGCGTTCTACACTCGGTCTGACCCCTGGACTCGAGGAGGAGCTCCGCGCATGGACGCCGACGAGATCGCCGCCGGTCGGGCCCGCTGGCAGGCCCGCTACGACGCCGCCCGCAAGCGCGACGCGGACTTCACCACGCTCTCCGGGATGACCGTGGACCCGGTGTACGGCCCGCCCGAGGGGGTGCCGTACCCGGGCTTCGAGCGGATCGGCTGGCCGGGCGAGTTCCCGTACACCCGGGGTTTGTACCCGACCGGCTACCGCGGGCGGACCTGGACCATCCGGCAGTTCGCCGGGTTCGGCAACGCCCAGCAGACCAACGAGCGCTACAAGATGATCCTCGGGGCCGGTGGTGGCGGTCTCTCCGTCGCCTTCGACATGCCGACCCTGATGGGCCGTGACTCCGACGACCCGCAGTCGCTCGGCGAGGTCGGCCACTGCGGCGTGGCGGTCGACTCGGCCGCCGACATGGAGGTGCTCTTCGACGGCATCGACCTGGCCGGCGTGACCACCTCGATGACCATCTCCGGTCCGGCCGTGCCGGTCTTCTGCATGTACCTGGTGGCCGCCGAGCGGCAGGGCGCCGACCTGTCCACTCTGGACGGCACGCTCCAGACGGACATCTTCAAGGAGTACATCGCGCAGAAGGAGTGGCTCTTCGACCCGGAGCCGCACCTGCGCCTCATCGGCGACCTCATGGAGTACTGCGCCCGGGAGATCCCGCGGTACAAGCCGCTCTCGGTCTCCGGCTACCACATCCGCGAGGCCGGCTCGACCGCCGCGCAGGAGCTGGCGTACACCCTGGCCGACGGGTTCGGCTACGTCGAGCTGGGGCTATCGCGGGGGCTGGACGTCAACGTCTTCGCCCCGGGCCTGAGCTTCTTCTTCGACTCCCACGTGGACTTCTTCGAGGAGATCGCCAAGTTCCGGGCCGCCCGCCGGATCTGGGCCCGCTGGCTGCGCGACGTCTACGGCGCCACCAGCGAGAAGGCCCAGTGGCTGCGGTTCCACACCCAGACCGCCGGGGTGTCTCTCACCGCCCAGCAGCCGGTCAACAACGTGGTGCGGACCGCCGTGGAGGCCCTGGCCGCCGTGCTCGGCGGCACCAACTCGCTGCACACGAACGCCCTCGACGAGACCCTGGCCCTGCCCACCGACGAGTCGGCCGAGATCGCCCTGCGCACCCAGCAGGTGCTCATGGAGGAGACCGGGGTCGTCAACGTCGCCGACCCGCTCGGCGGCTCCTGGTACGTCGAGGCGCTCACCGACAAGATCGAGGCCGAGGCGGAGGAGATCTTCGCCCGGATCCGGCAGCTCGGTGGCGAGGGGCCGCACCAGATCGGCCCCATGACCTCGGGCATCCTGCGCGGCATCGAGGACGGCTGGTTCACCGGCCACATCGCCGAGTCGGCCTTCGTCTACCAGCAGGCGCTGGAGAAGGGCGACAAGCGGATCGTCGGGGTCAACTGCCACACCGGCACCGTCGCCAAGGACCTGGAGATCCTGCGCATCTCGCACGAGGTCGAGCTGGAGCAGCGCCGGGTGCTCGCCGAGCGCAAGGCGGGCCGCGACGACGCCGCGGTCAAGGCCGCCGTGCAGCGGATGGTCGAGGTCAGCCGGACCGGCGAGAACATGATCCCGGCCATGCTGGACGCGGTCCGGGCCGAGGCCACCCTGGGCGAGATCTGCGACGCGCTGCGTGCCGAGTGGGGCGTCTACCGCGAGCCCGCCCGGTTCTGATCGATCGCGCGGGTGCCGGCCGTCCCGGCACCCGCGCCGACCAGGCGTGAGAGTTGCAACTGTCGCCGTCGCGGTTGATCTGAGTTCCGCGGGACACGTGCGAGACTAGATAACCATGAGCGACCCACGGATCACCTCGTCGATCTTCACCCGCGGCGCGGTCGACCTCAGCGCGTTGCGCGGCACCCCGGAACCCTCCCGTCCCACCACCCCGAGCCAGGCCGGCCCCCCGGCCGGCGTACCCGGCGGCCCGCCGGCGGGTGGTGGCGTGGCCGTCATCGACGTGACCGAGGCGACCTTCCAGTCCGAGGTGTTGGAACGGTCGCTGACCACGCCCGTGGTCGTGGACTTCTGGGCCGAGTGGTGCGAGCCCTGCAAGCAGCTCTCGCCGGTGCTGGAGCGCCTGGCCGCCGAGGGCGAGGGCGCCTGGGTGCTCGCCAGGGTCGACGTCGACGCCAACCCGCGGCTCGCCCAGATGTTCCGGGTCCAGGGCATCCCCATGGTCTACGCGGTGGTCGGCGGCCAGCCGATCGACGCCTTCTCCGGCGTGGTGCCGGAGGCGCAGCTCCGCCAGTGGATCCAGGCCATCCTCAAGGCCGGTGGCGTCACCGTAGCCGAGCCGGAGGACCCGCGGCTGATCGAGGCCGACGACGCGCTGATGTCCGGCGACCTGGAGGCGGCCGAGGCGGCGTACCGGAAGATCCTGGCCGAGAGCCCGGCGGACGCCGCGGCCGAGGCCGGCCTGGCCCAGGTCGGGGTGGCCCGGCGGGTGGCCGGCGCCGACCCGCGCGCCGCGCTCGCCGCCGCCGAGCAGGCCCCCGACGACATCGAGGCGCAGCTCCTCGCCGCCGACATCGAGGTGCTCAGCGGCCTCGCCGAGCAGGCGTACGCCCGCCTCGTCGGCCTGGTCCGCCGCACCTTCGGCGACGACCGGGAGAAGGTCCGCCAGCACCTGGTGTCGCTGTTCACCATCGCCGGCCCGGACGACCCCGCCGTGGCGTCCGCCCGACGGGCCCTGGCCAGCGCCCTGTTCTGAGTTCACCGCACGCCAGCGCGGGCCGGCGTACCGGCCGGCCCGCCCGACCACCGAGGACGGGAGCCCATGATGCGCCGGATCGCCGTCCTCGACGCGCCGACGAACCTCGGCCTGCGCCCACCCACGTCCACCTCCGTCCCGGGCTGCGCCAAGGCGCCCGGCGCGCTGCGCGACCACGGCCTGCTCGCCCGGCTGCGGGCCCGCGACGCCGGCTGCCTCACCCCGCCCCGGTACGACCCCGGTGACTGGCGCCCCGGCGACGGGGTCTGCCACGCCCGGGAGATCTCCGGCTACTCGGTGGCGCTTGCCGACCGGATCGGCGCGATCATCGACCGGGGCGAGTTCCCGCTGGTGCTCGGCGGGGACTGCTCGGTGCTGCTCGGCTCGGCGCTGGCCATGCACCGGCTCGGCGAGGCGGTCGGCGGGCGGGTCGGGCTGGTCTTCGTCGACGGCCACTCCGACTTCCGGCACCCCGGCAACGCCTCGTACGTGGGCGCGGCCGCGGGGGAGGACCTGGCCCTGGTCACCGGCCGGGGGCAGGCCGACCTGGCCGCCATCGAGGGGCGGCGCCCCTACTTCCGGGACATCGACGTGGTGGTGCTCGGCATCCGGGCGCAGGACGAGTACCGGCTCGACCTCCAGGCCGCCGGCATCACCACGCGACCCGTGCCGGCCCTGCGCGCCGAGGGGGCGGCCCGCACCGCCCAGTGGGCGCACGAGCAGTTGGCCGACTGCGCCGGCTACTGGGTGCACATCGACGTGGACGTGCTCGACCCGGCGGTGATGCCCGCGGTGGACGCGCCCGACCCGGGCGGGATCGCCTTCGCCGAGCTGGAGATCCTGCTCGCCGGCCTGGTGGACACCCCGCACTGCCTCGGCGTCGAGCTGACCGTCTTCGACCCCGACTACGACCCCGACGGGTCGTACGCCGCCGAGATCGTCAACACCGTGGTGGCCGGGCTCGCCCCGGTCGCCGCACCCGGCGCCATGCCGCCCCGGCTGCTGCCGGCCGGCCCGGTCGCGCCGGCGCCCCGCCCCGGCAACGGCCGGCCG
This sequence comes from Micromonospora chersina, assembly GCF_900091475.1. Lineage (NCBI taxonomy): Bacteria > Bacillati > Actinomycetota > Actinomycetes > Micromonosporales > Micromonosporaceae > Micromonospora > Micromonospora chersina. Next base: position 5,487,375 of record NZ_FMIB01000002.1, read on the forward strand.
CCCGCCCGCGACGTGCTGCCCGGCCCGGCGGCGGTCCCGGCGCCGGCCGTGGCGGTGGAGCCGATCGGCCCGGCCCCGACGGAGGAGCCGGACGAGGCAGAGGCGGACGAGGCGGAGCCGGACGCGACCCGACCGGGTGCCGACATCGCCTGACCGGCGCCGGTCAGCGGGCCGCGAGGCCGCGCAGGAACCGCTCCGCGATCGGGACCGCGCTCGTCGTGCTCGACCCGCCCTGCTCGACGAAGACCGCGAACGCCACGTCGCCCTGCCAGCCGACGAACCACGCGTGGGTGTGCGCCGGGTTGTTGTCGTACTCGGCGGTGCCGGTCTTGCCGTACACCGGCTCGCCGGGGACGTCGGCCAGCGCGGCGCCCGTGCCGCCGGTGACCACCGCGCGCATCATCGTCTTCACCGCCGTCACCGACTCCGCCCTGAGGGCCGGGCCGGCCGGGGCGGGCTTCGCCGGGGCGGGGTCGAGCAGCAGCCTGGGCTGATCCCAGTGGCCGCGGGCCACGGCGGCGGTGGCGCCGGCCATGGCGAGCGGGCTGACCACTGTCGTGCCCTGACCGATCGCGGCGGCGGCCTGCTCGGTGGCCGAGCCGTTGGCGGAGACCTTGCCGGTGAAGGCGTCGGCGCCCAGGTCCCACTCGCTCTCCAGGCCGAGCGTGCGGCCGGCCTGCGCCAGCCCGTCGGGGCCGAGCCTGGGGGCCAGGGCGGTGAAGGCGGTGTTGCAGGACTTCGCGAAGTCGGTGGTGAACGGGACGTCGCCCAGCTCGAAGTTGTCGGAGTTCTTGAACGAGCGGCCGTCGACCTCGAACGTCTTCGGGCAGCGCACCGTCGCTTCCGGGGTCACCGCGCCCTTGTCGAGCAGGGCGAGCGCGCTGACCATCTTGAACGTCGAGCCGGGCGGCACCTGGGCGGTGAAGGCCAGGTTCTCGCCGGCCGCGCCGGGGCCGTTGGCGGCGGCAAGCACCGCGCCGTCGCTGATCCGGAGGGCCACCAGGGCGGAGCGTCGGGTCTGGCCGCGCAGCGCCGCGTCGGCGGCGTTCTGGGTGGCCACGTCGAGGGTGGTCTTCACCGGCTGGCCGGCCTTCGGCTCGCCGCGGAACACCTCGACCCCGGTGGGCGTGCTGGTGCCGTCGGGCGCCGGGTGCTGCGTGATCACGGTGATCCCCGGGGCGCCGCGCAGCCGGTCGTCGTAGCGGCCCTGGAGGCCGCCGTGGCCGACGAGGTCGCCCCGGACGTACTTGTCGGGGTGGGCCTTGAGGTCGTCGGCCTGGGCCGGGTCGACCGAGCCGAGCAGGGCCCGGGCGAACTCGCGGGTCGGGGCCAGGAAGAGCTGGTCGGACTGGAACCGGGTGCCGGGCAGGTCGTAGATCCGGGGCTTGATCTGGCGGTACGCCTCGTCGCGCAGGGTCACCACCTCGACCAGCGCGCCCCGGTCCGCCTCCTTCAGGCGCTGGGGCAGGTCGGCGAGGTCGACCGGCGGGGTGAGCGCGGGCCGGATCGCCTTGAACGCGGCGTCGAGCTTCCGGACCAGGGCCTTCACGTCGGTGACCTCGCCGGGGGTGACCTGCACCCGGACCACCGGGCGGGGCGCCACGAGCGGTGCGCCGGCGGAATCCAGCACGCCGGCCCGGGGCGCGGCCTCCCGGCGCAGCGCGAACCGGTCGCCGGGCTCCAGCTTCTCGTGCACGACGGTCGGCTCCCAGATGACCTGCCACTGGTCGTCGGCGCCGTGCCGGAGGCGTACCGGATTCTCGTAGGTCCAGGTGGTGCCGCCCGGCAGCGGCCAGGTGAGCCTGACCCGCGCGGTGGCGATGTCGCCCTCGACCTTCACGTCGCCGGTGCGCTCGAGCTTCGGCGGGGTGTCGGCCAGCTCGCCGGCGAAGGACCGGAGCTCCTTGGTCACCTCGGTCGCGGCCACCTTGGCGCCGGCCGGGTCGATGAAGCCGACCGCCTGGAGGTCGCCGGAGCGCCAGCCCTTCAGGAAGGCGTCGACGCTCTGCTCCGGCCCGTCCTCGCCCGAGCATCCGGTCAACGCGCCCGCCGCCAGCACGGTGGCGGCGAGCGCCGCGAGGACCCGGCGGCGAGGGGAGAGGCGGGGGCGGACGGGGTACGACAGGAGCATGAAGGAGTCCCTCCGGTTTGAGACTGCCCTGCACGCTAGTACGACGCGCGGCTCCCCACGGCCCCGGCACGGCCCTTGCGCAGGCAAAGATCGCCCTGTGGCAGTGTGATGAACATCGCCAGTCCGGGTACTCCGCGACCGGCCGACCACGTACCCGCAACGGGTGAAAGGACAGAGTCCCGATCCGGACGTCCGGCCGGTGGTCCGCCGACAAAGGGGCACAGCGGCAGGGCCTAGGCTGGGCGGCAGAGTGACCCACAACGCGGTGGGTCGAGGGGAGTGGCACCGATGGACCGGCGTCCGGCGATCAAACCGGGACCCGACCTCCGGCAGGCTGACACCAGCCGGGACGATGACAGCTTCGATTCGGCGACCGACGGGGACGGTTTCGGCCGTCTCGACACAGGAGTGACCGGGATGACCGGTTCCAGCATCGACACCCTCTACGACCTGGGCCTGCCCGCGCAGGCACTGGGCGACGAGACCGAGGATGCCGAGCTGGACGAGCCGGTACCCAACGCGGAGCGCCTGGTCGCCCAGGCGGTCGCGCTGGCCGGGGACGACCACGACGCGGCCACCCTGGTGGGCCGCTTCTGGCGGTTCGCGCCGGACGAGGAGCTGATCGGCTTCACCGCCGAGGAGATGCTCGACGCGGCCCGGGCCCACCGGGACCTCGCCCAGCAGCGGGTACCGGGCGAGCTGAAGCTGCGCATCCACGAGCCGGACGCCGAGCAGCACCACACCGTGATCGAGATCGTCACCGACGACATGCCGTTCCTGGTCGACTCGGTGACCGCGCTGCTGAACTCGCACCACCTCGACGTGCACCTGCTGGTGCACCCGCTGGTCGTGGTGCGGCGCGAGCCGCTGGGCCGGCTGACCGAGGTCTCCGCGGACGTGGAGCCGGACGACGCGATCGCCGGCGACCTGGTCGAGAGCTGGATGCGGATCGAGATCGACCCGGTCCGTGACGCGGCCGAGCGGGAGAAGCTGCGCCGGGAGCTCCAGCGGGTCCTCACCGACGTGCGGGAGGCCGTCGAGGACTGGCCCAAGATGCGGCAGCGCGCCCTGGCGCTGGCCGACGAGCTGGCGTCGGCGCGCACGTCGGACAACCGCCCGCCGGTGCCGGAGAAGGACATCACCGACTCGGTGGAGCTGCTGCGCTGGCTGGCGCACGACCACTTCACCTTCCTCGGCTACCGGGAGTACCGGCTGGTCGACACCGACGGCGCGGACGGCGGCCAGGCCCTGGAGGCCGTCCTCGGCACCGGGCTGGGCATCCTGCGCTCCGACTCGCCCGAGGCGCGGTCGCTGAACTCGATGACCCCCGAGGCGCACGAGAAGGTGCTGGAGAAGCGCCTGCTCATCATCACCAAGGCCAACTCGCGGGCCACCGTGCACCGGTCGGCCTACCTCGACTACATCGGCTTCAAGATCTTCAACGACTCCGGCGAGGTGGTCGGGGAGCGGCGCTTCCTGGGCCTGTTCTCCACGGCGGCGTACCGGACCAGCGTGCAGGAGCTGCCGGTGGTCCGGCGCAAGGTCGCCGAGGTGCTCGACCGCTCGGGCCTGAGCCTGCGCAGCCACTCCGGCAAGGACCTGCTCCAGATCCTGGAGACCTATCCCCGCGACGAGCTGTTCCAGATCAAGACGGACGACCTCTACCACGCCGTGATCGGCGTGCTCCGGATGGCCGGCCGTCGGCAGCTGCGGGTCTTCCTGCGGCGGGACGCGTACGGGCGGTTCATCTCCTGCCTGATCTACCTGCCGCGGGACCGGTTCACCACACAGAACAGGCTGCGCATGCAGGACATCCTGCTGCGCGAGCTGAACGGCGTCGGGGTGGACTACACCACCCGGGTGACCGAGTCGATGCTGGCCCGGGTGCACTTCATCGTCCGGACCGACCCGAACAACCCGCCCGGCGACATCGACGCCGACCTGCTCGCCGAGGAGCTGGCCGACGCGACCCGCCTCTGGGACGACGACTACCGGCTGGTCCTGGAGCGCAAGCTCGGCGACGAGCAGGCCAAGCACCTGTTCGCCCGGTACGCCGACGCCTTCCCGGAGGGCTACAAGGACGGGCACACGCCGTACGAGGCGATGAAGGACCTGGCCAAGCTGGAGCTGCTGGAGGAGTCCGGCCAGCTCGAGATGCACCTGTTCCGCAAGCAGCTCGCCGGGCGCACGAACGGGGCCGGCCGGGCCGTCGAGGTCGACGAGACCATGGACGTCCGGTTCAAGGTCTACCGGTACGGCGAGCCGATGATGCTCTCCGCCGTGCTGCCGGTGCTGCACTCGCTCGGCGTCCGGGTGGTCGACGAGCACCCGTACGAGGTGGAGCGCGTCGACGGCCGGATCTGGCTCTACGACTTCGGGCTGCAACTGCCCGAGGCGCACCAGGAGCTGGCCGAGGTCCGCCCGCACGTGGAGAACGCCTTCGCCGCCGCCTGGCGGGGCGAGGCCGAGGTGGACGGCTTCAACGAGCTGGTGCTCCGGGCCGGGCTCACCTGGCGGCAGGTGGTGGTGCTGCGGGCGTACGCGAAGTACCTGCGGCAGGCCGGCACCGTGTTCTCGCAGGAGTACATGGAGCAGACCTTCATCGCGTACCCGAAGATCGCCTCGCTGCTGGTGGAGCTCTTCGAGACCCGGTTCGCACCGGGCGCGTCCACCCTGGACGAGCGGCGGCAGCGCAGCGGCGAGCTGGTCTCGGCGATCGGCGAGGCCCTGGACGACGTGGCCAGCCTCGACCAGGACCGGATCCTGCGCTCCTACCTGACGTTGATCCAGGCCACCCTGCGCACCAGCTTCTACCAGAAGCCGGTCGGCGGGCGGCCCAAGTCGTACGTCGCGTTCAAGCTGGACCCGCAGGCGATCCCGGAGCTGCCGGCGCCGCGGCCCAAGTTCGAGATCTTCGTCTACTCGCCCCGGTTCGAGGGCGTGCACCTGCGGTTCGGGCCGGTGGCCCGGGGCGGCCTGCGCTGGTCCGACCGGCGTGAGGACTTCCGCACCGAGGTGCTCGGCCTGGTCAAGGCGCAGATGGTGAAGAACGCCGTGATCGTGCCGGTGGGCGCCAAGGGCGGCTTCGTGCTGAAGCAGAAGCCGGGCGACCGGGACGAGGCGGTGGCCTGCTACAAGGAGTTCGTCGGCGCGCTGCTCGACGTCACCGACAACATCGCCAGCGGTGAGATCGTGCCGCCGGAGGACGTGGTCCGGCACGACGCCGACGACCCGTACCTGGTGGTGGCGGCGGACAAGGGCACCGCGACCTTCTCCGACATCGCCAACGAGATCTCCGCCGCGCACAACTTCTGGCTGGGCGACGCCTTCGCCTCCGGCGGCTCGGCCGGCTACGACCACAAGAAGATGGGCATCACGGCCCGGGGCGCCTGGGAGTCGGTGAAGCGGCACTTCCGGGAACTGGGGCACGACACCCAGACCCAGGACTTCACAGTGGTCGGCGTCGGCGACATGTCCGGCGACGTGTTCGGCAACGGGATGCTGCTGTCCAAGCACATCCGGCTGGTGGCCGCCTTCGACCACCGGCACATCTTCCTGGACCCGGACCCGGACGCGGCCACCTCGTGGGACGAGCGGAAGCGGCTGTTCGACCTGCCCCGGTCGTCCTGGCAGGACTACAACCCCGAGCTGATCTCGGCCGGCGGCGGCATCTACCCGCGTACCGCCAAGTCGGTGCCGGTCTCGCCGCAGGTGCGCGCGGTGCTCGGCCTCGACGACGACGTCACCCAGCTCAGCCCGCAGGAGCTGATGAAGGCGATCCTCACCGCGCCGGTGGACCTGTTCTGGAACGGCGGCATCGGCACCTACGTGAAGGCGTCGACGCAGACCAACGCCGAGGTCGGGGACAAGTCCAACGACGCCATCCGCGTGGACGGCAAGAGCCTGCGCTGCCGGGTGGCCGGCGAGGGCGGCAACCTGGGCTGGACCCAGCAGGGCCGGATCGAGTACGCGGCGGCCGGCGGCCGGATCTACACCGACTTCATCGACAACGCGGCCGGGGTGGACTGCTCCGACCACGAGGTGAACATCAAGATCCTGCTGAACACGGCGGTCGCCGACGGCGCGCTGGACATGCCGGACCGCGACGAGCTGCTGGCCCAGATGACCGACGAGGTCGCCGAGCTGGTGCTGCGGGACAACTACGACCAGGCCCGGGCGCTGAACAACGCCCAGGCCCAGGCCGCCTCGCTGCTCCCGGTGCACCGCCGGATGATCAGCGAGCTGGAGCGGGCCGGTCAGCTCGACCGTGCGCTGGAGGCGCTGCCGTCGGACGAGGAGCTGGCGGTACGCGGCGAGAGCGGGCTGACCGCGCCGGAGTTCGCGGTGCTGCTGGCGTACGTGAAGATCGTGCTGGAGCGGGAGATCGTCAGCGAGGGGCTGGCGGACGAGGAGTGGACGACCGACGTCCTGGTCAACTACTTCCCGACCCCGCTGCGGGAGCGGTTCGCCGACCGGATGGGCCGGCACCGGCTGCGCCGCGACATCGTCACCACCGTCCTGGTCAACGAGGCGATCAACCGGGGCGGCATCACGTTCGTCTTCCGGGTCGTCGAGGAGACGGCCGCGTCGGCGGCCGACGTGCTGCGGGCGTACGTGGTGGTCCGCGAGGTGTTCCGACTGCGCGAGCTGTGGGACGCGGTCGAGGCGCTGGACAACAAGGTCTCGCCCGAGTTGCAGACCAGCGTCTACCTGGACACCCGCCGGCTGCTCGACCGCGCGGTGCGCTGGCTGGTCACCAACCGGCGCTCGCCGATCGACGTGCCGGGGGAGATCGCCCGGCTGCGGGACGGGGTGGCCCGGCTCCTGCCGGAGCTGGAGAACCTCTTCTACGGCACCGAGCGGGAGGCGATCGCCGCCCACATCGACTCGCTGACCGGCAAGGGGCTGCCCCGCGACCTGGCCGAGCAGGCGACCCGGCTGATGTACAGCTTCGGCCTGCTCGACGTGGTGGAGACCGCCCGGTCGACCGGCCGGGACGTGAGCGAGGTGGCCTCGGTCTACTTCGTCCTCTCCGACCGGTTCCGGGTGGACGCCCTGCTGTCGAAGATCTCCCTGCTGCCGCGGGAGGACCGCTGGCAGACCCTGGCCCGGATGGCGCTGCGCTACGACCTGTACGCCGCGTTGGCCGCGCTCACCGCGGAGGTCCTCGGCTCCACCCCGGACAGCCTCCCGCCGGTCGAGCGGGTGCAGGAGTGGGAGCAGGCGAACGCCACCTCGATCCACCGGGCGCACCGGGCCATGGGGGAGTTCGACGAGTCCCGCGCCGACCTGTCCGCCCTGTCCGTGCTGCTGCGGCAGATCCGCACCCTGGTGCGGACCTCGGCGGCGGCCTGACAAAGTACCAACGCCGGCGCGGCCGGGTGGTGGGATGACCGACCACCCGGCCGCGCCGTTTCACGCCATGCTGGCGAACGCGATGACGTTGTCGACGTAGCTGCGGCTGCTCTCGTCGAACGCCCCACCGCAGGTGACCACCCGCAGGCCGGGCGTGGCGGAGGGGCCGTAGACCAACTCGGTGGGGAAGGCCGTCTTCGGGTACGACTTCACCTCGGTCACCGTGAACGTGACGGACGAGCCGTCCTCCCGGGCGATCGAGATGGTGTCCCCCGTCCGGAGCGCGCCGAGGTTGAAGAAGACGGCCGGCCCGAGCTTGGCGGAGTCGACGTGGCCGACGATCACCGCGTTGCCCTCCTCGCCGGGGCTGGGCCCGGGGGAGTACCAGCCCGCCTTCATGGCCTGCTCCAGCGGGGGCACCTGCGCCGTGCCGTCCGGGTTCAGGCCGAGGGTCATGATCTCGGCGTGCACGCCGATCCGGGGGATCGAGATGGTCGTCGGGGTCGACCGGGGCAGTCCGGCGGCGGTGAGGTCCGGGTGCGCCGTGACCGGGGACTGGCCGTCGACGGACGCCTGGTCGGCGGTCTCCGCGGCGACGCGGCCGCCGGGGCCCGGGATGGCGGTCGGCGACGGCGACGGGTCGGCGGGCCCGGCCTGGGCGAGCGGCTGGGGCGGGCGGGGCGGCGGCACGGTCCGCACCGACGCCCCGATCATGCCGGCGCCCACCATGGCGAGCAGGACGACGACAGCGGCGCCGGCGGCACGCCACGGTTTCCCGTGACGGCCGCCGGCCCGTGTCGCCGTCCGGTCAGGCGAGGTCATCGCCCCGACGCCGGCGCAGCAGGATCATGCCGCCCAGGGCGGCGGCGCCGATGACGCCCACCCCGCTGGCGGCCATGTTGCGGTCCAGGCTGGTGGTGGTCATGCCACCGTCACCGCCGTCGACGTGGCCACGCGGCATGCAGTCCTTGCGGTCCTCGTCCTTGCGGCCGTGGTCCTTGCCGTCGTGGTCCTTGCCGTCGTCCTTGCCGTCCCAGCTCCGGTTGTCCCAGTCCTTGCGGTCCACGTCCTTGCCGTCGTGGTCCTTGCGGTCCTCGTCGCGCTGGTCCCGGTCCTTGGCGTCGTGCTCCTTGTTGTCCCGGTCGTTGCGCTCGTCGTTCTTGCCGTTCTCGTCCTTGCGGTTCTCGTCCTTGCCGTCGTGGTCCTTGCGGTCCCGCTCGTCGCCGGGCTGGTCGGCGACGAGGCCGCCGCCCTGGCCGTCGGCGCCCGGCTGCCAGGAGTCGCTGCCCTGCCAGTCCTTGCGCTCCTCGCCCTTGCCGTCGTCGTGCTTGCCGCCCTGGTCCTTGCCGTTGTCGTACCCGCCGCCGTTGTCGTACCCGCCGTTGTCGTACTTGCCGTCGTCGTGCTTGCCGTCCCAGTCCTTGCCGTCGCGGTCCTTGCCGTCGTCGTGCTTGCCGTCCCGGTCCTTGCCGTCGTGGCCCTTGCGGTCCTCGTCCTTGCGGTCGTGGTCCTTGCGGTCCTCGTAGCTCCGGTCCCAGTCCTTGCGGTCCCAGTTCTTGTGGTCCCAGTCCTCGTGCTCCCCAGAGCAGGTACCGGGAAGGCTGACCTGCGGCTTGGCGACGGCGTCCGCGCTGGCCGCGTTCGCCGCCCCGGGCGAGAACAGCAGCAGGGACGCGCCACCGAGAGCGGCACCCGCGACGAGCTTCCCGAGCATCTTCTTAGCCATGACCTGCGTCACTCCATCCCTTTTTGTCCTGAGCCCGCCTTCAGTCGAGCTACGACCGACGTTAGACCGGTTCACGACTTATCCGGGGAAAGATTCGTGTTTAGGAGTTTGTTGGCTCTGGGAGCGATACGGGTGCTAAGCCCCTTTAGAGACCGGGCCGTACCCGTGGGACCGTGGCGCGACGAACCCGCCGCCGTGTCCGGTCGGGCGGTGTTCCATCGAGCCATTGCCATGGAAGCGCTCCCATGCAAGAATCGCTGCACGCGGTTCGGGGAGCCACACCGCGAGCTCAGACGTCGAGGGCAGCCGGGTCACCGGACGGCGTCCGACTCCCCGACCGGTCCCCGCGGGCCGGTCGTCCACCACCACCATCACGCCCGTCCGGGTCGGGCACCCCCGAGAAACCCGTGGCGCCGGCCGTCCCGTGGCGGACGTCCGAGCGCCTTTCCACCGGGCCGTACGCGGATCCGGTCTCGCCCAAGGAGATCAGTGGCATGAATCTGTGGAGAAGGCTGTCCGGCCGCAGCCGGGCGCTCGCGCTGACCGGCGCGGGTGTCCTGGTCGCCGGTGGACTGGTGACCCTCCCGGTCACGGCGGCGCAGGCCGCGACCCAGTGCAGCGTGGACTACACCACCAGCGACTGGCCCGGTGGCTTCACCGCGACGGTGGTCATCAAGAACATAGGTGACCCGCTCAGCTCGTGGAACCTCGGCTTCACCTTCCCGAACAGCAGCCAGAAGGTGCAGCAGGGCTGGTCGGCGAAGTGGTCGCAGAGCGGTCAGAACGTCACCGCGCAGAACGAGTCCTACAACGGGACGCTGGCCACCGGCGCCAGCACCAGCATCGGCTTCAACGGCGCCTGGAGCGGCAGCAACCCGAAGCCGACCCAGTTCACGCTGAACGGCACGGTCTGCAACGGCGGCACGCCGCCCACCTCGACCCCGCCGACGACCACCCCGCCGCCCACGTCGCCGCCGCCCACCACCCCGCCGCCCACGTCGCCCCCGCCGCCCGGCCAGAAGGTCGACAACCCGTACGCCGGGGTGAAGGGGTACGTGAACCCCGAGTGGAAGGCCAAGGCCGAGTCGGTGTCCGGCGGCAGCCGGGTGTCGAACAACCCGACCGCGGTGTGGATCGACCGGATCGCCGCCATCAACGGCACCCCGAACAGCAGCTCCAACGGCGCGATGGGGGTCCGTGACCACCTGGACGCCGCGCTCGCCCAGGGCGCCGGCTACATCCAGTTCGTCATCTACAACCTGCCCGGCCGGGACTGCTCGGCGCTCGCCTCCAACGGTGAGCTGGGCCCCGACGAGCTGCCCCGCTACAAGGCCGAGTACATCGACCCGATCGCCGCGATCCAGGGCGACGCGAAGTACAAGAACCTGCGCATCGTCAACATCATCGAGATCGACTCGCTGCCCAACCTGGTGACCAACACCTCGGGCAACGCGGGCGGCACCGTCATGTGCGACACGGTCAAGGCCAACGGCGCGTACGTCAACGGCGTGGGTTACGCCCTGGCGAAGCTCGGCGCGATCGGCAACGTCTACAACTACATCGACGCCGCGCACCACGGGTGGATCGGCTGGGACAGCAACTTCGGCCCGGTCGCCGACCAGCTCAAGGCCGCCGCCGTCGCGTCCGGCAGCACGGTGCACAACGTGCACGGCTTCATCGTCAACACCGCCAACTACTCCGCGCTGAAGGAGCCGTACGTCAAGGTCACCGACTCGGTGAACGGCCAGACCGTGCGGCAGTCCAAGTGGATCGACTGGAACCAGTACGTCGACGAGCTCTCGTTCGCCCAGGCGTTCCGGCAGAAGCTGGTGTCGATCGGCTTCGACAGCGGTATCGGCATGCTGATCGACACCTCCCGCAACGGCTGGGGCGGGTCCGCCCGGCCCACCGGCCCGGGCCCGCTGACCAGCGTCGACGCCTACGTCGACGGAGGCCGGGTCGACCGGCGCTACCACACCGGCAACTGGTGCAACCAGGCCGGCGCGGGCCTCGGCGAGCGGCCGCGGGCCAACCCGGAGACGGGCATCGACGCGTACGTCTGGGTGAAGCCCCCGGGTGAGTCGGACGGCTCCAGCACGGCCATCCCGAACGACGAGGGCAAGGGCTTCGACCGGATGTGCGACCCGACGTACACCGGCAACGCCCGCAACGGCAACAACCTGTCCGGCGCCCTGCCGAACGCGCCGATCTCCGGTGCGTGGTTCCCGGCCCAGTTCCAGCAGCTGATGCAGAACGCCTACCCGCCGCTCTCCTGATCCGGCGGCCGGCCCACCCGCGGCGGCGGGAGTGAGGCACCGCCGCGCGGGTTCCCCGGGCCCCTGGTCGACCCCACGTCGACCAGGGGCCCCCGGGCGTCAGGGGACCGTCTTCTCGATCGCCGCCCGGCCCAGCTCGTCCAGGTCGCGGCGGGCCCGCTCCAGGTTCTCCGGTGTCATGTCCTGACCCCGGGCCATCACCAGGTCCTCGGGGTCCCACGGCTGCTCCGCCCCGGTGCGGATGTTGTCCCCGCCCGCCCCCGTACCGGTGCCGGTGGCCCCGGTCCCGGCCGCGTACGGGTCGCCGAGGAGGTCCGGCGAGCCCGTGTCGGGCACCGCGCCGTCGGGCTCGGTGAAGACGGGATTGTCCGGGTCGGCGCCACCGGTGCGCAGCTGCGGCACCGTGCTGTCGTCGTCCACCGCGGCGGCCACCTCGGGGGTCTCCTCCAGCGGCCGCTCGCCACCGCGGTCACGATCCGTCATGCTGCTGCCCTCCTGTCCCGTTCCCTGATCCCCACGGCGTACCCCGTGCGGGCCCGGCCATGCCGCCCGGGGCGGCGTCCCGGCCGTCGGTCAGCGCTCGTCGGCGGCGTGCGGCTCCGGCGGCTCGGTGGGACGCAGCCGCTGCCAGAGCAGCATCAGCAACCCGAAGACCAGCATCGCCAGGCCGGCCCACAGGTTGATCCGGACGCCCTGCGCCTTGTCGATCTCCGCGGACGAGTCGAAGAGCCCCATGAGGCCCACGATCAGCCCGTACGCGACGAACAGGCCGCCGATCACCCGGCGGATGTCGAAGAGCCGGGCCGCCGCGGAGCGCGCCTCCCGCGCGTCCTCGGTCTCGTCGACCAGCGGGTCGTGGGCCTCGCCGTGCTGGTACCGGTCGGCGTCGTCTGCCATGGCGTACGTCCCTTCCTCAGAAGACCGGGATGTAGAAGAGGGCGGCGAGGACCACGGCGATCACGCCGAGCAGCACCGGCGAGCGGTACCAGGCGGCGTCGCCGGCCAGCGAGTCGTCCTTGAGCGTGGTGTCGGACAGGCCGTAGACCAGCCCGGTCAGCTCGTCGGCCGGCTTCGGCCGGGTCAGCGGCGTCACGATCGCGGCGACCACCGCCACGGTGACGAAGGCGAGGCCCGCGCCCCAGAAGCTCTCCTCCAGGTCGGAGTTGAAGTGGATCACGCCGGCCCGGTAGAGCAGGTAGGTCCCGAGCGCCACCACGGTGCCGGACAGCAGCGACCAGAAGCCGGCCAGCGCGGTCATCCGCTTCCAGAACATGCCGATGATGAAGGTGCCGAAGAGCGGGGCGTTGAACACCGAGAACAGCGCCTGGATGTAGTTCATGATGTTGCTGAACCCGGCGGCGATGAAGGCCGTGCCGATGCCGATCAGCACCGCGACGACGGTGGCGATCCGGCCCACCCGCACGTAGTACTCGTCCGAGCGGTCCCGCTGGAAGTACGCCTGCCAGATGTCGTACGTGAACACCGTGTTGAAGCCGCTGACGTTGGCGGCCATGCCGGCCATGAACGAGGCCACCAGGCCGGTCACCGCGATGCCGAGCACCCCGTTGGGCAGCAGGTCGCGCATGAGCAGCGGGATGGCGTTGTTGTAGACCATGTCGCCGCTCTCGGCGCCGAGACCCTTGACGGTGATCAGGGCGATGAGGCCCGGGATCACGGTCACCACGGGGATGAGCAGCTTCGGGTACGCCGCGATGATCGGCGTACGCCGGGCCGCGCTCATGTTCCGCGCGGACAGGGCGCGCTGCACCTCGGCGAAGTTGGTGGTCCAGTAGCCGAACGAGAGCACGAAGCCGAGGCCGAAGACGATGCCCAGCCAGTGCGCGCCGAGCGGGTTGTCCGTGCTGCCGGTGTTCTGCCAGGCGTGCAGCCCGGCCTCGCCCAGCTTCGAGCCGCGGACCGCGTCCATCAGGCCGCTGACGCCGCCGACCTTCACGAGGCCGAGCACGGTGATCGGCACCAGACCCGCGATGATCACGAAGAACTGGAGCACCTCGTTGTAGATCGCGCCGGAGAGGCCGCCGATGGTGATGTAGACGAGCACGATGAACGCGCCGATCACGATCGCCACCCAGAGCGGCCAGCCGAGCAGCAGCTGCATGATCAGGGCCAGCGCGTACAGGTTCACGCCGGCGATGAGGACCTGGGCGATCGCGAAGCTGAGCGCGTTCAGCAGGTGGGTCGGGCGGTTGAAGCGCAGCCGCAGGTATTCGGGAACGCTGCGGACCTTCGAGCCGTAGTAGAAGGGCATCATCACGATGCCGAGGAAGACCATGGCCGGCACGGCGCCGATCCAGTAGTAGTGGACGGTCATGATGCCGTACTGGGCGCCGTTGGCGGCCATGCCGATGATCTCCAGGGCGCCCAGGTTCGCCGAGACGAACGCCAGGCCGGTGACCCACGCGGGCAGCGACCGCCCGGAGAGGAAGAAGTCGACACTGGTGCGGATGGCCCGCCGTGCGGCGAAGCCGACGCCGAGCACCGTGACGAAGTAGAGCGCCAGGATCACGTAGTCCAGGGCGTTCATGTTCAACCGCAGACCGTCACCCATCGCGTGCTCCCTCCGTGGCGACTGCGCCCGCAGATACCCACTTCGCGAAATTCCATGCCGGTAGGTCGATCCGTGGACGCGGCGGAGCCCCGGCCGTCCACCCGGCCGGGGCTCCGTGCGACGTGGGTCAGCGGCCCAGGACCCGGTCCAGGAAGTCCCGGTAGCCGCGTACGGCGACCCGGAGCTGCTCGGTGTCGGCCGAGCCGGACTCCTGCCAGCCGCCGAGCTTGGTCTTCTGCTCGCGCAGCGCGGCGGAGAGCGCCTCGATGGCCTCCTCGACCAGCGACTGGGCCTCGCCGACCGCGGCACGCGGGTCGTCCACGAAGCGGAGTTGGACGTCACGCCAGCGGTCCCGGAAGTCCTGGGCGATCTCCGGGGTGAAGAGGGTGGCGGCGTCGGTCGGCACCGCGCCCGGGGTGGGCCGGGCCGCGCCGGCGACCGCCGCGGCCGCACCGGCCGCGCCCGCACCGGCCGCGGCCGTGCTGGTGTCCGGGTCGACCATCGCCGGCTCGGCGCTGCCGTAGCCGGCCCCGCCGGCGGCCGCCGTGTCGTCGACCGCCGCGCCGGAGTGGGCGGCCTCCCAGCGGTCCGGGTCGTGCAGCCGGTCGCCCGCCGTGGGGTCGGCCCGCTCGTCGTCGAACGCGTCGGTCCGGCCCGGGGCGCCGTCGCCCGGCGCGACGGTGTCCTCGCCCCGCGGGTCCCGTTCGTCCTCGGGCCGCCCGCTGGCCATCGCCGAGGCGGCGACCGCGTCGCCCACCGAGGCCGCCCCGAACGTCGTCGGCAGCGGCGCCGGATCGTGGTACACCGGCCGGTCGTCGGCGTCGGCGGCCTCCGCGTCGCGGAGGTCCCCGGCGTCGTACGCCCGGGTCTCGTCGGGCTCCGCCTCCCGGCGGTCGGCGCGCTCGCCGGCCACCGCCGGGTCGTCGAAGGTGCCCCGGTCGTCCAGCGCGTCCTCCGGCACCTCGGCCCGGGTGGACCGGTCGGTCTCGGAACCGTCGCCGTCGGCCCGGTCGCCCGGGGGCGGGACCGGCACCGGAGCGGACCGGACGGCCTCGGGGTGGTCCTGCGTGACCTGCTGCTCTTCCTGACGCATGGCGGCGGCCTCCTCAGCGGCTCGTGGCGTCGTGCTCGGAATCGGGGTGGCGCTGGTCCGGCGCCCGGTGCCCGACCGGGTCCTCGCCGAGCAGGTCGGCGAAGAGGGCCCGGTAGTGCACCAGCGCCTGCCGGAGGTCCTCGGTGCCGGCCTCGCCGCGCTCGTTGCGCAGCCGGATGTCGTGCGCGTCCCGGTAATGGGTCAGGGTGCGGGCGTGCTCGACGGAGAGGTGGGCGATCTGGTCGGAGAAGTCCCCGGTGGGGTAGCCACGCTCGGCGATCAGCCGGCTGACCAGTTCGTCGGCGTCGCCCACGGTTTCGGCCGGGGAGTCGACGAAGCGGACCTGGAGTTCCTCCCAGGCGGCGGCGTAGCGGGCCCGGGACTCCGGGCTGAGCGGGGTCAGTTCCAGCTCGGCGTGGCGGCGCTCCCGCTCGCGCAGCTCCCGCTCGGCCGCGCCGCGGCTGTCCTGCTCGGCGACGGCCCGGTCGTACTCGGGGCCGAAGCGCTGCTTGAGGGCCCGGCGGCGGCTGGCCACCACGGCGAACGCGGCCAGGGCGGCGAGCACGATGACGACGATGACTATGACGACTACCTGCGTGGGCGACATGGCTCCTCCTTCGCCCGCTGTATTCCCTCC
Organism: Micromonospora chersina; assembly: GCF_900091475.1. Taxonomy (NCBI): domain Bacteria; kingdom Bacillati; phylum Actinomycetota; class Actinomycetes; order Micromonosporales; family Micromonosporaceae; genus Micromonospora; species Micromonospora chersina. Next base: position 5,503,162 of record NZ_FMIB01000002.1, read on the forward strand.
CGCGCGTGATCGCCAATCCCGATCGGCGGCACTTTCCTGCGCGATGACACCCCCAGACCTCCCTACGGCACGACGGGGCACACATGGTCCGACTTCGCCAAAAGTGGACTCATTCCAGTAAGCGCGCCGCCGGGGATCCGGGGACCGCGTACGGGACGCCGGATCGTGCGCCTCTTGTGGACGAACCTTCCGGCGGGGCGTTCCCGTCCAACGGTGTCCACAGCGAACATTCCGGACCGTAGTGAGGGGCGAGACGGCCGGTAGTGCAACGGCTGGGGATTACGTATCCTGCCCAAGGCGCCCGGGCCGGGGCCCGGCGTCGCGGCCCTTCCGGCGGGTGCCGGCGCCACCCCTGCGACACCTTCCCCGGGGCGAGGTTTGATGAACACCCGAGACTGGCCGATCCGCGCCAAGCTGACCGCGCTGGTCGTCGGTCCGGTGACCGGGCTGCTGGCCCTCTGGATCTTCGCCACGACGCTGACCTTCGGCCCGGCCCTCGACCTGCTCGCCGCGCGCACCCTCCTCTACGACCTGGGCCGGCCCGGCGAGAGCGTGGTCGCCGAGCTGCAACGGGAACGCCGGCTCTCGGTCGTCCAGCTCGCCGGCGACACCGCCCTGCCGGCGCTGGCCGAGCAGCGCACCCGCACCGACCGGGCCGTCGCCGAGCTGCGGCGCCGGGTCGACGGGGAGAAGCTGCGCGACGCCGCCGACGACCAGCTCGACGCCCGGCTCGACCAGCTGGTCTCCGCGCTCGACGCGCTGCCCGCCGGCCGGGGCTTCATCGACAGCAGGAAGGTCGACCGGGCCGGCGCCGTCGGGCTCTACAGCGGCATGATCGGCTCCGCCTTCCAGGCGTTCTCCGGCATGGCCACCCTGCCCGACACCCAGATCAACCGGGAGGCACTGGCGCTCACCGCGCTGGGCCGGTCCCGGGAGCTGCTCGGCCAGGCCGACGCACTGCTGGCCGGCGCGGTCACCGCCGGCCGGTACGCGGAGGGCGAGCACGAGCAGCTGGTCCGCACCATCGAGAACCAGCGCTTCCTGGCCGAGAACGCGGTGGCCGACCTGCCGCCCGCCGAACGCGCCGGATACCAGCGGCTCACCGAAGGGGAGGGGTTCGTCCGGCTGCGCGCCCTCCAGGACACCCTGATCCGCGCCCGTGACCTGCCGGCCGGGCTCGACGTACGGTCCTGGGAGACCAGCTACGCCGCGGTCTCGCAGGGCCTGCGGGACTTCGAGCTGCGCGGCGCCGACACCCTCGCCGAGCGGTCCGTGCCCATGGCGGTCCGCATCCTGGTCCGGCTCGCCGCCGCCGGGGTGCTCGGCCTGCTCGCCATCGTGGTCTGCGTGCTGGTGGCGCTGCGGGTCGGCCGGTCGCTGGACCGGCGCCTCACCAGCGTGCGCACCGCCGCGCTGGAGATGGCCGAGCACCGGCTGCCCGACGTGGTGGCCCGGCTGCGTCGCGGCGAGGAGGTCGACGTCGCCCGCGAGGCGCCCGAGCTGGACCACGGCGGCGACGAGATCGGCCAGGTGGGCCGGGCCTTCAACGAGGTGCGCCGCACCGCCGTCCAGGCCGCCGTCGACGAGGTCACCCTGCGCCGCGGCCTCAACGAGGTGTTCCTCAACATCGCCCGGCGCAGCCAGGGCCTGGTGCACCGGCAGCTGGCGCTGCTGGACCGGCTCGAGCGGCGGACCGAGGACCCGGACGAGCTGGCCGGCCTGTTCCAGGTCGACCACCTCGCCACCCGGCTTCGGCGGCACGCCGAGGACCTGGTCATCCTGGCCGGCGCGGCCCCCGGGCGGGGCTGGCGCAACCCGGTCGCCGCGGTGGACGTGGTGCGCGGCGCGATCTCCGAGGTCGAGTCGTACGACCGGGTCGACGTGGGCGAGGTGCAGCCGGCCGGGGTGCTCGGCCGCGCCGTCGGCGACGTGATCCACCTGCTCGCCGAGCTGATCGAGAACGCCACCGTCTTCTCCCCGCCCGGCACCCGGGTGGACGTCAGCGGCCGGAGCGTGCCGGGCGGCTACACCATCGAGATCACCGACCGGGGGCTCGGCATGTCGCCGCCGGCCCTGGCCGACGCGAACCACAAGCTCTCCCACGCCCCGGAGTTCGACCCGGCCGACAGCGCGCGGCTGGGCCACTTCGTGGTCGCCCGGCTCGCCGCCCGACACGGCGTCCGGGTCGAGCTGCGGCCGGCTTCCCCCGGGGGGACCACCGCCGCGGTGCTCGTCCCGTCGGACCTGGTCACCGACGAGCCGGCGCTCGGCCCCGCCGCCACGGACGGCGTCGCCGGCCCCGACGACCGGCGGATGGCCAAGGTGACCCGGCTGGCCACGGTCCCCCGGCCACGGACCACCCGGCCCGGCCGGGAGCGGCCCGAGTCGGCGGTGCTGCCGCTGCCCGCCGGCCGTACCTCGTCTGTGGAGACGCCGGCGGACGGCGACGGCCTGCCCCGCCGGGTCCGCCGGCGCGGGCCGGTGGCCCGCCCCCGGCCGGTCGCCGTCGACAAACCGGCGCACCGCACGCCCGAGGAGGCCCGCCGGGCCATGTCCGCGCTCCAGGCCGGCACCGCCCGCGGCCGCCGCGACGGCGCCCGCCGCGCCGCCGAGCCCTCCCCGCCGGAGCCGCCCGCGGCTCCGGACCAACCAACCGCGACTGAGAGGGACGCCTAGTGGTGCACACGACGCGGCAGAACGCCGATCTCGACTGGTTGCTGGACGACCTGGTGGAGCGGGTGCCGGCCGCCCGCCAGGCGGTGGTGCTGTCGGCGGACGGGCTCCTGCTCGGCGCCTCCGCCGACCTGGACCGCGCCGACGCCGAACACCTCTGCGCGCTGGCCTCCGGCTTCTCCAGCCTCGCGAAGGGAGCCACCCGGCACGTGGGTGGCGGCGCGGTCCGGCAGACCGTGGTGGAGATGGAGTCGGCGTACCTGTTCGTCACGGCCGCGGGGCAGGGCGCCTGCCTGGCGGTGGTGAGCGAGGCCGACGCCGACATCGGCCTGGTGGCGTACGAGATGGCGATGCTGGTGATCCGGGTCGGCGAGAACCTCAGCGCACCGGCCCGCACGGCGGCGACCGATGCGGGCTGAGTCGCCGGGCCCCCAGCACGAGTGGCTGGACGCCGCCGCCGGCCCGGTGGTCCGCCCGTACACCCTCACCGGCGGGCGGGTGCGGCCGCCGGTCGACGGCTTCGACCTGGTGGCGTTCGTGCTGACGACGCCGGGGGCCGACCCGGCCGGGGTGCCCGGTCTCCAGCCGGAGCACCGGCGCCTCGTCGACCTGGCCCGGCGGCCGGTGGCCGTTGCCGACCTCGCCGCCGACCTCGACCTCGCCGTCGGCGTGGTCCGGGTGCTGCTCGGCGACCTCCTCGCCCGTGGGCTCGTCACGGTGCGCCGGCCGCCGGCCGCCGCCCACCTGCCCGACGACAACATCCTCAAGGCGGTGGTCAGTGGACTCCGTGCGCTTTGACCGGGAGCCGGCCGCGCCGCGGGTGCCGCTGGCTCTGAAGATCCTCATCGCCGGTGGCTTCGGCGCCGGCAAGACGACGCTGGTGAGCGCGTTGAGCGAGGTCCGGCCCTTGCAGACCGAGGAGGTGCTGACCGGCGCCGGCATCGGCACCGACGACGTCTCCGGCGTGGAGCAGAAGTCGACCACCACGGTGGCCATGGACTTCGGCCGGATCACCATCAACGACGACCTCCAGGTCTACCTGTTCGGCACGCCGGGCCAGGACCGGTTCTGGTTCCTCTGGGACGAGCTGGCGTTCGGTGCGCTCGGCGCGGTGGTGCTCGCCGACACCCGCCGGCTGGCCGACTGCTTCCCCTCGATCGACTACTTCGAGCAGCGGGGCATCCCGTTCGTGGTGGGGGTGAACTGCTTCGACGGGTCCCGCCGGTTCGGCCTGGAGGCGGTCCGCGACGCCCTGGACCTGGATCCGGACGTGCCGCTGGTGCTCTGCGACGCCCGGGACCGGCAGTCCGGGAAGCTGGTGCTGATCTCGCTGGTCGAACACGTCGCGCGGCAGCGGGGCGAGCCGGTGCCGGTGGGCTGACCCGTCCGTCCACCGGCGCGGTCCGGCCGGCCCCGGAAACGGCGCGTTCCGGCCGCCCGGAAAACCGGTGCCCCGGATGACGCCTAACCGGCCGGCTGTCCGGGAAGCCTCTGGTTTGATCGACGGTGGAGACGGCGGAAGGTGGGAGCGGTGACCGGGCAGGACGCGATCGTCCACATCGGGGGCTACACGGCGGAGTCGGACGGGCGGGCCGAGGGCATCGTCGCCGCCCGGCGCGACCCGGCGACCGGCGCGCTGACACCGCTCGGCACGGTGGCGGTCACCCCGTCGCCGTCGTTCCTCGTCCGACACCCGTCGCTGCCGGTGCTCTACGCGGTCAACGAGCTGGCCGACGGGCGGGTCAGCGCCTTCCGGGTGGGCCCGGGCGGCGACCTCGACCCGCTGGGCGTACGCCCGACCGGCGGGGCCGAGCCCTGCCACCTGGCGGTCGCCCCGGACGGGCGGCACCTGTTCGTGGCGAACTACGGCGGCGGGAGCGTGGCGGTGTTCCCGCTGGCCGCCGACGGCGCGCCGGGGGAGCGCAGCGACCTGGTCCGGCACGAGGGGCACGGCGCCGACCCGGAGCGGCAGGAGCAGGCGCACTGTCACATGGTCTCGCCCGACCCGGGCGGCGGCCCGCTGCTCGCCGTCGACCTGGGGACCGACTCCGTCTACCGGTACGACCTCGACGCCCCCTCCGGGCGGCTGGTGCCCCGCGCCCCCCGGCTGCGGACGCCGGCCGGCACCGGGCCGCGGCACCTGGCCCGCCACCCGGACGGGCGGCGCTGCTGGCTGGTCGGCGAGCTGGACGGCACGGTCACCGCGTACGACCTGACCCCGGACGGGCTGCACCAGCGGGTGCGCGTGGACGCCAGCGGCCGGGTCGGGCACGTGCAGCCCTCCGAGGTCGCCGTCGGGCCGGACGGCCGCTACCTCTACGTGGGCAACCGGGGGGTCGGCACGGTGGCGGTCTTCGCGCTGGCCGGGGCGGCGCCGGAGCTGGTGGCCGAGGTGGACACCGGGGGCGAGTGGCCGCGGCACTTCGTCCTGACCGGCGGGCACCTCTACGTGGCCGACGAGCGGGCCGGCATGATCAGGATCTTCCGGGTGGATCCGGGCACCGGGGTGCCCGAGCCGGTGGGCGAGCCGGTGCCGGTGGCGAGCCCCACCTGCGTCTGTCCGTGACCGACCGGTGACCGCAACACCGTCCTGAGTGGACTTTGATCACCTGGGATGACTGATCGCTCACTCAACGTAATGATTTGGCGATCAACTGTTTCTCCTGCGTAACTTTCGTCCGAACGGTTGTGGCAGTAACCCCACGAGATACGCAAGATGGTCACCGTGTCTGGCCGCCATCGCATGCGTTCACGCCTCCACGGGGCAGTTGCCGTCGCCGCGGCGATCGCTCTCGCTGTCGTCGTAGCCGGCTCCTGGTTCGGTTACCGGCAGCTGGCCGGCCCGAGCTGCTCGGGCCGGATCGAACTGTCCCTCGCGGCGGCCCCGGAGATCGCCCCCGCCGTACGCGGGGCCGCCGACCAGTGGGTCGCCGACGGCGCGGCCGTCGGCGACACCTGCATCGCCGTGAACGTCTCCGCGGCCGAGCCGGTCGACGTGGCCGCCGCGGTGGCGAGCAAGCACGGCGCCACCCTGGCCGGGGTCGGGCAGGCCAGCGGCACGGCGGTCACCCCGGACGTCTGGGTGCCGGACTCCTCCACCTGGCTGGTCCGGCTCAAGAGCGGCGGCGCCACCGCCTTCGCGCCGGCCAACGGCGCCTCGATCGCCCGCAGCCCCGTGGTGGTCGCCCTGCCCGAGCCGGTGGCCTCCCGCATCGGCTGGCCCGACAAGGAGATCCGCTGGACCGACCTGCTGGGCCAGGTCACCAGCAGCAAGCCGCTGCGCGCCGGGATCGTCGAGCCGACCCAGGACGCGGCCGGCCTGTCCGGGCTGCTCTCGCTGACCGCCGCCGCCAGCGCCACCGGCAAGGCCGGCTCCCCGCAGGCGCAGGAGGCCATGGTCGGTGCCCTGCGGGCGCTGGCCACCAACCGCTCCTCGCTGCGACAGGACCTCCTCGCCCGCTTCCCGCGCTCCACCGACCCGACGGCCATCGCCAACGGTCTGGGTGCGGCGGCGCTGTCGGAGGAGGACGTGATCGCCTACAACAACACCAAGCCGCCGATCCCGCTGGCCGCGCTCTACATGAAGCCGGACCCGATCGCGCTGGACTACCCGTTCGCGGTGCTGCCCGGCATCGAGCCGACCAAGGCCTCGGCCGCCCGGGTGCTCTTCGAGGTGCTGCGGACGTCGAGCTTCAAGAACCGGCTGGCGGCGCAGGCGCTGCGGGCTCCGGACGGCAACTGGGGCGACGGGTTCAAGGCGCCGCAGGGCGCGCCCAGCCCGGCGAACGGCGGCGCGAGCGCCGTCCCGCCGTCCGGCCAGGGCGGCGCGGCCGACCTGGACCCGAAGGCCATCCAGACGGCGACCACCACCTGGTCGGTGGCCACCCAGTCCGGTCGCATGCTCTGCGTCATCGACGTCTCCGGCTCGATGAAGAAGCCGGTGGCGACCGCCAACGGCGCCAGCCGGGAGCAGGTCACCGTCGCCGCCGCGAGCCAGGGCCTGGGGCTCTTCGACGACTCCTGGTCGATCGGCCTGTGGACGTTCTCCACCAACCTCCAGGGTTCCCAGGACTACCGGGAGGTGATCGGGATCAAGCCGCTGTCGAGCAACCGTGGCGCGCTCCAGCAGGGCCTCGCCTCGATCCGGCCCTCGGACGGCGACACCGGTCTCTACGACACCATGCTCGCGGCGTACAAGAAGGTCCAGGAGGACTGGGAGCCGGGCAAGGTCAACTCGATCGTGCTGTTCACCGACGGCAAGAACGACGACGCCAACGGCATCAGCCAGAAGGCGCTGCTCGACCAGCTCAAGAAGCTGCGGGACGAGGAGCAGCCGGTGCAGGTGATCATCATCGGCATCGGCACCGAGGTCAGCCGCGCCGAGCTCAAGTCGATCACCGACGTGACAGGCGGTGGCTCGTTCGTCACCACCGACCCGAGCAAGATCGGCGAGATCTTCCTGCAGGCGATCGCGCTGCGCCCGCCGGCGCCGCGCTGACCCGAGACTCAGCGCACGCGTTCCGCCGTACCGGCAGAATCCGGTACGGCGGAACGCTTCCCGGCTCCGGCGGTCGGGCGAAAACTGACGGTAATGCGTCCGAATCAATCGGTGACCATAATTGCCAAGGCATGATGACCGGGTGCTCCGAGCCGCAGCCCCCCACCGGGAAGGCGCGGCGCGGGGTCGTCCTGAGCGAAGTGGGGAGGGCCGGTGACCTCGGCGACGCTGTTGACCCCCGCCAGCACGTCGTCGCGACCGGGTGGCGACCGCCCCGGTCCGGCGACCCGCGCGGCGGAGCGGGCCTACATCCGGCTGCTCGTGGTGCTGGACACCGCCGTGCTGGCCGTGGCCATCCTGATCGGCTACGTGGCCCGGTTCGGCGACGAGCAGCCGAGCGGCTCGGAGATCCCGTACGTGGTGGTCGCGCCCGCCCTGCTGCTGGTCTGGCTGGTCTCGCTCAAGGCGATGCGCTGCTACGACGACCAGGTGCTCGGCTACGGCGCCGACGAGTACCGGCGGGTCAACGCGGCGAGCCTGCGGCTGGCCGGCGGCATCGCCATCGCCGGCTACATCGCCGACGTCGGGGTGTCCCGGGGCTTCCTGGCCATCTCCTTCGCGGTCGGCACGGTCGGCCTGGAGGTGGCCCGGTTCGCCGCCCGCAAGCGGCTGCACCGCGCCCGCGACCGGGGCGCCGGCTGGTCCCGCAAGGTGCTGGTGGTCGGCGACACCGCGCACGTGCTGGAACTGGTGCACACCCTGCGCCGCGAGCCGTACGCCGGGTACCAGGTGGTCGGCGCCTGCATCCCCGACGCGCTGCTCGCCCCGGTGCCACAACGGCTGGGCGACGTGCCGGTGGTCGGCTCGTTCCGGGGCATCCCCGAGGCGGCCACCGCGATCGGCGCGGACACCGTGGCGGTCACCGCCTCGGGTGAGCTCACCGCGACCCGGCTGCGCCGCCTGGGCTGGCAGCTGGAGGGCACCGGCGTCGAGTTGGTGGTGGCGCCGGCGCTGACCGACGTCGCCGGCCCGCGCATCCACACCCGGCCGGTCGCCGGCCTGCCGCTCATCCACGTCGAGGCGCCCGAGTTCCGGGGCGCCCGCAAGCTGGTCAAGGGGCTGGTCGACCGCTCGATCTCGCTGATCGCCCTGCTCCTGCTGGCCCCGCTGCTGGGGGTGATCGCGCTCGCCATCAAGCTGGACAGCCGGGGCCCGGTGCTGTTCCGCCAGACGCGGGTCGGCCAGGGCGGCAAGGAGTTCGGCGTCTTCAAGTTCCGCACCATGGTGGTCAACGCCGACGCCCTGCTCGCCGAGCTGGCCGCGCGCAACGAGACCGACGGCCTCATGTTCAAGATGCGCGACGACCCCCGGGTGACCCGGGTCGGCCGGCTGCTGCGCAAGTGGTCCCTGGACGAGCTGCCCCAGCTCGCGAACGTGCTGCTCGGCCAGATGAGCCTGGTCGGCCCCCGCCCGCCGCTGCCCTCCGAGGTGGCCCGGTACGACGGGGACGTGGCCCGCCGGCTGCTGGTGAAGCCGGGCATGACCGGGCTGTGGCAGGTCAGCGGCCGGTCCGACCTGAGCTGGGAGGACGGCATCCGGCTCGACCTCTACTACGTGGAGAACTGGTCGCTCGCCGCCGACCTGACCATCCTCTGGAAGACCTTCGGCGCGGTGGTCAACAGCCGGGGCGCCTACTGAGCCGGCGGCCGGCCCGGGCGGGTCAGGGCTGCGGGCCCAACCAGTCCAGGCAGACCACGACCGCGTCGTCGACCAGGTCGCCGGCCACGAAGGCGCGCAGGTCCCCGATCAGCGACCGGACGGCGTCCAGCGGCTCCATCGGGCCCGTCCGCCGCAGGAAGCGGTCCAGCGCGGTCTCGCCGTAGCGGATCCGCTCGGAGGTGGCGTCGATCACCCCGTCGCTCACCACGAAGAGCCGGTCCCCCCGCCGCAGCTGGAACTGCTGCTCCCGGTAGTCGGTGCCCTCGAACATGCCGAGCGGGAACTGCTTGTCCAGGACCTGCTCGGACACCTCGCCGTCGCGCAGCAGCACCAGGCGGGGCGAGCCGGCGTCGACAACGGTCAGCATCCCGGTGGCCAGGTCCAGCTCCAGCAGCAGCGCGGAGAGGTGCTGCTCGCCCCGGTGCAGCGCGTAGATCGCCTGGTCGGCCAGGGCGGCCTGGTCGGCCAGCCCCAGCCGGGCGCGGCGGGCGTTGCGCAGCGCGTGGATGGCCAGCGAGGTGAGCATGGAGGCGGCGACCCCCTCACCCGAGCCGTTGACCACCGAGAGCCACAGCCGGTGGCCGTCGTCGGACCAGTCGAAGCCGTCGCCGCGCACCGCGTACGCCGGCTCCAGCTGGCCGGCCAGGCTGAACGAGGGACGGATCCGGCTGCGGCCCGGCAGCAGCTCCCACTGCATCTCGGCGGCGAGGGTGAGCCGCCGGCTGCGCCGGGCGGTCAGGTAGATGTCGGTGGTGGCCGCCACCGCGGCCAGCTCGTGGCCGAGCGCGGTGGCGACGGCGTCCAGCGCGCCCAGGTCGGCCGGGTCGCCGGGCACCGGCGAGAGCCGGAGCACCCCGCGCCGCTCGCCGCGCATCCCCACCGGGAACCAGCCGGTGCCCTCCGAGACGATCGGCTCCTGGTGGTCGAAGCACCGCCACGCCGGGTGCCCGGGGGTGACGATCGGCTCACCTCCGGACAACGGCAGCAGCGCGGCCAGCCGGTAGTCGACCTGGTACAGCTCAGTGCTGGTGATCCCGTACGACTGTTCCAGCTCGACGGCGAGCCGGTCGACGAGCTGGTCCGTCGGCGCCTCGGTGAGGCTCCGCCGCGCCCGATCCACCGGTCCGCTCATCTTTGCTCCTTTGCACAGGTCGCCGGCCTGGTGAGCCGGGTAGTCTCGGGCGCACCATGGCCGAAGAACGCGGTCCCGAGGGACCTGATCTGAGTATGGCCGCCGCACTGGACGAGGCGGCGGGCACCCTGCTGGCTGTCTGGGAGGCGGCCCGGGAGCGGACCACGAGTCGGCTCTCCGGCGCCCAGTTACGTGCGGTCATGGTCGTCGAGCAGTACGACGGGATCAACCTCCGCCGCCTCGCCACCCTGACCGACATGCTGCTCTCCTCCGCCAGCCGGCTCTGCGACCGGCTGGTGGCGGCCGGGATGCTGGAGCGCGAGCCGGGCCGGTACGACCGCCGGGAGATCGCCCTGCACCTCACCCCGACGGCCACCCGGCTCCTCGCCGAGCTGCGTGCCGACCGGCGCCACCGGCTGGACCGGATCCTGGCCGGAATGAGCGCGGAGGGGCGGGCCGCGCTGCTGCGCGGGATGCGCGAGTTCGACGAGGTCGGCCGGCGCGGGGAGGCCGCCCCGGCGGAGGGCTGGCCGGTGCTCCAGCCTTCGGGGGAGCGGATCGGCGACCCGCTGGCCGGGCCGGAGTCACCGGGCGAGCCGCCGGTGGCCCGCACCGCCTGACCGGCCGGGTCAGCCCGCCGCCACGACCAGCATGGCGATGTCGTCGTGCACCTGGCCGCCGAGCCACTCGTCGACGAGCGCGAGCAGCCGGTCGACCAGCGCGGCCGGCGGCAGGCCGGCCGCCGGGGCGAGCGCCTGCCGCAGCCGGTCGTCGCCGAACATCTCCAGCCCGGTGGGGCCACCCCGGGCCTCGGTGACCCCGTCGGTGTACGCGACCAGCAGGTCGCCGGGGCTGAGGCGTACCTCCGCCTCGGCGAAGCGGGCCGCGGTGAGCGCGCCGACCGGCATGCCCCCGACGGTGACCGGCTCGACCCGGCCGTCGGCCCGGACCACGAGCGGGGCCGGGTGGCCGCCGCCGGCCAACCGGACCAGCAGCCCGCCGTCCGGCTCGCGGCCCAGGGCGCCCAGCAGGAGGGTGGTGAACTGGGCCCGGCGGGCCGCGTCGGGGGCGTCCAGCAGCGCGCGGTTGAGCAGCACCATGAGCTCCCGCGGGCGCTGCTCGACCAGCCGCAGGGTCTGCAACGACTGCCGTACCCGCCCGGTCAGCACGGCGGCGCCGACGCCCTTGCCGCAGACGTCGCCGACCGCGAAGAGGCCGCCGTCGGCGGTGGGGAAGAGGTCGTAGAAGTCACCGCCGATGCGCAGGCCGTCCCCGGCGGCCCGGTAGCCGCCGGCCAGCGTCATCCCGGGCAGCGGCGGCAGGTGCGGCGGGAGGAGGCTGTTCTGGAGCACACGGGCCAGGTGGGCCTGCTCGCCGTAGAGCTCGGCGGCGGCCAGCGCCGCGCCCGCCCGCGCGGCGAACTCGCGGGCCAGCTCGGTCTCCCGGAGGTCGAAGCCCGCCCGCTCGGGCCGGCGGACCAGGATCAGGGCGCCGGCCGGCCCGCCGGCGCTGCGCATCGGGCTGATCAGCACGGTGCCGGGCCGGCCGAAGCCGGCGGGCAGCACCTCGGCCAGGTCGGCCAGCTCGGCGTCGAGCCAGGGGTTGGGTTCGGTGGGTTCCCCCGCGAGCGCCTCGACCAGCCCGGGCACCGACTCGGCGGCCCGCCACCCGGTGACGCCGGTGGCCGGGCCGGGGTCATCGGTGGCGTACCGGATCCAGTGCGGCGCGTCCTCGGCGGGCGGGGCCGGGCGGTGCACGACCACGGCGGCGTCGGCCAGGTAGGGCACCGGCAGGGTCACGGCGGCGTGCAGCGTCTGCTCCCGGTGCAGGGACAGCCCGAGCCGGCTGCCGGCCCGGGCCAGGAACGCGGTCCGGGACCGTTCGGCCGCCAGGGCGTCGGCGCGTGCCTGCTCCTCGGTGGCGTCCCGCACGTACCAGGCGCAGTGGCCGCCGGCCAGGCCGCGGCGTACGCCGCGCAGCCGGCGGCCGTGGTGCTCGGTGTCGAAGGTCCCGGCGCCGTCGCGGACCGCGCCGGCCAGCGCGGGCACGGGGCAGCCGGCCAGGCCGACGCCGGGGGACAGTTCGGGGAGGAGTTCCGCGGCCATCGCGTTGACCAGGGTCACCACGCCGGCCCCGTCGGTGGTCACGACGGCCTCGGCGAGCCCGTCCAGCAGTTCGCGGGCGAGTCGGTCGTCGGCCGGCTCCGCGGTCCCGGCCGGCCGGCCCGGGGAGGTCTGCTCCTCGCCGGCGACCCCACCCCGTCGGGCGTTCGTCACCGCGGGTGGCCGGGCGCTTCGGTCAGTCGACCCGTGCGCATGCTGTCGGTGCACTCCTCGGTTGCGGGTACGTCGCCTGGCGGCAAGCGTACCGAGCGGGGCTGTCGAACGCCCGTCGAGGAGTGCCGGGGTCACCCGGAGCGGGCCAGCCAGCCGACCGGCCGTTCGACGATCCGGCGGATCACCGAGGCCGCCCCGCCGACCGCCGCGGACCGCGCCCCGAGCGCGGCGGGACGCACCGTCACGGGTGACCAGGCGGCGGTGAGCACCCGCCGGGAGATCTCCGCGACCACGGGCGGGCGCAGCCAGGGGGCCAGCGGGGCGTATCCGCCGCCGAGCACCACGGTGTCCAGGTCGAGCAGGTTCACCACGCCCGACACGGCCACCCCGAGGGCCGTCCCGGCGTCCGCCAGCGCGGCCAGGGCGGCCGGGTCGCCCGCCCCGGCCAGGTCCGCCAGCCGGGTGGCGGCGGTGTCCGCCGGGAGGTCCGCGCCGGCCAGGCCGGCGGCGGCCAGGATCGCCTCCTGGCCCGCGTACCGCTCCAGGCAGCCCTGGCCGCCGCAGCGGCACGGCCGTCCCTGCGGCTGCACCGGGATGTGACCGATCTCGCCGCTCCAGCCGCGCGCGCCCCGGTAGAGCACCCCGTCGAGCACGATGCCCGCGCCGATGCCGATCTCGCCGGTGATGTGCAGGAAGCTGGCCGAGCCGGGCGGGCCGGCGTGCAGTTCGCCGAGGGCGGCCAGGTTGGCCTCGTTGTCGACCACCAGCGGCGGGATCCCGTCGACCGGCGCGGCGAGGGGGTGCCCGGCCAGCAGGGCGGGCACGTCGACGTCGCGCCAGCCGAGGTTGGGCGCGAGCCGGACCAGGCCGCCGTCGCCCACCAGGCCCGGGACGGCGAGCGCCGCGCCGGCCACGGTCAGCCCGTCGCGGACGGCGGCGGCGCGGGCCTCGGCGGCCAGCGTGGCGAGCCGGTCCAGGGCGTCGGCGGGGGGCACCGGGCGCAGGTCGGCGCGGCGCACGAGGTGGTGCCGGACCGTGCCGGTCAGGTCGACCACGCAGGCGGCCAGGTAGTCGACGTTCACCTCCAGGCCGAGCCCGGCGGGGCCGTCGCCGGACAGCACCAGGCCACGGGCGGGCCGGCCGGCCCCGGTACGCGGCGCGGGCTCCGCCTCGGCCACCAGCCGGCCGGCGATCAGGTCGTCGACCACGGCGGACACGGTGGCCCGGGTCAGGCCGGTGCCGGCGGCGATCTCGGCCCGGGACGGTGGCCGGTCGGCGGCGGCGATCCGCCGGAGCACGACCGCGAGGTTGAGCTCGCGGAGGCTGCCCTGCCGGACGGCCCCGGCGCTGCTGGTGCTGTTCACCGCTTGACACTGCCACACGACGGCCATTTAATTCAACCACTGAACAAATTGCGGACGACGCCACCACCCGGAGGTCCCCCATGGCACCCAGTCCCACCCCCGCCGACAAGTTCTCCTTCGGTCTCTGGACGGTGGGCTGGCCGGCCCGCGACCCGTTCGGGGACGCCACCCGGCCCGCCCTGGACGCCGTCGAGGCCGTGCACCGGCTCGCCGAGCTCGGGGCGTACGGGATCACCTTCCACGACGACGACCTGGTGCCCTTCGGCGCGGACGCCGCCACCCGCGACCAGCACATCGCCCGGTTCCGCAAGGCCCTCGACGAGACCGGCCTGGTCGTGCCGATGGTCACCACCAACCTCTTCAACCACCCGGTGTTCAAGGACGGCGGCTTCACCAGCAACGACCGGGACATCCGCCGGTACGCGCTGCGCAAGGTGCTGCGCAACGTCGACCTCGCCGCCGAACTGGGCGCCCGCACCTTCGTCATGTGGGGCGGCCGGGAGGGCGCCGAGTACGACGTGGCCAAAGACGTCCGGGCGGCGCTGGACCGCTACCGCGAGGCGGTCGACCTGCTCTGCCAGTACGTCGTCGACCGCGGCTACGACCTGCGCTTCGCCCTGGAGCCGAAGCCGAACGAGCCGCGCGGCGACATCCTGCTGCCCACCGTCGGGCACGCGCTGGCGTTCATCTCCACCCTGGCCCGCCCGGAGCTGGTCGGCCTGAACCCCGAGGTCGGCCACGAGCAGATGGCCGGGCTGAACTTCGCGCACGGCATCGCCCAGGCGCTCTGGCAGGGCAAGCTGTTCCACATCGACCTCAACGGCCAGCGCGGCATCAAGTACGACCAGGACCTGGTCTTCGGCCACGGCGACCTGCTCAACGCGTTCGCCCTGGTGGACCTGCTGGAGAACGGCGGGCCGGACGGCGGTCCCGCGTACGACGGGCCCCGGCACTTCGACTACAAGCCCTCCCGGACCGAGGACATGACCGGGGTGTGGGCCTCGGCGGCGGCGAACATGCGCACCTACCTGCTGCTCAAGGAGCGGGCCGCGGCGTTCCGGGCCGACCCGGAGGTGGCCGAGGCCCTGGCCGCCAGCAAGGTGGCCGAGCTGGCCACCCCGACCCTGAACCCGGGCGAGGGCTACGCCGACCTGCTCGCCGACCGCGCGGCGTTCGAGGAGTTCGACCCGGACGCGGCCGGCGCGAAGGGCTTCGGCTTCGTGCGGCTCAACCAGCTCGCCGTCGAGCACCTGCTCGGCGCGCGCTGAGGCGGGCCGCCATGCCGCTCGTCGCCGGGGTCGACTCGTCGACCCAGTCCTGCAAGGTGGTGATCCGGGACGCGGAGACCGGCGCGCTGGTCCGGCAGGGCCGCGCGCCGCACCCCGAGGGCACCGAGGTCGACCCGCACGCCTGGTGGGACGCCCTGCGGGCGGCCGTCGCCGAGGCCGGCGGGCTGGCCGACGTGGCCGCCGTCGCGGTCGGCGGCCAGCAGCACGGCATGGTCTGCCTGGACGAGGCGGGGCAGGTGGTCCGCCCGGCGCTGCTCTGGAACGACACCCGCTCCGCCGACGCCGCCCGGGAGCTGGTCGAGGAGGCCGGCGGCGGTGAGGCCGGCCGCCGGTTCTGGGCCGACGCGACGGGCGCCGTGCCGGTGGCCAGCTTCACCGCCACGAAGCTGCGCTGGCTGGCCCGGCACGAGCCGGCCAACGCCGAACGGGTGGCCGCGGTCTGCCTGCCGCACGACTGGCTCACCTGGCGGCTGGCCGGCGCCCCCGGCCTGGCCGCGCTGCGCACCGACCGGGGCGACGCCAGCGGCACCGGCTACTGGTCGCCGCGCACCGGCGAGTACCGCCTCGACCTGCTGGAACGCGCCTTCGGGCGGCGGCTGCGGGTGCCTGTCGTGCTCGGTCCCGCCGAGGTGGCCGGGCACCTGGACCCGGCGGCGCTCGGCGGCGGGTCCGGTGCCGGCGACCGGGTGCTGCTCGGTCCGGGCACCGGTGACAACGCCGCCGCGGCGCTCGGCGCCGGGGCCGGCCCGGGCGACGTGGTCGTCTCGATCGGCACCTCGGGCACCGTCTTCGCGGTCGCCGACACGCCCGCCGCCGACCCGACCGGTGCGGTGGCCGGCTTCGCCGACGCCACCGGCCGGTTCCTGCCGCTGGTGTGCACGCTCAACGCGGCCCGCGTGCTCGACGCCGCCGCGACGCTGCTCGGGGTCGACCTGGCCACGCTGAGCGAGCTGGCCCTGGCCGCCCCGCCCGGCGCCGACGGGCTGGTGATGGTGCCGTACCTGGAGGGCGAGCGGACCCCGGACCGGCCCACGGCGACCGGCGCGCTGCACGGCCTGACCCTGGGCACCTCGACGCCGACCCACCTGGCCCGGGCCGCCGTCGAGGGCATGCTCTGCGCGCTCGCCGACGGTCTCGACGCGCTTACCGCGCAGGGCGCCCGCGCCAACCGCATCATCCTGGTCGGCGGCGGGGCCCGCTCCGCCGCCGTCCGGCGGATCGCTCCGCAGGTCTTCGGCCGGCCCGTGGTCGTGCCCCCGCCCGGGGAGTACGTCGCCGACGGCGCCGCCCGCCAGGCCGCCTGGGTCGCCCTGGGCGGGGCCGCGCCGCCCGCCTGGTCGGTCGGCGACACCGAGGAGTACGCGTCGCCGGGCGTCCCCGCCATCCGCGAGCGCTACGCCCTCGCCCGCGACCGGGTCGTGGACCGGGGATAAACCGGATGCCGGGCGGTCGACCGGCGGGGATCATCGTGGCGTGCCGCCACCTTCCCCGTCCGGAGACGCCGCCCGGCCCGGCCCGCTGCCCGTCTTCCAGTACGACGACGTCGACAGCCCGGGCGACGTCATCGACACGCTGCTGCTCACCGACTTCGTCACCGGCCGCCACCCCTGGGCCCGGACGGTCCGCCTGGCCAAGGTCCGGGCCGGCGCCCGGCTGGTGCCCGAGCGGGCGGTGCTGACCCGGACGGCCATCGAGCGCAACCGGGTGGCCCGGCTCGCCGGCGGCGACGGCTGGACGGTACGGGTGGTGAGCTGGCGCGGCCGGGGCGCGGAGGTGACGGTCACCGCCGTCGACGAGGCGACCGGCGCGGCCGTCCTGGACGAGATCGTCACGGGCGGGGCCGAGCCGGCGCGGCGGGACACCGGCCCGATGGGCTTCTGGCACCAGAACGCCCGCCGGGGAGCCCAACGGGACACCCGGCGGATCACCACGCCGACCTGGGCCGACATCCGGGCCAACTATCCGGCCGCCGCGGCGGCCCGGCTGGACGCCCTCATGGTGGCTACGCCCGAGACGGTCGCCGGTCGGCTGCTGCTCATGCACGGGCCGCCGGGCACCGGGAAGACCACGGCGCTGCGCGCGCTCGCCCGTGAGTGGCGCGAGTGGTGCCAGGCGGACTGCGTCCTCGACCCCGAGGTGCTCTTCGGCGATCCGGCCTATCTCGCCGAGGTGGCGGTGGGGGAGCACGAGGAGGACGACGACGGCGAGGAGGCCCGTCGCTGGCGGCTGCTGATCCTGGAGGACTGCGACGAGCTGATCCGGGGGGAGGCCCGGCAGACGACCGGACAGGCCCTGTCCCGGCTGCTCAACCTGACCGACGGGCTGCTCGGCCAGGGGCGCAACGTGCTGGTGGCGATCACCACCAACGAGGACCTCTCCCGGCTGCACCCGGCGGTGACCCGGCCCGGGCGCTGCCTGGCCCGGATCGAGGTGGGCCCGCTGTCGCACGCCGAGGCGGCCGACTGGCTCGGCACCTCGGCGGGCGTCCCGCCGCAGGGCGCCACCCTCGCCGAGCTGTACGGGCTGCGCGCCGGGACCTCGCCGGCCGGCGCGGTGCCGGTCGAGATCGGCGGCTACCTCTGACCGGGTGGGGCCCCGTGTTCCGGCCGTGACCCGCACCTGATTGGCTGCCCGGCATGAGCAGCGGCACGAGGGTCTCCCGGCGGGGGAACGCGGCGCACCGGTTCTACAGCGTGGTGGTGTTCGTGGTCCTCGCCTCGCTGGACAACGTGGCCATCGGCCTGGTCCCGCCGCTGTACGGGTCGATCTCCGGCGCGCTGGGCGTGTCGCAGCGGCTGCTCGGCCTGGTCACCGCGGTCAGCTTTTTGGTCAGCGCGGTCGCGGCGGTGGCCTGGGCGTACGTCGGGGACCGGACCAACCGGAAGCCGCTGCTCATGGTCGGCACGCTGATCTGGGCGGCCGGCACCGGGGGCAGCGCCCTGGCCGAGCACTACGCGACGTTCCTGGTCGCCCAACTGGTCGCCGCGATCGGGCTGGGGGCGGTCGGCTCGGTCGGCTTCTCCGTGGTCACCGACCTGATCTCGCCCCGCCGCCGCGGCCTCGTGATGAGCTTCTGGGGCCTGTCCCAGGGCGTCGGCACGCTGGCCGGCACGCTGACCGGGGGTCTGCTCGGGGCCACCGACTGGCGGCGGCCGTTCCTCCTGCTCACCGTGGTCGGCCTGGCCGCCACCGTGGCGTACCTGTTCACGTACGACATCCGGCGCGGGCAGAGCGAGCCGGAGCTGGCCGCCGCGCTCGACGCCGGCGGCGAGTACGACTACCGCATCAGCCGCGCCGACCTGCCCCGGATCCTGGCCCGGCGGACCAACCGCTGGCTGGTCCTCCAGGGGCTGACCGCGCAGGCGGCGTTCGGCTCGCTCGTCTGGCTGCCGGTGCTGTTCAGCCAGCGGGCCGAGGCGCAGGGCTACTCGGCGGCCACCGCCGTGGTGGTGGGCAGCGTCTTCGCCACCCTGTTCCAGCTCGGCGGCGTGCTGTCGATCGTGGGCGGCCTGGCCGGCGACGCGCTGCAACGGCGTACGCCGAGCGGTCGGGCCCTGGTCGCGGCGGTGGGCATCCTCGCGGCCGTGCCGTTCTACCTGGTCCTGTTCCTCGTGCCGATCCGGATCGACGTGCCGGACGGCGGCAGCTCCGGCGCGGTGATCGCGGCGGTGCTGGCCAGCGTGTTCACCGAGCCGACGGTGGGGCTGAGCCTGCTCACCGCCGTGCTCGCCCTCGCGCTGACCTCGGCCAACTCGCCCAACTGGTTCGCGCTGATCGCCGACGTCAACCCGCCCGAGCACCGCGGCACTGTCTACAGCCTCGGCAACCTGGTCAACGGGGTCGGCCGGGCCGCCGGCAACGGGCTGGTAGCGGTGGCGTTCCAGGCGCTGCGGGCGGCCTTCCCGCCACCGCTGAACTACGCCGTCGGGCTGGCCGCCTTCCAGCTCTTCTTCATCCCGACCGGCCTCATGTACTGGCTCGCCGCCCGCACGTCGCCCCGGGACATCGCCCAGGTCCACGACCTGCTGCACGCCCGCGCCGACCGGCTGTAAGGAAGGGCCCCCTCTTAACGCCTGGCGTAGTAGAAGGGCCCCTTCCTAACCCGAGGCGTTAAGAAGGGGCCCTTCCTTGCGCACTGTCAGGCGCGGAACCAGACCGTCACGTCGGTGGGCACGGCGTGGCCGTCCAGCGGGGCGCTCGACGCCAGCACCTCGGCGCCGGCCGGCAGCGGCGCCGGGTCCGCGCCGAAGTTGGTGAGCACGGTGAGCCCGCCGTTGGTGAAGGTGAGCACCTCGTCGCCGGAGGTGAGCCAGCGCATCGGACCCCGGGCCAGGCCGTGCTCGCGGCGCAGCCGCAGCGCGGTCCGGTACAGCTCGTAGGTCGAGCCGTCGACCCCGCGCTGCCGGTCGAGCGCGTACTCGGCCCACACCGGCGGCTGGGGGAGCCAGCTCGCGTCGGTCGGCCCGAAGCCGTACGACGGGGCGTCGGCCTCCCACGGGATCGGCACCCGGCAGCCGTCCCGGCCGCGCTGGGTGTGCAGGCTGCGCTCCCAGGTCGGGTCCTGCCGGGCCTCGTCGGGCAGCGTGGTGTGCTCCGGCAGCCCCAGCTCCTCGCCCTGGTAGAGGTAGGCCGAGCCGGGCAGGGCGAGCATCAGCAGGCTGGCCGCCCGGGCGCGGCGCAGGCCGAGCGCGGCGTCGGGCTGCGGGTCGCCGATGCCGATGCCGTTGGGACGGCCGCCGCCGGTGGCCAGCCCGAGCCGGGAGGCGTGCCGGACCACGTCGTGGTTCGACAGCACCCAGGTGGTCGGGGCGCCGACGCTGTCGGTGGCCTCCAGCGAGCGGGTGATCACCGCGTACTGGGCGGGAGCCGTCCAGGCGGCGAGCAGGTACTCGAAGTTGAACGCCTGGTGCATCTCGTCCGGCCGCACGTAGCGGGCCAGCCGCTCGGCCGGCTCCACCCACGCCTCGGCGACCAGGATCCGCTCGCCGTCGTACGAGTCGAGCAGCCGCCGCCACTCCCGGTAGATCTCGTGCACGCCGTCCTGGTCCCACATGGGCGGGAGCGGCTTGTCCACGTTCTGGCCGGAGAGGATCTCCTGCGGCTCCTGCCAGTCGGCCAGGTCGGCCTGCTTGATGAGGCCGTGCGCCACGTCCACCCGGAAGCCGTCGACGCCCCGGTCCAGCCAGAACCGGAGGATGTCCAGGAACTCGGCCCGCACCTCCGGGTTGTCCCAGTTGAGGTCGGGCTGGCCGGAGTCGAACAGGTGCAGGTACCACTGGCCGTCCGGCAGCCGGGTCCAGGCCGGCCCGCCGAACACGCTCTCCCAGTCGTTCGGCGGCTCGGCGCCCTGCGGGCCCTTGCCGTCGCGGAAGACGTAGCGCTGCCGCTCGGGGCTGCCCGGCGCGGCCGCGACGGCGGCCTGGAACCAGCGGTGCTGCGACGAGGTGTGGTTGGGCACCAGGTCGACGATCACCCGCAGCCCGCGCGCCTTCGCCTCGGCGATCATCTTGTCGGCGTCGGCCAGGGTGCCGAAGAGCGGGTCGACGTCGCGGTAGTCGGCCACGTCGTAGCCGGCGTCGGCCTGCGGGGAGGGGTAGAACGGCGACAGCCAGATCGCGTCGACCCCCAGCTCGGTGAGGTGACCGAGGCGGGCCGTGATGCCGGGGAGGTCGCCGATGCCGTCGCCGTTGGAGTCGGCGAAGGACCGCGGGTAGATCTGGTAGATGACGGCCTCGGTCCACCAGCCGGTGGCCGGGTCCTGCTGCGTCGCGTCGGTGTTCAGCGCCTTCTCCCTGTCGTGCGTGCGGGACGAATCCGTTCAGTTTGCCCGGGGCGGCGCGGTCGATTCACGCACCACCAGCCGAGTGGGCAGGATCACCGATGCCGGTGACCTGTCGCCGGTGTCCGGGCCGCGGGGCGCCGGCACCAGCCCGGCGTACGGGTCGACGGCGCGCCCGCCCAGCGGGTCGAGCAGCATCCGGGCGGCCAGCAGCCCCTGCTCCGCGGCCGGTTGGGCGATGGTGCTCAGCCCGAGCACCCCGGCCAGGTCGTGGTCGTCGATGCCGATCACGCTGACGTCCTGGGGCACCCGCAGCCCGGCGTCGCGCAGCGCGGTCATGGCGCCCATTGCCATCTCGTCGCACGCCGCGAAGATCGCGGTCGGCGGTTCGCCCCGGGCCAGCAGCTCGGCGGTGGCCCGGGTGCCGCCGTCGACGGTGAACTGGGACTCGACGTCCAGGCTCGGGTCGGGCCGCAGCCCGGCCGCCCGCAGCGCCTCCTGGTAGCCGCGCCGGCGGTCCAGGTGGGTGGTGAAGGCCAGCTCGTCGTCCGGGTCGCCGGAGATGTGCGCGATCCGGGTGTGACCGAGGTCGAGCAGGTGCCGGGTGGCGGTGCGCGCCGCGGCCACGTCGTCGATCCGGACGCAGGGCCAGCCGGGCACCCCGCTGCCCGAGCTGATGGTCACGCCGGGCAGGGCCAGCTTGGTCAGTGCGGTCGTGTCGGCCGGGCGCAGCGGGGTGGCGACCAGGATGATCGCGTCGACCCGCTTGTGCAGGCTGGCCGGGCGCAGCACCCGCTGCCGGATCTGCTCCCGCCCGCCGAGGTTGTAGAGCAGGAGGTCGTAGCCGTTCTGGTGGAGGTAGTCCTCGACCGCCTCGACCACCGTGCCGAAGAACCAGCGGGTGATCCGGGGGACCACCACGGCCACCGTGCCGGTCTTCCCGCCGGCCAGCCGGGAGGCGCTCGGCGAGACCGCGTACTGGAGCTGCTCGGCGGCGGCGAGGACCCGCCGCCGCGTCGCGGCCGAGACCGTCGGCAGGCCCCGCAGCGCCCGGGAGACGGTGGCCGTGGAGACCCCGGCCAGGCGGGCGACATCGTCAATCTTGGTCATTGGTTCCCCGCTCCGAGCCGCGCCCGCCGCCGCCGGGGACCGGCGGCGGCGGAGCAGCGGATCAGCCCTTGACGCTGCCGGCGAGCAGGCCCCGCACGAAGAAGCGCTGGAGGGACAGGAACACGATCAGCGGTACGACGATCGACACGAACGCGCCGGCCGTGAGCCGCTGCCACTCGTTGCCCCGGGTGCCGGCCAGCTCGGCGAGCCGGACGGTCAGCGGGGCGGTCTCATTGCCGCCGCCCGCGAAGATCAGCGCGACCAGCAGGTCGTTCCAGACCCAGAGGAACTGGAAGATGCCGATCGCGGCCAGCGCCGGGGTGATCAGCGGCAGGACGATGGTCCGGAAGATCTTTGGGTGGGTGGCCCCGTCGACCCGTGCCGACTCCATCAGTTCGCCCGGCAGCTGCGAGATGAAGTTGTGCAGCAGGTAGACGGCGAACGGGAGGGCGAAGCAGGTGTGCGCGAACCACACCTGCGCGAACTTCTGCTCGTCGACCAGGTCCCAGGCGGGGAGCACCTGGATCCCGGCGATGGTCACGCCTGTGGAGAAGAACTTCAGCAGCGGCACGAGCGCCATCTGCAGCGGCACGATCTGCATCGCGAAGATCGCGATGTAGACCCAGTCCCGCCCCTTGAAGTTGATCCACGCCAGCGCGTACGCGGCCAGTGACGCGAAGGCGATCGGGAAGAGCACCGACGGGATGGTGATCGCCAGCGAGTTGATGAAGTAGCTGGCCAGCTGCCCGGACGAGCCGGTGCTGAACAGCACCTCCCGGTAGTTCTCCAGCGTGAACTGCGGGTCGCTGAAGAACGTCCACCAGCCGGTGGTCTTGATCTGGTTCTCGGGCCGGAACGAGGAGATGAACAGGCCGAAGGTCGGAACCGTCCAGAGCAGCGCGAGCACGATCGAGACCACTGTGGCGGTGCGGCTGTTCAGCCGCTTGCGGACCCGGGCGGCCCGGCCGGGCTTCGCGGTGGCCTGGACGCCGGCTCCGACGGTGGGGGTGGCGGTGGTCATGTCAGCCCTCCCGCTGCTGGCGCAGGTTACGGATCTGGTAGATCACGATCGGGATGACCAGGACGAAGAGGAAGACCGCGAGTGCGGAGCCCTGCCCGGGCTCGCCGTAGCGGAACGCCTGGTTGTACATCTCGTTCGCGATGACGCTGGTGTCGTAGTTGCCGTTGGTGGCGGTCCGGACGATGTCGAAGACCTTCAGTGTGGCGATCGAGAGCGTCACCACCACGACGATCACCGCCGGCCGGATGCTCGGCATGGTGATCTGCCAGAACATCTGCCACGGGGAGACGCCGTCGAGGCGAGCCGCTTCGACGATGTCGGCCGGGATGGCCTTGATCGCCGCGGAGAGCACCACCATGGCGAAGCCGGCCTGGATCCAGATCATGATCACGATGAGCAGCAGGGTGTTGAGCGGCGACTCCAGCAGCCACTGCTTGGGTTCGCCGCCCAGGCTCACGACGATCTGGTTGAGCAGGCCGATCTGGTCGCCGTCGCCCCGGTAGGCGTAGACGAACTTCCAGATGATGGCGGCGCCGACGAACGAGATCGCCATCGGCAGGAAGATCAGGGACTTGGCCACCGACTCGAACCGGGCCTTGTCCACGAGGACCGCGTAGATCAGGCCGAAGCCGGTGGCCACCAGCGGCACGAGGAGCACCCAGATCAGGCTGTTGATCAGCACCCGGACGATCGAGTCCTCGGAGAACATCCAGGCGTAGTTGTCCAGGCCGACCCAGTTGCTGCTGTTCTTGTCCATGAACGAGAGGAGGGTGGTGCGGATCGCCGGCACCACCAGCCCGACCGTGAGGAACAGCAGTGTCGGCAACAGGAAGAAGAGCGCGATCGCACCTTCCCGCGGCTTGCGCCGCCGGGGCAGGGGTGCGCCGCTCGCCACGGCCGCGACCAGCCGCTCCTCCCGACGGCGGGCGAACCAGGCCGGCACCACGTCGAGGAGCAGGAGCAGACCGCCCACCACCGCGACGAAAGCGATCAGCCCGTACATCAGCATGAGGAACTTCGGCTGTTCCGCCGCGAAGTCGAACTCCATCGACCCTCCCTCAAGGGTTCGGTTGCGGGCGGTGGCCCGGCCCGCGTCGCGGACCGGGCCACCGCCTCAGATCACTTCCAGCTGCCCTCGATGCCGTTCAGCACCGTGGTGGTGTCCTTGCCGTTGATCCAGTCGACCATGCCCTTCCAGAAGGTGCCCGCGCCGACCGCGGCCGGCATCAGGTCCGAGCCGTCGAACCGGAACTCGGTCTTCGGGTCCTGCAGGATCTGGACGGAGAGCTTGTCCACCGGGTTCGGGACGTTGTTGATGTCGAGCTTCTTGTTCGCCGACAGCCAGTCGCCGATCTTGGCGCGGCTGTTCACGTACTCACCGGAGGCCAGGTAGGTCTGCACCGCCTGGACCTCGGGACGGTCCGCGAAGGCCGAGACGAACTCGCCGGCACCCAGCACCGGCTTGCCCTTGGCCGGGTCGACGGCCGGGAAGTAGAACGCGAAGACGTCGCCGTCCTCGGCCACCTTGGTGCCCTGCGGCCACTGGTTGGCGTAGAAGGACGCCTGCCGGTGCATGGCGCACTTGCCGGTGGTGATCGGCGTGCCGGCCTCCTGGAAGGAGGTGGTGGCGATGCTCTTCACCCCGCCGAAGCCGCCGTTCATGTACTTCTCGTTCTTGAGGATGGTGCCGGCCTTGTTGACCGCGTCGGCGACCTTCGGGTCGTTGAACGGGATGCCGTGGGTGGTCCACTGGTCGTAGACCTCCACCCCCTGGGTGCGAAGCAGCACGTCCTCGATCCAGTCGGTGGCCGGCCAGCCGGTGGCGTCACCGGACTCGATGCCCGCGCACCACGGCTTGGTGCCGCTCGCCGCGATCTTGTCGCTCAGCGTGATGAGCTCGTCCCAGGTGGTCGGGACGCTCCAGCCCTTCTCCTTGAAGGTCTTCGGCGAGTACCACACGTAGGACTTCACGTTGGAGCCCAGCGGCACGCCGTAGAGCTTGCCGTTCACGGTGCTGTACTTCAGCCAGTCGGGGGAGAAGTTCTGCTCGGCCAGCCCCTTGGTGTCGGCGCCGACCTCCTTGATCTTGCCCGAGTCGACGAACCGCTTGAGCAGACCCGGCTGCGGGATGAAGGCAAGGTCGGGGGCGTTGCCGCCGTCCACCCGGACGCCCAGCTGGGCCTCGAACTCGCCCGAGCCCTCGTGGTCGATGTCGATGCCGGTGCAGTCCTCGAACTGCTTCCAGGACTGGTCGAGGCGGTCGGCCTCGATGTCCCGGATCGACGAGTAGATCGTCACCTTCTTGCCGTCGTGGCCCTGGTACTTCGCGTAAGGGGCGCACTCGGGCTTGCTCGCGTTGCCGCTCTTCTTGTCGTTGCCGGTGCCGCAGGCGGTGACGCCGAGCGCCAGCCCCAGTACGCCGGCGATCGCGAGAGCCTGGCGCGATCTGGCAAACGCCATGCCGATCTCCTTCCTTGCCGGCGCGTGGGGGGATCGAACCCGCGCCGGTCCGATGGTCGTCCCCACATGTAAGCGCTTGCATCGCGTCCGGTCCACCCCCTGGCGGACACGGCCCGGTAACAATCCGGAAACCCGCTCACCGGCCGTGGGCACGCTCCCACGCTCCGCTGACGGTCCGCAGGCGGCGCCCCTTCCCATCGATGGAACTTTCTGCCACGCTGTCCAAAGCTGATCGAAAACTTTCAACATAGGAGGCAATGGATGCGCAAGCGCTGGTTCAGCCTCGCGGCGGTGGCGGCCGTCCTCGTGGCCCTGGTGCCGGCGGCCCCGGCCATGGCCGCGCCGACGTTCAAGGTCCCGTTCCCCTGCAACCAGTCCTGGTCCGGCCAGACCCGGTCCGACCACAGCCCGGCCTACGCCATCGACTTCAACCGCACGGACGACCTCGGCGACCCGGTGGTGGCCAGCGCGCCCGGCACCGTCGACCGGGTCACCGACCTCGGCGGCACCAGCTACGGCAAGTACGTCCGGATCGACCACGGCAACGGCTACACCACCTACTACGCCCACCTGAGCGGCTTCAACGTCTCGGTCGGGCAGGTGGTCGGCTACGGCCGGGTGATCGGCTACGTGGGCAGCACCGGCGGCTCGACGGGCCCGCACCTGCACTACGAGCAGCGGCTCAACGGCAACGACATCCAGGTGCGGTTCAACGGCGCCCTCGCCCTCTACTGGGGCACCAAGACCTACACCAGCGACAACGGCTGCGCCGGCTCGAACACGGGCGCCGGCACCGTCAACACCACCTCGGGCGTGGCGCTGACCGTCCGGTCGGGCCCGGGCACCGGCTACAGCGCGGTCGGCACGGTGGCCGACGGCGCGAGCGTCACCATCTACTGCCAGACCAGCGGCACCTCGGTCACCGGCACCTACGGCACCAGCTCGATCTGGGACCGGATCGGCTCCGGCCGGTACATCTCCGACGCGTACGTCTACACCGGCTACGACGGCTACATCCCGGGCGTGCCCCGCTGCTGACGAGAGGTGGGCGCGGGGCCGTCGGCCCCGCGCCGCTCAGCCGTTCAGCCGCCAGATGGCGAAGTTCAGCGCCGCCGCGAACGTCACCCAGGCCCAGTAGGGCAGCAGCAGGAGCGCCGCCGGCCGGGAGACCCGCCGGAACAGCGCCACGGTGACCCCGATGGCCAGCCACATCAGCACGATCTCGGCGAACGCCAGCCCGTAGCGGTCGGCGCCGAAGAAGAGCGGCGTCCAGACGGCGTTCAGGACCAGTTGGGTGACCCAGGCGCCGAGCGCCGGTCCCCAGCCGGCCTGCCGCCAGACCAGCCAGCCCGCGACCGCGATGAGCGCGTAGAGGACCGTCCAGACCGGCCCGAAGAGCCAGGACGGGGGAGCCCATGCCGGCTGGGCGAGGCTGGCGTACTCCTCCTGGGTGCCCCGCACCCCGAGCGCGCCGACGGCCGCCGCGACGGTGACCGCGGCGCCGAAGCCCAGCAGCGCCCACCACTTACGGCCGCGCCCGACCCGCCGGATGCTTCCCGAGATCGTCATGCCCCTGGGTGCCCCGCCCGCCGGGCGGACAAACCGGCCGGGCGCAGCACAGCGCCGGGGTCGCCGGGCCCGGACGCTCCTGTCTGGGAGGACGGAGGTTCGGACCCGGCGACCCCGGCGGGTCAGGGGTGGTGGGAGGTCGAACGGCTAACTGAAGATGCTGACGCCGCCCGGCCCGACCAACAGGCCGACGATGATGAGGACGATGCCCCACAGGATCTGCCGGCGGAAGAGCGCGAGAATGCCGGCGACCACCAGTACGACTGCGAGAATCCAGAGAATCAGCTCCATGTCGGCTGGATACCCGTCCGTCGGATCCGGGAAACCTGCTTCTCAGTCGAGATGATCACCGACGTGGAAGATGCTGTACGCCTGCTTGATGACGGGGTGCGCGACGTTGCGGACCCGTACGCCACCCGGGGTGGTGCCCCGTTCGCTCCCGTGGTGGGCGTGCCCGTGCAGGGCCAGCGCGGTGGGCGCCGAGTCGATCGCCTGGCCGAGCTGGTAGCAGCCGAGGAACGGGTAGATCTCCAGCGGCTCGCCGGCGAGGGTGTCCGGCACGGGGGAGTAGTGGGTGAGCGCGACCAGCAGGTCGCAGTCCAGCCCGCGCAGCGCCTCGCCGAGCGCGTCCGCGCTCTCGTTGGTGGTCCGGACGAACGCCTTCATCTCCGGCTCGCCGAAGTCGCTGGCGCACCGCCCGGCGAACCCGCCGCCGAAGCCCTTCACCCCGGCCACGCCGAGCCGCCGGCCGCCGCACTCCAGCACGGTCCCGGTCCCCTCCAGCACGGTGATCCCGGCGTCCTCCAGCACCTTGACCACCTGCGGCACCTGGTCGCACTGGTGGTCGTGGTTGCCGAGCACGGTGATCACCGGCACGCCGAGGTCGCCGAACTCCTGCGCCACGCACCGCGCCTCGGACTCGGTGCCGTGCCGGGTCAGGTCCCCGGCGAGCAGCAGCACGTCCGCGCAGTCGGGCAGTTCCTCCAGCGCGGGCCGGAACCGGCCGACCACGTCCTCGTCCAGGTGCACGTCGCCGACGGCGGCGATGCGGATCACCATCGAACCTCCCTCACGGCAGCTCCTCGACCTGGGTGGGCGCCTGCGTGCGGATCACGCCGATGTCGCTGGTGATCGGCAGGTCCGGGAAGCGCTCGGCCACGCGGCGCAGGATCTCCTCCCGCCGGTGCGGGCTCTCCACCTCGCCGTAGAGCACCAGGCCGCGCTCGCGGCGCACCACGGTGATGCCCTGTTCGGCGACGTCCGGGTCCTCGGCCAACATGCTCTGGATCTCCGCCTCGACGTACTCGTCGGGCGGCGCGCCGCCGTGCTGTCCGGTCACGGGGTCTCCCTTCCTCCGGACGCGCCGCCGGGCAGCACGTCGAGCCGGTCGAGCAGCACCAGGAACGCCTCGGCGTACGGCGAGTGCTGCGTCTCCTTCCGTACCCGTTCCCAGTCGATCTGTTCCCGCAGCGAGCGGGCGAGCGGCAGGGCCCGGGCGAAGTCGCAGTAGTGCTGGGAGAAGCTGAGCAGCTTGTGCACCATGAGCTGGCTGGCCGAGAGCACCGGCATGTGGATGGCGTCGACCGGCCGCACGATGGTGTCGGCGAAGGTCTCCTCGGTCACCGGGGTCTCGATCGGCCGGTGGATCAGGTCCACCATCCGGCCCTCGTCGTAGACCTTCACCAGCCAGTCCTCGGGCGGGCGCTCGGCCGTGAAGCCGGCCTCGACCAGGGCCTCCAGGGCCCGGTCCACGTCCTGCTGCCGGATCAGGAAGTCCACGTCGTGGTCGCTGGAGTGGCCGCCGTGGGCGTACACGGCGAAGCTGCCGCCCAGCGCGAAGGGGATCTCGGACTGCTTGAGCACGGCGGCGACCTTCTTCAGCGTGTGCACCAGGGTCTCGTCCCCGCGCTCGGCCATCTGGGTCTCCCGTCGTCGTAGGTGGCGGTGGGAATGAAGTTGCGTACCCGGCGAACGGGTCGGCCACACCTGTAGCGGGCGCGGCCCGACCTGGTGGGGACAGATGGGGACAAACCGCCGAAGGCGAGCACGGGTCGGATAGCCTCGACAGGGTGGCCAGGTCACTGCGGGTGCGGCGCGGCAGGGCCCGACTGCGCGCCGTCGCCCTGATCGGCATCGACGGCTCGGGCAAGACCACCCAGGCCCACCGGCTCGCCGAGGCGCTCACCGCCGCGGGCCACCCCGCCACCTACCACCGCAACGCCGGCGGCCGCCGCTGGCTCGGCCGGCTGGCCCAGCGGGTCGGCCGGCCCGACGCGCAGCGGCTCGTCGGGCGCAACGGCCTGCTCGCCGTGGAGTCCGTGCTCCGCTGGCTGGCGATCGCGCTCGCCCTGCTGAGCTGCCTGGTCACCGGCCGGACTGCCGTCATGGACCGCTGGTCCGCCTGCCAGTACGCCAGCATCCGCGCGCACGGCGGGCAGCGCTGGGAGCGGCTGGCCCGGGCCGGCTACCGGCTCTTCCCGCCGCCCCGGGTCACCTTCCTGCTCACGGTGGACCCCGCAGAGGCGTACCGGCGGATCGAGCGGCGCGGCACCGACCACGAGAGCATGCAGTGGCTCAGCGCCGCGGCCACGGCGTACCGGACCCTGCCGGAGTACGACCGCTTCGTCGTCGTGGACGGCAGCGGCACCCCGGAGGAGGTGTCCCGGCGGATCCGCGCACACCTCACCGAGTGGCTCCCCGGCGACCCACCCCCGCCGGCCGGTCCGGGGCCGGGGGACACCCGCCCGCCCTCCGGCGGGGCGGGGCGCGACGAGCCCGTGCCGGCTCAGGCCCGGCCGTAGACCGGGATGCTCGCCCCGCTGGTCGGCGCCGACTCGTCGGAGGCCAGGAAGCGGATCACCGCGGCGATCTCGGCGGGCGGAACCCAGCGCCGGTGGTCGGCGTCCGGCTGGGCGGCCCGGTTCGCCGGGGTGTCGATCACGCTGGGCAGCACCGTGTTGCAGCGCACCCCGCGCTGCCGGTACTCGACGGCGACGGCGTTGGCGAAGGCCAGCACGGCCGCCTTCGCGGTGGCGTAGCCGGCCGCCCCGGCGAACGGGGCCACGGCGGCCCGCGCGGACACGCACACCACCGCGCCGCCGCCGGCCTCCACGAGGTGCGGCAGCGCGGCCTGGGTGACCAGGTAGGTGGGGCGCAGGTTGATCCGCAGCATCCGGTCGAACTCCTCGATCGGGGTCTCGTGCACCAGTCCGCCGCTGGCGTACCCGCCGACGAGGTTGACCACGGCGCGCAGCGGCGCGGCCGGCTCGGCGGCGGCGACGGCCACCGCCCGCGCCGCCCCGGCGGGGTCGAGGAGGTCCGCCGCGACGGCTTCAGGTCGCTGCGCGGCGCCGGACGCGCCGAGCTGAGGTTGTCGCCCGACGCGGCCCGGTCCGGCGCCCGCCGGCGCCGCCTCGCCACCCTCCCGCTCGGGTACGACCACCCGCCAGCCGGCCTTCAGGAAGGCGGCGGTGACCGCACCGCCCAGCCCGCCCGTGCCACCGGTCACCAGCACCGTCCGCTCCGCCATGGGCACACGCTAGCCGCCCGGCCGGCCAGGCGGTGACCGGGTCGGGATCCGGACCCGTCGACGCCTGTCGATGCCGCTCGGTGTACCGTACCGGCCGTCCGGTGACCCCGGCGAGGCCGTCCGGCCGGCACGGCGGGCGCGACGGCGGAACCGCCCGTCGGCCGGCGGGGCGGAGTCGACCGCAGCGGATGAGGCGGCGGGGCTGCGGGAATGGGACCCTTGGCGCGGGGGGCGGGCGCGGAAGGCGGTACTTTTCCCGATACGCGCCGTCATGGTTGACGGTCACGCCTCATGAAAGTAAGTTTCATCCGTGGCGAAGAGTCCGAAGATTTCTGCGAGTCACGAGCCCGGTGGACTGATCGTCCACATCAGCGGCCTGCTCCCCTCGCTGTCCCCGGCCGAGCAGCGGGTGGCCCGGCTGGTCGTCTCCGATCCGGCCGACGCCGCCCGGCGCACCATCACCGACCTCGCCACCGCCGCCGAGACATCCGAGGCCACAGTCATCCGGTTCTGCCGGTCGGTGGGCATGGACGGCTATCCCCAGCTGCGCATCCGGCTCGCCGCCGAGGCCGCCCGCCGGGTCGAGCCACCGGACGCCCGGGTGGTCGGCGGCGACATCCCGCCCGGCGCCGACCTGGCGCAGATCATCGCCACCATCGCGTTCAACGACGCACGGGCCGTCGAGGAGACCGCCGAGCAGCTCGATCCCGCCGTCTGCGAGCAGGTCGTCGAGGCGATCGTCGCGGCCGGCCGGATCGACGTCTACGGCGCCGGCGCCAGCGGCTTCGTCGCCTCGGACTTCCAGCAGAAGCTGCACCGCATCGGCCGCACCGCCTTCTACTTCCCGGACGTGCACACCGCGCTCACCTCGGCCGCCCTGCTCGGCCGCGGCGACGTCGCGGTGGGCATCTCGCACACCGGAACCACCTCCGACGTCATCGAGGTGCTCGAACAGGCCCGCGCCCGGGGCGCCACCACCGTCGCGCTGACCAACTTCCCCCGCTCGCCGATCACGGAGGTGGCCGACCACGTCCTGACCACCGCGGCCCGGGAGACCACCTACCGCTCCGGCGCGATGGCCAGCCGGCTGGCCCAGCTCACCGTGGTCGACTGCCTCTTCGTCGGGGTGGCCGCGCGAAACCGGACCAAGGCCAGGAAGGCCCTGGAGGCGACCGCCGAGGCGGTCCAGTCGCACCGGGTGGGCGCCGGCCGGAGGCGGGCATGACGGCAGGACGGGTGGAGCGGAACGAGATGGCCGTGGTGCGGCCCGTGGTCCGGGTGGGCGCACCCACCGAGCGGCGCAACCCGCAGAGCCTCGATCTCGACCTGATGTCGACCCGGGACGTGCTCACCGTCATCAACGAGGCGGACCGCCGGGTGCCCGCCGCGGTGGCCGCCGTCCTCGACGAGATCGCCGAGACCGTCGACCTGGCCGTCGCAGCGCTGCGCGGCGGCAACCGGGTGCACTACTTCGGTGCCGGCACCTCCGGCCGCCTCGGGGTGCTGGACGCCGCCGAGCTGGCGCCCACCTTCAACTCGCCGCGGCACTGGTTCTGCGCGCACCTGGCCGGCGGCCCCGAGGCCATGTGGCGGGCCGTCGAGGACGCCGAGGACGACGAGCGCGGCGGCGCCGCCGAGGCCGCCGAGTGCGTACGCCCCGGCGACCTGGTGGTCGGGCTCGCGGCCAGCGGGCGCACCCCGTACGTCCTCGGGGCGCTCGCCGCGTCCCGGACGCAGGGGGCCGCGACGGTGCTCCTGTGCGCCAATCCGGAGGCCGACGCCGCCGGGTCGGTGGACGTCTTCATCGGGGTGGACACCGGACCCGAGGTGGTCACCGGGTCGACCCGGATGAAGGCGGGCACCGCGCAGAAGCTGGTGCTGAACACGTTCTCCACGGCCGTGATGGTGCGCCTCGGTCGGGTCTACTCGAACCTCATGATCGACATGGTGGCCACCAACGCCAAGCTGCGCGGCCGGATGATCTCGATCCTCATGGAGGCCACCGGCTGTGCCGAGGAGGTCTGCCGCAGCGCCCTCAACGAGGCCGACGGCGACCTGAAGACCGCCCTCGTCTCGCTGGTGTCCGGCGCCGAGGTCTCCGCCGCCCGGGCCGCCCTGGCCCGCTCCGCCGACCAGGTACGCGGCGCGCTCGCCCTGCTCGCCTCCTGACGCGGCCGCCCGCCGGACCCCCTCCCGGCCGGGCCCGCGCCTACGGTGCGACGCGTGTCACGTGCGGGGACGGGACGTCCCGCGCGCTGCGGATTGTTCAACCAGGCGTGGGGTAATCCTCACCCGAGGCTGAACCGACCGGTCGGCGGACGCGTATCTCGCAGTGACCAGGATCGCAATGTCGCGGTGACGCGGGTCGCTGTGTTCATGGAATTCGCAATGGTGCCATTTCATGGGCGGACGACGATGCCGCTGCTCCGACGCCCTTTCACCGGGGCGTACGCGGGCCGCCCGAGCAGGGGTCCTGACAGCAAACATGGACCGGGCTCTCAGCTACTACTCAGGCATTCGTGACAGTTTCGACTCACGACATGGAATCCCCGACGCGTCTCATCTGTTGTGTAGGTGTCAGCACCTGCGGGCACAGCGGAGGTTACGGGGAGGGCTGATGAACGTGGGGATGGCAAGGAACCGGGCAACCGGCGCGAGCGAGGGGACCGTGGCAATCGTGGACAAGAACATCGGCATGCGTACCGACGAGGTCGCCGAGGAGCGGGACCTGGTCGGCGTCTACCTGCACGAGATCTCCCGGACGCCGCTGCTGGACGCCGCCAAGGAGGTCGACCTCTCCAAGGCGATCGAGGCCGGCCTCTACGCCGAGCACCTGCTCGGCGAGGACCGCGTCCCCGACGGCGTCGACCGGGAGGACCTGGAGCGGCTGGTCGCCGAGGGTGAGCGCGCGAAGGACCTGTTCATCCGCGCCAACCTGCGGCTGGTCGTCTCGATCGCCCGCCGCTACGTGCGCTCGGGCATGCCCATGCTGGATCTCATCCAGGAGGGCAACACCGGCCTGGTCCGGGCGGTCGAGAAGTTCGACTACGAGCGCGGCTACAAGTTCTCCACCTACGCGACGTGGTGGATCCGC
The DNA here is from genome assembly GCF_900091475.1 of Micromonospora chersina. Lineage (NCBI taxonomy): Bacteria > Bacillati > Actinomycetota > Actinomycetes > Micromonosporales > Micromonosporaceae > Micromonospora > Micromonospora chersina. Next base: position 5,536,675 of record NZ_FMIB01000002.1, read on the forward strand.
CAGGCCATCAGCCGGGCGATCGCCCAGCAGGAGCGCACGGTGCGGCTGCCCGTGCACCTGGTCGAGGACGTCAACCGGATGCGGAACGTGGCCCGGCAGCTCACCCGTGAGCTGGGCAGCGACCCGGAGCCGGAGCAGATCGCGGCGGCGCTCGGCGTCACCGTCGAGCGGGTCAACGAGCTGCGCCGCTGGTCGCAGGACACCGTCTCGCTGGACACCCCGGTGGGCGACGACGGCGACACCAACCTCGGCGACCTGGTCGCCGACAGCGACGCCCCGTCGCCGGAGGAGATCGTTCTCACCGGCCTGGAGCGGCAGCGGATCGAGGGTCTGCTCAACCACCTCGACGACCGTTCGGCCGGCATCATGCGGGCCCGCTACGGCCTGGAGGACGGGCGTGAGCACTCGCTGACCGAGGTCGCGTCGCGGTTCTCGCTCTCCCGGGAGCGGATCCGCCAGCTGGAGATCCAGGCCCTCGGCCGGCTCCGTGAGCTGGCCCGCGCCGAGGGGCTGCAGGCGGCCTGACCTGGTAGTAATGGAATCGACGAACGGCCGGCGTCCGATAGGGGGACGCCGGCCGTTCGCTGTTTCCGGGGTCAGCGCACCCGGCCGTAGCCCTGGATCGTCATCATGTTCATGTCCCGCTTGCTGACGTTGCGGCCCGCGCTGGGCGCGTCGATCACCTGGCCGCCGCCCACGTAGAGCGCGACGTGGCCGAGCCCGGAGTAGAACACCAGGTCGCCGGCCTGGAGCGAGCTGCGGCTGATCCGTGAGGTGGCGTCCCACTGCATCGCCGCGTTGTGCGGCAGGGACTTGCCGGCGGCCCGCCAGGCCGCCAGGGTGAGCCCGGAGCAGTCGTAACCGTCCGGTCCGTCGGCGCCCCAGACGTACGGCTTGCCGATGGCGCCGTAGGCGTAGCGCACGGCCACGCCGGCCGAGCCGGAGATGGCCGGGGCGCTGCCGGCCGAACTCGACCTCGCGGGCGCCTCGGTGGCCCGGCCGTACGCCTGCCGGCGCAGCTCGTAGAGGCGGGCCAGGTCCGCCTCGATCTTCTTCTTGCCGGCGATCAGCTGCTTGGCCTGCGCCGCCTCCCGGGCCAGCGTGGCGTCCAGCCGAGTCTTCTGGTCGATCAGCCGGCGCTGGGTGTCCGTGAAACCGGCGATGGTCTGCTGCCGCTGGCGGGTGAGCTGGTCCAGGGTGCCCAGCCGGTCGGGGAGCGTGGCGGCGCCGCCGGGCTCCAGCAGGGCCCGCGCGGTGCGCATGCCACCGGTCTTGTACGCGGTGGCGGCGAGGGCGCCCACGTCGGCGCGGCTCCGCTCGGCCTGCTCCTGCAACGGGCCGATCTTGGCCTGCAACGTGGCCGCGGTGGCCTTGTTGGCCTTGATCTCCTCGTTGAGCTTGTTGTACGACTCGACGATTCGCTCCAGCTCAGTCGAGGACTTCTCGATCTGCTTCGTCAGCTCGGCGGGGGTGGGCTCGGCCCGAGCCACCGACGCCGGGGCGAGCAGCGCGGCCGAGAGGCCGGCCACCGCGAGCGAGCGCAGCAGGATCCGTAAGGACGACAAGAGCGGAAGGCTCCTCTCCGACTCCTCGCCGGGGCGGCGGGCGACCCGGCGACACCGGCCCGGGGCCACCCTGGTGGATGGCGGTCGACCGGACCGGCCTGCCCAACCTAACCCGGGACCGGAGTGACGGGCAGTTGAAGCAGGGGCGAAAGTTGGCAAAGTGTCAGGAAGTGCCGCCGGTGCTGGTGACGCTTCGTGACCGGTTCGCGGGCGGGCCGTCGCCGCGTGGTCGCCCGCTGGGCGGTACGTGCCACTCGCCGGATTCGTCGTTCTGGGCGGATGTCGCCAGGCAACGCGCCGCAAAGTTACGACAAAGACGGAAATCGCTCTGCTTTCCCGGCGCGACGCTCTCCGGCCGGCTGGCGGGTGGCCAGGGAAAACGCCGGGCCGGGGTGGCGTGCCCGCAACACAATGAGGCGCGGAGGCCGGGAATCCCGCCGTACGGCAACGCCGACGACGTGGAGGTCCGGCCCGCGATCCCCGGGAGGCCGCCGTGCAGACCGATGGCTCCACCACCCGCCCGCCCCGGTCCCCGGGCGCGACGGCACCGACACTGCTCTACGCCCGACCCGGCATCGTGGTCACGGGCGAGCGCTTCACCGTCGGCCGCAACAGCTGGCCCGTGGCCGACATCACCCAGCTCTGGACCGCCCGCGGTCCGCACGACCGGCTCGCCCTCCGGGCGGTCGCCGTCTCCGCCGCGTTGATCGGCGCGGTCGGCGTGCTGCTCGGCTTCACCGGCGGGCTGCAACGGCTCACCGCGGCGGCGTACCTCACGCTGGGCGCGGTCGGGCTGCTGCCGCTGCTTCTCGTGCTGGTCGGCGACCGCTGGCGGCCCCCGGCGTACGAGCTGTGGGGGCGGCTCGGCGGGGCCGAGGTGCTGCTGTTCAGCAGCGACGACGAGCGGCAGTTCGGCCAGGTCACCCGGGCCCTGCAACGGGCCCGGGAGGGGGTGCGCCACGGCGGCTGGACGGACCCGCCCGCGGCCGCCGCCTGGCGGCCGAACCGCTGACCGCCGAGGGTCAGCCGGCGACCGGCTCCGGGGCCCGGGCCGCCTGCTCGGCGGCCAGCCAGTGGCTGACCCGGCGCTCGGCGTAGAACGAGACGAACGGCACGGTGCCGGCGAGCATCACGAGCAGCATCCGCTTCAGCGGCCAGTCGGCCCGGCGCGACAGGTCGAAGGTGAGCGCCAGGTAGATCATGTAGAGCCAGCCGTGCGCCGTGCCGACCACGGCCACCACGGTCGGGTTGTCGAAGCCGTACTTCAGCGGCATCCCGATCAGGACCAGCACCACAAGCGCCACGCCCACGATCCAGGCGATCACGCGGTACCGGGTAAGGGCTCCGCCCACCGTCGTCCGTCCTTCCGCACCGGCCTCAGCCGGGATAGTCGCCGGGCTTCGCGCCCGGGTTGGCGTTCAACCAGGAAAGGTAGCGGTTGTACGCGGCCAGCTCGCCGTCGTCGGCCCCGCCGACCGGCACGGCCGGCACCCGGCTGACCCGCACCGGCCGGCGTACCGCCGGGGCGGCGACGGCCGGCTCGGAGCCGGCGGCCGCCGGCGGCGCCGGGTCGGCCCGCTCCTCGCGCGAGGCCCGCAGCGCGTGCCGCAGCTCACGCCACCACACGAAGACCACGAAGCCGGCGAAGACCGGCCACTCGATCGCGTAACCGAAGCTCAGCGAGTTGCCCTCGGCGGCCCGGGTGACCTGCCACCAGCCGAGGCCCAGGAAGCCCACCACCAGCACGACCATGGCCACGTGGCGGGCGATCCACGCCGGTGTCCAGAGCCGCTTCATGCCATCGAGGGTACCGGGCCCGCCGGCCGTCTCCGACGCGGTGTCGTAGGTGGCGAGGGTTTGGTGGCACCCCGGCTGGGCATCCGTCTAGACGCCAGCCCGAACGAGACGAGGGGGCGACGATGACCGAATCAGTACGCCGCGACGCCAGTCCGGAGCAGCGGGTGACCGAGTGGGACGGCGATCACGCCCGCACCCAGGACGTGGACGGTGAGCTGCTCGGGGTGGACCCCGCCGACCTCGGCGACGAGGACCTGATCCGGGAGATGCAGAGCCTGCACCGCACCCGGCTCGACACCCTCCGGCACGCCACCGACTCGGCGCTCGCCAACCACCTGCGGCGCACCGCCGAGCTGGAGACCGAGTACCTGGCCCGGCACCCGGGCCGGGAGGTCGACCCGAGCCGGCTGCGGGACGCCTGATGGCCAGCCACGCCGAGCGCGGCATGTCCGCGCCTCCCGAGGTGGTCTTCAACACCGCCACCGACCCGGACCGGTCCGCGGCCTGGCTGCCCGAGGAGCTGCGCCGGTCCGGCACGCACCGGGTCGAGGTGGTCGACGCCGAGGACATGCGGGCCCGCTGGAGTTCCGAGGCCGCCGGGTGGTCGGCGGACATCGACGTCGAGCCGGCCGACGCCGGGGGCGCCCGGGTCCGGCTGGACCTCGACGGGACCGACCACGGGATGGCCGACGAGATCCTGGCGAGCCTCGCCCGCGAGGTGGCCGACAACCTGACCGCCGGCTGAGCCGGCACTGGCACGACGACGAGGAGGCCGGGTTGACCGGGAGTGGCCTGAAGCAGAAGGTGGCGCGGCTGCGCCAGGCGTACGCGCCGCACGAGCACCGGCCGCTGGGCGGCTACCTGGTGGCGATGGGCACGTACGGCGCGGTCACCGCGTCGCTTGTCGGCCTGGTCAGGGCGACCGGCCGCCCGGTGCCGGAGCGGCCCGCGCCCGGCGACGTGGTGCTGCTGTCGATCGCGACCCACAAGCTGAGCCGGCTGCTCTCCAAGGACGCGATCACCAGTCCGCTCCGCGCGCCCTTCACCCGCTACGACCACCCGATCGGCAGCGGCGAGGTGATGGAGCAGGTCCGCGACCAGGGCAGCCCGACCCGGCACGCGCTCGGCGAGCTGGTGAGCTGCCCGTTCTGCCTGGCCGTCTGGGTCGCCACCGGCCTCACGGGCGGGCTGGTGCTGGCGCCCCGGCTCACCCGGCTGGTCGCCACCGCGCTGACCGCGGTGGCCGCTTCGGACTTCCTCCAGATGGGGTACGCGGTGGCCCAGCAGGCCGCCGAGGGCGGGCACCACGAGGACTGACCGTACGACGAAGCAAAGGGGGCCGGCGCGCCGCGCCGGCCCCCTTTCGCGTTCGTGCCGCTCAGGTCGGGGTGGTGCCGTGGTCCTCGCCGGCCCAGCCGCGCGACGCCTCCGGCTCCCGCTCGTCGCTGTCCTCGCCGGTGATGACGTCGTCGGAGACCGCCGTCTGGTCGTGCTCGCCGGCGAAGTCGGGCTCCGGCAGCGTGTCCATGCCCTCCGGTGGCTGGCCGAGCGCCGGGGGGTGCCCGTGTTCCTCGTTGCGGTCGGTCATCGCGCTGTCCTCTCCGTCCTCGGGCCGCCTCCGCCGGAAGGCTCAGGCCACCGTCCCGCCGAGCAGGTCGGCGGCCTCGTCGACCGCGTACTCGCCCTGCGGCAGGGCGGCGATCCGGGTGAGCAGCTCGGCGGGCAGCTCCGCGGCCACCGCCCGGCGGTAGATGTCCGCCTGGCTGATCCGCTCCTGGCCGTGGTAGATGTCGTCGAGCAGTTCGTCGAGCGGCCGGGTGTCCGGCTGCTCGGTCACGGGCGCGTCATCGGTCACGCCGGTCAGCTACCCGGGCCCGAATCGGTCAAACGTCCCCACCCGGCCGCCCCACCCCGCCCCCCGGCGTTGATCATGAGGTTGGCGGCGAAGTCGATCTCCTTCGCTGCCGCCAACCTCATGATCAACGCTCGCGTGGGGTCAGGCCGGGGTGGGGTCGGGCCGGGTGGGGTCGGGCCGGGTGGGGTCAGGCCGGGGTCGGGAGGGTGGCGCGGCGGGCGCGGACCGCCTGGGCGAGGTGGTCGAGGACCTCGGCGGTGGTGTCCCAGCCGATGCAGGCGTCGGTCACCGACTTGCCGTACTCCAGCTGGCGGGTGGGGTCGAGGTCCTGCCGGCCGGGCTGGAGGAAGCTCTCCAGCATGATGCCGACGATGCCGCGCTGGCCGGCGGCGAGCTGGGCGGCCACGTCGGCGGCGACCAGCGGCTGGTTGCGGTGGTCCTTGCCGCTGTTGGCGTGGCTGGCGTCGACCACCACGCGCTCGGGCAGCCCGGCGGCGCGCAGCAGGTCCAGCGCCCCGGCCACCGACTCCGCGTCGTAGTTGGGCCGGCCACCGCCGCCGCGCAGCACCAGGTGGCCGTCGGCGTTGCCCCGGGTGTGCATGATCGCCGGCGTGCCGGAGACGTCGATGCCGGGGAAGACGTGCGGGACGCCGGCCGCCCGGATCGCGTCCACAGCGGTGCCGATGCTGCCGTCCGGGCGGTTCTTCATGCCGATCGGCATGGACAGGCCGGACGCGAGCTGCCGGTGCACCTGGCTCTCCACGGTCCGCGCGCCGATCGCGCCCCAGGCCACCGTGTCGGCGATGTACTGCGGGGTGATCGGGTCGAGGAACTCGCAGCCCACCGGGAGACCCAGCCGCACCACGTCGAGCAGGAGCGCCCGGGCGGTGCGCAGGCCGGTGTTCACGTCGCCCGACCCGTCCAGGCCCGGGTCGTTGATCAGGCCCTTCCAGCCCACTGTCGAGCGCGGCTTCTCGAAGTAGACGCGCATCACGACGAGCAGGTCGTCGGCGAGCCGGTCGGCCGCGTGGCGCAGCCGGGCCGCGTATTCCAGGGCGGCGGCGGGGTCGTGCACCGAGCAGGGGCCGACCACGACCAGCAGCCGGTCGTCGGTGCGGTCCAGCACCCGGCCGACGGCACGTCGACCGGCCACCACGGCCTCGGCGAGGGACTCCTCGAGCGGCAGGTGGTGGTGCAGCAGGGCCGGGGTGGTCAGCGGCACGACACGGTCGATCCGCTGGTCGATGACCCGATGGACGTCCGGGGTCGTCGTCACGGTGGGGTTCCTTCCGCCGACCGTGCCCGGGGCCGGCGCCCGGGATCGAGCCGGCTGCTCGTACGCGAAAGGGCAGGGAATCATCCCTGCCCGGCCGGCTCGAAGAGGAGTGACGTCAGCTCATGGTCGAGTCACCGGCTCCTCCAGCCGGCTGCCTAAACCATCGATACGACCGCGTCACGCCCGCCAGCGTACCCGACGGGAGGGGTGGGTCTCACCCGCTCGTCGGGTAAGCCGCGCCTCATGTTAACCCCGGTCGATGGAACGACGGGTAACTCCAGCGGCACGGCACGTGTCCGCGGGCCGTCCACGCGGGTGAGCTGGCGGTCCGACCGATGATCCATCCCGAATGGCGGGAGCCGGGCCGTCGTCCGGCCCGGCGTGGGTGCGCGAATGCCGCCGGGAGAGACCTGGGCCGCGTACCGCATCCTGGGAAGCGCGGGGTTCCGCCGGGCCCCGGCGGGGGTATGAGGACGGCATGAGCCACGACCAGAGCGACCAGGACCGGATCGAGTCCCGCGCCCACCTGCTGCCCGAGGAGGCGGCGGTGGGCAGCGAGGACCCGGAGGCCCAGGCCGACGCCATCCTCGCCGAGTCGGACATCCGTGAGGAGGACCGGAACGCCGCCCCCGACACGGTGCTGGAGCACCGGACCTCCGAGCAGACCGTCACCCCCGTCGAGCCTCCCGACTGAGCCGGGCGCCCCGGCCCCGCCGGGAACCCCGGTAGGTGGTGTACCGCAACCAGGCCAGCGGACCGGCCACCCGCAGTCCCGGCGGCACGTTGCCGATCGGGTCGAACGCCAGCGCGGCGTCCTCCGGGGCGCCGCGCCGGCCGACCAGCCGCACCTCGCCGAACGGCCGCCACGGCCCGACCGCCGAGGCCACCGCGAGCACCAGCCGCGGCCCGTCGTCGCCGGCCACCGCCGACAGCTCGGCCAGCCCGCGGCCCAGCTCCGGCGAGTCGGGGTCGGCCAGCGCGGCGAGATACAGCCGCCGCCGACCGGCGCGGAAGGACATGATCGAGGTGTACGTCCCGGTGAAGCCGCGCCGGGGCAGCGGCAGGTGACGCAGCACCGGCGCCGCCCCGCTGGAACTGGCCAGCAGGTCCACCGGCGGCTCCGGGTCCCGGTGCAGCCGGATCCCCACCCCCAGCACGTCCGGCCAGGTTCCCGGTGTGGGCACCCCCTTGGACAGCCGGACCGTCGCCGGCCACCGGCCGGGCAGGTCGAGCAGCGGCACGCCGGTCGGCGGGCCCGGCGTACCCCAGATCAGCACCTCGGCGGAGAAGGTGCGGCCGGCGGGATGCAGCAGCCGGGCGTGCCGGAGCCGGGCCAGCGCGGCGGCGGCGCGCTCGACCACGGACGATGCGGGGGAGGACATGCCGGGCGAGTACCCCGGCGCGCGACGACGATGCTCCCCGCACGTCACCTTTCCGCCCGCGAGATCGGATAGCGTCGTGCCATGCCCGACAGCGGTTACCCCTGGCCGATCGAGACGACCCGACTGGACAACGGTCTGCGCGTGGTGGTGAGCGAGGACCGCACGGCCCCCGCGGTCGCCGTGAACCTCTGGTACGACGTGGGCTCCCGCCACGAACCCGAGGGTCAGACCGGTTTCGCCCACCTCTTCGAGCACCTGATGTTCGAGGGCTCGGTGAACGTGGCGAAGACCGAGCACATGAAGCTCATCCAGGGCTCCGGCGGCTCGCTCAACGCCACCACCAACCCGGACCGCACCAACTACTTCGAGACGGTCCCGGCCGAGCACCTGGAGCTGGCGCTCTGGCTGGAGGCCGACCGGATGGGCGGCCTGGTCCCCGCGCTGACCCAGGAGACGCTGGACAACCAGCGGGACGTGGTGAAGAACGAGCGCCGCCAGCGCTACGAGAACGTGCCCTACGGCGACGCCTGGCTGCGGCTGCTGCCGCTGCTCTACCCGCCCGGGCACCCCTACCACCACGCCACGATCGGCTCGATGGCCGACCTGAACGCCGCCGACCTGGCCACCTTCCAGGCGTTCCACAGCACGTACTACGCGCCGAACAACGCGGTGCTCACCGTGGTGGGCGACACCACCGCCGCCGAGGTGTTCGCGCTGGCCGACAAGTACTTCGGCGCCCTGCCGCCGCGTGACGACATCCGGGCCGCCCCGGACGGGCGCACGGTCCCGGCCGGCGGCGGCCCGGCGGTGGAGACGGTCACCACCGACGTGCCCGCTCCCCGCGTCTACGTCGCGCACCGCACCCACCCGTTCGGCACCCCCGGCTACGACGTGACCACCGTGCTCGCCACCGTGCTGGGCAGCGGCCGGGGCAGCCGGCTCTACCAGCGCCTCGCCGACGGCGAGCGGATCGCCCAGCCGGACCTGGTCGGGGCGTACGGGGTGGACCTGGCGCACGGCCCCGCGCCGCTGATCGCCACCGCCACGGCCCGCCCCGGGGTGTCCGGCGACCGGCTGCGCGAGGGGCTGACCGAGGTGGTCGACGAACTGGCCACCGTGCCGGTGACCGCCGCCGAGCTGGACCGGGCCAAGGCGCTGCTCACCACCATGTGGTGGCGGCAGATGTCCACGGTGGACGGCCGGGCCGACACCCTCGGCCGGTACGCCACCCAGTTCGGCGACCCGGCCCGCGCCGGCGAGCGACTGCCCGCCTGGCTGGCCGTCACCGCCGAGCAGATCGCCGAGCAGGCCGCCGAGCTGCTCGGCGCGGCCGACCGGGCGACCCTGACCTACCTGCCCGAGGAGAAGTCATGACGCTGATCGCCACCCGTCCCGGTCCGGGCGCCGCCCGCCCGTACCGGTTCCCGCAGGTGGTCCGCCGGTCCGCCGCCGGCGGGCAGGTCGTCGCCGCGCACCTGCCCGGGCAGAACCTCGCCGTCGCGCTGCTGCTGCTCGACGGCGGCGCCGGCCGGGAGCCGGTCGGCAAGGAGGGGCTCGGCGGGGTCCTCGCCAAGGCGCTGGAGGAGGGGACCGCGCAGCGGGACGCCACCGCGTACGCCCTGGCCATCGAGGCCCTCGGCACCGAGCTGGTGACCGGCCTGGACTGGGACTCGTTCCAGGTCAGCGTGCAGGTGCCGGTGGACCGGCTGAGCGCGGCCGTGGAACTGCTCACCGAGGCGGTGCGGACGCCGAAGCTCGACCCGGCCGACGTGCGGCGGGTCCGCGACGACGAGGCGACCGCGCTGCGGATGGACTGGGCGACCCCGGGCCCGCGGGCCGACGCCGTGCTGCGCGCCGACCTGTTCGGCGCGGACAACCGCTGGGGCCGCCCGCTGTACGGCGACCCGGAGAGCGTGGCCGCCCTGGACGTGGACGACGTGACCGTCTTCCACTCCGAGTGGTTCATCCGCCCCGGCACGCTGATCGTCGCCGGCGACCTGGACCGGATCGACCTCGACGCGCTCGCCGCGACGGTCTTCACCGGCGCCGGCGGCGCGGCGGCGGACAAGGGCGGCCCCATCGAGGTGGCGCTGCCCGAGCGGCGGCGCATCATCCTGGTCGACCGTCCCGGCTCGGTGCAGTCCACGCTCCGCCTCGGGCACCCGTCGCCGCACCGCGCCCACCCGGACCACGTGCCCATGACGCTGGCCGGCACGGTGCTCGGCGGGGCGTTCACCTCCCGGCTCAACCACCTGATCCGCGAGGTCCGCGGCTACACGTACGGGATCCGGGGCGACTTCGCCTCGTCCCGCCGGTTCGGCCGGTTCGCCATCAGCTCCGGCGTGCAGACCGCGGTGACCGCGCCGGCCCTGGTCGAGGCGGTCGGCGAGGTGTCGCGTACCCGGCTCACCGGGGTGACCGAGGACGAGCTGGCGGTGGCCCGCTTCTGGCGTGCCGGCCAGCTCTCGGTCGAGCTGCAGAGCCCGCGGGCCATCGCGTCGGCGCTGACCACGCTGGTCGTGCACGACCTGCCGGACGACTACCACGCCCGGCTGCGCGAGGCGCTGCTCGCCGCGACCGTCGAGGAGGTCTCGGCGGCGGCCGCCGCCCACCTGCACCCGGAGTCGCTCACCCTGGTGGTCGAGGGCGACTCGGCGGTGATCCGCGACGAACTGGTGGCCGCCGGCCTGGGCGAGGTGGTCGACCACGCCCCGTGACGCGTCGGGCCGGCTCCCGCCGGTCCGCGAATGTGGCGGTGCCGACCGGCCGGGGGCACCGCCACATCGGCACGTCGATGTGATTCCCGTCGCGTCCCGGGTCGCCGTGCGTTCCGGCCGGTGGACGCGGATGCTGCGGTCCGGCACCCCGATGGCGGGCGATTCTCCGCCCCCGGCCCACCGCCGGGCGGTGTCGTTGCAGGCCGACGCCCCGATCGGCGAAGGGCGTGGCGGGCGGCGCCCGGCCCGCGCGCTGGGAAAGGCTTCCCGCCGGCCCCGCCCGGCTGGGTAGCCTCGCGGGCATGAGGATCGGCATTGTGGGGGCCACCGGCCAGGTCGGTGGCGTGATGCGGCAGGTGCTGGCGGAGCGCGACTTCCCAGCGGAGCAGGTGCGGCTGTTCGCCTCGGCCCGGTCGGCCGGGCGCGCGCTGCCCTGGCGCGACGGCGAGGTCACCGTGGAGGACGCGGCCACGGCCGACTACCGGGGCCTGGACATCGTGCTGTTCTCGGCGGGCAAGGGCACCGCCCGGGAGCTGGCCCCCCGGGTCGCCGAAGCGGGCGCTGTCGTCATCGACAACTCCTCGGCGTTCCGGATGGACCCCGAGGTGCCGCTGGTGGTCGCCGAGGTCAACCCGCACGCCATCGCCAACCGGCCCCGGGGCATCGTGGCCAACCCGAACTGCACCACGATGGCCGCCATGCCGGTGCTGCGCCCGCTGCACCAGGAGGCCGAGCTGGTCAGCCTGGTCGTCGCCACCTACCAGGCCGTCTCCGGCGCCGGCCTGGCCGGCGTGGCCGAGCTGGACGAGCAGGTCCGCAAGGTCGCCGAGGACGCCGCCGGGCTCGCCTTCGACGGCTCGGCCGTGGAGTTCCCGGCACCGCGCTCGTTCGCCCGCCCGATCGCCTTCAACGTGCTCCCGCTTGCCGGCTCGATCGTCGACGACGGCTCCAACGAGACCGACGAGGAGCAGAAGCTGCGCAACGAGAGCCGCAAGATCCTGGAGATCCCCGGGCTCAAGGTCTCCGGCACCTGCGTGCGGGTGCCGGTCTTCACCGGCCACTCCCTCCAGATCAACGCGCGCTTCGCCCGCCCGCTCACCCCGGCCCGGGCCCGCGAGCTGCTCGACGGCGCGCCCGGCGTGGCCCTGCGCGACGTGCCGACCCCGCTGGAGGCGGCCGGGCAGGACCCCACGTACGTCGGCCGGATCCGGGCCGACGAGACCGTCGAGCACGGCCTCGCCCTGTTCTGCTCCAACGACAACCTGCGCAAGGGCGCGGCGCTCAACGCCGTGCAGCTCGCCGAACTGGTCGCCGCCGAGCGGCGCTGATCCCGGTTCCCGCGTGCCCGGCGGGTGGCCGGGCACGCGGGCGGGAGATGCGGTGAGATGGGGGACGACCACACCAGTCGACGGCGGGAGACCCCCATGGCGGACGAGCGGACCCGACAGGCGCTGACCGACCTCATCGCGAGCCGGTGGCTCGGCGTGCTCGCCACGCTGAAGCGGGACGGCCGGCCGCAGCTGTCCACGGTGGTCTACTCCTTCGACCGGGACGCCGGGCTGATCCGGGTCTCGGTCACCGACGGGCGGGCCAAGACCGCCAACCTGCGCCGCGACCCCCGGGCCAGCTTCCACGTGAGCAGCGAGGACGGCTGGGCGTACGCGGTGGCGGAGGCGCGGGCCGAGCTGACCGCGGTGGCGGAGCGGCCGGACGACCCGACCGTCGGGGAACTTGTCGGGCTCTACCGGGCGGTGCAGGGCGAACACCCGGACTGGGACGACTTCCGGCGAGCCATGGTGGCCGAGCGCCGGCTGGTGCTCCGCCTGCACGTCGAGCGGGTCTACGGCATGCCGCCGCGCGCCTGACCGCCGCCGGATCACCTCCCGCGCGACCGCGCGGTGTTACCTCGGCCGTGGCGCCGGGTAGACCGCCGTGCCGACACCGAGAGGGGAGCACCATGACAACGGTCGGAGAGTTCATGACGACCCGGTTGGTGACGATGGACGGCAGCGACACCCTCACCGCCGCGGCGCAGGAGATGCGGGACAGCGCGATCGGCGACGTGGTGGTGACCGATGGCGACAACGTGGTCGGCATCATCACGGACCGGGACATCACGGTCCGGGCCGTTGCCGAGAACATGGATCCCAGCACCACCCGGCTCAACCAGATCACCACCAAGGACGTGGTGACGGTGAGCCAGTACGACGACGCGGTTGCCGCCGCCGACCTCATGCGCACCTACGCGGTCCGCCGCCTGCCGGTCATCGACGACGGCCGCCTGGTCGGCCTGGTCTCCATGGGTGACCTGGCCGTGGAGCGGGAACCCCAGTCGGTGCTCGCGGACATCAGCGCCGACGATCCCAACAACTGACCGTCCGCCGCGGTGACGCCGGCCTCCGGTTCGGGGGCCGGCGTTTCGCGCTGCCCGGGGTCGCGGACCCGGCGCGACTCACCCGAACCGGGCGAGGTTGACCGCCTGCCCGGCGGGGACCCGTCCTCGGACGTCGGAGGCCGCGGATCGCGGGAGGAGTCGCCCGGATGGACACGACCACGAGATTCTTCGAGGACCTGGACCGGCGAGGGTTCGAACCGCTGCTGGCCAAGACCTCCGGAACTCTCCGGTTCGACCTGCACGAGGGACCGCAGACCACCCACTGGCTGCTGGAGATCGACCGGGGCAACCTCCGGGTCCGCCAGGAGGACCAGGAGGCCGACACGGTGGTGGGGACCGAGCCCCGGCTCTTCGGTGAGCTGGTCACCGGCGAGGAGAACACCATCGCGGCGCTGCTGCGCGGCGACATGACGGTCTCCGGCGACCTGCGCCTGGTGTTGCAGATCGAACGCATCTTCCCCGGTCCGCCGGACTCCCGGGGGCCGCACCACTCGTTCCAGAGGAGGGCTGCCTGATGGCCGCGAGCAACACCGTCCGCATCCTCGACGGGAACACGTTCGTGGTCTCGGAGGACACCGGTGACATCGAGGCCACGCCGAGCGAGCCGACCGGCCTCTTCTCGATCGACACGAGGTTCCTGTCCAGGTGGGTGCTGACCGTCAACGGCGAGCGCCTCAACGCGCTCTCCTACGACGACCTCCAGTACTACGAGGCCCGGTTCTTCCTGGTGCCGGGAATGGCCACGCACTACGTCGACGCCAAGTTGTCGATCATCCGGGAGCGGGCGGTGGGCGGCAGCTTCCGGGAGACCCTGACCATCCTCAACCACGACGAGAAGGCGGTGGACCTGGAGATCCGGATGGAGGCCGGCGCCGACTTCGCCGACCTGTTCCAGGTCAAGGACGAGATCCTGAACAAGAAGGGCGAGACCTACGCCGAGGCCGAGCCGGACCGGCTGCGGCTCGGCTACCGGCGGGGCAACTTCCGCCGCGAGACGATCATCGCGGCCTCCCGGCCGGCCCGCTACGACAGCAACGGGTTCGCCTGGAGCATCCACCTCGAACCCAACGAGCAGTGGGACACCGCCATCGACGTGCAGACCCACGCGGTCGGGCCGGGCGGGCGGGACCTGCGGATGGGGTTGCGGGCGCACGGCACCGAGCGGCTGGCCCTCCAGCACGACCTGGAGCAGTGGGTCGCCAAGGCGCCGAAGGTCAACACGGAGCACGAGCAGCTGGCCTCGACGTACCGGCGCAGCCTCATCGACCTGGCCGCGCTGCGGTTCTCGCCGCTGTCCCTCGGCGGCCAGACCCTGCCGGCCGCCGGCCTGCCCTGGTTCATGACCATGTTCGGCCGGGACAGCATCTTCACCTGCCTCCAGGTGCTGCCGTTCGCGCCGGAGATGTCGAAGACCACCCTGCGCATCCTGGGCGCGTTGCAGGGCACCCGGTTCGACGACTTCCGCGACGAGGACCCGGGCCGGATCCTGCACGAGATGCGCTACGGCGAGACCGCCGCCTTCGAGGAACAGCCGCACTCGCCGTACTACGGATCGGTGGACGCGACCCCGCTGTTCCTCGTCCTGCTCGACGAGTACGAGAAGTGGAGCGGCGACGTCGCGCTGGTCAAGGAGTTGGAACAGGAGTGCCGGGCCGCCCTGAAGTGGATCGACGACTACGCCGACCTGGTCGGCAACGGCTACATCTGGTACGAGCGGCGCAACACCGACACCGGCCTGGAGAACCAGTGCTGGAAGGACTCCTGGGACTCCCTCTCCTACTCGGACGGCACGCTGCCGCCGTTCCCGCGGGCCACCTGCGAGGTGCAGGGGTACGCGTACGACGCGAAGATGCGGGCCGCCCGGCTGGCCCGGGAGTTCTGGGGCGACCCGGCGTACGCCGAGCAGTTGGAACGCGAGGCGGCGCAGCTGAAGGAGCGGTTCAACCGGGACTGGTGGGTCGACGACGGCGGCTTCTACGCCCTGGGGCTGGACCCGAACGGCCGGCAGTGCGACGTGCTCAGCTCCAACATCGGCCACCTGCTGTGGAGCGGCATCGTGGACGACGACCGGGCGGCGCAGATCGCCGCGCACCTGGTCGGCCCGCGGCTCTTCTCCGGCTGGGGGGTGCGCACCCTCGCCGAGGGCGAGGTCCGCTACAACCCGATCGGCTACCACAACGGCACGATCTGGCCGTTCGACAACTCGTTCATCGCCTGGGGGCTGCGCCGGTACGGCTTCGCCGAGGAGGCCGCCACCATCGCCAACGGCATCCTGGACGCGGCGCGGTACTTCGACGGGCGGCTGCCCGAGGCGTTCGGCGGCTACCAGCGGGAGCTGACGAAGTTCCCGGTGGAGTATCCGACGGCGTGCAGCCCGCAGGCCTGGTCGACCGGGACCCCGCTGCTGCTGATCCGGACCATGCTCGGGCTGGAGCCGCACGAGGGGCACCTCGCGGTGGACCCGCGGCTCCCGGTCGGCATGGGGCGGATCGAGGTGCTGGACATCCCGGGCCGGTGGGGCCGGGTGGACGCCTTCGCCCGGGGCCGGATCGACCTGCACAACCTGGTCGACTGACCGGCCCGGCAACCGGCGCCGCCGAGCCCTCGGGGCCGGCGGCGCCGCCGTCGGTCAGTGCCCGGGCAGCAGCGTGTCGCCGTGCGCCTCGCCTCGGGGGAGCAGGCAGAACTCGTTGCCCTCCGGGTCGGCCAGCACGGTCCACCGGGGCAGCTCGCGGACCACCGTGGCGCCCGCCTCCAGCACGGCGGCCCGCTCCTCGGCGTCGCCGACGAGGTCGAGGTGGATGCGGCCCGGGCCGGGCAGGTCGGCGACCGGGCTGATCCAGACGTCGGGCCGGCGGCCGGCGGGGTCGCGCAGCAGCACCGACTCGTCCGGCTCCAGGGACCGGTCGGCGATCTTCGCCCGATCCTCCTCGACCACGGGCAGCCCGGTCACCGTGCTCCAGAACGGGGCGAGCAGGTAGGGGTCGCGGCAGTGGATGACGATCGCGGCGAGGTCGGGCATGCCCTGCACCGTAGTCGGCTCAGGCCGCCGGCAGGACGGTGTCCAGGAACGTGGCGGTGACCGCCCGGACGTCGGGGCGGGCCAGGTCGAGCGCGTGCCCGCCGTGCGTGAGCCAGAGGTGCGCCGGGTGGCCGGCGGCGAGCAGCCGGCCGGCCAGGTCGACCGACTGGGTGGCCGGCACCGCCGCGTCGTCGCGGCCGTGCACCAGCAGCACCGGCACGCCCGAACCCAGGTGGCCGGCGACGGTCGCGTCGGCCGTCGCCGGGTCGCCCGCGGCGGGAGGGTGGCCGAGCAGGTCCGCCCAGGGGTCGTCGTGCCGGCGCAGCCGCCGCCACCGCGGGTCCAGCGGGTCGACCGGCGCCCAGTACGCCAGCACCGCCCGGACGTCGCCGGGCCGGTCCACCCCGCGCAGGCCCAGGTGCAGGGCCAGCATGGCGCCGGCCGAGTCGCCGCCGACCAGCAGCGGCAGCCCGCCCGCCGCGGCCCGGGCGGCCCGCGCCGCGGCGCGTACGTCGTCGAGCTGGGCCGGCCAGTGGGCCTCGGCCGCGAAGCGGTAGGTCGCGGGCACCACCCGCAGCCCCAGCGGGGCGAGGCCGGCCCCGTCCTCCTCGGAGCGGGCCCGCCACCCGCCGCCGTGGATCCAGAGCAGTACGCCGCGATCGGTCATCCGGCCATGCTGGCCGCTCTCCCCGCCCCACCGCCACCGGCTCTGCCGACGGCAGAGTGAGGCGACTCTCGCCCCTACGGTCCCGTAACCTACTCGGGGTAAAGTTGGCGGATGCCGGAACTCGTGTACCCGCCCGTGATCCTCGCCGCCAAGACGATGTTCCGCGCCCTCGACCTGCGCCTACGCGTGGAGGGAAGCCACCACGTGCCGCGCGCCGGCGGGGCGGTGCTGGCCTCCAACCACGTCAGCTACCTCGACTTCATCTTCTGCGGGTACGGCGCGCACGAGTCCCGCCGCCTGGTCCGGTTCATGGCCAAGGACGCCGTCTTCCGGCACAAGGTGTCCGGCCCGCTCATGCGGGGCATGAAGCACATCCCGGTGAACCGGGCCGCGGGCGCCGGGTCGTACGCCTCGGCGGTGGCCGCGCTGCGCCGCGGCGAGGTGGTCGGCGTCTTCCCGGAGGCCACGATCAGCCGCTCCTTCACGGTCAAGGACCTCAAGAACGGCGCGGCCCGGATGGCCCAGGAGGCCGCCGTGCCGCTGCTGCCGGTCGCGCTCTGGGGCACCCAGCGCCTGTGGACCAAGGGCCGGCCGCGCACCCTGACCCGCCGGCACACCCCGATCACCATCCTGGTCGGCGAGCCGATCGACCCGGCCGCGCACCCCGACGGCAACGCCCTGACCGCCGAGCTGCGCACCCGCCTCACGGCGCTCGTCGACCGGGCCCAGCGGGAGTACCCGGACCAGCCCGCCGGCCCGGACGACTCCTGGTGGCAGCCGGCCCACCTGGGCGGCACGGCGCCCACCCCCGAGGAGGCCGCCGAGCTGGACCGCCCGGGCCGCCGCACCCCCACCTCCTGATCCGCACCGAGGGCCGCGACGTGGCCGGATCGTTCCGCATCCGGGCATGATGGTGCCTGCCGGCCGGGCGTCCGCCCGGCCAGGATCGAGACCATGAGCAGAGCAGCACTCGTCGTCATCGACGTCCAGGAGTCCTTCCGGCAGCGCCCGATCTGGGCCCACGCCTCCCAGCCGGACATCGTCGACCAGGTGAACCGGCTGGTCGACGCGGCCCGCCGCCGGGGCGACCTGGTGGTCTGGGTCCTGCACGCCGAGCCGGGCACCGGTGGCGTGTTCGACCCGGCTCTCGGGCACGTCCGGCTGATCGACGGCCTCGCCCCGGCGGCCGGGGAGCCGACGCTTGTCAAGACCTCGCACAACGCCTTCACCACCACCAACCTCCAGCAGGTGCTCACCCTCGCCGGGATCCGCGAGGTGACCGTCTGCGGCATCCGCACCGAGCAGTGCGTGGAGACCACCACCCGGGTCGGCTGCGACCTCGGGTACGAGATGACGTTCGTGACCGACGCGACGGTCACCTTCCCCACCCCGCACCGGGACCTGCCGGCCGACGCCCCGCTGGAGCGGATCCTGGCCGACCCGCGCACCCTGTCCACCGCCGACATCGTGGCCCGCACCGAGTACGCCCTGGCCGGCCGCTTCGCCACCGTGCGCACGGTCGCCGAGCTGACCGACCCCGTCGCCGTCGGCGCCTGATCTGATGGCCCGGGTCGCGTTCCTCCTGGTTCCGCAGCTGCATCTGCTGGACCTCGCCGGGCCGGCCCAGGTCTTCTCCGCCGCCGCCGATCTCGGGTACGACTACCGCCTGCACTACGTCGCCGCCACGCCCGAGGTGCCGACCGTGCAGGGGGTGACGCTGCGGGCCAGCCTCGACTGGCCCGCGCTGGACCGCGACGATCTGGTGGTCGTACCCGGATGGCGGTTGTCGGCGCACGGCCCGGCCGGGCCGGTCGGGCCGGAGGAGCTGCGGCGGCTGGCCGACCACCACGCGGCCGGCGGCACCGTGGCGAGCGTCTGCGCGGGCGCCTTCGCGCTCGCCCGGGCCGGCCTGCTCGACGGGCGGCGCTGCACCACCCACCACGACGTGCAGGACGAGCTGGCCCGGCGGCACCCGGCGGCCCGGGTGGTGCGCGACGTGCTCTACGTGGTCGACGACCGGGTGGTCAGCTCCGCCGGCATCGCCAGCGGCATCGACGTGGCGCTGCACCTGATCGCCACCCGGCACGGCCCCGCGGTGGCCGCCCGGATCGCCCGCACCCTCGTCGTGTACGCCCGCCGCAACGGCCACGAGCAGCAGGCCAGCGCGATGATGCGGTACCGGTCGCACCTGTCCGACGCGGTGCACCGGGCGCAGGACCTTATCGACGGGCACTACGCCGAGCCGCTGCCGCTGGCCGAGCTGGCCGCCGCCTGCGGCGTCGCCGACCGCACCCTCAGCCGGCTGTTCCGGCAGGCGACGGGGCTGACCCCGCTCGGCTACCAGCAGCTGCTGCGGGTCGAACGCGCCGAGCACCTCATCGGGCACGGCGCCACTGTGGAGGCCGCCGCCCGCGCGGTCGGCTTCACCGACGCCCGGATGCTGCGGCGGCTGCGCGCCCGGGGCCGCCCCGACCCGGCCACGCTGCGGCTGGCCGGCTGACCCCGGGCCGCGGCTCGCCCGCGGAGGCGTCAGCAGGCGGAGCCGGGACGGTCCCGCGCCGGGACGTCCTGGCGGGGCCAGACCGACGGCTCGGCCGGGCGGTAGTAGTCGTCCCGGGACAGGAACTCGACAGGCAGCGAACCCGGCAGGGTCACCGACCCCGCGGTCGGGCCGGGGGAGGGGTTCATCCGGGCCGTCAGTGCGTCCCGCTCCGGCGGGGAGAGGTCCACCAGTTCGGGGCGGCGCAGCCGGAACGTGGCCACCGAGCGGCGTACCTGCCGGGCCAGCGCGGCGACCAGGGCAACCGGGCCGGTGAGCGCCAGCGCCGGCTGCCGGATGGTGCGCAGCGCGTCGCAGACCACCCGCAGCTCGGCGGTGCCGTCCGGGCCCTCCGCCAGCTCCAGCCGGGACGGCCACTGCCAGCGGATCTGACCACTGACCAGGCGGGACAGCCGGATCGGGCGCCGGTGCCGGGCGTCCGTCCGGCCGTCCCGCCCGGAGACCAGGGACAGCTCGGAACCGGTGCAGACGTAGGCCAGCCGCCGGTCCGTCACGGTGACCGTCGCGGGGGAGGGCAGCGCCCAGGACCGGACGTCGTCGGTGGGGCCGAGCAGGTGACCGGCCACCAGCAGCCGGTGCTGCGCGAGCAGTTGCTCGCCCGGCTCGGGGAGCAGCGCGTACCGCCGGTCGAGCACGGGACGGGTGGGATCGTCATCCGCGTCGAAGCGGTGCGGCCCGATGAAGAACGGAGCGGCGTCCTCCGACACGGTCACGACCTCCCGATGGCGGTTGGCGATACGTCGAGCCTGGCCGACGCGGGTGCGGCTGTCATGACACCCGTTAGGGGGTCGGCCGGTCGGCGGACGCCTGTGACCGGTAGATGCCGATATCTTCCGGCCGGACGAGGCCGTCCTCGATCGCCCGGGCGAGGAGCGCCGCCTTCGTGGCGGCCGGCCGCCCGGCCCGGGTGTACTTGATCCGCGCCCGGTCCACGTACTGCTTCACGGTGTGCTCGCTGATCCGCATCCGGCGCGCCACCGACGCCTTCGACATCGACTGGAACCACAGCAGCAGGGCCTCGCGCTCCTTGTCGGACAGGGTCGGCCGGTCCGGCCGGGGGTCGCCCACGATCGCACCGGCCAGCGCCGGCGGCACGTACGGGCGGTCGTTCGCCGCGGCGAGCACGGTGGCCACGCAGTGCTCCCGCCCCTCGTGCTTGGCGAGGAACGCCACGGCGCCGGCGTCCAGCGCCGCCAGCATGGTCTCCGGGTCGGTGTGCTCGGAGTAGACCACCACCCGGCGGCCGGCCGCGCTCAGCTCGGCCAGCTTGTCCAGCACCATCCGCCCGTGCAGCCGCAGGTCCAGCAGGATCACCTGGGCCTCCGGGGCGGCCCGCAGCACCACGTCCGGGTCGTCACCGGTGGCCAGCACGCGCAGCCCCGGCTCGCCGGCCAGCCAGGCGCGTACCCCGTCGACCACGACCGGATGGTCGTCCACGATCGCCACGCCGATCGGTTGCCCGCCGGTCACGTCCTCCGCCACCGGGTCTGCGTCCATCTGATCTCCCCGTCCCGCTCGTGCAGGTGCTCCACCGGCCCGTCCCCGTCCCCACCCGGTGGGCCGGTCGCGTCCGGCCCCTCGTGATCGGGGGTGACCAGGCTGACCACCACCTCGTCCGGGCCGACCACCACGGTCAGCCGGGCCCAGCCCCGGGCGCCCGCGAGCGCCGCGGTCGGCGGGTCGACCAACCGCCGGCGGACCTCGACCGGCAGCTCCGGCGGCACCCCGACGGCGACCAGCTCGATCGGCAGGCCGTTCCGTTCCGCCAGGTCGGCGGCGGCACGCAGCTCGTGCAGCAGCGGATCCGGCACGTCGTCCGACTCGGCGATCAGCCGGCGCAGCCGGGCCGCCGCCAGCACCGCGCGGTGGCGTACCGCCGGGTCGCCCGGGTCGGCGTCGCCGGCCGCGAGGGCCGCCAGCACCTCCTCGGCCGCGCCGCTGACCAGCGCGAGCCGCGCCTGCCGCTCCCGCCGGGCCCGTTCCGCCGCCTCCCGCTCCGCGGCCACGCCCAGGGCCGCCGCGGCGGTGCCGGCGCGGTCCCGGGCCAGCGTCGCGATCGCGGAGGCCCCGGCGAAGACCGCCACCGGCAGCGACGAGGTGCCGTAGACGTACATGGCGTAGCGGCTCAGGTCGGCCGGGGCGGTGGCGCCGTGCAGGGCCACCGCGGCCAGGGCGATCGTCGCGTGCGCGGCCAGCAGCGCGAGCAGCCACCCCAGCGGCCGACGCCAGAGCACGAGCAGGAAGAACCAGGCCAGCCCGCCCCACACCCAGTTGGCGGCGGTGAACAGCTGCCGCTCGCCGGCCGCCGCGAAGACCGTCGCGTCGACCACGAGCAGCGCCGCCGCCAGCGGCCGGGCGGGCGGCAGCCCGCCGCGCAGCAGGCGTACGCCGGTCCCGACGCCGACCGCCGCGGTCACCAGCCAGCCGGCGGCGACCACCGGCGGGGCGGCCAGCCGGGACCAGGAGCCCAGCAGCGCCGGCAGCCCGATCGCCAGGTGCCAGGCCAGCGCGATGACCACCGCGACGATCCGGGCGCCCCGGTCCGAGGCGTCGGCGACCGCGTGCGCCGCGGTCGCGGCCACCTCCGGACCGGCGTGCTCCGGCGCCCGCTGCCGCACGGCCGGCCGGGCCGCCGTGCCGGCCACGACCGCTCCCGACTCAGTGGACACCCGACCACTCCAGCCGGATCCGGGTGCCGGCGCCAGGGGCGGAGGTCACCTCCGCGCGGCCACCCACCGAGGCCATCCGGCCGTGGATGGACTCGCGCAGGCCGTACCGGTGGGCCGGGACCGTGGCCGGGTCGAAGCCGGGGCCGTCGTCGGCCACCTCCACCACCACGGCGGCGGCGTCCCGGGCCAGGCGCAGCGCGGCGGTGGCGCCCGGGGCGTGCCGGGCCACGTTGGCCAGCGCGGCGGCGGCGCTGTCGGCGAGCGCCGCGGCGACCTGCGCGGGCACCCGGCACGGCGCGAGCGTCGCGGTCACGGCCGGCTCGGGCAGCCGGGCCAGGACCGCCCGCAGCCGCTCGTCCAGGGCCACCGCGCCGGCCGCCGGCGCCGAGCGCGCGTCGGCCAGGGCGGTGAGGGTACGCAGGTCCTCGGCGCACCGCTCGCGCAGCGCGGCCGACGGGCCGGACACCGCACCGAGCCCGACCATCGTGAGCGTGGCGAGGACGGTGTCGTGCAGGTCGCGGTTCTGCCGCCGCTCGGCCTCCCGGGCCGCCCGCCCCACCACCGCCTCGCGGGAGAGCCGCTGGAAGTCCGCGAAGGCGGCGTCGGCGTTGGCGAGCCGGCGACGCATCACCGCGGTCATCACCGCCGCGCAGCCGGTCTGCACCAGCAGCGACCCGGCGTGCGCCCGCGCCTCCACCGGGTTGCCGGCCACGGTGGCGCCGGCCGCGTAAGCGGCGGCGACCAGCAGCCCGGCCGGGACCGACAAGCGGGCCGGGGCGGTGGCCTGCGCGTTGATCACGGTGGTGCTGGCGAGCACCGCGACCCAGCTGCCCTCGCCGGGCAGCACCTCCGGCGCCACCAGCCAGGGGATCGCCAGCGCGGTGGCGGTGGTCAGCGCCACGTCGCCGGCCACCAGCACGCCGGTGATCCCGTGCCGGAACGCGCGGACGGCGTACCAGACGGACCAGGCGGTGAGCGCGACGACCGCCGGGACCAGCAGGGCCATCCGGACGGGCGGGGTGCGCACGGCCAGCGCGACCACCGCGGCGACCGGGCCGCAGGTGAGCCGGAGCAGCGCCGGCAGGGTGGTGAAGATCAGGGTGAACGCGCCGCCCGCCGGCCGGTCCAACGGGGACGGCGGCAGGGTCGTGGCGGCAACGACCGGCATCGGGGGAGGTGTCCTTCCGGCAGCGACCCGGTCGGGTCCGCACGGCCTAGATCGACGCCGGAGAATAGCATGTTCGCAGGCAACCGGTCACCCTCGGTACGCGGCGCGTCGCTGTACCGATTTCCCGGCGGCGGCCGGCCGGCGTCAACCCGCTCAGGCGTGCGCCACCGCGAGCAGGTGTGAGCTGGCCCCGAGCACCGCCGGATCCCGCTCGAACGCCTCGGCGCACGCCACCGCGTCGGCGAAGAGCCGCTCGGCCGGGCCGGTGCCCAGCGCGTTCAGCACCGGCCACAGCGGACCCTCCACCCCGTACAGCGCGGGCGCCGGAAGGCCGGCCGCGACGAACTCGTCCACCACCTGCTCCGGGCGGTGGAAGTAGGCCGTGGTGAAGCCGGTCCGCGGGTCGTTCACCCCCGTGGCGTACGCCTCGCGCAGCAGCGGGCGGTTGTGGTCGTCCACCCGTCCCTGCGCGGTCAGGTCGATCAGCGCCGCGTTGCGGCTGATCGCCGCCGCGAGCACCGGGCCGCCGGGCCGGGTCAGCCGGGCCGCCTCGCGCAGCGCGGCCACGCGCTCGGCCCGGTCGGTCAGGTGGTAGAGCGGGCCGAGCAGCAGGGTGGCGTCGGCCGAGGCGTCGGGCAGCGGCAGGTCCCGGGCGTCGCCCACGGTCGCGGTGATGCCCGGGTGTGCGGCCCGGGCCGCCGCCACGTGCGCCGGCACCAGGTCGACCAGGTGCACGCGGTGCCCGGCCGCCGCGAGCCAGCCCGCGTACGCGCCGGGGCCGCCGCCGATGTCCAGCACCTCGGCCGGCGGTGGGGGCAGCAGCCGGGCGAGCAGGTCCCGGGTGCGGCGCGCCTCCAGCCGTCCCTGCGGCGACCGGTCCAGCCGGTCCGCCTCGGCGAAGACCTCGGTGTAGTAGCGGTGGATGTCGGGCTCGGCGGGTCGATGCTGCGGCATCGGTCGATGGTGGACGCCACGCCCCGGCACGTCACCCGGTTTACCGGGCGGACCGCTGGCGCGACGCTCCTACCCTGCGGCTATGACGTACCAGCCGGCCATGGTGCCGCCCAGGAAATCGAACACCACCCGGGTGGTGCTCACCGTCGTCGGCGTGGTGCTCGCGCTCTGCTGCGTGGGCGGTGTCGTCGGCGGCTTCGCCATCTACCACACCGCGAAGGAGGCCACCGGGCCCGCGCACGCCACTGTGGACAGGTTCGCCGGCGCGCTGGTCGCCCGCGACTACCCGACCGCGTACGGCCAGCTCTGCGCACGCGTGCGCGCCCGGGTCAGCCAGGAGGACTTCGTCCGGCAGCAGTCCGCCCAGCCGCTGACCGAATACCGCATCGTCGGGGTGAACGTCACGAACACCAACGGACGGGTCAGCGGGTCGGCGCAGGTGCGCTTCACCCCGCAGAGCGGCACCACCGTGACGCAGGCGTTCGTCCTGGTCAAGGAGGACGGTGGGTGGCGGGTGTGCGAGTGACCGGTCGGCGGGCCGCCCGCCCGTCGGCGGACCCGCGTGCGCCGCTGTCCTAGCCTCGCTGCCATGTCGAGCAGCAGGGGCGGGCGCCGCCGGTCGAAGGATCTGGTCGCGCGGGCGGCCGAGGAGATGACGGCCGGACCGGAGCGTCCGGACGCCGCGGCGGACCCGGATCCGGTACGCGGCGGCGAGCCGGTTCCCCCGGCCGCCGGCGCCGCCCGGTCCGGCCCTCTCACCCTGCTCGTGCCCGCCGGCATCGTCGCCCTGGTGGCGCTGCGCGTCGTGTTCGGCGACGACCTGCGGGCCCGGATCGACGAGAGCGCCTGTGCCTGGACCGGCTGCACCGGCACCGGCATGGCCGTCGTCGGCTGGCTGGTGATCATCCTCCCGGTCGTGTGGGCGGTGGTGGCCGTCGTGCTGTGGTCGCGGCTCAGCGTGCCGGCCCGGGGCGCCGCCGTGCTGGTCGGGCTGGCGTTCCTGCTGGTGGCCTGGGTGCACGTGCCCGGCCGCCGCTCCTCCCTGTACCTCCTCCTCGACGGTCCGGCCGCCGGGGCGACGGCCACCGGGATCCGCTGGGGCGGAGTCGGCGCCGGGCTGGCCGTGGTCGCCGTCATCGCCCTGACCGTCCGGGCGGAGGCCCGCCCGCGGGCGGGCCGCGGCCCCATCGGGCCGGCCCTCGTGGCGGCGGCCCTGCTCGGCACCCTCGCCGTGGCGGTGGCCCGGGCCGAGGCGGCGCCGGTGACGGTGGCCGAGGCGATGCCGGAGCGGACCTTCCGGGCGGCCGGGGACACCCTGCGCCGGACCGGCGGGACGGACCTGCGCGGCTGCGCCGGGGTGCTCGCGGGCGACGCGCTGGACGGCTGCGTACGCACGGTCCGGGTCAGCTACACCACCGACGACAGCGACGCGGTCGTCCACCTGGCGGCGGTGCTCTACCCCAGCGAGCGGGCGGCCCGGGACCGGCGTGGCCGGCTCCCCCGCGGCACCGCCCAGCTCGGGACACCCGGTGGCGAGACCATCACGGTGAACTCCACGACCGGGAGCTGGGTGCTGCTGAGCAGCGTCGGGCACGCCGACGGGCGGAGCATCGCCGAGGCCGACCGGGGCTACCTGCTCTGGGCGGCGAAGCAGGTGGCGTACCGGTTCATCGGGCGGCAGGTGGGTCTGCTGGCCGCCCCCTCGGCCGCGGACGGCATCGGCCCCCGTACGCCCTGACGGCCCGCGCGGTCACGTTCCGTCGGATCGCGCCGCCGCGCGGTAGCGGTGTGACATCCCGCGGGGGACGAGCGCTGAGGGGCACGGAACGACGGCACGGAACCCGTGACCAGCGCGTTCGTGGCGTAGCCGACCGGTCACCCGGTGGCGCCGCCCGAGGCGTCGGCGGTCACCCGTGCCGCGGTCCCGCCTCCCGGCGTGCGCGCCGGGAAGCGCGCTGTTCCGGAGGCACGCCGAGCGGCAGGTCCGTGTTCACACCCCCCCACAACGGAGCCGTACCGATGTCACAGTTCGTCCTCGCGAAACTGCTCACCCTCAAGGCCGGAGCGGTGGTCCTCGCCGTCACCGCCGGCGGTGGCGTCGCCCTCGCCGCAGCCACCGGCACCCTGCCCGGTCCGCTCGCCGACCGGCCCGCGAAGCCGTCGGCGCACGCCACCGGCACGCCGTCCCCGACGGACGGCAAGGGCAAGGGCCCGGCCGACGCCAAGGGCAGCCCGTCGCCGAACCTGGTCGGCCTCTGCCGGGCGTACCGGGCGGGCGCGGGCGACAACCCGGGCAAGGCGCTGGAGAACCCGGCGTTCCGCGCGCTGGTGACCACCGCGGGCGACAAGGAGAAGGTGGCGGCGTACTGCGACACGCTGCTCGCCGCCGAGAAGGGCCGGCCCGCGCGGCCGACCGTCACCCCCAGCCACCCGGCCGGCCGGCCGGACAGCCGGCCGACGGTCACCCCGACCGAGCGGCCCGGCGGCAACAAGCCCACCGCCCGGCCCACCCACTGACCTCCGGCGCCGGGCGGGTCACTTCACCCCCCCACCCGCCCGGCGTCGGTACCGCGGTTCGCCCGGACGACCTTCCCCCCCGGTCCTCCGTGCGATCTCGCGAACCCGCGCCCGATCCGGCGCGGCGAGGCGGCGGCCGGCCCCCCGGCCGCCGCCTCACCCATGTCCGCCTACCGATCGCGGAGCCACTCCAACGCCGACCCGGCGTGGCGCAGCACCGAGATGTGCCCGTCCTCCGGGTAGCGGCGCAGCTCGGCGGCGGGACAGCGACCCGCCAGCCACGCGGCGTGGGCCACCGGGGCGATCCCGTCCCGCTCGCCGTGCAGCAGCAGCACCGGCGACGTCACCCCGGCGGGGTCGAAGCCCCACGGGTGCACGTACGCCAGGTCGTCGTCGATCAGCCCGCCCGGACCGCCCCGGACGGCCGGACCCACCACACCGTCGAACCAGGACCAGTCGCCGTGCAGCGCGGCCAGGTCGGCCGGGGTGAACTCCGGGTCGTACGCGGCGCCCGACGCCTCGTGCGCCTCCTTGGCCGCCCGTCCCGCGACGGCCGCCCGCAGCGAGGCCACCCCGGCCGGCACCATGCCGGCGAACCAGTCCAGCCCGGCCGCGCCGTACGGGGCCAGGCCGGCGCCGACCACCACCGCGACCACCCGGCCCGGCAGGAGCGCGCCGCAGGCCAGGGCGTGCGGACCGCCGCCGGAGTGGCCCATCACCGCGAACCGGTCGAGGTCCAGCGCGTCGGCCACCGCCGCGACGTCGGCAGCGGCGGAGGCGATGTCGCGCCCCGGCAGCGGCGTCGAACCGCCGTAGCCCGGACGGTCGTGGGAGACCCAGCGGAGGCCGAGCCGGTCGGCCGCGGCGAACAGCGGCGCGGGTGGCGCGCCGATGTTCGGCGTGCCGTGGTGCCAGAAGACGGCGAGCCGGTCCCGCCCGCCGGTGTCGTAGACGTGCAGGGTGCGGCCGTCGCCCAGGCGGAGGTCCGTCTCGGTCACCATGGGCGGAGGGTACGTCGGCCCCGCGCCCGCCGCCGCCCGGCGTTTCGCCGGTACGGTCGGGCCGTGACCGAGCCCGCGCACCTGACCGAGACCCGGGGGGCGTACGACACCGTCGCCGTCGACTACGCCGCGCTGGTCCCCGCCAGACTGTCCGAGCTGCCGCTGGA
This sequence comes from Micromonospora chersina, assembly GCF_900091475.1. Lineage (NCBI taxonomy): Bacteria > Bacillati > Actinomycetota > Actinomycetes > Micromonosporales > Micromonosporaceae > Micromonospora > Micromonospora chersina. Next base: position 5,564,387 of record NZ_FMIB01000002.1, read on the forward strand.
CCGGGCGCTGCTCGGCGCCTTCGCCGAACGGGCCCGCGCCGCCGGCGGGCCGGTGGCCGACCTCGGCTGCGGCCCCGGCCACGTCACCGCCCACCTGTCGAACCTGGGCGTCGACGCGTTCGGCGTCGACCTGTCACCACGGATGGTCGCGCTGGCCCGACAGGCGTACCCGGAACTGCGCTTCGAGGTCGGCTCGATGACCGCGCTGGACCTGCCCGACGGGCGGCTCGGCGGGGTGCTCAGCTGGTGGTCCATCGTGCACACGCCGCGCGAGCTGCTGCCCCGGGTGTTCGCCGAGTTCCACCGGGTGCTCGCCCCCGGCGGCCACGCGCTGCTCGGCTTCCACGGCGGCGACGACGAGCACGTCCGCCGCGACCGGGCCTACGGCCACCCGGTGCCGCTCGACGTGCACTTCGCCCGGCCGGAGGGGATCGCCGCGCTGCTCGCGGCGGCGGGTCTCCCCGTGACCGCCACCATGTGGCAGGCGCCGGGGGAGGGGCAGCGCCACCCGGCGGCGTACCTGTTCGCCCGCAAGCCCTGAGTGTGGCCCACGTCACAGACTCAGTCCGGCCGGCCTGTCGAATCGGCTGATCCCTGGCCGTCGGCAGGGTGGAAGCCGGCGCGGAGCCGGTCCCGGAGAAGGAGGCACCATCATGCGGCTCACCATCACCACCTTCCTGACCCTCGACGGCGTCATGCAGGCCCCCGGCGGCCGGGAAGAGGACCGCACCGGCGGCTTCGACCTGGGCGGCTGGCTGCCGCCGCACTTCGACGAGACCGTCGGCGGGTGGATGGGCGAGACCTTCGAGCGGGCCGAGGCCCTCCTGCTCGGCCGCCGCACCTACGACATCATGGCCGCCTACTGGCCGCACGTGACCGACCCGGCAGAGGGCGGCCCGGACAACCCGCTCAACCGGCTGCCGAAGTACGTCGCCACCACCCGCGACGACGAGCTGACCTGGGCGGGTTCGCACCGCCTCGACGGCGACCTCGCCGCCGCGATCACCGACCTGAAGAACCGCCCCGGCGGCGAACTCCAGGTGCACGGCAGCGGCGCGCTCGCCCGGTGGCTGATGCGGGAGGGGCTCATCGACACGTACCAGCTTCTGGTGTTCCCGGTGGTGCTGGGACGCGGACAGCGACTCTTCGCCGACGGCGTGCCCCCGACCGGCCTGCGGCTGACCGGCACCCGCACCGCCGGCACCGGGGTGACCATGCTGACCTACGACAGCGCGGGCACGCCGACCTTCGGCGCCGTCTGACGGCGCTCCCGTGTGGAGAGACCGTCGACCGGCATCGCCGCGGGCGAGGGTCAGCCAGCTACGTCATGCCGTGTGGGGCCCTCCACCCGGTCGGCTCGGGCTGAGCTTCGTGACCGCCGCCGAACACAACGCGAGGGGGAAGCGCGTCGGCCCACCGGAGGCCTACAGTGATCCACCCGGTGAGGCAGGGAGTGCCCATGAGTGACTTCTTCTGGCGTGACGCGTTCCGGCTCGTGCTGCCCTCGATGCCGGAGGCGGTCATGTTCGTGGCGGGCCTGCTCGTCACGATCGCCTTCCGGCGACGCCTCGGTGCGGCCGCCTCCACCGCCGTCATCGGCTTCGCTTTCCTCGCTCTGGCCAGCCTCGCAGGCGTCGCCTGGCAGCTGTGGAGCCTGTCCCGGAGCGGCTACGGGTTCCCGATGACGGAAGCGAGCCCGAACGTGTCGCCCGCGGGACTCGAACTCACCCGGGCCATGCAGATGCCGGTCGACATCGCTCTGCTGGTCCTCGACCTGGTGGGGCTGATCTACGTGACCATCGCCGTCTTCGTGGCCCGGTCTTCCCACCCCACGCCGGTGGGACGGTCCCGATGAACGACAACCTTGTCCTCTACCTGCATCTCGCGCCCGCCGCATGCGTCTCCGTGATCGGACTGGTGTTGGCCGTCGGACTCCGGCGCCGGCTCGGCCGCGTGGCTGGCCTGGCGATCTGCGCCTTCACCGCACTGTCCGCAGCCAAGCTCGGTTCCATGATCCTCCTCAGCTACATCCGCGATGCCCTCGCCGGCGCGACCGCCGCCGAGTTGGGGAAGATCATCGACCTCGCGGACCGTGTGCAGACGGGGTTGACCGCCACATCCGTCGTCGGCTTCGCACTGCTGCTCGCCGCCGTGTTCACCGGCCCGGGACGGACCGGCCCCCTTGCCGCCCCGCCGCCTGACTCCGCTGAGGCACCGTGAGTGATCCGGCCCCTGCCGAACTCTCGGAAAGCAGAAGGCCGTTGACGTCGGCGTCTGCGGGTGGTCTCGGCTGTACGAATGGCTGTAGCGGCACTGGCAGGTGATCCCTATGGTTCACGATCATGGATGCCACACTTGCCGCCGTTCTCTTCTACGCCCTGAGCGTCTTCGTTCTCTACTGGGTGATCCGTCTAGCGGTCCTGCACGCGATCGAAGCCGCGGACAAGCACCGTCGGGGTGGGGCTTGACGGGTTCGCAAGCCAGGCGGGCGTTCGAACCTCGGCCACCACCCGGGGGATGGGTCACGCACTGGTCCTCGTCGTCATCGAACCGCGGGCCGTGCCCACGCGGCTCAGGGGCGAGCAGCTCCGCTGCGCGGCAGCGATCACACCACCCAAGGCGATGCCCAGCCCGTCGACGATCGTTCCAACTCAGCCAGACCAGGGGCCTCGGCGTAGCGTCCTGGCTGACGACGTGGATGGAGACTGGTGGGCAGACTGATCGAGCCGCTCGCTTGGTTGGCGGCAGTGTTCGCCTTCCTCCGGCTGAACCAGAGGCTGGTCAACCGCAAAGGCCTGGATCATCGGCCGTACTTCGTGCCCAGCTTGTGGGGTCCGCTCGGCACCCTGATCATCGTGCTAGCGAAGCCACGGGGCTGGAAACGCCGTTGATACCCGCCAGCGTGGCCGGCCTCGACCGGCTTCGGCCGCATGACCTGCGGCACGCGTGCGCCACGTTCCTGCTCGTCTCCGGTGCCTCACCTCGGCCGGTGACGAAGGGGCTCGGTCACAGCCAGATCGGGCTGACCATGAACACCTACGCCCATGTCCTGCCGGACATCGGGGACCGGTGGCGACTGACTGGGCTGGGAGCGGCAGACCCTTGACCTGAGGTGACGGTGGTGCGCCCGGCAGGATTCGAACCTGCGGCCTTGGGATTAGAAGTCCCCTGCTCTATCCGCTGAGCTACGGGCGCGCGTCGACGGTGTCGCGCCAAGAGGGTACCGCCGACCCCGGGCTGGCCGGGGGAACGGGTGGTCGCGGCCACGTCGCCGCTCAGCGTCCCACGGCCCGGCGGCCGCGGGCACCCCGGATGTCCGGGTCACGGGCCACCGGCGCCGGACGGGTCAGTAACCTCGGCGTCGTGCTGCTCGACCCGGAAACCGAGAACGCCTGCGCCTACGAGCTGTGCCAGCTGCTCGGCCGCGCCATCCTGCCCGTGCACGGGTCCGGCGGGCCGGGCGCGCCGGCCACGACCTTCGGCACCGCCTTCTTCTACAGCGAGCTGATCGGCGCCACCGACGACGGGGAGGTGGTGCACGAGTGGCTGCTCACGGCCTCCGCGACCACCCGGGCGCCGTACGGGGAGATCGGGCTGCGGCCGAGCGTCACCGAGCCGGCGGAAGCGGCCGCGGAGCCGGTCGAGCTGCCCGACTTCGCGGACCGGTGGCTGGATCTGCCGGACATCGGCCTGGCCGCCATGCCCATCGGCGGGCTTTACGGGTACGCCGAGGACCGGGGCTGGAGCTGGCGTACCCAGCAGGTGACCGACGCGGTGGCGGCGCCGGCCGAGGCGGTCGCCAGGGTCGGCGCGGAGCCCCGGTCGGCGTTCGTGCTGGCGCTCGGCGTCGGTGACGACGGGTCGCGGCCGCTGGAGGCGGTGATCGAGCGGGTGGCGCGCCACGGCGACGAGGTGCGGGTCACCACCGAACTGCCCGTCGGGTACGCGGGCGCGCCGGTGTTCGGCGTCGAGGCCGGCCCGGAGGGCGAGGTGGCGCTGCGCTGCCTGGGCCTGCTGCTGCCGGCCACCTCCGGCGGGCACCCGGTGGCGACGTTCGACCGGATCCGGTCGGCCCTCTCCGCGGCGACCGCCGGTTACCGCTGACCCGTCCGGCTCAGCCCTCCGCGCTCGCGCCGGCCGGCTCGTCGGCCGGCCGCCGCGGCGCCGGCGCCGGTTCCGTCTCGGTCGGCCCGGTGTCGAGGAAGCCGTCCGCCCACCGGCCGACCTCCACGAACACCTTTTCGCGTACGGCGGGGCCGGAGAGCGTGAGGTCGTGGAGTCCGCCGTCGAAGCGGGCCAGGGTGACGTGCCGGCCGAGGCGGGGCGCCCAGCGCACCATGTGCTCGACGTCGAGCACCGCGTCGGCGAGGGTGGCCGAGTCATGCCACTTCGTGCCCCGGTAGCTGCGGGTGGAGCAGGCCAGCAGCACCGGCACCGGGATGTCCAGGCCGGCCCGGAGCTGACGCTGACCGGCGCGGATCGCGTTGATCCAACCGGCCCGCACCGGGAACCCGGCGAGCGGCTTCCAGGCCAGGTCGTAGCGCCACTCGCCGCGGTGGTCGGCGTGCAGGCTCTCGCCGTACACCGTGCCCAGGCCGAAGGGGAGGATGCGCTGCGGCGCCCGGCGGCCCAGCCGGGAGACGGCGGCCGCGAGGGGTCGACGGACCAGCCAGGGCGCGTTGATGTCGAAGAACGGGCTGTTGAGGAAGATGCCGTCGACCAGGTTGGCCTCGCGGCGGGCGTGCGCCCAGAGCGAGATGATCAGGCCGCCGGTGGAGTGGCCCATGGCGAGCAGGGTGTCGTGCCCCTCGTCCTCGCGGATGATCTTCGCGGCGGCGTCCAGCTCAGGGAAGTAGTCGCTCAGGTCGCGGCAGAAGTTCGGGGTCTGGTGCGGTTGCAGGCTGCGGCCGTACTTGCGCAGGTCGAGCGCGTAGAAGTCCCAGCCGCGCTCGGCGAAGAAGTCGGCGACGTGGGTCTGGAAGAAGTAGTCGACGAAGCCGTGCACGTAGAGCACGGCCCGGCCGGTCGGGCGCTCCGCCCGCCGGCGGACCAGGGTGGCGACGACCCGTCCCTCGTCGTCGGTGCCCAGGTCGATCGTCTGCCGCTCGTAGGGCGGTCCCAGCACGTCCGGTTCCACGACCGCGACGGTACGCCGCAACGCTACCCGGCGGTAGCCCCCGCCCCCGCCCGCCGGCACCGGGCGCGGGCGGAGGCGGGGTGATCTCAGGCGGTCTCCGCGTCGGCCCGCTCGGCGGCCTGCACGGGGACGCCCTCGGGCTGGTCCGTCTCGCGCAGGTGCTTGTTGTGGCGCGGCTCCTGGCGGGTCTTCGCGTCGTTGAGCCGGCGGCGGAGGTCGTCCCGGACATCATTGAGCGCGGCGTGCAGGTCCTCCTCGGAGGAGGTGGTGACGATCTTCTGCCGGCCCGCGACCCAGCACTCCAGGGTGACCTTCTGTCCCCGGGCGTTCCGGTCCTTGACCGACACCTCCAGCTCGGTGGCGTCGGCGTGGAACCCGGCGAGCCGGGCGTCGAGGGTCGCGAACTGCTCCGCGATCCAGTTCCGGTCGCCCTGGGAGAACCCGGCGCCGACGCGGAGGCACTCGGCCACGGTCGCGGGGTTCGCCACGGCGCTCATCGCCGGGTCTCGCAGACGTCTCGGAGAAGCATCGTCGCTCCCTTTCTCTCGGTTGATCAAGTCCTTACCCAATCGGCTCGGGTCCGGAACCGCCTCGCCGGCCGGCGTCTTGATCATGTTTCGTCGCAGGTCAGCGCCGTAGGGCCGGTGGTCCCTAGCAGACGGGACCTTGATCAGGGGGTTGTCCACAGGCCGGTCCGTCGTCCACAGGCCGGCCGGGGGCTGCTGGTCCGGGTCCGCCCGCCGGGCGAGGCTCGGCCGGACAAGCCGAGTTCCCCTTGGGAGGGGCGATGTTCGATACGTACGTCACGATCGTCGGCAACGTGCTGACCGCGCCGGAATGGCGCCGGACCACCCAGAGCAACACCCTGGTGGCCAACTTCAAGGTCGCCTCGACCGCCCGCCGGCTCGACCGGGACAGCGGCCGCTGGGTCGACGGCAACAGCCTGCGGGTGCGGGTGAACTGCTGGCGCAAGCTTGCCGAGGGGGTGGCCGCCTCGGTGGCGGTCGGCGACCCGGTGGTCGTCGCCGGCCGCCTCTACACCCGCGACTGGACCGACGACGCCGGCAACCACCGCACCCTCTACGAACTGGAAGCCGTCGCCGTCGGGCACGACCTGTCCCGCGGCCGGGCCCGGTTCCTGCGCAACCGCCCCGGCATGACGACCAGCACGGTGGAGGACGCCGAGGCCGAGCGCCGGGTGCACGGCGAGGCGACCGAGCCGGTGCCGGACGCGCAGGCCCCGGCGTCGCTCGACGACCGGCCGTTCGACGACGAGTTCCCGCCGGAGTTCGACGTCCCCCGGGTCGGGCTCTCCACCGGGGCGCACGGGACGCCCGGAGACCTCGACGGGCTGATGGATCCGTTCGACGACCGGCCCGACGGCCCGGCCGCCGAGGGCGGCGATGACGAGTTGGCCGCCGAGGGCGGCGACGACGAGCTGGCCGCGGAGGGCGGCGACGACGAACTGGCCGCGGAGGGTGGCGATGACGAGTTGGCCGCCGAGCCGGCCGCCGCCGAGCCGGGCTCGACCGACGATGTCGAGGCCGGCGCCGGGAGCGGTCGCAACCGGCGGGGCCGCAGGCGTACCCCGGTGCCCGCCTAGGCCGCGGGATCGTGCCACGGGGGAGCGGGGTGGCGACGCCGACGTGGCCACCCCGCTGTACGACTAGGCTGGCCGGCCGGAGGTGGTGACGAGTGCGGCAGGCGACCGCCATGGCGAACGCGGCGGGACTGGTGGCGGGCTACGCGCTGGACTCGCTGCTCGGCGATCCCCGGCACTGGCACCCGGTGGCCGGCTTCGGCCGGGCGGCCGGGGCCCTGGAGCGGCGGATCTACCGACCCGAGCGGTCGGCCGGAGCGGCGTTCACCGCGCTCGCGGTCGGCGCGCCGGTGCTGCTCGGGGTTGCCGCCGGCCTGGCCACGCGGCGTCGCCCGGTGGCCCGGGCCGCGCTGGTGGCGGCCGGCACCTGGGCGGTGCTGGGCGGGCGCACCCTGCGGCACGAGTCGCGGGTGATGGCCCGGGCCCTGCAGGCCGGTGACCTCCCCGCCGCCCGGGGCCGGCTCAACCACCTGTGCGGGCGGGACCCGTCGGCCCTCGACGAGCCGGAACTGGCCCGGGCCACCGTGGAGTCGGTCGCGGAGAACACCTCCGACGCGGTGGTCGCCCCGCTGGTCTGGGGCGCCGTCGCCGGGCTGCCCGGCCTGCTCGGCTACCGGGCGGCCAACACGCTCGACGCGATGGTGGGCCACCGCTCACCCCGGTACGCCCGCTTCGGCACCCCGGCCGCCCGCCTGGACGACCTGCTCAACCTGGTCCCCGCCCGGCTGACCGGGCTGCTCACGGTCGCCGTGGCGCCGACCGCGCACGGGGACCGCGCCGCCGCCTGGCGGGTCTGGCGGCGGGACCGCAACGACCACCCGAGTCCGAACGCCGGACAGTGCGAGGCAGCCATGGCCGGCGCGCTCGGCGTCCGGCTCGGCGGGCGCAACGTCTACTTCGGACGCGAGGAGACCCGGCCGTTCCTCGGGGACGGGCCCCGGCCCGAGGCGCGGCACCTGAAGCGGGCCGCCCGGCTCTCCGGCGCGGTCGGCCTGGCCGCGCTCGGCCTCGCGGCGGCCTACCCGGTGACGGTCGGTCGCCTGGTCGGTGCGACCGGCCGCGGCGCGCTGCGCGCCCTCCGCGCGGCGCGACCGGGGAGCGGGCGGTGAGCGGCGGGCTGCTGGTCGCCGGGACCACCTCCGACGCCGGCAAGAGCGTGCTCACCGCCGGCATCTGCCGCTGGCTGCGGCGCCGGGGCGTGCGGGTCGCCCCGTTCAAGGCGCAGAACATGTCCAACAACTCGGCCGTCGTGGTCGGGCCGGACGGGCGCGGCGGCGAGATCGGCCGCGCCCAGGCCATGCAGGCCGCCGCCTGCGGGCTCGACCCGGACCTGCGCTTCAACCCGGTCCTGCTCAAGCCGGGCAGCGACCACGCCAGCCAGGTGGTGCTGCTCGGCGAGGCGGTCGACACGGTCACCGCCGGCAACTTCCGCGAGCTGCGTCCCCGGCTGGCCGCCACCGCGAACTCGGCACTGGCCGAGCTACGGGCCGAGTACGACGTGGTGATCTGCGAGGGCGCGGGCAGCCCGGCCGAGATCAACCTGCGGGCCGGCGACTACGTGAACATGGGGCTGGCCCGGCACGCCGGGCTGCCCGCGATCGTGGTCGGCGACATCGACCGGGGCGGCGTGTTCGCCTCGATGTTCGGCACGGTCGCGCTGCTCGACCCAGCCGACCAGGCCCTCGTCGCCGGCTTCGTGATCAACAAGTTCCGGGGCGACCTGGGGCTGCTCCGGCCGGGGCTGGACATGCTGCACCAGGTCACCGGCCGTCCCACCCTCGGCGTGCTGCCCTGGGCGCTCGACCTCTGGCTCGACGCGGAGGACTCGCTCGCGTACGGGCGGGTGCTCGGGCGGCCGGCGGCACCGCGGGGCACCGACTGGCTCGACGTGGCGGTGGTCCGGCTGCCCCGGATCAGCAACGCCACCGACGTCGAGGCTCTGGCCACCGAGCCCGGCGTGCGGGTCCGGCTGACCGTCGAGCCGGCCGAACTGGCCGCCGCCGACCTGGTGGTGCTGCCCGGCTCCAAGTCGACGGTGGCCGACCTGGCCTGGCTGCGGGAGACCGGCCTGGCCGACGCCGTCCTGGCGCACGCCGCCGCCGGCAGGCCGCTGCTCGGCATCTGCGGCGGGTTCCAGATGCTGTCCCGCGCCATCCACGACCCCGTGGAGAGCCGGGCGGGCAGCGTGCCCGGCCTGGGGCTGCTCCCCGTCGAGATCACCTTCGACCCGCGCAAGACGGTCCGGCGCGCCGCCGGCACCGCCGCCGGAGAAGTCCCGGTCCACGGCTACGAGATCCACCACGGCCAGGTCTCCGCCGCCGACCCGGGCCTGCCGCCACTGCTCCGCTACGCCGACGGCACTGGCGAGGGGGCCCGGTTGGGCGCCGTGTACGGCACCCACTGGCACGGCGCCTTCGAGTCCGACGCCTTCCGCCGCCGCTTCCTCACCGAGGTCGCCGAGCTGGCCGGACGGACCGGGTTCAAGGTCGCCCCGGACACCGCGTTCGCCGCCGCCCGGGAGCGCACCCTCGACCTGCTCGGCGACCTGGTCGAGGAGCACCTCGACACCGAGGCGCTGTGGCGGCTGATCGAGTCCGGCCCGCCGCCGGGCCTGCCGTTCATCCCGCCCGGCGCCCCGACCGCTTGAGCGGCCCGGTGAAGCCGAGTCTCGGAGCGGGATCAGGCGCACCGGCCGAATGAGCGGGTCAGGCGCCGACTGCCGAGCGGGTCAGCCGCGCCCACCCGGCTGATCGGGCTCGGGCGCCGACTGGCCGAGCGGGTCCGCCACGCGCACCTGGCTGACCGGGGTCGGGCGCCGAGCGGCTGAGCGCATCCGGCCGCGCTCACCCGGCTGACCGGGGCGGGCGCGGGCGGGGTCAGTAGCGGATGTCGGCGGGGCGGTCGGACATCGGCAGCCCCGCCTCCCGCCAGCCCTGCACGCCGCCGATCATGTCCGTGGCCAGGCGCAGGCCGAGCGCCTGGAGGCCGGCGGCCGCCAGGCTGGAGCTGAAGCCCTCGCGGCACACCACCACGATCTGGCGGTCGTAGCTGGTCGACTCGGGAATGCGCCAGGCGCTGGCCGGGTCCAGCCGCCACTCCAGCACGGTCCGGTCGATGACGATCGCCCCGGGCAGTTCGCCCTGCTCGCGGCGCTGCGCCTCGGTCCGCGTGTCGACCAGCAGGGCCCCCGCCCGGACCGCCTCGACGGTGTCGTGCGGGGTGAGCCGGTGGAGGCCGGCGCGGGCCTGTTCGAGGAGGGCGTCGACGCCCGGACTCATCACGTCATGGAGCACCTCCCGATGATGCCCACGGCGACGCCGCACCGCGCGGCGAACGGTCCGCTGGTGCCGCAGGATCCAGCGGAAGAGGGACTCGCTAGCGTCGGTCGGGTGACGGTGGCGGTGGTCGAGGCGTACGCCGGGTTGGCCCGGCGGGTGCTGGCCGGGCCGGCGCGGTTGGGGCGTACCCGACTGGTGGTGGTCGACGGGCCGAGCGGCGCGGGCAAGAGCGTCTTCGCGACGCGCCTCGCGGACGCCGTCGCGGCGCTGCCCGGCGGCGCCCGCCCGCCGGTGGTCCGCACCGACGACCTGCTCGACGGCTGGGACGACCAGTTCACCTTCTGGCCCCGGCTGGAGGAGTGGGTGCTCGGACCGGTCCGTGCTGGCCGGCCGGGGGCCTACCGCCGGTACAGCTGGGTGCGCCGGCGGTTCCTGGACCGGGCGGTGGCGGTGCCGGCCGGGCCGGTGCTGATCGTGGAGGGGGTGAGCGCGGCGCGGGCGGCGATCCGGCCGGAGGCGACCCTGTCGGTCCTCGTCACGGCGCCCGCCGGGTTGCGGCTGTCCCGGGCGCTCGCCCGCGACGGCGCGGAGATCCTGCCCGAGCTGCGCCGCTGGCACGCCGGGGAGCGGGCGCACTTCGCCGCCGACGGCACCGGCGCCGCGGTGGACCTCGTGGTCGACGGCGCCCCCGACCTGCCGCACGACGCCGGCCGCTACTACGTCCGCCGGGGCGGAGGGGCGGGCTCGGACGGCGGGGCGAGGTAAGGCCGGCATACGATTCCGGTCATGACCTCACCGATCATGTCCGAGTCCGAGGTGCGGGCCGCCGTCGAGCGGGAACTGCCCGGCGTCCGTGCCGACCTCGAGCGACTCGTCCGCATCCCGGGCATCGCCTTCGAGGGCTTCGACCACTCGCACGTCGAGCGTTCCGCCGAGGCGGTGGCCGAGCTGCTGCGCGGCTGCGGCCTCGACACGAAGATCGTGCGCTCCGGCGGCCAGCCGGCGGTGATCGGGACGAAGCCGGCCCCGCCCGGCGCGCCCACCGTCCTCCTGTACGCGCACCACGACGTCCAGCCGGTCGGCGACCTGTCGCTCTGGGAGTCCGACCCGTTCGAGCCGGTGGAGCGCGACGGCCGCCTCTACGGCCGGGGCGCCGCCGACGACAAGGCCGGCATCATGGCGCACGTCGCGGCGCTGCGCGCGTTCGGCGACCGGCTCCCGGTCGGCGTGGTCCTCTTCATCGAGGGCGAGGAGGAGTACGGCTCGGAGTCGCTGGAGCAGCTGCTCATCGCCCACCGTGAGGAACTCGCGTCGGACGTCATCGTCATCGCCGACTCCGGCAACTGGGACATCGGGGTGCCCGCGCTGACCACCTCGCTGCGCGGCATCGTCAACTGCTTCGTGGAGGTGCGCACCCTCGACCACGCCGTGCACAGCGGCATGTTCGGCGGTGCGGTGCCCGACGCGCTCACCACGCTGGTGAAGCTGCTCGCCACCCTGCACGACGAGGCCGGTGACGTGGCCGTCGAGGGTCTGGTCGGCCGCGAGGGCGCCACCGTCGACTACCCCGAGGACCGGTTCCGCGCCGAGGCCGGGCTGGTCTACGGCGCGGAGCTGTTCGGCACCGGCCGGATCACCGACCGGCTCTGGACCAAGCCGGCCCTGGCGATCCTCGGCGTGGACGCCCCGGCCACCGGGGAGGCGCCGAACGCGCTGGTCCCGGCCGCCAAGGCGAAGCTGAGCGTACGGCTGGCGCCGGGCGACGACCCGAAGAAGGCGTACGCGGCGCTCATCGCGCACCTGGAGAAGCACGCCCCGTGGGGCGCGCAGGTGACGGTGACGTTCGAGCACGACGGCGCGCCCTGCGTCATCGACGCCACCGGGCCGATGTTCGACGCGGCGCGGGCGGCGTTCCGGGAGGCCTGGGACGGCACGGACCCGGTCGACATCGGCGTGGGCGGCTCGATCCCGTTCATCGCCACCTTCCAGGAGATGTTCCCCGCCGCGGCGATCCTGGTGACCGGCGTGGAGGACCCGCACGCCCGGGCGCACGGGCCGAACGAGAGCCTGCACCTGGGCGAGTTCGCGCGGGTCTGCGCGGCCGAGGCGCTGCTGCTGGCGAAGGTCGCCGAGGCGGGCCGGAACCGCCCCTGAGGTGTCGAAACCGTAACTTCGGGGCCGATGTCGGAGTTTGCGGTGTGTCGGGCGGCGGGGTGTTATAGCCTTTCGAACATGCGTACGAACGACGAGATGTCGCGGCTCCAGGCCGCCGTCAGTGCTCTGGGGGACGTCGATGTCTCCGCGTGGCCCGAGGACACGCTCAAGGAACAGCTCGGCGAGCTCTCCGCCGTGCTGGTCGCGCTCGACACGCTGCTCACCCGGGTCGCCGACGAGGTGCGCGCCCGCGGGCTGCGGATCGAGGAGCCGGTCTCGGCCTGAGCCGGCCCGCGGCTTCCGGGATCTTGGGGAGTTGACGTTCCTGGGGGGCGCCAACTCCCCAAGATCGCCCGGGAACCGCCCCGCTGTCGGGGGTGGCTGGCAGGATGAGGCACGTGCGGTTCCTTGAGCTGGCGGCCACGTCGGCGGCGGTGGGCGCCACCAGCGGCCGGCGGGCCAAGGTGGAGCTGCTGGCCGCCGCGCTGCGGTCGCTCGACCCCGACGAGGTGCCCGCGGGCGCCGGCTATCTCGCCGGCGAGCTGCGGCAGCGGCAGACCGGGGTGGGCTGGGCGAGCCTGCGTGACCTGCCCCCGCCGGCCGCCGAGCCGATTCTGACCGTGGGCGGCGTCGACGCGGCGATCGAGGAGATCGCGGCGGTCGGCGGCGCCGGCTCCCAGGCCCGGCGGCGTGAGCTGCTCGGCCGGCTCTTCGCCGCGGCGACGGCCGACGAGCAGCGGTTGCTGGTCGGCCTCTTCCGCGGCGAGCTGCGCCAGGGCGCCCAGGCCGGCCTGCTCACCGAGGCGGTGGCGCGGGCCGCCGACGTGCCGGTCACGGCCGTCCGGCGGGCCCTGCTGCTCGCCGGCGACCTGCGGGCCGTGGCGGTCGCGGCGCTCTCCGGCGGTGCGGCCGCGCTGGCCGGGTTCGGCCTCCAGGTGGGCCGCCCGCTCGCCCCGATGCTGGCCCAGAGCGCGCCCTCGGTCGACGAGGCGCTCACCGCCACGGGCACCCCGGCGGTGGTGGACGTCAAGCTCGACGGCATCCGCATCCAGGTGCACCGGTCCGGCCAGGACATCGCGGTCTTCACCCGCAGCCTGGACGACATCACGGGCCGGCTGCCCGAGGTGGTGGCCGCCGTCCGCGCGCTGCCCGCCCGGGAGCTGGTGCTCGACGGCGAGGCGATCGGGTTGGACGCCGAGGGTCGGCCGTTGCCGTTCCAGGAGACCTCCAGCCGGGCCGCCCGGCGCACCACCCCGAGCACCACCGGGCGCACGCCGGTGGCGCCCGCGGTGCTCGCCGCGGCCGAGCGCACCGGCGAGACGGTGCTGACGCCGTACTTCTTCGACCTGCTGCACCTCGACGGCACGGACCTCATCGACCTGCCCGGCCGGGAGCGGTGGGCCGCCCTGGCCGGCGCGGTCGACCCGACGCTGCTCGTCGGCCGCGTCGAGGTGGACGACCCCGAGCAGGCCGGCGCGGCCTTCGCGGCAGCGGTCGACGCCGGCCAGGAGGGCGTGGTGGTCAAGGACCCGGCCGCGCCCTACGACGCCGGCCGGCGCGGCGCGGCCTGGGTGAAGGTGAAGCCCCGGCACACCCTCGACCTGGTGGTGCTCGCCGTCGAGTGGGGCAGCGGCCGGCGGCAGGGCTGGCTCTCCAACCTGCACCTGGGCGCCCGTGACCCGCGCACCGGCGAGTTCGTCATGCTCGGCAAGACGTTCAAGGGGCTCACCGACGAGTTGCTGCGCTGGCAGACCGAGCGCTTCCTCGCGCTGGCCGTGGAGAAGGGCGACTGGGTGGTCCGGGTCCGGCCGGAACAGGTGGTCGAGATCGCCTTCGACGGGGTGCAGGCCAGCAGCCGCTACCCGGGCGGCATGGCGCTGCGCTTCGCCCGGGTGGTGCGCTACCGGGACGACAAGACCGCCGCCGAGGCGGACACCATCGACGCGGTCCGGGCCATCCACGCCGGTCGGGTCACCGGCTGACCCGCCGGGCCGGAGGCGGCGCGGCACCGCCTCCGGGCGCGCGGCTCACCCCGTCGACAGCGACCGGGCGTAGTTGACCTGGTTGTTGATCTGCTGCACCTGGAACTGGTCGGCCACCGGGATGCGCGCGACGTACTGGTGCCCGCCGTTGGTCACCGTCACCTGCACGGTCCCGTGGTGGCGAGTCTCCTTGACCAGCAGGAAGAGGAGGCTGAACACGGTCAGGCAGAAGAAGCCGAGGATCGCGGCCACCACGGCCCAGGTGGCCACCTTCTCCTCCTTCTGCCAGTGGTCCACCACGTGCCAGGAGGAGCCGGCGAGCGGCAGGACGCCGGCCGGGGTGCGGATCACCGGCGGCGTCACCATGATCTCGCCGATCTGCACGGCGACCACGGACTGCGCCGGCGGCAGCGGGCCCGGGAGCGGGGCCGGCACGGGCGGGTACGGCGTCGCCGGGACCAGCGCCCCTCCGTGCGGCGCCGGCACCCCGACCGCCGGCCCGGGCGGCGCGGGGAACTGGGCCGTGGCGGGCGGCGCGGAGAACTGGGCCGTGGCCGGCGGCGCGGAGAACTGGACGGGCGGGGCCGAGAACTGAGCCGGCGGGCCCGAGAACTGAGCGGGCGGTGCTGAGAACGGGACGGGCGGTGCGGGCGGCGCCGGGAAGGGCGCGGCGGCCGGCCCGGCGGGGAACGGCGGGGCGGCCGGGGGAGCCGGGACCGCCGGCGCGGCCGGGAACCGCGCGGTGGGCGGCGCGCTGACCGGGGGGTCCGCCGGTGGCGCGGCCAGCACCGGGAACTGCTCGGTGGGCGGCGCGACGGCCGGCATGGCGGACCACGGGTCGTACGCGGCCGGGGGCGGCTCGGCGGGCGGCGGCGTCGTGGGATCAGGGGTCACCGCGACCCCCCACGGTTGACGATCATGGGCGGACCCTACAGCGTCCCCGCCGCCCGGTGTGCCCGCCGGATGTCCGGTTCGGGCGCCTCGAACGGGGTCAGGCGGAGGTCGGTTCGGCGGCCCGGTCCAGCGGCTTGCGCGGGGCGTCCAGGCCGGCCAGCCGCCGGGCCTCCCGTCGGGCGACCCAGCCGTAGCCGACCAGGCTCATCCCGGCGAAGAGCCACCACTGCACCACGTAGCCGAAGTTCTGCCAGTTGTTGGTGTGCCCGATGGGCACCGCCTGGAACGCCGGGTCGGCGGCCGGGGTCTGCTGGTCGAGCAGCACGTAGCCGCCGGAGACCGGGTAGGGCAGTTGCTTCGCGAGGCGGGGGATGCTGATCCGCCGGGTCTCCAGCTTGCCGTCGCGCCGGTCGACCGCCCCGCCGCCGCTCTCGCTGGACACCAGCCGGCCGGCGACCGTCACCTCGCCCGTCGGCGCGGCCGGCACCGGCGGCTGGGCCGTGGCGTTGCCGCCGGGCACGGGCGGGATCCAACCCCGGTCGACGAGCACCGCGCTGCCGTCGGCGAGGACCAGCGGGGTGAGCACCTCGAAGCCGACCTTGTTGTCGACGGTCCGGCCGCGGACCAGGACGATGTTCGCGCTGTCGTAGCGGCCGGTGGCGGTGACCCGGGTCCAGGTGAGCCGGTCCGCCGGGGCGGGGCCGGCGGTGCCGGGTCCACCGGTCGGGGCGGGCAGTGCGTCGCGCAGGGGCGCGGGCGTCATGGTGGCGCCGGCGTCGATCCGCTCGTTGATGGCCGTGCGGCCCCGGTAGCGGTCCAGCTGCCAGTTGCCGAGGAACACCATCACCGCGGCGGCCACCAGGGTCAGCGCGAGATAGCCGAGCCAGCGCGGGGTCAGCAGGAACCGGTACACGTTGGCAAAGGCTACCCGTATGAGCGGCGCCACTGACCCGCACCGGGCCGGAACGGGCCGTCCGGCGGCCGCCGCGCGTCGGGCCGGCCGGGTATGGTCACGCGGGCGGAAACCACCCCAGACCAGGAGTCGATGATGACCGTCGTGCCGCGCGTCGTGCTGAGCGCGCCCTCCTCGGGGCACGGCACCGGTGCCCTCTCGCTCGGCCTGCTCGCGGCCCTCGCCGACCGGGAGCTGGACGTGGCCGGGTTCAAGATCGGGCCGGACCAGGTGGACGCGGCCTACCTGGGGCTGGCCGCCGGGCGGCCGGGGCGCAACCTCGACCCGCGGCTGGTCGGCCCGGAGCGGGTGGGCCCGCTGTTCGCGCACGGCGCCGCCGGGGCCGGGTTCGCGCTGGTCCAGGGCACCATGGGGCTCTACGACTCGATCGCCGGCCGCCCGGAGACCGAGTCCACGGCGGCCGTCGCGACAGCGCTGCGCAGCCCGGTGGTGCTGGTGGTGGACGTGGCCGCCATGGGCCAGTCGGTGGCCGCCCTGGTGCACGGCTTCCGGGCGTACGACGAGCAGCTCTGGCTGGGTGGCGTCATCCTCAACCGGGTGGCCTCGCCCCGGCACGAGGCGATGCTCCGCGAGGCGCTCGACGACGTGGGGGTGCCGGTCTACGGCGCGCTGCGCCGGCACGAGCTGCCCCCGGTGCTGCCGTCCCGCCGGCACGGGCTGGTGCCGGTGGTCCAGCGCGACGCCGAGGCCCAGCGGGCGGTCCGCCGGCTCGGCGAGGCGGTCGCCGCCACCGTCGACCTCGACCGGCTGCTGGGGCTGGCCCGTTCCGCCCCGGAGCTGACCGTCGCGCCGTGGTCGCCGGAGCCGGCCGCGGGCGCGCCCGCGGGGGAGCGGCCGGTGGTCGCGCTGGCCGGCGGTCCGGGCGGCAGCTACAGCCACCCGGAGACCGCCGAGCTGCTGCGCGCGGCGGGCGCCGAGGTCGTCACCGTCGACCCGCTCCGCGACGAGTCGCTGCCCGCCGGCACCCGCGCGCTGGTCGTCGGCGGCGGGCTGCCTGAGACGTACGCGGAGCAGCTCTCCGCCAACCGCCGGCTCTGCATCGCGGTGGCCGAGCTGGCCCGGACGGGCCGCCCGGTGATCGCCGAGGGCGCCGGCCTGCTCTGGCTGGCCCGGGAGCTGGACGGCCTGCCGATGTGCGGGGTGCTCGACGCGGTCGGCGCCAGCCGGGACGGCCTGGTGGTCGGCTACCGGGAGGCCACCGCGGCCGGTGACAGCGTGGTGGCGCGGGCCGGCGCCACCGTGGTGGGGCACAAGCAGCACGCCGCGGTGCTCACCCCGCGGGCCGGCGAGCGGGCTGCCTGGCGCTGGGAGGGCGGCGCCCCGGAGGGCTTCGTCTGGCGGGGCGTGCACGCCTCGCAGCTCGTGCCGCACTGGGCCGCGTACCCGGAGATCGCGGCCCGGCTGGTCGCGGCGGCCGCGGCCCCCGCGGAGGCTCCGGCGTGATCGGGCAGGTGGCCGTGCGCCGTTTCCCGGCGCTGACCGTCTCCACGCCGCGCACCGAGGTACGCCAGCTCGTCGCGGCGGACGCCGGGGCGGTCGACGAGGTGTTCGCGGACCGGCAGACCCAGCGCTGGCTGCCGCTGGCCGACTCCTCGGGCCAGATCGACGGGCGGGCCTGGTGCACCGAGCTGGCCCGGCAGCGCCGGGACAGCGGTGAGGGCGACCACTGGGCGGTGGTGCGCCGCGAGGACCAGCGGGTGGTCGGCTGCCTGTGGACCCGGCGCACCGACTGGGGCGCGCGGCTGACCGAGGTGTCGTACGCGATCGCCCCGCACGCCCGCGGCTACGGCCTGGCCGCCGAGGCGGTCGACGCGGTCGCCATCGCGCTGATCCTGGAGCACGGCTTCCAGCGGGTCGAGCTGCGGGTGGCCGCCGGCAACGTGGCGAGCCGCCGGGTGGCGGAGAAGGCCGGCTTCAGCTACGAGGGCCTGCTCCGCAACGCCGGCTTCGTCCACGGCGCGAGGGTGGACCTGGAGCTGTGGAGCTTCGTCTCCGCCGACCTCCGCTGACCTCCCTGACCCCGGACGTTGATCAAGAGGTTTGCGTCGGGAATCGGGCGATTCCGCGCGCAAACCTCTTGATCAACTGGCCCGGGCGCACCCCCGGGTAGTCGTGGGAGCCTCAGCCCACTATCTGGTCGCTGGGTGGGGTGAACTGGCGGGTGGGTTGGCCCTTCAACGCGTCGCGGAGGGTCATCGCCACGGCGTTCACCGGGATCTGGGACTGGCCGTCGCCCACCGCGTTGAACGGGTTGTCCGGATCGGCGATGAAGCTCGCCGCCGCCAGTTCCGGTGTGTAGCCGACGAACCAGGCCGACCGGGTGCTGTCCGTGGTACCCGTCTTGCCGGCGACCGGGCGGCCGACCGTGCCCCGCACGCTGTCCGCCGTCGACCAGCCGCCGCAGCCCCCCTTGGCCGGGGTGTCGCCGGTCGGGCAGCGGGCCGCGTCGGTGGCCGCCCGGGCCGCGTCGGCGCTGACCACCTGCCGGCAGCGCGGCTTGGCGACCTCCCGCTGCACCCCTCCCGGGGTGCGGTAGGTGGCGGGCGTGCCGTCCCGGTTCATGATCGAGTTGACCGGGATCGCCTCGCAGTAGCGCCCGTCGGCGGCGACGGCCGCGTACGCGTTCGCCATCTCCAGCGGGGTGGCGTCGGAGACGCCCAGGGTGAATGCGCCCCACTTCTTCACCTTGCCCGGGGACGCCTGGTCGCGGTCCACGTCGGTGCGCCAGCGCAACCCGAGCTGCTCGGCCAGCCGGACCGCCCGGTCCGCGCCCACCTGCTCCTCCAGCCACACGAAGTACGTGTTCACCGACTTGCCGAAACCGGACCACATGGTCTGCTGGCCGGTCATCGCGCCGCTGGCGTTCGACGGGGCCCAGCCGTCGTAGACGGCCGACCGGTACCGGTACGGGGCGTTGAACGAGGTGGAGAGCTTCATCCCCGAGTCGAGGGCGGCGAGCATCGGGAACATCTTGAACGTCGATCCGGCCTGGTAGCCGGGGAGCGTGCCGCCGCCCAGCAGTGGCGCCACCGTGTTCGGGTAGTTCGCCTTGACCTTCGGGCCGGCCTCCGGGTTGGAGCTGGGCCCGTTCTCGCTGAGGTCGAGGGAGTAGTTCCGGTTGACCGCCATGGCCTTGACCCGCCCGGTGCCCGGTTCGGCGACCACCACGCCGTTGGCGAACGGGCTGCCGGTGTTGTCCTTGGCGCCGACGTTCTTCTCGGCCGCCGACTGGATCTTCGGGTCGAGGCTCAGCACGATGCGGTAGCCGCCCCGGCGCAGCTTGTCCATCCGTTCCAGCCGGTTCTCGCCGAACGCGGGTTGAGCGCTCCACCAGTTCTTCAGGTAGTCGCAGGCGAAGCCCCAGGTGCGGTACTGGTCGTTGATCGAGGCGCAGTCGTTCGGCGGGTTGGTGAGCCGCAGCTTGATGGGCTCGGCCTTGGCCGCCGCCGCGGCGTCCGGGGAGAGGTAGCCGAGGCGGGCCATGTTGTCGAGCACGTAGTTGCGCCGGCCGGTGGCGTCCTTCTGGTCGGAGGTGATCGGGTCGTACTCCGACGGGGACTTGACCAGGCCGGCCAGGGTGGCCGCCTCGACCGGGGTGAGGGTGGCCGGGGTCTTGGAGAAGAAGATCTGCGAGGCCGCGTAGATCCCGTACGCCCGGTGGCCGAAGTAGGCCGAGTTCAGGTAGCGCTCGAGGATCTGCTCCTTGCTGACGTGCTTCTCGATGTCCAGCGCCATGCGCATCTCCTTGACCTTGCGCAGGCTCGTCTGCTGGGTGGCCTCCTGGACCTCCTTCGGCGTCTTGGCGCTGTCCCGCAGGGCCATCCGCACGTACTGCATGGTGATCGTCGAGGCGCCCTGCGAGACTCCGCCGGACCGGGCGTTGGACACGAAGGCGCGCGCCACGCCCTTCGGGTCGACGCCGTGGTGCTGGTAGAAGCGGTTGTCCTCGGCGGCGACGATCGCCTGCTGGATGTTCGGCGACATCTCGTCGATCTTGGTGTACTGCCGGTACTCCTCGTAGAACATCGTCAGCACGGTCTTGCCGTCCGGCGCGTACAGGTACGAGGTCTCGGCGGGCAGCGCGGTCTTGAGGATGCTCGTCTTCTGCTCCACTGCGTGTGCGGTGACCTTGGCGCCGATGCCGGTGACGGCGGCCAGCGGATAGGCCGCGGCGGCGACCACGATGCCGGCGATGAGCCCGGCGCGGAGGAGGGGCACGGCACGACCAGCGGAGGCAAGGGGTCGGTTGCTCACGTGGTCAAGCTATGACATTTCCGATTCGGAAATGAGAAGAATTCATAAACGGGCGAGGGGGTTCAGCGGTGGTGACGCGGCCCACGCCGGGATCCGCTGTCCCGGGCGGCGGCTTCCCGGCAGGATCGCGGACATGCGTGCTCAGCTGATCGGGACCGGCGCTCCGGCGGGCGAGCCCGACCTCGGCCACCACGGGGACGCCGAGGCCACGCCCGGCCTTGTCGACCTGGCGGTGAACGTCCGCCGCGCCCCGATGCCGGACTGGCTGGCCGACCCGCTCGTCGCCGCCATGGGCGCGCTGGCCGCGTACCCCGATCCCGGCCCGGCCCGGGCCGCCGTCGCCGCCCGGCACGGGCGTCCCCCGGAGGAGGTACTGCTCACCGCCGGCGCCGCCGAGGGCTTCGTGCTGATCGCCCGGGCGCTGCGCGAGGCCCGGCGGCCGGTCGTGGTGCACCCGCAGTTCACCGAGCCGGAGGCCGCCCTGCGGGCCGCCGGCCACACCGTCGAGCGGGTGCTGCTCGACGCGGGCGACGACTTCCGGCTCGATCCGGCCCGGGTGCCCGCCGACGCCGACCTCGTGCTGGTCGGCAACCCCACGAACCCCACCTCGGTGCTGCACCCCGCCGCGGCGCTCGCCGCGCTGGCCCGCCCAGGCCGGGTGCTCGTGGTCGACGAGGCGTTCGCCGACACCACGGCGGCCCCCGGCGTCGAGGGCGAACCCGAGTCCCTCGCCGCCCGCCGCGACCTGCCCGGCCTCGTGGTGGTCCGCAGCCTCACCAAGACCTGGGGGCTGGCCGGGCTGCGGATCGGCTACCTGCTCGGCGACCCCGGGCTGCTCGCCCGGTTCGCCGCCGCCCAGCCCCTCTGGGCGGTCTCCACCCCGGCCCTGGCCGCCGCCACCGCCTGCGCGTCCCCGGCCGCCGTCGCGGCCGAGCGCGCCATCGCCGCCGGGCTCGCCGCCGACCGCGACCACCTGGTGGCCCGCCTGTCCGGCCTGCCCGGGGTACGCGTCGTCGGCCGCCCCGCCAGCGCCTTCGTCCTGGTCCACCTGGCCGGCGCCGCCGCCGTGCGGGAGCGGCTGCGCGAGCGCGGCTGGGCGGTGCGCCGCGGCGACACCTTCCCCGGGCTGGGCCCGGACTGGCTGCGGATCGCGGTGCGCGATCCGGCGACGACCGACGCCCTCACCGACGTGCTGGCGGAGATCCTGGAGGCATGATGTTGGAGTCCACCGTTGCGGCGATCCGGCCGCTCGACGAGACCGCCATGGCGGCCGCCCGCGAACTCCAGGGCCGGCTCACCAAGCCCGCCGGCTCCCTCGGCGCCCTGGAGCCGCTCTCCGTACGCCTCGCCGGCCTCGCGGGCACCTGCCCGCCGCCGCTGCCCGAGCCGGCCGCCGTGGCGATCTTCGCGGGCGACCACGGCGTGCACGCCCAGGGCGTCACCCCGTGGCCTCAGGAGGTCACCGCCCAGATGATCGCCAACTTCGTGGCCGGCGGGGCGGTGGTCAACGCGTTCGCCCGGCAGGCCGGCGCCTCGGTCACCGTGGTGGACGTCGGCGTGGCCACCCCGCTCCCGGTCGAGCCGACCGCCGACCTGGCCGGCCCCCGCCTGGTCGCGGCGAACGTGCGCCCCGGCACCCGGGACCTGACGGTGACCGCGGCGCTCACGCGGGACGAGGCCCGGGCGGCCGTGGAGACCGGCATCCGGATCGCCGGGGAACTTGTCGACGCCGGGGCCGGCATCCTGCTCACCGGCGACATGGGCATCGGCAACACCACGCCGGCCGCCGCGCTGATCGCCGCGTTCACCGGTGTCGACCCGGCGGCGGCCACCGGCCGGGGCACCGGGGTGGACGACGAGACGTACGCCCGCAAGGTCGGCGTGGTGCGGGCCGCGCTCGACCGGCACGCGCCCGACCCGGCCGACCCGCTGGGCGTGCTGGCCGCGGTCGGCGGCCTGGAGCACGCCGCGCTGGCCGGGCTGGTCCTCGGCGCCGCCGCGCGCCGGGTGCCGGTGCTGCTGGACGGCGTCATCGCGGTGAGCGCCGCGCTGGCGGCGGCCGCGTTCGCGCCGGACGCGGTCGGGGCCATGGTCGCCGGGCACCGCTCGGCCGAGCCGGGCGCCACGGCGGCGCTGCGGCACCTCGGCCTGGACCCGCTGATCGACCTCGGGCTGCGGCTCGGCGAGGGCACCGGCGCGCTGCTCGCGCTCCCCGTCGTCACGGGCGCGGTGCGGGTGCTGCACGAGGTCGCCACCTTCGACTCGGCGGGAGTGGCCGAGAAGTGAGCGCGGGAACCCTTCGCCTCGGCGTGCCGCGGCCCCGCGGCGCCGGGCGGGGCGTGCGGCCGGCGCGGTCCGGCGGGGAGGCGGCGACGTGAGCGGCAGCCCGTACCCCC
This sequence comes from Micromonospora chersina, assembly GCF_900091475.1. Taxonomy (NCBI): domain Bacteria; kingdom Bacillati; phylum Actinomycetota; class Actinomycetes; order Micromonosporales; family Micromonosporaceae; genus Micromonospora; species Micromonospora chersina. Next base: position 5,587,055 of record NZ_FMIB01000002.1, read on the forward strand.
TGGGGTTGCGGCTGGCCGGCCGGCGGGTGGTCGTGGTCGGCGGGGGAGCGGTGGCCACCCGGCGGGTGCCGGCGCTGCTCGACGCCGGCGCGGACGTCCTGCTGGTGGCGCCGGAGCTGACCCCCGCGCTGCGGGCGCACGTGGACGCCGGCCGGCTGCGCTGGGAGCCGCGCCGGTTCGTCCCGGCCGACCTGGACGGGGCCTGGCTGGTCCAGGTGGCCGTGGACGACCGGGTCGCCGCGGCGGCGGTCAGCGCCGCCGCCGCCGAGCGGCGGATCTTCTGCGTCCGCGCCGACGACCGGGCCGCCGCCACCGCGTGGACCCCGGCCGTGACCCGGCACGGTCCGGTCACCGTGGCGGTGCTGGGCGGCGGCGACCCCCGCCGGGCCATGAGCGTCCGGGACGCGGTGCGCGAACTGCTGGCGGCCCGTGCCGGGGAGCCGACCGCTGCCGCGCCGGGACGGCCGAGTGTGCCGGCTCCGGGTGGGCCGGACACCGGCGCGGCGCCGGTGGGCCGGGTGGCGCTCGTGGGCGCCGGACCGGGCGATCCGGAGCTGATCACCGTCCGGGGCTGGCGGCTGCTCACCGAGGCGGAGGTCGTGGTCGCCGACCGGCTCGTCCCCGGGCTGCTCCTCGACGAGCTGCGCCCGGACGTCGAACTGGTGGACGCCTCCAAGATCCCGTACGGGCCGTCGCGGGCCCAGGAGGAGATCAACCGGATCCTGGTCGACCGGGCCCGGGCCGGCAAGGTCGTGGTCCGGCTCAAGGGCGGCGACCCGTACGTCTTCGGCCGGGGCGGCGAGGAGCTGCTGGCCTGCGCCGAGGCGGGCGTGCCGGTCACCGTGGTGCCCGGGGTGACAAGCGCGATCTCGGTGCCCGCGGCCGCCGGGGTGCCGGTCACCCACCGGGCGGTGGCGCACGAGTTCACAGTGGTCTCCGGGCACGTCGCGCCCGACTCGCCGGCCTCACTGGTCCGCTGGGAGTCCCTCGCCGGCCTGCGCGGCACCCTGGTGATCCTCATGGGCCTGAAGAACCTCGCGGCGATCAGCGCCACCCTGGTGGCGCACGGGAAGCCCTCGGGGACCCCGGCCGCGGTGATCCAGGAGGGCACCACCACCGCCCAGCGGGCGATCCGCTCGACCCTCGGCACGGTGGCCGCCGACGTCGAGGCCGCCGGCCTCCGCCCACCCGCCATCGTCGTGATCGGGGACGTGGTCGGGGCGCTCGACACCTGAGCACGCGAGCGGCCCGGGACCAGCCGGTCCCGGGCCGCCGTCGTTGCGGTCAGCTCACTGCTTGAGCATGTTGTCCAGCATCAGCGCGCAGCGGATCAGCCCGAGGTGGCTGTACGCCTGCGGGTGGTTGCCCAGCCCGCGCTCTGCCAGCGGGTCGTACTGCTCGGGGAGCAGCCCGGTCGGCCCGGCCGTGTCGACCATCTGCGCGAACAACTCCTCCGCGTCGGTGCGCCGGCCGGTGCGCAGGTACGCCTCGATCAGCCACGCCGTGCAGATGTGGAAGCCGCCCTCCCGGCCGGGCAGGCCGTCGTCCCAGTGGTACCGGTAGACGACCGGGCCGCTGCGCAGCTCCGCCTCGATCTTGAGCACCGTGGACAGGAAGCGCGGGTCGTCACCGGCGAGCAGCCCGGAGATGCCGATCCAGAGCGACGAGGCGTCCATCTCCTCGTACCCGTAGGCGACGCTGTACGCCTCCGCCTCCGGGTGCCAGCCGTGCTCCAGCACGTTGTCGGCGATCCGGTCGCGCAGCTCGACCCACTCCGGCCGGTCCTCGCCGCCGTGCTGCCGCACCACGTGCAGCGCCCGGTCGACGGTCATCCAGAGCATGACCTTGGAGAACACGTGGTGCCGGGGTGGGAGGCGGGCCTCCCAGATGCCGTGGTCGGGCTCGTGCCAGCGGCGGCGGACCGCCTCGACCATGTTCTCCAGCACCCGCCACTCGTCCTCGCGTACCGAGCCACGGGCGTCGGCCACCGCGGCGATCAGGTCGGCGACCGGGCCGAAGACGTCGAGCTGGAGCTGGTGGTTGGCGAGGTTGCCGACCCGGACCGGCCGGGAGCCGGCGTAGCCGGGCAGGGTGTCGATGACCGCCTCGGCGCCCAGCTCGTAGCCGTCGACCGTGTAGAGCGGGTGCAGCCGCTCCGGGTGCCCGCCGGTGCGGTCGATGACGCCGTCGACCCAGCGCAGCAGGCCCTCGGCCTCCTCGGTGGAGCCGAGGTCCACGAGCGCGCGGGCGGTCATCGCCGCGTCCCGCAGCCAGCAGTAGCGGTAGTCCCAGTTCCGGACGCCGCCCAGCTCCTCGGGGAGCGAGGTGGTCGCCGCGGCGAGGATCGAGCCGGTCGGCTCGTGGCAGAGCCCGCGTAGGGTGAGCGCGCTGCGGGCCACCAGGTCCCGGGCGGTGGCGGGCAGCCGCAGCGAGGCCACCCAGTCCTTCCAGGGCTGCTCGGCGGCGGCCTGCCGCTCGTGGATGGGCACCCGGTGGTGCTCCAGGCTCTGGGTGCCGAAGCGCAGCTCCAGCACCACCTGGCCGCCGGCGGCCGACAGGTCCACCACGGCCTTGGCGGACTCGTAGCCGGCGTCGCTGGTGACCTCCCACTCGACGCCCGGCGAGTAGAGCGCCACCGGCTCGTTGGAGCCGAGCACCAGCAGCCCGTCGTCGAGCGGCTGGAGCTGCACGGCGACCTGACCGAACTCGGGACGCGGGGCGAACTCGATCCGGGCGCGCCCGGTGCCGCTGAGCACCCGGACCAGTGTCGAGTCGCCGGTGACGACCGCCGGGCCGTCCGGCGTGGTCTCCCGCGCCGGCAGGTCCAGCCAGTCGGTCACGGTCAGGCCGGACCAGCGGGTCTCCACGGTCATGGTGTTGCTGCGGTAGCGCTGGCCCAGCGGGATGCCGCCCCGCTGGGGGCCGACCGTGAAGTGCCCGGCCGGGCTGCCGCCGACCAGGTCGGCGAAGATCGCCGCCGAGTCCGGCTTCGGGTGGCACAGCCAGGTGATCTTGGCCTCGGGGGTGACCAGCGCGACCGTGCGGCCGTTGGCCAGCATCGAGTGCCGCTCGATCGGCACCGCCCGCTCGCCGAAGAGCCAGTGCCGCCGGGTCTCCAGCAGCAGGCCCAGCGCCCGCGCGGCCTCGATGGGCTCGGCCACCCGGTAGTCGGCCTGGGTGTCGCCCGGGCCGATCTTGATGCCGACGTCCGGCCCGTGCAGGTTGCCGAAGGCGTTCTCGTCGGTGACGTCGTCGCCGATGAACAGCACGGCGCTGGCCGCGAGCTGGGTCCGGAGCTGGTCGACCGCGGTGCCCTTGTGGGTCGCCACCACCGACAGCTCGATGACCTCCTTGCCCTGGGTGACGGTGACGTCGTCCCAGGTGGCGGGGCCGCTGCGGACCGCCTCGATGGCCGCGGCCGCGATCTGCGGGTCGACCCCGCGGGTGTGCACGGCGACGCTGGCCGGCTTGCGCTCCAGGCGTACGCCCGGGTGGGCCGCCGCGATCTCGCGCAGCTCGTTGCGGAGCCGGTGCCGGACCGCGATCAGCTCCGGGGTGAGCCGCTCGACGAAGCCGATGTCGAACTCGGAGCCGTGGCTGCCGACGAGGTGCACCTCGCTGGGCAGCCGGGAGAGCGTCGCCAGGTCGCGCAGCGCACGGCCGGACACCACCGCGACGCTCGTCTGCGGCAGGGACGCGAGGGCACGGACCGCGGCCACCGACTCGGGCAGCGGCACGGCCTTGCTCGGGTCCTCGACGATCGGGGCCAGGGTGCCGTCGTAGTCGCAGGCGACCAGGAGCTGGGGGACCCGGGCGATCCGGCCGATGGCGGCACGCAGCTCGGGATCCATCACCCCGCCGTGCGGAGTGGTGGTGGCAGGAGAGCTCACGCCGCCTCCGCATCGGTGACGCCGAGCTCGGTCAGGAACGACTTGGCCCAGTGGCCCACGTCGTGGCTGCGCAGGTGGCGTTGCATTATCCGCATCCGGCGTCGGGCCTCGGGTTTCTCGACGTGCACGGCGCGCAGCAGCGCGTCCTTGACCGCGTCGGGGTCGTGCGGGTTGCACAGGAACGCCTGGCGCAGCTCGGTGGCGGCGCCGGCGAACTCACTGAGCACGAGCGCGCCGCCCTGGTCGGCGCGCGATGCGACGTACTCCTTGGCCACCAGATTCATTCCGTCTCGCAGCGGGGTCACCATCATCACGTCGGCCGCGACGTACATCGCGGCCAGTTCGGAGCGACTGTACGACTGATGCAGATAATGCACCGCCGGCACGCCGACCCGTCCGAATTCGCCATTAATCCGGCCTACCTCGCGCTCCACCTTCACGCGAAGTGCCTGGTAGTGCTCCACGCGCTCGCGGCTCGGTGTGGCGACCTGCACCATAACCGCGTCCGGCACTGTCAACTTTCCGTCAGCGAGGAGTTCGCGGAACGCCTTCAGCCGGAGCTCGATGCCCTTCGTGTAGTCGAGCCGGTCGACGCCCAGGATGATCGTCTTCGGGTTGCCCAGCTCCTCGCGGATCTGCTTGGCGCGGGCCTGGATCGCCGGGTCCTCGGCCAGCCGCTCCATCTCCCGGGTGTCGATCGAGATGGGGAACGCGCCGGCCTTCACCTGCCGGCCGTCGACCTGGATCATCTGCCCCTCGTAGCGCAGGCCGAGCAGGTGCCGGGCCAGCCGCACGAAGTTCTGCGCCGCCAGCCGCTGCTGGAAGCCGACCAGGTCCGCGCCGAGCAGGCCGCGCAGGATCTCGGTGCGGAACGGCATCTGCATGAACAGCTCGATCGGCGGGAACGGGATGTGCAGGAAGAACCCGATCCGCAGGTCCGGCCGCAGCTCGCGGAGCATCGCCGGCACGAGCTGGAGCTGGTAGTCCTGCACCCAGACCGTGGCGCCCTCGGCCGCGACGTCCGCCGCGGCCTCCGCGAACCGGGCGTTGACCAGCCGGTACGCCTCGCGCCAGCGCCGCTTGTAGGCCGGGGTCTCGACCGCGTCGTGGTAGAGCGGCCAGATCGTCGCGTTCGACTGCCCCTCGTAGTAGCGCTCCAGCTCCTCGGCGCTCAGCGGCACCGGGTGCAGCCGGATCCCCTCCAGGTCGAAGGGCTCGGGGGCGGCGCCGGTGCCGCCGGCCCAGCCGACCCACGTGCCCTGGTGCTCGGCGAGCACCGGGTGCAGCGCGGTCACCAGACCGCCCGGGCTGCGTCGCCACTGCCGCTCCCCTTCGGGTGTGCTCACCTCGTCGACCGGCAGTCGGTTCGCCACAACGACAAAGGAGCTACGGACGGTCACGATCGGCCACCTCCGGGTGCTGACGGGTCCACCGCGATGAGCGTACTGAGCGTAGCTGCGGCGTCTGGTGCCCCGTGCCTGAGTTCCCTACCCGTCCCAGAAGGGCCGAATCCTCATCGTGATCTTGTCGACAGCCGCGGCGCGGCGTGCTCCGGGGGCGGGGTGATGTGGGCGGAGCGGGGCGTACCTGTCAGGATTGAGGATGGCGTGCGCGCGGCCGGCCCCGGCCGGCGGCGGCGGGCGGACCTCACGGCCCGCGCCCGCGCCCGCCAGCTCGCGATCGCAACCGACGGAGGTAGCCCGCACCGTGGCCCAGTTCATCTACGTCCTGGAAAAGGCGCGCAAGGCGCACGGCGACAAGGTCGTGCTCGACAACGTGACGCTGAACTTCCTGCCGGGTGCCAAGATCGGTGTGGTCGGTCCGAACGGCGCCGGTAAGTCCAGCCTCCTCAAGATCATGGCAGGTTGGGACCAGCCGAGCAACGGCGAGGCCCGCCTCATGCCCGGCTACACCGTCGGCATGCTGGCCCAGGAGCCGCCGCTCAACGACGCCAAGACCGTCCTCGGCAACATCGAGGAGGCGGTCGCCGAGACCAAGGCCAAGCTGGAGCGGTTCAACAAGATCGCCGAGCAGATGGCGACCGACTACTCCGACGAGCTGATGGAGGAGATGGGCAAGCTCCAGGAGGAGCTGGACCACGCCGACGCGTGGGACATCGACTCCAAGCTCGAACTGGCCATGGACGCGCTCCGCTGCCCCGCGCCGGACGCCGACGTGACGCAGCTCTCCGGCGGTGAGCGCCGCCGCGTGGCGCTGTGCAAGCTGCTGCTGGAGGCGCCGGACCTGCTGCTGCTCGACGAGCCCACCAACCACCTGGACGCGGAGAGCGTGCAGTGGCTGGAGCAGCACCTCGCCAAGTACGCCGGCACCGTGATCGCCATCACCCACGACCGGTACTTCCTCGACAACGTGGCCGGCTGGATCCTGGAGCTGGACCGAGGCCGGGCCATCGGCTACGAGGGCAACTACTCCACCTACCTGGAGAAGAAGGCCGCGCGGATGGCGGTCGAGGGCCGGCGCGACGCCAAGATGAAGAAGCGCCTCGACGAGGAGCTGGAGTGGGTCCGCTCCAACGCCAAGGCGCGGCAGACCAAGTCCAAGGCTCGCCTCGACCGCTACGAGGAGATGGCCACCGCGGCCGAGCAGACCCGCAAGCTGGACTTCGAGGAGATCCAGATTCCGCCGGGCCCGCGCCTGGGCAGCACCGTGATCGAGGTCAACAACCTCGTGAAGGCGTTCGGTGACCGGGTGCTGATCGACAACCTGTCGTTCTCGCTGCCCCGCAACGGCATCGTCGGCGTGATCGGCCCGAACGGCGTCGGCAAGACCACCCTCTTCAAGACCATCGTGGGCCTGGAGGAGCCGACCGCCGGCACGGTGAAGGTCGGCGACACCGTCTCGCTGTCGTACGTCGACCAGAGCCGGGCCGGCCTGGCGGGCGACAAGACGGTCTGGGAGACCGTCTCGGACGGGCTGGACCACCTCCTGGTGGGCAAGGTCGAGATGCCGTCCCGGGCGTACATCGCCGCGTTCGGCTTCAAGGGGCCGGACCAGCAGAAGCCGACCAAGGTGCTCTCCGGCGGCGAGCGGAACCGGCTCAACCTGGCGCTGACCCTCAAGATCGGCGGCAACGTCATCCTGCTCGACGAGCCGACCAACGACCTCGACGTCGAGACGCTCGGCAGCCTGGAGAACGCGCTGCTGGAGTTCCCCGGCTGCGCCGTGGTCATCTCCCACGACCGGATGTTCCTCGACCGGGTCGCCACGCACATCCTGGCCTGGGAGGGCGACGACCAGAACCCGGCCCGGTGGTTCTGGTTCGAGGGCAACTTCGAGGCGTACGAGAAGAACAAGATCGACCGCCTCGGCGCCGAGGCCGCCCGGCCGCACCGCGTGACGTACCGCAAGCTCACCCGTGACTGACAAGTTCGTCTACGACTGCACGCTGCGCTGGTCCGACCTGGACGCGTACGGCCACGTCAACAACTCGCGCTTCCTCACGCTCTACGAGGAGGCGCGGGTCGCCCTGATGTTCGCCGGCGGCCGGGCGTGGGGAGTGGGCTCGTTCGCGGACGGGGTCGTCATCCGCCGGCACGAGGTCGACTACCTGCGTCCGGTCGACTACGCGCTGGGCCGGGACACCGCGGAGGCGGCCCCGACGGTCCGGATCGAGCTCTGGGTCGAGGAGATCAAGGCCGGCTCGTTCACGGTCGCCTACGAGCTGTACGACCGGGAGGTGCTGGCCAGCCGGGCCCGCTCGGTGCTGGTCCCGTTCGACCTGGCCGCGCAGCGGCCGCGCCGGATCTCCGCCGACGAGCGGGCCTTCCTGCTCCGGTACGCGCCCGGGCTGCCGGCATGACCGCGCCGGCCACCGGTCACGGGCTGGACGGGGTGGCCGACGCGGGCGCCTTCCTGGCCCGCCTCGTCCGGCTGGACCCGGGCATCCTGGTCCGGCTCCGGCCGGTGCCGGGAGCCGCGCGTACGGCCCTCTGGGCGCGGCTGCCGTGGGACGTGCTCGTGGTGCGCACCGTCCCCGGCACGGCGCCGGGCGACGCCACGGTCGCGGCGTCCGAGTTGCTGGCGGAGCTGTCGGCCGGCGGCGCGACGCTGCCCCGGCGCCGGGACGACGGGTGGCGCTGGCCGTTGCCGCCGGCGGCCAGCCGGGCCGTGGAGGCGGTGCCCGCGACCGAGGTCCAGCGGATCGCCGCCGCGGCGGCCGGGACGCTGCGCGAGGCGTCCGCCCACGGCGTGGCCGGTCGGGCGGTGGGCCAGCGGGCCCTGCGGGACGCGCTGCTCGACCATGTCGCGGTGGTGGTGACGCCCGACGACGCGCCGGACGCCCCGGTGGAGGTGCCGCAGCGGCTGGTGCAGGGGCTGGTCCGGATGGGCTTCCTCGGCGCCGGCGACGTTCAGGTGCGTGTCGCGGGCCGTTGGGTCGGGCTCGTCGGACCGTACGGAGCGGCCTGGTCGCGGAAGGTCGCAGAGCTCGCCGTGACGCCCACCAGGGGTCGTCCGAACGGATGACCCCTGTTCGTTCTTCCGGTTTGGGGCAGCCGTTGGGGGGATGCCTCATGCCGGCTGTCCGGGTACCGTCCATCCTCGGATCCAACGCACCGTAGGCGACTGGATCCGCTGGGGAGTGAGGTGCGCGAGCGATGCCGTGGTGGTCATGGCGCCCCGGTCCCGCCAGTGGCGGCGATCCGGAAACTCGAAGCGGGATCACAGTGGATGACACCGTCCGGGTCGGACCACCGACCCCCCGTCAGCCGGCGGACGACGCCGCGGCCGCCGAGCGGCCCGTGATCGCCGACATGCCGGCAACCGTCGCACCGGTCACCCTCGGCCGGGTCTGCGACGCGCTCGACCTGCTCGACGTGCGCTACCTGGCCGACGGCGACGGCAACCTGCTGGCCATGTGGGAGCGGCACGCCGTGCTCGTCACCCTGGAGGGCCCCGAGGACGAGATCCTGGTCATGCGGGCCCGGCCGCACGCGACGGTCCCGCCGGACTGGGCCGACCGCGCCTACCGGGTGGTCAACGAGTGGAACCACACCCGGCGGTTCTGCAAGGCGTACATCGGCGACCCGACCGAGCGTGGCCAGCTGCCCATCTACGCCGAGCTCCAGGTCCCGCTGGGGGCGGGCACCCACGACGCGCTGCTTGTCGAGATGCTCGACTGCGGCGCGGCGGTGGCCACCACCTTCGTCGACTGGCTGCACGACGAGGGCGCCCTGCTCTGACCGCTCCGGCACGCCCGGGCGGCCGGCCGGTCAGCCCTCGGTCGCCGGGTCCTCCATGACGTTCACCATGAAGTACGCGGCCCGCTCCAGGTAGTCCCAGAGCGCGGCGGCGAGCTGCGGCGGCAGGTCCAGCCGGTCCACCGCCCGGCGCATGTGGCGCAGCCAGGCGTCCCGCTCGACCGCGCCGATCCGGAAGGGCGCGTGCCGCATGCGCAGCCTCGGGTGACCGCGCTGCTCGGAGTAGGTGTGCGGGCCACCCCAGTACTGCATGAGGAAGAGGGTCAGCCGGTCCGCCGCGGGGCCCAGGTCCTCCTCCGGGTACATCGGCCGCAGCAGCGGGTCGGTGGCGACGCCGGCGTAGAACTCGTCCACCAGCTTGCGGAAGGTGGGTTCGCCGCCGATCGCCTCGAAGAGGGTCATCGACTCGCCAGGGGAAGTCACGTCACCCATCCTGCCAGGTGCCGCCCGGGGGCGGCTTGCGCCCACCGCCGGAGCGGGACTCAGGTCACCGCGTGCCGGCGTCGGCTGCGCTCGCCGGCCCGGTCGCCCGCGGCCGTGGCCCGGGCCGGGGTGTGCGTGCCGCGCCCCGCCATGGCGGCCGTCGCGGCGGATTCCGCCCGGGCGACCTCGACGGCCGCCTCGATCGTCCGGGGATGCGGCCAGGTGAGCACCGCGAGCAGCATCAGCAGCACGCCGGCGGCGCTCCACAGCCCGACCACCGAGGGGATGGTGAACCGTTCGGCGAGGGCGCCCGTGGCCAGCACGGCGGCGCCCTGGATGATCTGGGTCCCGCTGGCCATCACGCCGAACGCGCGGGCCCGGTAGCCGTCCGGCAGCACCTGGACGAAGAGGCCGTTGGCGACCGGGATGAGCCCGGCCACCGCGAAGCCGCACGCGGCCGCGAGGAGCGCCACCACGATGGGCGGCGGGTCGAGCAGCGCCGGGACGAGCACCGCCGGGGCGATCACCGCGAGCGGGCGCATCAGGGCCAGCCGGCGGGCCGGGGCGACGAGCCGGCCCACCATCAGCCCGCCGAGGATGTAGCCGACCGGGTTGGCGGCCATGATGACCGCCTGGGCGGTGCCGGTGTCCATGCCGTCCCCGCTCCGCTCCGCGGCCCAGGCCGCGGCGAGCCCCTCGGGGACGATCGAGAAGACCATCGCGCTGAAGACCAGCACGGCGATGGCGCGCAGCACCGGGCGGCCGAAGACGAGCCGGAACCCCTCGGCGGTCTCCCGCAGCAGGTGACTGCGGTGCGCCTCGGTCATGGCGGGCGGCCGGTTCCGCAGGCCGAAGCGGACCAGCGCGGCGGAGAGGCCGAAGGTGGCCGCGTTGATCAGCAGCGCGGCGGCCGGGTTGACCACGGCGATCGCCGCGCCGAGCAGGTAGCCGAGGACCTGGGCGGCCTGCCCGGTGCTCGCGGAGACGGACAGGCCGAGCACCAGCCGGTCGCCGGCCAGGATCTGTGGCATCAGCGCCGACCGGGCGGCCTGGCTCGGCGGGTTGGCCAGCGTGGTCGCGAAGATCAGGGCGAGGATCGCCCAAGGCGGCATCCCGGGCAGGGCGACAAGCACCATGAGGGCCATCCGCACCAGGTCGCAGGCCACCATGACCTGCCGGTACCGGTAGCGCTCCGCGAGCGCGGAGAGCAGCGGACCGCCGACCAGCCAGGGCAGGTAGCTCGCCGCGAACGCGGCGGCCGAGAGCGCCACCGAGTCGGTCTGCCGGTAGACCAGGACGGTGACCGCGGCCTTCGCGACGTAGTCACCGATCCAGGACAGAGCGCTTGCCGTGAAGAGGACACGGAACTCCGCGAGGCCGAACAATTCGCGGAAGCTTGCCGGGCCCTCCTGGGCGGGTCGCTCGTCGGACACCGTCGCCTCCATCGTTCCCGGGCTGGCCACTCTTGATGGCCCGACCTGGGAACCGTCGTCAGATCTACGGATCAGCGAGGACACGAGCACGCTCCTTTGGGGAGCGTGTTCACCGGATTCTGCCCGATCGTCTGACAACTGGCTAGGGTGAACGGATTGATCGTCGCATCTCCGACTGAACGAACGGACGATACCCGAGGGGCCGCGCGGTGCGCGACCCCCGAAAATCGTCCCGCCCGTCCCGCTGACCGGGGGTCGGCGTCAGGTGGCCCCGCCGGTGCCCGTCTCGCCCGGGGCCGCGGCGCGGGGCGGCAGCCCCGGGTAGAGCCGGGCCGCCGCGATCCGCGCGGTGATGCCCGAGTTCTCCAGCGCCTCGGCGAGCCGCCGGCGCAGCTCGCGGCCGACCGCGAACTGCCCGTCGGCGGTGGTCTTGACGACGGTACGGATCACCGCCCCGTCGACCGTCACCTGCTCGACGCCGAGCACCTCCGGCTCCTCGACGATCTGGGGCGACAGCTCCGGGTCCAGCGCGACCGAGGCGGCCGCCGTACGCAGCACCGCGGTGGCCTCCTCGGTGCCGGCGAAACCGATCGGCAGGTCGACCACGACGAGCGCCCAGCCCTGGCTCTTGTTGCCGACCCGGACGATCTCGCCGTTGCGGATGTACCAGAGCACGCCCCGGCCGTCCCGGACGGTGGTGACCCGCAGGCCCACCGCCTCCACCACGCCGGTCGCCTCGCCCAGGTCGACGGTGTCGCCGACGCCGTACTGGTCCTCGATCAGCATGAACAGGCCGGCGATCAGGTCCTTGACGAGGCTCTGCGCGCCGAAGCCGAGGGCCACGCCCGCGATGCCGGCGCTGGCCAGCAGCGGCGCCAGGTCGAAGCTGAACTCCTTGAGCACCATGAGCAGCGCGATGCCGAAGATGAACGCCGTGACCATGCTGCGCAGCACCGAGCCGATGGCCTCGGCGCGCTGGCGCCGCCGCTCCGGCACGAACTGCTCCGGGTCGAGCGAGGCGCTGGGGATCCGCTCGCGCAGCGGGCGGAGCATGGTGGGCACCGCGCCCTCGGTGGTGGTCCGCACCAGCCGGTTGATGGTGCGGTGCAGCGCCCAGCGGGCGGCCACGGCGAGCAGCAGGATCAGCACGATCCGCAGCGGCTTCAGGACGATCCAGTAGCTGCCCTCGGCGAACCAGGCCGAGCCGGTGATGTCGTAGACGTTCTTGCACCAGGTGTCGGTGCGGCAGTCGACGGACGGGGACGGGCTCGGCTCGACGGCGGACAGCGCATGGAGCAGCAGGTTGGCGGGACTCACCCTGCTTTCGTACCGCAACGCCGCTGGGCGTCCGCTGGCGACCCGCCCGCCTCCCGCCGACGGGGCGGCCAACCGATCATGCCGGGCAGAACCGGTCATCGTGGCACAGGCGGAGACAGCTTCCCGAGGGTACCCCGGATTAGTGCGTGCAATCCGGGGCGCGATCAGGGACTATTGGCGCAACGGACGTCGGTGATCCGGCCGGCGTCGGTGTCGTTCCCCGCTGCCCGCGGGGCGCGCCCGGCGCCATGGTGGCCGGAGCGGCTGGACCGGGAGGGTGAGCGCGATGCCTGACATACGACCCACGGCGGGCTCCGGTGCGCTCGTTCTCAACGCCACCTATGAGCCCCTGTGCGTCGTGTCGGTGCGTCGTGCCGCGATCCTCGTGCTCTCCGCCAAGGCCGTCTGCGTGGCCGACGGCGAGGGCATCCTGCACAGCGCGCGCAACGCGCTCCCGGTCCCCTCGGTGGTCCGGCTGACCCGCTACGTCCGGGTTCCCTACCGCACCCACGTCGGGCTCTCCCGCCGGGCGATCTTCGCCCGGGACGGCTGGCGCTGCGCCTACTGCCGCGGGCCGGCGGAGACCATCGACCACGTCTTCCCGCGCAGCCGGGGTGGCCGGCACGCCTGGGAGAACGTGGTCGCCGCCTGCGCCCGCTGCAACCACACCAAGGGCGACAAGACGCCGGCCGAGCTGGGCTGGCGGCTGCACAACCTGCCGGCGGCCCCGAAGGGCACGGCCTGGCGGGTGCTCGGCCACCGCGCGCCCGACCCGCGCTGGGCCGACTGGCTCGACCTCCGCGAGCCGGAGACCGAGGCGGCCTGAGCGGCGCTCACCGCCGTGCCTTCACCAGCGAGGCGTAGACCACCAGGTTGTCCGCGTATCCGGTCTCGCCGCCCACCCAGCGGCCGCCGCAGGTGATCAGCCGCAGGTTCGGGCGGCTGAAGTCGCCGTAGACCTCCCGCACGGGCAGCCGCTCCTTGCCGTACCGCTCGATCGAGGTCACCTCGAAGACGGCCACCGAGCGGTCCTGCCGGGTCACCTCGATCCGGTCGCCGTCGTCGAGGTCCTTGAGGTCGTGGAACACGGCCGGCCCGGTGGTGGTGTCCACGTGCCCCACGATGACCGCCGGGCCGTACTGGCCGGGGGTGGGGCCCTGCTCGTACCAGCCGGCCTCACCGGCCCGGCCGACGTCGGGCACCGCGATGCTGCCGTCCGGGGCGATGCCCACCCGGTGCACGGGCGCCCGCAGGTCGATCTTGCTGATCGTCAGGTCGGTCGGCGGGCTGCCGGACAGCACGGGGAACTTCTTCGGCGGCGGGCGCAGCCCGGCGGTGAGCTGCTCCGGCAGGACGCTGACGCCGGTCACCCGTTCCACGCCGAGCATCGCCACGATGAGCGCCATGAGCGCCGCGACGACGAGCACCGGTACGCCCGGGCCGCGCTGGGCGGCGTACCGCCAGCGGCCGGCGGCGGGTGCGGGCCGCGGCGGCACCGGGTGGGCGTGCGGGTCGGCGGTGGTGACGCTCGCCGAGAAGGCGTGCCCTGCGGCGCGGGCGAACCGGCGCGAGGCGCGGGACACCAGTCGCAGCCCGGCGCCGAACCGGGACCCGGCCCGGTGCCGGCCCCGGCGGGCGCGGCGCGGTTGGCGGGCCATGGCCGCACCCCAATCAGAAGCGGCTACCGGTCTTGCGGCGGGCGCCCACCCCGGCCACCACGGCGACCGCGACCAGGCCGCCGACCAGGAGCAGCGAACCGGCGCCCCGGCCGCCCGCGGTGCCCCCTCCGCCGGTCGCCGGGCCCTTGCTCGGCTGGGCCATGTTCAGCACGGTGAGCATGGTGGAGGCGGTCTGGCCGTTGGAGCACTCCAGGTTCACCGGGTAGTCGCCGGGCGCCTTGTTGCCGGGGATGGTGACCGCCCCGGTCAGGAAGCCGTTGTCCGGCCGCAGCACCACCCGCCCGAAGGCGTCCGAGGTGACCTGGGCCTGCCGGTCGTTGTTGTTGTCGCAACTGGCCCGGATGCTCACCCGGGTGCCGGCCTGGGCGCTGTTCGGCGTGACCTCGACGAAGACGTTCTCCCCGGCACGGGCCGGGGAGGCGGTGGCCAGGACGAACGCCGCGATCAGGCCGACCAGGCTCAGAACGCCCCGGAGTGCGCGGTGTGACAGGAGCCCTCGCATGATTCCCCCCTTCCGGTGCGGCGCACCGGAATCCTGCTGACGGGCAGCGCGGGCTGCATTCCCCCTGATCCGGGGGCAAACCCGGGGCGGGTCAGCGGCGCCGGCCGGCCGGGGACGGTCCGGCGGGCGGGAGCGGGGTGACCGGGTGCCAGTCCAGCGGCGTGGAGAGCACCATCGTGCTGGACGGCTGGCCGTACGGGGCGAGCCGGTCGATGACCCCCTCGAACTCGCCCATCGTGCCGGCGGCCACCTTGAGCATGCTGCACGCGTCGCCGGTGATCCGGTGGATCTCCATGATCTCCGGCCAGTCCGCCACCTCGGGGTCGTTGAGGATGCAGCGCGACCCGTAGCAGGACATCCGGATCAGCGCGAGCACGGTCCGGCCGGCCCGCGTCAGGTCCACGTGCGCGTGGTAGCCGGTGATCACGCCGGACTCCTCCAGCCGGCGTACCCGCTCGGCCACCGCGGGCGGGGAGAGGTGCACCCGGCGGGACAGCTCGCTGTACGAGAGCCGGGCGTCGGCCTGGAGCTCGCGCAACAGGGCCCAGTCCATGTCGTCCACGCGGTGACCTTTCCTTCGTGAAGTGATCCGCCGGGCACGCCTTCGGCTCGACAGGTGACACCACCGTACCGCCGTTGAACAGGCATTCCATCCGCGGATCAACCGGCGGCATCATGTCGTCTACCCCGGCGTACGGAGGGAGATGACGGTGGAACAGACGACGGCGGTGCGGCCGGCGACCCCGCAGCAGCGGGCGGTCCGCGCGGCGCGCAACGGCGGCGAGCCGACCCTGGAGTTCGCCGACCGGGTGCCCTACGACGCCTACGTGCACGCGAGCACGCTGCACAAGCTCCAGCAGCCGCTCAGCGACGACCCGGGCGAGATGTCCTTCCTGATGGTCAGCCAGATCATGGAGCTGTACTTCAAGCTGACCTGCCACGAGCTGCGGCACGCCCAGCGCGAGCTGCGCGCCAACCGGGTGTGGGACGCGCTGCCCCCGCTGCGCCGCGCCGCGCTGCACATCGAGGGGCTCAACGCCGCCTGGCAGGGGCTGCGCTGGATGACCCCGGCCGACTTCAACCGGTTCCGGGACCGGCTCGGCGAGGGCTCCGGCTTCCAGTCGGCCATGTACCGGCAGCTGGAGTTCCTGCTCGGCCTGCGCGACCCCGCGCTGATCCGCCCGTTCCGCCGGCAGGCCGAGGTGCACGCCGAGCTGACCGCCGCCCTCACCACGCCGAGCCTCTGGGACGACGTGGTGGCGCTGCTCGCCCGGCGCGGCTTCGAGCTGCCCGCCGACCTGCTGGAGCGGGACGTGGCGACCGAGCACGAGTCGCACCCCGCCGTCGAGGCGGCCTGGGTGCGGATCTACGCCGACGGCGGCCCCGACAACCACCTCCGCCTGCTCGGCGACGCGCTGACGGAGGTGGCCGAGGGGTTCAGCGACTGGCGCTGGCACCACATCAAGGCGGTGCAGCGCTCGATGGGCGCCAAGGTCGGCAGCGGCGGCTCCGCCGGGCTGGCCTGGTTGCAGCGGAGCATGGCCCGGGTGGTATTCCCGGAGCTGTGGTCCGCCCGTACCGCGATGTGACCGGAGAGAGCAGCATGCACACCCCCGAAGAAGACGCCCGCGCCCGCGACGCCGCCGACCCCGGCCACCGGCACCTGTTCCTCGTCCCGCCCGCCGAGGGCGGGCGCTACCCCGAGGTGGCGTACCTGGCCGGCAACTCGCTGGGCCTGCAACCCCGGGCCACCCGCGAGGAACTCCTCGCCGACCTGGACGCCTGGCGGCGGCTGGGCGTGGAGGGGCACCTGGAGGCGGAACGGCCCTGGCTGCCGTACCACGAACTGCTGACCGCGCCGGCCGCGCGACTGGTCGGCGCCCGGCCCGCGGAGACCGTGGTGATGAACTCCCTCACGGTCAACCTGCACCTGCTGATGGTGAGCTTCTACCGGCCGGCGGGGGAGCGGACCCGGATCGTCATCGAGGACAGCGCCTTTCCCTCGGACAGCTACGCGGTGCGCAGCCAGGCCCGCTTCCACGGCCTCGACCCGGACACCGCCGTCGTGCGGCTCAGGCCGCGCCCGGGCGAGGACACCCTCCGGACGCCTGACGTGCTCGACTTCCTGGCCGCCGAGGGGCAGACCGTGGCGCTGCTGCTGCTCGGCGGGGTCAACTACCTGACCGGCGAGCTGATGGACATCCCGGCGATCACCGCCGCGGGGCGGGCCGCCGGCGCGGTGGTCGGCTGGGACCTGGCCCACGCGGCCGGCAACGTGCCGCTGTCGCTGCACGACTGGGACGTCGACTTCGCCGCCTGGTGCTCCTACAAGTACCTGAACTCCGGCCCCGGTGCCCTGGCCGGCGTCTTCGTCCACGAGCGCCACCTCGGCGATCCGGACCTGCCCCGCTTCGAGGGCTGGTGGAGCACCGAGGCGGCCACCCGGTTCGAGATGACCCCGGTGTCCCGCCCGCCGGCCACCGTCGAGGCGTGGCAGATCTCCAACCCGCCGATCTTCGCCATGGGCCCGGTGCGCACCTCGCTGGAGCTGTTCGACTCGGTCGGCATGCCCGCGCTGCGCGAGCGCAGCCTCCGGCTCACCGGCTACCTGGAGACGCTGCTCGACGAGGTGACCGCGGACCGGCCGCTGACCGTCATCACCCCGCGCGACCCGGAGCGCCGCGGCTGCCAGCTCTCGGTCCGCATCGGCGCGGGCAGCGCCAACGAGCTGACCAAGCGGCTGCGGCACGAGCACGGTGTGATCGCCGACGCCCGGGAGCCGGACGTCGTCCGGTTCGCCCCGGTGCCGCTCTACTCGACGTACCACGACTGCTGGCGGGTCGCCGACGCGCTGGCCGCGACCGTGGAGGCCACCTCATGAGTACGGAACGCGAGGAGATCGCCGTCGTCGGCGCGGGGCTGGCCGGCTGCCTGCTGGCCTGCTTCCTGGCCCGGCGCGGCTACCCGGTCGCCCTTTACGAGCGGCGGCCGGACCCGCGCACCGGCAAGGTCGAGCGGGGGCGCTCGATCAACCTGGCGCTCTCCGAGCGCGGCCTGGACGCGTTGCGGCGGATCGGGCTGGACCAGCAGGTGATGGCCGACGCGCTGCCGATGCGCGGCCGGATGATCCACCCGGTGGAGGGGGAGCCGCAGTTCCAGTCGTACAGCGTCTCCGGCGACCGGGCGATCAACTCGATCAGCCGGGGCGCGCTGAACAACGCGCTGCTGGACGCCGCCACCGCGCTGCCCGGCGTGCGGATCGCCTTCGACCACCGGCTCGTCGGGCTCGACCCGACCACCGGCGAGATGACCTTCGAGACCCCGCAGGGCAAGGTCACCGAGACCGCGTCGGTCGTGCTCGGCGCCGACGGCGCCGGCTCCGCCGTGCGCGGCCAACTGCTGGCGTACGGGGCGGTGACCGAGAGCCTCGACTTCCTCGACTACGGCTACAAGGAACTCACCATCCCGCCGATCGGCGGCGAGTTCGCCCTCGACCCGGGCGCGCTGCACATCTGGCCGCGCGGCACCTCCATGATGATCGCCCTGCCCAACCCGGACCGCTCCTTCACCTGCACGCTGTTCTGGCCGACCCACGGCACGCAGAGCTTCGCCTCGCTGGGCAGCCCGGCCGCCATCGAGACGTACTTCGCCACCCACTACCCGGACCTCGTGCCGCTCGCGCCGAACCTGGTCGACGACTACCAGCACAACCCGGTCGGGGTCCTCGGCACGGTCCGCTGCACGCCGTGGCAGGTGGCCGGCCGGGTCGGCCTGCTCGGCGACGCGGCGCACGCCATCGTGCCGTTCTACGGCCAGGGCGCGAACTGCGCGTTCGAGGACGTGGTCGAGCTGGACCGCTGCCTGGACGAGTGCGGCGACCAGTGGGCGTCGGCGCTGCCGCTGTTCCAGCACCGCCGGCAGGCCAACGCCGAGGCGATCGCCCGGATGGCGCTGACCAACTTCGTGGAGATGCGGGACAAGGTCGCCTCGCCGGTGTTCCAGACCCGCAAGAAGATCGAGCACGCGCTGGAGCGCGCCCTGCCCGGCCGCTACGTCTCGCAGTACGAGCTGGTCTCGTTCTCCACCACCCCGTACGCGGAGGTGCGCCGCCGGGTGCGCCGGCAGTACGGAGTGGTGGGGGCCGTGGCGGCCGGCGCGCTGGTGGCGCTGGCCGGTGCGGCGGCGGCGCTCGGCCGAGGGAGGCGAGGATGACCCTCTGGGATCCCCGGCTGATGGCCGGGCACGCGCCGGACGGCCCCGGCCTGCTGCGCAACTTCGTGGGTGGCTCCTTCACCGACGCCGGGCCGCGGTTCACCAAGCGCAGCCCGGTCACCGGCGAGCCGGTATTCGAGGTCGTCGAGGCCGGTGAGTCCGTCGTGGACGACGCCGTCACCGCGGCCCGGGCGGCGCTGCGCGGCCCGTGGGGCCGGATGGGCGAGCGGGAGCGCGCCGAGGTGCTCCGCCGGGTCGCCGACGAGCTGGAGCGCCGCTTCGACGACCTGGTGGCCGCCGAGGTGGCCGACACGGGCAAGGCCATCTCGCAGGCCCGCACGCTGGACATCCCGCGCGGGGCGGCCAACTTCCGGGCGTTCGCCGAGATCGTGGCGACCGCGCCGACCGAGTCGTTCACCACTGTCACCGCGACCGGCGGCCGGGCGCTGAACTACGCGGTCCGCAAGCCGGTCGGCGTGGTCGCGATCATCGTGCCGTGGAACCTGCCGCTGCTGCTGCTCACCTGGAAGGTCGCCCCGGCCCTGGCCTGCGGCAACGCCGTCGTGGTGAAGCCCAGCGAGGAGACCCCGGCGTCGGCGACCCTGCTGGCCGAGGTGATGGCCGCGGCGGGCGTGCCCGACGGCGTGTTCAACCTGGTGCACGGCTTCGGCCCCGGCTCGGCCGGCGAGCACCTCACCCGGCACCCGGGCGTCGACGCGATCACCTTCACGGGGGAGTCGGCCACCGGCAGCGCCATCATGCGGGCCGCCGCCGACGGGGTGAAGGCGGTGAGCTTCGAGCTGGGTGGCAAGAACGCCGGCCTGGTCTTCGCCGACGCCGACCTGGACGCGGCGGTCGCCGGCTCGGTCCGGTCCAGCTTCACCAACGGCGGTCAGGTCTGCCTCTGCACGGAGCGGATCTACGTGCAGCGGCCGGTCTTCGAGGAGTTCACGGCCCGGCTGGCCAAGCGCGCCGACGAGCTGGCGTACGGGTGGCCGGCCGACGAGGCCACCGTGAACATGCCGCTGATCTCGCACACCCACCGGGACAAGGTGCTCGGCCACTACGAGCTGGCCCGCACCGAGGGCGCCGAGGTGCGCGCCGGGGGCGGCACGCCGCGCTTCGGCGACGCCCGCGACGGCGGCGCGTACGTGCAGCCGACAGTGCTCACCGGCCTGGGCCCGGACGCCCGCACCAACCGGGAGGAGATCTTCGGCCCGGTGGTGCACGTGGCGCCGTTCGACGACGAGGACGAGGCGTACGCCCTGGCCAACGGCACCGAGTACGGCCTGGCGGCGACGGTCTGGACCCGCGACGTGGGCCGGGCGCACCGGGCCGGGTCGCGGCTGGACGCCGGCATCGTGTGGGTGAACACGTGGTTCCTGCGCGACCTGCGCACCCCGTTCGGCGGGGTGAAGGCGTCCGGGATCGGCCGGGAGGGTGGCGTGCACTCGCTCGACTTCTACTCGGAGCTCACGAACGTCTGCGTGGACCTCTCATGACCGAGCGGAGTGCGCGCGGCGGGCAGAATGGCCGGCGTCCCAAGCGAACACAGCGAGGAGCCGGGATGACCGTCGACATCGAAGCAGCCAACCGCGAGCTGGCCGTGGCCCGGCAGGAGGAGAAGCCGTGCCCGCCGTTGCGCGGTCGGCTGCTGCCGGAGGGCGACATCGAGGCGGCCTACCAGGTGCAGCAGGTCTACACCCGGCAGCGGCTCGGCAAGGGCCACCGCCGCGTGGGCGCGAAGATCGGCCTCACCTCCCGCGCCGTGCAGGAGAACTTCGGTGTCTTCCAGCCGGACTTCGGGGTGCTCTTCGACGACATGGCCGTCGGTGACGGCGTCGAGGTGCCGATGAGCCGGCTGCTCCAGCCCCGGGTGGAGGCGGAGATCGCCTTCGTGCTCGGCGCCGACCTGCCCGACGAGCGGGTCACCACCGTGGACCTGATCCGGGCCGTCGACCACGTGCTGCCGGCCATCGAGATCGTCGACTCCCGGATCGCCGGCTGGGACATCTCCATCGTGGACACCGTGGCGGACAACGCCTCCAGCGGGCTGTTCGTGCTCGGCACCGCGCCCCGCCGGCTCGCCGACGTGGACCTGCGGCTCTGCGGCATGGTGCTGGAGCACGCCGGCGAGCCGGTATCGGTCGGCGCCGGGGCGGCCTGCCTCGGCAACCCGCTGCACGCCCTGGAGTGGCTGGCGGGCACGATGGCCCGCGCCGGCGACCCGCTGAAGGCCGGGGACGTGGTGCTCTCCGGGGCGCTCGGCCCCATGGTGCCCGTGACGCCCGGCGCGGCGTACGAGGCGCGGATCTCCGGGCTCGGCTCGGTGCGGACCTGCTTCTCGAAGGAGGCCTCATGACCGTCGGAGTGGCGGTGCTCGGGTCGGGCAACATCGGCACCGACCTGATGATCAAGGTGCTGCGGCTGAGTGACAGCCTGCGGATGGTGGCGATGGCCGGCATCGACCCGGGGTCCGACGGGCTGGCCCGGGCCCGCCGGCTGGGCGTGGCGACCACCGCCGAGGGCGTCGACGGCCTGGTGGCCATGCCCGAGTTCGCCGACGTGGAGCTGGTCTTCGACGCCACCTCGGCCGGCGCGCACCGGCGCCACGACGCGGTGCTGCGGTCGCACGGCCGGACCGTTGTCGACCTGACCCCGGCCGCCATCGGCCCGTACGTGGTGCCGCCGGTCAACCTCGACGAGCACCTGCACCAGCCCAACGTGAACATGGTGACCTGCGGTGGGCAGGCCACCGTGCCGATCGTGCACGCGGTCGGCCGGGTCACCCCGGTGGCGTACGGGGAGATCGTCGCCTCGATCGCCTCGAAGTCGGCCGGGCCGGGCACCCGCGCCAACATCGACGAGTTCACCGAGACCACGGCCCGGGCCATCGAGGTGGTCGGCGGCGCCGAGCGCGGCAAGGCCATCATCGTGCTGAACCCGGCCGACCCGCCGCTGCTCATGCGCGACACCGTCTACTGCCTCTGCCCGGACGCCGACGCCGACCGGACCGCGATCGCCGCGTCGGTGGCCGACATGGTGAAGACCGTGCAGGAGTACGTCCCGGGCTACCGCCTCAAGCAGGACGTGCAGTTCGACCGGGTGGACACGTACGCGCCGGTGCTGGGCCGGCACTTCACCGGGCTCCAGGTCTCGGTCTTCCTGGAGGTGTCCGGCGCCGGGCACTACCTGCCCGCGTACGCCGGGAACCTGGACATCATGACCTCGGCCGCGCTGCGCACCGCCGAGCGGCTGGTCACGCTCAGGAAGGCGGCCGCGCGATGACCGACCTCTACATCCAGGACGTGACGCTGCGCGACGGCATGCACGCCATCGCCCACCGGTACACGGTGGACCAGGTGCGGACCATCGCCGCCGCGCTCGACGCGGCCGGGGTGGCCGCCATCGAGGTGGCGCACGGCGACGGGCTGGCCGGCTCCAGCGTCAACTACGGCCACGGCGCGGCCGGCGACGCCGACTGGATCGCCGCCGCCGCCGAGGTGCTGACCAGTGCGCGGCTCACCACCCTGCTGCTGCCCGGCATCGGCACCATCGCCGACCTGAAGGCGGCCAAGGCGCTCGGGGTGACCAGCGTCCGGATCGCCACCCACTGCACCGAGGCGGACATCTCCGCGCAGCACATCTCCTGGGCCCGCGAGAACGGCATGGACGTCTCCGGGTTCCTCATGATGTCGCACATGAACGACCCGGCCGGGCTGGCCGCCCAGGCCAAGCTCATGGAGTCGTACGGGGCGCACTGCGTCTACGTCACCGACTCCGGCGGGCGGCTGCTCATGTCCGACGTGGCGCAGCGGGTCGACGCGTACCGGCAGGTGCTCGAACCGGAGACGCAGATCGGCATCCACGCCCACCACAACCTGTCCCTCGGGGTGGCGAACAGCGTGCTGGCCGTCGAGCACGGCCGGATCCCCGGCCCCGGGCCGGCCGGCGCGGACGCCCCGCACGGCCGGACCGTCCGGGTGGACGCGTCGCTGGCCGGCATGGGCGCGGGCGCCGGCAACGCCCCGCTGGAGGTCTTCGTGGCGGTCGCCGAGCTGCACGGCTGGAAGCACGGCTGCGACGTGTTCGCGCTCATGGACGCGGCCGACGACCTGGTCCGCCCGCTCCAGGACCGCCCGGTCCAGGTGGACCGGGAGACGCTCTCCCTCGGGTACGCGGGGGTCTACTCCAGCTTCCTCCGCCACGCCGAGCGCGCCTCCGCCAAGTACGGGGTGGACGTCCGCTCGATCCTGGTCGAGCTGGGCCGGCGCCGGATGGTCGGCGGCCAGGAGGACATGATCGTGGACGTGGCACTGGACCTGGCCGGCAAGGGGGACTCATGATCGGACCGGACGTCGCGGGGATCGCCGAGAAGCTGGGCGCGGCCGCCGACACGGCCACCGCGATCCCGCAGCTCGCCGCCGAGACCGGCCTCGACGTGGACGCCGCGTACGCCGTGCAGGCCGCACTGCTGCAGCGCCGACTCGACCGGGGTGAGCGGCTGGTCGGGCTGAAGATGGGGCTGACCAGCAAGGCGAAGATGGCCCAGGTCGGCGTGGACGAGGTGATCTGGGGCCGGCTCACCGACGTGATGCGGGTGCCCGACGGCGGCACCGTCGACGTGGCCGACTTCATCCACCCCCGGGTCGAGCCGGAGGTGGCGTTCCTGCTGGACCGCCTCCCCGAGCCGGGCGAGCCGGTCGGCTCCTTCACCCGGGCCGTGCGCGCGGTCGCCCCGGCGATCGAGCTGATCGACTCCCGGTACGCCAACTTCACCTTCTCCCTGCCGGACGTCGTGGCCGACAACACCTCGGCCGCCGCGTTCGTGGTCGGCCCCTGGTCGCCGGTGCCGGAGGGCCTGGACAACCTCGGCGTGCTGCTGGAGATCGACGGCCGGGTCGCGCAGGCCGGCTCGACCGCGGCGATCCTCGGCGACCCGCGCCGGGCGCTGGACGAGGGCATCCGGCTGGCCGGCCGGCACGGCGTCCGGCTGCGCAAGGGCTGGGTCTTCCTGGCCGGCGCGGCCACCGCCGCCGTGCCGCTGCGCCCCGGCGCGCACGTCCGCGCCGTCGTGGAGAAGCTCGGCAGCGCGTCGCTGAGGGCGGCCTCATGACGGCCCGGGTGGTGGCCGGGAAGGCCGTGCCGCGCGGCGCCTTCCCGCACGTCAAGGTCGCGGGCGGGTTCGTCTTCGTCTCGGGTACGTCGTCGCGCCGGCCGGACAACACCTTCGCCGGTGTCTCGGTCGACGAGTTCGGCACCACCGACCTCGACATCCGGGCGCAGACCCGGGCCGTGGTCGGGAACATCCGCGACCTGCTCCGCTCGGTCGGCGCCGACCTGAGTGATCTGGTGCAGGTCACCAGCTACCTGGTCAACATGAACGACTTCGGTGGCTACAACGAGGTGTGGGCGGAGTTCTTCGACGCCACCGGGCCGACCCGGACCACGGTGGCCGTGCACCAGCTTCCGCATCCGCACCTGCTCATCGAGATGCAGGCCGTGGCACTACTTCCGTCGGGAGGTCCGTCATGAGTGAGATCGCCGAGCCGTTCAGCTTCTCCGGTTGGATCGGGGAGAACCAGCACCTGCTCAAGCCGCCGGTGGGCAACAAGGAGATGCTGCCGGGCAGCGACGACTTCATCGTCATGGTGGTGGGCGGCCCGAACCAGCGCACCGACTTCCACGTCGACCCGTACGAGGAGTTCTTCTACCAGGTCAAGGGCAACATGCACATCAACCTCATGCTGCCCGAGGGGCCGCGTACGGTGCACGTGCGCGAGGGTCAGATGTGGATGCTGCCCCGCAACACCCCGCACTCGCCGCAGCGCCCCGAGGCCGGCTCGATCGGCATGGTGATCGAGCGGGTCCGCGAGGAGGGCACCCTGGAGAAGTTCCAGTGGTACTGCCCCGAGTGCAGCCACAAGGTGCACGAGGTGGAACTCCAGGTGCGCGACATCGCCGCCGACCTGCCCCCGGTCTTCGCCGAGTTCTACGCCGACGAGAAGGCCCGCACCTGCGGCAACTGCGGCGCGCTGCACCCGGGCAAGGGCTGATGCCGCACCGCGTCGTCGACGTGCACACGCACGTCGTACCCAAGGGGTGGCCGGACCTCGCCGCGGCCTGCGGCGGGGCCGGCTGGCCCTGGCTCCGGGTGGACTCCGAGCGCGCCGCCATGATCATGGTGGGGGAGACGGAGTTCCGGCCGGTCGGCGCGGAGTGCTGGGACCCGGAGACCCGCCTCGCCGACATGGCCGCCGACGGCGTCGACGTGCAGGTCGTCTCGCCCACCCCGGTCTTCTTCAGCTACGACCGGCCCGCCGACCAGGCGGTGAAGGTGGCCCGGATCTTCAACGACCTCATGTTGGAGGTCACCGCCGGTGGCGGCGACCGGCTGGTGCCGTTCTGCCAGGTGCCGTTGCAGGACCCGGACGCCGCCTGCGCCGAGCTGGACCGCTGCCTGGCCGCCGGGCACGCCGGGGTGGAGATCGGCAACCACGTCGGCGACCGCGACCTCGACGACGCGGGCATCGTGCAGTTCCTGACCCACTGCGCCGAGGTGGGCGCGCCCGTCTTCGTGCACCCGTGGGACATGCCGGGCGGCCCCCGGCTCGACAGGTGGATGGCCCGCTGGCTGACCGGGATGCCGGCCGAGACGCACCTGTCGGTGCTGGCGCTGATCCTCGGCGGGGTCTTCGACAAGGTGCCGGACACGCTCCGGATCTGCTTCGCGCACGGCGGCGGCAGCTTCCCGTTCTGGCTGGGCCGCGCCGACAACGCCTGGCACCGCCGCGGCGACCTGGTACGCGGCGCGTCCAGCGCACCGCCCAGCGCCTACGTCGACCGGTTCAGCGTCGACTCGGTGGTCTTCGAGCCGGCCGCCCTTCGGCTGCTCGTGGACACGATGGGCGAGGACCGGGTGCTGGTGGGCAGCGACTACCCGTACCCGCTGGGGGAGCGGCCGGTCGGGCAGGTGGTGCACCGGGCGGAGTTCCTCACCGACGCGCAGCGGGCCAAGCTCCTCGGCGGCAACGCCCTCCGCTTCCTGCACGGCTGACCGCGCCGCGGGCGCGCGGCGGGTGGTGAGTGCGAGGGCTGCCGTGACCAGGCAGGATAGGGGCATGGCCGAGCCGCACGACCTGACCGCGCTGGAGCAGGCCGCCGCGATCCGCCGGGGTGAGCTGTCCAGCGTGGAGCTTGTCGAGCACCACCTGCACCGGGTGGACGCGCTCGCCGACACCCTCGGCGCGTTCGTCACCGTCACCCCGGAACGCGCGCGGGCGGCGGCCGCCGCCGCCGACGCCGTGCCGGCGGACCGGCGCGGCCCGCTGCACGGGGTGCCGACCGCCATCAAGGACCTCACGCTCACCGCCGGCGTCCGCACCACCTTCGGCTCGGCCGCCTTCGCCGACTTCGTGCCGCCGGTCGACGCCGACGTGGTCCGGTTCATGGCCGGCGCCGGGCTGGTGAGCCTCGGCAAGACCACCACCTCGGAGCTGGGCTGCTCGCTCTACTCCGAGGGGCTCGTCGCGCCGCCGGCCCGCAACCCGTGGGGCCTGGGCTACACGGCCGGCGGGTCCAGTGGCGGGGCGGCGGCCGCGGTGGCCGGCGGCCTGGTTCCGGTGGCGCAGGGCTCCGACGGCGGCGGTTCGCTGCGCATTCCGGCGTCCCTCTGCGGCCTGGTCGGCTACAAGCCCAGCCGGGGGCTGGTCTCCGGCGGCCCGCTCGGCTTCGGCGCGTTCGGGCTGCCCATCAGCGGCCCGCTCGGCCGTACCGTGACCGACGTGGCCGCGTTGCTCGACGTGCTGGCGCAACCGGTGCCCGGCGAGCCGTACCTGGCGCCCGCCGCGCCCACCGGCGGCTACCTGGGCGCCGCCCGGGCCGCCGCGCCGGGCCGGCTGCGGATCGGCCGGTTCACCGCCCCGATGCTCGCCGACGAGCCGGTCCACCCGGACTGCGTGGCCGCCGTCGACCGGGCCGCCGCGCTGCTCAGCGCGGCCGGCCACGAGGTGGTCGACGTCCCCGCGCCGCTCGGCCCCGACGCGTGGCCGCTCTTCGAGACCGTCTGGTACGTGCTGGCGCTCGCCCCTGTGCCGGCGGAGCGGGAGAGCGACCTGCTGCCGCTGACCCGGTTCCTCCGGGCCCGGGGCGCGGCCGTCGGCGCCGGGCCGCTGATGGCCGCGCTCGGCGAACTCCAGGCCCAGGTACGTCGCGGCGTGAGCCGTACCGCCGGGTGCGACCTGCTGCTCTGCCCGACCCTGGCGGCCCCGCAGGCGCCCGTGGGGGCGTTCGCCAGCCTCGATCCGGCCGAGGATTTCGACCGGCAGCGGCGGTTTTCGCCGTACTGCGCCATCTTCAACGTGACCGGCGACCCGTCCGTTTCCCTGCCGGTCGGCCGGACCGCCGACGGGATGCCGGTCGGCGTGCTGCTCACCGGCCGGTACGGCGACGACGCGACATTGATAGCCACTGCCGCGCAACTGGAGCACGGCTGTGGCGGATGGGATCAGCACCCCGCAATCTGGCGGGCCGTCGACTCCGCTAACGTGAACAGCACAAGCGGAGTCGGGCGCGCGTCGTCATGACCGTCCACCCGACCCGGAAAATTCCTGGTCTCTCTTTCCGCCTGGGGGCGTTGGGATTGTCTGTTACCGAGACGTTGCTGGTCTTCGTCGGCATCCCGGCGGCCGCCGTGCTGGTGATCGCCGGGCTGGCGGCCGTGGGCAGCCGTGGTGGCGGCGGTGGCGGTGCCAAGCGCTACCGGCCCGGCCGGCCGTTCGACTTCACTCCGGTCTGGTTCCTGGGCCGCCCGGAGCAGCTGGCCGACTCGGCCGGCACCGCACTGGCCGCCGGCGCGCAGGCGCCGGCGCTGACCAGCCGCAAGCAGGAGCAGGCCGGCCGGGAGGCGCCGGCCGGTGGAACCGGAGGCGCAAGTGACCGTTGGTGAGAAGCAGGCCGCGACGGGGACCGGTAACCCGCCCGAGGTCCTGGACGGGCCGTTCTCGACCCGTCAGCTGCTCCGCATCGACGAGGCGCTCCGCCTGGCCGACCAGGGCACCGGCCTGGTCTTCTCGGTCTACGTGGGCGGCCTCGACGAGCCGATCCGCGAGCACGCCGGGCGGCTGCACCGCCAGCTCGCCGAGCCGGACCGGTCCGTGCTGATCGCCGTGTCGCCCAACCAGCGGCAGCTCGAGATCATCACCGGCCGGTACGCCCGCAAGCGGATCCCGGACACGTACGCCAAGCTTGCCGCACTCTCCATGGTGGCCTCGTTCGGCGGCGGCGACCTGGCCGGCGGCATCATCCAGGGCCTCGACCAGCTCGCCAGCCACGCCGGCAAGGGCTGAGCCCTCCCGCACACGAGAAAGCCCGGCCCGCGCAACGCGGGCCGGGCTTTCTCGTGTGCGGGGGGCAGCGAGGTCAGGCGCCCGGGTCGACAAACGGCCGGGGCCGGCGCGGGCTCCCACCCACACCGGCCCCGGCCGCGTGCTCGTCGGTCAGGCGCTCCGGGCGTCCCGGGCGCGGGCCTTGAGGGCGCGGGACACGCCGTCGCGGCCCTCCGCCACCAGCCGGCGCAGCGACGCCGGGTGACCCTCCTGGGCCAGCCAGGCGTCGGTGGCGGCCACCGTGTCCTCCTCGACCAGGTACGCCGGGTAGGCGAGCTGCACGAACTCCTGCGCCGGCTCGCTGTCCCGCTGCGCCCACACCTGCGCCGCGGCCTCGAAGTACTTCTCCCGGTACGGCGCGGTGAGCTCCACCTGCGCCGGGTGGGTGAAGCCCTGCAGCAGCGCCCGGTTGCGCCAGTTCGGCAGCGCCTCCGGGCCGGTGAGCTGCGCCCACACCGCCGCCTTGTTCTCGGCCGTCGGCACGAGCGCGTGCGCGTACGCGGCCTCCCGCTCGCCGCTGGCGGTCCGGTCGCCGGCCAGCTCGGCCTCCACTTCGGCCGCCCCGGCCGCGCCGTTGGCCACCAGCGACTGGAGGACGGTCCAGCGCAGCTCGGTGTCCACGGTCAGCCCGTCCGGCACGCCGGCGCCGTCCAGCCAGCCGCGCAGCGTGGCCAGGTCCTCGCCGGAACGGGCCGCGGAGGCGTACGCCCGCGCCCAGGCGAGCTGGAAGCCGCTGCCCGGCTCGGCCGCGGCGAGCGCGGTGCGGGCGGTCCGGGCCAGCTCGGCCCAGCCGGTCGGCGCCCAGGCCGGGTCGGCGTAGAAGGTGAGCGTGGTGGTCGCCTGGCGCAGGGTGGCGGTGACCAGGTTGATGTCGGTCTCCGCCGGCAGCCCGGCCAGCACCAGCGCCACGTAGTCCCGGGCCGACAGCTCGGCGTCGCGGGTCATGTCCCAGGCGGCGGTCCAGCACAGCGCGCGGGCCAGCGACGAGTCGAAGCCGGCGATGTGCTGCACCACTGTCGCCATGGACCGCTCGTCGAGCCGCAGCTTCGTGTACGTCAGGTCGTCGTCGTTGAGCAGCAGCACGTCGGCGGCCTGCTTGCCGTGGAGCACGGACAGCTCGGTCAGCTCGCCGGTCACGTCCACCTCGACCTGCTCCCGGCGGACCAGCCGCCCGTCGGTCAGGTCGTAGAGGCCCACGCCGATCCGGTGGGTGCGCAGGGTCGGGTGCCCGGCGGGCGCCTCCTGCCGGACCAGCACCCGCTCGTACGTGCCGTCGGCACCGATGGTCACCTCGGGGCGCAGCGTGTTGACCTGCGCGGTCTCCAGCCACTGGGCGGCGAACTTGCGCAGCTCCCGGCCGGAGGCCGTCTCCAGCTCGGAGAGCAGGTCGTCGAAGGTGGCGTTGCCCCAGGCGTGCTTGCCGAAGTAGGCCCGCAGGCCGGCCAGGAACGGCTCCTCGCCCACGTACGCGACGAGCTGCTTGAGCACGCTGGCGCCCTTGGCGTAGGTGATGCCGTCGAAGTTGACCTCGACGGCCTCCAGGTCCGGCATCTCGCAGTAGACCGGGTGGGTGGAGGAGAGCTGGTCCTGCCGGTAGCCCCAGTTCTTCCGGATGGACAGGAAGGTCGTCCACGCGTCGGAGAAGCGGGTGGCGTGGGTGTTGCACCAGTGGCTGGCCCACTCGGCGAACGACTCGTTCAGCCACAGGTCGTTCCACCAGCGCATGGTGACCAGGTCACCGAACCACATGTGCGCCAGCTCGTGCAGGATCGTGTTGGCCCTCTGCTCGTACTCGAAGTCGGTGACCTGCGAGCGGAAGATGTAGTGCGACTCGGCGTGCGTGACGCAGCCGAAGTTCTCCATGGCGCCGGCGTTGAAGTCCGGCACCCAGAGCTGGTCGTACTTGGGCAGCGGGTAGCGCACGCCGAACTTCTCGTGGAAGAAGTCGAAGCCCTGCTTGGTGATGAGGAACAGGTCGTCGGCGTCCATGTACCGCGCCATCGACGCCCGGCAGTAGGCGCCCAGGTCGATGCCGTCGTGGCTGTCCCGCACCTCGTGGTACGGGCCGGCGCAGAGCGCCGTGATGTAGGTGCTCATCCGCGCCGACTCGGCGAAGTGGACGGTCTTGAGCCCCTCACCGGCCGGCTCCTCGCGCTCCACCGGCATGTTGGACACCACCCGCCAGTGCTCCGGGACGGTGGCGTGCCAGGTGTAGACGCTCTTCAGGTCGGGCTGGTCGAAGCAGGCGAAGACCCTCTGCGCGTCGGCGGTCTCGAACTGGCTGTAGAGGTAGGTCTCGCCGTCCACCGGGTCGACCGTGCGGTGCAGGCCCTGCCCGCTGTTCGAGTAGCCGAAGTCGGCGTCGACCACGAGCACGTTCTCGGCGGCCAGGCCGGTGAGGGTGAGGCCCTTCTCGGCGGACCAGCCGGCGAGGTCGACCGGGGTGCCGTTCAGCGTCGCCGACCGCACCGACTCGGCGGCCGTCTCGATGAAGGTGCTCGCCCCCGGCTCGGCGCAGCGGAACCGGACCTCGGTCACCGACCGGAAGGTCTGACCGTCGGCCTGCACCGCGGTCGACAGGTCAAGGTTGATGTCGTACCCGGTGACGTCGAGCAGGCGGGCCCGCTCGGTGGCCTCGACCTGGGTCAGGTTGCGCACTCCCGGCACTGTTCGTCTCCATCCCACTCGTCTCGCCGCGCCCCGCGGCACCGGCCTCCCCGGCCCGCTCGTGACGGCCGGTCCGAAACCGAGTCTTCCATGCACGGACACCCTTCGGTGGCCGAGGTCACGCTCTCATTCCGGTACCGGTGGATGGCGGGTGGGGTGAGGATCGGAGGGGAAGGCGCCGGAGCTCCGGCGCCGTGGAGTCGTGAAGGGATGACACCGTGACCGAACGTGTCGCCGTGGACATGTGGTTCGACCCGCTGTGCCCGTGGGCGTGGATCACCTCCCGTTGGCTGCTGGAGGTCGAGCAGGTCCGGGACGTGGACATCCGGTTCCACGTGATGAGCCTCTCGGTGCTCAACGAGGGCCGGGACCTGCCGGAGCAGTACCAGGATCTGATGAAGAAGGGCTGGGGCCCGGTGCGGGTCTGCATCGCCGTGGAGCAGGCGCACGGCGGGGAGGTGCTGGGGAAGCTCTACACCGCGATGGGCACCCGGATCCACCTCGGCAAGGAGGAACTGGGCCGGGACATGCTGGCCGGCGCGCTCACCGACGTCGGCCTGGACCCGGCGCTCGCCGACGCCGCCGAGTCGACCGAGTACGACGAGGCGCTGCGGGCCAGCCACGAGGCGGGCATGCGGCCGGTCGGCACCGACGTGGGCACACCGGTGATCCACGCACCGGGCCCGGACGGCGGGCAGGTCGCCTTCTTCGGCCCGGTGATCACCCCGGCGCCGAAGGGCGAGGCGGCCGGCCGGCTCTGGGACGGCGTCCTGCTGGTGGCCGGCACCCCGGGCTTCTACGAGCTGAAGCGCAGCCGCGAGGTCGGCCCGGTCTTCGACTGAGCCGCGCCGGACGAGCCCCGCGCCGCCCCGTCACCGGGCCGGTGCGGGGCTCGTTTCACCGGGTGTCCCAGCCGGCGGCCCGTCCGGGGCCGCAGCCCGGCAGCTCCTGGAGGCGTTCCCATGGGTAAGCACCGCCGCCTGTCCGCCGACGCGCCGGAGACGGCGACCGAGGACTCCGGCGCGACGTACTGGTCGGTGGCCGAGGGCGACTGGCCGGCGGTCCCGGCGGAGATGGCCGGCCTGCTGGCTCCGCCGATCGTGGTCGGTGTGGCCCGGGTGGTGGCCACCTCACGGATGACCCCGCCCGCCGACGCGGGCCTGCCGGCCCGCACCCCGGGCACGGTCCGCACCAGCGCCGCGGCGGGCCGCCCGGCCCCGGCCGGGGCGACGACGGTGCGGCTCACCGCCTCCGGCGGCTCCCGGCCGGCCGCCCCGACGCCGGGCGGGAGCGCGGCCCCCGGCCGGCACCGCACCGGCTGAACCGCGTCCCCTTTCATCTGGTGGACGGCGTGCGGGTCCGGCACCGGCGCTCCGGACGGCGCGGGTAGCGTCAGCGGGCATGACGGTCGTGCATCCGATCGCCCGGGCCTGGATCACCACTGGCGGCACCGGCGCGCAGAACTACGACGAGTTCGCCGACGACGCGGAGATCACCGCCATCGTCGAGGCGAATCCGCACAGCGCCCTGGGCATCGAGATGCCCCACCGGGCGCCGGGGAGCCTCGGGAGGTCCTTCCTCGACGCGCTCCCCGACGCGGTGGCCCGCCTCGCCGAGGCGAAGGCGGACGGCAGCTACACCCCGGCCGAGCAGGTCGTGGTCCTCTACCGGATCAGCGCGCCGGGCGAGGAGAGCGCGTACGGGCTGTTCGCCATGGTCGACACCGACCAGATCTCCACCCGCGCCGACGAGCCCGGCCTGGTGATCCGCAACGAGGACGTGTTCATCGCGAAGGTGCGGGAGCGCGTCGCCCTGGCCGAGGCGCTCGGGCACCTGCTCTCACCCGTACTCCTGCTCCAGACCGGGCGCGGCGACGAACTGCACGCCGCGCTCGCGGCGGCGACCGAGTCGGCCGGCGCGCCCGCCGCCACCGACGTGGATCAGGCCGGCCGCACGCACGCCATCTGGCTGCTCGGCCCGGGCCCGGCGCAGGACGAGCTGACCGCCCTGGCGGGCGGCGGCGAGCTGGTGGTCGCCGACGGCAACCACCGCAGCCTGGCCGCGCAGACCGGCGGCTTCCCCCGCTTCCTGTCGGTGATCACCACGCCGGCGTCGGTCGCCATCCAGCCCTACAACCGGCTGGTCAGCGAGCTGACCACCACCCCCGACGAGCTGCTCGACCGGCTCCGCGCCGCCGGCGCGGAGATCACCCCGGTCGCCGGCCCGGTCGGCGTCCCGGCGACCGGCGGCACCGTGCACCTCCACCTCGCCGGCCAGGGGTACGCGGTGCGCCTGCCGCACGTCGGCGGCGACCGGCTGGAGAACCTCGACCACGCGCTCGTCGAGCGGCTGCTGCTGCGCGACGCCCTCGGCCTCGACCCGGGCGACAAGCGGATCACCTACGTGGGCGGCGACTACCCGGCGAACTGGCTCACCGGCGAGGTCGACGCGGGCCGGGCCGAGCTGGCCGTCCTCGTCGCCCCGGTGACCGTGGACGACTTCGTCGCGGTGAACCTGGCCCGGGAGAAGATGCCCCGCAAGAGCACCTGGTTCACCCCGAAGGCGCGGGCCGGCCTGGTCGTGGCCGAACTTCCCCGCTGACGCGTGTGACGAATCCGCCTCCGTGCCGCCGCCCGCGCGCCGGCACGGGGGCGGGCCTGTCAGACTGCGCGGTATGCGCGTCTACCTGGGATCCGATCACGCCGGTTTCGAGCTGAAGGTGCACCTCGCCAACCACCTGGCCAAGCAGGGGTACGAGGTGGTCGACGTCGGCCCGCACGCCTTCGACCCGGACGACGACTACCCGGCGTTCTGCCTGCACACCGGGCAGCGCGTGGTCGACGACCAGGGCAGCCTCGGTGTCGTCATCGGCGGCTCCGGCAACGGCGAGCAGATCGCCGCCAACAAGATCGCCGGGGTCCGGGCGGCCCTCGCCTGGAACATCGACACCGCCCAGCTGGCCCGCGAGCACAACGACGCCAACATCGTCGCGATCGGCGGCCGGCAGCACACCCTGGACGAGGCGACCGCCCTGGTCGAGGCGTTCCTCACCACCCCGTTCTCCGGCAACCCCCGGCACGCCCGGCGGATCGCCCAGGTCGCCGACTACGAGCAGAGCCGCCGGCTTCCCGACCTGCCCGCCTGACCCGTCGCTGGCGGGCGCGCCCGCGCGGGTCGCGCCCGTCACCGCCCGGTGCGGGGCAGCTCCTCCCGGGGCACCCAGTTGCGGCGGACGATCACCACCCGGGCCTCGGCCTCGGCCAGGTCCTCGTCGGTCGGGCGGGCGGCGTCCCGCGCCCGCAGCGCGGCGGTCACGCTCACCTGCGACGAGCCGGAGCCCACCAGGCCGCGCAGCCCCCGCTCGCCCTCGTCGGCGGGCGGCCCCGGACGCCGGCCCCGCGGCTCCTGCTCCGGCTCGGCGCGTCTGGCGCCGCCGCGCGGCGGCCGGGGGGCCACGTCGTCGTGCACCGCGGCCGTGCTCGCGCTCGGGCCGTCGGTGTCCGGTGTCCCGCCGTCGCCGTGGTGCCGCAGCCGTCGCCGCCGGCGCTCCGCATCACCCATCACCCGACCGTACCGGGCGCGGGAGGCGGCGGGGGAGTCAGAAGACCTCCATGGGCGCCGGGGCGCGGTGCCAGCCGAAGGCCGGGGCCGCCGCCGCCACCGTCCCGGGGACCAGCTCCCGGACCCGCCCGGCGGCGGTGAGCGCGGCCAGGCCGGCGCCGCCCAGGTAGAGCTCACCGAGGGCGCGGACGTCGCAGGCCAGCCCGGCGGGCGCCGTGGTGGCCGCGCACTCCGCCCCCGACGGGCCGCCGACCAGCCGCCACCGGCCGCCGTTCTCGGGCAGCAGGTCGTCGGTGACCTCGACCACCACGTCGACGTCCGTGGCGTACCGGCGGGCGGCCAGCGCGGCGGGCACGTCCACGACGCGTACCCAGAGGGCGTCGGCGAGCTGGGCGCCGAGCTGCCGCGGCTCGTCCACCAGCCGGAACAGCGGTTCGTCCACGGCGGCGGCGGAGAAGGACACCCGGCGGGTCAGGTCGATCGAGAGCAGCAGCCGCCACAGCGCCAGGTAGGCCTCCGGCCGGGCCGCCACCACCTCGCCCACCTGGACCTCGGCCCGTGGCCCGGTGCCGGCCCAGTCCTCCTTCGTCCGGTAGAGCGCGTACCCGTCCAGGCCGTCCGGCCCCTCGTGCAGCAGCACCCGGCGCTCGGTGGCGCCGCCGCGCAGCCCCTTCACGTCGGCGAGGACGTAGTCCCACCAGGGCTCGCTCCGGTGCGACCAGCCGGGGCGGTCGGCGCGCGCCCGCTCGTACAGCCGGGCCAGCTCGGCCCGGTGCGGCGCCGGTCGGTCGAGGCGGAGGGTGCCCTCGGCGGGCGTCGGGTCCGGCAGGCGCAGCCCGAGGGTGTCGCCGGCCAGCACGAACCGCTGCGCGGCCAGGCCGTAGCCGAACCGGGGATAGATCCGGCCCTCGCTGGCCCAGAGGACCGCGAGCGGCTCCCGGCCGGCGTCGCGGACCTCGCGGAGCTGCCGGCGCATCAGCCCGGTGAGCAGCCCGCGCCGGCGGTGCGTCGGGGCGACCGAGACCATTGTCACGTGCGCGGCCGGCACGCTGGCCCCGGGCACGGCCAGGTTGCGGGTGAACGCCGCGGCGTGCGCCACGGCGGTCGCGCCGTCGCGGACCAGCAGCGCCCGGTCCGGTTCGAAGATCCCGCGCTCGATCTTCAGCAGGTCGGGGTCGACGTCGCCGTGGAAGGCGAGCGCCAGCAACTCGGCGATCTCGTCGAAGTCCTCGGCCCGGGGCACCAGCGCGTCCGTCATCGGATGTGTCTAACCCATCACGTTCGGGGTCGGCACCCTATTTGCCGGCTCGCTACCCTCGGAACCGTGGCCGGCGTGGGTCGAGGGGGAGGACACGAGATGGCGGACCAGACACAGCCGTGGGCCGAGCGGACGGTCGAGGTGCCGCCGCAGCCCGGCGTGGTGCCCCCGCAGCGGGACGCGTTCCGGCGCGGGGTGGCGGCGGTCGGCCAGCCGCGTACGCCCCGGACCGAGCAGTTCCCCGCGGTCGACCCCGGCGACTGGACGGGTGATTCGTCGCCCCGGCGACCCATGGGCTGGCACCTCGCCCAGCTCCGCCGGGGCGGGGAGTGGAGCGCGGCCGGCGCCCTGTTCGCCTTCGTGTGCTGGGGCATCTGGGCGATCTCCGGCCGGGGCGACCTGGCCGCCCCGCTGCTCACCTTCGTTCTCAGCCTGCTCACCGCCGTCGGCCTGTTCGCCCTGGCCCGCCTCCTCGGCCGGCTCGTCCTGGAGCGGCAGCTCGGCCGGGTGCGGCGCAGCGCCCGCGGTGCGCACCTGGTGACGGCGCTCTTCCTGGCCGGCGTGGGAGTGGCCTACCTCCAGCAGACCGAGTGGGTGGTCTCCGCCTGGAACTGGGTGACCGGCAACTGACACCGTGGCCGCGGGCGGGCGGCCCCCCGCCGCCCGCCCGCGTGCCCGGTCGCGGTACGCCGCGACGCCGGTCGTCACTCCACCAGGACGGCGCTCGCATTACCCGGCCGGACGCGGTTCATCCGTCGCCCGGTGGGCTGAGCGGTCACTGGCCCTCGGCGTCGGCCTTCGGGGAGGCCACCCGTGCCGCCGGGTCCTCGACGCCCGGCTCGCCGCCGCCCGGCGCCACCATCCCGTCGTAGTTGTAGACGACGCCACCCTCGCCGTGCTGCTGCGTGGTCCGGATGTAGCGGTGGATCATGCCGTCGATCTCGATCTCCAACAGGGCCTGGTCACCCGCGTCCTGGCTGCTGCCGTCCCGGGGACCGCCCACCAGGTACGCCTTCGTGTTCGTCTCCATGTGCCAGCCGTACCCCTGGCGGACCGGGCGGAAACGGTGACGTCCACCGGCGGGGTCGGGCCGTTCACCGAGCCGGGGCGTGCTTCCGGCGCACCCGACCCGGTGAGCCGTTGCGCCGGCCCGGGGCTGCGGCCAGCATGACGGGATGGGCGCGTATCGATCAGCGTACGAGCGGAGCATCGCCGACCCGGCCGGCTTCTGGCGGGAGGCCGCCGCGGACCTCGACTGGCACCGGGCGCCGGAGCGGATCCTCGACGACAGCGGCGCCCCGCTGTACCGCTGGTTCCCCGACGGTGTGCTGAACACCTGCCACAACGCGCTCGACCGGCACGTGGCGGCCGGCCGGGGCGACCAGCCCGCCCTGATCCACGACAGCCCGGTCACCGGCACGGTCCGCACCCTCAGCTACGCCGAACTGCTCGCCGAGACCGCCCGGTTCGCCGGAGCGCTGCGCCGGCTCGGCGTCGGCCGGGGCGACCGGGTGCTGCTCTACCTTGCCATGGTGCCGGAGGCGGTGATCGCCATGCTGGCCTGCGCCCGGATCGGCGCGGTGCACTCGGTGGTCTTCGGCGGCTTCGCCGCCCACGAGCTGGCCGTCCGCATCGACGACGCCCGGCCGGCCGTGGTCGTCGCCACCTCCTGCGGCATCGAGGTCGACCGGGTGGTGCCCTACCACCCGATCCTCGCCGCCGCGCTGGACGAGGCGTCCCACGCCCCGGCGCACTGCGTGATCGTGCAGCGCCCGCAGGAGCCCGCTCCGCTGCTTCCCGGCCGCGACCTGACCTGGGACGAGGTGATGGCCGACGCCGAGCCGGTGGAGTGCGTGCCGGTCGCCGCCACCGACCCGCTCTACATCCTCTACACCTCCGGCACCACGGGCCGGCCCAAGGGCGTGGTCCGGGACAACGGCGGGCACGCCGTGGCGCTGCGCTGGTCGATGCGGAACGTCTACGGCATCGAGCCGGGCGACGTCTTCTGGGCCGCCTCCGACGTGGGCTGGGTGGTCGGCCACTCCTACATCGTCTACGCGCCGCTGCTCACCGGCGCGACCACCGTGCTCTACGAGGGCAAGCCGGTCGGCACCCCGGACGCCGGCGCGTTCTGGCGGGTGGTCGCCCAGCACCGGGTGGCCGCCCTGTTCACGGCGCCCACCGCGATCCGGGCGATCCGTCGGCAGGACCCGGACGGGTCGCTCCTGGCCGGCCACGACCTGAGCAGCCTGCGCACCCTCTTCCTGGCCGGCGAGCGGCTGGACCCGGACACCTGGGCGTGGGCGGGGGAGCGGCTCGGCGTACCCGTCGTGGACAACTGGTGGCAGACGGAGACCGGCTGGCCGGTGGCGGCCAACCCGCGCGGCCTGGAGCCGCTGCCGATCAAGCCCGGCTCCCCGTCGGTGCCCGTCCCCGGCTACGACGTCCGGGTGGTCGACGGCGGCGGCCGGGAGGTGCCGCCCGGCACCGACGGCTCGATCGTGATCCGGCTGCCCCTGCCACCGGGCTGCCTGCCCACCCTCTGGGGCGACGACGAGCGCTTCGTCCGCTCCTACCTCGCCACCTTCCCCGGCTACTACCTGACCGGCGACGGCGGCCGGTTCGACGACGACGGCTACCTCTACGTGATGGGCCGCACCGACGACGTGATCAACGTGGCCGGGCACCGCCTCTCGACCGGGGCGATGGAGGAGGTGCTGGCGACGCACCCGGCGGTCGCCGAGTGCGCGGTCATCGGCGTGGCCGACGCGCTCAAGGGCCAGGTGCCCAGCGGGTACGTGGTGCTCAAGGCCGGCGCCGACGCGGACCCGGACGCGCTCGCCGGTGAGCTCGTCGCCCTGGTCCGGCAGCGGATCGGGCCGGTGGCCGCGTTCCGCCGGGTGACAGTGGTGCCGGCGCTGCCCAAGACCCGCTCCGGCAAGATCCTGCGCCGGACCATGCGCGGACTGGTCGAGGGGCGGGACGAGCCGGTGCCGCCGACCATCGAGGACCCGGCGGCGCTTGCCGTCTTCCGTGACCTCGGCGCTACTCCTTGACGAAGCGGTACAGCACGAAGTCCTCCTCCGAGCCGCACACGACGATCCGGGTGTTCCAGGAGCAGGAGTCGCCGCGGACGTCCTTCAGCTCACCGAGCTGGGCCACAGTGCCCGACCCGGCGCCCACCCCGGCCACGCTCCGGTCGTCCACCCCGCTGCCCAGCGGGTCGGCGAAGACCAGCAGGTTGCCGGCGTCGACCCGGACGGCCACCCCGTCCTCGTCGTCGAGCACCTTCGTCCCGTCCGGCGCGAAGAGGGTCGCCGCCGGCTCCGGGTAGAGGCGCCGGGCCAGCACCCGCTCGCCGACCGGCACCAGCTGGGCCATCCCCGGCGCGGGCCACCTCTTGACGTCCTTGTCCTCCTGCGCGGCCACCACGACGGCTGTCTTGTCGTCGGAGTCGGTCACCTCCAGCAGGCAGGCCCGGTGCTCCCCGCACGGCGCCAGCGCCTTCGCCCGCCGGTCGTTGTCCTCCGCCCGGTAGAGCACGCTCGGCTGCGCCTGCTTCCCCAGGTCGTACGCGAGCAGCCGCCCGTCGTCCCCCGCCACGAAGAGCCGGTCCTCGTGGGCCGCCACCAGGTCGTCCGGCTCGGCCACCGCCTTCCAGTCGCGGACCACGTCGCCCGACCCGAGGTCGATCAGCCGGACCGACCTGTCCGCGCTCACCTGCACGAGTTGCTCGACCGGGCCCTGCTCCGGGTCACGGGGCGACCCGTCGCCGTATCCGGGGCCGGAGATCGCCTCGTCGGTGGTCACCGGGTGCACGCTGTCGCGCGTGCCGCCGTACTGGTCGGTGAGGTCGGCCAACGACCACTTCTCGTCGCCGTTGCTCAGCCTGAGCCCCACGAGCCGCTTCCGCTCGTGGTCGGTGACCGCCACCACGTCCCTGCCGACGAACAACTCGTCGTCCCCCTGCACGGTGTGCCGCCAGCGCGGCCCGCCGTTCCCGCCGTCGAGCACCTCGAGCTGGCGCGGGGTGCTGCTGCCCGCGGCGTCCGCGAGCAGCGCCACCGCGCCGGGCAGCGCGACCACGCCGGCCCACTGGTCGGCGGTGGTGGCGCTCTCCTTGCGCCACAGCTCCTTGCCGGTGCCCGCCTCGACGGCCACCACCGCCAGCCGGTCGTCCGCACGCGGATAGGCCAGGTAGGCCCGGTCGCCCGCGACCGCCGTGAACATCGCCACGGGCCGCTCCCCGCCCGCCGCGACGCGGACGGGCTTGCCGAACGCCTCGAAGTCCAGCTCCGGGTGGCGGTCCCGGATCAGGTAGAGCACGGTCGCGGTGGCCACCCCGGCCAGGGCCACCACGGCGCCGACCGAGATCCACAGCGCCCGCCGGGGCCGGCCACCGCCGGTCGGCGCGGCCGGTGATCCGGGCGCCCCGTTCGCGGGTACGCCGGTCGAGCCCGGCCACGCGCCCGGCTGGTGCGGGATGCCGGGCCCCTGCGGAGGCACGCCGCCGACCGGCGAGCCGGGCGGGACGGGCGCGGAGGCCGGCGTACCCGAAACGGGTGGGTGCGGGGCCACGGCGGTGCCGTGCGGTCCGGCGGCGAGCGGCGTGCCCGGTGCGGGTGAGTGCGGGGCCACGGCGGTGCCGTGCGGTCCGGCGGCGAGCGGCGTGCCCGGTGCGGGTGAGTGCGGGGCCACGGCGGTGCCGTGCGGTCCGGCGGCGAGCGGCGTGCCCTGCGGTCCGGCGGCGACGTGCGTGCCGTTGGGGCCGGCGAGGGCCGCGCCGGCCGGGGCCAGCGGCAGCGGCGGGGCGGCCGGCCGGTTCCGCCGCAGCGGCAGGTCGGTCAGCGCGCCCTCGGCGACCGGCAGTTCGGGCTGCTCCAGCACGGTGGGCGCGATCCCCAGGTCGGCGTGGAGCAGCCGTGCCACCAGGGGGATCCGCGACGAGCCGCCCACCAGGAACAGCCCGGCGAGGCGTTCCGGGGTCAGCCCGGCCCCGGCGATCACCCGCCGGGTCTCGGCGACCGCCCGCCGCAGCAGCGGTGCGGCCACCCCCTCCAGTTCGGCCCGGCTCAGCGACACGGCGGCCGGCACCCCCGGAACCGCCACCGGCGCCGCCGTCGTGCGGGACAGCATCTCCTTCGCGCCCCGGACGTGCTCGACGAACTGGAGCCGTTCCCGCCACCCGGTGGTGTCGGCCGGCTCGCTCAACCGCGCCCACTGCGCCGGGTGGGTGGCGGCGACCCGCGCGCCGACCAGCGCGAGCAGTGCGGCGTCCAGGTCCAGCCCGCCCAGGTCGTCGAGGCCGCCGCAGGAGATCACCCGGAAGCCGGAGTCGCCCCACGGGTCGGCGCCCTCGTTGCGGACCACGGCGACGTCCAGCGTCCCGCCGCCGAAGTCGAAGACCGCCACCGACTCGCCGACCGGGACCGGCCGGCGCAGCACCTCGGTGTAGTAGCGGGCCGCCGCGACCGGCTCGCGCAGCAGCCGGGTGCCGGGCGGGGTGGGACCGGAGAGGGTGTGCTCGGCCGCCGACGGCCAGCCGGCCAGGGCGAGCCCCTCGGCGAGCACCTGCCGCCGGTCGGCGTCCCAGGTGGCCGGGCAGGTGACCACCGCGGGCGGCAGGAACCCCAGCGCGCCCACCGCGGCCTCGCCCACCGCGCGCAGCACCCCGCCGAGCAGTTCGGCCGGGCGGTACCGGCGGTCGCCGAGCGTCACCTCCGGCTCGTCGACGCGGCGCTTGGGGTTCGGCTCGTAGCGGTCCGGGTCGGCGTGGGCCAGGCGCAGCGCGTCCCGCCCCACGTGCAGGCGCCCGTCGGTGTCGGCGTACACACCGGACGGCAGGATCGGCTCGCCGTCCACCAGCAACGGGCGCGTACGCCCGTCCGGCCAGCGCAGCACGGCCACGGTGTTCGAGGTGCCGAGGTCCACGCCGAGGGCGAAACCGTCCCGCTGGCCTGACATCCGTCCCTACCTCCACCCGACGAGGGGATGTCCGGCCCCGCATCGTACGCAGCCCTCGCCGCCGCTGGTTCGCGGTGGGCGGCGCGGAAACCCGAGTGCGGCACCCGGCCGGGACCGACCACCATGGCGCGATGACCGAAGCACGCAGCGCGCCCGGGGCGGTGCCGCCGGCTGTCACCGAGGCCGTCGCCGCAGCCGTGGGCGGGGACCACGACGACCTGCAGCGCCTCCTGGCCGCGCTGTCCGCGGTGGACGCCCGTGGTGACATGGACGCCGCCCGGGCGACCCTGCGCCTGCTGGCCGGGACGCCCCGGCTGCTGACCCGGCTCGACGAGCACGTCCGGTGGAATCCGTGGTCGGCGCCGTACCGATCGCCGGAGGTCGATCGCCTGGCCGCCACGCTCACCTCGCCCACGGTCGGTACGGTGGCCGTCGCCGTCGCGGCCAGCCACCCCGACGGGCGCGTCCGGGAACGGGCGGTGCGGGTGCTGCTGTCCCGGCCCGTGCCGGAACTGACCCCGTTCCTGGTGCTCCGCACCGCCGACTGGGCGCGGCCGGTGCGCGACGCCGCCCGGGCCGGCCTGGCGCTGCTGCTCGCCGACGAACCGACCACCCACCTGCCGGCCGCCGTCCCGGCCACCGCGCTGGTGTCCGTCCGCAACCGTGGCAGCTTCGCGCTCCAGCAGGTCACCGCCGCGCTCTCGTCCGCACCCGAGCGGCTTCGCGCCGAGGTGGGCCGCAATGCGCCGACCGCGCAGCGGCGCGTCCTGTTCGACCTGGACCTGGCGCACGGACGACTGCGGGTGGACGACCTGCTCGCCGCCGTCGCTGACCGGGACGTCCGGATACGGGCCCGGGCCGCGGAGGCCGCCGCCCGCGAGGCGGTCTGGACCGGCCGCCTGCCCGTGCTGCGGCGGCTCGCCGGCAACCGGCACGCCGAGGTGCGGGCGTTGGGCCTGATCGGACTGCTCCGCCTCGGCCGGCACGCCGAGGTCTCCGCCGTCGTCGACGACCGGCACCAGCTGGTCCGCGCCATCGCCCGCGAGGCGGCCCGGCGGGAGGGGGTCGACGCCCTGGCCGCATACCGGTCGGCGGTCAGCGGTGGGGCGCCGGGCGTCGGCGCGGTCGCCGGGCTGGCCGAGGTGGGCACCGACGGCGACGCCCCACTGCTGCACCCGCTGCTCGCCCACCCGGACCCCCGGCTGCGTGCCGCCGCGGTACGTGCCCTGGCCCGGATGGGCGCTGTGCCGGTGCCGCCGGTGGTGGCCCTGTTGCGCGACCCCGCCGCCGGAGTCGTCCGGGAGGCGGCCACCGCGCTGCGCCCGATCAGCGGGGCGCTCCCGCCCGAGCTGCCCTGGGAGTTGCTGGCCGACGAGCGGGTCGAACTCCGTCGCGCCGGCTACCGGCTGCTCGGCACCAGCCCGCCGACGCTGCGCCTGCGGGCCGGGCTGCTGCTCGTCAAGGACCCGGACCCCCGGCTCGCGGAACGTGCCCGCGCCGACGTGACCGGGCTGGCCCGGGCCAGCGTGTCGACATACCGCTGGGAGCCGCGGCCTCCGGAGCTGGAGCTGACCGCGCGGTTGCGGGACGAACTGCTCCGGCTGACCGCGGCGGCCGGGCCGGCCCTCGCCGCCCGTACGGTGGAGCGGCTGACGGACTGGCTACGACGCAGGTGATGGAGACGGTGGCGGGCCCATGACCAGGGAGGACGCGGAGCTGCTCCCGGCTCGGCGAACCAACGCCGAGGAGGCGCGAGGACGGGCCAGTCGCACACCGCTGAAACGAGTGCTCGCGTTCACGGCGACATTGGTTCTTGCCATGGGCTGTGGCTTGGGTGAGCTCACGGCGGACTACGGCGACCCGGTGACGCTCCAGGCGCCGGACCTCGTGGGCACCTGGCGCGGCGGTGAGCGAAGAATCATCGTGTTCCGCGAGGACCGGACGTT
Source organism: Micromonospora chersina (assembly GCF_900091475.1). Classification (NCBI taxonomy): domain Bacteria; kingdom Bacillati; phylum Actinomycetota; class Actinomycetes; order Micromonosporales; family Micromonosporaceae; genus Micromonospora; species Micromonospora chersina. Next base: position 5,630,512 of record NZ_FMIB01000002.1, read on the forward strand.
CACGGCGACCGACTTGCCGTCCGAGGCGTTTCACGACCTCCTGCCTGACACCTTCGACCCCTCTCGGGACCTCCTCGACGGGGCGGGCGAGTGGACGCTCGAGCCTCCGGCCAAGGAGGGTCTCTCGTCGGACGTGAAGCTGTCTTTCCGGCGGCTCGGTGGTGAGGACGTCGCGATGAGCGGCCCACACCCGAGCGTGTCGAAGGACAACGGGGTCGTGCGCCTCACCTTCTTCTACGTGGGTACCGGCGGAAACAGTTGGACCGCCTACGAGAAGTGTGTGGCTGACTGCGAGTAGGCGACGAGCGCGGGATCTCCCCGTCGGGCGGTTGTCGACCGTGCGGTCAGCTGGACGCGGAGGATCCCAGCGCTCGGACTACCCGTGAGCTGGGCCGGAGTGCGGTGGAGCGGGCGACGGGGATCGAACCCGCACCGTCAGTTTGGAAGAGCGTGCTCAACGGGCCGTGATGCCCGAAACGCCTGCGGTCGGCGGCAGAGCCGAAGGCCGCTCGTGCCCGCTCATGACCGCTGTGCGCCACGGTTACTGGCCCGTGGATGGCCCATCGCGGCCACCGGACCGGTTGCGTGAACCGACATCGGTGCTTCCGACGCCTACCGGATCGCAGGTGAACCCCGCCCGGTGACGTCGTAGGGTGCGGGGATGGTTGTGGATCTCGATCGGATCGTCGCCGCCCTGGACGAGCTGTTCGGCCTCGACGCGTCCGCACCCGACACCGCGATGAGCCGGCACCTACCCCGGGTCTACGACGAGGTCGGCACCGACTGGCGGGCGATCGTCGAGCCGCATTTCGCTCAACGGTTCAACGGACTCATGCGCCGCGGCCACCCGACCGTTCGCACCGTGTACGGTGCCTGCTTCCCATCGGCCGAAGTCATCGACGCTTGGCTGGCCGTGGCCGAGCGCGGCGACCTGCTGGTCACCCACCACCCGATCGACGTGCGCAACGGCTCACCCGAAGACGACACCTGGGCAGAGGGCTTCGTACCGATCGACGCGACCCAACTGAAGGCCATCACCGAGCGCGGATTGTCGATGTACGCCTGCCACGCCCCGATGGACACGTCGCTGCGGGTCGGCACCGCTGCGGCCATCGTCGAAGCGCTGAGCGGCACCGTCGTCAACCAGTTCTGGCCGTATGGCGATGGCCATGCGGGGCTCGTGGCCGACATTCCGGCGATCAGCAGCAGCGCTCTAGTACGCCGCGCCCGGGAGATCTTTGCGGTGGACAGCGTCGAGGTCGAGGGAGCAGTCCACGACGCGGTGACCCGTGTCGCGGTAGTCGGCGGCATTGGGGATCACGTCGACCAGATGGCATTGGCCGAACGCATGGGCGCCCAGGCGTACCTGACCGGTGAGCTGCACGTGCGCATAGAGGGCGACTACGGACGCCGCAAGTTCGCCGCCGTGCAAGCCTTCGCAGCGACCACCGGCATGACCCTGATCGGCGTCTCACACGCCGCCAGCGAACACCTGGTCATCGAGACGCAGCTAGCCCGCTGGTTCGCCGAAAACCACCGGATCACCCTTCGCCCCATCCGGGAACCGCACTGGTGGCGTTGAAGTGCGAGTGAGTGGTCTTGGCGGATAAGCGGATCTCCTCGTCGGGCAGTCGCCAGACCGTCCGGGGAGTCTGGTAGCCCTTGTGGTGCCCGACGAGGTGATCTGCGGCTGATCTCTGAGGAGGGCCGGGGCTCGGGGCGGAGCCCCGAGGTCTTCGAGTCCTGGTCGTCCTCAAGCGTGGCCGGCCGGCCCGGCCGATGCCGGCCGGAGGTCATGGACCAGCGGATCGCCCGGCAGACCCGAGGCAAGGGCGGCCAGAGCAGCTATGGCCCACGGATGGCCCGCAAGATCGGAGCGGGGGAGTGGCCGACCGGCCCAGGATCGGGGGATGCAGCCTCTGACCTGGGCCGGAGGCCGTTGGAGCGGGCGACGGGAATCGAACCCGCACCGTCAGTTTGGAAGACTGAAGCTCTGCCATTGAGCTACGCCCGCGACCGCCCCGCTCTCGCGGGACGCGCCCGACAGCCTACCGAATCCCCGAACCGGACGCGCAGCGCCGTACCGCGCGCCGCCCCGGGACCGCCCCGGTGCCCGTCCGGCGGGCCCGGACGGCATACACTCTTCGTCGCCACGGGGTGTGGCGCAGCTTGGTAGCGCACTCGCTTTGGGAGCGAGGGGCCGTGGGTTCAAATCCCGCCACCCCGACTGTCGTTCGCGCCGGGTCGTCCGGGAACCGCCGATTTTTTCCGCGCGGTACCCGGGCGCTGCCGATGCCGCAGGCCGGCTCGCCTACACTCGATGCGCGCAATCACGCCCAGACTCAACTGAGATCCGTCAAGGAGTACGCCTGTGAAGAGCACCGTCGAGACTCTGAGCCCGACGCGCGTGCGGCTCGCCATCGAGGTGCCGTTCGTCGAGCTCGAGCCGAGCCTCAAGAAGGCGTACCGGGAGATCGGCCAGCAGGTCCAGGTTCCCGGCTTCCGCCGGGGCAAGGTTCCCGCCGCCGTGATCGACCAGCGGGTGGGCCGGGGCACCGTCCTCAACGAGGCGGTGCAGGAGGCCATCCCGCAGAACATCCTGGCCGCGGTCCGCGAGCACGACCTGAAGACGCTCGGCCGTCCCGAGGTCGAGATCACCGAGTTCAACGACGGTGACTCCCTCAACTTCACCGCCGAGGTGGACGTCCGGCCGGAGATCACCCTGCCGGACCCGGCCACCATCGAGGTGACCGTGGACGAGATCCAGATCGCCGACAGCGAGATCGACGAGCAGGTCAACAGCCTGCGCGAGCGGTTCGCCACGCTGAAGACCGTCGAGCGGGCCGCCCAGGAGGGCGACTTCGTCCAGATCGACCTGAACGCCACCGTCGACGGCGAGGACGTGCCGGGCGGCCAGGCGAGCAACATCTCGCACGAGGTCGGCAGCAAGCAGCTCCTGCCGGGGCTGGACGAGGCGCTCGTCGGCCTGGCCGCCGGCGACAGCACCACCTTCTCCACCCAGCTGGTCGGCGGCGACTTCGCCGGCCGCGACGCCGATGTGGCGGTGACCGTCCGCACGGTCAAGGAGAAGGAGCTGCCCGAGCTCAACGACGACTTCGCCCAGCTGGCCAGCGAGTTCGACACCATCGAGGAGCTGCGCGCCGACCTGCGTGAGCGGGTCACCCGGGGCAAGCAGGTCGAGCAGATCTACGCCGCCCGCGACAAGGCCCTCGAGCAGATGGTCGCCGCCGCCGAGGTGCCGGCGCCGGAGGGTGTCGTCAAGGAGGAGGTCGAGAGCCGCAAGGCCGCGATGGTCGACCAGCTCGAGCGCATCGGCGCCTCCCTGGAGGAGTACCTCGCCGCGGAGGAGAAGACCGAGGAGCAGATCGACACCGAGCTGACCGAGGCCGCGACCGAGGGCGTCAAGATCCAGCTGCTGCTGGACACCCTCGCCGACGCCGAGGACGTCCAGGTCTCCGACGACGAGTTCGGTCACGAGATCGTCCACCGCGCCCAGCGCGCCGGCATGGCCCCGCAGCAGTACTACGACCAGCTGGTCCGCTCCGGCGCCGCCGCGGCCGTCTTCGGTGATGTCCGCCGGGGCAAGGCGCTCGCCTCGGTGATGGAGAAGATCAAGATCAAGGACGCAGCGGGCAACGAGGTCTCCCTCGACGCGCTGCGGGCCCAGAACGAGGCCGAGCACGACCACCAGCACTGATCGTCGGGCGTCGGCCGCCGTCCCGCGCTCCGCGCCGGGCGGCGGCCGAAACCCTTTTCCGGGTACGCCCTGCGGGTGACTGCGCTGAGAGCGAACAGTGCCCCGACCGGGAGTACGCCCCCCGGCCGAGCGGTTAGTGTCGGGTAGGACGGTACGGAGAGCGAAGGGCTGCCATGACCGACATGCACATCCCCAAGAAGTCGCTCCGGGCGATCGAGGCCCGCGGTGGCGACTCCATTGGCAACCTCGACGACTCGGTCTACAACCGGTTGCTCAAGGAGCGGATCATCTTCCTGGGCAGCGAGGTGACCGACCAGGTCGCCAACCGCATCTGCGCGCAGCTCCTGCTGCTCGCGGCGGAGGACCCGGACCGCGACATCAACCTCTGGATCAACTCGCCGGGTGGCTCGGTCTACTCCGGCATGGCGATCTACGACACCATGCAGTTCATCGACAACGACGTGTCGACCGTGGCGATGGGCATGGCCGCGTCGATGGGCCAGCTCCTGCTCTGCGCCGGCACGAAGGGCAAGCGCTACGCGCTGCCGCACGCGCGGATCATGATGCACCAGCCCTCGGGTGGCCTCGGCGGCACCGCGTCGGACATCGCGATCCAGGCCGAGCAGATGCTCTACACCAAGCGGATGTTCCAGGAGCGGGTCGCGCACCACACCGGCCAGAGCCAGGCGCAGATCGAGGCGGACTCGGACCGGGACCGCTGGTTCACCGCCCAGGAGGCCATGGACTACGGCTTCATCGACAAGGTGATCATCGGGGCCGCTCAGGTTCCGGATGGCGCCGGGACCCTGAGCTGAGGAGCTGACGATGACCGACCTGAGCCTGCCGCCCCAGTTCGCGGCCGTGCACAACCGCTACGTCCTGCCGTCGTTCGTCGAGCGCACGTCGTACGGGATGAAGGAGTCCAACCCGTACAACAAGCTGTTCGAGGACCGGATCATCTTCCTCGGCGTCCAGGTGGACGACGCGTCGGCCAACGACGTGATGGCCCAGCTGCTGACGCTGGAGGGCACCGACCCGGACCGCGACATCATCATGTACATCAACTCGCCGGGTGGCTCGTTCACGGCCATGACGGCGATCTACGACACCATGCAGTACGTCCGCCCGGACATCCAGACCGTCTGCCTCGGCCAGGCGGCCAGCGCGGCGGCGGTGCTGCTCGCGGCGGGCACCCCGGGCAAGCGGATGGCGCTGCCCAACTCCCGGATCATCATCCACCAGCCGGCCACCGAGGGCGGCTACGGCCAGGGGTCGGACATCGAGATCCAGGCCCGGGAGATCCTGCGGATGCGCACGCAGTTGGAGGACATGCTGTCCCGCCACTGCAACCGGCCCATCGAGCAGGTCCGCAAGGACATCGACCGTGACAAGATCATGACGGCCGAGGAGTCCAAGGAGTACGGGCTGGTCGACACGATCCTGACCAGCCGCAAGAAGGGTCTGCTGGCGTCTCACGCCGCCAGCTGAGCAGTGCCAGGTCGGAGGTCGGTCGGGGCGTCGTTCCCGGCCGACCTCTGACACACCCGTTTTGGGGGTCGGAGAAACCTCCGGCAGCGGGTAACGTCGGGTCTGTGCCGCTTCGCAGGGTCGGACCGGCGAGGTGGGACGACAGGACGGACGGGCGCGCGGCGCCCGCAGGTCAGGGGCCGGCGGACCGGCCGACGAGTGCAGGGAGAACGTAGGTGGCACGGATCGGTGACGGCGGCGACCTACTGAAGTGCTCCTTCTGCGGCAAGTCGCAGAAGCAGGTCAAGAAGCTGATTGCGGGCCCCGGGGTCTACATCTGCGACGAGTGCATCGATCTCTGCAACGAGATCATCGAAGAGGAGCTGGCCGAGTCCGGCGAGGTGAAGTGGGAAGAGCTTCCCAAGCCGATGGAGATCTGCCAGTTCCTCGACAACTACGTCGTCGGTCAGGAGCAGGCCAAGAAGGCGCTCGCCGTCGCGGTCTACAACCACTACAAGCGGATCCAGGCGGAGGCCGCCGGCGCCCCGGGTTCCGGTAGCGACGGCGTCGAGCTGGCCAAGTCCAACATCCTGCTGCTCGGCCCGACCGGCTGCGGCAAGACCCACCTGGCGCAGACCCTGGCCCGGATGCTCAACGTCCCGTTCGCCATCGCCGACGCGACCGCGCTGACCGAGGCGGGCTACGTCGGCGAGGACGTGGAGAACATCCTCCTCAAGCTCATCCAGGCCGCCGACTACGACATCAAGCGCGCCGAGACCGGGATCATCTACATCGACGAGGTCGACAAGATCGCCCGTAAGTCGGAGAACCCGTCGATCACCCGGGACGTCTCCGGCGAGGGTGTGCAGCAGGCGCTGCTGAAGATGCTCGAGGGCACGGTGGCCAACGTGCCGCCGCAGGGCGGGCGCAAGCACCCGCACCAGGAGTTCATCCAGATCGACACCACGAACGTGCTGTTCATCTGCGGTGGCGCCTTCGCCGGCCTCGACCAGATCATCGAGGCACGCACCGGCTCCGGCGGCACCGGCTTCGGCGCCCGGCTCCGGTCGGTCTCCGAGCGGTCGACCGACGACATCTTCAGCCAGGTCATGCCGGAGGACATGCTCAAGTTCGGGCTGATCCCCGAGTTCATCGGCCGGCTCCCGGTGATCACCAACGTGCGCAGCCTTGACCGCTCCGCGCTGGTCCGCATCCTCACCGAGCCGCGCAACGCCCTGGTCCGGCAATACCAGCGCCTCTTCGAGCTGGACGGCGTCGAGCTGGAGTTCGAGCAGCCCGCGCTGGAGGCCATCGCCGACCAGGCCATGCTCCGGGGCACCGGCGCCCGTGGACTGCGGGCGATCATGGAAGAGGTCCTGCTCTCCGTGATGTACGAGGTGCCGAGCAACCCCGACGCCGCCCGGGTGCTGATCACCCGCGAGGTCGTCCTGGAGAACGTCAACCCGACGATCGTTCCCCGCGAGTTCACCGGCCGGCGTGCCCGCCGGGACCGCGAGGAGAAGTCGGCCTGACCGCCCGCCGCGACCGCGCCCGGGTCAGCTCGGGCGCGGTCCGCCTGACCGCCCGCCGCGACCGCGCCCGGGTCAGCTCGGGCGCGGTCCGCGTGACCGGGTCCGCCGGTCCCACTCGCCCGACGGGGTGACCACCACCATCACCAGCCGCGCCGGCTCGTCGCCCGCGGTGCGGTAGCCGTGCTCGCGGTCGGCGTGGAACTCCACGGTCTCGCCGGCGCGCACCTCGTGGTCGACGCCCTCGACGGTGACCGTGACGGTACCGGCCAGCACGTGCAGCACCTCCCGGGTGCCGCGCGGGTGGTCGGCGGAGTGGTGCGCCTCGCCGGGCTGCAACCGCCACTCCCACAGCTCCACCAGGTCGGGCTCGCCGAGGCCGCTGAGCAGTCGCGCGGTGCCGCCGCCCTGGCCCCGCCACAGCACCGGAGCGTCGCCGGCCCGGGAGACCCGTACGGTGCTCTCCTCGGCGGGTTCGAGCAGCCGGGCGATGTTGACGCCGAACGCGTCGGCCACGCGGCAGAGCGTGCCGACGCTCGGGTTGGTCCGCGCTCCCTCGATCTGCACGAGCATGCCCTTGCTCACCCCGGAGCGGCCGGCCAGTTCCTCGAAGGACCAGCCGCGGGCGGCCCGCAGCTCGCGTACCTGTCGGGCGACCGCGGAGGTCACCGCGCCCACCCGCCCTCCGGCGTCGGTCATCACACTATCCTTCGCGGTCAATATTGTGGTACGACTGCCTGATGTTCCCCATTGTGCTCGCGGCGGTGTCCGCGGTCGCGTTCGGCACGGCCGACTTCTCCGGCGGCAAGGCGTCCCGGCACGCCGACCCGATCGCGGTGACAGTGGTGTCGCAACTGCTCAGCGTCCCGCTGCTGCTCGCCCTCGTGCTGATCGTGCCCGGCACGCCCGGCCCGCTCGACCTGGCCTGGGGGCTGCTCGCCGGGGTGGCCGGCGCGGCCGGCGTGATGCTGCTCTACAAGGCGCTGGCCGGCGGCATGATGGCGGTCGTCGCACCGGTCACCGCGATCACCGCCGCGGTCGTGCCGATCGTCGCCGGGCTGGTCACGGCACACTCCCCGGGCACCCTCGCGCTCGCCGGCGCCGGGCTCGCCGTCGTGGCCATCGCGCTGGTCAGCCTGGGGGAGGGCGGCACCACGGGGCGGGTGTCCGGCCGGCTCATCGGCATGGCCCTCGGCGCCGGGCTGCTCTTCGGGATCTTCTTCGCGCTGCTCGGCCAGGCCGACGAGGGCGCCGGCATGTGGCCGGTCGCCGCGGTACGCGTCAGCTCCATCGCCTTCGGTCTCGCGCTCGCCGTGCGCACCGGCGTACGCCTGCGGCTCGGACCGCGCGTGCTCCGGTGGGCGGCGGCGGCCGGCCTGCTGGACTCGGCGGCCAACGCGCTCTTCCTGGCCGCCGCCGGCCGGGGGCACCTCAGCGTGGTGGCCGCCATCGCCGCGCTCTATCCGGCGAGCACCGTGCTGCTCGCGCTCGCGGTCGACCGGGAACGGCTCCGCCCGGTGCAACTGGCCGGGCTCGGATTCGCCGCCGGCGCGCTGGTGCTGGCGAGCGTCTGAGCCCTGTCGCCGCCCGTCCTCCGCCCGTACGCTGAGCGTCATGCGTGTCGCCGTGTGTCAGCTCAACGCCCGTGACGACCGGACCGCGAACCTCGCCGCCGCCGAGGCCCTGCTGGCCCGGGCCGCGGCGGCCGGCGCGGACCTCGCCGTCCTCCCGGAGTACGTGGACTACCTCGGCCTGGCCGCCGGCATGCCTCCGGCCGAGCCGGTCGACGGCGTGGTCGGCCGCTTCTTCGCGGACGCCGCCCGCCGGCTCGGCATCTGGGTGATCGCCGGCTCGTTCCACGAGGCGGGTCCGGACCCCGAGCACACCTGGAACACCTCGCTGGTCTTCGACCGGGACGGCGCGCTCGCCGCCAGTTACCGCAAGATCCACCTGTACGACGTCGAGATTCCCGGCCGGGTCTCCTACCAGGAGTCGGCCACGGTGGCGGCGGGTGAGAAGCCCGTGGTGGTCGACGTCGAGGGTCTCCGGGTCGGCCTGTCGATCTGCTACGACCTCCGGTTCCCCGAGCTTTACCGGCAACTGGCCACCGAGGGCGGAGCCGAGCTGCTGGTCGTGCCGGCCGCGTTCATGATGCACACCGGGCGCGACCACTGGGAGGTGCTGCTCCGGGCCCGGGCGATCGAGAACCAGTGCTACGTCGCGGCCGCCGGCCAGACGGGTGACCACGAGCCGGGGCGGACCTGCTTCGGGCGCAGCATGGTGGTGGACCCGTGGGGGACGGTCCTCAGCCAGGTTGCCGACGGCCCGGGGCTCGCCGTGACCGACCTGGACCTCGACCGCCTGCGGACGATCCGCGTCGAGGTGCCCAGCCTCGCCAACCGGCGGCTCTGAACCGGCTCAGCTCTCCAGCAGCACGCCGACGACGGTGAAGCCGGCGATCGCCGCCGCGGTGACGAGCAGGGCGGTGGTCATCCGCGAGGGACCGCGCCGGACGAGGCGTCCCACCGACAGCAGGACGACGGCGAGCACGAAGGCGCCGATGACCAGCTGCCAGAACGGCAGGAGGAGCCCGAGCAGGGCCTCCTCGGCGAGCGTCGTCGCCGGGAGCCGGGACACGTCATCCATGCCAGACACTCTGGCACGGATGAGCCCGCGGTGGTCCCGTCCGATGGGCGGCTTTCCGCCGCCGGCCGCCGGCTTCGGCCCGCCGGCCGCTCGGGCAGAGATGATCGTTGATTTGCCTTCTCAGGGCCGTCCGCGTAACTTTCTCTCTGCACGCGGGAGGCCGGACAAACCGGCCGAGAACGGGCGCCAGGCTGGTGGCGGTGACGCCGAGCCAGACTGAGGATCGGGCGGTGCGGAACACTCCGGGAAACACGGGGTTGCGATCGCGAAGCCGACCGGGTAGAGTTCGAAAGCCGGCAGGGAGCCGGGCGGGTGGCCGCGAAAGCGGCGATCGGCCGGTCCGCCGGAAACCACGACAGTAACGACCGCCGGTCACGGCGTGCGTGAGCGTGGATCGGCTCGAACCAAGTTGATCACCTCAAACACGAGGTTGACAGCGAGGATCGCACCGAGTAAGTTAGAGAGGTTGCCCCGGACGGGGTCCTGCTGGTGCGGGGTTCCGGATGGTGTGTGGTTGTTCTTTGAGAACTCAACAGGGTGCTTGTTAAGCCAGTGCCAAATTGATTTATACCCCGGACTGGTCAGGCTTTGTTCTGGCTGGTTGGGATTCCTTTGGCAACACTTTTGTTGTCAGGATGATTGTTCAACAAAGATTTTTGTTGGAGAGTTTGATCCTGGCTCAGGACGAACGCTGGCGGCGTGCTTAACACATGCAAGTCGAGCGGAAAGGCCCTTCGGGGTACTCGAGCGGCGAACGGGTGAGTAACACGTGAGCAACCTGCCCTAGGCTTTGGGATAACCCCGGGAAACCGGGGCTAATACCGAATAGGACCTGGCCTCGCATGAGGTTGGGTGGAAAGTTTTTCGGCCTGGGATGGGCTCGCGGCCTATCAGCTTGTTGGTGGGGTGATGGCCTACCAAGGCGACGACGGGTAGCCGGCCTGAGAGGGCGACCGGCCACACTGGGACTGAGACACGGCCCAGACTCCTACGGGAGGCAGCAGTGGGGAATATTGCACAATGGGCGGAAGCCTGATGCAGCGACGCCGCGTGAGGGATGACGGCCTTCGGGTTGTAAACCTCTTTCAGCAGGGACGAAGCGTAAGTGACGGTACCTGCAGAAGAAGCGCCGGCCAACTACGTGCCAGCAGCCGCGGTAAGACGTAGGGCGCGAGCGTTGTCCGGATTTATTGGGCGTAAAGAGCTCGTAGGCGGCTTGTCGCGTCGACTGTGAAAACCCGCAGCTCAACTGCGGGCCTGCAGTCGATACGGGCAGGCTAGAGTTCGGTAGGGGAGACTGGAATTCCTGGTGTAGCGGTGAAATGCGCAGATATCAGGAGGAACACCGGTGGCGAAGGCGGGTCTCTGGGCCGATACTGACGCTGAGGAGCGAAAGCGTGGGGAGCGAACAGGATTAGATACCCTGGTAGTCCACGCTGTAAACGTTGGGCGCTAGGTGTGGGGGGCCTCTCCGGTTCCCTGTGCCGCAGCTAACGCATTAAGCGCCCCGCCTGGGGAGTACGGCCGCAAGGCTAAAACTCAAAGGAATTGACGGGGGCCCGCACAAGCGGCGGAGCATGCGGATTAATTCGATGCAACGCGAAGAACCTTACCTGGGTTTGACATGGCCGCAAAACTCGCAGAGATGTGAGGTCCTTCGGGGGCGGTCACAGGTGGTGCATGGCTGTCGTCAGCTCGTGTCGTGAGATGTTGGGTTAAGTCCCGCAACGAGCGCAACCCTCGTTCGATGTTGCCAGCGCGTAATGGCGGGGACTCATCGAAGACTGCCGGGGTCAACTCGGAGGAAGGTGGGGATGAGGTCAAGTCATCATGCCCCTTATGTCCAGGGCTTCACGCATGCTACAATGGCCGGTACAATGGGCTGCGATACCGTGAGGTGGAGCGAATCCCAAAAAGCCGGTCTCAGTTCGGATCGGGGTCTGCAACTCGACCCCGTGAAGTCGGAGTCGCTAGTAATCGCAGATCAGCAACGCTGCGGTGAATACGTTCCCGGGCCTTGTACACACCGCCCGTCACGTCACGAAAGTCGGCAACACCCGAAGCCGGTGGCCCAACCCTTGTGGAGGGAGCCGTCGAAGGTGGGGCTGGCGATTGGGACGAAGTCGTAACAAGGTAGCCGTACCGGAAGGTGCGGCTGGATCACCTCCTTTCTAAGGAGCACCTTCACCCGAAAGGGTGCAAGGAGCCCGCGCCACCCGAATGTGGTGGTGGGGTGCTCAATGGCGGAGACACTGGCGAGTCTTTCCCTGGCAACGGCTGGGATCCTTCTAGTACGGCCACCTTCGGGTGGTGTGGAACGAAGTCCTGGTGCGGCTGGGGGAGGATGTAAAGCACCCTGTTGGGTCCTGAAGGAACAACCGTTGGTTGTCTTTCAGAGCCGTGAGCGGAGCGGATGAGCTTCGCCGGCGCCAGGCATGGCCTGGCCTCGCATACCGGATCCTCCTGTGGGGGGTTGCTGGTGTGGGGCGTGTCGGGTTGTGGGTTGGTCGTTTGTTGAGAATTGCACAGTGGACGCGAGCATCTTTGTGGTCAAGTTGTCAAGGGCGAACGGTGGATGCCTTGGCACCAGGAGCCGATGAAGGACGTGGGAGGCCGCGATAGGCCTGGGGGAGCTGTCAACCAAGCTGTGATCCCAGGGTGTCCGAATGGGGAAACCCGGCACCAGTCATGTGGTGTCACCCGCACCTGAACACATAGGGTGTGTGGGGGGAACGCGGGGAAGTGAAACATCTCAGTACCCGTAGGAAGAGAAAACAACAAGTGATTCCGTGAGTAGTGGCGAGCGAAAGCGGATTGAGGCTAAACCGGCTGCGTGTGATACCTGTCAGGGGTTGCGTGGTCGGGGTTGTGGGACCCCGCTGAACGAGCTGACACTCGTTCGAGGAGTTACAAAGTCAGTGGCTAGTCGAACAGTCTGGAAAGGCTGACCGTAGACGGTGAGAGTCCGGTAGGTGAAAGTTGCTGACCTTCTGTGGGTGTTCCCGAGTAGCGGCGGACCCCTGAAATCTGCCGTGAATCTGCCAGGACCACCTGGTAAGCCTAAATACTTCCTGGTGACCGATAGCGGACGAGTACCGTGAGGGAATGGTGAAAAGTACCCCGGGAGGGGAGTGAAATAGTACCTGAAACCGTTCGCCTACAATCCGTCGGAGCCTTGCGGGGTGACGGCGTGCCTTTTGAAGAATGAGCCTGCGAGTTAGTGGCATGTGGCGAGGTTAACCCGTGTGGGGGAGCCGTAGCGAAAGCGAGTCTGAATAGGGCGAATATAGTCGCATGCTCTAGACCCGAAGCGGAGTGATCTAGCCATGGGCAGGCTGAAGCGCGGGTAAGACCGCGTGGAGGGCCGAACCCACCAACGTTGAAAAGTTGGGGGATGACCTGTGGTTAGGGGTGAAAGGCCAATCAAACTCCGTGATAGCTGGTTCTCCCCGAAATGCATTTAGGTGCAGCGTCGCGTGTTTCTTGCCGGAGGTAGAGCACTGGATGGTCTAGGGGGCCCACAAGCTTACCGAAATCAGCCAAACTCCGAATGCCGGTAAGTGAGAGCGCGGCAGTGAGACTGCGGGGGATAAGCTTCGTAGTCGAGAGGGAAACAGCCCAGATCACCAGCTAAGGCCCCTAAGCGTGTGCTAAGTGGAAAAGGATGTGGGGTCGCATAGACAACCAGGAGGTTGGCTTAGAAGCAGCCACCCTTTAAAGAGTGCGTAATAGCTCACTGGTCAAGTGGTTCCGCGCCGACAATGTAGCGGGGCTCAAGCACACCGCCGAAGCTGTGGCATTCACATTTTAACCTCGCTTGGACTTGATTCCTTGTGCAGGTGTGTGGATGGGTAGGGGAGCGTCGTGCCGCGAGTGAAGCAACGGGGTGACCTAGTTGTGGACGCGGCACGAGTGAGAATGCAGGCATGAGTAGCGAAAGAAGGGTGAGAAACCCTTCCGCCGGATGACCAAGGGTTCCAGGGCCAGGCTAATCCGCCCTGGGTGAGTCGGGACCTAAGGCGAGGCCGAGAGGCGTAGTCGATGGACAACGGGTTGATATTCCCGTACCCGCGAAAGAGCGACCCTGACGAACCTCGTTGTGCTAACCACCCAAACCAGCCAAGGTCTTCGGACTGAGGTTGGGGAGCGTGGGAACCTGGCGGGTAGTAGTCAAGCGATGGGGTGACGCAGGAAGGTAGCTGAGCCCGGCCGGTGGTTGTGCCGGGGTAAGCGTGTAGGCCGTGCCGTAGGCAAATCCGCGGTGCATATAGGCTGAGACGTGATGCCGAGCCGATTCAGGTGAAGTCAGTGATCCTATGCTGCCGAGAAAAGCCTCTAGCGAGTTCTTAGCGGCCCGTACCCCAAACCGACACAGGTGGTCAGGTAGAGAATACCGAGGCGATCGGGCGAACTGTGGTTAAGGAACTCGGCAAATTGCCCCCGTAACTTAGGGAGAAGGGGGGCCGGAGACGTGAAGCCCCGCGCGGGTGGAGCGTTGTATGGCCGCAGAGAGCAGGGGGAAGCGACTGTTTACTAAAAACACAGGTCCATGCGAAGAAGTAATTCGATGTATATGGACTGACGCCTGCCCGGTGCTGGAACGTTAAGGGGACCTGTTAGCTCTTCGGGGCGAAGCGGAGAACTTAAGCGCCAGTAAACGGCGGTGGTAACTATAACCATCCTAAGGTAGCGAAATTCCTTGTCGGGTAAGTTCCGACCTGCACGAATGGCGTAACGACTTCCCCACTGTCTCAACCACAGGCCCGGCGAAATTGCATTACGAGTAAAGATGCTCGTTACGCGCGGCAGGACGGAAAGACCCCGGGACCTTTACTATAGCTTGACATTGGTACTTGAGTTAGCTTGTGTAGGATAGGTGGGAGCCGGTGAAGCTCATACGCCAGTATGGGTGGAGGCAATCTTGAAATACCACTCTGGTTGATTTGGGTATCTAACTTCGGACCGTTATCCGGTTCAGGGACAGTGTCTGGTGGGTAGTTTAACTGGGGCGGTTGCCTCCTAAAGGGTAACGGAGGCGCCCAAAGGTTCCCTCAGCCTGGTTGGCAATCAGGTGTTGAGTGCAAGTGCACAAGGGAGCTTGACTGTGAGACTGACAGGTCGAGCAGGGACGAAAGTCGGGACTAGTGATCCGGCACTGGCATGTGGAAGCGGTGTCGCTCAACGGATAAAAGGTACCCCGGGGATAACAGGCTGATCTTCCCCAAGAGTCCATATCGACGGGATGGTTTGGCACCTCGATGTCGGCTCGTCGCATCCTGGGGCTGTAGCAGGTCCCAAGGGTTGGGCTGTTCGCCCATTAAAGCGGTACGCGAGCTGGGTTTAGAACGTCGTGAGACAGTTCGGTCCCTATCCGCCGTGCGCGTAGGATACTTGAGAAGGGCTGTCCCTAGTACGAGAGGACCGGGACGGACGAACCTCTGGTGTGCCAGTTGTCCCGCCAGGGGCACGGCTGGTTAGCTACGTTCGGAAGGGATAACCGCTGAAAGCATCTAAGCGGGAAGCTCGCTTCAAGATGAGGTATCCCACCACTCTTTGAGTGGGTAAGGCCCCCAGCTAGACGACTGGGTTGATAGGCCGGAAATGTAAGCCCGGTAACGGGTTCAGTTGACCGGTACTAATAGGCCGAGGACTTGACTACGAAGCTGCTACGCGTCCACTGTGCAACTCTGAACGAGCGAACAACACCCAACAATGGTTGGTTGAGTTGTTTGACATGTTCATAGAGTTACGGCGGTCATGGCGGAGGGGAAACGCCCGGTCACATTCCGAACCCGGAAGCTAAGCCCTCCAGCGCCGATGGTACTGCACTCGGGAGGGTGTGGGAGAGTAGGACACCGCCGGACAATCTTCCAGTCAGGGCCACCCTTCGGGGTGGCCCTGACTGCGTTCACAAGTGAAATGGCGCCCCGAAGGGGCGCCGCCGGGTCACCGGTGCTGGATGCCCTCGCGGAGCTTGCGGAACAGCGCCGCGGCCTCGTCCACCGACCGGCCCGGGAACATCCCCATCGCGACGCTGCCGTGGTCGGCCCAGCCGCAGACCGCGAAGTCGCCGCCGTCGCCGCTCGTCGTACCGCACTTCATGACGCCGCCCAGGCGGCCGGCGTCCACCTCGCGCAGGGCCGTCACCTTGCCGGTCTCGTCGGCCATCAGCCCGAAGAGGCTGTCCAGGTCCCGCTCCGGCTGCCACAGCAGGGTGGTGCCGCCGAAGAGCAGCACCGACCGCTTGGCGTCCGCCGGGTCGGTGTAGACCGTGCCGAAGCTCCGGTCCAGTTCGATGTCGGCGGCGAAACCGTCGCGCAGGTAGTCGGCGGTGCTGCGGGCCCGGTCGCTGTCGTCCCGCGTGAGCCCCGCCACCGTTGCCGGCGCGGTCAGCTCGGTGTCCTTCTCCGACAGCACCCGCCAGCCACCGAGGCCGAGCGCCCCGGCGCCGGCCAGCCCGACCACCAGCGCGGCCGTGAGCGCGATCTTCCGCCGCCGCGAGACGGGGCGTCGTTCGGGCTCCAGCGCGGGGTCGCGGCGGCTCAGCCGGATCGGCTCGTCGGTCAGGTCGACGGGCTCCGGGCCCTCGTCGACCGGACGCTCGGTGAGGTGCGCGTCGGACATGTCCGCCACCGTACGCGAACTAACAGGTGGCGCACGCGGGGTCTCCGAAAGCGCTCCGTAGACTTTCAGGGTGACCGAGAGACTGGATGCCCGACGCCCCGACGCCCCGACCCTTGCCGGCCAGTACCAGCCCGGCGAGGTAGAGCAGCGACGGTACGAGCAGTGGGTAGCCGCCGGCCACTTCCGGGCGTCGGCGGACAGCGACAAGCCGCCCTTCACCATCGTCATCCCGCCGCCGAACGTCACCGGCTCGCTGCACATGGGCCACGCGTTCGAGCACACCCTCATGGACGCGCTGAACCGGCGTAAGCGGATGCAGGGCTACGAGGCGCTGTGGCTGCCCGGCATGGACCACGCCGGCATCGCCACCCAGAACCTGGTCGAGCGGCAGCTCGCCGGCGAGGGGCTGTCCCGGCACGACCTGGGCCGGGAGAAGTTCGTCGAGCGGGTCTGGCAGTGGAAGGCCGAGTCCGGCGGCGCCATCCTGGGCCAGATGCGCCGGCTCGGCGACGCCGTCGACTGGGACCGCGAGCGCTTCACCATGGACGAGGGCCTGTCCCGGGCCGTCCAGACGATGTTCAAGAAGCTCTTCGACGACGGGCTCATCTACCGGGCGAACCGGATCATCAACTGGTGCCCGCGCTGCCTCACCGCGCTCTCCGACATCGAGGTCGAGCACACCGACGACGAGGGTGAGCTGATCTCGATCCGCTACAGCGACGAGGTAGTGGTGGCCACCACCCGGGCCGAGACCATGCTCGGCGACACCGCGGTCGCGGTGCACCCGGACGACGAGCGCTACCGGCACCTCATCGGCACCGAGGTCGCCCTGCCGCTGACCGACCGGCGCATCCCGATCGTCGCCGACGAGCACGTCGACCCGAGCTTCGGCACCGGCATGGTCAAGGTGACGCCGGCGCACGACCCGAACGACTTCGAGATCGGCCAGCGGCACGACCTGCCGCAGCTCACGATCATGGACGAGCGCGGCATCATCACGGCGCCGGGCCCGTTCCAGGGCCTGGACCGGTACGAGGCCCGCCCGGCGATCGTGGCGGCGCTGCGCGAGCAGGGCCTGATCGTGGCCGAGAAGCGGCCGTACGTGCACGCGGTGGGGCACTGCTCCCGCTGCAAGACCACCGTCGAGCCGCGGCTGTCGCTCCAGTGGTTCGTCAACACCGCCCCGCTGGCCAAGGCCGCCGGTGACGCGGTGCGCGACGGCCGGGTGAAGATCGAGCCGGCCGAGCTGGCCAAGCGCTACTTCGCCTGGGTCGACAACATGCACGACTGGTGCATCTCCCGGCAGCTCTGGTGGGGTCACCGCATCCCGGTCTGGTACGGCCCGGACGGCGAGATCGTCTGCGTCGGCCCGGACGAGGAGCCGCCGACCGGCGACGGCTGGCGGCAGGACGAGGACGTCCTGGACACCTGGTTCTCCAGCGGCCTCTGGCCGTTCTCCACGCTCGGCTGGCCGGAGCGCACCCCGGACCTCGCGAAGTTCTACCCGACCAGCGTGCTGGTCACCGGCTACGACATCCTCTTCTTCTGGGTCGCCCGGATGATGATGTTCGGCCTCTACGCCATGGACGGCGTGCAGCCGTTCGACGTGGTCGCCCTGCACGGCATGGTCCGCGACGAGCACGGCAAGAAGATGTCGAAGTCGTTCGGCAACGTGGTCGACCCGCTGGACTGGATCGACCGGTTCGGCGCCGACGCCACCCGGTTCACCCTCGCCCGGGGCGCCAACCCCGGTCAGGACGTGCCGGTCAGCGAGGAGTGGTGCCAGGGCTCGCGGAACTTCTGCAACAAGCTCTGGAACGCCACCCGGTTCGCGCTGCTCAACGGCGCCCACACCGACGGGCCGCTGCCGGCCGCCGCCGAGCTGTCGACCGTCGACAGGTGGATCCTCTCCCGGCTGGCGCACGTCACGGCCGAGGTGGACGAGCAGTTCGAGGCGTACGAGTTCGCCAAGGTCTGTGACCTGCTCTACCACTTCGCCTGGGACGACGTCTGCGACTGGTACGTGGAGCTGAGCAAGCCGGTGCTCGCCGAGGGCGGGCCGGCCGCCGACGCCACCCGCCGGGTGCTCGGGCACGTGCTGGACCAGCTGCTGCGGCTGCTGCACCCGGTGATCCCGTTCGTCACCGAGGAGCTGTGGACCGCGCTGACCGGCGGCGAGACGGTGATGACCGCCGCCTGGCCGGCGGCCGACCGTACCCTCGTGGACGACGCCGCGGAGGTCGAGGTCGGCACCCTCCAGCGGGTGGTGACCGAGATCCGGCGCTTCCGGTCCGACCAGGGCCTGCGCCCGACGCAGCGGGTGGCGGCCCGGCTCGACGGCCTGGCCGGCGCGGGCATCGCGGCGCACGAGCCGCTGGTCCGCTCGCTGGTCCGGCTCGACGCCCCCGGCGACGACTTCCAGGCCAGCGCCACCCTCGCCATGCCGGGCGAGGTCAGCGTCGCCCTGGACACCCGGGGTTCGATCGACGTGGCCGCCGAGCGGGCCCGACTGACCAAGGACCGGGCGGCCGCCGAGAAGGAGGCCGCGCAGGCGCGGGCGAAGCTGGACAACCCGGCGTTCGTCGGCAAGGCCCCGGAGCCGGTGGTCGCCAAGATCCGCGAGCGGCTGGCGGTGGCCGAGGCGGATCTTGTTCGGATCAACGCCGCCCTGGAGGCGCTGCCGTCGTGACCGACCGCACCGAATTCGCCGAGGTGGAGGCCGCGCTCAACGCGCGCGGCTTCACCCGCATGCGCTTCGAGCTGGAGAAGATCGAGAGCCTGCTCGACCTGCTCGGCAGCCCGCAGCGGGCGTACCCGTCGATCCACCTGACCGGGACCAACGGCAAGACCTCGACGGCCCGGATGATCGACTCGCTGCTGCGGGCGTTCGGGCTGCACACCGGCCGCTACACCAGCCCGCACCTGGAGACCGTCCGGGAGCGGATCAGCCTGGACGGCGAGCCGGTGAGCGAGGACCGCTTCGTGGCGACCTACCGCGAGGTGGCGCCCCTCGCCGAGCTGGTCGACCAGCGCTCCGAGGAGCCGCTCACCTACTTCGACCTGACCACCGCGCTGGCCTTCGCCACCTTCGCCGACGCCCCCGTGGACGTCGCCGTGGTGGAGGTGGGGCTCGGCGGCGCCGAGGACGCCACAAACGTCATCCAGGCCGGGGTCGCCGTGATCACCCCGATCGGGCTGGACCACACCGAGTGGCTCGGCGACACCATCGAGGACATCGCCCTGCACAAGGCGGGCATCATCCACTCCGGCGCCACGGTGATCGCCGCGGCCCAGGAGGAGGAGGCCGCCCGGCCGATCCTGGAGCGCTGCGCCGAGGTGAACGCCACCGTCGCGCGGGAGGGCGCCGAGTTCGGCGTGCTGCGCCGCGCGGTGGCCGTCGGCGGCCAGGTGCTCACCATCCAGGGCCTGGGCGGGGTGTACGAGGAGATCTTCATCCCGCTGCACGGCGCCCACCAGGCACAGAACGCCGCCGTGGCGCTGGCCGCGGTGGAGGCGTTCCTCGGCGCGGGCGCGCGACGGCAGCTCGACATCGAGGCGGTCCGGGAGGGCTTCGCGGCGACCAGCTCGCCGGGGCGGCTGGAGAAGGTGCGCACCGCCCCCACGATCCTGCTCGACGGCGCGCACAACCCGCACGGGATGGCCGCCACCGTCACGGCGCTCCAGGAGGAGTTCGCGTTCAGCAAGCTGGTCGGCGTGCTGGCCGTGCTCGGCGACAAGGACGCGGCCAGCCTGCTGGAGCTGCTGGAGCCGGTGCTCGACTCGATCGTGGTCACCGCGAACAGCTCGCCCCGGGCGATGCCCGTCGACGAGCTGGCCGCGCTGGCCCGGGAGACCTTCGGGCCGGACCGGGTGCAGGTGGCCGAGGAGATGCCGGACGCCATCGAGGCGGCCGTCGCCGAGGCCGAGTCCGACGTGCCGGGCGAGCTGGCCGGGGTGGGCGTGCTGATTACCGGATCGGTGGTGACCGTGGCCGACGCCCGCCGGCTGCTCAAGCGATGACCGGCCCGGTGGAGGAGCGCCCCGGCACGGGCGCCCCGTCCGAAGGCGCCCCGGCTCAGGGCGCTCAGACCGGAGGCGCTCCGGCCGAGGGCGGCGGGCAGCGGCGGTCCGGGCTGCGCAACCCCGACAAGGCGGTCCGCGGCCTCGGCGCCGGCACGCTCGCCCTGGAGGCGCTCGTGCTGCTGCTGGCCATCCAGCCGATCCGGGTGGTCGGCGGCGACCTGAGCGGCGCCGCCCTCGGTGCGATCGTCGCGCTGGCGGTCGCCTGTGTGGCGCTCGCCGGGCAGATGAAGCGGGCCTGGGCCTGGCACGCCGGCACGGTGCTCCAGGGCCTGCTGCTGCTCTCCGGGCTGCTGCACTGGTCGCTGTTCGCGCTCGGCGTCATGTTCGCGCTGGTGTGGGCGTACGCGCTGCACGTGCGGCGGGTCATCCTCGGCTGAGCGGGGCCCCGGTCGCCGTGCTGCGGGGCGGGGCTCAGGCGTCGGCGAGGGTGCGCCACTGGGTGAGCGCCACGCCGTGCCCGTCCGGGTCGCGGAAGGCGGCCGCCCACACCTCCAGCTTCGTGCCCCGGTTGACCACCCGCGGGGCGTACGTGAACCGGACGCCCGAGCCGCGCAGCCGCTCGTACGCCGCCTGGATGTCGTCGACCTCCAGGTTGACGTGGACCAGCCGGCGGCTGATCGGGGCGGCCCCGGTCACCCGGCGCAGCACCAGGCGGGTCGGCCCGGAGGCGAGCACGGCGTTGCCCTCGCCCCGGTCCAGCTCGTCGAAGCCGAGGTCCCGGTAGAAGTCCAGGGATCGGTCGAGGTCGGTGACGAGCAGGGTGATGCCGACCCCGCTGATCGGGCTCGCCACCTCGGCCGGCGCGTCGCCGGCCGGGCCGAAGATGGCCTCGTCCAGCTCCTCCGCGGTGGGCGGCGCGTCGCCGGCCGGCTCGTCCAGCGGGACGTCGATGGGGTCCATCGGCACGGTGTCGAACCCCTCCTCGGCGGGCGGGCGGGGCGCCGGGGCCCGGCGGGGGAGCGGGCCGCCCACGGTCGGCTCGACCAACTGCCCCTCCAGCACGACCCCGCCGCCGGGGCGCTGGTGCAGCACCACGGGCTCCCGCTCCTCCGGCAGCACGGTGAGGTCGTCGAGGAGGGGATCGGGCGCGGGCGGGTAGTCGTCGCGGAAGTCGTCCTCCGGGGCCCGGTCGGCCCACGGCGGGGCCTCCTGCCCGATGAGCACCTCGTCGATCGGGTCCGGGTCGGCGTACTCGGGTGGCAGGTCGGCCACCGCGGCGGCGGTCTCGGCGTGGGTGGGCACCTCGTCCCACAGCACGCGGACGTGCCGCTGGTCGTCAAGGGCGACCCGGACGGGCAGCGCCTGGCCGAGCGACGGCCACTTGGCGACCGGGACCCGCGGCTCGATGATCTTCTTGGACCGGGGCGGCAGGCCGGGCGCGTCGATCACCAGTTGCAGTTCACAGCGGCCGAAGGCGTACTGGGTGGGCGGCTCGGAGGCGCTGTGCACGTGACCCAGCCCGACCACCCAGGTGCGGCCGCCGCCACGGACCGTGGCCAGGGCGATGGCCAGCACCAGCAGGGCGAAACCGAGCGCCACGATGGCCCAGCTCGTCATGCCCAGCCCGAACAGGATCACGAACGTGGCCAGGGTGCCCAGCACGGCGCCGATCAGCTTGCGCACGGGCGCGATCGGTCGGTTCCCGCCATTCGCCACAGTGGACCTCCCAGGGGTTCCAGGGCCAGGCTAGGCCGCCGCGACGACCCAGGGAAGGAGCAGCCGCCGCGCCGGCGCCGGGACCGGGTCGCTACGCTGACCGTACCCAGCCCGACCCGGTTCCGCGCACAGGAGGAAACCAGCGTGTCCAGCAGCAGCCCGGACGAGCGCACGCTCGTACTGATCAAGCCCGACGCGGTCCGCCGCGGTCTGGTGGGGGAGATCCTCGCCCGTTTCGAGCGCAAGGGCCTGCGGATCGACGCGCTGGTGACCCGCACCATGGACGGCGACTTCGCCGACCAGCACTACGCCGAGCACGTGGACAAGCCGTTCTACCCGCCGCTGAAGGCGTTCATGACCGGCGGTCCGCTGGTGGCCCTGGTGCTCTCCGGCGACCAGGTGATCGAGGTGGTGCGCGGCATGATCGGCAGCACCGACGGCCGCAAGGCCGCCGCCGGCACGATCCGCGGTGACTTCTCGCTCTCGAACCGGGAGAACCTGGTCCACGCCTCCGACTCGGTCGACAGCGCCAAGCGCGAGATCGGCCTCTGGTTCCCCGAGCTCGGCTGACCCGGCTTCACCACGGCCCCGGTCCCGCGCCCGCGGGCCGGGGCCGCGGCACGTGCTCAGCCGGGCAGGAGGTCGAGCTTGTCCGGGTTGCCGATCAGGTAGAAGCCGGTGATCCGGCCGTCGGCGGCCGCCACGGAGAGCGTGTAGCGGGCTCCGGACGGCAGGTGCAGCAGCAGCGCCGGCGCGCCGTTGAGCTCGATCCGGTCGCCCCGGACGCCGGGGTGCCGTCGGTGGTACAGGCCGGTGAAGAAGCGGGCGATCCGCTCCGCGCCGAGCACCGGTTTGCGGGCGGCCGAGACCCGGCCGCCGCCGTCGTTCCAGGCGGTGGCGTCGTCGGCCACGAGGCCGGTCAGCCGGGCCAGGTCGCCGTCGCGCGCCGCGGCCAGGAAGGCGTCCAGCAGGCGCCGCTGCTCCGCCGCGCCGGCGGTGAACCGCCGCCGGCCCTCGGCGATCCGGGCGACCGCGCGGTGGTGCAGCTGCCGGCAGTCCGCCGCGGACCGGTCCAGCAGGTCGCCGATCTCGGCGTACGGCAGGGCGAAGGCGGTGTGCAGCACGTAGACCGCGCGCTCGGGCGGGGTGAGCCGTTCCAGCAGGTGCAGCAGCGCGGTGGAAAGCGTGTCCCGCTGCTCGACGGTCTCCAGCGGGCCGAACGGCGACGGATCGGTCGGCACCGGCTCCGGTAGCCACGGCCCCACGTAGGTCTCCCGGGCCGACTGCCGGGCGCGGAGCCGGTCCAGGGCGAGCCGGGTGACCACCCGGGACAGGTAGCGGCGCGGTTCGGCCACGCTGTCCCGGTCGACGTCCAGCCAGCGCAGGTACGCCTCCTGGAGCACGTCCTCGGCGTCGTGCAGGCTGCCGAGCAGCCGGTACGCCAGCCCGAGCAGCATCGGCCGGTGCGCGAGGAGCGCACCGGCCGCCTGCGCCGCCGCCGAGGGTGAGGTCACACCTCGACCGGCGGCTCGGTGCGGGTGCTCACCGAGATCCTGTTCCACACGTTGATTGTGGCGATCGCGACCACCAGATCGGCCAGTTCCTTCTCCGACCAGACCTTCGCGGCGGCGTCCCACACGTCGTCCGGCACGCCGTGCTCGCCGAGCCGGGTCACCGAGTCGGTCAGCGCCAGCGCGGTCCGCTCCCGCTCGGTGAAGAAGGGCGCCTCGCGCCACGCCGCGACGGCGAACAGCCGCCGGCTGGACTCCCCGGCCGCCAGCGCGTCCCGGCTGTGCATGTCCACGCAGAACGAGCAGCCGTTCAGCATCGACGCCCGCAGCTTGACCAGCTCCAGCACGGTGTGGTCGACGTTCTTCTGCACGTACTTCTCCAGGCCGAGCACCGCCTGGTACGCCTGCGGCACCACCGCCGGCATGTCGATTCGGCTCATGGCCGCCTCCCTCATCTCGTCGGTACGCCCATACGACGGATCGGGGTCGCGGCGGTGTGACGGTGCGGGATGTGACGGTGGTCATGGGGGAGCTGCCCGGGCGCCGCCCTGGGGGAATCGGACCGGACAGCTCCCCGTGTCGACCCCCGGTCGACGCCGCGGACCGCTCCCCGCCCCGCGGCGTCGGCCGACTGACCCGGGCGGACGCGAGGCGACCATCCGGCGGGACCGGTGCTGCGCGGGTCACGCTAGGCGCGGGGCGGCCGTCTGCGCCATGGATTCGGGCGTGGCCGAATCCTCACGCGGTCCGGTCCACGGGCTCGCCGGAGAGCAGGCCCAGCAGCGCGGCGCCGGTCGGCTCCAGCCCGTAGAGCACCCGCCGGCCGACCCGCCGGCGGTGCACCACCCCGGCGGCGAGCAGCGCGGACAGGTGCTCCGAGACGGTGCTCGGCGCCAGCCCGAGGGCGGCGGCCAGGCCGGCGGTGGTGGCCGGGCGGCCCAGTGCCCGCAGCACCGTGGCGCGGCCCCGGCCGAGCAGCAGCGCCAGGCGGTCGGTCACCGGGTCCGGTTGCCCGGCCGGCCCGGCGGCCAGCAGCGCCGCGCCCCGGGCCGGGTAGGAGACCGCCACCACGTTCGGGTGGTCGGTGGAGCAGGCCAGCCCGCCGCCGGAGAAGATCAGCGGAATGAGCAGCAGCCGCTGGTCGGCGGCACGGACCTCCTGCTCCCACGGCTTCACCACGGTCAGCACCGGCCGCTCCCACCGGGCCTGCTCGTGCAGGTCGGCCAGGAGCGCGTCCGGCCCGTCGGCGGCCAGCGCCCGCGCCCGGTGCAGCACCTCCTCGTCCAGCGCCGCCCGCATCGCCGGCCACCAGGGCGCGAGCGCCGCCTCCCACCAGCCGAGCAGGTCGTCGGCGACCCGGTCGAGGGCGGCGCGCGGGTCGGTCGCGTACGGGCGCAGCCAGTCCGGGACACCGTCCGGCCAGTGCCGGGCGAGCTGCTCGGCGACCAGTTCCGCCGGGGTGTCGCGCAGCGCGGCGGTCTCCTCGGCCAGGGTCGGCGCGGCGGTGGGCGGGATCGGGCTGAGGAAGTCCGGCATGTTCGCCCCGGCGTCCAGGTAGACCCGCAGCGGCGCCGACTCGGGCAGCCCGGCCAGCACCCGGCGGGCCTGCCGCGCCCAGTCGGTGTAGGGCCAGGGCAGCTCGTCGGGGTTGCGGTGCAGCAGCCAGAAGCCGGCCTGGATCTCCCACAGCGGACTGACCGCGATCCGGGTGTGGGCCACGGTCCTGTCGTCCAGATGGATCCGGATCACGCCGCGAGGCTACCGGTACCGGTGTGGCGGGTGTGGACAGCCGCCGTTGAGGTGCTGGCCACCTCGGGCGGCACCCGCCGTCATGTCCGGCCGGTAGACCGGGCTGGCGGACTTCTGAACCGGGAGGATCCATGACACAACTCGACCGACGTACGCTGCTGCGCGCCGGCCTGGTGGCCGGGGCCGGCGTCGCCGGCGGCGCGGTGCTCGGCGCGCCCGGCGCGCTCGCCGCCCCCGCCTGGCGGCCGGCCGGGCGGCCGCTGCTCACCCACGGCGTGCAGAGCGGCGACGTGACCGCCGACTCGGCGCTGGTCTGGACCCGCGCGGACCGGCCCGGCCGCATGCTTGTGGAGTTGAGCCGCCGGCCCGACCTGCGCGGGGCGCGCGTGGTGCGCGGGCCGGTGCTCGACCCGGGCGGCGACTTCACCGGCCGGGTCCGGTTGCGCGGGCTGCCGGCCGGCGAGCGGCTCCACTACCGGGTCCGGGTGGAGAGCCTGGACCGGCCCGGCCTGTGCAGCGAGCCGCTGGCCGGCTCGTTCGCCACCGCGCCGGGGCGGCACAAGCGCCGGGACGTGCGGTTCGTCTGGACCGGCGACATCGTGGGGCAGGGCTGGGGGATCAGCCCGGACTTCGACGGCCTGGCCATCTTCCGGTCGATGCGCGAGCGCCGCCCCGACTTCTTCCTGTGCAGCGGCGACACCGTGTACGCGGACGGCCCGCTCACCGAGACCGTCACGCTGCCCGACGGCCGGATCTGGCGCAACCTGGTCACCCCGGAGAAGAGCAAGGTCGCCGAGACCCTGGCCGAGTACCGGGGGCAGTTCGCGTACAACCTGCTCGACGAGCACCTGCGGGCGTTCGCCGCGGAGGTGCCGCAGGTGAACCAGTGGGACGACCACGAGGTGCTGAACAACTGGTACCCGGGGGAGATCCTCGTCGACGACGGGTACGCCGAGAAGCGGGTGGACGTGCTCGCCGCGCGGGCCCGGCAGGCGTTCCACGAGTGGCTGCCGGTCGCCGCCGACGGCCCGCTCTACCGCAGGCTGTCGTACGGGCCGCTGCTGGACGTCTTCGTCCTCGACATGCGCACCTACAAGGACCCGAACGACGGCAACACGTACGCCGACCCGGGCCGCGGCCTGCTCGGGCGGGAGCAGCGGGAGTGGCTGGTCCGCGAGCTGACCCGGTCGACGGCGACCTGGAAGGTGATCGCCAACGACCTGCCGGTCGGCCTCGTGGTGCCGGACGGCCCCGGCGCGCAGGAGGGTGTGGCGCAGGGCGACCCGGGCGCGCCGGCCGGCCGCGAGCGGGAGTTCGCCGAGGTGCTGCGTGCCGTGCACCGGGCCGGGGTGACCGGGCTCGTCTTCCTCACCGCCGACGTGCACTACACCGCGGCCCACCACTACGACCCGGCCCGGGCGGCGTTCGGCGAGTTCACCCCGTTCTGGGAGTTCGTCTCCGGCCCGGCCCACGCCGGCGCCTTCGGCCCGAACGCCCTGGACGGCACCTTCGGCCCGCGGGCCGTCTTCGTCCACGCACCGCCCCGCGCCAACACCTCCCCGGCGGAGGGCTTCCAGCACTTCGGCGAGGTGGAGATCGACGGCGAGACGGCCGCCCTGACGGTGAACCTCCGCGACCGGTCGGGCGCCTCCCTCTGGACCACCACCCTCCCGGCCCCCACCCGCTGACCCGCGTCGATCATGAGGTTGGCGGCGACGACGATCTCGGATGCCGCCGTCAACCTCATGATCACCGGGGCGGGGCGATACTCGGAGGCGGGACGGGCGGTGGGTCGAGTACGCTTGTGGGCACACAGGCGACGACCCGGCCATCACCGGCGAGCCTCCGGAAGAACGGCCGGGTGACCGGCTCAGTAGAACCGGACGGGACGGCCCGTCACAGCCGACAACGAGCGGGCGGTCGCACCTTGACCGCCAAGCGGGGTGGTACCGCGGGCCACCCGGGGGCGCCGACACGGCCAACCCGGAGAAGCTCGTCCTCGCAGACCCACCGACGAGTGAGCTGCGCGAGGAGAGCGACCCCCGATGGCCTATCCGTTGCACGACCCGACCGCCGGCGGCGTCCCGGCGAGCCCGGACCTGCCCGCGGTCGAGCGCCGGGTCCTGGAGCACTGGACGGCCGACAAGACCTTCGAGGCGTCGGTCGAGGCCCGCCCCGCCGGGCAGGACGGCAAGAACGAGTACGTCTTCTACGACGGCCCGCCCTTCGCCAACGGCCTGCCGCACTACGGCCACCTCTTCACCGGCTACGTCAAGGACGTGGTGCCGCGCTACCAGACCATGCGCGGCCGGCACGTCGAGCGCCGGTTCGGCTGGGACTGCCACGGCCTGCCCGCCGAGGTGGTGGCCGAGAAGCAGCTCGGCATCACCACCAAGGCGGAGATCCTCGACCTCGGCGTGGCCCGGTTCAACGAGGCCTGCCGCACCTCGGTGCTGGAGTTCACCCAGGACTGGGAGCGGTACGTCACCCGGCAGGCCCGCTGGGTCGACTTCGCCAACGACTACAAGACGCTCGACCTGGACTACATGGAAAGCGTCATGTGGGCCTTCCGGACCCTGCACGACAAGGGCCTGGTCTACGAGGGCTTCCGGGTGCTGGCGTACTGCTGGCGGTGCGAGACCCCGCTGTCGAACACCGAGACCCGGATGGACGACGTCTACAAGGACCGGCACGACCCCACGCTGACCGTGTGGTTCGAGCTGACCGCGGACGAGTCGGCCCCCGAGCCGGTGCGCGGCCCGGTGCGGCTCGGCGTCTGGACCACCACGCCGTGGACGCTGCCGTCGAACCTGGCGCTCGCCGTCGGCCCCGACATCGAGTACGCCGTGCTGGAGCGCGACGGGCAGCGGTTCGTGGTCGGCGCGGCGCGGCTGGGCGCGTACGCCAAGGAACTGGAGGGCTACGAGCAGGTCGGCACCGTGTACGGTCGCGACCTGGTCGGGCGCCGCTACACCCCGCTCTACGACTTCCTCGTCGAGCACGCCGGCGAGAACGCCTACCAGGTGCTCGGCGCGGAGTTCGTCACCACCGAGGACGGCACGGGGATCGTCCACCTGGCCCCGGCCTTCGGTGAGGACGACCAGAACACCTGCAACGCGGCCGGCATCCCGACCGTCGTGACGGTCGACGACCACACCCGGTTCACCGGGCTGGTCCCGCCGTACCAGGGCGAGCAGGTCTTCGACGTGAACAAGCCGGTGATCCGGGAGCTGAAGGAGCGGGGGGTGGTGCTGCGGCAGGACACCTACACCCACTCCTACCCGCACTGCTGGCGCTGCGACACGCCGCTGGTCTACAAGGCGGTCTCCTCCTGGTTCGTGGCGGTCACCCGGTTCAAGGACCGGATGGTCGAGCTGAACCAGCAGATCAACTGGACGCCGGGGCACATCAAGGACGGCTCGTTCGGCAAGTGGCTGGCCAACGCCCGGGACTGGTCGATCAGCCGGAACCGGTTCTGGGGCTCGCCGATCCCGGTGTGGAAGTCCGACGACCCGAACTACCCGCGGGTCGACGTGTACGGCTCGCTGGACGAGCTGGAGCGGGACTTCGGCGTACGCCTGACCGACCTGCACCGGCCGGCGGTGGACGACCTCGTCCGCCCCAACCCGGACGACCCGACCGGGAAGTCGATGATGCGCCGGGTGCCCGAGGTGCTGGACTGCTGGTTCGAGTCCGGCTCGATGCCGTTCGCCCAGGTGCACTACCCGTTCGAGAACCGCGAGTGGTTCGAGCACCACTACCCGGGCGACTTCATCGTCGAGTACATCGGACAGACGCGCGGCTGGTTCTACACCATGCACGTGCTGGCCACCGCGCTGTTCGACCGGCCGGCGTTCCGCAACTGCCTGAGCCACGGCATCCTGCTCGGCTCGGACGGGCGCAAGATGTCCAAGAGCCTGCGCAACTACCCGGACGTCTACCACGTGTTCGACTCGTACGGGTCGGACGCGATGCGCTGGATGCTGATGTCCTCACCGGTGCTGCGCGGCGGTGACATGGCGGTCACCGAGACGCTCATCCGGGACGCCGTGCGGCAGGTGCTGCTGCCGCTCTGGAACGTCTGGTACTTCTTCTCGCTCTACGCCAACGCGGACGGGTACACCGCGAAGCGGCGGACCGACTCGACGCACCTGCTCGACCGGTACGTGCTGGCGAAGACGAACGAGCTGGTGTCGACGGTCCAGGGGCAGTTCGACGCGTACGACATCTCGGGCGCCTGCGCCACCGTCCGGTCCTACCTGGACGCGCTGACCAACTGGTACGTGCGCCGGTCCCGGGACCGGTTCTGGGCGGGCGACGCGGACGCGTTCGACACGCTGTGGACGGTGCTGGAGACGCTCTGCCGGGTGGTGGCGCCGCTGGCGCCGCTGACCGCGGAGGAGATCTGGCGCGGCCTCACCGGCGAGCGGTCGGTGCACCTGACCGACTGGCCGTCGGCGGAGGAGTTCCCGGCCGACCACGACCTCGTGGCCGCCATGGACAACGTCCGGGCAGTCGCCTCGGCGGCCCTGTCGCTGCGCAAGGCCAAGGGGCTGCGGGTCCGGTTGCCGCTGTCGAAGCTGACCGTGGCCTCCCCGGTCGCGGCCCAGCTGCGGCCCTTCGCCGACCTGGTCGCCGACGAGGTCAACGTGAAGGCGGTGGAGATCACCGACGAGGTGTCCGCGTACTGCCAGCAGGTGCTGACCGTGGTGCCCCGGGCGCTCGGCCCGCGGGTCGGCAAGTCGGTCCAGCAGGTGATCAAGGCGGTCAAGGCGGGCGAGTGGGAGCTTGTCGACGGCGCCCCGGTCGCCGCCGGGATCACCCTGGCCGAGGGCGAGTACGAGCTGCGCCTCGTCGCGGCCGACGCCGAGCACTCCGCGCCGCTGCCCGGCGGCGAGGGCGTCGTCGTGCTGGACACCGAGGTCACCCCGGAACTGGCCGCCGAGGGGCTGGCCCGGGACGTGGTCCGCGTGGTGCAGCAGGCCCGCCGGGACGCCGACCTCGACGTCTCGGACCGGATCGTGGTGGCCGTCTCCGCCTCGGAGGAGGTCCGCGCGGCGGTCGCCGCGTACACCGACTTCGTGGCCCGGGAGGTCCTGGCCGACACTGTCGACTTCGCGGAGGGCGTCGACGGCTTCGCCGGCGAGGTCGGCGAGGGCGAGCGGGTGACGGTGGCCGTCCGGCGGGTATGACATCCGGATGGCGGGTCCGGCGGCGTCCGCGCCGCCGGACCCACCCCGCGGACGCCTGACCACCCGATCCGCCGGATGCCGACCCGTCCGCTACCGTGACAGCGCCTGTTCACGTACGACCGCCGGAGGACCCGTGCCCCTGCTCTACACCATCGGCAAGCTCACCGTGGCGCCCACGCTGCGGTTGGCCTTCCGTCCGCACGTGGAGGGGTTGGAGCACATCCCGGCGACCGGCGGCGCGATCTTCGCGGGCAACCATCTCTCGGTGGCCGACGAACTGCTGCTCGGCACGGTGGTGCCCCGGCACCTGGCCTTCTGGGCCAAGTCGGAGTACTTCAAGGGCACCGGCGTGAAGGGCGCGTTCTCCAAGTTCGTGCTCACCGGGCTGGGCGCCATCCCGGTCGAGCGGGCCGGCGGCCGGGCGGCGCTGTCCGCGTTCGACGCCGCCATCCCGGTGCTCAAGGCCGGCGACCTGGTGGCCGTCTACCCCGAGGGCACCCGCTCGCCCGACGGCCGGCTCTACCGGGGGCGCACCGGCGCCGCGCGGCTGGCCGTGGCGGCCGGCGTGCCGATCATCCCGGTGGGCGTGACCGGCACCGACAAGGCGCAGCCCATCGGCACGCGGGTGCCGCGGCCCGGCCGGGCGCAGATCACCATCCGGTTCGGCAAGCCGCTGGACTTCACCGGCCGGTCGGACGACCGCACGTCGCTGCGGGAGATGACCGACGAGCTGATGGCCGAGATCCAGAAGCTCACCGGCCAGGAGTACGTGCCGCGCTACGCGCCGAAGCGCGCCGAGCCCACCGCCGACCCGACCGCCTGAGGCGTCACGGCGGGTCGCTGCCGCGCCGCTTCTCCTGGGCCACCACCGCGTCCAGGTCGCTGAGGCGGCTCAGCTGCTTCATGGTCCGCGCCATCCGCGCGTTCGCCGGGATCCGGCTGCGGTTCCGGGCCAGGAACGCCCAGTAGCCGGCGGTGAACGGGCAGGCGTCCTCACCGAGGCGCTGGCGCGGGTCGTAGCGGCAGCCGCCGCAGTAGTCGCTCATCCGGTTGATGTACGCGCCCCCGGCCACGTACGGCTTGGTGGTCATCCGGCCCAGGTCGGCGTACTGGCTCATGCCGACCACGTTGCCGGTCATCACCCACTCGTAGCCGTCCACGAACCGGGTGTGGAACCACTCGACCAGCTCCGCCGGGCGCCAGCCGCGCTGGAGGGCGTAGTTGCCGAGCACCATGAGCCGCGGGATGTGGTGCACCCAGGCCCGGTCGCGGACGCCGGTGAGCACGTCGGCGAGGCAGCGCGCGCCGACCGCGTCCGCGTCCAGGTCGCGCCACCAGTCCGGCAGGGAACGGCGGGCGCCCAGCTCGTTGCTGTCCCCCCAGCCCTTCCCGAAGTACCAGTAGGTGTGCCAGATGTAGTCCCGCCAGCCCATCACCTGCCGGACGAAGCCCTCCACGGCGGCCAGCGGCGCGCCCTGCCGCCGGTACGTCCGCTCGGCGCCCCGGACCGCCTCCACCGGGTCCAGCAGGCCCAGGTTGAACGAGGACGACAGCAGGCTGTGCGCCAGCCACGGGTCGGTGGAGAGCATGGCGTCCTCGTACCGGCCGAACGCGGCGAGCCGGTGCTTCAGGAAGTGCCGCAGCCGGGCCGTGGCCTCCCCGGCAGTGGCAGGGAAGCGGCGCGGCCCGTCCCGCCCGGTGAACCGGATGCCCTCCCGCGCCCAGCGGTCCAGGTCGGCCCGGACCTCCGCGTCGATGTCGTCCTCCTTCGGCATCGGCGGGGCCGGCACGCCGAGCCGGCCGTCCTTCGGCGGCGGCTCGCGGTTCTCCGTGTCGAAGCTCCACCGGCCGCCGGCCGGCTCGCGGCCGTCCATCAGCACCCCGTGGTGCTCCCGGGCGAACCGGTAGAACGCCTCCATGCGCAGCGCGCCCCGCCGGCCGTCCGCCCAGTCGGCGAAGTCCTCCAGGCTGGTCACGTGGCCCCGGGCCGGCAGCACGGTCACACCGTCCCGCTCGCGGACGAACTCCAGCGCCCGCCGCGACGTGGGGTGGCAGACCTCCAGCGGCTCGCGGACCGTCCGCAGCGCCTGCCCGTACGTCTCGCCGCGCAGAAAGATCGCCTGGTCGCCCAGCTCGGCGGCGCGGTGCCGCAGCGCGGAGAGGATCAGGTGGGCCTTCTGCCGGTGGTAGACGCGGCGCCGGAAGACCGCCTTGGACTCGATGAGGAGAACCGGCTGCTTCCGCTCGTCGAGGAAGTGCGGCCCCAGCTGGTCAGCGAAGAGCCAACGCCGCGACATGTCCTGATTGTCGCCCCTCGCGCCGATCCGGCCCGGGAGGAAGACGGAACCTTTACGTGTTCGATACGTTGCGAACGGTGACGACGGCTCAGGATCCCTCGGGGACCACGACCTGCTCGCGCAGCTCGTCCAGCAGCCGGCCGCTGTCGTCCAGCGACAGCCGGGTGAAGACGCCGGTGGCCAGGCTGCCGTGGTCGACCGAGGTGCACACCACCACCGTGTCGCCGTCGGCCCGGCCGATCGCGCAGCGCTCGTACCGGCCCCGGACGCCGGTCTCCACCGGCACGGACTGTTCGAGGTCGTACCGGTCGGTGAGGCGGACCAGCTCGGCCTCCGCGTCCGACTCTGGGGTGAGTCGGAACCCGGTGCCGCCGAAGAGGGTGACCCGCTTGCCGTCGGTCGTGCCGTAGATGCCCGCGAAGGTGTCCTCGGCGAGCAGGTGCGACTGGCGTACCTGTGACTTCAGCTCCTCGGCGGCGGCCTGGCTGCGCTCGTCCTGGCGCAGCCGCAGCGAGCCGAGCTGGTCGGGCAGGCTCGCGCGGGCCGGGTACTGGGCGGAGAGCGGCTGGGCCCACCAGAGCGGCACGCCGCAGCAGCACGCGACGCTGAGCAGCAGCACCCAGGGCCACCGGCGCCGGCGGCGGACCGGCACGGCCACGTACCCCTTGGGCGGCCGCCACCCCGGCGGCGCGGTCACCGCCGGCGGGGTCTTCCCGCGGCGCTGCTTCGGCACCGTGGGCCGGGGCGGCGGGACCGGCGGGGCGACCGCCGGCGGCGGGGTCGGAGCCGGGCGGGCGGCGGGCGC
The DNA here is from genome assembly GCF_900091475.1 of Micromonospora chersina. NCBI lineage: Bacteria > Bacillati > Actinomycetota > Actinomycetes > Micromonosporales > Micromonosporaceae > Micromonospora > Micromonospora chersina. Next base: position 5,663,789 of record NZ_FMIB01000002.1, read on the forward strand.
CGGGTGCCGCGGCGGCGGTGCCGCGACCGGCGGGGCCGGGTAGGGCGGGGTGTGTGCCGGCGGCGGTTGCGGCACCGGGTAGGGCGCCGTGTAGGGCAGCGTCGGCGGCAGCGCCGGGAAGTCGGCGGAGTGCAGGTCCCAGCCGGTGGTGTCCACGCCCGCCCACGGGTCGACCGGGACCTGGTGCTCCGGCGAGTCCGCCGGCGGCGCCGGCGTGGGCTCGGCCGACTCGCCCCAGGCGCGCTTGCGCGGCGGCGGGGGCGGTACGGCCGCCGAGCCGCTCCAGCGGGGCGCGGGAGGCTCGGCGGGGGTGGCGTCCGCCTCGGTCTCGACCCGGGTCGGGTCGGGTCGCCGCTCCACCCGGGTGGGATCGGGACGGGGCGCGACCGGGGCCGATCCCGCGGCGCGGGCGGGGCCGGGCACGGCGGCGGAACCGCGCGCGGGATGGGCCGGGGAGACCGGGGTGGGGTCGGGGTCCGCGGCGGCCGAGGGCTCAGATTTCGCCTCGACGTCCGGCGCCACCTGGGCATCGGGTGCGGCCTGGCCCTCGGGTTCGGCCTGGGCGTCGGCTTCGGTCTGCGTGCCGACTACGGCTTCGGTGTCCCGTGCGGCCTGGGTCCCGGCTTCGGCTTGTGGCTCCGGGTCGGCCTGAGCGGCGGGTTCAGCCGGCGAGGCGGCCGCCGGCGCCGGCTGCGCGCCAGGCTTCGGCTGCGCGGCAGGCTCCTGCGTCGAGGTGGCCTCCGCCCCTGGCGCGGGCTCGGCCGGGGCGGCGGTCTCAGCCGCTGGGGTCGGCTGCGGGTTCGGTGCGGTGGGCGGGGCCTCGGCGTCCGGCGCCACGGACTCCGCCATGGCCGACTCCGGCCCGGGCTCCCGCGCGGAGGAGGCGTCGGTCGTGGTCGGGGGCGTGGGGGCGGCCTGCGGCGGCACGGTGGCCTGCGGCGGCACGTCGGCCGACGGCCCGGTGACCGCCGGACCCCCGTCCCGGCCGGTGGCCGGGGTGCCCCCGTCGGCCGGCCGGTCCGCCCCCGGCTGCGGCTGCGACATCGCGGCAATCTCCTCTCGCGCCGGAGACGAGGTTAGTACCGCCCCGCCACCCCGACGAATCGCCCGGCACGCGCGCTCCCGCACCCGCCACCCGTGTCGATCAAGAGGTTCGCGTCCGGATCGCCGGCGATCCGGACGCAAACCTCTTGATCAACGCGCCCGGGGCAGGCTTCGGCGCTGGTCGGGCCGGGCGGAAAGGGGAGCGGTGCGGCGTGGTGGATGGTGGGGGACCGCGTACCCTTGGGCATCATGAGTGCCCCGTCGACGACGCCGCGCCCGGTCGCGGCCAATTCCGTGTGGCCGCGGCTGGAGCCGCTGCTGCCCCAGGTGACCAAGCCCATCCAGTACGTCGGTGGCGAGCTGGGCGCGGTGGTCAAGGACTGGGACGCGGCGACCGTCCGGTGGGCGCTGATGTATCCCGACGCGTACGAGGTGGGCCTGCCCAACCAGGGCGTGCAGATCCTCTACGAGGTGCTCAACGAGCTGCCCGACGTGCTGGCCGAGCGGACGTACGCGGTCTGGCCGGACCTGGAGAAGCTGATGCGCGCCCACGGCGTGCCGCAGTTCACCGTCGACGCGCACCGGGCGGTGCGCGACTTCGACGTGTTCGGCGTCTCCTTCTCCACCGAGCTGGGCTACACGAACCTGCTCACCGCGATCGACCTGGCCGGCATCCCACTGCTGGCCGCCGACCGCACCGACGCCGACCCGGTGATCGTGGCCGGCGGGCACGCCGCGTTCAACCCGGAGCCGATCGCCGACTTCGTCGACGCCGCCGTGCTCGGCGACGGCGAGGAGGCGGTGCTGGAGATCACCGCGATCGTCCGGGACTGGAAGGCCGAGGGCTGCCCGGGCGGCCGGGACGAGCTGCTGCTGCGGCTGGCCCGCACCGAGAGCGTCTACGTGCCGCGCTTCTACGACGTGGACTACCTGCCCGACGGCCGGATCCAGCGGGTCGTGCCGAACCGCCCCGACGTGCCGTTCCGGGTGCACAAGCGCACGACCATGGACCTGGACGCCTGGCCGTACCCGAAGAAGCCCCTCGTGCCGCTGGCCGAGACGGTCCACGAGCGGTACGCGGTGGAGATCTTCCGCGGCTGCACCCGGGGCTGCCGGTTCTGCCAGGCCGGGATGATCACCCGCCCGGTGCGGGAGCGCTCGATCACCACGGTCGGCCAGATGGTGCAGCAGGGGCTGGAGTTCTCCGGCTTCCACGAGGTGGGCCTGCTGTCCCTGTCGTCGGCCGACCACTCCGAGATCGGTGACATGTGCTCCGGCCTCGCCCAGCAGTACGAGGGCACGAACGTCTCGCTCTCGCTGCCGTCGACCCGGGTGGACGCCTTCAACATCGACCTGGCCCAGGAGCTGTCCCGCAACGGGCGGCGGACCGGCCTGACCTTCGCCCCGGAGGGCGGGTCGGAGCGGATCCGCAAGGTCATCAACAAGATGGTGTCGAAGGAAGACCTGATCCGCACCGTCGTCACCGCGTACACCAACGGCTGGCGGCAGGTGAAGCTCTACTTCATGTGCGGCCTGCCCACCGAGACCGACGAGGACGTCCTCGAGATCGCCGACATGGCGCACGAGGTCATCCGGGCCGGCCGGGCGGCGACCGGGTCCAAGGACATCCGCTGCACCGTCTCGATCGGTGGCTTCGTGCCGAAGCCGCACACCCCGTTCCAGTGGGCCGCCATGGAGCGGCCGGAGGTCATCGACGGCCGGCTGAAGCTGCTCAAGCAGGCCATCAACAGCGACCGGTCGCTGGGTCGGGCCATCGGCTTCCGCTACCACGACGGCGAGCCGTCGCTGATCGAGGGCCTGCTGTCCCGGGGCGACCGCCGGGTCGGCGCGGTGATCCGCAAGGTCTGGGAGAACGGCGGCCGGTTCGACGGCTGGAGCGAGCACTTCTCCTACCAGCGCTGGGTGGACGCCGCGGCCGAGGTGCTGCCGTCCTTCGGGGTGGACCTGGACTGGTTCACCACCCGCGAGCGCGACGAGCTGGAGGTCCTGCCCTGGGACCACCTCGACTCCGGCCTGGACAAGGACTGGCTCTGGCAGGACTGGCAGGACTCCCTGTCCGAGTACGAGCAGGACGACTGCCGCTGGACGCCCTGCTTCGACTGCGGCGTCTGCCCGTCCATGGACACCGAGATCCAGATCGGCCCGACCGGAAAGAAGCTGCTGCCGTTGACCCCGGTCAACGGGCTGAAGCTGCCCACCGGCGCCCAGCAGTAGCGCCGGCGACGCACACCGGAGCGCGGGATCCCCACGGGGTTCCCGCGCTCCGTCACATTCCGGGACTCGTCGCCCGTCGATGTCCCGTGGCGCGGGGTGGGGGTGCCTCGACTGGCCGTCACTCGATACGCTGCGTCCGTATTGGACCGGCCGGGGGCCGGCAGCGGGGAGGGCAGCAGCATGGGTGACATCAGGCCGCCGGACACCGGCGATCTGCACGTCAGCGTCGAGGACCTGGACGCCGCGGCGGAGTACGTCGAGCGCCTCAAGCAGTACGTCGACGACACCATCGGCTACGAGATGGAACGCATCAAGGAGCGGATGAAGGGCGACAGCAACAACGCGCAGACGGTGCCCAACGGCACGCCGTTCGGCGCGTACGAGGACGCCCGCATGCAGTGGCAGGCGCTGACGAAGTCGACGGCGAACATGGAGGGTCACCTCAAGGCGCTCTCCCTCAAGCTGGCCACCCTGAAGCAGGGCACCGAGGACATCGCCAAGGCGTTCCGCGACACCGAGGCCCGCAACGCCGCCAACGGCAAGGAGATCGAGCGGATGCTGGAGTCCGCCGCCCCGCCGCCGGCGACGGGCCAGCAGCCGCCCACCTACCCGTACACGGCCTGAGGGGGAGAAGGTCATGGCTGGAGGAACCTGGGAGCGGTGCGTCCGCGAGGTGACGCTGTCGGCGGACCCGGAGACGGTCGGCTCGGTCGGTGTCGGCTGGAGCAGCCTCTCCACCGGCCTGGGCTACCTGCGCGACGCGCTCGTCGGGCGGTCCTTCGTCGGCCCGATCGCGCCCGGCCAGGAGCGCCCGCACAGCGGCGGCCTGCCCGGCCTGCTCGCCGGCTGGAAGGGCAGCGGCGGCGACGCGTACCGCGAGCACCTGGGCGAGATCGGCAAGGAGATCGAGGAGCTGATCACCCACGCCAGCAACGTGAGCGGTGCGCTGTCGCGGATCGAGGGTGACATCCGCAAGTCGGTGGCGAGCATCCCGATCCCGCTGATGGACGACTTCGGCTGGAACGAGTGGAGCCTGCCCAACGGCACCGAACTCGACGACGCCCGCGACGGCGAGAGCGCCTCGGGCTTCCTCGCCGCGCTGCGCAAGGACTACCAGAGCAACCCCGCCTCGTACGCCGACGGCGCGTTCCGCGACAAGGCCGACGACCTCGAGGCGACCATGAAGGTCGACGGCAACGCCGACGACAACAAGCGCGGCGGCTGGTGGGACACCAAGTCGCACCTGGACAACTGGTACCGGGACAACCAGCAGGCGGCCAACTCGGCCATGTCGCCGCTGCCCGCCGCGGTGGAGACCGAGCGGCCCAAGCTGGTGGTGCCGCAGCCGAGGACCGAGTCCGACGACTACCGCCCCGACGACCGCAAGCCGCCGTCCGGCCTCCCGGGCGGTGGTGGCGGTGGCGTCGGTGGCGGTGGCGCGGGCGGCGGTTTCGGCGGCGGGCCCTCCCTCGGCAGCACCGGCGTGGGCGGCGGGGGCTCCTTCGGCGGCGGCGGTGGCGGATCGTTGACGCCGCCGCCCACGACCGGCGGCCCGGACTTCGGCGGCGGGGCCGGCGGCGGCGCCGGCAGCTACACCCCGCCGTCCACCGGCGCCGGCTACCCGGGCACCGGTGGTCACGACTACGGCAGCGGCCTCGCCGGCGCCGGCGGGCCCAGCACCATCGGCGGCACCGGCGGTCTCGGTGGCGGTCTCAACCCCACGGGGCTCGGCGGCGGGGGCGGCGGCTTCGGCGGTGGTGGGGCCGGTCTCGGCTCGGCCGGCGGCATCGGCGGCGGCGGTCTCGGCGCGGCCGGAGCGGTGGGCATGGGCGGCATCCCCGGCATGGTCGGTGGCGGCAACGGCAAGGTGCCCCCGATGACCAGCGCGGCGAGCGCGTTGCGCAACGCGGCCGGCGCCGGCGCGGGTGGCCTGCGCGGCGGCGCCGGCATGATGGGCGGCGGGATGATGGGCGGGCACGGCGGGGCCGGGCACGGCGGCAGCGGCAGCGAGCACTCGTCGTGGTTGACTGAGGACGACGATCCGTGGGGCAGCGGTGACGCCGCGTCCCCGGGCATCCTGCGCTGAGGACGGACGGATGAGGTTGCACGCGGGCGCGTTCCGACCGGTTGCGGCCGGGCTGCTGGCCGGGCTCATGGTGCTGGGGGTCGCCCAGCCGGCGGCCGCCGCGCCGCGACGGGCCGAGCAGTGGTACCTGGACGAGCTGCGCATCGACCAGGTGCACCGGCTCTCCACGGGGCGCGGGGTGACCGTCGCCGTGGTGGACAGCGGTGTCGACGCCACCCACCCGGAGCTCGCCGGCCAGGTGCTCCCCGGCCGCCGCAGCTACGGCGCCGCGGGCGACGGACGCTCCGACGTGGACGGCCACGGCACCCACATGGCCGGCATCATCGCGGCGAAGAACGCCGGTTCGGACGGGGTGACCGGCATCGCGCCGGGTGTGCGCATCCTGCCGATCAAGACGAAGCCGGGCGACGGGGAGATCAGCGAGGCGGCGTCCGCCCAGGGCATCCGGATGGCCGTCGACGGCGGCGCCAAGGTGATCAACCTGTCCTACGGCGCCATGGGCGCGGCCTCCGCCGACGAGGAGTCCGCGATCAAATACGCCCTGGACCGGGACGTGGTGGTGGTGGCCGCCGCGGGCAACACGGCCAAGGGCGAGGTCGACGTGACAAGCCCGGCCAACGTCCGCGGGGTGATCGCGGTGACCGGCACGACGCGGGGCGGGCGCTTCTGGTCGGGCTCGGCGCAGGGCCCCGAGGCCGTGGTGGCCGCACCCGGCGACGCCATCTACAACGCGGGCCCGGACCACGGCTACGGCTGGGGTGACGGCACCTCCGACGCCACGGCGATCGTCTCCGGGGTGGCGGCGCTGATCCGGTCGAAGTACCCCGACCTCTCCGCCCCCAACGTGATCAACCGGATCATCCGCACCGCCCGGGACGCCGGCCCGCCCGGCCGCGACCCGCAGTACGGCTTCGGCCGCCTCGACGCGCTGGCGGCCCTGACCGCGAAGGTGCCGGCGGTCTCGGCGAACCCGCTCCTGGAGCCGGCCGCGGCCAGCCCGGCCCCGCCGCAGGCCGCCGAGGACGACGACTTCGACGTCACCGAGCACGGCGACCGTGGCGGTCCCACGGACCAGCAGGTCATGGTCATCGGCATCGGCATCGCGGTGGCGCTGCTGGTGCTGGTGGGGCTCGTGGTCTTCCTGATCTGGAACCGGCGCCGCTACCGCCGCGAGGCGGCCCGGGCCGCCGCCGTACCGGACGAACTGCTCGACCAGGGCGCCCGGGGCGGATACGGCACCCCGCCCGTCCCGGCCGGCTACCACGCCCCGCCGGGCGCGCCGGGTGGTCAGGCCCCGCCGGGCGCCAACCCGTACGCCCCGCCGCCCGGTCACGTTCCGCCCCCACCGGGGTCCTACCCGCCACCGGGCGGGAACCGGTCCTGAACCGTGGTGGCCGGCCGGGTGACCTGCGGGTCACCGGCCGGCCACCGTCGCCTCCGGGCGGGGCGGGAATCCCCCCGCCGACCGGTTTCCACCGGTTCGTCCGCCGCTCGCGCCGCCCCGGCTGCGGGCCGCGCCGGCCGCTGCGCCAGGATGGGACGGACACGCAGGTACAGCCGAGGAGCTCACGATCGCCAGAAAGCCTCAACCCGAGGGCGGCCAGGCGCCGGTCGTCCAGCGGGTCCGGATCCGGTACGCCAAGCGTGGACCGCTGCGGTTCACCTCGCACCGGGACTTCGCCCGGGCCTTCGAGCGCGCGCTGCGCCGGGCCGGCGTGCCGATCGCCTTCTCCCAGGGGTTCACGCCGCACCCGAAGATCTCGTACGCCTCCGCGGCGCCCACGGGCGTGGCCAGCGAGGCCGAGTACCTGGAGATCGGCCTGCGCGAGCCGGTCGACCCGGCGCGGCTGCGGGCGGCCCTGGACGCCGCCCTGTCGCCCGGGCTCGACGTCCTGGACGCGGTGGAGGCCACCGGCGGCAGCCTGGCCGACCGGATCGAGGCGTCCCGCTGGCGGATCGAGCTTCCCGAGGTCGACCCGGCCGCGCTGGAGCGGGCGGTGAGCGCGTTCACGGCTGCCGAGGAGATCCAGGTCGAGCGGATGACCAAGCAGGGGCGGCGCACCTTCGACGCCCGTGCCGCCGTCATAGCCATCGATACGCTGCCGCCGTCCGAGACGCCTTCCGGGGCGACGGCCGTACCGTGTGCGATACTCGAACTGGTCGTGCGGCAGGTCACCCCGTCCGTACGACCCGATGACGTCCTTTCCGGCCTCCGCGTGGTGGCCGACCTGGAGCCGCCGGTCTCCCCGAGGGTGATCCGGCTGGCGCAGGGCACGCTGACCGCGCAGGGCGAGATCGTGGATCCGTTGGACGCGGACCGCGACGGGGCAGCCATCGGAGAACGCTGACCGACGGTCGGCGTTCTGGCAGGCAGACTTCGGCGGTCGCGCACCTGCGCGCCCGGCGGAAACACCTTTTGCGGCGACCCTGCGTGGCAGCGCTCACCCGCGCCCGGGGCAGCCAGAACTGGAGAACGTCCATGCTCGAGAACGAGCCCGAGGGCGGCGAACGGACCGGCGCAGAGCCGGCCGAGGCCACCGCCAGCAGCAGCACCGAAGGCACCGCCGAGGTCAAGCCGCCGGCCCGCAAGCGGGCCAGCCGCCGCAAGGCCGCGCCGCTGAACCAGCCGGAGCAGACGGACGCGCCGGTGGAGGCGCCGACGGCGGCGACCGGCAGCGGCGAGTCGCCGCAGGCCGAGGTGTTCGCCCCGGTCGCCGGGGACCTGGAGGCCGCGCCGAAGACCCGGCGGCGGCGCAAGGCGACCCCCGCCAAGGCGGTCGAGGAGCCGGTGGCCGCGGCCGGGGTGGAGGCCGCCTCCGACGAGGTGGTGCCGCCGGTCAAGGTGACCCGTACCCGCCGTCGCAAGACCACCCCGCCGCCCGTGGAGGCCCCGGCCGACGAGTCGCCGACCGAGGCGCCCGCCGAGGCCGCCGGGCCGGCGGCCGAGCCGCACGCGGTCGCCGAGCCGCAGGCCGACGTCGAGCCGGCCGCCGCGCCGGCGCCCGCCGCGGGCGAGCCCGAGGACGAGGACGCGGTCGGCGAGGACGCCGAGGACGAGCCGACCCCTGAGGACCAGGCCCGCCTGGCCCGCGCCGGCGGTCCGGAGGACCGGACGGGTGAGGTGTCGCCGGGGGCGGCCGTGCCGGGCCCGGCCGAGGAGCCGGCCCCGACCACCCGCCGGCGCCGGGCCGCGCTCTCCGCGCCGACCGTCCTGTTCATGCCTCCGCAGCCCGAGGAGGCCCCGGTCGTCCGGGTCACCTACCCGGTCGCCGAGGAGCCGGTCGAGGAGCCGGCGGAGACCGGCCGGCGCCGCCGGCGCGGCCGCCGCGAGGCCGAGCCGGTGGCGGTCGAGGTGGAGGTCGAGGCCGAGGAGGAGCCGACCGCCGAGGCCGAGGAGACCGCCGAGGCGGAGGAGGACGAGGACGAGGCGGCCCTGCGTCGCCGCCGTCGTCGTGGCCGCCGGGGCCGGGGCCGCGGCCGGGGCGCCGAGGAGGCCGAGGACGAGGAGGCCGAGGAGGCCGTCCGTGCCGAGGCCGCCGAAGCGGAGGCCGAGGAGACCGAGGACGAGGAGGAGGCCGAGGGCGAGGGGATGACCCGTCGTCGCCGTCGGCGCCGCCGCCGGGGCGCCGGTGAGGCGGAGACCGCCGCCGAGGACGGCGTGCCCACGGTCGTCAAGATCCGCGAGCCGCGCAAGGCCGTCGACGAGGTGCAGGGCGTCTCCGGCTCGACCCGGCTGGAGGCCAAGCGGCAGCGTCGCCGGGACGGCCGCGAGCAGCGGCGTACGCGCCCGCCGATCCTCAGCGAGTCGGAGTTCCTGGCCCGCCGGGAGGCGGTCGACCGGGTGATGGCCGTGCGCCAGCGGGGTGACCGGACCCAGATCGCGGTCCTCGAGGACGGCGTGCTGGTCGAGCACTACGTGACCCGCAACTCGTCCGGCACCATGGCCGGAAACGTCTACCTGGGCAAGGTGCAGAACGTCCTGCCCAGCATGGAGGCGGCCTTCGTCGACATCGGGCGCGGCCGCAACGCCGTGCTCTACGCCGGCGAGGTCAACTGGGACACCACCGGCCTGGAGGGCCGGGCCCGCTCGATCGAGCAGGCGCTCCGGTCCGGCGACTCGGTGCTGGTGCAGGTCACCAAGGACCCGATCGGGCACAAGGGCGCCCGACTCACCAGCCACATCGCGCTCTCCGGCCGGCACCTGGTCTACGTGCCGAACGGCAACGCCTCCGGCATCAGCCGGAAGCTGCCGGACACCGAGCGCAAGCGGCTGCGGGACATCCTGAAGAAGCTGGTGCCGGACGGCGCCGGGGTGATCGTCCGGACGGCCGCCGAGGGCGCCAGCGAGGACGAGCTGGCCCGGGACGTCAAGCGGCTCCAGGCGCAGTGGGAGGAGATCCAGGCCAAGGCGGCCGAGGGCGGCGCCCCGGTGCTGCTCTACGAGGAGCCCGACCTGGTCATCCGGGTGGTCCGGGACCTGTTCAACGAGGACTTCCGCGAGCTGGTCATCGAGGGTGAGTCGGCGTACGACCTGGTCGAGTCCTACCTGTCGCACGTCTCGCCGGACCTGGTGGCGCGGCTGCGCCGGCACGCCGGCACCACGGACGTCTTCGCCGAGTACCGGATCGACGAGCAGATCCTCAAGGGGCTGGACCGGAAGGTCTTCCTCCCCTCCGGCGGGTCGCTGGTGATCGACCGGACCGAGGCCATGACGGTCATCGACGTCAACACCGGCAAGTACACCGGCTCCGGGGGCAACCTGGAGGAGACGGTCACCCGGAACAACCTGGAGGCGGCCGAGGAGATCGTGCGCCAGCTCCGGCTGCGCGACCTCGGCGGCATCGTGGTGATCGACTTCATCGACATGGTGCTGGAGTCGAACCGGGAGCTGGTGCTGCGCCGGCTCACCGAGTGCCTGGGCCGGGACCGCACCAAGCACCAGGTCACCGAGATCACCTCGCTGGGCCTGGTGCAGATGACCCGCAAGCGGATCGGCGCCGGCCTGCTGGAGGCGTTCAGCGAGACCTGCGAGTGCTGCAAGGGCCGGGGCGTGATCATCCACACCGAGCCGGTGCCGGAGAAGCCGCGCGGCGGCGCGGGGGAGAAGGTCAAGGCGGTCGCCTCGGCCGTCACCGCCCCCGCCGGCGAGGAGAAGGGCCGGCGCCGGGGCCGCAAGGCAGCCCCGGAGAAGCCCGCCGCGGAGGCGGCGGAGCAGCCCGCCCCGGCCGCGCCGGAGAAGGCCGTCGCCGAGGTGGTCGAGAGCCCGGACGACGACTACTACGACACCCAGGGCTACGACCTGTCCCGGTTCGAGAGCCAGGGCGTGGCCGGCCCGGCGGTCACGGACAGCCAGGAGGGCGACTCGGCCCGGCTGGCCGCCGCGGACGACCCGGACGCCCTCGGCGACGGGGACGAGGAGGGCGCCGACACCGGCACCGCCCGCCGGCGGTCCCGGCGTGGCGGCGCCCGGCGGCGCACCCGGCCGTAGGCGCCGACCCGCACGCGCGTTCGACAGGGCCCCTGCCCCGGCCACAGAGCCCGGGGCAGGGGCCTCTGCCGTCTCCGTGGCAGGGCCGCTCAGCGGTGCGTTTCGCCTCACCCGCGCGCCGAACCGGTGGCCCGGTTTGGGTGGCGGGCCGGGTATGGCGTACGCTTGCCTGCGGCGCACTTTGGTGTGCCGAGTTCCCGCGTGCCCGCGCCGCCGGTGTCACGGCTCCCGGCGAGACGCCGTGGGAACGACCGACCGGCAACGGTGGGTAAAGACGCCAGCAGCCTCAACGACAGGGAGTCCGCCTCCGATGTACGCGATCGTCAAGACCGGCGGCAAGCAGTACAAGGTCGCCGAGGGCGACGTGATCGAGGTCGAGAAGCTCACCGGTGCCCCCGGTGACGCGGTGAAGCTCACCGCGGTGCTCCTCGTCGACGGTGACGACCTGGTGACCGACGCGGCGAAGCTTGCCAAGGTCGCGGTGTCCGGCGAGATCGCCGCGCACACCAAGGGCCCGAAGATCCGGATCCACAAGTTCAAGAACAAGACCGGCTACCACAAGCGCCAGGGTCACCGCCAGCCGCTGACCCAGGTCAAGGTGACCGGCATCTCCAGCGGGAAGTAGGTCGTCCTCCAATGGCTCACAAAAAGGGTGCGTCCAGCTCGCGTAACGGTCGCGATTCCGCGGCCCAGCGGCTCGGCGTGAAGCGCTTCGGTGGTCAGGTCGTCAGCGCGGGTGAGATCCTCATCCGTCAGCGTGGCACCAAGTTCCACCCCGGTGACCTGGTCGGCCGTGGCGGCGACGACACGCTGTTCGCGCTGGCCGCCGGCTCGGTCCAGTTCGGCACCAAGCGCGGTCGCAAGACCGTCAGCATCGTGCCGCAGCAGTAATTCGCAGGCGTCGCGGGCCGTGGACCTCGGGTCCCGGCCCGCTTCGCTTTTTCAGGTGCGGGGTGGATCCCGCTGGAAGGATTGGCGTCGTGACGACGTTCGTTGACCGGGTCGTCCTGCACATGCAGGCCGGCGACGGCGGGCACGGCTGTGTCTCCATCCACCGGGAGAAGTTCAAGCCGTTCGGCGGCCCCGACGGCGGTAACGGCGGGCACGGCGGCAGCGTCTCGCTGGTCGTCGACCCGCAGGTGACCACCCTGCTCGACTTCCACTTCCGGCCGCACATGAAGGCCGAGAACGGCAAGGGCGGGGCCGGCTCGAACCGGGACGGCGCCAACGGCCACGACCTGATCATCAAGGTCCCGAACGGCACTGTGGTGCAGACCCTCGACGGTGAGGTGCTGGCCGACCTGGTCGGCGCGGGCACCACCTTCGAGGCGGCCCGGGGCGGGCGCGGCGGCCGGGGCAACGCCTCGCTGGCGAACGCCCGGCGCAAGGCCCCCGGCTTCGCCGAGCTGGGCGAGCCCGGCGACCGGCTCGACGTGGTGCTGGAGCTGAAGAGCGTCGCCGATGTCGGCCTGGTGGGCTTCCCCTCCGCCGGCAAGTCCTCCCTGATCTCGGTGATCTCCGCCGCCAAGCCGAAGATCGCCGACTACCCGTTCACCACGCTGGTGCCGAACCTGGGCGTGGTCCGGGTGGACAACCACACCTTCACGGTCGCCGACGTGCCGGGGCTGATCCCGGGCGCGGCCACCGGCCGGGGCCTGGGCCTGGAGTTCCTCCGCCACGTCGAGCGCTGCGCCGTGCTGGTGCACGTGGTCGACACGGCGACGCTGGAGCCGGGCCGGGACCCGCTCGCCGACATCGACGCCATCGAGTCCGAGCTGACCCAGTACGGCGGCCTGGCCGACCGTCCCCGCCTGGTCGCGCTCAACAAGATCGACGTGCCGGACGGGCGGGACCTCGCCGACATCGTCCGGCCCGACCTGGAGGCCCGCGGCTTCCGGGTGTTCGACGTCTCCACCGCCACCCGCGAGGGGCTGCGGGAGCTGATGTACGCGATGGCCGAGCTGGTCGACCAGGCCCGCCGCGCGGCACCGCCGGCCGAGCCGACCCGCATCGTGATCCGCCCGAAGGCGGTCGACGACGCCGGCTTCACCATCGAGGCGGAGGAGGACGGCTCCTACACCGTCCGGGGCAGCCGTCCGGAGCGTTGGGTGAAGCAGACGAACTTCGACAACGACGAGGCGGTGGGCTTCCTGGCCGACCGGCTGGCCCGCCTCGGCGTCGAGGAGAAGCTGGCCAAGGCCGGCGCCCAGGCGGGCGACCTGGTCCGCATCGGCGACCGGGAGTTCGACTGGCAGCCGACCCTCTACGCCGGCGTCGACTTCGTCCCCGGCAACCGGGGCACCGACGTCCGGCTGGAGGACAAGTCGACACGCGTCTCCGCCGCGGAGCGGCTGGCCGCCCGCAAGGCGCGCCGGGTCCGTGCGGAGGACGAGGTGGTGGCCGCCCCGCAGGACGACGCCGACGACGAGGACTGGGACTAGTTCCGCTCCGTCCGTGTTCGGGATGTTGGCCGGAAACCTCCGCGAAATCCGGCCGACCTACCGTGACGGCATGCTGATCGAATCCCGTCCCGCCACGGATCCGGAGATCGCCGCTCTGGTCGTCGCCCAGCAGCGCGAGCTGCGCGAGGCCGACGGCGGCCTGGACGGGCAGGCGACGATCACCCACGACGACATCCGCTACCTGGCGGTGGTCGACGGCGGGCGGGCGGTCGCCTGCGGAGGGCTCCAGGCCCTCGACGCCGAGACCGGCGAGCTGAAGCGGATGTACGTCCGGCCGGCGTACCGGGGGCGGGGCATCGCCCGGCAGTTGCTGGCCGCCCTGGAGGAGTTGGCCTTCCGGCAGGGGCACAGCACCGTCTGCCTGGAGACCGGCACCTACCTCCCGGCCGCCATCGGCCTGTACCGGTCCTGCGGCTACCGGCCCGTCCCGGTGTACGGGGAGTACGTCGACAACCCGTACAGCGTCTGCTTCGCCAAGCGCCTGCCGGTCGCCGCCTGAGCCGACGGCCTAGGCGCCGGTCTGGGCGTGCGCGGCGGTGACCGGCTTGGACTCGGGGCTGGCGTGCTGGCGCAGCACGATGCTGAGCAGGATCAGCACGCCGACGGCGAGGAACTCGCTCTGCCAGTTCTGCATCGACTGGAACCAGAAGTCGCTGGTGCCGAGGAACTGCCAGGCGCTGATGGGGGCGGCCCCGCTCTGCAACGCCTGCTCCTCGTTGTACGCGGCCACGCCGCCGAAGAGGTGGCCGAGGAACGCCCCACCGAAGATCATGAGCAGCGCGATGGAGAGGCTGTTCCGGTAGACCACGAGCGGGAGGCCACCGGCCCGCACCGGCCAGGGGGAGTCCGGGTTGGCGTGCCGCGGGTCGTCCTCGGGCCGGTCCGTCTGGTCCTCGGGCTTCGACTCGGCCGAGCCCTTCTGCACCAGGTACGCGGTGAGCAGCACGTAGCCGCCCATCTGGAGGAACTCCGACTCCCAGTTCTCGAAGACCGCCTCCGCGAAGTGGCCCGTGCCCAGGTACGCCCACCAGCTCAGCGGCGTGGCGCCGTACTCGGCCAGCTCCTCGTTGTGCACCTGCCAGCCGAACACGCTCTGTAACAACAGGAAGACCACGAACGCGCCGAGCATGGCGACCGTGAGCGCGTTCTCCCGCAACCACCGTGGCATCGCCGGACCTCCTCGTCCCGCCGGGGTCACTCCCCGTGGTGGTCCTCGTGCCCCGGGCGGTGATCGGGCAAACACGTGCCCGGTGTGTCCGCGGGCGATGCCGCCCGATCGGGTGACGGCGCTGGTCAGGGCCGATCGAGAGGGCTGTCCGGCCGGCCGCCGGTGCCCAGCTCGTTGTTGAGCAGCAGGCCCAGGGCGAGCATGCCGAAGCCGAGGAAGAGGTGCAGCCAGTTGTCGGCGTCGTTGAGCGGGATGAAGTTCGCGGCGGTCTCCCGGTCGATGGCGAAGCCGTACAGCCAGAGGCCCAGGTAGGCCGCGCCGCCGCCGGCCAGGAACAGCCGCGCCCCGGCGATCCGGCGGGCCAGCACGAGGCCGGCCAGGCCGAAGAGCAGGTGCAGCAGGTTGTGCAGGATCGACACCTGGAACAGGCCGATCAGCTTGGCCTCGGAGTGGTGGCCGGCGAACTTGAGGTCGCCGTAGTGGGTGGTGAAGCCGGGCACGAAGCCGAGCACGCCGATCAGCAGGAAGACGGCGGCCACCGCGAGGGCGACCTTCTGGATCGCCGGCCGGGGCCGGGCCGGGGCGCGTCCGCGCACGGCACGTGCCATCGCTGTCACCTCCGTGGAACTCACCGCCGCCCGGGCGGGCAGACCCTCCATTGTGTGACCGACGCCTGCCGCTTCCGCAGAGAAATGACGAATCAGGCATGGACGCGACGACCGGGGGTAGGGAATTCGACACGCCGACAGCAACGTCGGCGTGATCCCCCGAGCACAACCGCTACGAATTCCGAGCGGAAGGGACATCATGACCTACGATCTCTCATCCACGTCCGGCACGTACGAGTCGACCAACGGCGGCGGGGTCCGTGACCAGGCCCGCCAGGTCGGCAACGAGGCCGCCAACGCGGGCGGCGCGGTCGCCCAGACCGCCAAGGAGCAGGGCCAGGAGGTCGTCGGCGAGGCGAAGCGCCAGGCCCGCAACCTCTACGGCGAGGCCCGGAACCAGGTCACCGCCCAGACCAGCCAGCAGCAGCAGCGCGCGGCGAGCGGGCTGCGGTCGCTGGCCGAGGAGATGCGCTCGATGGCGCAGAACGGCGGCAGCGGCGGCCCGGTCACCGAGCTGGCCCACCAGGCCGCCGACCGCGTGCACGGCGTGGCCGGCTGGCTGGAGCAGCGCGAGCCGGGCGACCTCCTCAACGAGGTGAAGACCTACGCCCGCCGCAACCCGGGCACCTTCCTGCTCGGCGCCGCCGTCCTGGGCGTGGTCGCCGGGCGGCTGACCCGGAACATCGCGGCGATCGGCGACGGCGCCGACGGTGTCCGGCCGTCCTACGACCCGGACCGCACCGCGGTCATCCCGACCTCGCGGGCGGTGCCGGAGCAGGTGCCGCCGGGCGGCTACCTCGACCCGACCCCCGGCACGTACGCCGAGCCGGACCCGGGTTACTCCGCGCCGGGCGCGACCTACCCGGCCGGCGGCGCCCCGAACACCTGGGCCGACCCGGAGGGTGGCACCGGCCAGCCGCTGCCCCCGCCGAGCCGGACCGACCCGCTGCCGGGCGTGCCGTCGAGCGGCGTGAACCGTCCGTGAACGGCCTGACCGGCAGAAGGGAGGCGACGGCATGAGCATGCCGACGCAGGGGTCCGGACTGGACTCCGGCTACCAGGCGGCGGGCGCGCCGCCCACCGCGGACGAGGTCCGGGGCAGCTCCATCGGTGAGCTGATGCGCCAGGTCACCACCGACCTGTCGACGCTGATGCGCCAGGAGGTCGAGCTGGCCAAGGCCGAGATCCGCCAGGAGGGCAAGAAGGCGGGCAAGGCCGCCGGGCTCTTCGGCGGCGCCGGCTTCGGCGGCTACATGGTGGCGCTCTTCGTCTCCATCGCGATCTGGCAGTTCCTGGACAACGTGATGGATTCGGGCCTGGCCGCGCTGATCGTGGCCGTGATCTGGGCCGTCGTCGCCGGGGTCCTCTACTCGATGGCGAAGAAGAACGCCGAGCGGATCCGCGGCCTCAAGCAGACCAACGACAGCGTGCAGCGCATCCCCGACGCGCTCAAGCCGCACCCGGAGGGAGTCACCCGATGAGCACCGACCCCGACCAGATCCGCCGGGAGATCGAAGCCACTCGCAGCAACCTGAGCTCGGACGTGGACGCCCTGGCGTACAAGGTCAGCCCGAGCCGCATCGTCGACGACCGCAAGCAGCGCGTCCGCAGCGCGCTGACGAATGTGAAGGACAAGGTGATGGGAACCGCATCGGACCTCGGCCACAGCACCGGCCACGCCGCCTACTCGGTGGGCGACCACGCCTCCTCGGCTGCGTCCACGGTCGGCGACAAGGCGCACGCCGCCGCCTCGACCGTGGGTGACGCCGCCCAGCGGGCGCCGCAGGTGCTGCGGGAGAAGTCCGAGGGCAACCCGATCGCCGCCGGCGTGATCGCCTTCGGCGTCGGCATGCTGGTCTCCTCCCTGATCCCGGCCACCCGCCGCGAGCAGCAGGTCGCCGCGCAGGTCAAGGAGAAGGCCGCCGAGCACGGCGGCGTGGTCAAGGAGAAGCTCGGCGAGGTCGCCAGCGAGCTGAAGGAGGAGCTGCGCGAGCCGGCGCAGCACGCCACCGAGTCGGTGAAGGCCACCGCGCAGGACGCCGTGCACGCGGTCAAGGACGACACGAAGACCGCCGCGCAGGACGTCAAGGACACCGCCCAGCAGTCCCGCGACCAGGTGCGGTACTGATCAGGGCATCCGTACGCCGCAGCTCGCGGCCACTCCCGGCAGCACGCCGGGGAGTGGCCGCGAGCTGTTCGCGTCCGGGGTGACCACTCAGCCGGCCAGCCGGTCCGCCCGGGCCGGGGCCCGCGCGGCGCCGGTCTCCACCCAGAGCACCAGGTCGTCGGGCCGGCGATCGGCCAGCCGCCGGCGCAACGCCCGGGTGGAGTGCGCGACCGGGCGGGCGTCCGCGCCGGGACCGCCCTCGCGCAGCCGCCCGCCCAGGGTGAGCCAGGCGCAGACCCCGCGTTCGAGCAGCCAGACCGGCGCCGCGAGCGCGGTGTGCGCCGGGAAGACCCGGGCGCCGCCGGCCCGCCGCCGGCCCAGCTCCGCCACGGCCACCGTGGCCACCCCGGCCCGCAGCAGCAGCCCGGGCCGACGGGCGGCGAGCGCGACCGCCGCGGCCGGCAGCACCGCCAGCGCGGCCACCAGCCACCCGGGTCGGGCCAGGTCGTCGTACGCCTGCCGGACCCGCTGCCGACGGAACCGCGCGACGGTGGGCGGGCGCCGGCGCACGTACAGCCAGGCGGGGGCCGCCGTGGCGGCGCCGTAGGCGCGGACCGTCCGGACCAGCTCCAGGCCCCCGAAGAGCACGTCCGGGTCGTAGCCGCCCATGGCCAGGAAGGTGCTCCGGCGCACCGCGAGGCTGCCCGGCCGGTCCCCGCCCAGCGCCCGGTGCAGCAGCAGCCGCCCGGTGTCCCACCAGGCCGGCCAGGGCAACGGGTCGAAATGGTGCTGCGGCCGGACCAGGTCCACCCGGTCGAGCAGCCCGTGCACGGTCCCCAGCGCCGCGCGGTCGTACCGGACGTCGGCGCCGGCGATCACCACGTGTTCGTGGCGGGCCAGGGCCACCCCGGTGAGCACACCGAGCGCCGTGCCGTTGCGCCCGTGCAGCGCGGGATCGGGCGGGACGTGCCGGACCAGGCCGCGCCAGGCGGCGGCGTGCCGGGCGAACAGCTCCGGCGGTGAAGCGTCCACCACGATCACGTCCACCGACCGGCTCAGCTCGCGCAGGTAGCCGGTCAGCTCGGCGAGTTCGGTGTCGCCGGTCCCGGGCAGCGGCAGGACGTACGCCATCGGGAGCCGGTCCGGCGCGGGCGCCGCGTCGGGGTCCCGCGGGACGAACGGCGCGCCGTCGGCGGCCGGAAGGCGCCGGCCGTACTTCTCGCGGTCAAAGGCCACGCGTGCCCCTCTCCGGTCTGGCAGGGTGGCCGGCAGCGTGCCCGAAATTTCGGTGATCAAACCGTTTCACCGTTTCGACCCCGTCGGGCCGGGTAGCGCTGCGGGATGCGGGCGGTCCGAGACGCCCCGGTGGAGGAGACGTGATGAGCAGCAACGCGACGAGGTGGGCGCTGGCCGGCGCCGCCACGATGACCGCGCTCGGGGTCGGCCGGGTGGTGGCCCGGCGCCGGCGCCGGCACCAACCCGACCGGGCGGACGGCTGGTACGTCGTCCACCGGGGGATCACCGTGGACCGGCCGATGCCGGCGGTGATCGGCTTCTGGACCGACCGGGAGCGGCTGGACCGGGGGCTCGCCGAGTGGGCGACCCTGGAGCAGATCGACGACAACCGCTGGCGCTGCGTGGCGAGCGACCCGGCCGGCGGGGGCACCGAGTGGCGGGCCGAGATCACCGTCGACGGCCCGGGCCGGCTGAGCTGGCGGGTCACCGACGGGCCCGTGGCCCAGGAGGGGCGGGTCGAGCTGGTGCCCGCGCCGCAGGACCGGGGCACCGAGATCCGCGCCGAGCTGCGCTGGCGGTCCGGTCCGGTCCGCCGGGCGCTCGGTCTGGCCACGGGGGACGATCCGGATATCGCGCTGCGCAGCGGCCTGCGGCGGATCAAGTCGCTGATCGAGACCGGGCAGGTGCTGGACACCCGGCACGACCCGTCGGGGCGCAGCCCGAAGCAGGAGGAGGCGACCGACCGGATCCGGGAGAAGCTGATGGCGGGAGGGCGGCCGTGAGGGCGCTGTGCTGGGAGGGCGTCGGCCGGCTGGCCGTGCGCGACGTGCCGGAGCCGACCATCCGGTCGGCCGGCGACATCATCGTCAAGGTGCGGGCCAGCAGCGTCTGCGGGTCCGACCTGCACCTCATCAACGGGTACCTGCCGGCGATGCGTGAGGGTGACATCCTCGGTCACGAGTTCATGGGCGAGGTGGTGGAGACCGGCCCGGACGTGCAGCGGATCAAGGTGGGCGACCGCGTCGTGGTGGGCTCGGTGGTGGCCTGCGGCGGCTGCTGGTACTGCCGCACCGAGCAGTACTCGCTCTGCGACAACTCCAACCCGCAGCCGGTCTTCACCGAGAAGCTCTGGGGTCACTCACCGGCCGGCATCCTCGGCTACTCGCACGCGGCCGGCGGCTACTCCGGCAGCCACGCCGAGTACATCCGCGTGCCGTTCGGTGACGTCGGCGCGTTCACCGTGCCCGACGGGGTGCCCGACGACTCGGTGGTGTTCGCCTCCGACGCCATGCCGACCGGCTGGATGGCCGCCGACTTCTGCGGCCTCAAGGGCGGCGAGGTGGTTGCCGTCTGGGGTGCCGGCGGGGTCGGACTGATGGCCGCCCGGTCCGCGCAGATCCTCGGCGCCGAGCGGGTCATCGTCATCGACCGCCTGCCGGAACGGCTGGCCACCGCGACGCAGCGGCTCGGCGTGGAGACGATCAACTACGCGGAGACCGACGTGCTGGAGGCGCTGCGCGAGATGACCGCCGGGCGCGGGCCGGACGCCTGCATCGAGGCCGTCGGCATGGAGTCGCACGACGTGGGGCCGACCTACGCGTACGACAAGGCGAAGCAGACGGCCCGGCTCCAGAGCGACCGGCCGACCTCGGTCCGGCAGGCCATCATGGCCTGCCGCAAGGGCGGCACGGTGAGCATCGTCGGCGTGTACGGCGGCCTGGTCGACAAGTTCCCGCTCGGCGCGGCCATGAACAAGGCGCTGGTGCTGCGGATGGGGCAGATGCACGCCCAGCGCTACATCCCGATGCTGCTGGACCGGCTCGCCATCGGCGAGATCGACCCGGGCTTCCTGGCCACCCATCCGATGTCACTGGAGGACGGCGCCCGGGGCTACGAGGTCTTCCAGAAGAAGGAGGAGGGCTGCCTGCGTACCGTGCTGCACCCGCAGGTGGCCTGACCGGCGCGACACCGCCGGGACGTGCGTCGATTCGAAATCCCGGGGCGGGGTACAGCATCCCCATGCCCGCCGAGATCGATGAGACGCCGTCCCGGCCCGCCGCGCGGGCCTTCGCCGGCAGCGCGGTCGCCGTGGTGGTGGCCGGCGCGGTCGCACTGCTGACCCGGCAGCCGTGGCTGTTCCCCAGCCTCGGACCGGCGATCATGCTGCACATCGAGCAGCCCGCCAAGCCGGAGTCCTCGCCCCGCAACACGGTCGTCGGGCATCTGGTGGCGCTCCTCGCCGGGTACGCGGCACTGCTCGCCACCGGCCTCGCCGACCATCCGAGCGCGCTCCAGGAGGGAGTGTCCGGGGCGCGCATCGTCGCCGCGGCCGCCTCGCTCGCGGTCACCGCCGCGGTGCTGGTGCTGCTGAAGGCCCCGCACCCGCCGGCCGGCGCGACCACACTGATCGTGAGCCTCGGGCTCCTGCACACCCCCGGCCAGCTCGTCGTCGCCTTCGCCGCCGTGCTGCTGGTGACCGTGGTGGACCTGCTGTTCAACCGGGCGACCGGTCGACCGATGCCGCTCTGGGCGGCGCCGAAGGAGGGCTGAGCGATGGTGGACCGGATCGCCGACCCCTGGGGGCCGCGCACGCCGTACGGTCCGGGTGAGCGCTGGCCGGTGCGGGTGGACACCTTCCTGGCCGACGGGCACACCGAGGCCGACGTGCAGCGCTGGGTGCCCAGCGCCTCGATCCTGCACTCCAACGGCGACGCCATGGACATCGCCGTCCTGGACGACCGGATCGTCGGTGTCCGGGGCCGCTCCGGCGACCGGATCAACCACGGCCGGGTCGACCCGAAGGACCTCTACGGCTGGCAGGCCAACCACAGCCCGGACCGGCTGCGCCGGCCGCTGGTCCGCGACGGGGACCGGCTGGTCGAGACCGACTGGGACACCGCCATGGGCCGGATCGTGGCCCGCTCGAAGGAGTTGCTGGACGGGCCGGGCGGCTGGGGCCACTTCGGCTTCTACACCAGCGGGCAGCTCTTCCTGGAGGAGTACTACACGCTCGGCGTGATCGGGAAGGCCGGGCTCGGCACCCCGCACATGGACGGCAACACCCGGCTCTGCACCGCGACCGCCGCGGCGGCGCTCAAGGCGTCCTTCGGCACCGACGGGCAGCCCGGGTCGTACACCGACGTGGACCACTGCGACGCGATCGCGCTGTGGGGGCACAACGTCGCCGAGACCCAGACGGTGCTCTGGACGCGGATGCTGGACCGGCGGCGCGGGCCCAACCCGCCGGCGATGCTCGCCGTCGACCCGCGCTCCACGCCGGTGGCGCGGGAGGCCGACGTGCACCTGGCGCTGCGCAACGGCACCAACCAGGCGCTGCTCAACGGCCTGCTCCGCGAGGTGATCCACCGCGGCTGGTACGACGAGGCGTACGTCCAGGCGCACACCCTCGGCTTCGACGAGCTGTGCCAGGTGGTGGAGGACTACCCGGTCGCGAAGGTGGCCGAGATCTGCGACCTCAAGGCCGCGGACATCGAACGCGCCGCCGAGCTGCTCGGGCGGTCGGAACGGCTGCTCTCCACCGTCCTCCAGGGCTTCTACCAGTCCAACCAGGCCACCGCGGCGTCCTGCCAGGTGAACAACCTGCACCTCATCCGCGGCATGCTCGGGCGGCCCGGCGCCGGGCTCTACCAGATGAACGGGCAGCCCACCGCCCAGAACAACCGCGAGTGCGGCGCCGACGGCGACCTGCCCGGCCTGCGCAACTGGGCCAACGAGGAGCACATCGCCGAGCTGGCCCGCCTGTGGAACGTCGAGGTCGACAGGATCCCCCACTGGGCGCCGCCGACGCACGCCATGCAGATCTTCCGGTACGCCGAGCAGGGCTCGATCAAGCTGCTCTGGATATCGGCCACCAACCCGGCGGTCTCCCTGCCCGACCTGGCGCGGATCCGCCGGATCCTGGCGAACCCGGAGCTGTTCGTGGTGGTGCAGGACCTCTTCCTGACCGAGACCGCCGAGCTGGCCGACGTGGTGCTGCCGGCGGCCACCTGGGGCGAGAAGACCGGCACCTTCACCAGCGTCGACCGCACCGTGCACATCTCCGACAAGGCGGTCGAGCCGCCCGGCGAGGCCCGGCCCGACCTGGACATCTTCCTCGACTACGCGCGCCGGATGGACTTCCGGGACAAGGACGGGAACCCGCTGATCACCTGGACCGGGCCGGAGGAGGTGTTCGAGGCGTGGAAGGAGTGCTCGCGCGGGCGGCCCTGCGACTACACCGCGATCACCTACGACAAGCTGCGCACCGGCGGCGTCCAGTGGCCGTGCACCGACGAGCACCCGGACGGCACCGAGCGGCTGTACACCGACGGGGTGTTCAACACCGACCCGGACTACTGCGAGTCGTACGGCCACGACCTGGCCACCGGGGCCGAGCTGCTGCCCGGGGAGTACCGGGCCAAGCAGCCCGGCGGGCGGGCGTTCCTGCACGCCGCGCCGTACCAGCCGTCCCCGGAGGTGCCGAGCGGGGACTTCCCGCTGCTGCTCACCACCGGGCGGACCGTCTACCAGTTCCACACCCGGACCAAGACCGGCCGGGCCACCCAGCTCGTGCACGCCGCCCCCGAGTCGTGGGTGGAACTCAACCCGGCCGACGCCGGACCGCTCGGCGTCGGCGAGGGGGACCTCGTGCGCATCGAGTCGCCGCGCGGCACCGTCCGCGCCCGGGCCCGCGTCTGCGGGGTACGCCCCGGCGTGGTCTTCGTCCCCTTCCACTACGGCTACTGGGACGCGGCCGACGGGGCCGCACCCGGCGAGGGGCGGCACGACCGGGCGGCCAACGAGCTGACCATCACCGCCTGGGACCCGGTCTCCAAGCAGCCGATCTTCAAGGTGGCGGCGGTGCGGGTGGTGAAGGAGGCCGACTCGGGCGGCCGGCCCTCGCCCGCGCCGACGGTGGGCGGGTCCGCCCCGCCGGAGGGCTCCGGGATCCCGGCCACTGTCGGCGGGCCGGCCGCCGAGGCGCCCTCGAGGGGGGAGTGACATGCACCTGGCCCACTATCTCGGCCTGCTGCACAAGGCCCAGGAGCGCCTCGGTGACGCGTTCACCGAGGTGGGTAAGGCGCACGGGGACGAGCCGGACGTCTTCCACACCTGCGAGAAGCTCGCCATCCAGTGCCGCGGACACGCGGAGAAGCTGGCGCCCTTCGCCCGCCGGTACGCCGAGGAGGCCCCGGCCGAACCGGACCGGCTGCACTCCGAGCTGTTCTCCGGCACCCGGACCGGACCGATCGGGCTGCTCCGCGACCTCCAGGACCTCTACCTGATGGCCGCCCAGTGCGACATCTGCTGGACGGTGGTCGGGCAGGCCGCGTACGGAGCGCGGGACGAGGACCTGCTCGGCGTGGTCAAGGCGTGCGAGCAGGAGACCGCCATCCAGCTCAAGTGGCTCCGCACCCGGATGAAGCAGGCCGCCCCGCAGGCGCTCGTGGTCGCCGAGTGACCGGTTGATGTTCGGCGCGTGGTGCGCTGATCACGCGGTCCGGCGTACCCCGTCGACGACCAGGCCGCTCGGCGGCAGGGTGGGCATCCGGCCCAGGTCCAGCGCCAGGTCCTGCGGCGGCACCCGGTAGCTCATCGACCCGGTCAGGTTGCCGACCGCCCGTTTCAGCAGCTCGATGGTGATCCACTCGCCGGCGCAGCGGTGGCCGGTGAGGTGGTCGCCGCCGCCCTGCGGCACCATCCCGTACGGGTCGTCCCGCCAGCCGTCGAACCGCTCCGGCCGGAACCGCTCCGGCTCGGGCCAGAGCCGCGGGTGGTGGTTGGTGCCGTACAGGTCGAGCAGCACCCGCCGGCCCTGCGGGAAGGCGTACCCCTGCCACTCGAACGACCGCCGGACCCGGGCCGCGGCGACCGGGAAGAACGGGTAGTAGCGGCGGACCTCCTGCACGAAGCTCTCGGTGGCCGCGTCGTCGCCGCGCACCCGGTCCCGCCAGTGCGGGTGGTCGTGCAGCGCCAGCGCGGCGAAGACCACGAAGCGGTCCACCGCGACGGTCGGGCGGAGGATGTTCAGCAGTTCCACCGCGGCGATCCGGCGCGGCAGCAGGATGCCCCGCTCGTCCCGGTGCCCGGCGATCACCCGCAGGGCGCTCCCCTCCGGCGCGGGCAGCGCACCGGAGCGCACCCGCTCGATCAGGTCGCCGGCCCACCGTTCGGCGCGGCGACGGCCGAGCACGCCCCGCCAGTACCGGGGCCCCACCGCGGCCGGCCCCTCGATCATCGCGTGCATCTCGGCGGTCCGGCGCGGTACGTCGGCGTCGGCCAGCGGCACCCCCGCCCAGGCCCAGACCGCCCGGGTCAGCATCCGGGCCACCTCGTCGTAGAGCACCACCGGTCCGGACTCGGCCCAGGCCGGGATCCGGGCCCGCCACTCGTCGTCGAAGAGCTGCCCGAGGTGGCGGACCGCCGCCGGCGTCATGATCGACATGAACATGGCCTTGCGGTCCCGGTGCGTCGCGCCGTCGAGGCCCTGGACGCCGCCGACGCCGACCAGGGTGCGCTGCCCGCGCATCGGCATGGCGCCGCGCCGCACGAAACGCTCGTTGTCGTAGAACAGCTCGGCGGCCGGGCGGCCGC
Organism: Micromonospora chersina; assembly: GCF_900091475.1. NCBI lineage: Bacteria > Bacillati > Actinomycetota > Actinomycetes > Micromonosporales > Micromonosporaceae > Micromonospora > Micromonospora chersina. Next base: position 5,688,817 of record NZ_FMIB01000002.1, read on the forward strand.
GCAGGCAGATGGTCGGCTCCAGCAGCAGCCGGGTCTGGAAGATGTCGCTGCCGAGGCGGTCGCACCGCGCGCCGACGAACCGGTAGCCCTCGCGGAGGAACGCCAGGGTGCTCTCCGGGCTGCGGTCGCTCGGGATGGTGCTCATCGGCTGCTCCTGACGCGGCTCGGCGGCCCTGCACGGTCGCTGCGCTACCTACCCGGGGCGGCGCGGGCGAATCCTCCACCCGGGCCCCGCCCGTCCGTCCGTCCGGCCGCACGCGTCTGCGCCGCCGGCGCTCTCGGGCCGTCCCGGCCGCCCGGTCTCCCGGTTCCGGTGGTCGCGGCGTGCCGGGGGAGGGGTCGGCGGAGAGCGCGGAAGCTGGCCCCTCCCAGGGCGCGGAAAAGCTGGTTGTCTTCGGGGCGGGGCCGGCGGCGGCCGGTCCCGCCCGCGCCGGCACGACCCCGGCGGGGCGGCATCGGCGACGGGGAGGACGGATGCGCGACGACAGGGCGGCACACCGGCGGCACCGGCGGGCGGTGGCCGGGCTGCGGCACGGCGACCGGAAGGAACCGCTGATCGCCCCGGCCCGGCGCGCCGGGGCCCGGCCACCCCGGCACTTCACCGTGCACCTCGGCTTCGAGGCGGCCGACCCCACGAGCGCGCGGGAGCTGGCCGTGGCATACGCCGAGGCGCTCGGCCTGCTCCGCCCGGAGCTGGCGCTCGGCGCGGCGGCGCTCTCCCCGGCCGACGCCTGGCACCGCGCGGAGCGGCTCTTCTGCGGGGCGGTCGGCCCCGACGGCGAGCGCTGCGCGGACGTGGCCGGCCACCCGGGCTTCCACCACGCGCCCGGCCCCGGCGGGCTCGGCTGGGGCGACGGTGACTGAGCGCCCGGGCTCAGCTCAGGTCGAACTCGCCGTCCTGGGCGCCCGCCACGAAGGCGTCCCACTCGTCCTGGGTGAAGACCAGCACGGGCCCGTCCGGCTCGGCCGAGTTGCGCATGCCGATCAGGTCGTCGACGAAGGCCACCTCGACCGCGCTGTCGGACGTGTCGCCGTCGGCCCGCTGCCAGACCGCCCGGGACAGGTCGAAGTCGCCCTTGGGGTGCTGACCCATCGTTGTTCCTCCATCGCCACGGGTAACGGGGGAGCCCACTCGGACCCCATCGGGCAGGATAAGCGGATGCCGAGCCTGAGCCGTGTAGAGGCGACCGCGCGTGGCGCGCTGATCACCGTCGAGTCCTACCAGGTGGACCTCGACCTGACCGGCGACGCCGAGCGGTTCCGCTCCACCGTCACCATCCGGTTCCGGGCGACCCCCGGCGCCGAGACCTTCGCCGAGGTGAAGCCCCACCGACTCCTCGGGGTGCGCCTCAACGACCGGGACGTCGACCCGGCGCTGCTGGACGACAACCGCCTGCCGCTGACCGGGCTCACGGCGACGAACACGCTGACCGTCAGCGCCGAGATGGCCTACTCCAACACCGGCGAGGGGGTGCACCGCTTCGTCGACCCGGCCGACGGCGAGACCTACCTCTACGCCATGTCCTTCCTCGACGACGTGCAGCGCATCTTCGCCGCGTTCGACCAGCCCGACCTCAAGGCCCCGGTGACCCTCTCGGTCACCGCCCCGCCGGAGTGGACGGTCGCCGCCAACGGCCGGGTCGCCGACCGGCCGGCGCCGGGGCGGTGGGAGTTCGCGCCCACCGCGCCGCTGGCCACGTACTTCGTCACGCTGATCGCGGGCCCCTGGCACGTCCGGGAGGACGAGCACGACGGCATCCCGCTCGCCGTCTACTGCCGGAAGTCCCTCGCCGCGCACCTGGACGCCGACGCCGAGGAGATCTTCACGGTCACGAAGCAGTGCCTCGACCGGTTCCACCAACTCATCGCCGAGCGCTACCCGTTCGGCAAGTACGACCAGGCGTTCGTCCCCGAGTTCAACGCCGGCGCCATGGAGAACCCGGGCCTCGTGACCCTGCGCGACGACTACGTCTTCCGCTCCGCGGTCACCGACACCCAGCGCGAGCTGCGGGCGACCACCATCGCGCACGAGATGGCGCACATGTGGTTCGGCGACCTGGTCACCATGCGCTGGTGGGACGATCTGTGGCTGAACGAGTCCTTCGCGGAGTACCTGGGCACCCGGGTCACCGCCGAGGCCACCCGCTTCACCCAGGCGTGGACCACCTTCGCCATGCGCCGCAAGGCGTGGGGCTACGCGGCCGACCAGCGCCCCTCCACCCACCCGGTGGCCCCCGAGGAGGTCACCGACGCGGCCCAGGCGCTGCTCAACTTCGACGGCATCTCCTACGCCAAGGGCGCGAGCGTGCTGCGCCAGCTGGTCGCCTGGGTCGGCGACGAGTCCTTCCTGGCCGGCCTCAACGCGCACTTCGCCAAGCACCGGTTCGGCAACGCCACCCTCGCCGACCTGCTGGAGAGCCTGAGCGCCGCCAGCGGGCGGGACCTGGCCGACTGGGCCGAGCGCTGGCTGCGCCGCCCGCAGGTCAACACGCTGCGGATGGAGGCCGCAGTCGACGCCGACGGCCGGTGGGCGGAGGCGGCCGTGGTGCAGACCGCGCCGGAGGCGTACCCGGTGCTGCGCCCGCACCGCATCGGCGTGGCCCGCCACGCCGCCGACGCCCCGGTCCACCACTTCGAGGTCGACCTCGACCCGGCCGCCGACCGGGGCCGCACGGTGCTGGCCGAGCTGGTGGGGCAGCCGGCCACCGGCCTGCTGCTGCCCAACGCCGGTGACCTCACCTTCGCCAAGATCCGGCTCGACCCGGCCTCGGCGGACGCGGTGCCCATGGTGCTCCCGGGGCTGGCCGACCCGCTGGCCCGGGCGCTGCTCTGGGGCGAGGCCCTGGACGCGGCCACCGACGGCGAGCGGCCGGTGACCTCGCTGGTCTCCCTCATCGCGGCGGCGTTGCCGGCCGAGACCGAGGTGATCATCGCGGAGGACGTGCTCAGCCTCAGTCGCAACCTCGTCGACCGCTACCTGGACCCGCTCGCCCGGGAGGCGGCCCTGCTCCGCGTCGCCGGGGCGTGCGCCACCCTGCTGGCCGGCGCACCGGCCGGCGGCTCGCTGCAACTCGCCGCGGCCCGCGGGCTGATCGAGGCCACCACCGACACGGGGCTGCTCGCCGGCTGGCTGGCCGGCGACGGCGTGCCCGAGGGGCTGGCGGTCGACGCCGACCTGCGCTGGGCGCTGCTGCACCGGCTCGTGGTGCTGGGCGCGGCCGGCGAGCCGGAGATCGCCGCCGAGGCGGCAGCCGACCGCAGCGCCACCGGTGCGGAGCGGGCCGCGAGCTGCCGGGCCGCGCTGCCCGACGCCGAGGCCAAGCAGGCCGCCTGGGAGATCGTGACCAGCAACACCGACCTCTCCAACCGCCTGGTCGAGGCGACCGCGGAGGGCTTCTGGCAGCCCGAGCAGGCCGAGCTGACCGCCGGCTACGTCGAGCGGTACTTCGCCGACATGCCGGCGGCGGCGCGGCTGCGTACCCCCTGGACGGCGGACCGGGTCGCCACCCTGGCGTTCCCCCGCTACGCCGTGGCCCAGCCCACCCGCGACATGGCCGCGGCGCTGCTGGCCCGCGACGACCTCACGCCGGGGCTGCGCCGGCGGGTCGTCGACCTCGACGACGACCTGCGCCGCGCCCTCGTCGCCAGGACGGCGGTGGCCGCCGCGGGCGCCTGACGGGGCGACCGCGCCGGGTGGGGCGTACCCCTGTCCGGCGCGGTCCGTGGGACGGCCCGGCGGCCCCGGCGGACGCTCGCCGGGCCCCGGCCTACGATCGCGGGGTGGAGGAAGACATCCGGCGGATCGGGATCATGGGCGGCACCTTCGACCCGATCCACCACGGGCACCTGGTGGCGGCCAGCGAGGTGGCGGACCGGTTCGGCCTGGACGAGGTGGTCTTCGTGCCCACCGGGCAGCCGTGGCAGAAGGCGGACGAACCGGTCAGCTCGGCCGAGGACCGTTACCTCATGACGGTGATCGCCACCGCCTCCAACCCCCGCTTCCAGGTCAGCCGGGTCGACATCGACCGGGGCGGCCCCACCTACACCGTCGACACGCTGCGCGACCTGCACGCCGAGTACGGCCCGAAGGTGCAGCTCTTCTTCATCACCGGCGCGGACGCCCTGGAGCGCATCCTGTCGTGGAAGGACCTGGACGAGGTCCTCGAACTGGCCCACTTCATCGGGGTGACCCGTCCCGGCTTCGAGCTGTCCGACAAGCACCTGCCCGCCGACTCGGTCAGCCTCGTGCAGGTGCCCGCCATGGCCATCTCGTCGACCGACTGCCGTGCGCGGGTCGCCCGGGGCGAGCCGGTCTGGTACCTGATTCCCGACGGTGTGGTGCAGTACATCGCCAAACGGCGGCTCTACCAGCGGTGATTCCGCCCGGAACGTGAGCGTTTGTCCGCGTAATCGACCAGAACTGACAAGTCGCCGCCCCGGCGGGTGTGAGAGGCTTGGAGGGTCGCACGGTTGATCGAAGGAGAACGGTGACAGTTTCCGAACGCGCTCACGAGCTGGCGATGGCCGCCGCCCAGGCCGCGGCCGACAAGAAGGCGCAGGACATCGTCATCATCGACGTGGGCGACCAGCTCGCGATCACCGACGCGTTCCTGCTGGCCGCCGCGCCGAACGAGCGTCAGGTGCTCGCCATCGTCGACGCCATCGAGGAGCGCCTGCTGGAGCTGCCGGAGAAGGCAAAGCCGGTCCGCCGCGAGGGCGAGCGGGGCGGCCGCTGGGTGCTGCTCGACTACGTCGACATCGTGGTCCACGTGCAGCACACCGAGGAGCGCGAGTTCTACGCCCTCGACCGGCTCTGGAAGGACTGCCCGCAGATCCCGTTCGTGGACCGGGACCTCGCCGACTCGGCCGCCGGCACCGCCAGCGCGGAATGACCCGCCTGATCATCTGGCGGCACGGCAACACCGACTGGAACGCCGCCGGCCGGGTCCAGGGCCAGACCGACGTGCCGCTCAACGACCTCGGCCGCGAGCAGGCCCGGACCGCCGCGCCGGTGCTGGCCGCGCTGCGCCCGGACGCCATCGTCGCCAGCGACTTGCGCCGGGCCGCCGACACCGCCGCCGCGCTCGCCGCGCTGACCGGGCTGCCGGTCCGCTCCGACCCCCGGCTGCGCGAACGGCACTTCGGCCAGTGGCAGGGCCTCGCCCTCACCGAGGTCGCCGAGCGCTTCCCCGACGAGTACGCCCGCTGGCGGGCCGGCGACCCGGACCCCGGCGCGGGCATCGAGAGCCTCGACGACCTCGGCAAGCGGCTCGGCGCCGCCTTCCAGGAGGCGGCCGACCTGGCCGCCGGCGGCACCGTGGTCGTCACCACGCACGGCGGCGGCGCCCGGCAGGGCGTCGGCCACCTCCTCGGCTGGGACCACGCGGTGCTGCGCAGCGTGGGGTCGCTGGCCAACTGCCACTGGACCGAGCTGCGGCACGACGACGTCCGGGGCTGGCACCTGCGGGCACACAACGTCGGGCTGATCACCCAGCCCGCACTCACCGACGCGGTCTGAGCCGTTCGGCCCCGGCGCTCCGCCGTGACATCGGCTAGCGTGCCGGGCATGCCCGTCGCGGTCGTCACCGACTCCACCGCCTACCTGCCGCCCGACCTGGTCCGTGCGCACCGGCTCACCGTCGTCCCGCTGACCGTCGTGCTCAACGGCGCCGAAGGGCTGGAAGGCGTCGAGACCTCCCCGGAGGACGCCACCCGCGTCCTGAGCGGCCGGCGGGTCACGGTGAGCACCTCCCGGCCGGCCCCCGAACAGTTCGCGCAGGTCTACCGGCAGCTGCTCGCCGACGGCGCCGACGGGGTCGTCTCCGTGCACCTCTCCGCCGAACTCTCCGGCACCGTGGAGGCCGCCCGGCTGGCCGCCGCCGAGGTCGGCGACGACCGGGTCACCGTTGTCGACAGCCGCTCCACCGGCATGGGCCTGGGCTTCCCGGTGCTCGCCGCCGCCGCGGCCGCCGCCCGGGGCGCGGACCTGACCGGGGTACGCCAGGCGGCGCTCGACGCCGTCGACCGCACCACCATCTTCTTCTACGTCGACACCCTGGAGTTCCTGCGCCGGGGCGGCCGCATCAACGCGGCCGAGGCACTGCTCGGCACCGCCCTCTCGGTCAAGCCGATCATGCACATGCCGGACGGCGTGATCGTGGTGCGGGACAAGGTCCGCACCGCCAGCCGGGGCATCGCGCGCCTCGTCGACCTGGCGGTCGAGGCGGCCGGCGACGCCGACGTCGACCTCGCCGTGCACCACCTCGCCGCGCCGCAGCGCGCCGACCAGTTGCTGGCCGCGCTGACCGAGCGGCTGGGCGGCCGGCTCCACGACACGTACGTCACCGAGGCGGGAGCGGTGATCGCCGCGCACGCCGGCCCGGGCCTGGCGTGCGTCGTCCTCCACCGGCGCCCGTGACGGCGTCCGCTGCCGTGTTTGCCGGGCCGCGACTGGTCGTATCTTGGCGAGTTTCCGCTCCCCTCGAACGGCAACTCGCCAGGATTGCCGGGCCTCGGGTGGTCGCACCGTCCTCCGTGGTCGCCGCGTCTCGGGTGGCCGGATGAGCGCCGGGTCTTTCGTGGTGACCGGCGGGGGCCGGGGCGTCGGGCGGGCCATCGTCGAGCGGCTGGCCGCCGGCGGTGGCACCGTCGTCGTGGTCGAGCGGGACGAGTCCGCGCTGGACTGGCTGGCCGGGCACCCGGCCGCGGACCGGCTGCGCGCGGTGGCCGGCGACGCCGCCGACGAGGACACCACCGGGCGGGCCGCCGACCTGGCCGAGGCGGCCGCCCCGCTCGCCGGCTGGATCAACAACGCGGCCGTGTTCCGGGACGCCGCCCTGCACCGCGCGCCGGCGGGGGAGGTGTTCGACCTGATCGCCGCCAACCTGCGCCCCGCCGTGGTCGGCGCCGGCACCGCCGTACGCCGGTTCCTGGCCGCCGGCACCGGCGGCGCGATAGTCAACGTCTCCTCCCACCAGGCCCGCCGGGCGGTGCCGGGCGCCCTGCCGTACGCCACCGCCAAGGCCGCCGTCGAAGGGCTGACCCGGGCCCTCGCCGTGGACTACGGCGGCCGGGGGATCCGCACCAACGCGGTAGCGCTCGGCTCGATCCACACCGAGCGGCACGCCGCCTTCCTGGCCGGCCTGGATCCGGCCGAGGCGGACCGGGTCGAGGCGGAACTGGCCCGGCTGCACCCGGTGGGCCGGATCGGGCGTGCCGGGGAGGTCGCCGAGGTGGTGGCCTTCCTGCTGTCGCCGGGAGCGGCCTTCGTCAACGGGGTGACCCTGCCGGTCGACGGCGGCCGGGCGGCGCTCGGCCCGGACCCCGAGGCACGGTTGGCGTGGTGACCCTGGTGGTGGACGGGGGCCGGGCGGCACTCGGCCCGGACCCCGAGGCGCGGTCAGCCTTGTGACCCTGGTGCTGGCCGGGGTCGGGCGGCGTCGGGTCCGGTGCCGGAGGCAGACTGTGCACTGTGGACCGTCCCGCGATCGTCCTGGTGCACGGCACCCGCTTCGCCCGCGGCCAGTGGCAGCCGCAACTGCCCGCCCTGGCCGCCGACTTTCCGGTCACGGCCGTCGATCTGCCCGGGCACGGCAGCCGCGCGGCCGAACCCTGGAACCTCGACCGGGCCGCCGACATCGTGGCCGAGGCGGTCCGCGACCTCGACGCCGGCCCTGCCCTGGTCGTGGGGCACTCACTCGGCGGGTACGTCTCGCTGCACGTCGCCCGCCGACATCCGGACCTGCTGGCCGGGCTGGTGCTGATGGGCGCGAGCGTGGCCACCACCGGGCCGCTGACCGTCCCGTACCGGCTGTTCGCGTCGCTTGTCGCCCGGCTGCCGGCCGCCCGGCTCACCCGCTGGAACGACCGCCTGCTGCGCCGCCTCTACCCGCCCGAGGTCGTCGACGCCACCATCGCCGACGGGTACGCCTTCCACACCCTCCCGGTCGCCTGGCGGGACATCATGGGCCGGTTCGACGCGTCGAGCCTGGCGGCGGTGCGCGCCCCGGTGCTCATCCTCAACGGGGAGCGGGACCGGCTGTTCCGCTCGGGGGAGCGGGAGTTCGCCCGGGCGCGCCCCGGCACCCGGATCGAGCTGGTCCCGGGCGCCGGCCACCTGGCCAACTTCGACAACCCGGCAGCGGTCACCGACGCCGTACGCCGCTTCGCCCGGGAGCTGTCCCCGGCCCGCTGACGTCGTTACTCGCGCTCGGGGCGGCGCAGTGTCAGCGACTGGAACCGGTGGCCGCCGCCGACGTCCACGGCATGGAAGTCCACGACCTCGAACGACGCGGCGGCGAACGTGAGCAGTTGCTCGTCGGTGCGGAACGAGAAGAAGCGCGGCGGCTCGTGCTGGTCGTCGCTGAGCGGACCCTCGGCGCTCTCGGTGCCCCCGTACACACCGACGAAGAACAACCCGCCGGGGCGCAGAACCCCCCGGATCGCCGCCAGGACCGCGGGTAGGTCCTGGTTGGGGACGTGCAGCAGGCAGTTCAACGCGAACACCGCGTCGAACGAGTTGGCCGGGAAGTCCAGCCGCAGGAAGTCCATGACGTGGGCCTCGATGCCCTTGGCCCGGCAGTGCTCGACCATCGCCGGCGAGAGGTCGGCCGCGACGACGCCGAAGCCCTCCCGCTGGAACCAGGCGCTGTCCTGTCCGGTGCCCGCACCGATCTCCAGCAGCCGCGCACCCGCCGCCAGCCGGTCACGGAACGCCTGCCGTTCCGCCACCTTCCACGGCTCCTTGGTGAGCCCCTCACGCCATGCCGCACGCCCGTCGTAGGCCTCTCGTAAGGGACTGAGCACGTCGGCGTATCGGATTGTCATGTCGGCCATTGTTAACGAGCCGGGGTGGTCGCGGCGCCCCGGCTCGACAGCTCTGACGCCCGCCCTGCGAGGGCCCGATAGCACAGAAAAAGGCGGTCCGGGGGGTCGTCCACAGGGCCGTCGGTCGTCCACAGGCGAGCGCCGACGTCCGCCCCGGGCTGAGTTGGCGCCGTAGCTTCCAGCCGTGTCAGAAGACGAGGAGACGACGGTACGGCGGCGGCTGTCCCGGCTGTTCGAGCCGGTCGACGGTCTCGTCGCGCCCGGCGGTGCCGCCCTGGCGGCAGAGGGATCGCGGCTCGGTCCGGGTCTCGACCCTGACCTGCCGTGGGCTGAGCTGGCGCGATCCTCTGCTGCCCCTCGACCACTCGCGGCGGCCGCGGGTCCGGCTCCCGTGCGTGGGTCCGGCCGCGCACCCGAGCCGGGCCGGGTGTCCTCGGATCCCGAGGCCGGTGAGAGCTGGCCGAGAAGTCCTGCCGACGAGGCCCTGCCGGCCGATGGGGAAGGTGGTCGACTCGGGCCCGAACCGGGGGATGCCGGCGGACGACGTCCTTCTCTGGCGTCCCGGTTGCCCGGGCCGGGTGCCTTCGATCCCGGCCGGCGGGGTGTCCGGGCCCTCGCGGCCGTGGCGGTCGTCGTCGTGCTGGTCGCGGGAGTCTGGGCCTGGCGCTCCCGGCCACAGGCGGAGCCGGTCCGTCCGGCCGCGGCGGTCGGCGCACCGGAGACCTCCGCGCCAGCGCCCACCGCGTCCGCCGGTCAGGTGGTGGTGGCGCTGGCCGGCAAGGTCCGTCGCCCGGGCCTCGTCCGCCTCCCGGCCGGCGCACGGGTGGCCGACGCCATCGAGGCGGCCGGCGGCGCGCTGCCCGGCGTCGACGTCGCCCTGCTCAACCCGGCCCGCAAGGTCACCGACGGCGAGCTGATCCTGGTCGGCGTCAGCGCCCCACCCGGCCAGGCCGCCCCGCCCGGGCCGGCGACCGGAGGCGGCGGACCCGCGGCCGGCGGCGCGGCGCCGGGAAGCGGCCCGGTCAACCTGAACACCGCCACCCTGGCCCAGCTCGACGCGCTGCCCGGCGTCGGCCCGGTGCTCGCCCAGCGGATCCTCGACCACCGCGACCAGCACGGCAACTTCCGCTCGGTCTCCGACCTGCGCCAGGTCGACGGCATCGGCGACGCCCGGTACGAACAGCTCAAGGACCTGGTGACGGTGTGAACACCGGCGAGCCGCAACGCGACCACCGCGCATCGGATATCCCGTCGGCGGCGACCTCCGCTGTCCGATCGGCGGGGACCTCCGCCGGAGGGCGTCATCCGGCCTCGATATCCGGCGGGAGGCGTCATCCGGCTGCGACCGTCGCCGGTGTCGCCGTTGGTCCTGTGGCGCCAGTGAGCGCGCCGGTGGACGGCGGCAGCGCGACGGCGGGGGAGGTGCCCGACCTGCGGCTGGCCGGGCTGGCCGTGGCCGCCTGGCTCGCCGCACTGGCCGGCCTGCACTCCAGCGTGACGGCGAGCGCCACGCTGGCCGCCGTCGCCGCCGGCCTGGCGCTGGTCACCGGCGCGCACCTGTGCGGCCTGCTCGGCCGCCCGGCCGACCCGGTCCGCCGCTACGGCTGGATCGCCGTGGCCGTGCTGCTCGGCGTGGTCTGCGGCGCGACCGCCACCGCGGCCCGCCTGGCGGTCCGCGACGCCGCCCCCGTGCGGGCGCTCGTGGCCGAGCGGACCCTGGTCACCGCCGAACTGGTGGTCCGCGACGACCCGCGCCCCATCCGGAGTGCCACAGGTCGTCCGGCGACCCTGCTGGTCAGCGCGGACCTGACCCGCCTCACCGACCCCGCCGGCCGCCGGGTCACCGGCACGGTGCGCGGCCTCGTGCTGGCGAGCGACCCGGCCTGGCGCACGCTGCTGCCCGGGCAGCGGGTGACCGCGAAGGGCCGGCTGTCCGCCCCGCGCGGCGGGGACCTCACGGCTGCGGTGCTGTCGGCCACCGGGCCACCGATTCGGCACGGCGCGGCACCGTGGCCGCAGCGGGCGGCCGGGGCGCTGCGGGCCGGGCTGCAACGGGCCTGCGCGCCACTTCCCGACGCCCCGGGCGGGCTGCTGCCCGGCCTGGTGGTGGGGGACACCAGCCGGCTGCCGCCCGAGGTGGAGGAGGACTTCCGGGCCACCGGCATGACCCACCTCAACGCGGTGTCCGGGTCCAACGTGGCCATCGTCGTCGGGGCGGTGCTGCTGCTCGCCCGCTGGGCGCGGGCCGGTCCGCGGACGGCCGCCGCGCTGTGCGTACTCGCCCTGGTCGGGTTCGTGATCCTGGTCCGGCCCTCGCCGAGCGTGGTCCGCGCCGCGGCCATGGGGGCCATCGGGTTGGCCGCGCTCGCCACCGGTCGGACCCGGGCCGCGCTGCCCGCCCTCGCCGCCGCGGTCACCGTGCTGGTGCTTGTGGACCCGGAGCTGGCCGGGGACCCCGGGTTCGCGCTCTCCGTCTGCGCCACCGGTGGGCTCCTGCTGCTCGCCCCCGGCTGGCGGGACGGGCTGCGCCGGCGTGGCGTACCGCCCGGGTTGGCCGAGGCCCTGGCCGTGCCGGCGGCCGCGCAGGTCGCCTGCGGCCCGGTGATCGCCGGGATCTCGGGGACGGTGAGCCTGGTCGCGGTGCCGGCGAACCTGCTGGCCGTGCCGGTCGTCGCGCCGGCCACGGTGCTGGGCGTGCTCGCGGCGGTGCTGTCACCGGTCTGGCCGGCCGGCGCCGAGTTCGCCGCCTGGCTGGCGAGCTGGCCGGCGCGCTGGCTGGTGACCGTGGCCGGGCAGGGGGCGCGGCTGCCCGCCGGGAACCTGCCCTGGCCGGGCGGGGTTACCGGGGCCCTCCTGCTGGCCGCCGTGAGCGTGGCGCTGCTGGTCGCCGTCCGGCGGCCGGTCCTCCGGCGGCTCGTCGCGGTCGTCGTGGTAGCCGTGGTGCTCGGCGCGCTGCCCGTCCGGCTGCTCGCGGCCGGCTGGCCACCGCCGGGCTGGGTGATCGTGGCGTGCACGGTGGGGCAGGGGGACGCCCTGGTTCTGCCGGTCGCCGCCGGACGGGCCGTGGTGGTCGACGCCGGCCCGGACCCGTCCGGGGTGGACGGATGCCTGCGCCGGCTCGGCGTACGCGAGGTGTCGCTGTTGGTGGTCAGCCACTTCCACGCCGACCACGTGGGCGGGGTCGCCGGGGTGTTCCGCGGCCGGCGGGTGGCGGCGGTGGCGACCCCGCAGTGGTCCGAGCCGCCGTACGGCGTCGCCCAGGTACGCGACGCGGCGCGCGGGGGCGGCACCCCGCTGGCACCGGTGCAGGCGGGCTGGCGGTGGCGGGCCGGGGCGGTCGAGGTGGCCGCGATCGGGCCCCCGTATCCGCTGCGCGGCAGCCGGTCGGACCCGAACAACAACTCCCTGGTGCTGGCCGCCACCGTGCGCGGGGTCCGGATCCTGCTGCCCGGCGACGCCGAGACCGAGGAGCAGCGGGCGCTGCTGGAGACCGTGCCGTCCGCCGCCATTCGGGCCGACGTGCTGAAGGTCGCCCACCACGGGTCGGCGTACCAGGATCCGGAGTTCCTCGCGGCGGTCCGCCCGGCGGTCGCGCTGGTCTGCGTGGGCGTCGACAACGACTACGGGCACCCCAACCCGGGCCTGCTCGACCGGCTGACCCGGACCGGCGCCCGGGTGCTGCGCACCGACACCGACGGCGACGTGGCCGCGGTGCGCGCCGGCGCCGGCCTGGCGGTGGTGGCTCGCGGGACAGGTCCGGGGCGGCGGCGGTGAGACCGGCTCGGGAAGCGCCCCGAGAATCGAGGCGGCTTATTGGGATAGCTGGTAGATCGACTCAAATGTCTGGATTTGCGCTGAGTGCGGGCCGTGCCGTCACAGTCCCCGATGACCAGGCACGATCCGGTCGGAGGCCGTGCGAATATGGGCGACGTGACCCCCGCCAGCCTGCCCCCCATTCTGCTCGTCCTCGGCGACGAGGAGCTGCTCGCCACGCGAGCCGTCTCCGAAGCCGTCGCCCGAGCCCGCAGCGTCGACCCGGATGTGGACGTCCGGGAGTACCAGGCCGGCTCGCTGGCGGTGGGCGAGATCGCCGAGATGCTCAGCCCGTCGCTGTTCGGCGGCCGCCGGGTGCTCGTGCTCCGTGCCGGACAGGACGCCCGCAAGGACCTGGTCACCGCCCTGCTCGGATACGCGAAGAACCCGGACCCGGACGTGCAGCTCGTGGTGCTGCACCTGGGCGGCGCGAAGGGTAAGGCGTTCGCCGACGGGCTGCGGGCCGCCGGCGCGACAGTGGTGCCGGCGGTGAAGCTCAAGGGTCATCGGGAGCGCGTCGCGTTCGTCCGGGACGAGATCCGCCGCCTCGGCGGCAAGTGCACCGAGGACGCGGCCGAGACGCTGATCGCGGCCGTCGGCACCGACCTGCGTGAGCTGGCCGCCGCCTGCTCCCAGCTCGTCGCCGACACCGACGGGCGGATCGGGGCCGACACGGTGTCCCGCTACTACCGGGGGCGCGTCGAGGTGACCGGCTTCACGGTGGCCGACGCGACGATGGTCGGTGACGTCCCCGGCGCCCTGGAGGCGCTGCGCTGGGCGCTGCACGTCGGCGTCGACCCGGTGCCGATCGCCGACGCCCTCGCCGACGGGGTGCGGACCGTCGCCCGGGTCGCCTCGGCCGGGCGGGGGAGCCCCTACCAACTGGCGAGCAGCCTGGGCATGCCGGCCTGGAAGATCGAGCGGGCCCAGCGGCAGGGCCGGGGCTGGACGCCGGAGGGCCTCGTGGAGGCCATGCGCGCCGCCGCCGAGTGCAACGCCGCCGTCAAGGGCGGCGCCGACGACCGGGCGTACGCGCTGGAGCGGGCCGTCTTCTCCGTGGCCGCGGCGCGGCAGGGCGGCGGCCGGTGACCCGAACGTGGTCGACGGTCCCGACGGACGAGGAGCGGTACCGGCCGCTCTACGCCCGGGTCCTCGGGCTGCGTTTCGTCAACCCCGGCGGGGTGCTGTGCTTCCTCTTCTTCGAGGGCGCCGTGGCGCTGGCCGTGCTGCTCGCCCTCGCCGAACTGGTGACCTGGTGGGCGGTGCTGGTGCTGCCGGCGGCGGTGGCGGCCATGGTGAAGCTCAACGACATGGTCGCCGAGATCGTGATCCGCACCGCGGCGCAGGTGCCGGAGCAGGAACGGGACCGCTTCCGCCGGCAGATGGAGCCGGTGGTCGGCCGGGCCAGCGTGCCGTCCACTGCCCGGGCTCTGCCCGGCGGGGTGTCCCTGGCCGGCGACCCGAGGGTGCGAGCGAGCCGTCCCGCCGACCCGCCCTCCGACATCGAGCCTTGGCCGGACCCGGCCCGGCACGATCCGTACCGCTGACCGGCCCCGACCCGGCACGACCCGTATCTGAGTCGCGGCAAGCTCCCGGCCGGCACTCGGTCGTCGGCTGCCGGACCGGGAGTCGAGCCGATCAGGAGTGGTTCCGACGGCCGGTTACCCGAACGCAGACGGCCGGAAGCCCCGGGGCGGTAACCCCGGGGCTTCCGGTCAGGTCTGAGGCGCTCGTCAGGCCGAGAACGAGGCGACGCGCTTGGCGATCGCCGACTTCCGGTTGGCCGCCTGGTTGGCGTGGATGACACCCTTGCTGGCAGCCTTGTCCAGCTTGCGGGTGGCCTCACGCATCAGGGTGGTGGCCTTCTCGGTGTCGCCCGCCTCGGCAGCCTCGTTGAACTTCCGGATGGCGGTCTTCAGCGACGACTTGACCGACTTGTTACGCAGCCGGCGCTTCTCGTTCTGCCGGTTGCGCTTGATCTGGGACTTGATGTTCGCCACGCGACAGCCTCGTCTTGATAGCTCGGGTTGGTCTGCTTTCACGCACGGCGGACATGCGCCATCGCCGCGCGAAAAGCCAGGTTACCAGGTCGCCCGGCGGCGAGCCAAAACGCCTCCGGTGCCCCGGGGCGTCCGCCCTGCTCAACCCGGCCCGCCGCCCGATCGGGCCGCGCACCGCCGCCCTGCGCAGAGCCCCACACCGCAGCCCCGCGCGGAGCCCCGGACCGCAGCCCCGCGCAGAGCCCCGCACCGCAGCCCCGCGTAGAGCCCCGCAGCATCGAGCCGCGTACAGCCGCCCGCATCGAGCCGCGCACGCTCACGTCCAGCCCTGGCGGGCGGCGAGCCAGGACAGGGCCTGCTCGCCGCTCCAGCGCTGGTGGGCCCGGATGTGCGGGGACGCGGTGGACGGGCCGGCGGCGGCGCCGGTGAGGAGGTAGCCGGAGAGTGCGGCGAGGGTCACGTCCAGCGCGTCGGCGGGGGCGCCGGCGGCGGCCGGGTGGCCGGCGAAGGCAGCGTTCGCGTCGAGGCCGCTGGCGTACCCGGTGATCAGCAGGGTGACCAGGTCGAACCAGGCCGGCCCGTGGCAGAGCCAGTTCCAGTCGCAGATCCAGGCCCGGCCGGCGGCGTCCAGCAGGACGTTGTCCACCCGCAGGTCGCAGTGGGCCAGGCCGGGGGCGGCGTCGGCGTAGCCAGGGAGGCGGGACTCCAGCGCGGCCAGCTCGGGCAGCGGCGCCCAGGGCGGTAGCGCGGGCGCCGGTTCGCGGCCGGCGGCCACCTCGCCCCACCAGAGGATGTCGTCGCGGGCCAGGTCGGCGAGGCGCGGCAACCCGAGCGCCACGAGGTCCGCGGGCGGCGCGGCGAGCGCGGCGGCCACCTCGGCGTACGCGGTGAGGGCGGCGTCCAGCTCGGCCGGCTCCCAGGGCAGCCGGGGCGTGTGCCCGTCGACAGCGGTCAGGGCGAGCGCGTACCAGCCGGCCTCGGTGAGCGCCCAGCGCGGGCGGGGGACCGGCAGGCCGGCGGGGAGCCGGGCCAGGACGGCGGCCTCGTGGGCGTACCAGTCGACCAGGTGCCGCTGCTCGGCGAGGGCCGCCGCCTTCACGAAGACGGGCTCGCCGGTGGGGCCGGTGAGCACGGCGGCGAAGCCGCGCGTGAAGCCCGCACCGGCCGGGCGGACCGTCACCGGGTGCCCGCCGAGCCGGGCGGCCAGCGCGTCCCGCAGCCCGGCGGGCAGCTCGGCCCAGTCCGGCCGGTCGGCGGTGGCGTCGTACGGCACCGGGGGCAGCGAGATCGCGGGCACCCGCCCATGCTGCCGCACCGGGACGTCGGTGTGCTCTGCCAGACTGGCCAGCCATGAGGACCGACGAGTTCTGGCAGTTGATCGACGACGCCCGGGCCGGGGGCGGGGGAGAGCCCGCGGCGGTCGCCGCCCGGGCCGTGGCGCTGCTCGCCGAGCGGGACCCGGAGGAGATCGTCGGGTACGCCCACCACCAGCAGCGGGTGCTCGCCGCGTCGTACAAGGTCGACCTCTGGGGCGCGGCCTACCTGATCAACGGCGGCGCCTCGGACGACGGCTTCGAGTACTTCCGGGGCTGGCTGATGACCCAGGGCCGGGCGGTGTTCGCCCGGGCGGTCGCCGACCCGGACTCCCTCGCGGAGCTGCCGCAGGTCCGGTCCGCCGCGCTCAGCGGCGAGGAGTTCGAGTGCGAGGACATGCTGGCGGTGCCGTGGGAGGCGTACCGGAAGGCCACCGCGGCCGACCTGCCGGCGGACCGGGACCCGGTGCGGGCGCCGGACCTGAACGACTTCTGGGACTTCGACGACGAGGAGGAGGCGCGGCGCCGCCTGCCGAAGCTCGCCACTCTCTTCGTCGAGCCACCCGAGGAGTGACGGGGGAGCACCGGCGCGCCCCGGACGACGTGGGAGCATAGAGGGGGCCGGCGGCGCGCCGGCCCGCTCACGTCAGCCGACCAGAACGGACAGCTGTGCCACCGACGCTCGATCCCGGCGCTAACGCTCCTGGTGCCACCGACCCGGCGCGCATCAGGAACTTCTGCATCATCGCCCACATCGACCACGGGAAGTCGACCCTGGCCGACCGGATGCTGCAGCTCACCGGCGTGGTCGACCCCCGGCAGATGCGTGCGCAGTACCTCGACCGGATGGACATCGAGCGCGAGCGCGGCATCACCATCAAGAGCCAGGCCGTCCGGATGCCGTGGACCATCCGCGAGGGCGACCGGGCCGGCGAGACCGCCGTGCTCAACATGATCGACACCCCGGGCCACGTGGACTTCACCTACGAGGTGTCCCGCTCCCTGGCGGCCTGCGAGGGCGCCATCCTGCTCGTCGACGCCGCCCAGGGCATCGAGGCGCAGACCCTCGCGAACCTCTACCTGGCGCTCGAGAACGACCTGCACATCATCCCGGTGCTCAACAAGATCGACCTGCCGGCCGCGCAGCCGGAGAAGTACGCCGAGGAGCTGGCCCACCTGATCGGTGGCGACCCGGCGGACTGCATCAAGGTCTCCGGCAAGACCGGTGAGGGCGTGCCGCACCTGCTCGACGAGATCGTCCGGCAGTTCGTGCCTCCGGTCGGCAAGGCCGACGCCCCGGCCCGCGCCATGATCTTCGACTCGGTCTACGACGTCTACCGCGGCGTGGTCACCTACGTCCGGGTGGTCGACGGCCTCATCAGCGCCCGGGACCGGATCAAGATGATGTCCACGGGCGCCGTCCACGAGCTGCTGGAGATCGGCGTCATCTCCCCGGAGATGGTGAAGGCCGACGCGCTCGGCGTCGGTGAGGTGGGCTACCTGATCACCGGTGTGAAGGACGTCCGCCAGTCCCGGGTGGGTGACACGGTCACCATCAACGCCAACCCGGCCAAGGAGGCGCTCGGGGGCTACAAGGACCCGAAGCCGATGGTCTACTCCGGCCTCTACCCGATCGACGGGTCCGACTACCCCAACCTCCGTGAGGCGCTGGACAAGCTCAAGCTCAACGACGCCGCCCTGGTCTACGAGCCGGAGACCTCGGGTGCCCTCGGCTTCGGCTTCCGCTGCGGCTTCCTCGGCCTGCTGCACCTGGAGATCATCCGGGAGCGGCTGGAGCGGGAGTTCAACCTCGACCTCATCTCCACCGCGCCGAACGTGGTCTACCGGGCCATCCAGGAGGACGGCGAGGAGATCGTGGTGACCAACCCGAGCGAGTACCCGACCGGCAAGATCGCCGAGGTGTACGAGCCCACGGTGCGGGCCACGGTGCTCACCCCGAACGACTACGTCGGCGCGGTGATGGAGCTGTGCCAGGGCCGGCGGGGCAGCCTGCTCGGCATGGACTACCTCTCCGCCGACCGGGTGGAGCTGCGCTACACCCTCCCGCTGGCCGAGATCATCTTCGACTTCTTCGACCAGCTCAAGAGCCGGACCAAGGGCTACGCGTCGCTGGACTACGAGCCCTCCGGCGAGCAGGCGTCCGACCTGGTCAAGGTCGACATCCTGCTGCACGGCGAGCCGGTGGACGCGTTCAGCGCGATCGTGCACAAGGACAAGGCGTACAACTACGGCACCACGATCGCGGCGAAGCTGCGTTCGCTGATCCCGCGCCAGCAGTTCGAGGTGCCGATCCAGGCGGCCATCGGCAGCCGGGTGATCGCCCGGGAGACCATCCGCGCCATCCGCAAGGACGTGCTCGCCAAGTGCTACGGCGGTGACATCAGCCGGAAGCGCAAGCTGCTGGAGAAGCAGAAGGAGGGCAAGAAGCGGATGAAGATGGTGGGCCGGGTGGAGGTCCCGCAGGAGGCCTTCATCGCCGCGCTCTCCTCCGACTCCGGCGACGGCAAGCCCGCCGGCAAGAAGTAACGCGTTGACGCCACGGCCGGCGCCCCCGTCGCGGGGCGCCGGCCGTCCGCGTACCCGGAGATTTTTTCCTCGGCGGCGGGCCGTGCGAAACCGCTCCCACCTGCGGCCCTTCACGCCGGGCCGGGGCTGGCGCTGGGCGGGGCGGGGAGTGGGTCGGTTTGGTTTTTCGGCGGCTCGGGAACTTACCGGTCACGACAGGAACCACACAGACCGTGTGAAACCTCTTAGAAGGAGACAACCGTGACCGTCTGGGGCATCATCACCGCGCTCGTCGTTGGTCTGATCGTCGGTGCGCTGGGCCGCCTGGTCGTTCCGGGCCGCCAGAACATGCCGATGTGGCTGCACATGCTGATCGGCGTGGGCGCCGCGCTGCTGGGCACCGTCCTGGCCCGCGCCATGGGCATCGCCACCGAGACCTCCGGCATCGACTGGATGGAGCTGCTGGTCCAGGTCGTGCTCGCCGCCATCGCCGTCGCCCTGGTGGCCGGCGTGGGCCGTCGCCGCAGCGTCTCGCGCTACTGACGCAACACCCCTCGAAGCGCCTCAGCGGGCGCCCGACCGGACGGTCGGGCGCCCGCTGGCGTTTGCGCCCGGCCGGTGAACGGGCATTGAACGGGGTCAGCGCGGGAAATGGCCGGCCGCTCGCCTCCCGGCGCCCGGATTCGGCCACGAAAGACCAGCTCAGAGCCCTCCGGAGCAATTCGTCACCGGAGTCGGTTTGGATTTTCGGCGGGTCGGGAACTTAGCGGTCACGACAGGAACCACACGATCCCGTGTGACTCATTCTGAGAGAAGGAGGGCGACCGTGGAGCTCACCGTTTGGGGCATCATCACCGCGCTCATCGTTGGTCTGATCGTCGGCGCTCTGGGCCGCCTGGTCGTCCCGGGCCGTCAGAACATGCCGATGTGGCTGCACATGCTGATCGGCGTCGGCGCCGCGCTGCTGGGCACGATCGTCGCCCGGGCGTCCGGCTTCGCCGACACGGCCGGCATCGACTGGCGGGAGCTGCTGCTGCAGGTTCTGTTCGCCGCCATCGGCGTGGCCCTGGTGGCCGGTGTGGGGCGTCGCCGCGGCGTCTCGCGCTACTGACCTCATCCCCCTGAGCGCTCCAGCGGGCGCCCGACCGACCGGTCGGGCGCCCGCTTCCATGTCCGCCTGAGCTGCCCGGACGGCACCCCTGCCGCCCGGGCGCACGCCTGCGATACGGTCGCCACGGCCGTCCGCCGCGAGTACCCCCTGTTGTAAAGGAAATTTTCCTACTAAGGTGCGGCGGAGAAGGTTAGTGCCAACCGGCCCCGAGGGAGATATGGCGTGAACAGGTGGAAGCGGCTGGCTCCGGTCACCGCCATCGTGGCGTCGGCCGCGATGGTGCTGTCCGGATGCGGTGGCTCCGACGACGACGACAAGGCCGCGGACAACAGCAAGCTGACGGTCTGGATGATGGGTGAGGGCGGCGACGCCCAGACCAAGTTCCTCGACGGCGTCGAGGCGGAGTTCAAGAAGAAGCACCCCGAGACCGACGTCGTGGTGCAGTACATCCCCTGGCTCGAGGCGCCGAAGAAGTTCCAGGCCGCGCTCGCCGGCGGCGAGGGGCCGGACGTCACCGAGCTGGGCAACACCGAGACCCAGGGCTGGGCGGCGCAGGAGGCCCTCGCCGACGTCTCGGGCAAGTTCAACAGCTGGTCCGAGGGGAAGGACATCCTCCCCGACCTGGTGAAGAACGCCCAGCTCGACGGCAAGCAGTACGGCGTCCCGTGGTACGCCGGCGTCCGCGCCATCTACTACCGCACCGACTGGTTCGCCGAGGCGGGCGTGAAGCCGCCGACGACCTGGGACGAACTGGTCACCACCGCGAAGGCCGTTCAGGCCAAGAAGCCGGGCACCTACGGCATCGCGCTGCCCGGCAACTCCGAGCTGCCGTTCTACTCCTTCCTCTGGGCCGCCGGCGCGGAGATCGCCACCAAGGACGGCGACAGCTGGAAGTCCGGCTACAACACGCCGGAGGCGCAGAAGGCGGTCAAGTTCTGGACCGACCTGGTGACCGTGCACAAGGTCGCCCCGCCGGCGGCCGCCGGCTGGAACGAGGTCGACGCCCGTACCCAGTTCGCCACCGGCAAGGCCGCCATGGCGTTCGCCGGTAGCTGGCAGGGCGGCGCGATGAAGAAGGACAACCCGGACATCGAGAAGGTGTGGGGCACGTTCCCCATCCCCGGTCCGGACGGCAAGGCCGCCCCGGCCTTCGCCGGTGGTTCCGACATCGCCCTCTGGAAGGACAGCAAGCGCCAGGACCTGGCCTGGGACTACCTGACCGTGCTGCTGAGCAAGCAGAAGGACCAGGAGTTCGCGAGCAGCCTCGGCTTCTTCCCGGTCTACAAGGACCTGGTCAGCGGCGGCAACTACGCCAACGACAAGGTGATGGCGGCGTTCGCCACCGCCATGCAGAACACCAAGCTGACCCCGCTCACCCCGAAGTGGGTGGAGGTGAGCCGGACCAAGACGGTGACCCAGGCCATGAACAGCTCCGTCATCAAGGGGCAGAAGACGGTCGAGAAGGCCACCGCCGACGCGGCCACCGAGATGGAAAGCATTCTCAACGCCAAGTGACCACGCTGACCAAGGCCACCGGCGAAGCCGCCGCGCGGGAGACCCCCGCGCGGCGGCGCCGCCGCGTGGACCGCCTCCCGTACCTGTTGCTCCTGCCCTGCCTGGCCATCATCGGGGTGCTGCTTCTCTGGCCCCTCGGCCAGGTCGTGATGATGTCCTTCTACAAGCTGGACAGCGTCCGGCAGTTGCGGGGGGACCGCGAGTGGCCGTGGGTCGGCCTGGCCAACTACGCGCAGATCCTCGGCGACCCGTTCTTCCGTACGGTGCTGCGCAACACCGTGCTCTTCGCCGTGGCCAACGTGGTGCTCACCATGATCCTCGGCACCCTGGTCGGGCTGCTGCTCAACCGGCTCGGGAAGAAGATGGCCACCTTCGTGGCGAGCTGCGTGATGCTGGCCTGGGCCACGCCCGCGCTGACCGGCACCATCGTCTGGAAGTGGATCTTCGACGACACCAGCGGCCTGGTCACCTGGCTGTTCAACAAGCTTCCGGACGGGCTCTCCACGGCCGTGTTCGGGCGCAGCGACTGGACCGGCTACGGCTGGTTCAACGACCCGCTGCTCTTCTTCGCCATCCTGACCCTCGTGGTCGTCTGGCACTCGTTCCCGTTCATCGCGGTCAGCGTGCTGGCCGGCCTGAAGAGCGTGCCGAGCGAACTCCAGGAGGCGGCCCGTGTGGACGGGGCCGGGCCGTGGCGGGTCTTCTGGTCGGTGACCTTCCCGATGCTGCGGCCGGTCTTCGGCATCCTCGTGGTGCTCTCCACGATCTGGGACTTCAAGGTCTTCACCCAGCAGTTCGTGCTGGCCGGCGGCACCCAGGACCGGTCGACCTTCATGCTCTCCATCTACTCCTACGCGGAGGCGTTCTCGCCGCCGCCCAAGTACGGCCTGGGCTCCTCGATCGCCGTCATCCTCACCCTGATCCTGCTCGTGGTGACCGGCGTGTACGTCCGTATGGTGCTCCGGCAGGAGGACGAGTCGTGAAGAAGATCGCCCTCAACGGCGCCGGGCTGCTGGTCGCGCTGTTCGCGGCCTTCCCGGTCTACTGGATGGTCGCCACCTCGCTGAAGCCCAACCGGGAGATCTTCTCGGCCACGCCGCGCCCGGTGCCCGCGAAGCCGACCCTGGAGCACTACCGGGAGATCCTCACCGGCAACCTGATCCCGGGCGTCACCTTCACCGACTTCTTCCTCAACAGCGCGCTGGTCGCGGTGGCCACCGTCGTGCTCAGCGGGCTGGTCGCGCTGCTCGCCGCGACCGCTGTGGCCCGGTTCCGCTTCAAGCTGCGCACCACCTTCCTGATCCTGCTGCTGGTGGTGCAGATGATCCCGCTGGAGGCGCTGGTCATCCCGCTGTTCCTCATGATCCAGCGGCTCGGCCTCTACAACACCCTGCCCAGCCTGATCCTGACCTACCTCGGCTTCTCGCTGCCGTTCGCGGTCTGGATGCTCCGCGGCTTCGTGGCCGCGGTGCCCAAGGAACTGGAGGAGGCGGCGGCGATCGACGGGGCCAGCCGGGCCCAGACCTTCCGCAAGGTCCTCTTCCCGCTGGTCGCGCCCGGCCTGGTGGCCACCAGCATCTTCTCCTTCATCACCGCGTGGAACGAGCTGATCTTCGCGTTGACCTTCGTCAACGACCAGAGCAGGTACACGCTGCCGGTGGCCATGACGTTCTTCTTCGGGCGGGACGACACGGCGTGGGGCTCGGTGATGGCCGCCTCGACGCTGTTCACCCTGCCGGTGATCGTCTTCTTCCTGCTGGTCCAGCGCCGGATGGTCTCCGGCCTGGTCGCCGGCGCGGTCAAGGGCTGAGGCGCGCGGGCGGAACCCGTTTCCCGGCGCCCGGCCGCGGCACCTAGGCTGACCGCCATGACAGGCAGGCTGGCGGCGGTGAACCTCGGCGTGGTGACCGAGGCGGAGTGGGCGGGTGACCCGAGCGGTCGCAGCGGCATCGACAAGCGGCCCGTCGACGGCCGGGTGGACATCCGGTTCGCCGGCGTCGCCGGCGACTTCATCGGCGAGCGGGCCCACCACGGCGGCCCCGACCAGGCGGTCTACGCGTACGCCGAGGAGGACGCCGGCTGGTGGGCCGGCGAGCTGGGCCGGGCATTGCGGCCGGGCGCCTTCGGCGAGAACCTCACCACCTGGGCGGTGGACGTCACCGGGGCGGTCATCGGCGAGCGCTGGGCCGTCGGCTCGGCGCTGCTGGAGGTGACAAAGCCCCGCACCCCGTGCACCACCTTCGCCGGGTTCTGGGGCATGCCCGACCTGATCAAGCGGTTCACCGTCCGGGGCGCGCCCGGCGCGTACCTGCGGGTGCTGCGCGAGGGCGAGGTGGGCGCCGGCGATCCCGTCGAGGTGGTCGACCGGCCGGCGCACGGCGTGACGATCGGCGAGGTGTTCCGGGCGACCACGCTGGAGCCGGACCTGCTGCCGCGCCTGCTCGACGTGCCGGAGCTGCCCGAGTCGCTGCGGGAGAAGGTCCGCCGCCGCCTCGGCGCCGCCGCCGGCTGACCGCCCGGCCCGCAGCGAGGCCGGGTCAGGCCGCGGCGAAGACCTCGGCCAGCACCTGGGTGGCCGGGTCGCCCTTCACCTTGGCCCAGGTGCCCTGCTCGGCCGTCCACTCCAGCTCGCCGAAGCGGACCCGCTTCACCCCGTGGTCGTCGGCGTGCGAGACCAGCCAGTGGGCGTACCGCCAGCCGTTGCGGCTGTCGACGGCCGGCACGGTGAGCCCGGTCAGGTCGGTGGCCGAGTTCAGCTCCGGCAGGCCCCAGTCCAGGGCCAGGCTCTGGAGGAGGGCGGTGGCGGCGGCCGGGCCCCGCATCGTCGGCGTCGGGCCGACCGTGCAGGCCACCGCGCCGGTGGCGTCGCCGAGCAGGGCGCGGGTGAGCACCTGCGACTCGTCCGCCCACTTCTCGTACGCCTCGGGGTAGGCCGACCGCTGCACCCGCTGGGCGGCCTCGGTGACCCGCAGCTTCTCCCAGCCCTTGACCTTCTTCAACGCGGCGTAGAACTTCTTCGCGGCGTAGCGCGGGTCGCGGATCTCCTCCGGCGTGCCCCATCCCTGGCTCGGGCGCTGCTGGAACAGGCCGAGCGAGTCCCGGTCACCGTGCGCAATGTTGCGCAGGTGCGACTCCTGGTACGCCGTCGCCAGCGCCACCACCACGGCCCGCTCGGGCATGTCCCGCTGCACGCCGATCGCCGCGATGGTGGCCGCGTTGGCCATCTGCTCGGCGCTGAGCACGACCTCCCCGTCGGCCTGGACGGTGCAGGTCCGGCTGGCCAGCGGCAGCCGCAGGTGGTGCCCGAACTGCTTCGTGACGAACCAGACGCCGAGCAGGGCCAGCACGGCCACCACCACACCCGATGCCACGATCGCCCCACGCGTCCGCACCCGCACCCCCAGTCCCGACAGCCCGCCCAGCGTACGTCGCCCACTCCAGTCTCCGGGTCGGCCGACCGGACGCCTCACGGTCCGTAGCCGACCCGTGCCTCCGGCCTCAGTCTGCGGCGGGCACCCAGGCCGCGGGCCGCTTCTCCCGGAACGCGAGGACGCCCTCCCGGCCCTCCTCGGACAGGAAGTACCCGGTGGAGAGCGCGGCCAACTCGGCGATCTCGGCCCGCAGGTCGGTGGCGGCCGGGCGGCGCAGCAGCTCCTTGGTCCCGGCGAGGGCCTTCGGCGCCCCCTTCACGAGCGAGGCGCGGTAGCGGTCCACGGCGGCGTCCAGCTCGTCCGCCGGCACGGCGGCGGTGACCAGGCCGATCTCGGCGGCCCGCCGGCCGTCGAAGGTGTCGCCGGTCAGGTACAGCTCGGCGGCGGCCCGGGGGTGCAGCCGGGGCAGCACGGTCGCCGAGATCACCGCGGGGATCACCCCGATCCGGACCTCGGTGAAGGCGAACGTGGCCTCCTCGGCGCAGATCGCGAGGTCCGCGGCGGCGATCAGACCCAGCCCGCCGGCCCGCGCCGGCCCGGCCACCTTCGCCAGCACCGGCTTCGGGCACTCCCGGACGGCCACCAGCACGTCGCCCAGCATCCCGGCCGGCACGCTCCCGCTGGCGTACGCGGCGGCGGTCTCCTTCAGGTCGGCCCCGGAGCAGAACACCGGGCCGGTGTGGTCCAGCACGATCGCCCGGACCGCGTCGTCGGCGACGGCCGCGGTCAGCCCGGCCAGCAGCTCGGTCATCAGCGGGGTGGAGAGCGCGTTGCGGTTGTGCGGGCTGTCCAGGGTGAGGGTGGTCACCCCACGGGCCGTGGCGACCCGCACGAGAGCGTCCGGAGAGGTCATGCCGGGCACACTAGTGGCCATGCCCGGCGTCCTTCCAGAAGGCGAACCCGTCCCGCGCGACGGGGCGCTGCCCGCTGCCGCCCGCCGCGCCGTCGGCGCGCGCGGCTTCGGCGTGTACGTGCACGTCCCGTTCTGCGCCAGCCGGTGCGGCTACTGCGACTTCAACACCTACACGGCGGCCGAGCTGGGCGGCGGCGCGAGCCGCGAGACGTACGCCGACACCGTGCTGGCCGAGCTGGCCCTCGCCGGCCGGGTGCTGGGCGACACCCCGCCGCCCCGGGTGGACACCGTCTTCGTGGGCGGCGGCACGCCCACGCTGCTCCCCGCCGACGACCTGGCCCGGATCCTCGACGGCATCGACCGCACCTGGGGACTGGCCGCCGGCGCCGAGGTGACCACGGAGGCCAACCCCGAGACGGTCACCCCGGAGTCGCTCAGGACGCTGCGGGCCGCCGGCTACACGCGGATCTCGCTGGGCATGCAGTCCGCGGCGCCCGGGGTGCTGGCGATCCTCGACCGGCAGCACAGCGCCGGCCGGGCCACCGCCGCCGCGCTGGAGGCCCGCGACGCCGGCTTCGACCACGTGAACCTGGACCTGATCTACGGCACGCCGGGGGAGAGCGCCGAGGACTTCGCCGCCTCCCTGGACCAGGTGGTGGCGGCGGGGGTGGACCACGTCAGCGCGTACGCCCTCATCGTGGAGGACGGCACGCGGCTTGCCGCCCGGATGCGGCGCGGCGAGCTGCCGTACCCCAGTGACGACGTGGCGGCGGACCGCTACCTGGCCGCTGAGGCCGCCCTCGGCGCGGCCGGCTTCTCCTGGTACGAGGTCTCCAACTGGGCGCGCTCCGAGGCGGCCCGGTGCCGGCACAACCTGCTCTACTGGACGGGCGCCGACTGGTGGGGCCTCGGCCCGGGGGCGCACAGCCACGTCGGCGGGGTGCGCTGGTGGAACGTCAAGCACCCGACGGCGTACGCCCAGCGGCTGGCCGCCGGGGAGTCGCCCGGCCTGGCCCGGGAGGTGCTCACGCCGGACGAGGCGCACATGGAGGACGTGATGCTGCGGCTGCGGCTCGCCACCGGGCTGCCGCTGTCCGGGCTCGACGAGGCGGGTCGGGCGGGCGCCGAGCGGGCCCGGGCCGACGGCCTGCTGGATGCCGAGGCGTACGCCGCCGGCCGGGCGGTGCTCACCCTGCGCGGCCGGCTGCTCGCCGACGCGGTCGTGCGCGACCTGCTGCCCTGATCGCCTGACGCGCCGGGTCCCGGCCGGCCCGTGGGCCGGCCGGGTCGGTCACTTCACGAACGTGTAGGTCATCGGGTAGCGGTAGAGGACGCCCTCGGTGGCCTTCACGCCGCCGATGATGCCGAAGATGATCGGGATCAGGGCGACGATGATCGGGATGAAGAACAGCAGGCCGCAGGTGACCACGGCCAGCACGAAGCTGATCAGCGTCGCGATGACCCAGGTGATCTGGAAGTTCAGCGCGGCGACCGCGTGCGCGCGCACGGTGGGGGACTGCTGGCCCTTGGCGGAGAACGCGATGAGCGGCGCCACCCAGCCGAGCAGGCTGCCGCCGACCACGACACCCACCGGGCCGCCGAAGTGCGCGATGAGCGACCAGGTCTTGTCGTCGTTGTTGGCGTAGCCGGCGGGCGCACCGTACGCGCCGCCGCCCGGGTAGCCGGCGCCCGGCGCGCCGTAGCCGCCCGGCGGGGGGTAGCCACCCGGCGGAGGGTAGCCGCCCGGGGGCGGGTAACCGCCCGACGGCGGCTGGCCGCCGGGAGGCGGCGGATAGCCACCGGGCGGGGGATAGCCGCCCGGCGCCGGTGCCCCGGACAGTGGTGCGGTGGGGGGCTCGTCCGCCGACGACGAGCCGTACGGTGCCGACGGCGGGGTCGCCTCCGGCGGCGGGGCGCCGGAGTCCCCCGCTCCGGGAGGGCGAGGAGGTTCAGTCATGGCCGTCACGGTAGGTCCCGGTGGCAAGGGCGCACCAGAGCGGGATCGCCCGGGATGTCCGGCTGTTCGGCCCTGGCGGGCCGGATGTGCGGCGGGCCGCACCGGAGGTGCGTCGCTGATCATCGCGTCGGCGGGCACGCCGACGTAGACTGGCACTCGCTACAGTCGAGTGCCAGACGCCCGGCGGACGCCCCGCGCCGGTGCGACGAGGTGCGTCAGGAGGTGGGGAGATGGGTCTCGACGACCGCAAGCTCGCCGTGCTGCGCGCGATCGTCGAGGACTACGTCGCCACGCAGGAGCCGGTCGGCAGCAAGGCCCTGGTCGAGCGCCACCAGCTGGGCGTCTCCCCGGCGACCGTGCGCAACGACATGGCGGTGCTGGAGGAGGAGGGCTACATCCGGCAGCCGCACACCAGTGCCGGCCGGGTGCCCACCGACCGCGGCTACCGGCTGTTCGTCGACCGGCTCTCCCGGGTCAAGCCGCTCAGCCCGGCCGAGCGCCGGGCCATCGAGCGCTTCCTGGTCGGCGCGGTCGACCTCGACGACGTGGTGCACCGCACCGTCCGGCTGCTGGCACAGCTCACCCGACAGGTCGCCGTGGTGCAGTACCCGAGCCTCGCCCGCTCCAAGGTGCGCCACCTGGAGCTGGTGCCGATCTCCACCACCCGGCTGATGGTCGTCATGATCGCCGACACCGGCCGGGTCGAGCAGCGGCTGGTCGAGATGCCCGGGCCGGTCCCGGCCGAGGACGTGACCGACCTGCGCCGCCTGGTCAACGAGAAGCTCGTCGGCAGTCGGCTGTCCGACACCCCGCCGCTGGTGCAGGCCCTGGTCGACGAGTCCACGCCGCAGCTGCGCCCGGCCATGGCCACGCTCTCCACCGTGCTGCTGGAGACCCTGGTCGAACGGCACGAGGAGCGCATCGCCCTGGCCGGCACGGCCAACCTCACCCGGGGCGGCCTGCTCGACTTCCAGGGCTCGCTGCGGCCGATCCTCGAGGCGCTCGAGGAGGAGGTCGTGCTGCTCAAGCTGATCGGGGAGGCCGAGCCGAGCACCACCCGGGTGCTCATCGGCGACGAGAACGAGATCGACAACCTGCGCGCCGCCTCGGTGGTCAGCACCGGCTACGGCCCGGGTGCCACCATCGTGGGTGGTCTCGGCGTGCTCGGCCCGACCCGGATGGACTACCCCGGCACCATCGCCACGGTGAGGGCCGTGGCACGCTACGTGGGCGAACTGCTGGCCCAGAACTGACCAGTCAGGGCCGACGGCCGGCTCCGGCCGACGACCGGCGCAACGCGAGACGAAACATGAGGACACCGAACGCAGTGGCCAGGGACTACTACGGCATTCTCGGCGTGAGCCGGGACGCCTCCGACGACGAGATCAAGCGCGCCTACCGCAAGCTGGCGCGGCAGTTCCACCCGGACGTCAATCCGGACCCGGAGGCACAGGAGAAGTTCAAGGACATCAACGCCGCGTACGAGGTCCTCTCGGACGATCGGAAACGGCAGATCGTCGACCTGGGCGGCGACCCGCTCGCCCCGGGCGGCGGGGGCGCGGGTCCGGGTGGTCCGGGCGGCGCCGGCCCGTTCGTCGGCTTCCAGGACATCATGGACGCGTTCTTCGGCGGCGCCGCGGGCGGCGCTCGTGGCCCTCGGCCGCGTACCCGGCCGGGCGCCGACGCGATCCTGCGGCTGGAGCTGGACCTGAACGAGACGGCGTTCGGCGTCGAGGCGCCGATCACCGTCGACACCGCGGTGCTCTGCACCACCTGCGCCGGCGCCGGCACCGCGGCCGGCACCCACCTGGCCACCTGTGAGGCGTGCGGCGGTCGCGGCGAGGTGCAGTCGGTGCAGCGGACCTTCCTCGGCCAGGTGGTCTCCGCCCGGCCGTGCACCGTCTGCCAGGGCTACGGCACCACCATCCCGCACCCCTGCCCCACCTGCGCGGGCGACGGCCGGGTGCGCACCCGCCGGTCGCTCACCGTCAAGATCCCGGCGGGCGTCGAGGACGGCATGCGGATCCGGCTGGCCCAGCAGGGCGAGGTGGGCCCGGGCGGCGGCACCGCCGGCGACCTCTACGTGGAGATCCACGAGCGGCCGCACGACGTCTACTCCCGCAAGGGCGACGACCTGCACTGCCGGGTCACCGTGCCGATGACCGCCGCCGCGCTCGGCACCCGGCTGACCATCAAGACGCTGGACAGCGAGGAGACCGTCGACGTCAAGCCGGGCACCCAGCCGGGCAGCACGCTGCGGCTGCGGGCCCGCGGCGTGCCGCACCTGCGCGGCACCGGCCGGGGCGACCTCTACGTCCACCTCGACGTGCGGACCCCGACGAAGCTCGACGCCGACCAGGAGCGGATGCTGCGCGATTTCGCCAAGACCCGGGGCGAGGAGGTCGCCGAGCTGAGCAAGCAGGGCGGCTTCTTCTCCCGGATGCGCGACGCCTTCAACGGGCACGCCTGAGGTGTCGGCGCCGCTGTTCCTGGTCGAGGCGCTGCCCACCGGTGACACGCTGACGCTGGACGGCCCGGAGGGGCACCACGCGGCCACCGTGCAGCGGCTGCGCGTCGGCGAGGAACTGCTGCTCGCCGACGGGCGGGGCGGCACGGCCACCGCCGTGGTCAGCGCGGTCGGCAAGGGCACCCTCGACCTCCGGGTCACCTCCCGGGGGTACGTCGACGCGTCCGTCCCGAGGCTCGTCGTGGTGCAGGGCATCGCCAAGGGCGACCGGGGCGAGCTGGCCGTGCAGGCCATGACCGAGGTCGGGGTGGACGAGATCGTGCCCTGGGCGGCGTCCCGGTCGGTGACCCAGTGGCGCGGGGACCGGGGCGTACGGGCCCGGGAGAAGTGGGCGGCCACCGCCCGGGAGGCGGCCAAGCAGGCCCGCCGCCCGTGGCTGCCGGTGGTGGCCGGCACGCCCGACGAGTCCACCACCACGGTGACCCGCCGGATCGCCGGGGCGGCCGCCGCGTTCGTCCTGCACGAGGAGGCCGAGGAGCGGCTGACCACGGTCGACCTGCCCGACGCGGGCGAGATCGTCCTGGTGGTCGGCCCCGAGGGCGGCATCGCCGACACCGAACTGACGGCCTTCGAGCAGGCCGGCGCCCGCCCGGTCCGCCTGGGCCCGTCGGTGCTCCGCACGTCGACAGCCGGCGTGGCCGCGTTAAGCGTGCTCTCGGCCCGCCTGTCCCGCTGGTAACCCCATCCTCTCCCCGTCGATCTTGCACTTTCTGCCCCGGCAAAAGGCGTATATCGCCCACCTTCCGGGCCGCAACTGCAAGATCGGCGGGGTGGGGGGCGGGGGGGGGGTTAGGTGCGGAGGTAGGAGGCGCCGTTCAGGTCGACGATCGTTCCTGAGGCCCACTCCGCCTCGGGGCTGGCTAGCCAGTGGACCGCTGCGGCGATCTCCTCGGGGCGGGCCACGCGGTTGAACGGGGACTGGGCGCGGATGGCGTCGCCCCGCTCGCCGCTCAGGTGGGTGGTGGTCATGTCGGTCGCCACGAAGCCCGGCGCCACGGTCGCCACCGCGATGCCGTACGGGGCCAGGGCCAGCGCCAGCGACTGACCGAGCGCGTTGAGCCCCGCCTTGCTCGCCCCGTACGCGGGCTGCTCCGGCTCACCCCGGAAGGCGCCCCGGGACGACACGTTCACGATCCGGCCACCCCGCTCCCGCATGTGCTGGGCGGCGCACCAGGTGGCGTTCGCGGCGCCGGTCAGGTTGGTCTCCAGGACCAGCCGCCACTGCTCCTGCCACTGCGCGTAGGTGTTGCCGAAGACCGGGTGGGGCAGGTCGCGCGGGCCGTAGACGCCGGCGTTGTTGACCAGGACGTCGAGGCCACCCAGGCGCTGCGCCGCCTCGTCCACCATGGCCCGGACCGCCTCCGGGTCGGCCAGGTCGGCGCGTACCACCACGTGCCCGTCGCCGGGCAGTTCCGCCCGCAGCGCCTCGGCCAGGTCCGCGGAGTCCCGGTGGTGGATCGCCACCCGGTCCCCGCCCGTCGCGAACGCCCGCGCCACCGCGCGGCCGATGCCGCGCGAGGCCCCCGTCACCAGTACCGCCCGTCCCGCCCGTCCCGCCATGCCGGCCATCCTGCCGCACCCGCCCGGCGTGGTTAGGAAGGGCCCCTTCCTATGCAGCAGGCGTTAACAGGGGGCCCTTCCTTACACTGCCCCGATGGGAACCGACTGCCTGTTCTGCCGGATCGTCGCCGGGGAGATCCCGGCCACCGTGGTCCGCGAGACCGCCACCACCCTGGCCTTCCGGGACATCGACCCGAAGGCGCCCACGCACGTGCTGGTGATTCCGAAGGAGCACTACGCGGACGTGGTCACCCTGGCCGAGGGCGACCCGGGGCTGGCCGGTGAGCTGCTCGGCACCGCCGCCGTGGTGGCCGAGGAGGAGGGGCTGACCGTGGACGGGTTCCGGCTGATGTTCAACACCGGCCCGTACGGCGGCCAGGAGGTCTTCCACGTGCACGCGCACCTGCTCGGCGGCGCGCCGCTCGGCCCGATGCTCTGCCGGTGAGCCGCTGCCTAGACTGCCCTCATGATCACGGTGCATGACCGGCTCGGCCGGATGGTGCGGCAGGCGCAGGCCCACGGGCGGATCCCGGCGGTGTCGGTGGCCCTGCACCGGGCCGACCGGCCGCTCTGGACCTGCGCGGTCGGCGGGACCGGCAACGACACCCCGCTCGGGCCGGAGACGGTCTTCCGGATCGGCTCGGTCACCAAGACCTTCACGGCCGTGCTGGTCATGCAGTGCCGGGACGAGGGGCTGCTCGACCTGGACGACCCGATCGGGCGGCACCTCGACCTGCCGGCGCACGGCGAGCTGACCGTACGCCGGCTGCTGTCGCACACCGCGGGCCTCCAGCGGGAGCCGCACGGCGACGTGTGGGACAGCCTGCGCGCGCCCGACGTCACCGAGCTGCTCGCCGACCTGGCCCGGGTGGAGCGGGTGCTGCCCACCGGGCGGCGTTACCACTACTCCAACCTCGGCATGGCCCTGCTCGGTGAGCTGGTGGCCCGGCTGCGCGGGGGCACCTGGGCCGAGGTGCTGGCCGAGCGGGTGCTCGCCCCGCTCGGGCTGGCCGCCACCGGCCCGACGCCGGGCGGCCGGGCGGCGACCGGGTTCCTGGTCGACGCGTACTCCGACGAGGCCCGGCCGGAGCCGAACACGGACTTCGGTGCGGTGGCCCCGGCGGCGCAGCTCTGGAGCACCGCCCCGGACATGGCGCGCTGGGCGGCCTTCCTGGCCGACCCGGCCGCGCTGGACCCGGCCGGCGCGGTGCTCGCGCCGGCCACCCTCGACGAGATGCGCTGGCCGCTGACCACGACCGACGAGACGCTCTGGGCCGGCGGCTTCGGCCTCGGCCTGATCCTGGTGCCGCAGCCGGGGCGGGTGATGCACGTGGGGCACGACGGGGCGATGCCCGGTTTCCTGGCCGCCGTCTACGGGCGGCGCGGCGGTGACGGCACCGCGGGCGCGATGGGCTGCGCGGTGCTCGGCTCCTCGGGCACCGGCGTGGAGGTCTTCGAGCTGACGCACCGGCTGCTGGCCACCGCCGCCGAGCACGACCCGGCCGACGTCGAGCCGTGGCGGCCGGGCGCGCCCGCCCCGGAGCACCTGCGGGGCCTGCTGGGCCGCTGGTGGGGCGAGGGCTTCGAGTACGTCTTCTCCTGGCACGACGGGGCGCTGCGGGCGCGGGGTGCGGACGACCCGGCCGGCAAGCCCCCCTCGGTCTTCGCCCCGCTGCCGGACCGGCCGGACGTGTTCCGCACGGTCGCCGGCCGGGAGGTGGGCGAGCTGCTCCGGCTGACCCGGGACGAGCGCGGGGTGGTGGTCCGGATGCACTGGGCCACCTACCGGTTCACGCGGCACCAGGAGACCTTCGAGGGGTACGACTTCCGCGCCGGCAGTTGATCTCCTACCGCCGGAAATGGGCGAGGTGCGGTCGGTGTTGACCCGATACGATGGGAGTCACGACCGCCGCGCCAGCAGGGCCCGGCGCCGAGTTCGAGAGCAGGTGGCGTAGGGCCCGACGGCCCGATCTATGACCGGCACCCCACCTCCCGGCCCGCCCCGGGTGCAGACCAGGATCACGGTCCCCGACCAGAAGATCATGGTGAACCTGCTCGGCGCGGGCGACGAGATCCTGCGGCTCGTCGAACGCTCGGTCAACAGTGACGTCCACGTGCGGGGCAACGAGATCACCATCACCGGCGCGCCCGCCGACAACGCCCTCGCCGAGCGTCTCTTCAGCGAGCTGCTCGAACTGATCGAGAAAGGCGAGACCCTGACCACTGATGCCGTCCGGCGCACCGTCGGCATGCTCGAGCAGGGCGGCGCCGAGCGGCCCGCCGAGGTGCTGACGCTCAACATCCTCTCCCGGCGCGGTCGCACCATCCGCCCCAAGACCCTGGGGCAGAAGCGCTACGTCGACGCCATCGACGCGCACACCATCGTCTTCGGCATCGGCCCGGCCGGCACGGGCAAGACCTACCTGGCCATGGCGAAGGCCGTCCAGGCGCTCCAGGCCAAGCAGGTCAACCGGATCATCCTGACCCGGCCGGCGGTCGAGGCGGGTGAGCGGCTGGGCTTCCTGCCCGGCACGCTCAACGAGAAGATCGACCCCTACCTGCGCCCGCTCTACGACGCGCTGCACGACATGCTCGATCCGGAGTCCATCCCGAAGCTGATGGCCGCCGGCACCATCGAGGTGGCGCCGCTGGCGTACATGCGGGGCCGCACCCTGAACGACGCGTTCATCATCCTCGACGAGGCGCAGAACACCACGCCCGAGCAGATGAAGATGTTCCTCACCCGGCTCGGCTTCGGTTCCAAGATCGTGGTCACCGGTGACGTCACCCAGGTGGACCTTCCCGGCGGGACGACCAGCGGCCTGCGGGTGGTCCGGGAGATCCTGAGCAACGTCGAGGACGTGCACTTCGCCCAGCTCTCCAGCTCCGACGTGGTCCGCCACAAGCTGGTGGGCGACATCGTCGACGCGTACGCCCGCTGGGACGCCGAGCGGGAGAACCAGCAGGCGCAGAGCGTGCACGCCGTGCCCGGGCGGACCGCCCAGGGCGGCCGGGCCGGCCGGCGCCGCTAACCCACCAGAGGAAGACAGTTGTCCATCGAGATCGCCAACGAGTCCGGTGTCGACGTCGACACCGACGCCGTGCTCGCCGTCGCCCGGCACGCCCTCGACGAGATGGGGGTCAACCCCCTCGCCGAGCTGTCCGTGCTGCTGGTCGACATCGAATACATGTCGGAGCTGAACCACCGCTGGATGGGTGGCGACGGCCCGACCGACGTGCTCGCGTTCCCCATGGACGAGGGCAGCGTCGACCACGGCCCGGGGGAGAGCGCCCCGGCCGGCGGTGAACCGGCTCTGCTCGGCGACATCGTGCTCTGCCCGGAGGTGGCCGGCAAGCAGGCCGCCACCGCCGGGCACTCCGCCGCCGACGAGCTGCACCTGCTCACCGTGCACGGCGTGCTGCACCTGCTCGGCTACGACCACGCCGAGCCGGAGGAGGAGCGGGAGATGTTCGGTCTCCAGGCGCGACTGCTGGCCAGCTGGCGGTCGACCCGATCGCAGTGACAGCCACCCTGGCGGCCGGCGGCGCGCCCGCCGGCCTGCCCGATCTCCCTCTCCTCGCCGTCGCGGCCGGGCTGGTGGTGCTCGCCGGCCTGATCGCGATGACCGAGGCCGCGCTGGCCGCCGTCTCCCCGGCCCGGGCCGCCGAGCTGGCCCGGGACGGCGCGCGTGGCGCGCGTACCCTCCAGGCGGTCGCCGGTGACGTGGTCCGCCACCTCAACCTGCTGCTCCTGCTCCGGCTGCTGGCCGAGCTGACCGCCACCACGCTCGTCGCGCTGGTGGCTGTGGACACCTTCGGCGCCGGCTGGCGGGCCGCCCTGGTCACCGCCGGGGCGATGACCGTGGTCAGCTTCGTGGTGGTCGGCGTCGCGCCGCGCACCCTGGGCCGGCAGCACGCCTACGCGGTGGGCCGCGCGGTCGCGCCGCTGGTGCGCTGGCTGGGCCGGGCGCTCAACCCGCTGGCCTCGCTGCTGATCCTGATCGGCAACGCGGTCACCCCGGGGCGCGGCTTCCGGGAGGGGCCGTTCGCCACCCAGGTCGAGCTGCGGGAGCTGGTCGACCTGGCCGAGCAGCGCGGCGTGGTCGAGCACGGCGAGCGGCAGATGATCCACTCGGTCTTCGCGCTCGGCGACACCATCGCCCGCGAGGTGATGGTGCCCCGCACCGAGATGGTGTGGATAGAGGATTCCAAGACCCTCGCGCAGGCGCTGGCGCTCTTCCTGCGCTCCGGCTTCTCCCGGATCCCGGTGATCGGCGAGAACGTCGACGACGTGCTCGGCGTGCTCTACCTCAAGGACCTGATCCGGCGGATCCAGGGCAGCCCGGAGGCCCGGCAGATGCCGGTGGCCGAGCTGATGCGCCCGGCGACCTTCGTGCCCGAGTCCAAGCCGGTCGACGACCTGCTCTCGGAGATGCAGGCGGCCCGCAACCACCTGGTCATCGTCGTCGACGAGTACGGCGGCACCGGCGGCCTGGTCACCATCGAGGACATCCTGGAGGAAATCGTCGGCGAGATCACCGACGAGTACGATGTCGAACGCCCGCCGGTCGAGCGCCTGGCGGACGGGGCCGTGCGGGTGACCGCCCGGCTGCCGGTGGAGAATCTGGGCGAGCTGTTCGACACCGACCTGCCCACCGACGAGGTGGAGACGGTCGGTGGCCTGCTCGCCCAGGCGCTCGGCCGGGTGCCGATCCCGGGCTCCGGCGCCGAGGTGGCCGGGCTCCGGCTGATCGCCGAGGGCACCACCGGTCGGCGCAACCGGATCGACACCGTGCTGGTCAGCCGGGTCGAGCCGGGCGACGCGCCGGACAGCGCGGGGCGCGGCGAGCAGACCGACCCCCGCGGCAACCACAACCGTTCCGAGGAGAGGCAACCCGCCGATGCCTGAGTCACCCGCCGTGCCGGCCGCCCGGCCCACCCCGTCCGACCCGGCCGAGCTGAGCGCCGAGGACGGCAAGCTGGTCGTCCTGGCCCGGGGCGCGCGGGGCCGGGTGGGCGCCGTGGAGGGCGCGGCGGTCCGCGACCAGGACGGCCGGACGTACGCGGCAGCCAGCGTGGCGCTGCCGTCGCTGACCCTGACCGCGCTCCAGCTCGCGGTCGCCTCGGCGGTGGCGGCGGGCGCGAGCCGGCTGGAGGCCGCCGTGGTGGTGACCGAGGCGTCGACGCTTGACGGCGCGGGGCACGCCGCGGTCCGGGACCTCTCCGCCGACGCGCCGATCCACGTGGCCGCGCCGGACGGCACCGTCCTCGGCACGGTGGTCGAGTGAGCGACGCGCAGGGGCGGCCCTACCGGGCGGGTTTCGGCTGCTTCGTCGGGCGGCCGAACGCCGGCAAGTCGACGCTGACCAACGCGATCGTCGGCACCAAGATCGCGATCACCTCGAACAAGCCCCAGACCACCCGGCACATCATCCGGGCGGTGCTGCACCGGCCGGAGTCGCAGCTCGTGCTCGTCGACACCCCGGGCCTGCACCGTCCGCGCACGCTGCTCGGCGAGCGGCTCAACGACCTGGTCCGGGAGACCTGGAGCGAGGTCGACGTGATCGGCCTCTGCATCCCGGCGAACGAGCCGATCGGGCGGGGCGACCGGTTCATCACCGGTGAGCTGGCCGACCTGCGGGCCACCGTGCTGGCCGTGGTCACCAAGACCGACCTGGTGGACAAGAAGCGGCTGGCCGAGCAGTTGCTCGCGGTGAGCGAGCTGGGCGAGTTCGCCGACGTGGTGCCGGTGAGCGCGGTCTCCGGGCACCAGGTGGACACCCTTGTCGACGTGATGACCGGCTACCTGCCGGAGTCGCCGCAGCTCTACCCCGACGACATGCTCACCGACGACCCCGAGCAGGTGCTCGTCGCCGAACTGGTCCGTGAGGCCGCTCTGGAGGGGGTCCGGGACGAGCTGCCGCACTCGATCGCCGTGGTGGTCGAGGAGATGATCCCCGAGGGCAACGTCACCAAGATCTACGCGGACGTGTACGTGGAGCGACCGAGCCAGAAGGCGATCGTCATCGGTCACCGGGGCAGCCGGCTCAAGCACGTCGGCACCACCGCCCGCCGCCAGATCGAGGAGCTGCTCGGCACCCGGGTCTACCTGGACCTGCACGTCCGGGTCGCGAAGGACTGGCAGCGCGACCCGAAGCAGTTGCGCAAGCTCGGCTTCTGACCCCGTACGCCCGACCGCCGGTCCTCCGATCCGGGGGGCCGGCGGTCCGCGTTTTCCGGCGGTTGTCGGGCTGGTCCGGATCGGCCGGCTTTATGGGATGTTTCACTTTTGACCCGGCCCCGCGCACCGTTTCGTCGCGCCAGGTCGGAGGGTAGGGAGGCGTTGCTGCCCCCGCCCCCGACGCCCCCGCGAGCTGATGCGAAACCGATACCTCGACCTGCTCCGCTTCCTGGCCATCGTTCGAGTCGTCGTCTACCACGTCACCGGCTGGGCGACGCTGACCCTGATCTTCCCGGCGATGTCGGTGATGTTCGCGCTCGCCGGCTCGCTGATGGCGGCGTCGCTGGACCGGACCGGCGTACCGGCCGTGGCGCGTCGGTTGCGCCGGCTGCTGCCGTCGCTCTGGGTGCTCGCCGCCGTCTTCGTGCCGGCCATGCTGCTCACCGGGCTGCCGCTCACCCCGAAGGTGCTGCTGTGGCTCTTCCCGGTCAGCGACCCGCCGGCCAACGACTGGGGCGCCATCGCGCTGAGCCCGATCTGGTACCTGCGGGA
Source organism: Micromonospora chersina (assembly GCF_900091475.1). NCBI lineage: Bacteria > Bacillati > Actinomycetota > Actinomycetes > Micromonosporales > Micromonosporaceae > Micromonospora > Micromonospora chersina. The sequence continues at coordinate 5,726,982 of NZ_FMIB01000002.1, forward strand.
CTACCTCTGGTTCGTTCTCGCCTCGCCGGTGGCCCTGTGGCTGTTCCGCCGGGCCCCGCTGCCCACCCTGCTGGCCCCGTACGCGCTGCTCGCCGCGATCGAGTTCGGCGTGCTGGCGAACCCGCCGACCGTGCTGCGCGAGTTCGGCCTGTACTTCGGCGCCTGGCTGCTCGGCTTCGCCCACCACGACGGCCTGCTGCGCCGCACCGCCAACCGGGTGCTCGTCCCGCTCGCGGTGGCCCTCGGCGCGGCCGGCCTGGGCTGGGTCCTCACCCACCCCGGCCCTCGCGGGTACGACCTGAACGACATCCACCTGGGCAACGCGCTCTGGTCGGCGGCGTTCATCCTGGTGGCGATCGGCCGGGCGCCGGCCGCGGCGCCGTGGGTGGACCGCGTCCCGGCGCTGGGCCGGGCGGTCACCGTGCTGAACCGGCGCGCGCTGACCGTCTACCTGTGGCACATGCCGTTCGTGGCCGCGCTCACCCCGCTCGTGGATGTGGTCGGCTGGTCGCACCGGGACCCGGTCGGGCTGGCGATCCGGGTGGTGCTGGTGTTCGCGCTTGTCGGCGTGGTAACCCTCCTGGTCGGCTGGGTCGAGGACCTGGCCGCTCGGCGTACCCCCGAACTGGTGCCCGGCCGCCCCAGGCGGACCGTGGCGGAGCGGGCGGCGGCCGCACCGGCCAGCCCGGCGCCCGCCGGCGCGGCTACCGCACTCGCGGTGGCCGGCGCCCGGGTGCCGGGGCCGCGCCGCGCGCCGGAGCGGGCCGACCGCACACCGCGCTGACCGGCGGCCGCCCTCAGCGCTGGTGGACGGTCACGTTGCCGCTGGTGGCGGTGACGTCGAGCAGCAGGGAGGCGGCCGGGTCGTCCGGCACCCTCAGGTCGGTGTCGCCGGACTTCGCGTCCGCCCGCACCCGGTACCGGCCCGGCGGCACGGTCAGGTCGACGTCGCCGCTGGTCGCGTGCAACCGGGCCGCGGCCGGCTTGTCCAGTTCGACGACGAGGTTGCCCGAGGTGGCCTCCGCGTCCAGGCCGGCGGCGAGCCGGCGGGCACTGATGTCGCCGGAGGAGGCGCGCAGCCGGACCGGGCCGGTCGCGTCGACCACCTCGATGTTCCCCGAGGTGGTGGTGGCGCGGACCTCGCCACGGGCCTCGGTCACGGTGAGGTCGCCGGATTTCAGCGTGAAGTCCACCGGCCCGACCCGGTTCAGGGTGACGTTCCCGGAGCTGGTCTCACCGCGCACCGTCACGCCTTCCGGGGCGGTCACCTCCCAGGAGACCGTGCACCGGGGGCCGCAGTCGTTCGGCAGCACCAGCTCGTCGCCCTTGATCTCGTACCGGGTGTCCGGCTCCCCGCCCTGGTAGCGGACGATCCGCTTGATCCGCACCTGGTCGGGCGCGCCGGTAGCCCGGATCGTGATGTCGCCCGCGCCGCCGGCCGGCACGGTGATCCGGGTGATCTTCGCGCTCTCGGTCTGGTCGTAGTCGAGGCGGCGGAACGACAGGGTGTCGCACCCGGCGAGGACGATCAGGGTGGCGGCCGCGGCTGCGGCGACGGCGGTCCGGTGCAGAGCCATGGCCAGGACGCTACGGGCGACCGCGCGGGCGGCGCATCCGGGTTCGACCGCCGGTCCACCCCGAAGAGACCCTGAGATCACACCCCGAGGGAGAATGGCCCGATGGCCGGATACCGCCGACAGCTCTACCGCGACGACGCGGTGGTGCTGCGCGTGCAGAAGCTGGGGGAGTCCGACCGGATCATCACCCTGCTCACCCGCCGGCACGGCCGGCTGCGCGCGGTGGCCCGGGGCGTACGCCGCACCACCAGCAAGTTCGGCGCCCGGCTGGAGCCGTTCGGGCACGTCGACCTCCAGCTCGCCGGCGACCCCAAGGGCAACCACGGCAGCTCGCTGCACACCATCAGCCAGGCCGAGGGCATCGACCTCTACGGCAAGCGGTTCCTCGGCGACTACCCCCGCTACACGGCGGCCAGCGCGATCGCCGAGACCGCCGAGCGGCTCACCCCGATCGAGCGTGAGCCCTCGCTGCGGCTGTTCCAGCTCACCCTCGGCGCGCTGCGCTCGCTGGCCACCGGCGACCACGCCACCACCCTGGTGCTCGACGCCTACCTGCTGCGCGGCATGGCCTTCGCCGGGTGGGCACCCGCGCTGACCGCCTGCGCGGTCTGCGGCACCCCGGGGCGGCACCGGGCCTTCTCGGTCCCGGCCGGCGGCGCGGTCTGCCCCGACTGCCGGCCACCCGGCGCCGCCCACCCCGCCCCGGCCACCATCGACCTGATGTCCGCCCTGACCACCGGCGACTGGGCGTACGCCGACGCCACCGAGACCGGTGTGCGCCGCGAGTGCAGTGGCCTGGTCGCGGCGCACCTCCAGTGGCACCTGGAACGCGCGCTACGCTCGCTGCCGCTGGTCGACCGGGGTGCCCCGGCGTCCAGCGCGGTCCCGCCGCCCGGCGGCGCGGGGCCGGGTGTGGTCCCGCCGCGCACCGGAGGCGGGCCCACCGCCGCTGGTGTGAACAGGGAGATGACCGAGTGATCCGATCGATGAGGGCCGGCCGGCGCGAGCCGCTGCCGCCGACTCCGCACCCCTCCGGCGCCCGGCCGCCGGCGCTGCCGGCCGACGCGCTGCCGAAGCACGTCGCCGTGGTGATGGACGGCAACGGCCGCTGGGCCAAGGAGCGCGGGCTGCCCCGGACCAAGGGTCACGAGCAGGGCGAGCACAGCCTCTTCGACACCATCGAGGGCGCCATCGAGCTGGGCATCCCCTACCTGTCGGCGTACGCCTTCTCCACCGAGAACTGGCGGCGCTCGCCGGACGAGGTCCGCTTCCTCATGGGCTTCAACCGGGACGTCATCCGGCGCCGCCGGGACCAGCTCGTCGACCTGGGCGTCCGGGTGGTGTGGTCCGGCCGGGCCGGGCGGCTCTGGAAGAGCGTCATCTCCGAGTTGCAGACCGCCGAGGAGATGTCCCGCGGCAACTCGACGCTGACCCTCCAGTTCTGCGTCAACTACGGCGGGCAGGCGGAGATCGCCGACGCCGCCGCCGCGATCGCCCGCGACGCTGCCGCCGGCCGGATCGACCCGGGCAAGGTCACCGAGAAGACCATCGCGAAGTACCTCTACCACCCGGAGGTCCCCGAGGTGGACCTCTTCCTCCGCCCCTCCGGCGAGCAGCGCACCTCCAACTTCCTGCTCTGGCAGAGCGCGTACGCCGAGCTGGTCTTCCTCGACACCCTCTGGCCGGACTTCGATCGCCGCCACCTCTGGTACGCCTGCGAGCTCTACGCCCAGCGGGACCGCCGCTTCGGCGGTGCGCTGCCCAATCCGGTGGCCCCCACCACCTGAGGTCGCGCTTACCGATGCCGCCTGCTGGGTATCAATCCGGACAGCAGGCAGATTGCGGAGGTGAACCCACATGATTCAGAAGCGGATTGCCCAGTGGGCGGTCATGGCGGTCGCCGTGCCGCTGGCAGCGGCCGGCGCGCGCCGGCTCAGCCACACCCTGGAGGCCCGTCGCGGCCCGACCGGGGTGAGCCGACTGCTCACCAAGGGCGCCGACATGCTGCGGCCGCAGAAGGCCAAGCGCCGTCGGTTCTGGTGACGTCGACGGTCCGCCGCAGCGTTGCGGCGGGCCGTGCCGCGGGCGCCCCGCGTCCGGCTTTCCGGCCGGGAGCGGGGCGCCCGCGCGTACGATCGGCGCGAGGGCGCGCCGCCGGGACGCGCCCGCCACGGGGGTGGGGGATGCCGGATCTCCGGTTCAAGATGATCATGGCGTTGAACGCGGCGGACCTGGGCAGCCCGATCTGCGAGCAGGTCGCCGACATCTGCGCGGAGATCGCCGAGCAGCACTGCGCCGAACTCGGCCACGCGCCCGCCGTGCGCGCCGGTGAGATCGGCGAGCTGGCCACCGGCGAACCGGCGCTCACCTGGGCGCCGGCCGAGACCGGGCAGCGTGCCTGGTGACGGCGACGATGCCCGCGCCGGCGGTGGACGTCCGCCGGGCCGACGACCGGTTCAAGACCCGGCTGTCGTGGCTCGACTCCAAGCACTCCTTCTCGTTCTCCCGGCACTACGACCCGGCCAACACCCACCACGGGCTGCTGCTGGTCAACAACGACGACGTGGTGCACCCGGGCACCGGTTTCGAGACCCACCCGCACCAGGACATGGAGATCGTCACCTGGGTGCTGCGTGGTTCCCTGGTCCACCAGGACTCCACCGGCCACTCCGGCGTCATCTACCCGGGCCTGGCCCAGCGGATGAGCGCCGGCACCGGCATCCTGCACTCGGAGAAGAACGACTCCTGGCGGCTGGAGAACACCGCCCCGCACCGCGACCCGGTCCACTTCGTGCAGATGTGGGTGCTCCCGGACGAGGAGGGGATCGACCCCGGCTACGAGCAGCTCGAAATCGGCGACGAGTTGCTGCGGGGCGGCCTCGTGCCGGTCGCCTCCGGCATGGACCGGTACGACGGCGCCTCCGCCATCCGGATCCGCAACCGGTACGCCACCCTGCACGCCGCCCGGCTCGGCCCCGGCGACTCGGTGAACCTGCCCGAGGCGCCCTTCCTGCACCTCTACGTGCCCAGCGGCGCCGTGACGCTGGAGGGGACCGGCGAACTCGGTGAGGGCGACGCGGCCCGGATCACCATGGCAGGGGGCCAGCGGGTCACCGCCGCCGAACCCGCGGAGATCCTGGTCTGGGAGATGCACGCCACGCTCGCCTGAGCGCGCTCACGCCTCCACTTCGGAGCGGTCACCCGCCCAGAGCGTGTGGAACGACCCCTCCCGGTCCACCCGGTGGTAGGTGTGCGCGCCGAAGTTGTCCCGCAGCCCCTGGATCAGCGCGGCCGGCAGCCGCTCGGCCCGCAGGGCGTCGAAGTAGGCCAGCGACGACGAGAAGGCCGGCGTGGGCACGCCCGCCCGGGCCGCGTCGGCCACCACCCGCCGCCAGGCCGGAACCCCTGCGCCGACCCGGTCGGCGAACCAGGGGGCCACGAGCAGCGTGGACAGGTCCCGCTCGCTGTCGTACGCCTCCCGGATCCGGTCCAGGAAGCGCGCCCGGATGATGCAGCCGCCCCGCCAGATGGTGGCCGTGCCGCCCAGGTCGATGTCCCAGTCGTACTCCCGGCTGCCGGCGCGGATGTGGTCGAAGCCCTGCGCGTACGCGACGATCTTGCTGGCCAGCAGCGCGCGCCGGACGTCCTCGACGAACGTGTCCCGGTCGTCCACCTGCCACTTCTCGCCCGCGTCGGCGAACGCGCGGCGGGCGGCGGCGCGCTGGTCGGCGTGCCCGGACAGCGACCGGGCGAAGGTGGCCTCCGCGATGCCGGTGATGGGGATGCCGAGGTCCAGGGCGCTCTGCACGGTCCACCGGCCGGTGCCCTTCTGCTCGGCCTGGTCCAGCACCACGTCGACGAACGGCCGGCCGGTCGCCGCGTCTGTGTGCCCGAGCACCTCGGCGGTGATCTCGATGAGGAAGGACTCCAGCTCGCCGCCGTTCCACTCCCGGAAGATCTCCGCGATCTCCGCCGGGCTCGCCGACAGGCCGGCCCGCAGCAGGTCGTACGCCTCGGCGATGAGCTGCATGTCCGCGTACTCGATGCCGTTGTGGACCATCTTCACGAAGTGGCCGGCGCCGTCCGGCCCGATGTGCCGGCAGCACGGGACGCCGTCCACCTGGGCGGCGATCCGCTCGAAGATCGGGCCGAGCTTCCGGTAGGACTCGGCCGAGCCGCCCGGCATGATGCTGGGCCCGCGCAGCGCACCCTCCTCGCCCCCGGAGACCCCGGTGCCCACGAAGTGCAGCCCGTGCCCGCGCAACGCCTCCTCCCGGCGGCGGGTGTCGGCGAAGTGCGCGTTGCCGCAGTCGACGACGATGTCCCCCTCCTCCAGCAGCGGGACCAGTTCGTCGATCACCGCGTCGGTGGGGGCGCCGGCCTTCACCATGACGATCACGGCGCGCGGGCGCTCCAGCGAGGCGACGAAATCGGCCATCGACTCCGAGGCCACGAACATGCCCTCGCCGCCGTGCTCGGCGAGCAGGCTGCGGGTGCGCTCGGGCGAGCGGTTGTGCACGGCCACGGTGAAGCCGTTGCGGGCCAGGTTCCGGGCCAGGTTGCGGCCCATCACCGCCAGGCCGGTGACCCCGATCTGCGCCGTCGCCTGCTGTGCCATGCGTACCGCCACCCCTCGTCTCCGGTGCCCGTGCTGCGACCGTATCGCGGCGCGTACGGCGCGGGGCCGGGACGTCGACGCCGGGTGAGGGAGTGGTTGCCGTCGGTCCTTCCGTAATTCGGGTGCGCGTCCGGGCGGCGGTGGGTTAGCGTTCCGGCATGCGTAACTGACGCCCACCTCTCGCAGGCCCGGTCCACCGTGCGTACCGCCGTGGACCGTGCGCCCCGGGCGTCCGCATCCTCCGCGCCACCGGTCGGTGGTGGCGTCGTGTGCCTCGTCGGACCGCCCGGGTGTTCCCCGCTCGCCGTGCCCACGGGTGCCCGACAGTCAGGAGGCAGCGTATGCCCGCCAAGCGCAGTCCGAAGAAGTCCCACAAGCCCGCGCCGTCCCCGGTGGACCTCACCCCGGCGGATCTCGACGCGCTCACCGTGGCGCCGGCCGCGCCGGTGGTCCTGCCCGGGCGCACCGACACGCCGCCGCCACCGAAGGCCGGCCCGCCCGCCGGCCGGGACGCCCGGCTCTCCGGGCGCAGCCAGCGCGCCGGACAGACCCGGTTCTACGCCTTCCGGCGCAGCTGACCGGCACTGATCGACTCGGGTTGCGGCAGTGCGTGGTGTCCCGCCGTCGGGACGACCGCCGCAACCCGAGCCGCTATGCCGGCGGCCGCCGATCAGCCGATCAGCGGCCGGAAGGTGCCCAGCAGCACGCTGACCGTCAGCGCCGCCGCGGCCAACGTCCCGGCGGCGACCACCAGCAGGGTGTCGGCCCGGGTGAAACGCTGCCGGCGGGCGACCGTACGCGGGGTGCCGGCGTCGAAGCCCCGGGCGTCCATGGCCACGGCCAGCCGGGTGCCCCGCCGGATCGCCCCGACCAGCAGCGCGAACGCCGTCGACCCGAACAGCCGCAGCTTGGCGATCGGGTTGCGGCCGGCGTCCACACCCCGCGCCCGGCGGGCCATGCTGATCATCCGCCACTCCTCCTCCAGCAGCGGCACCAGCCGGAACGCGGCCAGCGCGCCGATGGCGAACCGGGCGGGCGCCTTCGCGTTCTGGATCAGCGCGTCGGCCAGGTCGGTGGGATCGGTGGTGGCGAAGACCAGGATCCCGGGCAGCGCCACGGCGAGCATTCGCAGCACCAGACCCAGCGCGGTGACCAGCACGCCCTCGGTGACCAGGACCGGGCCGGCCTCGACCAGCACCCGGCCGGAACGGTCGGCGGCGAAGAGCACGAGCGTGACCAGGATGCCGCCGGCGCCGGCCAGCAGGGGCCAGGCCCGCCGGGCCAGCACGCCGTAGCGGACGCCGAACAGTGGCAGCACCGCCAGTTCGACGGCGATGGCGATGGCCGGGGCCACCGGGTCGAGGGTGGCCACCAGGATGAGGGTGAAGACCAGCGCGGCGGCCAGCTTCGCCACCGGGTTGCGCCGCGCCAGCGGAGCCCCTGGCGCGGCGACCGGTTTCACGCTGATCATCGGCGCTCCACCGTGACGGTGGGGGTGGCGGTCGCCATGGGCGCTGCCGGGCGACGGCCGGGCGCTCGGAGTGGCGCGGGCGTCATCGGCGCTCCAGGGTGATCGTCCGGTCGGCCAGCGCGGCGACGAAGTCCGCGTCGTGGGTGACCGCGACGACGCCGTGGCCGGCGTCGCGCAGGTCGGCCAGGAGGTCGACCAGCTCGAGCCAGGTCCGCCGGTCCTGGCCGAAGGTGGGCTCGTCGCAGATCAGCAGGCGGGGCGCGGTGGCCAGGGCAGTCGCCACGCTCAACCGCCGCGCCTCCCCGCCCGAGAGGGTGTACGGGTTGGCGCCCGCCAGCCGGTCCAGCCGCAGCCGCTCCAGCAGCGCGTCCACGGTGGCCGTCACGGCCGCCTCCGGCTGCCCGGTGCGGCGCGGACCGAGGGCCAACTCGTCCCGGACGGTGCTCGTGACGAACTGGTGCTCCGGGTCCTGGAAGACGGAGCCGATCCGGCCGGCCAGGGCGGGCGCCCGCCAGCGGTGCGGGGGAGTGCGCGCGTCCCGGCCGGCGAGCGCGGGGGTGGCGGCGACCGTACCGGCGCCGGGGCGGAGCAGGCCGCCGAGCAGCAGGGCCAGGGTGGACTTGCCGGCGCCGTTCGGGCCGAGGACGGCGAGCGCCTCGCCGGCGCGTACCCGAAGGTCGGTGGGGGCCAGCCGGGGCGGCAGGCCGAGCCGGTCGGCGGTGAGCAGCGCCTCGCCGGGCGGCGTGGTGGCGTGCCGGGGCGGCACGGTGCGGCCCGGCACCCAGACCCCGGCGGCGGCCAGCGCGTCGCCGTGTGCGGCGAAGACCGCCTCGGGCGGCCCGTCGGCGCGCACCCCGCCGCCGGGTTCCAGCACGACCACCCGGTCGACCAGCGGCAGCGCCTCGGCGACCCGGTGCTCGACCAGGATCAGCGTGGTGTCCGCGTCCAGGGCGGCCGCGACGGCCCGGCGGACCAGGTCGGCGCCGGCCGGGTCGAGGTTGGCGGTCGGCTCGTCGAGCAGCAGCAGCCCCGGCCGCAGGGCGAGCGTGCCGGCCAGGGCGAGCCGCTGCTGTTCGCCGCCGGACAGCGCGGCAGTGGGCCGGTCGCGGTCGTAGGGGAAGCCGACCCGGCGCAGCGCCTCGTCCACCCGGGGCCAGATCTCCTCGGCGGGCACGCCGCGGTTCTCCAGCCCGAACGCCACGTCGTCGCCGCAGCGGGCCATGACGAGCTGGCTCTCCGGGTCCTGGAAGACGATGCCGACCCGCTCCCGGGCCTTGCGCGGGTCGAGCCCGTCGATCTCGACGGTGCCCTCCTGCTCACCGGAGTCCTCCGGCAGCAACCCGGCCAGCGCGGCAAGCAGAGTGCTCTTCCCAGCGCCGGAAGGCCCAAGAAGCAGAACCCGCTCCCCGCTCTCGACGCGCAGGTCAACGCCCCGAAGGGCCCACCCCTTCCGCCCGGCGTGCCGCCACCCGAACCCCCGCAACTGCACGGCACCCACGCGCCCACCTCCCCTCTCGGCCCACCCTGCCCCGTCGATCATGAAGTTGACGGCGGTTTCAGAGATCGACATCGCCGCCAACTTCATGATCAACGCGGTCGTGCGCTGTTACACCAGGGCGCGGTCGCGGCCTGCGGGGAAGCGGTCCAGGACGCCCGTGTTGGCCAGGGCCTTGGTGAGGAGGTGGGAGCCCAGGCCGGCGATCACCGTGGCGCTGACGATGGTCAGCAGGGCGTAGGGCAGGCGGTAGCTGACCAGGTCGTAGGTCTTGTTCCAGTAGACGAAGTCGAAGATCGCCGCGGTCAGGCCGGTCAGCGCGCCGGCCAGCAGGGCGACCGGCAGCCGGTACGCGCGGTAGCGGAACGCGGCGAAGGCCAGCTCGGCGCCGAGGCCCTGCATGAGGCCCTGCACGATGACGATGCCGCCCCACTGGCTGCCCAGCAGCGCCGAGATGATCGCCGCCAGCAGCTCGCAGTAGAGCGAGGCGCCGGGCTTGCGGATGACCAGCCCGCCGAGCACGGCCGGCACCAGCCAGACGCCGTAGATGAGTGTCTGCGCGGGCGGGAAGAACGCGAAGGCCGCGTCCGTGGCGCCCCAGAGCAGCCCCCAGGCCCAGAAGATGACGCCGAAGGCGACGGCGATCACCGAGGCGACGACGATGTCGACGGTGCGCCAGCGGTTGCTGTCGGTGTGGTTCATGACTGACTCCCAGTTCAGGTGAGGAACCAGGAGAAGACGCACGCCGCGCCCGGTGGTCACCGGACGGCGGCGCGGCTGGAGGTCGACCGAACTCCCTGCGCTGGCATTACCCAGATCAGGTTCGAGGGTCTGCGGGCACCGGCCCGCACTCTCAGCGCTGTGCGCTCCCCTGTCGGATGTGAAGTTGTCTCGTCGGAGACGCTAGCACCGACCCCGGCCCCGGGCCCAGCAGGGCGATCGCCCGTTAGGGTGGCGATCATGCGGGTCGACGCGCGAGGTCTGACGTTCGAGGTACGCACCGGCGGCCCCGAGGGCGGCGAAGCCGTCCTGCTGCTGCACGGTTTCCCGCAGCACGCCGGCGAGTGGGACGAGGTGACCCCGGCGCTGCACGCCGCCGGGCTGCGCACGTACGCCCTCGACCAGCGCGGTTACTCGCCCGGCGCGCGGCCGGCGGACGTCGCGGCGTACCGGATCCCGGAGCTGGTGGCCGACGCGGCCGCCGTGCTCGACGCGCTCGGGGTGACCACCGCCCACCTGGTCGGCCATGACTGGGGCGCGATCGTGGCGTGGGGGCTTGCGGCCGCGCACCCGGAGCGGGTCCGCACGCTGACCGCCGTGTCGGTGCCGCACCCGGCGGCGATGGGGCACGCGCTCGCCACCGACCCGCGGCAGAAGGCCCGCTCCTCCTACATCGCCCTGTTCCGCAAGCCGGGCAAGGCGGAGAAGGTGCTGCTGGCGTTCCGCGCGGCGACCCTGCGCCGGATGCTCGCCGGGGTGGGCGACGTGGACCGCTACGCCGACCCGATGCGCGAGCCGGGCGCGCTGACCGCCGCGCTGAACTGGTACCGGGCCATGACCGGGGCGGACATGAAGGCCGTCGGGCCGGTGGGCGTGCCGACCACGTTCGTCTGGAGCGACAGGGACGTGGCCATCGGCCGGACCGCCGCCGACGCGTGCGCCGCCCACGTCACCGGCGACTACCGCTTCGTGGTGCTGCCCGGCGTCACCCACTGGATCCCGGACGAGGCGCCCGGCCCGCTGGCCGCGGCGATCCTGGCCCGCGCCGGCCGATGACCGCGAGCCCCGCGCCGGCCCGGCCGCACACCCGCGCGTCGCTCGCCGCGCAGCTCCACGACCTGGGGGTACGCCCCGGCGCGACAGTCCTGGTGCACGCCTCCCTGCGCCCGCTGGGTTTCCTCTGCGGCGGCCCGGAGGCCGTGCTGCTCGCCCTGCGCGACGTGCTCGGCCCGGCCGGCACGGTGGTGGTGCCCACCCACACGCCGGAGAACAGCGACCCGGCGGGGTGGAGCAACCCGCCGGTGCCGGCGGACTGGTGGCCGGTGATCCGCGAGGAGATGCCGGGCTTCGACCCGGCGGTCACGCCGAGCCGGTTCATGGGCGCGTTCGCCGAGCTGGTGCGCACCTGGCCGGGGGCGCGGCGCAGCGACCACCCGCACGTGTCGTTCGCCGCGCTCGGGCCGGCCGCCGCGCGGATCGTCGACGGCCACGCCCGGGCCGACATGCTGGGCGAGGGCTCCCCGCTGGCCCGCCTCCACGACCTCGACGCCGACGTGCTGCTGCTCGGCGTGGACCACGGCAGCAACACCTCCCTGCACCTGGCCGAGTACCGGCAGCCCGCGCCGCCCCGGCAGCGCTGCGGCGCGGCCGTGCTGACCGCGGACGGCGGGCGGGAGTGGGTGTGGTGGGACGACATCCGCCTGGACGACGAGGGTTTCACCCGGCTCGGCGCCGACCTGGAGGCCACCGGTGCGGTGCGGCTCGGGCCGGTCGGCGACGGGACGGGCCGGTTGATGAGGCAGCGGGCGGCCGTCGACTTCGCGGTCGAGTGGCTGGCCCGGCACCGACGGACGGAGGGAACATGACGGTGAGCGCGGATGCGTACCTGGCGGTGGTGACCGAGACGATCGGCCGGGTCGCCGCCGACCAGCGGGAGAACGTGGCCCGCGCGGCGGACCTGATCGCCGCGTCGCTGCGCGCCGACGGGGTGGTGCACGCGTTCGGCACCGGCCACTCCGAGGCCCTCGCCATGGAGATCGCCGGCCGGGCCGGCGGGCTGGTCCCCACCAACCGGATCGCCCTGCGCGACCTGGTCCTGCACGGCGGTGAGCCGGCCGACGTGCTCGGCCCGAAGCTGGAACGCGAGCCTTCCGTGGCGCACCGCCTCTACGAGCTGGCCCCGGTACGACCGCAGGACGTGTTCGTCCTCGCCTCCAACTCCGGGGTGAACGGGGCGATGGTCGAGTTCGCCTCGATCGTCAAGGAGCGCGGGCACGGGCTGGTGGCCATCACCTCGGCGCAGCACTCGGCCCGGATGACCTCGCGCCACCCGTCCGGGCGCAAGCTCGCCGACTTCGCCGACGTGGTGCTCGACAACGGCGCACCGTACGGCGACGCCACCCTGCCGCTGCCCGGCGGCGGCGCGGTCGGCGCGGTCTCCTCGATCACCGCCGCGCTGCTGGCCCAGCAGATCGTGGCCGAGGTGGTCGCCCGGCTGCTCGCGGCCGGGGAGCGGCCCCCGGTCTACCTGTCCGCCAACATCACCGGCGGCGACGAGCACAACGCCGAGCTGGAGGCCCGGTACGCCGGCCGCATCCGCCGGGGGGCGTGAGCGCGTTTCACGCTCGGCCCTATCGGGCACTGGCAGGCTGCCGGTGGGAGGCCCCCACCGGCAGTACCGTCTTCCCTGGAGGTAGCGGGTGTCCAAGGAAACCGAGAAGCAGCGCTGGCAGCGCAACTTCGCCGACCTGCTCCAGGAGCTGCGGGTGGCGCAGACGGGCGTGCAGATCCTCTTCGCCTTCCTGTTGACCCTGCCGTTCAGCAACGGGTTCACCCGGACGAGCGGTTTCCAGAAGGACGTCTACATCGTCGCGTTGCTGTCGGCCGCCGCGGCCACCGCGATGATCATCTCGCCGGTGGCCTTCCACCGGGCCCTGTTCCGCCAGGGCCGCAAGCCGGAGCTGGTCCGCTTCGCGCACCGGATGGCCAGCGGCGGCCTCGGCTTCATGCTGATCTCGATGGTCAGCGCGGTTCTGCTGATCACCGACTTCGTGCTGAGCCGGCCCATCGCCTTCCTGCTGAGCGCGATCACCGGCGTCTGGTTCCTGGTCTTCTGGGTGATCCTGCCGTTCGCCCGGCGCAACTGGGGTGACGACGACATCGACGACGAGGACGACGATCCGCCGGCGCTGGCCGGCGACTGACGGCGCCGGTCCCGCCAAATCGGACGTGCGCGCGAGGCTACCCCTGGGTAACACCCGGGGGTAGCGTCGTTTTCGTCGCACGTCGACGCAGCCGGACCGAGGTCTCCAGGAGGCAGCCGTGACCACGACACACAACAGCCGACCCGACCCCGCCGGACACGGCGGCCCGACCGGGCGGGTGGCACCCATCGACGACCCCCGGCAGCCGGCCGACGCGGACGGGGCCGGGCCGCTCCCCGCCGAGGCCGGCCAGGTCTCCGAGAAGGAGGCGCGGCAGGTCGCCGAGGCGGCCCGCGAGGCCGCCTGGGACCGGCCCAGCTTCGGCAAGGAACTCTTCCTCGGCCGCTTCCAGCTCGACCTCATCAACCCGTGGCCCCGCTCCGATCCCGACGACGTGGCGCGGGCCGAGGAGTTCCTCGGCGCGTTCGGGGCGTACCTGGACTCCGAGGTGGACGGTGCGGCCATCGAGCGGGACGCGCGCATCCCCGACGACGTGTTCCACGGCCTGGCCCGGCTCGGCGCCTTCGGCATGAAGATCGACCGGAAGTACGGCGGCCTCGGGCTGAGCAACCTGCACTACTGCCGGGCGCTCATGCGGGCCGGCTCGGTGAACCCGTCGATCGGCGCGCTGCTGTCCGCGCACCAGTCGATCGGCGTGCCGCAGCCGCTGAAGATGTTCGGCACCCCCGAGCAGAAGCAGCAGTTCCTGCCCCGGCTGGCCGCCGGCGAGGTCTCCGCCTTCCTGCTCACCGAGCCGGACGTCGGCTCCGACCCGGCCCGGCTGGCCACCACGGCCGAGCCGACCGAGGACGGCACCGGCTACCGGCTCAACGGCGTCAAGCTCTGGGCCACCAACGGCACGGTCGCCACCCTGCTCGTGGTGATGGCCCGGGTGCCGGCGGCCGAGGGGCGGCGCGGCGGCATCACCGCCTTCGTGGTGGAGGGCGACAGCGAGGGCATCACCGTCGAGCGGCGCAACGAGTTCATCGGGCTGCGCGGCCTGGAGAACAGCCTCACCCGGTTCCACGACGTCTTCGTGCCGAAGGAGAACGTGATCGGCGGCGAGGGCAAGGGCCTGAAGATCGCGCTGACCACGCTGAACACGGGCCGGCTCTCGCTGCCGGCCATGTGCGTGGGCGCCGGCAAGTGGGCGTTGAACGTGGCCCGCGAGTGGGCAGCGGACCGGGTCCAGTGGGGCCGGCCGGTCGGCGAGCACGAGGCGGTCGCCAAGAAGCTCGCCTTCATCGCCGCCACCACGTACGGCATGGAGTCCATGCTCGACCTCTGCTGCCTGCTCGCCGACGACGACCGCAACGACATCCGGATCGAGGCCGCGCTGGTGAAGCTCTACGCCAGCGAGATGGCCTGGAAGATCGCCGACGAGCTGATCCAGATCCGGGGCGGTCGCGGCTACGAGACGGCCGACTCCCTCGCCGCCCGGGGCGAGCGCCCGGCCGCGGTCGAGCAGCTCCTGCGCGACCTGCGGATCAACCGGATCTTCGAGGGCTCCACCGAGATCATGCACCTGCTGATCGCCCGCGAGGCGGTCGACGCGCACCTGTCGGTGGCCGGCGACATCATCGACCCGGACGCCGGGCTGGGCCGCAAGGCGAAGGCCGGCGCGCGGGCCGGCGTCTTCTACGCGAAGTGGCTGCCCACGCTGGCGGTCGGCAAGGGGCAGGCGCCCGGGGCGTACCACGAGTTCGGCCCGCTGGCCGGCCACCTGCGGCACGTCGAGCGGACCTCCCGCAAGCTGGCCCGGTCCACCTTCTACGCGATGTCCCGCTGGCAGGGGAAGATGGAGCGCAAGCAGGCGTTCCTCGGCCGGGTGGTGGACATCGGCGCGGAGCTGTTCGCCATGTCGGCGGTCTGCGTGCGGGCGGTCGCCGAGCGCGCCGAGCACCCGGAGAACATGGAGCTGGCCGACCTGTTCTGCCGGCAGGCCCGGCTGCGCGTCGACGAGCTGTTCACCGGGCTGTGGTCCAACACCGACGCGGTCGACGTGGCGGCCGCGAAGCGCATCATCGCCGGCCGGTACGCGTCCGTGGAGGACGGCGTGGTCACCCCGCCCGCCGACCGGCCCTGGGTGGCCACCTGGCAGCCGGGTCCGTCCACGGCGCAGGACGTCCGCCGCCGCATCCCGCCCGCATGAAAGGAAGGGCCCCCTGTTAACGCCTGCGGTATAGCAGGGGGCCCTTCCTAACCCGTGGTCAGCGGGCGACCGCCCAGGCGATCACCCCGGCCAGGATGAGCCCGTTCAGCCCGGCGAGCACCAGGTACGCGGCCGGCGGGATCCGGCGGCCCTTGCGGACGAAGCTCACCAGGACGCCCGCGTATATGAGCAGCAGGACCGCGACGACGATCAGGAAGTACAGCACCGGAACACCTTAACGGCCGGTACGCAGCCCGAGTCCGCGCAGCTCCAGTGCGGCGAGCGCGTCGACCGTCTCGTCGTCGCCGCGGCGCCACGCCTCGGCCACGTCCGGCGCGATCCGGTTCAACTTGGCGAGGGGCTGCCCGGCGAGCGCGCGCAGGGCCAGCAGGTCCCGCCCGGCCGGGGCGGCGGCGAGGGCCTTCGCCGCGCCGGCCCGGCGCATCCAGCGCACCCGCAGCGGCAGCCAGCCGAACAGCACCAGCCCGAGCGGGAAGACCAGCACGGCGGCGGTGAGCGCCAGGGCCAGCTGGCCGACCAGTTCCTGCTGGTCGCGGCCGGCCTCGGCGACCGCGCGGGCGGCCTCGGCGGCCTTGGTGAAGGGGCCGGTCAGCTCGTCGCCGACCAGGGGGACCCGGGCGACCTTCCCGCCCGCGTCGGCCAGGTTGTCGGCGAGCCCGCCGCCGGCCCCCTCCAGCTTCTCGCCGGGCACGGCGAGCTTCTCGACGAGGTCGTGCAGCCAGAGCGCGAAGCGGATCGCCGCGTACACCCAGACGACCACGAGCAGATCGGTGAGGAGCTGACGGAGGGCGGTCGGAAAACGGTCGGCGTAGATCTTCACGCGGGACAGCGTGCCACGGCCCGGCCGCCGGGGCACGGGGCAGTTTTCTCAGCCCGCGCAGGCCGGGCAGGTGCCGAAGATCTCCAGGGTGTGGCTGACCTCGGCGTACCCGTGCTCGGCGGCGACCCGCTCGGCCCAGCTCTCCACCGCCGGGCCGGCCACCTCCACCGTCCGGCCGCAGGCCCGGCAGACCAGGTGGTGGTGATGGCCCTCGCTGCACCGCCGGTAGAGGTGCTCGCCGCCGGGCGGGCGCATGACGTCGATCTCGCCGGCGTCGGCGAGCCCCTGGAGGGTCCGGTAGACGGTGGTCAGCCCGACCCGCTCGCCGCGCTGGCGCAGCATGGCGTGCAGGTCCTGGGCGCTGTGGAAGCCCTCGACCTCGGCCAGCAGGGCGCTCACCGCGGTGCGCTGCCGGGTGTTGCGCAATGCCCCCTCGGTCATGACGGCCCCTCCCCGGCGTGGCTGACCGCGTCCGCCACGATGTGCGCGACGTGCTCGTCCACCAGGGCGTACGCGATCTCCCGGCCGCGCCGCGAGCCGCGCACCACGCCGGCGCCGCGCAGCACGCGCAGGTGCTGGGAGACCAGCGGCTGCGGGGCGCCGAGCTTCTCCACGAGTTCGTGCACGCAGCGCTCGCCCTGGGCCAGCTCGCTGACGATCGCCAGCCGGATCGGCGCCGACAGCGCGCGCAGCAGGTCACCCGCGCCCTCGAAGGCGTCGTACCCGTTCGTGACCGTCATCCCGTAACGGTAACCAATGCCAGCAGCGCCGGCCGGGACGGCCTCACCCCAGGACCACCTCGTGCTCCGGCGGCTCGGCCACGGGCGCGGCGGCCGGGCGGGTCCGCCGCCGCAGCGCCCGCCGGCCGGCGGCCAGCAGCGCCACCACCAGGAACGAGCCGATCGCCAGCAGCACCACCGAGGCGCCGGGCGCGGTGTCGGCGCTGGCCGCCACCCAGACCCCGGCGCCGGCCGCGAACAGCCCCAGCGCCATGGCCGCCGCCATGGTGCTCCGGAACCCCCGGGTCACCTGCTGCGCGGTCGCCACCGGCACCACCATGAGGGCGCTGATCAGCAGCACACCGACCGCCCGCATGGCGATGGTCACCGTCACGGCGGTGCCTACGGCGAGGAGCATGTTCAACGCCCGCACCGGCAGGCCGGAGACCCGGGCGTACTCCTCGTCGTGGCAGACCGCGAAGAGCGCCGGGCGCAGCGCCAGCATGGTCACCAGGATCGCCACGCCGAGCACGCCGATGGTGATCAGGTCGGCCGGCGACGTCGTGGTCAGCGACCCGAAGAGGTACGCGTTGAGCGACCCGCTGCTGGCGTCGGAGAGCCCGACCAGCATCACGCCGCCGGCGATGCCGCCGTAGAACAGCAGCGCCAGGGCCAGGTCACCGGAGGTACGCCCGCGCGAGCGGACCAGCTCGATGACGATCGCGCCCAGCGTGGCCGCGACGACCGCGACCAGCACGGGGGAGCGGTTGAGCAGCAGACCGGCGCCGACGCCGGTGAGCGCCACGTGGCCGATGCCGTCGCCGATGAGCGCCAGCCGGCGCTGCACCAGGTAGATGCCGAGCGCCGGGGCGGCCAGCCCGATGACCAGCGCGCCGACCAGGGCGCGCAGCATGAAGTCGTAGTGCAAGAAGAGATCCATCACATGCTCCACAGCCCGGCGGGCTCCTCGTCGCAGTGCGGGTGCACGTGGTCGTGGCCCGGCTCGGCGTGGTGCCCGGCCGGCTCCGGGACCGCGCCGTCGTGGCAGATGCCGCCCTGATGGACGACGACGGCCCGGCTGATCAGCGGGCGCAAGGGCCCCAGCTCGTGGGCGACCAGCAGCACCGTGCCCCCGCCGTCGCGGAAGTCCCGCAGCGCGGTGGCGAACGCCTCCTGGCTGGCCGCGTCCACCCCGGCGGTCGGCTCGTCGAGCACCAGCAGCTCCGGCCGGCCCGCGAGCGCCCGGGCGATCAGGGTGCGCTGCTGCTGGCCGCCGGAGAGGGTGGCGACCGGGTCGCCGGCGCGGTCGGCGAGCCCGACCGCGCGCAGCGCCGCGGCCACCGCCTCCCGGTCGGCCCGGCCCGGCGGGCGCAGCACGCCCCGGCGGGCCAGCCGCCCGGAGGCCACCACCTCGCCCACCGTGGCGGGTACGCCGCTGCCCGCGCCGAGCCGCTGCGGGACGTACCCGATGCGGTGCCACTGCCGGAAGCGGCGCTGCGGCGTGCCGAAGAGGGTGACCGACCCCGCGCCGAGCGGCACCAGGCCGAGGACGGCGCGGATCAGTGTCGACTTGCCGGAGCCGTTGGCGCCGAGCACGGCCACCACCTCGCCGGCGGTGACGGTCAGGGAGATGTCCCGCAGCACCGCCCGGCCGTCGTAGCCGACGGCGGCGTGCGCGACCTGGATCACGGGTTCGGTCATGAGCAGTCCAAGGCGGTCCGCAGGGTCTGGAGGTTGGCGCGCATCGCGGAGAGGTAGTCGCCGTCGGCCGGCGGGCCCTCGATGGGGTCGAGCACGGCGGTCTTCGCCCCGACCTCCCGGGCCACGGTCTCGGCGACCTTCGGGCTGACGAGCGTCTCGAAGAAGATGGTGGTGGCACCGTGCTCGCGGGCCTCCTTGGCGACCTCGGCGAGGCGCTGCGGGGAGGGCTCGGCGTCCGGGCTCAGGCCGGTGATGCCGACCTGTTCGAGCCGGTAGTGCTCGGCCAGGTAGCCGAACGCGGTGTGGCTGGTCACGATCTCGCGGCGCTGGCAGGTGGCCAGGCCCCGGGTGTAGTCGGCGTCGAGGCCGGTCAGCTCGGTGCGCAGCGCCGCCGCCCGGGCGGTGAAGTCGGCGGCCCGGTCGGGGTCGATCTTCGCCAGCCGCTCGGCGAGCCGGTCGCCGACAGTGGCCAGCCGGGTCGGGTCCAGCCAGAGGTGCGGGTCCTTGCCGCCGCTCTCCTCGTGGCCGTGCTCCTCGCCCTCGTGCTCGTGGCCGCCGGCCGCGGTGTCCAGCAGCGGCTGCACGCCGGCGACGTCGAACGCGCGGTCGCCGCCGTTCTGCTCGACGGCCTCGTCCACGGCGGGCTGGAACCCGGTGAGGTAGATGATCAGCTCGGCGTCGGCCACCTGGCCCACCTGCCGGGGGTTGAGTTCGAGGTCGTGCGGCTCGGCGCCGGGCTTGGCCAGGTTGGTGACCCGGACGGCGTCGCCGCCAATCTTCTCGGCGAGGAACTGGAGCGGGTAGAAGGCCGCCACCACGTCGACCCGGTCCGGGTCGCTCCCGCCGCCCCCGCCGTCCGAGCAGGCGGCGAGACCGCCCAGGCCGAGCAGGGCGACGGTGGCGGCGGCGAGGGCACGGGGGGCTGAGCGGACGGTCATGTGACTACTGTCCGCGATAACGAAATTGATTGTCAAAAACGCATGATTGCATGTCTGTGCAGGTCAACTGTCAGAGCAGCTTCGCCAGCGCGATCGCGATCAACAGGGTCAGCATCAGCAGCCGGAGCACCCGGGTCGCCGGGGACTGCACCGGCCAGGTGACGGTCATCAGCCACACCAGCCCCGCGGCCAGCGCCAGCAGCACCACGCCACCCGCCACGCCGGGCGCGAAGAGCCCCACCAGCACCAGGACCAGCGCGGCCAGGAAGACCGTCGTCGGGTTGAGCCGGGCCAACCGGGACAGCACGGGACTCTGCGTACGCTGCATGCCACAGACTCTACGAGGAGGAAGCCGGTGCTGGTCACCAACCGGTTCGTGGTGGACGCCGACGGGGCGGACGAGTTCACCCGGGAGGCGCACGCCGCCCTCGCCGCGCTCGCCGCCCGCCCGGGCTACCTGCGCGGCGAACTGCTCCGCGCGCTGGACGACCCCGACCACTGGTGCCTGATCACCGAGTGGGAGTCGGTCGGGGCGTACCGCCGGGCGCTGGGCGGCTTCGACGTCAAGGTCACCGCGGTGCCGCTGCTCGCCCGGTCGGTGGACGAACCCTCGGCGTACGAGACACTGGCCAGTGCCGCGCCGGACGGCGAGATCGTCGTGGTGGCCAGTGATCGGGCCGCAGGTCCTTACCGCTGATGCCGGGGGCACTACCCTGGCGCGTATGACCGCTCCCGGGCCGGCCGCCCCACCACCCCCGCCCGTGCCGTCCGGCGTGTCGCCCGTGCCGGGGTCGCCGGGTGAGCCGGGCGTCCCCGTGCCGCCGGTGTCGCCGGGCGAGCCCGGCATTCCTTCGCCGCCGCCCGGCCCCGGCGTCGCCCCGCCGTTCGCCGCCCCGCCCACCGAGGGCGGCCGGGCCCGGCTCTGGCTCGGCCTCGGCGTGGGCGCGCTCGCCGTGCTGCTCTGCTGCGGCGGGGGCGGCGCGGCCGTGGTCGGGCTGGCGGTGAGCAACGTGCAGGCCGTCGAGGAACAGGGCCGCGCGGTCACCGACGACTACTACCAGGCGCTCGTCGCGAAGGACTGGTCCAAGGCGTACGACCAGCTCTGCGACGACGCCCGGCGGCGCGAGTCCCGGCGCGAGTTCGAGCAGCGGGTGGCCACCGAGCCGCAGGTCTCCGGCTACCGGGTGGGCGAGGTCGACACCACCACGCTGACCGTGCCCGTGGACGTGACCCTGGCCGGCGGCAAGCGGGAGGCGCAGACCGTCACGCTGGCGCCGGACCAGCAGACGGGCGGCATGGAGGTGTGCGGGGTGAGCTGACCGCGCCCCGGTATTCTGCTGGGCTCGGGACCGCGGTGGTCGTACCGTTGTCCCGAACCGTCCGGTTCTACTCACATCACCCCCGCCGACCGCCAGCCGGCGTAGGAGGAAACATGCCAGCCGACCGTATCGACGCCGTCGTCAGCCTCGCCAAGCGCCGGGGCTTCGTCTTCCCCTCCAGCGAGATCTACGGGGGCACCCGGTCGGCCTGGGACTACGGTCCGCTCGGCGTCGAGCTCAAGGAGAACGTCCGCCGGCAGTGGTGGAAGACCATGGTCCAGCAGCGCGACGACGTCGTCGGCCTGGACTCCGCGGTCATCCTGGCCCGCAAGGTGTGGGAGGCCAGCGGCCACATCGCCGAGTTCGTCGACCCGCTCACCGAGTGCCAGTCCTGCCACAAGCGGTTCCGCGCCGACCACCTCGAAGAGGCGTACGAGGCCAAGCACGGCAAGCCGCTGACCTCGCTCACCGAGCTGAACTGCCCCAACTGCGGCAACAAGGGCACCTTCACCGAGCCGAAGATGTTCAACGGCCTCATGAAGACCTACCTGGGCCCGGTCGAGAGCGACGAGGGCCTGCACTACCTGCGGCCGGAGACCGCCCAGGGCATCTTCGTCAACTACAAGAACGTGGAGACCGTCGCCCGGAAGAAGCCGCCGTTCGGCATCGCGCAGACCGGCAAGTCGTTCCGCAACGAGATCACCCCGGGCAACTTCATCTTCCGCACCCGGGAGTTCGAGCAGATGGAGATGGAGTTCTTCGTCGAGCCGGGCACCGACGAGAAGTGGCACGAGTACTGGCTCTCCGAGCGCTGGAACTGGTACCTCGACCTGGGCCTCTCCGAGGACAACCTGCGCTTCTACGAGCACCCCAAGGAGAAGCTCTCCCACTACTCGAAGCGCACGGTCGACATCGAGTACCGGTTCCAGTTCGGCGGCACCGAGTTCGCCGAGCTGGAGGGCATCGCCAACCGCACCGACTTCGACCTGTCCACGCACAGCAAGCACTCCGGCGTCGACCTGTCGTACTTCGACCAGACCAAGGGCGAGCGCTGGATGCCGTACGTGATCGAGCCGGCCGCCGGCCTCACCCGCGCGGTGCTGGCCTTCCTACTCGAGGCGTACGACGAGGACGAGGCCCCGAACACCAAGGGCGGCGTGGACAAGCGCACCGTCATGCGCTTCGACCCGCGGCTGGCCCCGGTCAAGGTGGCGGTGCTGCCGCTGTCCCGCAACGAGGCGCTCTCGCCGAAGGCCAAGCAGCTCGCCACCGACCTGCGCAAGCGCTGGGTGGTCGAGTTCGACGACTCGCAGGCCATCGGCCGCCGCTACCGGCGGCAGGACGAGATCGGCACCCCGTTCTGCGTCACCGTCGACTTCGACACTCTCGACGACAACGCGGTGACGGTACGGAACCGGGACACCATGACCCAGGAGCGCGTCTCCCTCGACCAGGTCGAGCGCTACCTCATCGAGCGCCTGCCCGGCTGCTGACCCCCAAGGAGGGGCCCCTTCTTGCCGTTTCCGGTAGAGAAGGGGCCCCTTCTCACACCTCCCGGGCCGGACGGGCGACGACGGGGGTGCTGGCGCCGCCGCGGGTGGCGTAGGCCTCCTCCACGATGCGGCGTACGGCGGCGGGGTCGCGCCGGATCTGCGCCGGGGTGAAATGGAGGATCAAGACGCCCAGGCGGCTCAGTTCGTTGTGCCGGTCCAGCGTGCGCGCCCAGTCCTCCGGGCTGAAGTGGTATTCCTGCGAGTCCACCTCCAGCGCCACTCCGGCCTCGGGCAGGTAGCCGTCGGGGGTCGGAAGCCGTCGTCCCTCGGCGTCGACCAGGCGGGGATTCCACAGAACGGCCGGCAGCACCGGGCTGCCGGCCAGGCACTCCCGCAACTCCGCCTCAGGTGTCGACCGGGTGCCGGAGACGACCTCAGAGAATGCCTTCCTGACCAGTGCCGTACGGCTGCGCCTGGCCCGGC
Organism: Micromonospora chersina; assembly: GCF_900091475.1. Lineage (NCBI taxonomy): Bacteria > Bacillati > Actinomycetota > Actinomycetes > Micromonosporales > Micromonosporaceae > Micromonospora > Micromonospora chersina. The sequence goes on from NZ_FMIB01000002.1 coordinate 5,749,712, forward strand.
GGATCTCCGCATCCAACGCGGCGAGATCGGTGAAGCCGCGCTGGACGGCTTCGGCGACGATGGCCCGTACCGGACGCAGCTTTCGCAGGTCCCGAGCGGCGTCGACGACGGCGCGCGCCGGCGAGCAGACCGCGTAGTTGGCGGTGAGCCGCGCTCGGGAGTCAAGGGTCAGCGCCCGGGAGATCACCGCGTGACCGGCGGACCTGCGTCGGGTGTGGTGCGGCACCAGCAGGTGCACGTCCTCGGTGTGGGGGCTGTACCGGAAGCCGTACCAGCGCAGCGCGGCGAGCCCGGTCAGCTGAGCGTCCGGTCCGGCGTAGATGGCGGCGGAGATGCGCCGTTGCTCACCGGTCAACGTGCCGCTGAACAGCGCGTACGTAGCCGGCAGCACCCGTTGCCACACGCCACGACGAGTCTGTCGGTAGAGGTACATGTCATCGAAGCCTGTCGCGAGCAGTTGGGCTCTGGTCAGGATTTTCTGCTGACGCTGCGCCACCTCGTCGAGGGCGGCCGGGTAGTCGACCATGGGGACACCCTTCACCGCTCGCGCCGACCATGCTGCCGCTGTCCGTCCGCCTGTGCACCGCTCCCTCCCTGTGCACGACCCCCACAGCGGCGGGCGCCTGTGATATGCGCCCCTGTTAACAGGGGACCCCTGCTATGCACAGGACGATAAGAAGGGGCCCCTCCTTACACTTGTGCGGTGACCGCCCCGACCCTGCCCGCGCTGCGCCCGCTGACCCTCGGCCCCCACGAGGTGTGGCCGCCCGTGGTGCTCGCGCCGATGGCCGGGATCACCAACGTGGGCTTCCGCCGGCTCTGCCGGGAGCAGGGCGGCGGCATCTACGTCTGCGAGATGATCACCACCCGGGCGCTCGTCGAGCGGAACCCGAAGACCCTCCGCATGATCGCCTTCGGCGCCGACGAGCACCCGCGCAGCCTCCAGCTCTACGGCACCGACCCGGAGATCACCGCCGCCGCCGTGCGGATCGTGGTCGAGCGGGACCTCGCCGACCACATCGACCTCAACTTCGGCTGCCCGGTCCCCAAGGTCACCCGCCGCGGCGGCGGGTCGGCCCTGCCGTGGCGGCGCCGGCTCTTCGCCCGGCTGGTCCGGGCCGCGGTGGACGCCGCGTCCCCCGCCGGGGTGCCGGTCACCGTGAAGATGCGCAAGGGCATCGACGACGACCACCTGACGTACGTCGAGGCCGGCCTCGCCGCCCAGGACGCCGGCGTGGCCGCGGTCGCCCTGCACGGGCGTACGGCCGCGCAGCGCTACTCGGGCACCGCCGACTGGGACGCCATCGCCACCCTCAAGCAGGCGCTCGACGTGCCGGTGCTCGGCAACGGCGACATCTGGGAGGCCGACGACGCGCTGCGGATGGTCGCCCACACCGGCGTCGACGGCGTGGTGATCGGGCGCGGCTGCCTGGGCCGGCCCTGGCTCTTCGCCGACCTGGAGGCCGCCTTCAACGGCCGCACCGAGCGGCGGCTGCCGAACCTCGGCGAGGTGGCGGCGACCATGCGGCGGCACGCCGAACTGCTTGTCGACCAGTTCGTCGCCGGCGCCCGCAACCCGGCCCGGGGCGAGCGCGACGGCTGCACCGACTTCCGCAAGCATGTCGCCTGGTACCTGAAGGGCTTCCCGATCGGCAGCGAGCTGCGCCGCTCCCTCGCCATGATCGACAGCCTGGCCCAGCTCGACGACCTGCTCGGCAAGCTCGACCCGACAGTGCCGTTCCCGGTGGAGACCCTGGGCCAGCCGCGCGGCCGCACCAACTCCCCGGGCAAGGTCTTCCTGCCCGACGGCTGGCTGGCCAGCCGCGACGACGACACCCCGCCGGACGGCGCCGAGCTGGACGACTCCGGCGGCTGACGCGACGAAGGGCCGGCCCCTTTCGGGGCCGGCCCTGTCGTGTGCGGTTGTCAGCTGGCGGAGTAGCCGCGGGTGGCGATCCAGTCGGCCAGGTTGTCCACGCTCATCCGGTAGGAGGCCATGTTCGGGTCGGCCGAGTCCGCGATGGTCACGGTCTTCCCGTCGTCGCGGTAACCCACGACGCTGATGTAGTGGCCACCCTCGAAGGAGTGGGTGTTGCCGTCGGTGTCGGTGGCGGTGCCGGCGATGTTGGCGACCACGGCCCGGCCGTCATCGACGGTGCGCACGATGTCGGCGCGCAGGGTGTCGGTCTGCTTGTCGTCGGCCTTGCCGTCGCGGATCTCCACCGACCGGTAGTGCTTACCGGTCTCCTTGTTCAGCACCGGGGTGATGTCGTTGATGCTGTTGGTGCCGTTCTCGGTGGTGCCCATCTCCTTGGCCATGGCGTCCACGTCGATGTTCTTGCCCAGCACGGACAGGGCGTTACGCGTGGCGGCCGGACCGCAGTAGTAGAAGTTGGGCTGGGCCTCGTAGCGGACGTCCAGCTCCCGCTCGCCGTGGCCCTTACGGTCGGTGCTGACCTGGGCGGTCTTCTCGGCCGGGGTGGCCTGCGCGGCGATCGCGGGGCCGGCGATGCCGACGGTGGTGGCGGCGATGCCGGCAGCGGTCAGAACGGTGTTACGCAGCAGATCGGTACGCATGATGAGTGCCTCTCTGTCGGGGGTACGGCACGCACGCACAGGGGGTGTACGGGTGCCGGTGGAGAAGTCTTCGGGAGATGCCCGGCGATCAGGGGGCGACCTGCTCGGGCGGTCCGGGGGTGTAACCGTCGGCGGCGGGGAGTGATTCCCTCGGCCTGATCCGACGTCCCGGGGGATGTAACGACCGGGGGTCAGGGGGTGATTCCCTGGCTCACCGGCTCGGACCTGTGGTGCGCGGTCCGGGGATGTAACGACCGGGGCCGGGAGGCCATTCCCTCGGCTCCATCCGGCTCGGACCTGGGGGGTCCGGGGGATGTAACGACCGGTGGGGGCCGGTCATTCCGGCCGGCGGCCCTCGCTCCGGGGCGGGGTCCTGCGCGGTCTGCCATGTACAACGACCCCGCCCCCGCCACGATTCCGCCCCGCCGGTGGCGCCGACCACCCGACGAGACCGGCCGAAACCGCCAGCCTGGCATCAACTCACGCACCGCGAACCGGACACCGGCCCCATTCGGCGCAGCCGGCACCGACCTCCGACCGGCAGCCGGCGGCGTTGATCAATAGCTTTGCGTCAGGGGTGGGGCTGTTCTTGACGCAAACCTCTTGGTCAACTTCGTCTGAGCGGTCGCGCTGCCGGAGAGAGTGCGGTGTGCCGGTTCAGTGGGTGTTGGCGGTCGTGTCGCCCGTGCGCTGGGTGGGGACGGTGGGCGCCCCGGGCCAGGGGACGTCGGGCGAGGGGTGGAACGTGATGCCGGCGGCCGTCCAGCGCGGGCCGTGGCCGGCGAGCCGCTCGCGGAACCCGGCCCAGTCGTGCGTCGACCGGGGCGACCAGCCCAGTTCGGCGACGGCGGGCAGGCGGGGGAAGAGCATGAACTCCACCTCGGCGAGGGTGGTGACCGACTCGGTCCAGAGCGGCGCCTCCACACCCAGCACCGCCTCGGCCGGCACGCCGGTGAGGTGCGTGCCCGGATCCCAGTCGTACGCCCGGTGCACGTCGATGAGGCCGGCCCAGTCGTGCCCGATCGGGGTGTCGGCGGCGTACTTCATGTCCAGGTAGACCCGGTTGCCGGGGGAGAGGATGAGGCGGGCGCCCCGGCGTACCGCCTCGGCGGTCTCCGGGTCGTCGCCGTTGGTGCCCCACCACTGGAGCACCCGCCCGTCGACGTGCCCGGCCGGGGCGAGCTGGTGCCAGCCCACCACGGTCTTGCCGGTCGCCGCGACGATCGTCTGGGCCCGCTCGACGAAGGCGCGGTACGTGTCGGCCGGCACCTTGAACGCCTCGTCGCCGCCGAGGTGCAGCCAGGGGCCGGGGGTCAGCGCGGCGACCTCGCCGACCACGTCGGCGACGAAGGCGTACGTCCGCTCGTCGGCGGGGTCGACGTAGCTGAAGCCGACCTCGGTGCCGGTGTACGGCGGCGGCGGCACCTTGCCGGGCGCCAGCTCCGGGTAGGCGACCAGGGCCGCGTTGGTGTGCCCCGGCAGGTCGATCTCCGGCACCACGGTGACGTGGCGGCGGGCCGCGTACGCGACGATGCGCCGGTAGTCGGCCTGCGTGTAGAAGCCGCCGGTGCCGCCGCCCACCTCGGTGACACCGCCTACCTCGGCGAGGCGGGGCCAGGAGTCGACGGCGATCCGCCAGCCCTGGTCGTCGGTGAGGTGCAGGTGCAGGTGGTTGAGCTTGTACCGGGCGAGGTGGTCGACGACGCGGAGCACGTCCTCGACCGGGAAGAAGTGGCGGGCCACGTCGAGCATGGCGCCCCGGTAGGGGAAGCGCGGCCGGTCGATGATGCTGCCGCCGGGCACCGCCCAGCGCTCGGCGACGGGAGCGGCGCCGTCGATGGCGGCGGGGAGAAGCTGCCGCAGCGTCTGCGCTCCGTGGAACAGGCCGGCCGCGGTGGCGGCCGTGATCCGCACGCCGGCCGAGGTCACGTCCAGGCGGTAGCCCTCGTCACCCAGCCCGTCGACCGCACCAGCCACGTCGACCGGGCCGGCCTCGTCGGCCGCACTGGCCGCACTGGCCGCACTGGCCGCACCGGCCGCACCGGCCGCGTCGACCCCGCCAAGCGGCTCGGTGAGGGGCGCCTCGGACAGCGTCAGCACGAGCGGGCCGTCGGCCGGGAGCGGGCCGTCGGTGACCGGCAGCGGGAAGCCCGTCGCGGGGCGCAGCCAGTCGGCGAGCTGCTCGGCGACGTCCCGGCCGGCCGCGCTGACCCGGATCGCGGCGTCCGCCGTCAGCGTGAAGTCGGCTGCCGGGTCGGGGAGCACCCGCTCCGGCGCGGGCACCACGTCGCCGAGCCGCACCGGTGCGGGCGGGGCGAGCAGGTCGCCGGCCCGCCGCTCGGCGGTGCGGGCCAGGTCCGCGGCGGCGGGCTGCCGGCCGGGGAGGCGGTCGAGCAGTTCGGGGCCGCTCTCGGTGGGGGCGGCGGGGGTGGTGGGCACGGCGACGGCTCCCGGGGTGTATTTGCGCGGGATATGGCAAAGGTCAGGTTCAGCAAAACCAGTGCCGTCAAGAGTACGAGGGGAATCGGAATTGCGTGATCGTGCGCGTGGAAGCGTTCCCAAAAACCGGTACGGACGCGGATAGTGGGGACCGTTGTGCCGATTGTCACCGAACGGTCCCAGGCCACTCGAAGTTCGCTTAACCTTCGCCCACCGATCGCTGACGAGCCGGGATTACCGGTGGTCGCTCCCGGGGTATGTCCGAACTGAACCTTCGTTAAGTGTCAATGGCGCGCGTGGGAGGCTCTGGTGGCAGCGCAAGAGACGGTCGAGCACAAGTACGTCTACGACTTCGCCGAGGGCAACAAGGACCTCAAGGACCTGCTCGGCGGCAAGGGGGCCAACCTGGCCGAGATGACCAATCTCGGCCTGCCGGTCCCGCCCGGCTTCACGATCACCACCGAGGCCTGCAAGGCGTACCTGGCGACCGGCCGGGAGCCGGACGGGCTGGCCGCCCAGATCGAGGCGCACCTGGAGTCCCTGGAGCGGGAGATGGGCCGCAAGCTCGGCGACCCGCAGGACCCGCTGCTGGTCTCCGTCCGCTCCGGCGCCAAGTTCTCCATGCCCGGCATGATGGAGACCGTCCTCAACGTCGGCCTCAACGACCGCAGCGTCGTCGGGCTGAGCGCCCAGGCCGGGGGCAACGACCGGTTCGCCTGGGACTCCTACCGCCGCCTGATCCAGATGTTCGGCAAGACCGTCTGCGAGGTGCCGGGCGAGGAGTTCGAGCACGCGCTCGACGACGCCAAGCGCGCCAAGGGCACGCAGAACGACCTCGACCTGGACGCCGACGACCTGCGCGGGCTGGTCGACGCGTACAAGAAGATCTTCGCGAAGCACACCGGGCGGGAGTTCCCGCAGGAGCCGCGCGAGCAGCTCGACCTGGCCATCCGCGCGGTCTTCGAGTCGTGGAACGCCGAGCGCGCGGTGGTCTACCGCCGCCAGGAGCGCATCCCGGCCGACCTGGGCACCGCGGTCAACGTGGTGGCCATGGTCTTCGGCAACCTCGGCGCCGACTCCGGCACCGGCGTCGCCTTCACCCGCGACCCGGGCAGCGGGGCGCAGGGTATCTACGGCGACTACCTGGCCAACGCCCAGGGCGAGGACGTGGTGGCCGGCATCCGCAACACGGTGCCGTTGCAGGAGCTGGAGCAGATCGACAAGAAGTCCTACGACGAGCTGCTCGACTACATGGCGCGGCTGGAGGAGCACTACAAGGACCTCTGCGACATCGAGTTCACCATCGAGCGCGGCAAGCTCTGGATGCTCCAGACCCGGGTCGGCAAGCGCACGGCCGCCGCCGCGTTCGTCATCGCCGGGCAGCTCGTCGACGAGGGGCTGATCGACCTGGACGAGGCGCTGCACCGGGTCAACGGCGCGCAGCTCGCCCAGCTCATGTTCCCGCGCTTCCAGCTCGACCACGAGTTCCAGCCGGTGGCCAAGGGCATCGGCGCCTCGCCGGGCGCCGCCTCCGGCAAGGTGGTCTTCACCTCCGCCCGGGCCGTCGAGCTGGCCGCCGAGGGTGAGTCGGTGATCCTGGTCCGCCGGGAGACCAACCCGGACGACCTCAACGGCATGATCGCGGCCAAGGGCATCCTCACCTCGCGCGGCGGCAAGACCAGCCACGCGGCGGTGGTGGCCCGCGGCATGGGCAAGACCTGTGTCTCCGGCGCCGACGAGCTGGACGTCAACGTTCCGGCGAAGAAGTTCACCGTGGCCGGGCAGACCGTGAACGAGGGCGACGTCGTCTCGATCGACGGCACCACCGGCAAGGTCTACCTCGGCGAGGTGCCGGTCATGCCGTCCGAGGTGGTGCAGTACTTCGAGGGCGAGCTGGACCCGGAGCAGTCCGACGACGCGCTGGTCAAGGCCGTACACCGGATCATGACGCACGCCGACGAGAAGCGGCGGCTGCGGGTCCGGACGAACGCCGACACGGGTGCCGACGCGGCCCGGGCGCGGCGGTTCGGGGCCGAGGGCATCGGCCTGTGCCGCACCGAGCACATGTTCCTCGGTGACCGCCGGGAGCTGGTCGAGCGGCTGATCCTCGCGTCCACCGACGAGGAGCGGGAGAAGGCGCTCGCCGCCCTGCTGCCGCTCCAGCGGGAGGACTTCATCGAGATCTTCCGCGAGATGGACGGCCTGCCCGTCACCGTGCGGCTGATCGACCCGCCGCTGCACGAGTTCCTGCCCCCGCTGGAGCAGCTCGCGGTCAACGTGGCGGTCGCGCAGGAGCGCGGCGAGGACGTGGCCAAGGAGGAGGCGCTGCTCGCCGCCGTCCGGCGGATGCACGAGGAGAACCCGATGCTGGGCCTGCGCGGCGTGCGGCTCGGCCTGGTCATCCCCGGCCTGTTCGCCATGCAGGTCCGCGCGATCGCCGAGGCCGCCGTCGAGGTCACCCGGTCCGGCGGGTCGGCCTGCCCGGAGATCATGGTCCCGCTGGTCGGCGCGGTCCAGGAGCTGGAGACGGTACGCGCGGAGGCCGAGAAGATCATCGCCGAGGTGGTCGGGGACAGCGGCGTGGAGGTGCTGATCGGCACCATGATCGAGGTGCCGCGGGCGGCGCTGACCGCCGGGCAGATCGCCGAGGCCGCCCAGTTCTTCTCCTTCGGCACCAACGACCTCACCCAGATGGGCTGGGGCTTCTCCCGCGACGACGTCGAGGGCGCGTTCTTCTGGCGCTACCTGGAGCTGGGCATCTTCGGCATCTCGCCGTTCGAGTCCATCGACCGGGAGGGCGTCGGCCGGCTGGTCCGGATCGCCGCCGAGGAGGGCCGGGCGGCCCGGCCGGGGCTGAAGCTCGGTGTCTGCGGCGAGCACGGCGGCGACCCCGACTCGGTGCACTTCTTCCACGAGGTCGGCCTCGACTACGTCTCCTGCTCGCCGTTCCGCGTGCCGGTCGCCCGGCTGGAGGCCGGCCGCGCGGTGATCACCACCACCGGCTCCGACTCCCGCTGACGGCGTGACGCATCCGGGGCCACCGGCGCTGAGGTCGGTGGCCCCGCTCGCGTCCAGGCGCGCCATTCCGGCCCGCCGGGCGTAACCTGGGCTCCCGCGTACGTGTCGATCAGGAAGGGTGGCCGCATGACCAGCGTCTGGGAGAACCTGACGGTCGACGCCCAGGACCCGTCCCGGCTCGCCCACTGGTGGGCGGAGGCGCTCGGCTACCAGGTGATCAGCGACAAGCCGGACGAGGTGGAGATCCGCCGCACGCCCGACACGCTGCCCGGCATCGTCTTCGTCCCGGTCAGCGGCCCCAAGGAGGGCAAGAACCGGCTGCACATCGACCTGCGCCCGGCCGACCTGGAGGCGGAGGTGGAGCGCCTGGTCGACATGGGCGCCCGGCACGTCGACATCGGGCAGGGCGAGGTGGAGTGGACCGTGCTGTCCGACCCGGAGGGCAACGAGTTCTGCGTCCTGCGGCCGCGGGGATGACGGTTGACCGCCGGTTCCGGCGCTGACGACGCGGCGCGCCTCGTCACCGAGGCGCCCAAGGACACCGGGTACGGGCGGTCGCCGTACGAGCGGGACCGGGCCCGGGTGCTGCACTCGGCGGCGTTCCGGCGGCTCGCCGCGAAGACCCAGGTGCACACCGCCGGCACCGACGACTTCCTGCGTACCCGGCTGACCCACTCGCTGGAGGTCGCGCAGATCGCCCGCGAGATGGGCGCCCGACTGGGCTGCGACCCGGACGTGGTGGACACCGCGGGGCTGGCGCACGACCTCGGCCACCCGCCCTTCGGGCACAACGGCGAGGAGGCCCTGGACGCGCTCGCCGCGGGCTGCGGCGGCTTCGAGGGCAACGCGCAGACGCTGCGGGTGCTCACCCGGCTGGAGGCCAAGGTGCTGGCCCCGGACGGCCGCTCCGCCGGGCTGAACCTGACCCGGGCCTCGCTCGACGCGGTCGGCAAGTACCCGTGGGAGCGCCGGCCCGGCCGGCGGAAGTTCGGGGTGTACGCCGACGACCGCCCGGTCTTCGCCTGGCTGCGCGAGGGCGCCCCGCCGGGGGACCGGCGCTGCCTGGAGGCGCAGGTGATGGACTGGGCCGACGACGTGGCGTACTCGGTGCACGACGTCGAGGACGGCATCCACGGCGGCTACGTGAGCCTGCGCCCGCTGCTGGAGGACGCCGACGAACGGCGGGCGCTGTGCGCCGACGTGGCGGCCGCGTACTCCGGGGAGGCCCCCGAGGACCTGGGTGAGGTGCTTGCCGAACTGCTCGCCGACCCGGTGCTCGCCCCGCTCGCCGCGTACGACGGCAGCCACCGGGCCCTCGCGGCGCTGAAGACCACCACGAGCGTGCTCACCGGCCGCTTCGTGTCGAGCGTGGTGGCCGCCACCGAGGAGCGGCACGGCCCCGGCCCGCACCGCCGGTACGCCGCCGACCTCGTGGTGCCGCGCCGGATCCGGGCCCAGTGCGCGCTGCTCAAGGGCATCGCCCTGCGCTACGTGATGCGCCGCCCCGGCGCCGGCCCCCGGTACGCGCAGCAGCAGGAGATCCTCGCCGACCTGGTCGCCGCCCTGCTCGACCGGGCCCCGGAGGCCCTCGACCCGGTGTTCGCGCCGCTGTGGCGGGCCGCCCCGGACGACGCGGCCCGGCTGCGCGTGGTGGTCGACCAGGTGGCCTCGCTCACCGACCCGGCCGCCCTGGCCTGGCACGGCCGCCTGGCGGCGGGCCGCTGACCTGCGGGTCCGCAGTCGGACAGCCCGGTGGGGGCGATCAGCGACTTAGGCTAGCCTAAGAAGCATGACGGAGCAGCGCCCCAAGAAGCTCACCGCCGCCACGGTCGTGCGGACCGAGCGGCCCACCCCGCACCTGATCCGGCTCGTGCTCGGCGGTGCGGAGCTGACCGGCCTGCCGGTGGGCGCCTACACCGACCACTACGTGAAGTTCGTCTTCCCGCCGGCCGGGGTGCGCTACCCGCACCCGACCGACCTGGCCACGATCAAGCGCGAGTTCCCGGCGCAGCAGTGGCCGCGGCTGCGGGCGTACACGGTGCGGGCCTGGGACGCGGCGGCGGGCGAGCTGACCGTGGACGTGGTGCACCACGGCGACGAGGGGCTGGCCGGGCCGTGGGCGGCCGGGCTGCGTCCCGGCGACGAGGTGCTGTTCACCGGCCCCGGCGGGGCGTACGCCCCGGACCCGACGGCCGACTGGCACCTGCTGGCCGGGGACGAGAGCGCGCTGCCGGCGATCGCCGCCGCGCTGGAGCGGCTGCCCGCAGGGGCGCCCGCCAAGGTGTACGTCGAGGTGGACGGCCCCGCCGACGAGCTGCCGCTGGCCAGCGCGGGCGCGGTCGAGCTGCGCTGGCTGCACCGCGCCGGCCGCCCGGTGGGCGAGCCGCTGGTCGAGGCGCTGCGGGCCCTGGAGTTCCCGGCCGGCCGGGTGCACGCCTTCGTGCACGGCGAGGCCACCGCGGTGAAGGAGCTGCGCCGGCTGCTGCGGGTCGAGCGCGGTGTGCCGCGGGGCGACCTGTCCATCTCGGGTTACTGGCGGCGGGGCATGGACGACGAGGGCTGGCGTTCCACCAAGGCGGCCTGGAACGCGCAGGTCGAGGCCGAGGAGTCGGCGGTCGCCGCCGCCTGAGCGGTCACGCCCCCCGCACCGCGAGCCGGTAGAGCTCGGGGAGCAGCCACGGGGCGATCCACCGCTGCACGCCCTCGGGTGTGAAGTGGAGCCCGTCGCTGCGCACCCGGACCCCGCCCGCCTCCCAGGCGAACCGCCCCTCCGGGCAGGCCCGCCGGTTGAGGTCGAGCACTGTGGCGTGGTGCCGTTCGGCCGCCGCGCGCAGCAGCCGGTTCCACGCGTCCACCCGGGCCGGGTCGTCCTCCGGCCAGAGGCCGCCGTCGGGCCGTTCCGCGCGCCGGGTGTACGGCGCGGTCAGCAGGGTCACGTGCGCGCCCCGGCCGGCCGCGATGCCGACGGCCCGGTCCAGTTCGCCGGCGAGGTACCTGTCGAACGCCGGCTCGCCGACGTGCTGCCAGCGCCCGTCGAGCTTGCGGTCCATCAGCTCCCAGCGGTCGAGCAGGATGACCGCCACGTCCGGGTCGTCGGCGCGTACGCCCCGCTGCCAGCGGGCGTCCCAGTGCTCGCAGCCGGGGTAGTTCGGGTGCGGCTCCCCGATGTAGCGCACCTCGGGGAGCCGGGCGATGCCGCAGCCCTGCACGGCCCGCACGCTGACGGTGAACTTGTCCTGCTCGGGCAGGTAGGTGCCGAGCGACCACGAGACGGAGTCGCCGAGGAAGGCGATCCGGGGCGGCCCGGGCCGCCGCCCCGGGCGGCGTGCCGGGGGCACCGGGGTGGGGGAGCCGGCGGCGGCCCCGGCGGTCGGGGGCGCGGCGTCGAGGGCGATCGCCGGCTTCGGCGGCGGGGCGGGTGGCACGGTGCCGAGCACCGCGACCGCGGCCACGCCGGCCACCGCCGTGCCGGCCAGCGCGGGCGCCGGCCGGGGCAGCCGCCGGACCCGCCGGATCGGACGCTCCACCAGCAGGTACGACCCGCCGGCCGCGGCCAGCGTCACCGCGCACCGGGCGGCGAGCAGGGCCAACCCGGTCAGCCCGGTCCGCTCGGCGGTGAGCCACTGGAACAGCGGCCAGTGCCAGAGGTAGACGCCGTAGGAGATCCGCCCGAGCCAGACGAGCGGCGCCAGGGCGAGCAGCCGCGCGGTCGGGGAGGCGGGGCTCACCACCGCGTGGGCGATGACCGCCGCCACGGCGAGGGCGGCCGCGGTGAGGCCGCCCCGGTAGAGCCAGGCGTCGCCGCCGTCGGCGGTGGCCCAGCACCAGCCGGTGAGGGCGGCCCCGGCCAGCGCCAGCGCCCCGAGGACCGGGTGGCGTGCCGGTCGGCCGGTCACCGCCGCGTCCCGCCGGGCCAGCGGCACGGCGAGCGCCGCGCCGACCAGGAGGGCGACGGCCCGTGTGTCGGTGCCGTAGTAGACGCGGTCCACGGTGCCCGGGGTGAACAGCGCCGCGGCGGCGAGCGCCGACCCGGCCGCGCCCAGCAGGACGAGCGGGAGCGCGACGCCGAGCCGGCGGCCGGGCGGGACGGCTCCCCGCCGGGCCGCCCAGGCCAGCAGCGCGATCAGCAGCAGTGGCCAGAGCAGGTAGAACTGCTCCTCGATGCCGAGCGACCAGGTGTGCTGCAGCGGCGACGGGCTGCCGGTGGCGGCGAAGTAGTCCCCGCCCCGGTTCGCCATCCGCCAGTTGGCGACGTACCCGAGCGCGGCGAGCGCGTCCCAGCGCAGCGCGCCGAGTTCGGTGCCGGGCATCAGCTTCCGGGAGACCAGCACCACGACGAGGAGCACCAGCAGCAGTGCGGGAAGCAGCCGGCGTACCCGCCGGCCCCAGAACGCGACGAGGTCGATGCGGCCGGTGTGCTGGTGCTCGGCCAGTAGCAGCGACGTGATGAGGAACCCGGACAGCACGAAGAACGCGTCCACCCCGAGGAAACCGCCCGGGAGGGCGGCCACCCCGCCGTGGAACGCGAGGACGGCCGCGACCGCGAGCGCGCGGACCCCGTCCAGGGCCGGCTGGTAGGGGATCCTGGCCCTGCTCGTACCCGACATGGGCCGGTTGTCCCCGTTTGCGGCCGCCATACACCCGACGACGCGGGTGTACCTCAGTTTGTAGTAGAGGTGCTACATTCCGGGGTATGACTGCGGTCGAACTGCCGGGCGCCGCCACGGCTCCCCACCCACCCGACGAGGACCTGGTCCTCGACGTACGCGACCTGCGCATGCGGTACGGCACCGTCGACGTGCTGCACGGGGTCGACCTCACCGCCCGGCGCGGCGAGGTGCTCGCCCTGCTCGGCCCCAACGGCGCCGGCAAGACCACCACCATCGAGATCCTGGAGGGCTTCCGGCTGCGCTCGGCCGGGTCGGTCCGGGTTCTCGGCGTCGACCCGGGCCGGGGCGACGAGCGCTGGCGCGCCCGGATCGGCGTGGTGCTCCAGTCCTGGCGCGACCACGGCAAGTGGCGGGTCCGGGACCTGCTGGCCCACCTCGGCGACTTCTACGCGCCGTACGCCACAGACCGGATTCCCCGGCCCTGGCCGACCGGCGACCTGCTGGAGACGGTGGGCCTCACCGCGCACGCCGGCAAGCGGGTGCACCAGCTCTCCGGCGGCCAGCGCCGCCGGCTCGACGTGGCCGTCGGCATCGTGGGCCGCCCGGAGCTGCTCTTCCTGGACGAGCCGACGGTCGGCTTCGACCCGGCCGCCCGGCGCGAGTTCCACGAGCTGGTGCACCGCCTGGCCGACCTGGACGAGACCACCATCCTGCTCACCACGCACGACCTGGACGAGGCGGAGAAGCTGGCCGACCGAATCCTCATCCTGGCCGGCGGCCGGATCATCGCCGACGGGTCGCCCGACGAGCTGTCCCGCCGCGTCGCCGGCGACGCGGAGATCCGCTGGACCCGCGACGGCGAGCGCTTCGTGCACGCCACGGCCGACGCGACCGGCTTCCTGCGCGACCTGCTCCGCGAGCACGGCGACCGGGTGCAGGAGCTGGAGGTCCGCCGGGCCAGCCTGGAGGACGCCTACATCACGCTGGTCCACGAGGAGGAGTCCGGGCAGCGGGCCGGCCGGGCCGCCCGGGTCTGGCAGCAGGGGAGCGAGCGATGAACCCGACAGTGACGGCCGTCCGGGCCGGCGTCCGGCGCGGCGTGATCGAGCTGCGCAACACCTTCACCAACGCGCAGGACCTCTGGAACTACTTCTTCCCGACCGCGGTCCTGCTGGTCGCCATGTTCTTCATGCGCGGCTCCACGGTGCCCGGCACCGACTTCTCCCTCGGCGCCCGGGCGCTGCCCAGCACCATCGGCATGGGCCTGATCTTCGGCGGGCTGCTCGGCCTCTCCCAGCAGCTCATCGTCGACCGGGAGGACGGCACCCTGCTGCGGGCCAAGGCGACGCCCAACGGGATGCTCGGCTACCTCATCGGCAAGATCGTGCTGATCTCGGCGGTGTCGCTGATCGGAGTGGTGCTCCAGCTCACGCCGGGCCTGTTCTTCCTCGACGGGATCCGGCTCGGCGACCCCGGCGCCTGGCTCACCCTGGCCTGGGTGGTGCCGCTCGGGCTGGTGGCGACGCTCCCGCTGGGCGCCGTGGTCGGCTCGCTGATCGAGAATCCCCGGAACATGGGCCTCGTGGTGCTGCCGATCTTCGGCCTCATCGCGCTCTCCGGCATCTTCTACCCGATCAACGGCCTGCCCGGCTGGCTCCAGGGCGTCGCCCAGGTCTTCCCGGTCTACTGGCTAGGGTTGGGCATGCGCTCGGCGCTGCTCCCGGCCGACCTGGCGGCGGTCGAGCTCGGCGGCTCCTGGCGCCACCTGGAGACCCTCGGCGTGCTCGGGGCGTGGGCGGTGCTCGGGCTGGTGCTGGCCCCGGTGGTGCTGCGCCGGATGGCCCGGCGGGAGTCCGGCTCGCGGGTGGCGGCCCGGCGGGAACGGGCCATGCAGCGGGTCGGATGAGAGGGCGCCGATGAGCGAGACCGTGCACAACCGGATCGCGGTGCTGCGCGCCGAACGGGGGATCTCCCGGCGGCAGCTCGCCGACGCGCTGGGCGTGCACTACCAGACGGTCGGCTACCTGGAACGGGGCGAGTTCCGGCCCAGCCTGCACCTGGCGCTGCGGATCGCCGCGTACTTCGAGGTGCCGGTCGAGGTGGTCTTCTCCATCGAGCCGTTCCCCCGGATCGGGGACGCCACCACCGGGGCCGGCCGCTCGGCGTGACCGGGGGCGGGCGGCGTCCGCCACACGCCCGTCCCCCCGACCGCCGGATCGTCGGTCCGGCAGGGCAGGATGTACGCCGAGGAGGTGGCGGAGATGGCGGGGCGGATCCGGGACGAGGACATCGCGCTGGTCCGCGAGCGCACCTCCATCGCCGAGGTCATCTCGGACACGGTGACGCTCAAGTCGGCCGGCGGCGGCAACCTCAAGGGCCTCTGCCCGTTCCACGACGAGAAGAGCCCCTCGTTCAACGTCTCGCCGGCCCGCAACGTCTGGTACTGCTTCGGCTGCGGGGCGGGCGGCGACGCGATCAAGTTCCTCATGGACGCCGAGCACCTGAGCTTCGTCGAGTCCGTCGAGCGGCTCGCCGCCCGCGCCGGCATCCAGCTGCGCTACGTCGAGGACGACCGCTCGGCCCCGCGCCCCCGCCCGCAGCAGGGGCAGCGGCAGCGCCTGGTGGCCGCGCACGTCGCCGCTGTCGACTTCTACCAGGCGCAGCTCAGCACCGCCGGCGCCCGCAAGGCCCGGGAGTTCCTCGCCGAGCGGGGCTTCGACCGGGCCGCCGCCGAGCGCTACGGCTGCGGCTTCGCCCCCGACGCCTGGGACCTGCTCACCAAGCACCTCCGCCAGCAGGGTTTCACCCACGACGAGCTGGTCACGGCGGGGCTGTCCCGCCCGTCCCGGTCGGGCAGCCTGATCGACCGGTTCCGGCGCCGGCTGATGTGGCCGATCCGCGAGATCACCGGCGACGTGATCGGCTTCGGCGCGCGGAAGCTCTTCGACGACGACGACGGCCCGAAATACCTGAACACCCCCGAGACGCCGATCTACAAGAAGTCGCACGTCCTCTACGGCATCGACCAGGCCAAGCGCGAGATCGCCAAGCAGGGCAAGGTGGTGGTGGTCGAGGGCTACACCGACGTGATGGCCTGCCACCTGGCGGACGTCCCCACGGCGGTGGCGACCTGCGGCACCGCGTTCGGCGCCGACCACATCTCGGTGCTGCGCCGGGTGCTCTTCGACAGCGACGAACGAGCCGGCGAGATCATCTTCACCTTCGACGGCGACGCCGCCGGCCAGAAGGCGGCCCTGCGCGCGTTCGAGGACGACCAGCGCTTCGTCGGGCGCACGTTCATCGCGGTCAGCCCCGACAACATGGATCCGTGCGAGCTGCGCCTGGCCAAGGGCGACCTGGCGGTCCGCGACCTGGTCGCCCGCCGAGAGCCGCTCGTCGACTTCGCGCTCCGCCACGTGATCAACCGGTACGACCTGGACACCGTCGACGGCCGGGTGGAGGCGATGCGCCGGGCCGCCCCGCTCGTCGCCAAGATCAAGGACCGGGAGAAGCGCCCCGAGTACGTCCGCAAGCTGGCCGGCGACCTCGGCATGGAGATCGAGCCGGTGCAGCGCGCGGTGCTCGCCGCGGCCAACGGTCAGCCGGCCGGGGCGCCCGCCGCGCCGGCCCGGCCCGCTCCGGCCACGCCCAGCGTGGACAGTCCACGCGCGATGGTCGAGCGCGAGGCGCTGAAGCTCGCCCTCCAGGAGCCGGTGCTGGCCGGCCCGATGTTCGACGCGGTCGAGGCGGCCGAATACCGGCACCCCGTGCACGTGGCGGTCCGCGCGGCCATCGCGGCGGCCGGCGGGGCGGCGGCGGCCACCGGCGGCGCGGTCTGGATCGAGCAGGTCCGCGACGCCTGCGACGACCTGGCCGGCCAGGCGCTCGTCGGCGAGTTGGCAGTGGAGCCGCTGCGCATCGACGGCGAGCCCGACCCCCGGTACGTGTCGGTCACCATGGCCCGCCTCCAGTGGGGTTCGGTGACCGGGCGGATCAAGGACCTCAAGTCGAAGATCCAGCGGATCAACCCGGTGAGCAACAAGGACGAGTACTTCGCCCTCTTCGGGGAACTGCTCTCGCTGGAGCAGCACGCGCGGGCGTTGCGCGAGCAGGCCGCCGGAGGGCTGTAGATGGGACTGTTCAGCCGCAAGCCGAAGCTGCCGCCGGCCGACCGGCCGCCGCTGCGCGCCGACGAGCGGGTGCTCGCCTGGGCCGCCGTCGGCAACGGCGAGGGCGACGGCGTGGTGGTGGCCAGCAACCTGGGGCTCTGGCTGCCCGGGCGGGGCGAGCGGATCGGCTGGCACGACGTCCTCAAGGCGGTGTGGTCCGGCCGCGAGCTGACCGTCACCCCCGCCGACCGGGTCGCCGAACGCGACGGCTACCTGGTGGTCGCCGACTGTCCGGCCGAGACCTACCTGCTGCTCGACCCGGGGGAGCTGCCGCACCAGGTGCGGGCCCGGGTCACCCGCTCGGTCGCGTACACGGCGCACCACCCGGTGCCCGGCGGCGCCGGCCGGATCGTCGCCCGCCGGGTGCCCGGCGCGGACGGGCTGACGTGGACGGTGCGGTACGACCCGGGCACCCCCACCGACGACGAGGCGGTGACCGCCGAGACGGACCGGCTCGTCGCCGCCGCCCGGGCCGCCACCGCCCCCGCGGACCTCTAGGCCGTCAGCCGTTGCGGTAGTAGCGCACGGCGCCCGGGTGCAGCGGGATCGGCTGGCTGGCGGCGGCGCTCTCCCGGGTGAAGTTCGCCGCCTCCGGGTGCACCTTGATCAGCTCGCCCTGCCAGGTGAAGAGCACCCGGGTCAGGTCGTACGCGAGCTGGTCCGGCATGTCGGCGGCCACCAGGATCACGTTCGCCACCGTGATGGTCGGGGTGGGCGCCGGGGTGCCGTAGACCTCCTTGGGCAGCACGGCCGTCGTGTAGACCGAGCCGTAGCGGGCGGCCAGCGGCTCGGCCAGCTCGGTGAGCGGGAGCAGCCGGAACGCCCCGGGCGCGCTGGAGAGCAGGTCCTTGATGCCCGGGGTGGGCAGGCCGCCGGAGAAGAACATCCCGTCCAGGGTGGCCGCCCGCATCCGCTGCACGGTCTCCGGCAGCGACAGGTTGAGCCGCTGGATGTCCTTGTCCGGGTCGATCCCGCCGGCGGTGAGCAGCCGCCCGGCGATGATGTCCGTGCCGGACCGGGGCGAGCCGGTGGAGATCCGCTTGCCGCGGAGATCGGCGAAGCTGTCGATCTTTGCGCCGGCCCGGACGATGACGTGGGTGTAGTTGCTGTAGACCCGGGCCAGTGCGCGTACCGGCTGCGGCTGGCCGTCGAACGCGCCCCGGCCGCTGACCGCGTCCGCGGCCGTGTCGGCGAGGCTGAAGGCGATCTCCATGTCGCCGCCGGCCAGCCGGGTGATGTTCTCCACCGAGGCGCCGGTCGGCTCGGCCCGCGCCTCGTAGCCGGGCAGGTGCCGGCTGATGAGGTCGGCGTAGCCGCCGCCGAGCTGGTAGTAGACGCCTGTGGTGTTGCCGGTGGCCAGGAAGATCCGCCCGTCGTGCCAGGCGCGCGGCCCGGTGTCGGCCCCGCCGCAGCCCGCCAGCAGGGCGGCCAGCAGGAGCGCGGCGACCAGCCGCAGCGGGCGGCGGGTCACCGGCGGGCCGCCGGTTCCAGCGCCTCCGCCACCCGCTGCACCAGCGTCGCCGTCTCGTAGCCGATCTGGCCCAGGTCGCAGCCGGGCGCGGCGAGCACCCCGAGCAGCGCCCGCTCGCCGACCGCCATCACCAGCATGACCCCGCCGTCCATGTCGACGATCTGCTGGCGTACCCGGCCGGCGGACATCAGCCGGGCCGCGCCGACGGTCAGGCTGGCCAGCCCGCTGATCACCGCGGCGAGCTGGTCGACCTGGTCGGGTGCGAGGTCGGGGGACGCGGCGAGCCGCAGGCCGTCCTCGGACACCGCGAGGGCGTGCGACACGTCCGGCACCTGCTCGGCGAAGTTCGCCAGCAGCCAGTCGAGTCCGGCGGTCACGGGTGGGGTCATGGATTTCTCCCGGTGGGTGTGGTGTTCGGGGCACGGCGCATCGCGCTGGCCACCCCCTCGGCGAGGGCAGACAGGCGGGCGCGTACCACCTCGGGGTCGAGCAGGTCGTCCGCGGGCCGTGGCGGGGCGGTGGTGGGCAGCGGCGCGGGAAGCTGCCCGCCGCGGGTGCGGCGCGGCAGCCCGGCGCCGGTGGTCTGCGGCGCCGCGGGCGGGGCGCCGGCCGGCCGGATCCGGGCGGCGCTCGGCGCCAGCAGGGCGGCGCCGGGCGGGCGTACGGCGGCGACGCCCCGGACGGCGGCGGGCGGCGGTCCGCCGGCCACGGGCCCGGCGGGCGCCGGGTCGCCGGCCTCGACAGCCGTCCCGCGCTGCGGGCCGGGCGTTGGCCGGAACCCCAGGGCGGCCGGCTCGGGGGCGGTGGTGACCAGGTGCCGGGCGCCGGTGGCCGGCCGCCGTGTCGCCGGGCCGGTGGCTCTGGGCCGGAACCAGGGGGCGCCGCGGCCGGCTGCCGGGCGGGCCTCGGCGGCCGGCCGCCGGGTCACCGACTCGACCCGGGTCAGGACCGCCTCGGGCACCTCCACCTGGGCGACAGTGCCGCTGCCGGTGTGGTGCAGCTGCACCCGGATCCCGTGGCGGGCGGCCAGGTGCGCCACCACGTGCAGGCCCATGCTGCCGGCCGCGGCGCTGGACAGGGTGGCCGGCGCGGCGAGCCGCTCGTTGATGGTGGCCAGCCGGGTCTCGCTGATGCCGATGCCCTGGTCGTGCACCCGCAGGGTGAGCCCGTCGACGGTGCGCCGCCCGTCGACCAGCACCCGGGCGTCCGGTGGCGAGTAGACGGTGGCGTTCTCCAGCAGTTCGGCCAGCAGGTGCACCAGGTTGCCGGTCGCCGCGCCGTGCACGGCGGCGGTCGGCACGTCGATCTCCACCCGCGGGTAGTCCTCGATCTCGGAGGCGGCCGCCCGGACCACGTCGTCGAGGAGCAGCGCGCCCTCGTGCCCGCGGCCGGGCTCGCCACCGGCGAGGACCAGCAGGTTCTCGCCGTTGCGGCGCAGCCGGGCGGCGAGGTGGTCCAGGGCGAAGAGCCGGGCCAGCGCGTCCGGGTCGGTCTCCTCGCGTTCGAACTCGTCGAGCAGGCGGAGCTGGCGGGTGATCAGCGTGCGGATGCGCCGGGCGAGGGCCTCGGCCATCCGGGTCACGTCCAGCCGCAGCTCGGCCTGCTCGCCGGCGAGCCGCAGCGCGGCCTTGTTGACCGTGTCGAACGCCTCGGCCACCTGGGCCACCTCGTCCCGGTCCCGGCGGATCCCGTCGGTCAGCCGGGTGGCCGTGCCCTCGACCGGCGCGCCCTCGCCCGCGGCGATCGCGGTGATCCGCTCCGGCAGCTCCCGGTTCGCCATGGTGAGCGCCGCGACCCGCAGCCGGCGCAGCCGCCGGCTGGTGCGGACCGCCAGCAGCACGGCGGTGAGCAGGGAGCCGAGCGCCACGGTGCTTGTCGCGCCGGCCGTGAGCAGGGCCCGCTGCCGGGCGATCCGGGCCAGCGCGGCGGCGTCCCGGTCCAGGCCGTCGGAGAGTTCCCGGCCGAGCAGGTTGTAGCGGCGGATGGCGCCGCTCTGGGCCACGTACCAGGCGTCGCCGTCGGTCTTCAGCGACTCCGGGGCTCCGTCGGTGTCCAGCACGGCGTCGCGCATCCGCCGCGACGCCTCCACGTCGGCGCCGTCGACCAGCCGGTACCAGGCGGAGCTGGCCGGGCCGGCGGCGATCCGGAGGAACTCGGCCTGGCGCTGCTCGCGGGCGCCCCGGAGCCGGCCCAGCCGGGCCAGCTCGCCCCGGACCAGCGCGCCGCGGACGAACACCCCGCGCAGCAGGTCGCGTTCCAGCGCCGACAGGTGCTCCTGGGCGGCCACCGCGGCCACCTCCCGTGCCTCGTTGGCCAGGTCGGCGTCGCGCAGTTGGGCGGGCAGCGCGTCGGCGACGGCGAGGAGCGACTCGACGAGCGTCGCGTACGCCGGGTCGCCGCTGTCCCCGCCGAGCGCCAGGTCCCGGGTGGGCGCGAGCTGGCCCAGCCGGCCGTCGGCGTCGTTGAGCACCGGGTTCAGGTCCGGGGCGGCCCGCCGGGCGTCGCCGCTGGCGGTGCGGTAGCGGGCGACGGCCCCGTCCACCCGGCGCCGCTGCGCGTCGACGAGCGGCCGGCCGGCGGTGCCGCCGCGCTGGCGCAGCGCCGCCGTCTCGCCGAGTTCCCGTTCCAGCTCGTGCACCAGCCGCACGGTGGCGGTGGCGGTGCCGGCGAGCACGCGGGCCCGGTCGGCGTCGGCGGAGGCGTCGAGCGCCGCGTCGGTCTGGGCGGCGCCGAGCACCACCAGGCCGACCGTGGCCACCAGGATGGGTGCGAGCAGTTGCACCCGCACCGAGCGGAGATGCCCGGTGCGGTCCGCGGGCCGGTGGTGCCGGCGTACGCGGGCGGGGTGGGGCAGCGGCACGGGGGTCTCCCGGTCGATGTCGGGGCCGGGCCCGGACGCTCGTTCCGGGCCCGGCTCGTCGGGTCAGCTCGCGCCGAGGTCCTTGAGCGCCCGGTCCGCCCCGCGGTGCAGCCCGACGGGGTCGGTCTTGCGGGCGTTGGCCAGGTCGATGCCCTTGGCGGCCGGGTTGGCCTGGGCGAGCGTGTCCTTCTTCTCGAAGACCGTCTTCGTGATCACGCAGGCCACGTCGGCGTCGAGGTTGTCCCGGACCAGCAGCACGTTCGGCACCACGATGGTGGGCACGTCGGCGGGCGTCCGGTAGATGTCCTTTCCGATGGTGCCGGCCTGGTACGCCGGGTTCAGCTCGGCCATCTTCGGCAGCAGCGGGGTGATGTCGAGGAACCTCACCTTGTCGCCGGTCGTGGTGAACAGGTCGGTCACCCCGCCGGTGGGCACGCCGCCGGACCAGAAGAAGCCGTCGATGCTGCCGTCCTTCATGCCGTCGACGGTCTTGGTCAGGTCGAGCCGCTGCGCCTGGATGTCCTTGGCCGGGTCCAGCCCGGCGGCGGTGAGCAGCCGGTTGGCGATGACCTCGGTGCCGGACTTGGGCGACCCCGTGGAGATCTTCCTGCCCTTCATCCCGGCGACCGAGGTGATCCCCGAGTCGGCCCGGACGACCACCTGGGTGTAGTTGTCGTAGATGCGGGCCAGCGCCTTGACCGGCTGCGGCGAGCTGAAGCTGCCCTTGCCCTGCACGGCGTTGACGGCCGTGTCGAAGAGGGAGAACGCCACGTCGTACTGGCCGGCCACGAGTTGCTCGACGTTCTGCACCGAGGCGCCGGTCTCGGCGGCCGTGCCGGTGAGCTTGCCCCCGGTGGTCGCGGAGAGCTGGCCGGCCAGCGCGTTGCCGACCACGTAGTAGACCCCTGTGGCGTTGCCGGTGGCGATGCCGACCCGGGTGTCCTTGGTGACCTTGCAGGTGACCTCACGGGCGGCGTCGTCCTTCGCCGCGCCGTCCTGACGGCCCCCGCATCCGGCGGCGCCGGCCGCGACCAGGGCCAGCGCCCCGACGCCCGCGGCGATCCGCACGTCGATCCGTCTCACTCTCTCTCCTCCCGGTGGTCCACCAATTCAGCTACCGACGGGCCGCCGGCGCGGCCGGCGGATCCACGTCGGACGAGCACGCCCGCGACGGCCAGCGCGGCGAGCACCGCGCCGACCGCGACGGGCAGGGGTTCGAGCCAGAGCAGCACCAGCCCGGCGACCGCGCCGAGGATCCGCTCCGGCGTGCCGGCGGGCCCGACGCCGGGCAGCCAGCCGCCGGCCGCCACTGCCAGCACCGTGACACCGAGCGCGGAGACCACGCCGGCCACCGCGATGCGGCCCGCCCCGCCGATGCCGAGCAGGCCGAGGCCGGTCGGCGTGATCACGAAGGCGATCGGGATGAGGTACGCGGGCAGCGCGTACCGGAGGGTCTGCCACATGGTCGGCACCAGCCGGCCGCCGGTGACCGCGGCGGCGGCCACCGCGGCGAGGGCGGTCGGCGGGGAGACCTCGGACAGCACCGCGAAGTAGAAGACGAACATGGCCGCGGCGGGGGCGGCGACGCCGAGGTGCAGCAGCGCCGGGCCGATGATCACCCAGCCGATCACGAAGGACGCGGTCACCGGCACGGCCAGCCCGAGCAGGCTGAGCGCGACGGCCGCGAGCAGCGCGGTGAGGGCGAGCACCACGGCCGGCTCGGAGCTGACCGCCTGCGCCCCGCCGACCAGCAGCGCGGCGGCCTGCGGGCCGAGGCCGGTCTTGGTGGTGGTGGCCGTGATGATGCCGGCCGCGGCGCAGACCGCGCTCACCGCGAGGACCCCGCGTACGCCACCGCTGAGCGCCTCGACGAGCCGGGCGGGGGTGAGCCGGTGCCGGCGGTCCAGGAAGGACAGCGCGGCGGCCAGCACGGTGGCGATGACCACGGCCCGGGTGGCCGAGAGACCCATGGCCAGCACCACGATGATCACGATGAGCGACAGGAAGTGGTAGCCGAAGCGGAGCAGCAGGCGCCCGGCCGAGCCGGTGTCGATGACCACCGGGCGGACCCCGGACCGCCGGGCGTCGATCTCGACGGAGAGCAGGATGCCCAGGTAGTAGAGGACCGTCGGCACTGTCGCCCAGCCGAGCACCTGGAGGTACGACACACCCAGGTACTCGGCGATGATGAAGGCCGCGGCGCCCAGCGTCGGCGGGGAGAGGATCGCGCCGACGCCCGCGGCGGCCAGCATGCCGCCGGCCCGCTCGGCCGGGTAGCCGGCGCGGCGCAGGATCGGCCAGGTCACCGCCCCGATGCTGACCGTGGTGGCCGCGCCCGAGCCGGAGACCGTGCCGAGCAGGAAGCCGGAGGCGACGGCCGTCCGCCCGGCGGCGGTGCGGGAGCGGCGGAAGGCGGCGGCGGAGAGTTCGACGAAGAACCGGCCCGCGCCGGAGAGGTCCAGCACCGCGCCGTAGATGGTGAACAGCACGATGTACGAGGCGGCCACGTCCAGCGGGGTGCCGTAGAAGCCGCTGTCGGAGTTGTAGAAGGCGTCGACCAGTTGCGCGAAGTCGAGCCCGGCGTGGGCCACCGGCCAGGACTGCGGCAGCAGCCCGCCGTAGTAGCCGTAGGCCAGGAACAGCAGGCAGACGGCGGGGAGGATCCAACCCGTGGTGCGCCGGCACGCCTCCAGCAGCAGGAGCAGCAGCACGGTGCCCAGCGCCACGTCCAGCGGCTCCAGCAGGCCCTGCCGGTCGAGGAACGCGTCGTAGCCGCCGCCGCCCGTGCCGACGGTCACCGGCAGCACGGGGTAGAGGCAGGCCAGCAGCGCGGTGAGGGCGAGCAGCCAGTCGACCGGGCTGGGGCCATCCCGCTCCGCCGGCCCGTCGTCCGCGGGCCGCCGGCGCAGCCGCACCCCTGAGGGGTACGCCAGGAAAACCATCGGCAGCACGCCGGCGAGGAAAAAGATGAGGTAGTACTTGCTGCCCTGCGGAAGCGGGAAGAACACCTGCCAAAGGGCGAGCAGGGCGACCGTGACCGTGCCGCCGGTGAACAGCAGCCCGACCGGTCCGGACAGCACCCGGCCCGGTTTCTCGTCCTCGAAACGGGCCGCCAGTTCCCGCGTGTCGTGGTGCGCTCCCACCGGTCCGTCGTCGGCCCACACCGGGTCGGCGGTGGCGCCCTCGTCGGGCGCGAGCGGCACCGCAGCGGTGTCCAGATCGGACGCCGTGGTTCGCGCCGCGGCGGAGCGGGGCGGCGGGGGAGTCGCGTCGGAGGGGCGAACGGGCGGCACGATGGGGCACGATACGCGAATCGTCTACATCATGGGAACATTGCCCGGCATGATTGCATTGAGTGACCGGAATGAACGGTCAATCACTCACCGCACGCTGATTCCGAGCTGTCCTCACAATTGTTGCGCGAAAAGCGGTAACAATTTTCCGGCATTCGCTCGCGCCCGGCCGGCATCCGTCCACTATGGTGAGTTAGGTCCGGTTCCTCGGCCACCGGCGGGCGCTCCTCAATTGATCACCTTCCGTAGCCGGTGTCACTCTGCGTGCCTGCCTGACTGCGCCTCCGCGTTAACCGGTCGAGTCTGTCGGACCGGGCGGTTAGGGTCGGCCCGTGACCAGCACGCAACCACTCATCCAGGCACGGGGGCTGGTGAAGCGGTTCGGCGACTTCACCGCCGTCGACGGCATCGACGTCGAGGTGCGCCCCGGCGAGGCGTTCGGGTTCCTCGGCCCCAACGGCGCCGGCAAGTCCTCCACCATGCGCATGATCGGCTGCATCTCGCCGCCCTCGGGCGGGGAGCTGCGCATCCTGGGCATGGACCCGGTCCGCGACGGCCCGGCGATCCGGGCCCGGCTGGGCGTGTGCCCGCAGCTCGACAGCCTTGACCCGGAGCTGACCGTCCGGGAGAACCTCACCACCTACGCGCGCTACTTCGGCATCCCGCGCCGGGTGGCCCGCGAGCGGGCCGCCGAGCTGCTCGACTTCGTCCAGCTCACCGAGCGGGCCGAGAGCAAGGTGGAGCCGCTCTCCGGCGGGATGAAGCGGCGGTTGACCATCGCCCGCGCGCTGGTCAACAACCCCGAGATCGTGCTGCTCGACGAGCCCACCACCGGCCTCGACCCGCAGGCGCGGCACCTGGTGTGGGAGCGGCTGTTCCGGCTCAAGCAGCAGGGCGTCACGCTGGTCCTCACCACGCACTACATGGACGAGGCGGAGCAGCTCTGCGACCGGCTCGTGGTGATGGACGGCGGCCGGATCGTCGCCGAGGGCTCGCCCCGGGCGCTGATCGAGCGGCACTCCACCCGCGAGGTGGTCGAGCTGCGCTTCGCCGCCGAGTCCCAGGAGCCGTTCGCCGGCAAGCTGGGCGGGCTGGGGGAGCGGGTCGAGGTGCTGCCGGACCGGGTCCTGCTCTACGTGGCCGACGGCGACGCCGCGGTGGCCGAGGTGACCGCGCGCGGCCTCGTCCCGGCCGGCGTCCTGGTCCGGCGCAGCAGCCTGGAGGATGTCTTCCTCCACCTCACCGGCCGCACCTTGATCGACTGAGCACGTCAACGGCGCCCTCAACGCCGGCCTGACGCCGTCGGAGATCGTCGAAGCGCTGCTCCAGGCGGTGGTCTACTGCGGGTGCCGCGGGCGGTCAACGCCACACTCGTCGCCAGGAAGGTCTTCGCGGAGCGCAACCTGCTCCCCGTCCACCCCGCCCCGGCCGGCTGACCCGGCCGCGGTCCCGCCACCGGCCGACACGGACCCGCGTCCGAGCCGTGTCCGCCGGGCGACGCGGATCTTGGAGGCACCCGGGTCGATCAAGAGGTTTGCGCCGTACTCCACGCGAATCCCGACGCAAACTTCTTGATCAACGCCAGTGGGGTGAGGTCGGCGTCGTGGAAGGGCGTCAGCGTGCGCGGGCCCAGGTGACGAAGCGGTCGGTCAGGCGCTGTGGCGTGTTCCGCCCGTGCGTGTCGGCGAGGTCCGCCGTGGCCTCGCACAGCAGCGTGCCGAGGTGGACGAGTAGCGCGATCCGGTCCTCGCGATACTCGCCGAGCAGCGCCAGCCGCGCCGGTGAGCACGGCCACGGCGCCCCGCAGGCGCGGCAGCGCCAGGACGGTCGGGCCGCCACGTGCGGGCGGTAGCGGGGCATCAGCGCACGCCCTCCTCGCCGCCGCGCGCCCTGGGGTGCGGGAACCTGAGTCGCATGAGTGGAGCCTCCGTCGTGGGAAGGGGGTGCCCGCCCACCTCGTCGTGCGCGGGCGCCCCCGGCCTGGTTCCGCCCGCCGTCCGGTGCCCGTGAGCGGTTCCGCTGCGTGACAGTCTGGTGACCGGGCGACTACGGTGGGAGATCCCGCGCGCCGACGACCAGGGCGTACGGCGGCCGGCCCGGAGCGGTACGAGGATGTACGGAGGCTGTCCGTGGACCGTTCGTCCATGCTGGACCACTTCGCCGAGGAGCTACGGCTCGCCCGGGCCACAAGTGGGCTGTCCCAGAGCGCGCTTGCCGAGGCCCTGAGCTACTCGGGCGCGCTGGTGGCCAAGGTGGAGACGTGCGAGCGCCGGCCGGGCCTCGACTTCGCCCGCCGCTGCGACACGGTGTTCGGCACGGACGGGCGGTTCGAGCGGATCCAGCGGCGGATCAGCCGGGAGACCGTGGTGCCGTGGTTCCGCGACTGGGCGGGCATCGAGCAGGAGGCTCGTGCGCTGCGCACGTTCGAGCCGCTGTGTGTGCCCGGCCTGTTGCAGACCGAGGGCTACGCACGGGCGATCCATGCCGGCGGCGGCCTGTTCGCGGCGGACGAGATCGAGCGGCAGGTGACGACCCGGTTGGACCGGCAGGCGGTACTCACGCGCGACCGGCCGCCGTTGCTCAGCGTGGTCGTGGACGAGTATGTGCTGCGCCGCCGCATCGGCGGGCCGGAGGTGATGCGCGAGCAGTTGCAGCACCTGGTGAAGCTGGGCTGTGGGCTGGCCCGGGTCCGTATCCACGTCGTGCCCATGTCGGCCGGCGCGTACCCTGGGCTCGCTGGACCCTTCGTGATCGCCACCTTGCCCGCCGGGGAGGACGTCGTCTACCTGGAGGGGCAACGCCATGGACAGGTGGTTGACCGAACCGACTTCGTGCAGCAGATGGTCGAGGTGTGGGAGTCGATCCGGGGCGAGGCACTATCGCACCAGCAATCCCTCGACCTGATCGCGGAAGTGGCGGAGACATGGACCTGACCGGCGCCCGGTGGCGCAAGAGCACCCGAAGCAGTGGCCAGGGCGGCAACTGCGTGGAGGTGGCCGGGAACCTTCCCGGCGTGGTCGCCGTACGCGATTCCAAGGACCCAACCGGTCCGGTGCTGGCGTTCGCCCCGCACGCGTGGCGCGCGTTCCTCACGCGGGTCGCCCGCCGGCCGTAGCGGCCCGACCCGGCCCACGAGCACGGAAACCCCGGCGACACCGTGCGTCGCCCGCCGTAGGGTGACCGGCGGGCTGTCGTACCCGGGCGGTAGGAAGGGCGACATGCGCGGAGGACGGGGGTGGTCCAGGTGACCGTGGCGGAACGGGCCGGTCCGGGGCTGCCCCGCGTGCCGGCGCTGGCGGTGCTCTCCCATTACCTGGTCGGCTACCGCCGGACGTGGCGGGCGGGTGTCTTCTCGTCCTTCCTGCTGCCGGTGCTCACCGTGCTCGGCTTCGGCGTCGGGGTCGGCGCGTACGTGGACCAGGGCGTGGACGGGGTGACCTACCTGGACTGGCTGGTGCCCGGGCTCATCGCCTCCACCGCCTTCCAGGTGGCCACCGCCGAGTCGACCTGGCCGGTGCTCAGCAACTTCCGGTGGATCCGCACCTACCACGCGCAGGTCGCGGCGCCGCTGCGGACCGGCGACATCCTCGGCGGCCACCTCGCCTTCGTGCTGTTCCGGGTGCTCACCAGCACGGCGGCGTTCCTGCTGGTGACGGCGCTGTTCGGGGCGTTGCGCTCGCCCTGGGCGCTGGCCGTCCTGCCGGTGAGCGTGCTGCTGGGCCTGGCGGTGGCCGCGCCGGTCTTCGCGTACGCCGCGGCGGTGCCGGGCGACAGCTACCTGGCCCTGCTGTTCCGGTTCGCGGTGATCCCCATGACCCTCTTCGCGGGGGTGTTCTTCCCGGTCGGGTCGCTGCCCGACGGGCTGCGCCAGTTCGCCTACGCGACCCCGCTCTGGCACGGGGTGGACCTGTGCCGGGCCGCCACGCTGGGCGTCGCTCCGGAGTGGTCGGTCACCGGTCACCTGCTCTACCTCGCCGTCTGGGCCGGCGCCGGCTGGTGGCTGGCCCGCCGCGTGTTCCACCGTCAGCTCGTCGTCTAGGGGAGGGTGTCGTGGTCAATCTCGTCCTGCCCCGGCTGGTCAGCTTCGAGGGCGCGCCGCGCCGCTCGGCCTCGGTGGCCGAGCGCAACTTCACGGCGCTGCGCAGCGCCTACTGGCTGGTGCTGCTCTCCGGCTTCCTGGAGCCGGTGCTCTACCTGTTCTCGATCGGCGTCGGGGTGGGCGCGCTGGTCGGCGACCTGCCCCTGCCCGGCGGTCAGGTGGTCTCCTACGCGGCGTTCGTGGCCCCGGCCATGCTCGCGTCGTCGGCCATGAGCGGGGCGCTGGCCGAGACCACCTTCAACTTCTTCGGGAAGATGAAGTACATGAAGCTGTACGACGGGGTCATCGCGACCCCGGTGCAGCCGTTCGAGATCGCCCTCGGCGAGCTGGGCTGGGCGATGATCCGGGGCGCCCTCTACTCGGCCGCGTTCCTGGTCCTCATGGTGACGATGGGCCTGACCAGCGCGGGCCGGGCTCTCGCCGCGTTCCCGGCGGCGGTGCTGGTCGGCTTCGCGTTCGGCGCGCTCGGCATGACCGTCTCCACGCTGATGCGCAGCTGGCAGGATTTCGACCTCATGGGGTCGGCCCAGTTCACCCTCTTCCTCTTCTCCGGCACGTTCGTCCCGGCCGAGGCCTACCCGGCGGTGCTGCGCTGGGTGGTCGAGGTGACCCCGCTCTACCGGTCGGTGCACCTGATCCGGGGCATCTCCGTGGGCGCGTCCGGCTGGTCCTGGCTGCTCGACGTGGCCTACCTGGTGGCGTTGACGGTCGGGATGCTCGCGGTCGCCTCCCGGCGGATGGGCAGGCTGTTGTACAAGTAGGTGGTTAACCGGCCCTCCCGCCGGGGCATGTCGTGGGACGACACCGACGACGAGGGAGGGGCGATGGCCACCGACGAGTCTTCCGCCCGGCACGGGCGCGACCGGACCGGGCCGGTCGGCCCGGACGAGGGGCCGGACAGCCCCACCGACCTGCCGGGCACGGGTTGGGTGGCGACGCTCAAGCGCACGGTCCGCGAGTTCCAGGACGACAGCCTGACCGACTGGGCGGCCGCGCTCACCTACTACGGGGTGCTGTCGATCTTCCCGGGGATGCTGGTGCTGATCTCCGTGCTCGGCCTGCTGGGTGACCGCGCCACCCAAGGAGTCAAGGACACCGTCGACCAGGCGGTGCCGGAGGAGAGCGTCCAGAAGATCATCGAGAGCGCCATCGACCAGGCCGGCGCCTCCGGTGGCCTGGCCAGCCTCGCGGCGATCATCGGTCTGCTGGCCGCGTTCTGGTCCGCGTCCGGATACATCGGCGCCTTCATGCGCGCCTCGAACAGCATCTACGACGTGCCGGAGGGCCGGCCGATCTGGAAGACCCTGCCGATCCGGCTCGGCGTGACCGCGGTGATCGGCGTGATGCTGCTGATCAGCGCGGTGATCGTGGTCTTCACCGGTGGTCTCGCCGAGCAGGCGGGCAACGCCATCGGGCTGGGCTCGACCGCCGTCACGGTGTGGAACATCGCCAAGTGGCCGGTGCTGCTGGTGCTGGTCAGCCTGATGTTCGCGATCCTCTACTGGGCCTCGCCGAACGCCCGGCACGGCGGCTTCCGCTGGGTGAGCCCCGGCGGGATCCTGGCCGTGGTGATCTGGCTGGTCATCTCCGGCCTGTTCGCCCTCTACGTGGGCAACTTCGCCTCGTACAACAAGACCTACGGCGCGCTGGCCGGTGTGATCGTCTTCCTGGTCTGGCTCTGGCTCAGCAACATCGCCATCCTGCTGGGCGCCGAGTTCGACGCCGAACTGGAGCGCAGCCGCGCCATCGCGGCCGGGCACCCGGCCGACGAGGAGCCGTACGTCGAGCTGCGCGACGACCGGAAGCTGAAGAAGAAGCGCAACGCGGCCACCCGCCGCTGACCGACCGTTCCACCCCCGCCGCCCCCGCGCGCCGCCCGCGCCGGGGGCGGCGGCGTGTTCCGGGCCGCTCACCTCGGCGGAGTTTCCATGATCCAGTACCCGCTTTTGCTCAGATGGACAAAAGTTTGGCCCGGATGTGCCGAAGCTATGGACACGTGCCCCGGAAGGCTCCTACTGTGTCGGACACGACACGTCGCCGTTGCGTCGATGTGAACGACTCCGATGCGGAGGTGAGTCCCGGTGCGGACGGTCGACCCCCTGCACGTACAGCTCCTGCGAACGCTCCGGGACGAGGGGGCGGTCTCCCGGGCCGAGCTGGGCGACCGGCTCCAGATGCCCCGCCCGCGCCTCCTCGCCGAGCTGGAACGCCTGGTCAACCTCGGTTACGTGGCCGAGGCCGGTCTGGCCGCCTCCCGGGGCGGGCGCCGCTCCACCCTTGTCGAGCTGAGCCCGCACCTGCGCTTCGCCGCCGTCGACCTGGGCGCCAGCTCGATCGACGTCGAGGTGGTGAACGGCCGGCTGGAGCCGGTGGCCGCCTACACCGAGCCCGCCGACATCCGGTCCGGCCCGAAGGTGACCCTCCAGCGGGTCAACGAGCTGCTGCACAAGGCCAGGGTGGACGGCGCGTACGAGCGGCTCGACGCCATCGGCATCGGCGTCCCCGGCCCGGTGAGCTTCCGGGACGGCGTGCCGGTCTCCCCGCCGATCATGCCGGGCTGGGACCGCTTCCCCGTCCGTGAGCTGCTCACCCGGGAGCACGGCTGCCCGGCGGTGGTCGACAACGACGTCAACATCATGGCGATCGGCGAGCGGCACGGCGGCGTCGCCCACTCGGTGGACGACTTCCTGTTCATCAAGATCGGCACCGGCATCGGCTGCGGCATCTACCTCAACGGGGAGGTCTACCGGGGCACCGACGGGTGCGCCGGCGACATCGGCCACATCCAGGTCGACCCGAACGGTCCGATGTGCTCCTGCGGCAACCTCGGCTGCCTGGAGGCGGTGTTCAGCGGGGCCGCGCTGGCCCGGGCGGCCACCGCGGCGGCCCGCGCCGAGGTGTCGCCCGCGCTCGCCGAGCGGCTCGCCGCCCGGGGCGCGGTGACCGCGCTGGACGTGGCGCAGGGGGCGGTCGAGGGGGACGTCACCTGCATCCAGCTCATCCGCGACGGCGGCCGGCGGGTCGGCAGCGTGCTGGCCGGCCTGGTCAGCTTCACCAACCCGTCGATGATCGTGATCGGCGGCGGGCTGGCCCAGCTCGGCCACATCCTGCTCGCCGAGATCCGCAGCGTGGTCTACCGCCGCTCGCTGCCGCTGGCCACCGGCAACCTACCGGTCGTCCTGTCCGAGCTGGGTCCGCGCGCCGGCGTCGCCGGCGCCGCCGTGCTGGCCAGCGACCTCGCCTTCGGCGAAGCCGCATGAGTGACAGCGAGGAGGTCGAGGTGACGAACGAACCGCTGGTCGAGGCGCCCGCCGACACCGTCGCGGGCGAGGTGGTGCTGCGCCTCACCGACGTGGTCAAGACCTTCCCCGGCGTACGCGCGCTGGACGGGGTCCAGCTGGAGGTGCGCGCCGGCGAGGTGCACTGCCTGCTCGGGCAGAACGGCGCCGGCAAGTCGACCCTCATCAAGGTGCTCGCCGGGGTGCACCGGCCGGACTCCGGCGAGGTGGTGTGGCGCGGCGAACCCGCCGCCTTCGCCAACCCGCAGGCGGCCATGCGGGCCGGGATCGCCACCATCTACCAGGAACTCGACCTGGTCGAGGACCTGTCGGTGGCGGAGAACGCCTTCCTGGGCCACGAGCCGCGCCGTCTCGGCTTCGTCCGGCGCGGGCACATGGCCCGCAGGACCCGGCAGATCCTGGCCCGGCTCGGCCACCCGGAGATCCCGCCCGGGCGGCTGGTCCGGCACCTTCCGGCGGCCGGCAAGCAGATCGTCAGCATGGCGCGGGCGCTCTCCCACGAGGCCCGGCTCATCATCATGGACGAACCGAGCGCGGTGCTCGCCCACGACGAGGTGGGCAACCTGTTCCGGATCATCCGGGAACTCACCGCGCAGGGCATCGCGGTCATCTACATCTCCCACCGGATGGAGGAGATCCGCGAGATCGGCGACCGGGTGACCGTACTCAAGGACGGCCGGACCACCGCGGCCAACCTGCCGGCCCGCGACACGCCCACCCGCGACCTGGTCGCCCGGATGACCGGCCGGACCATCGAGTACGTCTTCCCGGACCGCCCCGACGACGACCCGAGCGGCCAGGAACTGCTGCGGGTGGAGGGGCTGACCCGGCACGGCGAGTTCGCCGACGTCTCGCTCGGCGTGCGCGCCGGGGAGATCGTCGGCATCGCCGGCCTGGTCGGCTCCGGCCGCTCGGAGCTGCTGGAGACGATCTACGGCGCCCGCCGGGCGCAGGCCGGCACGGTCCGGATGGGTGGGCGGACGCTGCGGCCGGGCAGCGTCGGCGCGGCGGTGCGGGCCGGCATGGGGATGGCCCCCGAGGAGCGCAAGAGCCAGGCGCTGCTGCTCGGTGAACCCATCTACCGCAACGTCACGCTTGCCACCTTCGGCCGGTACGCCCGCCTCGGCTTCACCGACGCCGGGCGGGAACGGGCCGCGGCGGACCGGATCGCCGCCTCGCTGGACCTGCGTCCCCGGGACGTCCGCCGTGCGGTGCGCACCCTCTCCGGCGGCAACCAGCAGAAGGTGGTGGTCGGCCGGTGGCTGCTCGGGAACACCCGGCTGCTGCTGCTCGACGAACCGACCCGGGGCGTGGACGTGGGCGCCCGGGCCGAGCTGTACCAGGTGATCCGGGAACTCGCCGCGCGGGGCGTCGGGGTGCTGCTGGTCTCCAGCGAGGTGCCCGAGGTGCTCGGCCTGGCCGACCGGGTGCTGGTGATGCGGGAGGGCCGGGTGGTCCGCGAGGCCCCGGCCGGCGAACTCGACGAGAACACCGTGCTCGACCTCGTCATGGCGGGGTCCCTCATGGAAGGCGCGCCAGCATGAGCGAGACGACACCCACCGCGGCGCCGGAGCGGGCGGCCGACCTGCCGGCCCAGTCGCCGCCGGTCGACCCCGCCGAGACCGCGAAGGCCGACGCGTCGGCCCGGCTCTCCTGGTGGCGCGGCGACGGCGGGGAGGGCGCCAAGCGCAACCTCGGCCTGCTGGCCACCCTGGTGGTGCTCGTGGTCATCGGCATCCTGACCCGGCCCGACCTCTACGGCGACGCCAGCTGGGTGTGGGGCAACACGCTCACCATCCTCAAGCTCGCCTCGGTGGTCGGCGTGGTCACGGTCGGGATGACCTTCGTGATCATCGGCGGCGGCATCGACCTCTCGGTCGGCGCGATCGTCGCGCTCGCCGGGGTCTGGTGCACCACTGTCGCCACCCAGAGCTACGGCGCCGGCGGCATGATCTTCAGCGCGCTCACCGTGGGGCTGGCCGTCGGCGTGGTGAACGGGCTGCTCATCTCGTACGGGCGGCTGGTGCCGTTCATCGCCACGCTGGCCATGATGGTCGCCGCCCGCGGCCTGGCCGCCGAGATCTCCGACAAGCAGACCCAGGTCTCCAACGACAGCTTCATCAACGGCATCGCCACCGTGAAGCTGCTCGGCATCCCGCTGCTGGTCTACATCCTCGCCGCGGTGGTGCTGGCCGGCTGGGTGCTGCTCAACCGGACCACCTTCGGCCGCCGCACGGTGGCCGTCGGCGGCAACCCCGAGGCGGCCCGGCTCGCCGGCATCAACGTCCGCCGGCACACCGTGCTGCTCTACGCGCTCTCCGGCCTCTGCTGCGGCATCGCCGCGATCATGCTGACCGCGCAGGCCACCTCCGCCCAAGCGGCGATGGCCAACCTCTACGAGCTGGACGCGATCGCCGCCGCGATCATCGGCGGCACGCTGCTCAGCGGCGGGCGGGGCACCATCATCGGCTCCCTGCTCGGCGTGATCATCTTCTCGACGATCACGAACCTCTTCGCCATCAACGGCCTCTCCACCGAGGCCCAGAACATGGTCAAGGGCGGCATCATCGTCGCGGCCGTCCTGGTCCAGCAGGTGCAGTTCCGCAGCCTCTCCCAGTTCCTCGCCCGCAACCGCGCCACCACCACCTGATCCCACCGCGTCCGCCAGACCGCCGTCGCACCGACGGTGGTCCGGCCCACCGCACCCGAAAACACCCCACCACCTCATTCAGGAGGCCGTCATGACAAGTGACCTGTCACGCCGCCGGCTGCTCTTCGGCGGGGCCGCGCTCTCCGCCGGCGTGCTGCTCGCCGGCTGCACCAGCAACGAGCAGACCCCCACCCAGGCCCAGACCAAGGCCGCGGCCACCGGCGCCAACAGCGAGCCGGGCAAGAAGGTGACAATCGGCTTCTCCGCCCCGGCCGCCGACCACGGCTGGATCGCCGCCATCACCAACAACGCCAAGGCGCAGGCCGGGGCGTACTCGGACGTGGAGCTGAAGAGCGTGGAGGCCGGCGCGGACGCGGCGGCCCAGCGTGCGGCGCTGTCCACCCTGATCTCCCAGAAGCCCGACGTGATCGTGCTGCTGCCGCACGACGGCAAGGAGCTCAACGCGTTCGGCCTGGAGGCCATGAAGGCGGGCATCCCGGTGGTCAACCTGGACCGGGCGTTCCCCGACGCGCGGGCCTACCGGCTCCAGATCAAGGGCGACAACTACGGCATGGGGGTGGCCGCCGCCACCTACATCGCCGAGCAGCTCAAGGCCAAGGGCGTCAGCAACCCGGTCATCGGCGAGATCCCCGGCATCGACTCGCTGGAGCTGACCCAGGAACGCTCCAAGGGCTTCGCCGACACGCTGGCCTCGCTCGGCCTCAAGGTGGCCAACCGCCGCCCGGCCGAGTTCACCGCCGACTCGGGCCAGCAGGCCGCCACCGGGCTCTTCCAGGCCCTGCCGAAGATCGACGCGCTCTGGAACCACGACGACGACCAGGGCATCGGCGTCCTCGCCGCGGTCAACCAGGCCAACCGCAAGGAGTTCTTCATGGTCGGCGGCGCCGGCTCGAAGAAGGCCATGGAGGACATCGCGGCCGACAACACGGTGCTCAAGGCCACCGTCACCTACAGCCCGTCGATGGCCTCCTCGGCCATCTCCCTGGCCCGCCTCATCGGCCAGGGCAAGGGCATGTCCGACCTGGTCGAACTCCAGGTACCGAAGGAGATCGTCCTCGCCTCCGAGACGATCACCAAGGAGAACGCGAGCAACTACCTGAAGCTCGGGTTCTGACACACGGGGGGAGACCCACCTTGTCCACTCACGACAACGTCCTGCGGGTCGGGATGGTCGGCTACGCGTTCATGGGCGCCGCGCACTCCCAGGCGTGGCGCACCGTGAACCGCGTGTACGACCTGCCGGCGCAGGTGCGGATGGCGCTCGTCTGCGGTCGCGACGAGCCGAAGGTGGCCGAGGCCGCCGCACGGCTCGGCTGGGACGGGCACACCACGGACTGGCGGCGGCTCGTCGAATCCGACGAGATCGACGTGGTCGACATCTGCACACCGGGGGACAGCCACTGCGAGATCGCCCTCGCCGCGCTGGCCGCGGGCAAGCACGTGCTGTGCGAGAAGCCGCTGGCCAACACCGTCGAGGAGGCCCGGCAGATGACGGCCGCCGCCGCCCGGGCCCGGACCGCCGGGGTACGCGCCATGTGCGGCTTCAACTACCGGCGGGTGCCCGCGGTCACCCTGATGCGGCGGCTCGTCGCCGACGGGCGGCTCGGCGAGATCCGGCACGTCCGGGCGGTCTACCTCCAGGACTGGATCGTGGACCCGCAGTTCCCGCTGGTCTGGCGGTTGCAGAAGGACAGGGCGGGCTCCGGCGCGCTCGGCGACATCGGCGCGCACATCATCGACCTGACCCAGTACGTGACCGGGCAGCTCATCACCGGGGTCAGCGCGGTCACCGAGACGTTCGTCAAGGAACGGCCGCTGCCGGCCGGGTCGAGCGGCCTGGCCGCGCAGGCCGACGGCAACGGCCGGGCGACCGGACCGGTCACCGTGGACGACGCGGCGGTCTTCGTGGCCCGCCTCGACGGTGGCGCGCTCGCCACCTACGAGGCGACGCGGTTCGCCACCGGCCGCAAGAACGCCCTGCGTGTCGAGATCAACGGCTCGAAGGGCAGCGTGGTGTTCGACCTGGAACGCCTCAACGAACTGGAGTTCCTCGACGCCACCCGACCGTCGGCCGAGCAGGGCTTCAGCCGGATCCTGGTGACCGAGCCGGAGCACCCGTACCTGTCGGCGTGGTGGCCGCCCGGCCACATCATCGGCTACGAGCACTCCTTCACCCACCAGATGCGCGACTTCGTCGAGGCGGTCGCCACCGGCGTCGACCCGACGCCGTCGTTCGCCGACGCGTTGCAGGTCCAGCTCGTGCTCGACGCCGTGACCCGCTCCGCCGAGCGGGCCGCCTGGACGGAGGTGGAGCCCGCGCTGGCCGAGCTGGCCGCCTGACCGATCCACCCCGCGGCGCGCCCCACGCGCCGCCCGACACCGCTGTCCACGCGGCGCACCGCGCCGCCCGAAGGGCTTTCCGGCGCCGGCCGGCGAGGGCCCGCCGCGGTTGCGCCCCGCGGCGGGGACGAGGCCGGCCCCGGGGAGCGTGCCGCCGGAGACTCGGCCGGCACGAACCAGCAGGCCGTCCGGTGCGGCCGGACCGGGATTCCCCGGCCGCACCGGCGGACCGGCCCGACGACGGGGAGGCAGGAACCATGCGTACGGGTGTCTGGCTGGTGGGAGCGCGCGGCTCGGTCGCGACCACCAGCATCGTCGGGGCGCTCGCCCTGCGGGCCGGGCTCACCGGCCCGACCGGTTGTGTCACCGAGCTGCCCGAGCTGCGCGGGCCCGCCCTTCCGTCCTTCGCCGATCTGGTGTTCGGCGGACACGACGTGGTGGACACCCCGCTGCCCAAACGCGCCGAGGCGCTCGCCGCCGCCGGGGTGGTGCCCGGCCGGCTGGTCGACGCCCTCGCCGGTGAGCTGGCCGAGGTGGAGGCGGCTTTGCGTCCCGCGCCGGCCGGCGGCAGCGCGGCCGAACAGGTCGCCGCCGTGGCCCACGACGTGTCCGAGTTCCGCCGCCGGCACGCGCTCGACGGGGTGGTGGTCGTCAACGTCTCCGCCACCGAACCGGCGCCCGAGCCGCACCCGGCCCACGACGACCTCGCCGCGCTGCGGGCCGCGCTGGCCGGCCCCTCCGAGGTGCTGCCGCCCAGCTCGCGGTACGCGTACGCGGCGTTCACGGCCGGCTGCCCGTACGTGGACTTCACCCCGTCCACCGGCGCCCGGCTGCCCGCCCTGGCGGCACTCGCGCGGGAGCGCGGCCTGCCGTACGCCGGGCACGACGGCAAGACCGGCGAGACCCTCGTCAAGTCGGTGCTCGCACCGATGTTCGCGCTGCGGCACCTGGCCGTCCGCTCCTGGTCCGGTGTCAACCTGCTCGGCGGCGGCGACGGCGCCACGCTCGCCGAGCCCGCCGCCAACGCGGCAAAGGTCGCCAGCAAGCAGCGGGTGCTCGGGGAGACCCTCGGCTACGTCCCGCAGGGCGACACCCGGATCGACCACGTGGCCGAACTGGGCGACTTCAAGACCGCCTGGGACCTGGTCACCTTCGCCGGCTTCCTCGGCACCGGCATGCGGCTGGAGTTCACCTGGCACGGCTGCGACTCGGCGCTCGCCGCGCCGCTGGTCCTCGACCTGGCCCGGCTCACCGCCGCCGCGCACGCCGCCGGCCGGACCGGGCCGCTGGCCGAGCTGGCCTTCTTCTTCAAGGACGGGATCGACGCCCCCACCCACGCGCTGGCCGAGCAGTGGACGCTGCTGCGGGAGTTCGTCGCCGGCCTGCACGCCGGGGCGGCCCGATGACCCGCCTCGCCGACCTCGCCGAACTGGTCCGGGCGCCGGCCGCGCTCTCCGTGCCGGGGGACGTGCTGTCCGGCGCGGCGGCGGCCGGCGTGCTGGACCGGCGTACGCCCGCGCTGGCCGGTGCCTCGGTGCTGCTGTACTGGGCCGGGATGGCCGCCAACGACTGGGCGGACCGGCGGCTCGACGCCGTCGAGCGCCCCGAGCGGCCGATCCCCTCCGGCCGCGTCCGCCCGGCCACCGCGCTCGGCGTCGCCGCCGGCCTGACCGCCGCCGGGCTCGCCGTGGCCGGCGCCGCCGGGGGCCGGCGCGCCGCCGCCGTCGCCGTCCCCCTCGCCGC
This sequence comes from Micromonospora chersina, assembly GCF_900091475.1. Taxonomy (NCBI): domain Bacteria; kingdom Bacillati; phylum Actinomycetota; class Actinomycetes; order Micromonosporales; family Micromonosporaceae; genus Micromonospora; species Micromonospora chersina. The sequence continues at coordinate 5,788,301 of NZ_FMIB01000002.1, forward strand.
CACCATCTGGGGGTACGACCTGCTCGCCAAGAACACGGCCGCCGGCCCGGCCGTGATGGCCGCCTGCCGGGGCCTGGACGTGCTGCTCGGCGCGAGCGTCGGCCCGGCCCGTGGCCGTGGCGGGCGGCAGTCGCCGCCGGCCGCTCGCGGGCTCCTCCGGACGCCGCCGGCGGCTCGCGGGCTGGTCCGGGCGCTGCCGGCCGCGCTGACCGTGGCCGCGCACACCTGGACCGTCACCGCGCTGTCCCGCCGCGAGGTCTCCGGCGCCGACCGGCGGCTGCCCCGGGCCACCCTGGCCGGGACCGCGCTGGTCGCGGCCACCGCGCTGGGTCGCCCCGACCCGGTGCCGGTGGCGCTGGCCGCCGGCTACGCGGGCCGGTACGGCGCCGCGCAGGCCCGGGTGCTCGCCGACCCGTCGCCCGCCCGGGTACGCGCCGCCGTCGGCGCCGGCATCACCGGCCTGCCCGCGTTGCAGGGCGCGCTGACCGCCCGGGCCGGCGCCCGGCTGCTCGGCCTCGCCGTCGCCGCGGCCGCCCCGCTCGGCCGCCGCCTGGCCCGACTGATCTCACCGACATGACCACCCCGCCGCCGACGACGCTCGACCCGGCCGGGCTGCGATTCGGGTACGGCACGAACGGGTTTTCGAACCACCGGCTCGGCGACGCGCTCGCCGTCCTGGCCGACCTCGGCTACCAGGGCGTGGCGCTCACGCTGGACCACGACCACCTGGACCCGTTCACGCCCGGGCTCGCCCGGCGGGTGGCCGCCGTGCGCCGCCGGCTGGACGCGCTCGGCCTGGCCGTGGTGGTCGAGACCGGTGCCCGCTACCTGCTCGACCCCTGGCACAAGCACGCGCCGACGCTGCTGCACGACGACCCCGCCCCGCGGATCGACTTCCTCCGCCGCGCCGCCCGGATCGGCGCGGACCTGGGCGCCGAGGCGGTGTCGTTCTGGGCCGGCGTCCGCCCGCCCGAGGTGCCGGCGGCGCTCGCCTGGCAGCGCCTGGTGGCCGGCTGCGACGCCGTCTGCGTCGAGGCCGCGGCGGCCGGAGTGCCGCTCGGCTTCGAACCCGAGCCGGGCATGCTTGTCGAGGACATCGCCGGCTGGTTCCGGCTGCGGGAGGCAGTGGGCGCGCCACCCGGCTTCGGGATCACCCTCGACATCGGACACTGCCGCTGCCTGGAGCCGCGGCCGGTGCCCGACTGCGTGACGGCGGTCGCCGAGCACCTGGTCAACGTGCAGATCGACGACATGCGCCGGGGCGTGCACGAGCACCTGGAGTTCGGCGCGGGCGAGATCGACTTCCCTCCGGTGCTGCGCGCCCTCGCCGCCGCCGGCTACCGCGGCCTGGTGGCCGTCGAACTGCCCCGGCACTCCCACGCCGCCCCGGCCGTGGCCGCCCGCTCGCTCGACTTCCTCCGCGCCGCCGCCTGCAAAGGCGGTGGTTGAGCACCTGCCACCCGGCTCGAAAGGGGAGACGGCATGACACCCGACCGACTGCGCGCCGCGCTGCGGGGCGTACCCGATCCGCAGTGGCTGGACGCGGCCCTGCGCCGCGTCGCGAGCGAGCCCGCCGCGATCCCGCGACTGTTCGCCCTCGCCGCCCGGCGGTGCGGCCGGGGGCCGCTGCCCGACCCGCCCGGCTGGACCGTCGACGAGGCCGCCCGAACGCTGCTGCTCACCGCGCTCCCCGCCGACCACGCCGCGACGGCCGAGGCGCTCTACCGGCACGGTGACGCCGCCGAGAAACGCGCCGTGCTGCGCGCCCTTCCGCTGCTGCCGATCGGGGCGGAGTGCGTGCCGCTGCTGCACGACGCGATCCGCACCAACGACACCCGGCTGGTGGCCGCAGCCCTCGGCCCGTACGCCCGGCACCTGGAGCAGCCCGCCTGGCGGCACGCGGTGCTCAAGTGCGTCTTCACCGGCGTGCCGCTGGCCGTCGTCGACGACCTGGACGGGCGGGCGGACGGCGAACTGGCCGCGATGCTCGCCGCGCTCGCCGCCGAGCGGAACGCCGCCGGCCGCGCCATGCCCGCCGACGCCACCGACCTGCTCGACCGGCTCGGCGCCGGCTCGCACCCGACCACCGCCAGGGAGGCGTGATGCGCATCTTCGACCCGCACATCCACATGACGTCCCGGACCACCGACGACTACGAGCGGATGGCCGCGGCCGGGGTGCGCGCCGTGGTGGAACCCGCCTTCTGGCTGGGCCAGCCGCGCACCAGCGTGGACACCTTCGTCGACTACTTCGACTCGCTGATCGGCTGGGAGCCGTTCCGGGCCGGCCAGTTCGGCGTCCGGCACCACGCCACCGTGGCGCTCAACCCGAAGGAGGCCAACGACCCGCGCTGCCGCCCGGTGCTCGACCTGCTCCCGCGCTACCTCGACAAGGACGGCGTGGTGGCGGTCGGGGAGATCGGCTACGACTCGATGACCCCGGCCGAGGACGCCGCCTTCGCCGGCCAGCTCGCCCTGGCCGTGGCGCACGACCTGCCCGCCCTCGTGCACACGCCGCACCGGGACAAGGCGCGCGGCGTCGAGCGCACCCTCGCCGTCGTCGCCGAATCCGGCATCGAACCCGGGCGGGTGCTTGTCGACCACCTCAACGAGGTCACCGTGAAGCTGGTGCGGGACACCGGCTGCTGGCTCGGCTTCTCCATTTATCCCGAGACGAAGATGTCGCCGCCGCGGATGGTCGAGCTGCTGCGGACGTACGGGACCGAGCGGATGCTTGTCAACTCGGCCGCCGACTGGGGGCGCTCCGACCCGCTGCTCACCCGGGCCACCGGCGAGGCCATGCTGCTCGCCGGGTTCACCGAGGACGACGTGGACCAGGTGCTGTGGCGCAACCCCGTGGAGTTCTACGGCCAGTCCGGCCGGCTGGACCTCACCGACCTGGAGGGTGCCGCCGCCACGTTCGCCGGCAACTCGATCCTGCGTGGAGGCGAGTGATGCGGCTGCGGCACGCCGACGGGACGACCGTCCACCTCGGCTACTGCACCAACGTCCACCCCGCCGAGGACCTGCCCGGGATCCTCGCCCAGCTCGACACCTACGCCGTCGCCGTCCGCCGGGCGCTCGACACCGACCGGCTGGGGCTGGGGCTGTGGCTGGCGGCCCCGGTGGCCGCCGCGCTCGCCGCCGACCCGGCGGCCCGCCGCCGGCTCCGGCACGAGCTGACCGTACGCGGGCTGGAGGTGGTCACGCTCAACGGCTTCCCGTACGCGGCCTTCCAGGCCCCGGTGGTCAAGGGCGCCGTCTACCACCCGGACTGGACCACGCCGGACCGGCTCGCGTACACCCTGGACCTGGCCCGGGTGCTGGCCGACCTGCTCCCCGACGACGCGGCCCGCGGCTCGATCTCCACCCTGCCGCTGGCCTGGCGCACACCGTGGGACATCGGCCGGGCCGAGGCCGCCCGCCGCCGCCTCGACGCCCTCGCCGTCGGGCTGGCGGCGGTGGAGCGGGAGACCGGCCGCGCCGTCCGGGTCGGCTTCGAACCGGAACCGGGCTGTCTGGTGGAGTCCACGGGACAGGCACGCGAGGTATTGTCAGCCATGGATACCGAGCGGCTCGGGATCTGCGTGGACCTGGCACACCTCGCCTGCGCCTGGGAGGAGCCGGTCGAGGCCCTCGCGCGGCTGCGCGACGCCGGGCTGCCGGTGGTCAAGGTGCAGGTCTCCGCCGCCGTGGAGGCGCCCGACCCGGCCGGCTCGGCCGAGGCACTGCGCCGCTGGGTCGAGCCGCGCTTCCTGCACCAGACCCGCGCCGCGGGCTGCGCCGGCGCCACCGACCCGGCCGACCCGGCGTACGCGGCCGACGACCTGGACGCCGCCCTCGACGCGCGGCTGCCCGGGGCGTGGCGGGTGCACTACCACGTGCCGTTGCACGCACCACCCGAACCGCCGCTGCGATCCACCGTGCCGGTGCTCCGGGCCGCCCTCGCCGCGCTCTACACCGGCCCGGTCGCCGGCTGCGACCACCTCGACGTCGAGACGTACACCTGGGGGGTGCTGCCGGCCGCGCGACGGCCGCACACCGACGCGGAGCTGGCCGCCGGCATCGCCGCCGAGCTGGCCTTCGCCCGCGACGAGCTGGTCGGCCTGGGGCTGGCCACCACGGCGGGGGCCGTGAGCGCGTGGAGTGAGCCGGTTCTGCGAGCCCCGCAGTCGCGAACGAAGGAAGGTGCTGCCTCGTGAGCCGGCGGCTCGTGGTGCTCGACGTGGTGGGGCTGACCCCGCGGCTGCTGGCGCACATGCCCCGGCTGCGCGCGATCGCGGAGGCCGGCTTCGCCGCCGAGCTGGGCACCGTGCTGCCCGCGGTGACCTGCTCGGTGCAGTCGACCTTCCTGACCGGCGAGCCCCCGTCCGGGCACGGGATCGTCGGCAACGGCTGGTACTTCCGCGACCTCGGCGAGGTGCTGCTCTGGCGGCAGCACAACGCCCTGGTGGGCGGGGAGAAGCTGTGGCAGGCGGCGCGCCGGGTCGAGCCCGGCTACCGGGTCGCCAACGTCTGCTGGTGGTACGCCATGGGCGCCGACGTGGACTGGACGGTGACCCCGCGCCCGATCTACCACGCCGACGGGCGCAAGGAGCCGGACTGCTGGACCGACCCGCCGGAGCTGCACGACGAGCTGACCGGCGCGCTCGACACCTTCCCGCTGTTCACCTACTGGGGGCCCGGCGCCGGGCTGCCCTCGTCGGCCTGGATCTGCCGGGCCGCCGAGAAGATCCTCGCCGACCACGCGCCGGACCTCACCCTCGTCTACGTCCCGCACCTCGACTACGACCTGCAACGCTTCGGCCCGTCCTCGCCCCGGGCCGCCGCCGCGGCGGCGGAGCTGGACGCGGTGCTCGCGCCGCTGCTCGACGCCGCCCGGGAGCGGGACGCCACGGTGGTGGCGCTCTCCGAGTACGGCATCACCGACGTCTCCCGGCCGGTGGACGTCAACCGGATGCTGCGCGCCGAGGGGCTGCTGCGGGTCTACACCCAGGCCGGCATGGAATACCTGGACCCGTGGACCTCGCGGGCCTTCGCGGTCGCCGACCACCAGGTGGCGCACGTCTACGTGCGGGACCCGGCCGACGTGCCCGCGGTGGCGAAGCTCTGCGCGGCCCTGCCCGGGGTGGCCGAGGTGCTGGACGCCGCCGGCCAGGCCGGGTACGGGCTGGACCATGCGCGCTCCGGCGAGCTGGTGCTGGTGGCCGAACCGGACGCCTGGTTCACCTACTACTACTGGCGGGACGACGCCCGCGCGCCCGACTTCGCCCGGCTCGTCGAGATCCACCGCAAGCCCGGCTACGACCCGGCCGAACTCTTCTTCGACCCGGCCGCGCCGGGCGCCGCGAAGCGCCGGGCCGCTGTCGCGCTGGCCCGCAAGAAGCTCGGGATGCGCTACCTCATGAGCGTGGTCGGCCTGGACGCCGGGGCCCGGGCGGTGCGCGGCTCCCACGGCCGGCTCCCCGCCGACCCGGCCGACGGGCCGGTGCTGCTCTGCTCCGACCCGGCCGCGGCCCGGGACCGGCTGGCCGCGACCGACGTGAAGGCGCTGCTGCTCCACCTCGCCGGACTGGCCCGGGAGGCCCCATGACCGTGACCGTCGCACCGACCGACCCGGCCCTGCTGCGGGACCGCTTCGACGCGGCGCTCGCCGCGTTCCTCCGCGAGCGCGGGCCGGGTCGGCCGGACGACGGCACGGGGGCCGTGCACGCGGTGCTCCGCCGGTTCGTCCTGGCCGGCGGCAAGCGGCTGCGGCCGCTGTTCTGCTACTGGGGCTGGCGGGGCTTCGGCGGCCCCGACGGGGGCCCCATCGTGGTGGCCGCGGCGGCGCTGGAGCTGTTCCACGCCTTCGCGCTGATCCACGACGACATCCTGGACCGCAGCGACCGCCGGCGCGGCGAGCCGACCGTCCACCGGATCTTCGCCGACCGGCACGTCCGGGCCGGCTGGCGCGGCGACCCCGAGGCGTACGGCCGGCAGGCGGCCCTGCTCTGCGGCGACCTGTGCGCCGCCTGGTCCGGGCAGATGTTCCACGGCTGCGGGCTGGACACCGAGCGGCTGCGCCGGGGCCACGCCCTGCTGGCCCGGATGCGGGCCGAGGTGATCGCGGGGGAGTACCTCGACGTGGTGGCCGCTGCCGGCGACGGCTCGGTGGCCAGCGCCCTCGCGGTGGTCCGGATGAAGACGGCGCGCTACACGGTGACCCGCCCGGTGCAGGTGGGCGCCGCCCTGGCCGGGGCGGACCCGGAGGTGGTGGCGGCGCTGGCCGGGTTCGGCGACCCGCTCGGGGACGCCTTCCAGCTCCGCGACGACCTGCTCGGCGTCTTCGGCGACCCGGCGCTGACCGGCAAGTCCAACCTGGACGACCTGCGGGAGGGGAAGCCGACCGTGCTGCTGGCGCTGGCCCGGGCGCACGCCGGGCCGGCCGGGTTGGCACGGCTGCGGGCGCTTGTCGGCGACCCGGCGCTGGGCCCGGCGGGCGCCGCCGAGGTGCGTGGCATCGTCGAGGCGTCCGGTGCGCGGGCGGCGGTGGAGCGGATGATCCGGTCGCGGGCCGACGCCGCCCTGGCCGCCCTGGACCGGCTGCCGCTGACCGGGCCGGCCCGGGCGGCGCTGGCGGACCTGGCGGCCCGGGCCGTGGACCGGCGTCGCTGACGCCGACTTTTGTCGCAGATTGACGAAAGTCGTTCCGGAACCAACGGAAGGTATGGACAGCCGAATCGAAAGGTCTTAATGTCGTGCGCAAGCACGAAGCTGTTTCGCCGAGGTGAACCGCCCCCAACCGGCACCCTCGACGAGGTGACTGCCGGCCGGCCGCAACCACCGGTGGTCACGGCCCACCGGGCCTCATCCGGCGGGCCCGGCGCAGCATCCCCCGCACGGCATCCGGCGCGACGCGCGCCCGATCCTGGCTGCGCGCGTCAGGAAGGGACAGCAGAGGCATGTCCAGCCCCCACCACACCCCCACCCGACGATGGCTCCCCGCCGGATCGGCGCTGCTACTCGCGGCGGCCGCCGGCGCGGTCGGCCTTGCCGCGACGCCCGTCCCGGCGTCCGCGCACCCCATCTCCGCGACCGACTTCCAGCAGGTGGAACTCGCCCGCGGCGTCGCCGAGACCGGCGAACCGATGTCCCTCGCGGTGCTGCCCGACCGTTCGGTCCTGCACACCGCCCGCAACGGCACGCTGCGGCGCACCGACGCCGCCGGCGTCACCACAGTGATCGGCACGCTGTCCGTCTACACCCACGACGAGGAGGGGCTCCAGGGCGTCGGCGTCGACCCCGGCTTCGGGAGCAACCGGCAGATCTACCTCTACTACGCGCCCCCGCTGTCCACCCCGGCCGGCGACGCACCCGCCACCGGCACCGACTTCTCCGTCTGGCGCGGCGTCAACCGGCTCTCCCGGTTCACCCTCAACGCCGACTTCACGCTCAACCAGGCGAGCAAGGTCGACGTGCTGGACGTGCCGGCCGACCGGGGCATCTGCTGCCACGTCGGCGGCGACATCGACTTCGACGCCGCCGGCAACCTCTACCTCTCCACCGGCGACGACACCAACCCGTTCGACTCCGGCGGCTACGCGCCGATCGACGAGCGGACCGACCGCAACCCCGCGTACGACGCGCAGCGCAGCGCCGGCAACACCAACGACCTGCGCGGCAAGATCCTGCGGATCAAGGTGAACGCCGACGGCTCGTACTCGATCCCCGCCGGCAACCTCTTCCCGGTCGGCACCGCGAAGACCCGGCCGGAGATCTACGCGATGGGCTTCCGCAACCCGTTCCGGATGAGCGTGGACCGGGCCACCGGCGTCGTCTACGTCGGCGACTACGGCCCGGACGCCGGCACCAGTTCGGCCCGCGGCCCCTCCGGGCAGGTTGAGTTCGACCGCGTCACCGCGCCCGGCAACTACGGCTGGCCGTACTGCACCGGCACCAACACGGCGGCCGAGACGTACGCCGAGTGGGACTTCGCCACCGGCACGGCCGGCGCGAAGTACAACTGCGCGGGCGGCCCCACGAACAACTCGTTCCGCAACACCGGCCAGAGCACGCTGCCGGCCGCCAAACCGGCCTGGATCCGGTACGCGGGCGACGCCGGCAGCCCGCCCGAGTTCGGTGGCGGCTCCGAGTCGCCGATGGCCGGCCCGGTCTACCGGTACGACGCCGCCAACCCGTCCACCACGAAGTTCCCGCAGTCCTTCGACGGGCAGTTCTTCGCCACCGAGTTCGGCCGGGGCTGGATCAAGCCGATCCACCTCAACGCCGACGGCACGCCCGGCACCATCGATTCCTTCCCGTGGACCGGCAAGCAGGTGATGGACTCGGCGTTCGGGCCGGACGGCGCGTACTACGTGCTCGACTACGGCACCGGCTACTTCAACGGCGACGCCAACTCGGCGCTGTACCGCTTCGACTACCTCGGCGGCGGCAACCGCGCGCCGGTGGCCCGGGCCGCCGCCGACAAGACCTCCGGCGCCGCGCCGTTGGCGGTCGCCTTCTCCTCGGCCGGCTCGTCCGACCCGGAGGGCGGGGCGCTCACGTACGCCTGGGCGTTCGGTGACGGCGGCACCTCGACGGCGGCGAACCCGTCGCACACCTACACCGCCAACGGCCGGTACACCGCCACGCTGACCGTCCGGGACCCGCAGGGCGCCACCGGCACCGCCAGCGTGATCATCACGGTCGGCAACACCGCGCCGACGGTCACCGTGAACAGCCCGGGCAACGGGCAGCTCTTCTCCTTCGGCGACACCGTGCCGTTCCGGATCACCGTCACCGACCCGGAGGACGGCACGATCGACTGCACAAAGGTCAAGATGACCTACGTGCTCGGCCACGACCAGCACGGCCACCAGATCACCTCGGCGACCGGCTGCACCGGGTCGATCAGCATCCCGGTCGACGGCGAGCACGACGACGCGGCGAACATCTTCGCGATCTTCGACGCCGAGTACACCGACTCCGGCGGCCTGACCACGCACACCCAGCACACCCTCCAGCCCCGCCACCGGCAGGCCGAGCACTTCAAGACCTCGTCCGGGATCAACACCTTCGACAAGGCGACCGCCGAGGGCGGCAGGACGGTCGGCGACATCCAGAACGGGGACTGGATCGCGTTCGAGCCGTACCAGCTCGGCAACGTCACCGGGTTCAGCGCCCGGGTCTCCTCGGCCGGGGCGGGCGGCACCCTCCAGATCCGGGCCGGCTCGGCCACCGGCACCGTGCTGGGCTCGGCCACCGTGCCGGTGACCGGGGCGTGGGACACGTTCACCACGGTGACCGGCGCGATCACCAACCCGCCCGCCGGGACCACCACCCTCTACCTCACGTTCGCGGGCGGCACCGGCGCGCTCTACGACGTGGACTCGTTCACCCTCACCACCTCCGCCGTCCGCACCGGGCCCATCCGGGGGCTGGCCGGCAAGTGCCTCGACGTCCGCAACGCCGCGACCGCCGACGGCACCCAGGTCCAGCTCTACACCTGCAACGGCACCGCCGCGCAGAGCTGGACGGTGACCCCGAACGCGACCATCAAGGCGCTCGGCAAGTGCCTCGACATCTCCGGCGGCGCGACCGCCGACGGCACGAAGATCCAGCTCTGGACGTGCAACGGCACCGGCGCGCAGAACTGGTCCGCCCAGGCCGACGGCACGCTGCGCAACCCGCAGTCCGGCAAGTGCCTCGACGTCTCCGGCAACAACTCCGCCGACAGCACCCCCGTACACCTCTGGACCTGCACCGCCGCGCCCAACCAGAAGTGGCTCCTGCCCTGAGCTGAGAAAGGAGGGGCCCCTTCTTAACGCCTGGCGTTGTACAGGGGCCCCCTCCTAACACCTAGGAGAGCGACATGAGACTTCTCCGCACCGTTCTCGGCGCGGCCACCGCCGTCCTCGCCACCCTCGCCTGCACCACCCCGGCCACCCCGGCGGCCGCCGCCGACGCGCCCTACGACGTGCTGGTCTTCTCCAAGACCGCCGGCTTCCGGCACGACGCCATCCCGGCCGGCATCCAGGCCATCCGCGACCTCGGCGTGGCGAACAACTTCACGGTCACCGCCACCGAGGACGCCGCGCAGTTCACCACCGCCAACCTCGCCCGGATCGAGGCGGTGGTCTTCCTCAACACCACCGGCGACGTGCTCAACGCCACCCAGCAGACCGCCTTCGAGGCGTACATCGGCGCGGGCGGCGGCTACGTGGGCGTCCACGCCGCGGCCGACACCGAGTACGACTGGCCGTTCTACGGCAACCTGGTCGGTGCCTGGTTCGCCTCCCACCCGGCCATCCAGGCGGCGAACGTGAAGGTGGAGGACCGGGCGCACGCCGCCACAGCCCACCTGCCGCAGACCTGGAACCGCACCGACGAGTGGTACAACTACCGCACCAACGCCCGGTCCACCGCGCACGTGCTGGCCACCCTCGACGAGTCGTCCTACTCGGGCGGCTCCATGGGCGGCGACCACCCGCACGCCTGGTGCAAGGCGTACGCGGGCGGCCGGTCCTTCTACACCGGCGGCGGCCACACCCAGGCGTCCTACGCCGAGCCCGCGTTCCGCGCCCACCTGCTCGGCGGCATCCGGTACGCGGCCGGCCGCAGCAGGGCCGACTGCCGCCCGGAGACGGGCTACACGGCGCTCTACAACGGCGCCACCACCGGCTGGTCCCAGGCCGGGCCGGGCAGCTTCACCAACGCCGACGCCACCCTCACCTCGGTCGGCGGGATGGGCCTGTACTGGTACAGCGCGAAGCAGTTCACCAACTACTCGCTGAAGCTCGACTGGCGGCTGGCCGGCGACGACAACTCCGGCGTCTTCATCGGCTTCCCGCCGTCGAGCGACCCCTGGTCGGCGGTGAACAACGGCTACGAGATCCAGATCGACCCGACCGACAGCCCCGACCGGACCACCGGTTCGGTCTACACCTTCAAGTCCGCCGACCTCGCGGCCCGGGACGCGGCGCTCAACCCGGCGGGGGAGTGGAACACCTACGAGCTGCTGGTCGAGGGGGAGCGGCTCCAGGTCTTCCTGAACGGCGTGAAGATCAACGACTTCACCAACACGGACCCGGCGCGGTCCCTCGCCGGCCACGTCGGCATCCAGAACCACGGCACCGGCGACGACGTCTCGTTCCGCAACATCCGGATCAAGGAACTGGGTGGCACGCCGCCGACCGGGAACACCACAGTGCAGGCGGAGGCGTTCAGCTCCGCCAGCGGCGTCACGCCGTTCACCAAGGCCGGCGCCAACGGCGGGCAGACCCTCGGCTACGTCGACCCGGGCGACTGGGCCGCGTACCAGGGGCTCGACCTGACCGGGGTGACCTCGTTCCGGGCCCGGGTGGTCTCCGGCGGGCCGGGCGGCACCATCCAGATCCGCACCGGCTCCCCGACGGGCACCGTGCTCGGTCAGGTGGCCGTGCCCAACACCGGAAGCTGGACGACGTTCGCCGACGTCAGCACCGCGCTGACCGGCGTGCCGAGCGGCAGCCAGACCCTCTGGCTGACCTTCACGGGCACCGGCTCCGGGCTGTTCGACGTCGACGACTTCACGCTGGTCCGGGGCGGCGGCGGTGGTGGCACCGGCCCGATCCGGGGCCTGGCCGGCAAGTGCCTCGACGTGCGTAGCGGCGCCACCGCGGACGGCACCCAGATCCAGCTCTACACGTGCAACGGCAGCACCGCGCAGACCTGGACGGTGACCCCCAACTCCACCGTCAAGGCGCTGGGCAAGTGCCTCGACGTGTCCGGCGGCGCGACCGCCGACGGCACGAAGATCCAGCTCTGGACGTGCAACGGCACCGGCGCGCAGAACTGGTCGGCGCAGGCCGACGGCACGCTGCGCAACCCGCAGTCCGGCAAGTGCCTCGACGTGGCGGGCAACAACTCCGCCGACAGCACCCCGGTGCAGCTCTGGTCCTGCACCGGCGCCGCGAACCAGCGGTGGACCCTGCCCTGACGGGCGGGCCGGCGGCGGACCGGGCGACCTGCGGGATCCGCCCGGTCCGCCGCCGGGGTGCTGCCGTACGGTGACCGTGTGGGACGCCTGGAGCGGTGGCGTCGGGTCGCCCGGGCGGGCCCGAGGGTCGGTGGCGCGGTGCGGGCCGCCCTGCTCCGCGTGCTGCGCCGCGACGGTCAGCCGGCCGGGCCCGCGCCCAGCCTCACCCGGCTGGACGCGCTCATCGACGAGTTCGCCGCCGGCCAGCCGGTGCGCTGGCGGGTGGGCGGCCAGCCCCGCCCGCTGCCCGGGGCGGTCGACGTGGCCGCGTACCGGATCATCCAGGAGGCCCTGACCGACGCGTGCCGGACCGCGCCGGGCGCGGCCGCCGCGGTCCGGCTGCGCTACGACCCCACCGGCCTCACCGTCGAGGTACGCGGCGACGGGCCCGCCGTCCCGCCCGCCGGCCTGCGGGCGCGTGCCGAGTCGGTCGGCGGCCGCCTCCACGCCGGCCCGGACCCCGAGGGCGGCTGGCTGGTCCGCGCCGACCTGCCCGCACCCGAGGACGAGGCGGAGCTGTCCTGACCCTTCCGCGCCGGTCCGGTCCGACCTAGAGTGAGGGCGGCGACCGTGAGGTGGCCGGTGACCCGGCGGGAGGCGCAACCCGGCGGGCCCCGACGCGAACGCGTCCACCGGTGCCGTCGTGGCCGCCCGCACCCGGTCGCCTCGCCCCGGTCCGCAACGGAATCCCCCCATCACGACAGGGGAGAAGGACACATGGCGCGACCCATCACGCTCTTCACCGGCCAGTGGGCCGACCTTCCGTTCGACGAGGTCTGCCGGCTCGCCGCCGAGTGGGGCTACGACGGCCTGGAGATCGCCTGCTGGGGCGACCACTTCGAGGTCGACAAGGCGCTCGCCGACGAGGCGTACGTGGACCGCAAGCGGGCCACCCTCGCCAAGCACAACCTCCAGGTCTTCGCCATCTCCAACCACCTGGTCGGTCAGGCGGTCTGCGATCACCCGATCGACGAGCGGCACCAGGACATCCTTCCCGCCCGGATCTGGGGCGACGGCGAGCCGGAGGGCGTCCGCCGCCGCGCCGCCGAGGAGATGAAGGACACCGCCCGCGCTGCCGCGAAGCTCGGGGTGAAGACGGTGGTCGGCTTCACCGGCTCGTCGATCTGGCACACCCTGGCGATGTTCCCGCCGGTCTCGCCGGCCATGATCGAACGCGGCTACCAGGACTTCGCCGACCGCTGGAACCCGATCCTCGACGTCTTCGAAGAGGTGGGCGTGCGCTTCGCCCACGAGGTGCACCCCAGCGAGATCGCCTACGACTACTGGACCACCAAGCGGGCCCTGGAGGCGATCGGCCACCGGCCCGCGTTCGGGCTGAACTGGGACCCGTCGCACTTCGTCTGGCAGGAGCTGGACCCGGTCAACTTCATCTTCGACTTCGCCGACCGGATCTACCACGTCGACTGCAAGGACGCGAAGGTGCGCACCGGCGACGGCCGGCGCGGCCGGCTCTCCTCCCACCTGCCCTGGGCGGACCTGCGGCGCGGTTGGGACTTCGTCTCCACGGGCCACGGGGACGTGCCGTGGGAGGACTGCTTCCGCGCGTTGAACGCGATCGGCTACACCGGCCCGATCTCCATCGAGTGGGAGGACGCCGGCATGGACCGCCTCGTCGGCGCCCCGGAGGCGCTCCAGTTCGTGCGCCGGCTCGCCTTCGACGCCCCGTCCGCCGCCTTCGACGCGGCCTTCAGCAGCAGCCGGGACTGACCCCCCGGTAAGGAGGGGCCCCTTGTTAACAAGCGTCTGTTAACAAGGGGCCCCTCCTTACCTTGCGGCGAAGACCTGGTCGCTGACCAGCCGGGCCGCGCCCACCAGGCCGGCCCGGTCGTCGAGGTCGGACAGGACGATAGGCATGCTGCCGGTGGCCAGCGGGGTCGAGCGCCGGTAGACGACGCCCCGGATCTCGGCCAGCAGCACCGGGCCGATGCCGGGCGCGGCGCCGCCGATGATCACGATGGCCGGGTTGACGAAGCTGACCAGGCCCACCAGCACCTGCCCGAGCCGGCGGGCGGCGTCGCGGACCAGGGTCTGCGCGGCCGGGTCGCCGGCGGTCGCCGCCGCGGCCACGTCGGTCACGGTGAGCGCGCCGGCGGCGGCCAGCCGGTCGGCGAGCGCCGTCGAGCGCCCGCCCCGCGCGGCGGTCACCGCCTCCCGCACCAGAGCGGCATCCCCGCAGTACGCCTCGACGCAGCCGGTGTTGCCGCAGGTGCACAGCGGCCCGTCCTCGGTGAGCTGGAGGTGCCCGATGTCCCCGGCGCCGCTGGCCGCGCCCCGGTAGAGCGCCCCGCCGAGCACCAGGCCGCAGCCCACCGCGTCGCCCAGCTTCACGTAGAGGAAGTCCTCGAACGGCCGGCCGGTGCCGGCGTGCCGCTCACCCAGGGCCATCACGTTGGCGTCGTTGTCCACCTGCACCGGGCAGCCCAGCTCGGCGGCGATGGTGTCGCGTACCGGGAACTGGTGCCAGCCGGGCAGCGCGGGCGGGGAGACCGGGGCGCCGTCGCGGACCGCTACGGGCGCGGGGAGCGCCACCCCGACGCCGGTCAGCCGGGCCAGCCCGGCCTCGGCCCGCAGCTTGCCGAGCAGTTCGACCGCCCGGCCGACCACCGCCTCCGGGCCGAGCCGGACGTCGACCGGCTCGCCGTGCCGGGCGAGCAGGGTCAGCTCGCCGTCGGTGAGCGCGACCTCCAGCCGCCCGCCGCCGACCCGCACCGCGCCGAAGCGCACCTGCCGGCCGACCCGCAGCAGCGAGGAGCGGCGCCCGCCCCGGGACGCGGCCGGCCCGGCGGTCTCCACCAGGCCCTGCGCGGTCAGCCGGTCCGCCTCGGCGGTGAACCGGGCCCGGGGCAGCCCCAGGACGTCGGCCAGTTCGACCCGCGAGCGCGGGCCGTCGTCGCGCAGCAGGCGCAGCAGCCGCGCCTGGTCCGCGTTCTCCGGTCCGACCATCGTCATCACGATCACCTCCCCCCGAATGTGCCACACCGGCGTCACGGCGGTGTGACGCGAGGGGGCCGCACCGGTTTCCGGTGCGGCCCCCTGCGATCGAACTGTCGGGTCGGTCAGCCCCGCAGACCCGACATGTGCTGGTAGCTGATCTCCGCGTAGCGCAGCGACCGGCCCGGGTCGGCGGCGCCACCCGGCGCGTTGTCCTGCTCCCACATCGGGTTGTGGTAACCCTTCGCCCCCATGTTGGCGAAGAAGTTCCCGTAGTCGATGTCGCCCTCGCCGAGCGGCACCATCGCGTAACCGGCCGCACTGGCCGGGTCGTAGGTGCCGTCCTTGGCGTGGAACAGCGGGAACCGGATGGGCTGGGCCGCGACCACGGCCAGCGGGTCGAAGACGCTGGTCTGGGTCACCCCGTCCGGGTCGGTGTAGCTGCGGAACCGGTGCTGGGCCACGTGCGCCCAGTAGATGTCCATCTCGAACCAGACCCACTCCGGGTTGGTCCGCGCGATGAAGTACTCCAGCTTCCGGACGCCGGAGGACCGGGTCGGCCGGCCCAGCGCGTCCAGCGGCCCGCTGTCCAGCAGGAAGTTGTACGCGGCGTCGTGGTTGTGCGTGTACAGCTTCAGGCCCCGGGCCGCGGCCATCTCGCCGAAGGTGTTCCACCGGTCCACGGCGGCGTCCCAGTCGGCCTTGTAGTTGCTGCCGGTCGGGTCGCTGCCGGTGCCGATGTGGGTCATGCCGAGGATCTCGGCGGTGTCCAGCGTCTGCTCGAACGCGGCGATGGTGGCCGGGGTGACAGTGCCCGGGATCGACGCGTGCGAGCCGTTGGCGCGCAGACCGTTGTCGTCGAGGATCTTGCGGATCTCCGCCGGGGTGATCTGCCGGCCGAGGATCGAGGTGTGCTGGGTGTACCCGGCGAACTCGACCTCCTTGTAGCCGATCTCGGCGAGCCGGCCGAGGACCCGCTCGAACCCGAAGGGCACGCCGCTGCCGTCGTCGGCCGCGCCGATCCGGTCCCGGACGCTGTAGAGGATGATGCCCCGCTTGCCGGTCGGGACGAGCAGCCCGTTGCCGGCGAAGGCGGCCGACGGGAGTCCGGCGGCGCCGACGGCGACGGCGCCCGCCGCCCCGGCGATGGTGCCGAGCACCCGGCGACGGCTCATGCCGTGCGATGTGTCGTTCATGTCCTGACTGCCTTTCTGACGGTGCTGGGTGGTGTGGGAGGACGGAAGGCCGGGTGGGGCCGCCCGGGTGGCGGCCCCACCCGGGCGTCACGGGGTGACGCCGATGCCCTGGCCGGTGAACTCGACCCAGTTGAGGTTGCCGAAGCCGCTGGCCGGGCCGCCGGGAACGGTGGTCAGGACCAGGTAGAGCTTGTGCGTCCCGCCGGGGTCGGTGACCGGCACGGTGGTGCTCGTGAAGGCGTTGTTGCCGGAGGTCGCGTTGACCGTGGCCGTGGCCAGCAGCGGGCCGGTGGGGGAGTCCAGCCGGAACTGGACGCCGAACCGGGGCTGCCCGGCGGTGGCGGCGCTGCCCCCGGAGGTCCGCAGCGTCACCGACTGCATGTTCTTCAGGTTCACGGTGTTGTTGATCGCGATCCAGTCGCCGGGGTCGAGGCTGCCGCGCTGCTGCCCGCCCCCGGTGTCGGCGCTGGTGCCGACCGTGGTGCCGGACTCCTCGGTGGCGAACTCGACCTCCTGGCGCTTGGCCTGGATGATCTGCTGGTCCACGGTGGTCAGCGCCGGCTGGCCGTTGGCGCCCTTGTCCGTGTACGACGCGCTGACCACGCCGTAGATGTAGCCGCCGTGCGAGGCGTCGTCGGCGTCCGTGGGCAGCACCCCCGAGCAGCCGAACTGGTTGGCCTCACCGTGCCCGTGGCTGTCGTGGCCGAGCACGAAGGTCACCTCGACCTTGGCGCAGTCGACAGGCCCGTCCTCCGGGTCGGTGACGGTGACCGTCCACGGGATGTCGTCGCCCCAGCTGAAGAAGCCGCCTTCGAGCGGGGTGGTGACCGTGACTGTCGGCGCGGTGTTGCCGACCGTGATCGTGGTGTTCGCCGACGCGGTCTTGCCGCTGGAGTCGGTCACCGTGAGCCGGGCGGTGTAGACGCCGTTGGTGGTGTAGGTGAACGACGGGTTCGGGTCGATCGAGTCGGTGGTGCCGTTGCCGTCGAAGTCCCAGGCGAACGAGATGGAGTCCGCCGGGTCCGGGTCCTTCGAGCCGTCGCTGGAGAAGGCGACGGTCAGCGGCGCCCGACCGTTCGTCGGGGTGGCGTTCAGCACGGCGGTCGGCGCCCGCAGGCCCTTGACGTAGCTGAACTTGAGCATCGCCGCGTCCGGGTTGACGTTGAAGAACCCGTCGCCGTACGTCAGCAGGTAGAAGTTGCCGTCCGCGCCCCAGCGCATGTCCATGGGGTTGTCGCAGAGGAACGGCTTCGCGGGCGTGGTGGGCGCCTGCCCGCAGTTCAGCACATTGTTGATCTTCAGGATGTCGCCCTGGTCGTCCAGCCGGATCTCCTTGAGGGTGTCCCGGGTGAACTCACCGAAGAAGATCGCGCCGTCGTAGTACTCGGGGAACTTCGTCTCCGACCTCAGCTCCGGGTCGAAGTCGTACTTCGCCGCTCCGTGCGGGCCGACGCCGCCCGTGCCCAGCTCCGGGAAGAGCACCGGGCAGGTCTGCGTGGGAGTCGACAGGTAGGACTCCGGGCAGGGCGTCGGGGCCTGGAACGAGTACCACAGCTCTGACTTCTCCACCCGGGGCAGGTCGGTCAGGCCGGTGTTGTGCCGCGAGGTGTTCTTCGGGGCGGCGCAGTCGAACGGCGCCACCGGGGAGATCGGGGTGGTGGTCCAGTTCATCTCGATGTACGGCAGGTTCGGCTGCACGCACATCGGCCAGCCGTAGTTCGCCGGCTTGTCGACGACCATCATCCGGCCGGTGCCGGCGGGACCGCGGCCCACCTGGGCGACCGAGGAGTCCGGCGAGTAGTCGGTGATGTAGGCGACGTCGTTCTTGTCGAGGGTGATCCGGAACGGGTTCCGGAAGCCCATGGCGTAGATCTCCGGCCGGGTCTTGTCGGTCCCGGCCGGGAACAGGTTCCCCGCCGGAACGGTGTACGACCCGTCCGCGCCGACGGTGATCCGCAGGATCTTGCCGCGCAGGTCGTTGGTGTTGGCCGAGCTGCGCCGGGCGTCGACGAACGGGGCCTGGTAGACGCCGGTGGCGCTGACCGAGTCGTTGTGCGGCGAGAAGCCGCCGGACCCGCCGCCGCCGGCCGGGGTGTCGTCCCCGGTGACCAGCCAGAGGTTGTTCTCCGAGTCGAACGCGATGTCACCGGCCACGTGGCAGCAGGCGCCCCGGTCCACCGGCACCTGGAGGATCTTCTGCTCGGTGCTCAGGTCCAGCGACGGCGTCTCCCCGTCGACGAACTTGAAGCGGGAGAGCTGGAAGTAGCCCTTCCACACGTCCCAGGCGTTCGGGTCGGTGCTGGTCGTGGGCGCGCTGCCCGTGGGGGTGTCCAGCGGGGGCGCGTAGTACAGGTAGACCCACCTGTTGGTGGCGAAGTCCCGGTCCACCGCGGGGCCGTACATCCCGTCCTCGCTGTTGGTGTAGACGGGGATCTGGGCCAGCACGGTGGTCTGGTTGGTCTCCGGGTTGTGCAGCCGTACGCCGCCGCGCCGGTCGGTCTGGAGCACCCGGCCGTCGGGGAGCACGTCGAAGCCGATCGGCTCGTTGACGTTGGGCTGCGCCCCGACCACCGTCATCTGGTAGTTGGCCAGCACGGTCGCGCCGCAGTCGCCGTCGGTGACGCCGGCCGCCCACTGGATCGCCCCGCCGAGGTGGGCCCGCAGGTCGGCGCTGTCGTAGCTCTCCGGGGTCGCGCCGAGTCCGGTGTAGAACGAGCGGCCGCCCTGGTAGTCCTTGCACCAGGTGACCGGGTGGTCGAAGCCCATGCTGCCGCCGGTGTACGTCTTCTCGTCCACCGTGGCCAGCACGTGGGAGACGCCCCGGACGTTGGCCGCGAAGTTGTACCACCGGTCGGTGGTGGACCAGCGCTGCGGCAGCGTCTCCGACGCCGGGTGGACCCGGTCGGCGACGGTGACGGTCGCCCGGCTCGCGGCGGTCGGCGCGCCGGTGGCCCGGGTGCCGAGCACGTTGGTGAGGAACGACCAGTCCGGCTCGGCCTCGATGGCGGAGTGGACGCCCACGAAGCCCCCGCCGTCGCGGTAGTACGCCTCGAAGGCGGCCTGCTGGGCGTCGTCGAGCACGTCGCCGGCGGTGTTCAGGAACACCACGGCGCGGAACTGCTTCAGGTGGGCCTGGTCGAACTTGCGCGGGTCGTTGGTGACCTCGACGGTGAAGCGGCGCTCCTGACCCAGTTTCTGAACCGCCTGCACGCCGGCCGCGGTGGCGGCGTTGTTGCCGGTGGCCGACCTGGTGAAGACGAGCACCTTGTACTGGATGCCGTTGCTGACGGGTGCGGGGGCGGTGAGCACCGGCGCGGCCTGCGCCGGGGTCGGGGCACGCTCCGCCGTCGCGACGAGCGACGCGGCGACGAGAGTGAGCAGGCTGAGATGGGTGGCGGCCCTGCGGCCGAACGGTCTTCTGCGCATCGAACCTCGCTCTGGTCGGGCGGGTCCGCCTCAGCGCCGGGACGAGGCTGAGGAGGTCGCTGGGAGGTGACGAGAGCCTGGCCAGGTTCTACGCGAGACGATATTTGCGCCCGGGACCAAAGAGAAGAGGTAGAAGCCAAAAGTTTTCGATGAACCACTCAGACTTTTGTTCAGGATGAGCAAAAGTAGGAGCGGGGTCTCGTTCGGACAGACGAGAGCGGGCCGGTCGCCCGATGGCGACCGGCCCGCTGCCCGGTTGGCGTCAGAGGTTGTTGCTCGTGCCGGACGACCTGGTGCTCGTGCCGGAGGTCGACGTGCTGGTCGAGCTCGTGCCGGTCGAGCCGGACTTGGCGCCGACGGCGGCCGGCGTGCCGGCGAACGGCTTGTCGGCGTCGGTCAGCCCCTGCTTGCTGCCGTTGCCGGTGGCGGTGCCCAGCTTCTCACCGAGCTTGGTCTGCCCCAGCTTGTCCTTGCCCTCGGAGTAGAGCCGGGTCGCCTGGGCCTGCGCGACTCCCGCCGCCTCCTGGACGGTCGGGTGGTCGAGCACCTTGCGGCCCCGGACCACCAACTCCTCGTACTTCTCCCGGCCGGCACGGGCGCCCAGGACGAATCCCGCAGCCAGCCCGCCAAGAAACATGATCTTTCCGCGCATGGCGGCTCCTTCCGTACCTGACGCGCCGCCGATCCCGGCCCGGTGGCCCCGGGCGGGAGCGACCTTCTCGCGCCTGCGTCCTCTGTCGTCCGCTAACTACCCATCCTGCTCTCCGCTCATACCTGCCTGTGCCGAGATGGCGATTTGTCCGATATTCTTGGGTCTCGGTCGGGTGGGGGACGTGGGGTAACCCCCTGGCGCACCACCCCCCGATGTCCTGTACTCTTGTCCCCGTCGCACGGCGCGGAGAGATCCGCAGCCGGGTGACCTACGGTCCCCCGTAGCTCAATTGGCAGAGCAGCCGGCTGTTAACCGGCAGGTTTTTGGTTCGAGTCCAAACGGGGGAGCTCCGCTCCACACGACGCCCGTCGGCCCAGGCCGGCGGGCGTTTCGCGTTGCCGGCGCCCGCGCCCCTCGACAGCCGGTTTCCGCCCGTGACGCCACTTCGCCCGGCAGGATGGTCGATGTCGACTTAGACTCCCGCTGCGTCGATTACTGCGTCGATTCAAGGGTGGACGGACACATGGCCGGAGGGCGGGGCCGCTGGACCGCGACGGTGATCGCGGTGGTCGTGGTGCTGAGCTGGCTGGTCGTCGGCGGCGTCGCCGGGCCCTACGCCGGCAAGCTCGGCGACGTCGCCACGAACGACAACGCCTCCTTCCTGCCCGCCGACGCCGAGGCCACCCGCGCGCAGGACCTCGCCGCCGGCTTCGTGGACCGGGAGACCACCCCCGCGCTCGTCGTCTACGAGCGCACCTCCGGCATCACCCCCGCCGACCAGCAGCGGGTCCAGGCCGACACGGCCCGCTTCGCGGAGCTGCCCGGCGTGGTCGGCCCGCTGCCACCGCCGATCGTCAGCGAGGACCGGCAGGCCGTGCAGGTGGTCGTCCCGATCGACGCGGCCGAGGGCGAACAGATCGGCGCGGTGGTCGACCAACTGCGGGAGATCGCCGGCGCCGACCGGGACGGGCTCACCGTCGACGTGGCCGGCCCGGCCGGCCTGCTCGCCGACCTCATCGAGGTCTTCACCGCCATCGACGGGCCGCTGCTGCTGGTCACCCTCGTCGTGGTGCTCGTCATCCTGCTGATCGTCTACCGCAGCCCGGTGCTCTGGGTCTTCCCGCTGCTCGCCGCCGGGATGTCGTACTCGCTGGCCGCGCTCTTCGTCTACCTCCTCGCGAAGAACGACGTCATCAAGCTCAACGGGCAGGCCCAGGGCATCCTCACCGTCCTCGTCTTCGGCGCCGGCACCGACTACGCGCTGCTGCTCATCGCCCGCTACCGGGAGGAACTGCACCGGCACGAGCGGCCCTGGGACGCCATGCGGGCCGCGTGGAAGGGCGCCGCCCCGGCGATCATCGCCTCCGGCGCCACCGTCATCGTCAGCCTGCTCTGCCTGCTGCTGTCCAGCCTCAACTCCAACCGGGCGCTCGGCCCGGTGAGCGCCGTCGGCATCGCCGCCACCCTGCTCGTGATGCTCACCTTCCTCCCCGCCCTGCTGCTGCTCGGCGGGCGGTGGGCGTTCTGGCCCCGGCGGCCCCGGTACGACCACGCCGACCCGCGGACCGAACACGGCATCTGGGGGCGGATCGCGGGGTTCGTGGCCCGCCGCGCCCGTACCGTCTGGATCGTCACGGCGGTGGTCCTGGCCGCGCTCGCCCTCGGGGTGACCCAGCTCGGCGCCACCACCCTCGGCCAGTCCGACCTGTTCACCCAGCGCACCGACTCGGTGGCCGGCCAGGAGGTGATCGCCCGCCACTACCCGGCCGGTACCGGCAGCCCGGCCACCATCTTCACCAACCAGGCCACCGCACAGCAGGTCGCCCAGGTGGCGCAGGGCGTACGCGGGGTGTCCTCGGTGCGCCCGTTCAGCCGGCAGGGGCCGGCCGGGCCGCCCGAGGTGGTCGACGGGCGGGTGCAGTTGCAGGCCACCCTCGCCGACCCACCGGACAGCAACGGCGCCGAACGCGCCATCCGCGAGCTGCGCGTCGCGGTCCACCGGGTGCCCGGCGCCGACGCGGTGGTCGGCGGCTTCACCGCCATCAACGTGGACACCGCCGACGCCTCCACCCGGGACCGCAACGTCATCATCCCGGTGGTGCTGCTGGTCATCGCGGTCATCCTGGCCGTGCTGCTGCGGGCCCTGCTCGCCCCCGTGCTGCTGATCGCCACCGTGGTGCTGTCGTTCCTGGCGACGCTCGGCCTGTGCGCGCTGATCTTCAAGTACCTCCTCGACTTCCCCGGCGTCGACCAGTCGTTCCCGCTGTTCGCGTTCGTCTTCCTGGTCGCCCTCGGCATCGACTACAACATCTTCCTGATGAGTCGGGTCCGCGAGGAGTCGGTCCGGCGCGGCACCCGGGCCGGCGTGCTCACCGGCCTGGCGGTCACCGGCGGCGTGATCACCTCCGCCGGCATCGTGCTCGCCGCCACCTTCTCCGCGCTCGCCGTACTGCCCCTGGTGGTACTCGTCGAGCTGGGCGTGGCGGTCGCCGCCGGCGTGCTGCTCGACACCATCGTGGTGCGCTCGCTGCTGGTGCCCGCGCTCGCGTACGACATCGGGCCGACAGTCTGGTGGCCCGGCCGGCTGTCCCGGACCAACCGGGACGGCGACCGGGCCGGCACGGAGGTGGCCGATGCCCACTGACACCGACGTGGTCATCGTCGGCGGCGGCCTGGCCGGCCTCGCCGCCGCCCGCCGGCTCCACCGTGCCGGCGTGCCCTGGCGGCTCGTCGAGGCCGCCGACCGGCTCGGCGGCCGGGTCGCCACCGACGAGGTCGACGGCTACCTTCTGGATCGCGGCTTCCAGGTGCTCAACACGGCGTACCCGCGGCTCGCCGGCCTCGTCGACCTCGGCGCCCTCGACCTCGGCCGGTTCACGTCCGGCGTGCTGGTCCGCCGCGGCGACCGGCTGGACCGCCTCGTCAACCCGCTGCGCGACCCCGCCGGCGCGCCCGGCACCCTGACCGCGGGCGTCGGATCGCTTGTCGACCGGCTCCGCTTCGCCGCACTCGCCACCGGCTGCGCCACCCTGCCCGTGGGCCGGCTGCTCAACGCCCCCGAGACCACCACCGAGACGGCGCTGCGCCGGGCCGGCCTCTCCGCCGCGTTCATCGAGGAACTGCTCCGGCCGTTCCTCTCCGGCGTCGTGCTCGACCGCGAGCTGGCCACCTCCAGCCACGTGCTGGCCGTCCTCCTGCGCGCCTTCGTCCGCGGCCGGATCGGCCTGCCCGCCCGCGGCATGGCCGCGCTGCCCGCCGCCGTCGCCGGCCCGCTGCCCGCCGAACTGATCGACCTGGACAGCCCGGTCGCCGAGGTCGCGCCGGGCCGGGTCCGCACCCCCGCCGGCGACATCACCTGCCGCGCCGTCGTGGTCGCCGTGGACCCGCCGGCCGCGGCCACCCTGCTGCCGCGGCTCCAGCGGGTACGCATGCACAGCTACACGACCTACTACCACAGCACCGACACCCCACCGCTGGCCGAGCCGATCCTGCTCCTCGACGGGGAACGGCGGGAACTCGTCGCCAACACGGTGGTGGTCAGCAACGCGGCACCCACGTACGCGCCGGCCGGCAGGCACCTCGTCGCCACCTCGGTGGTCGGCCCGCAGCCCCCGCCCGAGCCGCTGATCCGCCGCGAGCTGGACCGCCTCTACGGCCGCTCCACCGCCGACTGGACCCACCTCACCACCGTGTCGGTGCCCGAAGCGCTGCCCGCCGCGCCGCCGCCACAGGGCCGGCTCCGCAAGCCGGTCGCGCTCGGCGAAGGACTCTTCGTGGCCGGCGACCACCGCGACAGCCCGTCCATCCAGGGCGCCCTCGCCAGCGGCTGGCGGGCCGCCGGCGCGGTGCTGGCCGAACTGCGCCGCACCGGCGCGATGTGACCACCGGCGCGACGGAGCGATCCGCTGCGCGCTGTTATTCTCGCGTTGCCCATCGTGCCGGCCAGATCATCAACCCGGCCCGACGGGTGATGGCCGGTGATCCGTCGAGCGGGTTACGATCCGGCGCGGTAGCGGGGCGGTAGCTCAGCGGGTTAGAGCAGGGGACTCATAATCCCTCGGTCGCGGGTTCGAGTCCCGCCCGCCCCACCAGCCGTTTTTCCTGGTCAACGATGCTTGGGTCGACCCGGACGAACCGCATCGCCGTGTGCCGTGGTTCGTGCGGCGTCAGGCCGTCGAGCCCGGTCGACTCCGCAGCCCGATCGAAGACGCGGCGACGGAAGTTGTTGATGCGCAACACCTCGCCGGCCGAGGAACGTGCACTTCAGCTCAAGTTCTCTGTTGCCAGGTGACTCAGCGCCTGGTCGAAGCCAACGGCCAGTGCCTATTGGACCGGTCGAACGACGCCTAACATGAGCCGATGATCGAGCAAAGTCAGCGACGCGTTCCTGTGCCGGTCGCCGCCGCCTCCGTGATTCTGCTCGTGGCGGCCGCGCTCTCGGCGTCGATGATGTTTGCGAGTGGTCCATCCATCGCCATCGGGTTGATAGGGGTGCTTCTTCTCCTGGCGTTGGCGTACGGCCTGTGGCGTGGTAGCGGCCGGGCCCGATTTTGGACAACAGTTATCTCGACCGCCAGCGTTGTGTACGGCGTCGTCGCGATCACCAAGGCTGAGGCTCTAGGGCTACTGCAGATCGTTGGTGCATCAGTCATCGTTGGCCTGTTGCTGGTGCCGGCATCGTCTCGGCGGTGGTTTCACGACCTGCCGGCGGAGGAGTAGCGCCGACCTTCAGTTGAGCGTGGGGTCCGCGAGCAGCGTCGCAGCGACCGCGACGCAGAGGCCGAGCCGTCGTACCGTCAACGCCGCGTCCCATCCAACGGCACGCTGTGCCTGGACCTCCTGGACGGGATCGACTACCGGCCTGCCCTGATGCAGTTCGGCTCGACGCTCGATGGCGGCCCGCCGGAAGCCGTGTCGGGAAATCGCCAATGATGTGAGTCGATCAAATGGTCGGCCGTAGGTTGCGTGGGCATGAGACTGAAACTCGCCCTTGCCGTCGCGATCGCGGCGCTGGCGTCCGTCATCGTCCTTCCGGCCGCCGCCCAGGCCGCACCGGACAGCCTGGCCTGCGCTGCCGCGGGCAGCTACAGCCGCGTCGTCGGCGGCACGCCGACCACCTTCTGGCTGGTCGGCTCGGTCAGCACCTATCGGTACTGGCACGTCGTCGACGCCACCTCCGACAGCTACCAGCGCAGCTACGTGGTGCGGTGCAGCGGCGAAACCATCGTCACCGCTACGGATCTGGCCGTGACCGCCACCGGCGGGGACCGCTGCGGCAGCACCTCCACCACCCCGTACCAGTACGTCGGCGCCCGGACCGGCCTTGAGCCGAACCCGAGCTGGCCAGGGTTCTACCTGGAGTACGAGTACCACTACTGGCACGTGAAGCGCTGGGTGTGGTCCGGATCCTTCGGGTACTGGACCTACGACCACTCGGAACTCGCCCGCTGCCTGATCTGACACGGGACCTTCGGGCGACCAGGACGGGGCAGGACATGGACCGGGGCTCCCGCGACGAGTTGCTCGGCCGCCTGGCTGAGGCGGTTTGCTCCGTCAGGGTCGTACACCCGACGCGAGTTGCCGTCGACGGACCGCCCGCCGCCGGCAAGACCACTCTCGCCGACGAGCTGGCCGCCGTCCTGCGCGGGCGGGGCCGCGATGTCATCCGCGCGACGATCGACGATTTCCTCTTCCCCCGTGCGCAGCGCTATCCGCGCGGCGAGTACTCGGCCGAAGGCTGCTACTTCGACACCCACGACCACGGCGCGCTGAACCGGGTTCTGCTGGATCCGCTCGGCCCGGGCGGAGACCGACGCTTGCAGCACGCGGTCTACGACCGCACCGCGGATTCTGTGCTGTCCCCGCCGGTCACGACCGCCCCCGCCGACGCCGTGCTGGTCTTCGACGGCGTCTTTCTCCTGCGCCCGGAACTGGTTGACCGGTGGGAGCTGCGCATCTTCGTGTCGACCGCCCTCGAGACGACCGTGGACCGTGCCGTGATCCGGGAGCGCCGGGTGTCATCCCGGGCCGAGGTCGAACGGCGCTGGCGCCGGCGTTACATCCCGTCCCAACAGTTCTACTTCGCGACGGTCCGCCCGGCCGATCACGCCGACATCGTCGTGCACAACGACGAGCCCCAGCAGCCGATCTGGGAGGACCGCACCGGAACACACTGACCGCCGGGCTACCTCTCCCCGGAACCGTTACGCCCGGTCTGCCCGGGACCGCGGAACCGGTGGACCTCCTGCGGCCAGCCGAGCACGGTCGCGAGCCTGCCGGCCCAGTGTCGCGCCGCCGCGTCGTCGGGCACGTCCACGACGACGAAGCCGCCGAGGTGCTCCTTGGTCTCGACGTAGGGGCCGTCGGTGAAGACCGGCCTGCCGTCAACCGGCTCGACACTGCACACCGTGGTGGACCGGTCGAGCCCGCCGTTGGTGAAGATGAGGACGCCGTCGGCCTGCATCTCCTCGATCACGGTCCGGGCGGCCATGCTCTTCTCACGCAGTTCCTCCGCCGTGTGGTCGGGCACCCACTCATCGTTGAAGGTGATCAGGTACTCCGTCATGGTCGTCTCCTCTCAGCGCACACTCGTTCTACGAACGGCTGCGCCCTGATCCGACATCATCCTGGAAACCTCCTTCGGAGCGGCACCTCGTCACCGTCACCCCCATCGGGTCGTTCCCCCAGGTACCGGCCGGGGGCGGTCGGTGGGAGGGCGGGACGACTGTGACGACCGCAGGGCGGCTGACAGCCGCGGTCAAGAACCGCAGGACCGCGAACATCGCGGTCCTCGTCGGCGCGCAGACCGTCAACCTCGGCGGGGTCCTCGTCGTCACGGCCCTGTTCGCCCCGGCCGACTTCGGCCGGTTCGCGACGCTGTTCGCGGTCGCCGCGATGGTCGGCGGAGCCAGCCCGCTGCGGCTCGAGGTGGCGGCCACCACCGCCACCGAGGCGGACGCCGCGCAGCTCATCCGGGCGGCGATGCGTTCCAACCTCGTCGCCGCCGCCGCGACCGGGATCATCGCCCTCACCTGCCACACCGTGTGGGGGCAGCTCGACGGCGGGGCCCTCGCCGAGTCGGCGGCGCTGGCCGCCGTCACCTACGCCATCGCGGCCGCCGGCACCTACACCTATGCGCGCGTACGGGAACGCCGCTACATGCGCGTGTCCGGCAGCAAGCTCCTCACCGCCGCCGTGCAGGTCGCCGGCCAGGTGGCGGCCAGCGTGGTGATGCCGACCCCGGCGGGCCTGCTCGCCGCGGCCGCCGTCGGCTACGGCGCCGGCACGCTGCTCCTGCTCACCCCCACCCCCACCGGCGGGATCACCCTCCCGCCGATGCGGGACGTCCTCCGCCGGCACCGCGCGTTCATGCTCGCCGCGGCGCCGGCCGGGATCGTGTCGGCCGTGGCCGTCAACCTGCCGGTCGCGGCGTCCGGCGTCGCGCTCGGTACCGTCGCGGCGGCCGACGTGGCGTTGGCGCTGCGGATCGGGGCGCTCCCGTCGGCGCTGCTCGGGCAGGCGCTGATGCCGCTGCTCCTCGGGGAGATCACCCACCGGGTACGCACCGACGCGGCGCTGGCGTTGCCGACCTTCATGCGGGCCCTGCGGGGCCTGACCGCTGCGGGTTGCGTGTCCGTCGCCGCCGTCGTCGCCGCCGGCTGGTGGCTGATCCCTGTCGTCCTCGGTGAGCAGTGGCACGGGGTGGGGCTGGCGTTGCTGCTGCTCTCGCCGTTCCTCCTCGGCCAGTTCGCCGTGGCCCCGGTCAGCCAGAGCCTCAACGCCGCCGGACGGAACGCGACGCAACTCGTGTGGGACGTCGCCCGGTTGGCGGCGACCGCGGCGGTGTTCGGGGCCGCCGCGGCAGGCGTGATCGGCTACCGGGCCTGCCTGCTGTGGTTCTCGGCGATGATGGCCGCCGCGTACGCCGCGCATGTCGCGCTGACCCGGGCCGCGCTGGCCGGGCTGCCCGACGCATCCCGCAAGGAACCGGTGGCGGCGACGGCGACGGCGGCATACCGGTGAACACCACGCCGGCGCCCACCGTGACGGTCACCGCCCGGGACGTGGCCGCGGTCGCCCCGATCGTCGCCCTGCCGGCGGCGGTCCTCCTCGACGGTTCCCGGCTCGTCGCCGACGCGCTCGCACCCGTGGCCGGCGCGGCGGCCGCCCACCCGCACCTGCTGCTGTACGCGACGCTCGCCGCGGCGGCCGCCGTCACCCTGGCGGGCTGGTCGCGGCGAGGGTTCCGGCCGCTCGCCGGATCGGGGCCGTTCCTGGTGCTGCTGCTGTCGTTCACACCCGGACTGGTGCTCACGTCCTTCGACGCCTACTCGACGACGAAGGTCACGACGATGCTCACCGTCACGCCGCTGCTGGTTGTCGGCGCGCTGACGGTGGTCGACCGGCCCGCCCGCCGTGCCGCCGCCCTGTGGGTGCTCGCATTCCTCGGCGTCCTGGTGGCCGTGCTCGCGCTGGCCGTGCCCGAGCCCGCCTACGAGATCCAGCAGGCGGTGGTGCTCCGGGGCAACGTCACGATCTCCACCGCCCGTGTCATCGGCTTCGGGGCGGTGGCCCTGCTCTGCCTGGCCGTGGCGCACCGGCGGTTGCCGATCCGGGTGGTCGCCGCCGCCGGCGCGGCCGCCCTGGTGGTGCCGCTGACGTTGACCGGTTCACGAGGCCCGGTCGTCTCCGCTGTCGCCGCCGCCGCGGTGCTGGTGGTGCTGCGCAGCCGAGGCGGCCGGTGGATGACCATCGTGCCCGGCGTCGCGGCGGTCACCGCCGTCGCTGCCGCTGTCGCGTCGTCGCTGGTGCCCCAGCAGTCCGCGGCCCGGTTCGAGGTGCTGTCCGGCGGCCCTCTCGATCCGTCCTCGCAGGCCCGGGTGGCGTTGTCGCACCTGGCGTTCGACACGTTCACGGCGCACCCGATCGGGCTGGGCTGGGGTGACTTCGGGTCGGTGGTGCCGGGCTACCTGCTGGCGTACGCGCCGGGCCGGGAGGACATCGTCTACCCGCACAACCTGCCGCTGGAGGTGGCGGTGGAAGGCGGGTTGGTGGCGTTGGCAGGACTGCTGCTGCTGGCCGCCGCGGTGGCCCGGGCCGTGTGGGTGCGGCGCGGCGACCCCACGGCCGCCGGGATGGGCGCCCTCGTCGTGTACGCGACGGTGAACGCGCTGTCGAGCGCGGACATCAACGGCAACGTCATGGTGTGGGTGTTCAGCGCCGTGGCGCTCGTGGCCGGGTCCCAGCGGGCTGGGGCGCACCGCAAGGTGGACGCTGCCGCGCCGGTGCCCCGAGCCGGCCGCACACCGGTCGGTACGGCCGCCCCTCGCTGATCTCCCACCGGCGGCGGGGCTTCCCGGCTTCGCGGGATGGAGGCCGGCCCGGCACCTCGGCCGGCTACCGGCCGGCCGGTGGCTGCCAGGCGGCGGGTGCGGCGCGGAGGTCCTGCTCGACCCGCGCGCGTACCGCCGTCGGGTCGACGCCGAGGTCGCGCAGCACCGCGCTGCCGCCGCCCGCGTCGTCCTCGATCAGCGCGAGCAGGAGGTGACCGGTGCCCGTGTCGGAGTGCCGGTAGGCGAGCGAGATCTCCATGGCGCGCGTCACGGCGGTGACGACGTCGGCGTCCGCGAACGGGTCGCCCAGGCGCTGGCTGCTCAGCTGCTCGGTGAGCACCTCGGCCGGCGGCTCCTCGGGCCCGCCGCGCCGTGCGGCGAGCACGCGGAGGCGGTGGGCGTCGACACCGTGGCCGCGCAGGACGGCCGCGCCCCGGTTGCGGCTCGACTGATGGGCGGGTACCGGGATCCGGGCCGCTTCGAGGGTGGCGTCATGGGTGAGCATCGCGAGCAGGATGTGCAGCGGGCCGATCACGTCCTGGCCGAGCCGGATCGCCTGGCGTTTCGCCTCGAACTCGACTCCGGCCAGTATCGGGCCGAAGCGGCTGAGCCGGGACGCACGCGCGAAGAACCGACCCGCGACGCGGTCGACAAGCGAACCGGAACGGGGCCAGAGCGCCAACCGCACGTCGTCGAGATCCGGGTAGGGCTCGTCGGGCCGTCGCATCGCCGGTTCGGCGCGCAACCGGTCGATGGCCGAGAGCCGTGCGTACTCGTGGGGGAAGATGTAGGTGGTCCCGTCGCAGCCGCGCAGTCGCAGCATGCCGAGCACGAGATGGGACAGGTTGGCGAACGGCGTGCCGCTGTCGCGTGCGGCGTGCAGCGCGTCGGCGAGGGTGACACGGACGCCGCTCGTCCACAGTGGATGCACGCTCTGCTGTCCGAGGCGCCGGCCCGGCTGGCGACGGAACCGCCACTCGACCTCGCGGAGAATCGCCTGCACCTCGTCGTCGAACTCGCTCGCCGGCCCGGACACCAGTTCGCCGACCGCGCGTGCGGCCGGGATGCGGCGCGGGTCGGCCGCCATCCGCATGAGGTTCGCGCCATTCGCACCCGCGAGCAGCCACGGCGGAACCGACCTGGGGTACGGCGCGACCCGGCACAGCACGTCGAGGGTGCCGACGCTGTCCGCCCCGCGCTGGACCGCGCCCGAGTACGCCCGCAGTAGCACCCGCATCGGCATCGCGCCGAGCGCGACGAAGGGTCGCTGCTCCTCGTGCGGCAGCACTGGTCCTCCAGGTTCGGGACGGAATGGCGTGCCTGGACAGCTCGCTCACGCCATGGTGCCTCCTTCCCGCACGCGCGTACCCTTCGTGCGTGATCAACAACGTGAAGCTCGCGGTCGTCGGCGTCGGCAACAACACGTCGGCGCTGGTGCAGGGGATCGCCTTCCACCGCGGCACCGGCAGCCTGGTGGGCGTCCACCGGCCGGAGGTGGCCGGGCTGGCGGTCGGTGACATCGACGTCGTCGCGGCCTTCGCCCTCTCCGACGGCAAGGTCGGCAAGGACCTGCACGAGGCGATCTTCGTTGCGCCCAACAACTTCCCGCGGCTCGACGTGGAGCTGCCGCCCGCGGGCGTGACGGTGCAGGCCGGTCTCGTCGACTCGACGGAGGTCGAGCGGGTGGCACACGCGCTGGAGGGCGCCGAGGTGCTGCTCTATTCCGCGCCGAGCGGCAGGCCCGAAACCGCCCACGCGTACGCCGAGGCGGCCCTGCGGGCGGGCGTGGCGTTCGTGAACACCACCTCGGACGCGGTCGCCCGGGAACCGCTGTGGCTCACGCGGTTCGAGGAGGCCGGCCTGCCGCTGCTCGGCGACGACCTGGCCAGCCAGTTCGGCACCTCCGTGGTGCACCGCGCACTGCTGCGGTTGCTCGAGGAGCGCGGGCTCACCCTGGTCAGTTCCTACCAGGTGAATCTGGGGGGTACGGAGGACTTCCGTAACCTGGTCGAGAACCCCAACACCAAGGCGCGGTCCAAGTTGAATGCCGTCGGGTCCGACAAGGTGCAGATGGCGCCCCTCGGATATCTCCCGCACCTGCGATCCCAGAAGATCGCCCACCTCAACGTCGAAGCGCAGGGCTGGGGTGGGACAGCGGTGAGCCTGGACGTGCGGCTGAAGGTGGACGACCCGAGTGGCGCGGCTGGCGTCAACATCGACCTGATCCGGATGGCCGCCGCCGCTCTGCGTTCCGGCCGTGGTGGCTACCTCGCCGAGGCGGCGTCGTACCTGAAGTCCCCGCCCGGAACCGCGATCTGACGACACGGGAGGTTTCCCCGCTCGGGGCGACCGATCACTGAGCCGTGCCCGCGAACAGCCACCGTCGGACCGGAACCTCCAGCAACACCCGCTCACCCTCCGGCTCCCCGACGTCCCATCCCTCGTACTTGTCTGCGAACGCCTCGACGACAGTGGCGGGGTAGTCGCCGCGGTGCAGGTGGGCGACGCCCTCGGCCACCACGGGAGCGGTCCCGTCCTCCAGGGCCAGGGACACGCGCGGGTCGACCTCCAGGTTCCGTGCCTTGACGCTGCGAGCGTCGCAGCCGATCCACCAGGTGCCGTCCGCGTAGATGAACCAGACCGGCGTCACGTGGGGAGAACCGTCGCGGCGCACGGTGCACAGCCACACGTTCCGCTCGTCGGCCAGCCGGGTCTCGACGTCGGGGGGCGGGAGAGGTGAGGTCATGTGGGAAGTGGACCACACCCGGGATGGGCGCGGATGCCGCTGGCGGCCCGCCGTCGCGAAGCGGGAGACCTAGAGTCGGGGAATGCTGATCCGGATCGAGGGCGGCGACCTGCCGGGCCGGCGTACCGGCGCCGAGGCGGACCTGCTGCGGCTCCGCAACGTGCACGTGGGGATGCAGCGCAGGGCCGAGGTGGTCGACCGGGTGCCCGCCGACGCGCGGGAAGCGGCCTGGCAGTTCGAGGTCACCAGCCGCGAGGTGGACGGCCTGCTCGACGTCGGTGGGCCGTGGGTGCACGGCCGCCCGGGGGCGCGATTCCTCTACCTCAGCTGGGGTGCGGTGACGGAGGACCGTTTCGAGATGTTCCGCCGGGCGAAGCTCCTGTTCGGTGACATCCCGGGGACGCTGCTGCGCGCCGGCCACGAGGGAGCCGGTGTGCTGGTCGGCCGGCTCCGGTTGACGGACGCCGAGGGTGGGCCGGTGTGTGCCC
Source organism: Micromonospora chersina (assembly GCF_900091475.1). NCBI lineage: Bacteria > Bacillati > Actinomycetota > Actinomycetes > Micromonosporales > Micromonosporaceae > Micromonospora > Micromonospora chersina. The sequence goes on from NZ_FMIB01000002.1 coordinate 5,821,090, forward strand.
GGGTCCGGCCATCCGGCGTCCACTGGACGGTGGAGTGAGCGCGCCGGTGGGTTGCGGCATGTCGCCGACCACTGAGCCGAGTGGTCCCCGGACGGCCGAGCTGGCCGAGCTGGTCGCGGGGTGTCCCTGGCTCCTCGACGTGCTGGTGGTGGTGCGGGAGGCCGGTCTACCGGACGCGTGGGTCGGGGCGGGCGTCCTTCGGGACCTGGTCTGGGGCCGGCGGTACGGCGGCGGCTTCGACCCGCGGGCCGTGCGGGACGTCGACGTCGCGTTCTTCGACCCCGACGATCTCACCCCGAGCGGCGACGCCGCGGCGACGGAACTGCTGCGCCGCCGCGACCCGGCGATCCCGTGGGAGGCGACCAACCAGGCCGCCGTGCACACCTGGTACGAGAGCGTGTTCGGCGTCGGTCCGGTCGATGCGCTGCGCTCGGTGGGCGAGGCGGTGGCCACCTGGCCCGAGACCGCCACCTGTGTGGCGGTGCGTCTCGACGCTGCCGGGACGCTGCACGTCTGTGCCCCGCTCGGGCTGGACGACCTGCTCGACGGGGTGTGGCGGCGGAACCCGCGCCGGGTGACCGTGGAGCTGTCCCGTGCCCGCCTCGCCCGCCACGATCCGGGCAGGCGCTGGCCTGGGGTGCGGATCCTGCCGCCGTAGCGATCACCGACGCCTCCCGACCCGAGTACGGATGCTCATTTCTCTGGCGGCGTGACGCGGCAGGATCGGGCCGTGACGAAGACGATGCGTACCCTGCTCGGCGGCCTGCTTCTGGCGGCGGCGACGGTCGGGGCCTGGTGGGCGTGGCTGGGCTGGGAGTCGGGCTACACGGTCGACCCGGAGACCGGCGCGACCAGCGGCCCGTACGCGGTCTGGCAGGTCGCCGCCGCCGTGCTCACCCTGATCGTGATCGCGGCCGTGGGCGGCTGGTTCTGGACTCCGTGGCTGGTGGCGCCGGTGATGACGGTGACCTTCACCGCGGTCTGGGCGGTGCGGGCCGCGTCGACGGACGCCAGCGGGCTCTGGGCGGTGGGGGCGGCGCTGGTCCCCATCGGCACCGCCATCGGGGCGACAGTGGTCAGCGGCGCGGCAGCCTGGCTGCGTCGCCGCGGTGGTGCCCCCGCCCGCTGAGGAGCGGACCGCCCGGCGGGCATACTTGCCGGATGTCTGAGCAGGCCCGCCGCGCGCGACCGGAGGCCGTGTCGCCGATGCTGGCCGCGTTGCGGACCGGCACCCGCGACCACCATCTGGCGCTGGAACGCGACCTCGACCTGCCCGGCCGGATCCGGACCCGGGCCGACCTGGCGGCCGTGCTCTCGGCGCTGCTCGCCGCGTGGGCCCCGCTGGAACGCGACCTCGCCGCCGCGGACTGGTCCGGGCTGCGGCTCGACCCCCGGCTCGGCGCGGCGACCGGCCTGCTCCGCGCCGACCTGGCCGCGCTCGGCATCGCGCAGGCGGCGGGCGACGGCCGGGAGGACGGCGGTGTCCGGTTCGACACCCGGGCCCGGGCGGTCGGCGGACGGTACGTGTTGCTCGGCAGCGCGCTGGGCGGCAGCGTCATCGCTCCCGTGGTGGAACGGCGGCTCGGCCTCGCCGAGGGCGAGGCGACCGGCTTCTTCCGGCGCAGCGGCCGCGCGCCCGGGCGCGACTGGCGGGACTTCCGCGTGGCGCTGACCGCCGGCGAGTGGCCACCGGCGGAGCTGGCCGAGGCGGCCGAGGCCGCCCGCGCCACCTTCACCTTCGTGGGCCGGACCGCCGCGCCGCTGCTCCGCGCGGCCTGACCGCCCGCGCGCGCCGTCCTCACCCTCGTCCGCCGGACCGCCGGACCGCCGGACCGCCGGATCGCCGGATCGCCGGATCGCCGGATCGCCGGACCGTCACGCCGCTGCTCGGCGTCGGCCAGGGGCGGGAAGCCGGCGGAGAGACGGTCGTCCGATGCCCGCCGCCCGCAACGCGGCGGGCCGGCCGCCGAACCCCCCTCGACGGCCGGCCTGCCGCGGGCCGGCGCCCCTCGCGCCGGCCGGGGACCGGGCCCCACCGGTCCCCGCGACAAGGTCAGTACGCCAGCGCCACCGGCCGGCCCAGCAGCCGCGCGCCGTTGTTGCCCAGCCAGCCCTCGGCGGCTGCCGCGTGCTGGGCGAACGTGTGGATGTCCCGGAACCGGCGCTGGAGCGGGGAGGAGTCGCGGGCCGCGCCGCCGCCGGCCGCCCGGTAGCAGGTGGCCACGGCGGCGATCGCCTGCTCGGTGACCCAGGGCAGGGCCGCCGAGATGGTCGGTTGCAGCGTCGGGATCCGCTCCGGGTCCTGTGCGCAGGCGGCCCAGAGGTCGTCGGCGAGGTCGGCGAGGAGCGTCCGGGCGGCGCGCACGTTCAGGTCGGCCCGGCCCAGGTGAATCCGGAAGGCGGGGGAGTCGGCGAGCGGCTGCCGGGCGTACAGCCGCTGCCGGTCGCCGCCGAGCAGGGCGGTCAGGTCGTCGAGCGCGCCCTGCGCGATGCCGACCGCCACGGCGCCCAGGTGCAGCACGAACTGCGCCAGCGGCGCCACGAACCCCGGGCCGGGCAGGCACGGCGTGCCGGTGAACAGGTCGAAGGTCGCCTCCGCCGGGCAGAAGGCCGAGTCGACCACCACGTCGTGGCTGCCGGTGCCGCGCAGGCCGAGCACGTGCCAGGTGTCCACAACTTGCACCCGGTCGGCCGGGAAGAGCATCGAGCGGGTCTCCGGCGGCGCGCCGTCCGCGCCCGGAATGGGCTGGCCGTCGGCGGTGACCAGGCAGTTGCCGAAGATCCAGTCGGCGTGCCGGCAGCCGCTGGCGAACGCCCAGCGCCCGCTGACCTGGAAGCCGCCGTCGGCCAGCTCGGCCCGGCCCTGCGGGGCGAAGGCGCCGGCCACCACGACGTCCGGGCCGGCGGCGTAGATCTTGTCGAACCGCTCGCGGGACAGCAGGGCCAGCAGGTGCGGGGTCTCCGCGCCGATCATCACGGTCCAGCCGGTCGAGCCGTCCGCCCGGGCCAGGGTCTCCAGCACCGCCATGCCGGTGCGCAGGTCCACCTCGTACCCGCCGTGGTCGCGCGGCACGAACATCCGGAAGCAGCCGGCGGCGCGGAGCCGGTCGAGCAGGTCGGCGGGCAGTTCCCGCTCCCGCTCGATCTCCGCGGCCCGCGCGGTCAGCTCGGGCGTCAGCTCGCGTACGGCGGTCAGCAGGTCGTGCGCCATTGGTGGCCTCCCTCGGCATCGTGTGCGGCTCCACGGTGGGCGGCCCACCGTCCCGGCCGCCAGGGACACCGACACCGACCGGTCGGGACACCGCCGGAGCCCGGGTACGCCCCGGGAACCGCCCGGACGGTCGGGACGCCCCGCCCCATGTGCCCGGGACGCCGGGACGGCGACGCTGCACCGAGCGGCCATCCGCCGCGCTCGCGTACCCGAAGGAGGAACCATGACCAGCGCCCTGCTCGACACCACCGGCGCGCCGGCCGCCACCGACCGCCCCCGCCGGGGCTGGGCGGTCGCCGGAGCCGTCGCCGGCCTCACCGGCATCGCCCTCTTCCAGTTCAGCCCGGCGCTGACCGACGTGGACCGGTCGCTGCTCGCGGACAACGCCCGCTACGTGGCCGCGATGGACGGCCGCGAGGCGTACCTCTGGGTCTTCCAGGTCCTGGCCGTGCTGGCCGCCGGGTGCCTGGCGGTCTTCGCGGCCGGGCTGCGACGGCGGCTGGCCGCCCGTGAGCCGGCCGGTGGCCTGCTGCCCGACGTGGCGGCGGCCGGCCTGCTGCTCACCGCCGCGCTGCTGCTCGTCGGCGGCGGGGTCTCCACCGAGCTGTACTGGGACCTGCTGCACCTGTCCGAGACCGACCCCGACACGGTCGCCGCGCTCGCCGCTCTCTACAGCACCTTCCCGTGGGTGTGGGCCGGTGCCGGGCTCAGCGCGGGCGCGGTGGCCGTGGCCGGGCTGCGCCGCCGGTCGGTGAGCCGCTGGCTCGCGGTGTTCAGCCTGGTGATGGCGCTGCTCGTGGTGGTCACCCAGGCGGTGCCGCTGCAGTACCTGGCGCTCGCCCCGACGGCGCTGTGGGCCACTGTCGCGGGTCTGACGTTCGCGCTGGAGCGGCGGGGTCTCGGAAACTGACCCGGCGACTGCCAGGATCAGGGCCATGTCCGCCGATCCGACGGCCGCGCCGTCCCGCGACCGCCGCCGCCCGGTCGCCGCCCGGCTGGTCGCCGTCGGCTGCGCGCTCCTGCTCGTGGGTACGGCGGTCTGCTGGGTGGCGGCCCGCCGGCCGTGGGGCCTGTCGCAGCTCTACTTCCTTGTCGACTTCACCGACTGCGCGGTCTACGGCACGGTCGCCTGGCTGGTCCTGCTGCGCCGGGGTCACCCGGTCGCCTGGCTGCTCGCCGCGACCGGGCTGGGCGGCGGGCTCTCGGCGCTCAGCGCGCAGTACGTGGACCTGCTGGCGGTCCGGCCCGACCTGCCCGCGCCGGTGCTGCTCACCTCGGCCCGGGACTGGGCCTGGGTGTTCGGGATGCTCTCGCTCATCACGGTGGTGCCCTGGCTGGTCCGGGAGGGGCGGCTGCCTCTGCCGGCCCGGGTCGCCGTGGCGGCCGGCGCCCTGGTCACCGCCGGGGTCGCGGTGTTCCACCTGACCTGGCCGGGGCGGCCGGGGCATCCCTCCGGAGCGCCGTTCCCGGTCACCGCGCCGCGCTGGGCGGAGTTCGTGGTCGCGGGGGAGCCCTGGCTGTTCCGGGTGGTGCCGCTGCTCGGGCTGGTGGCCGCCGCCGGGGTGCTGCGGCGGTGGCGTACCGGGCCGCCGGCCGAGCGGGTGGGGCTGGGCTGGCTGGCGGTCGGCACCCTGCTGCTCGCGGTGAGCTTCGCACCGCTCGGCTTCCCCGTCGAGTGGGCCCGCCAGGTCCCGGACTGGCTGGCCCCGACCGCGATGCTCGCCTCGCAGGCGTTCTTCCCGGCCGCGGTGCTGGCCGTGGTGCTCCGGCAGCGGCTGTGGGGCATCGAGATCGCGGTGCGCCGCACCCTGGTCTGGTTCCTGCTCACCTTCCTGCTGGTCGCCGCGTACGTGGTCGGGGTGAGCGTGCTCGACGGGCTGCTGCCGTCGTCGCCGGCCGTGCCGGGGGTGCTGGTCACGGCGCTGGTGGCGGCCGGCACCCAACCGGCCCGGTCCCGGGTGCAGCGGGGCGTGGACCGGCTGATCCACGGCGAGGCGGTGGAGCCGCTCGGCGTGGTCCGTGGCGTCGGCCACCGGATCAGCGCCTCCGCCGACCCGGCGGACGTGCTGGACGGGGTGGCCGGCAGCGTGACGGACCTGCTCCGGCTGGGTGCCTGCGCCATCGAGGTGGACGGCCCCGAGCCGTACGCCGCGCACGGCTCCTCCGCCGGCCCGGTGGGCGCGCCGCTGGTGCTGCCGCTGCTCCGGGGCGGCACCGAGATCGGCCGGCTGGTCGCCTGGGCCCGGGCGGGGGAGCGGCTGGACGGGCGGACCCGCGCGGCGCTGCTGGACCTGGTGCCGCTTGTCGCCTCGGCCGCCAGCCTGGCCGCGACCGGGCGGGCGCTGGCCGCCTCGCGGGCCCGGCTGGCCGAGGCGCGCGAGGAGGAGCGGCGCAAGCTGCGCCGGGACCTGCACGACGGGCTCGGCCCGGCGCTGGCCGGGGTGGCGCTGGGCCTGGCGGCGGCCCGTAACCTGCTCACCGTGGATCCCGAGGCGGCCGGCCGGTTGCTGGACCGGTTGCGCGACGAGACCGACCAGCGGGTGGAGCACGTGCGGGACCTGGCCCGGGGGCTGCTGCCGCCGGTGCTGGGCGAGCGCGGCCTCGCCCCGGCGCTGCACGAGCTGGCCCAGCGGTACGCGGGCTCCGGGCTGGCCGTCCAGGTCGAGGCCGAGCCGCTGCCGCTGCCGGAGCCGGTGGCCACCGCGATCTACGGGATCGTCTCCGAGGCGGTCCGCAACGCGCACCGGCACGCGGGCGCGGCGGACTGCCGGGTGACCGTGCGGCACGACGACGAGGGGCTCACGCTCCGGGTCGAGGACGGCGGCCGTGGCATCGTGCCGGGCACCCCGGCCGGGATCGGGATGCGTTCGATGCGGGAACGGGCCGAGGGGATCGGCGGGGTGTGCGTGGTGGCGCCGGGGCCGGACGGCGGTACCACTGTCACCGTCCGGGTGCCGGCCGCACGGCTGTCCGGCGACGCCGCGCCGGACGAGGCCGGGCAGCCGTTCGCGGTGGTCCCGTGACCGGGGAGACGATCCGGGTCGCGGTGGTCGACGATCACCCGGTGTTCCGGCTCGGCATGAGCGCGCTGCTGGCGTCGACGGCCGGGCTGGAGGTGGTCGGCGAGGCGGCCGACGCGGACGCCGCGTTGCGGGTCGCCGACCAGCACCTGCCCGACGTGATCATCATGGACCTGCACCTGGGCGGCCGCTCCGGGGTGGCGGCGACCCGGGAGATCGTGGCCCGGCACCCGGGGATCGGGGTGCTGGTGGTGACGATGCTGGACGACGACGACTGGGTCTTCGCGGCGCTGCGCGCCGGGGCCCGCGGCTACCTGCTCAAGGGCGCCGCCCCGGCCGAGGTGGAGCGGGCGGTCCGGGCGGTGGCCAACGGCGAGGTGCTGCTCGGCCCGGTCATCGCGAGCCGCGCGGTGAGCTACCTGTCCGGGGCGCGCGGCGCCGGGGCCGCCCCCTTCCCCGAGCTGACCGACCGGGAGCGCGAGGTGCTGGATCTGGTCGCGCAGGGGCTGAGCAACGTGGTCATCGCCCGGCGGCTGACGCTGAGCCCGAAGACCGTCCGCAACCACCTGTCGAACGTGCTGGCCAAGCTGCAGGTGGCCGACCGCGCCCAGGCCATCGTCCGGGCCCGGGAGGCGGGCCTCGGTCAGCCCTGACCGAAATCGGTGCTGAGGGCCCGCAGCGCGCGGGTCAGCTCGCGCGCCGAGGGGGCCGCCGCCGGGTCGACCAGCCACTGGGCCGCGACGCCGCCGATGAGCGCCTGGTGGAAGGCGCCGAGGGCGAGCGCTGTCGACTCGTCGAGGGCCGGGTCGAGCCGGTGGAAGACCTGGGCCAGCCCGAGCCGGGCCTGCCGGGTGACCCCGGCGAACGCCTCCCGCAGCTCGGGCGCGCGGTCCAGCTGGGCGATCAGCTCGAACTGGACGGCCCAGAGCGGCCGGAGCCGGGTGAACGACTCGATGATCCGCTCCCACGCCGCCTCGAAGCGCTGCTCGGGAGTGGCCTCCGGCCCGGCGTCCTCGGCGAGGGCACGTTGCAGCTCCTCGCCCCACTCCGCCATGGCCTCCACGAGCGCCTCGTTGAGCAGCGCCTTCGTCGTGCGGAAGTGGTAGCCGATGGCAGCCAGGCTGGTGCCGGCCGCGCCGGCCACGTCCCGGGCCGTGGTGGCCGAGTACCCCTTCTCCATGAGGCAGCGCTTGGCGCCGGCGAGCAGGTCCTCCCGATTTCCCATGGCGGAAGCGTAGCCGATTCCTTGAACAAGCGTCTTGCACAGACGTCTAACACGCTTGTACCGTCGGTGGCATGACTGACGTCCTGATCTCCGGCGCCGGTGTCGCCGGCCCCGCGCTCGCCTGGTGGCTGCGCCGCCACGGCTTCCGGCCGACCGTCGTCGAGCGCGCCCCGGCGCTGCGCGACGGGGGCTACAAGGTGGATGTCCGGGGCGCGGCGCTGACCGTGCTGGACCGGATGGGCCTGCGCGAGCAGGTGCGCCGGCACGACACCGGGATGCGGCTGGCCCGCTTCGTGGACGCGTCCGGCACGCAGCTGGCCACCATGGACGCCGCGCTCTTCGGTGGCCGCGAGGGCGACGACGTCGAGCTGATGCGCGGAGACCTGGCCCGGCTGCTCGTCGAGGCCACCGGCGACGTGGAATACCTCTTCGGCGACTCGATCGCCGCGCTGGACCCGGCCGCCGACGGGGTGGACGTGACCTTCGCCGGGGGCGGGCGCCGCCGCTTCGACCTCGTGGTCGGCGCCGACGGGCTGCACTCGACAGTACGCCGGCTGGCGTTCGGCCCCGCGGCGGCGTACCTGCGCCCGCTGGGGCACCACATCGCGATCTGCACCGTCCCCGCCGGGTTCGGCGAGGAGCGGGTCGAGCTGATGCACCCGGCGCCGGGCCGGACCGTCGGCGTCTACCGCACCGCCGGCGCGCCCGACGCCCGGGCGCTGTTCCTCTTCCCCTCGCCCGCCGAGGAGCCGGACCACCGTGACCTGCCCGCCCAGCGGGCGGCACTGGCCGGGGCGTTCGGCGGGGCCGGCTGGCGGGTGCCCGAACTGCTCGCCGCCGCCGACGAGGCGCCGGACTTCTACTTCGCTCCCATGAGCCAGGTGCGGATGGACCGCTGGTCCGCCGGCCGGGTCGGGCTGGTCGGCGACGCCGGCTACGGCCCGTCGCCGGCCTCCGGGCAGGGCACGAGCCTCGGGCTGGTCGGGGCGTACGTGCTGGCCGCCTCGCTGGCCGAGGCCGGCGGGGACCCGGTCGCCGGGTTCGCCGCGTACGAGCGCCGGATGCGCCCGTTCGTCGCGGCGAACCAGCGCCTGGCCGAGCGCAACCTCAAGGGGATGGTGCTGTCGTCGGCCGCGCAGATCCGGTTCCAGACGCTGATGCTGCGCCTCATGCCGCGCCTGCCCGGCCGGGAGCGGATGATCAGCCGGGTCACCGAGCCGATCCGCCGGGCGGCCACCGCGATCACCCTGCCGGACGCCCCGGCGGCCGCGGCCTGACCGGTCAGTCCGCCAGGCGCTCGTCGTACGCGGCGCGCAGGTCGTCCCAGCCGAACTCCTTCGCCTCGGCGCCCCGGATCGGGCCGACCGGGTCGCCGTCGAGCAGGTGGCCGGCGACGTCGAGGCAGAGGTGCCAGCCGGCGGCCATGCTCGCGCCCAGGGCCCGGTCGTCGAAGCGGTGCCGCAGGGTGAGGCGGGTGCCGGCCGCCGTGCCGGCCAACTCCCAGCACAGCAGGCCGTCGCCCCAGGTGTATTCGAGCAGGCGGGGTGGCTCGGCGCGCCGCACGGTGGCCGGCGCCGGCCAGCTCCGCTCGCCGTCGACGGTGCTCAGCGTGACCGCTCCGGGCGTGCCCAGGTCGCGGTCGGCCAGGAAGGGCGCCCACTGGGCGAGCCGGTCCGGCTCGGTGAGCGCGGCCCACACCTTCTCCGGCGGATGCCGCAGGTCGCGGACGAGGATGAGGTCCCACCGGTCGCCGGCCGCCGCCCAGGAGACGTCGGCGAGCGGGCCGGGCCGGAAGCTGTCGCGGTCCATGATCACTCCTGACTGTCGAGATGACGTTCCAGGGCGTCGAGGTGGTCGGTCCACATCCGCCGGTACGGCCCGAGCCAGTCGTCCACGGCGCGCAGCGGGCGGACGTCGATGCGGTAGATCCGCTGCTGGGCGGCGGTGCGGCAGCTGACCAGGCCGGCCTCGCGCAGCACCTTGAGGTGCTTGGAGACGGCCGGCTGGCTCATGCCGAGCGCGGCCACGAGGTCCCCGACGCTGCTCTCCGACCGGCGCAGCCGGTCGAGGATGCGGCGTCGGGTGGGCTCGGCCAGCACGGCGAAGGCATCCCCGGACACGCCCCCAATATGCCCCGGCGCTCATATGCCTGTCAAGGAATACGAGGCGCGGGCGCGGCGGGCCGGCCGGCTTCCTATGCTCGGGTCATGGAACTGCGGATCTTCACCGAACCCCAGCAGGGCGCCAACTACGACCAGCTGCTCGCCGTGGCGCGCCAGGCGGAGGAGACCGGCTTCGGCGCCTTCTTCCGCTCCGACCACTACCTGAAGATGGGCTCGGTGAGCGGCGACCCGGGACCGACCGACGCCTGGACCACCCTCGCCGGCCTGGCCCGGGACACGAAGACGATCCGGCTCGGCACCCTGATGACCGCCGCCACCTTCCGGCTCCCCGGCCCGCTCGCCATCACCGTCGCCCAGGTCGACCAGATGAGCGGCGGCCGGGTCGAGCTGGGCATCGGCGCCGGCTGGTTCGCCGAGGAGCACACCGCGTACGGGATCCCGTTCCCGCCGCTGGGGGAGCGGTTCGACCGGCTGGAGGAGCAGCTCGCGGTCATCACCGGGCTCTGGGAGACGCCGGCCGGGTCGACCTTCGACTTCCCCGGCAAGTACTACCCGGTCAGCGACTCACCGGCGCTGCCCAAGCCCGTCCAGCAGCCGCGCCCGCCGATCCTGCTCGGCGGCACGGGCCCGAAGCGCACGCCCCGCCTGGCGGCCCGCTACGCCGACGAGTTCAACCTGCCGTTCGCCCCGGTCGAGGACGCGGCTGCGCAGTTCCAGCGGGTGAAGGACGCCTGCGCCGAGATCGACCGGGACCCCGCCACCATGACCTGGTCCAACGCCCTGGTGCTCTGCTGCGGCCGCGACGACGCCGAGGTGGCCCGGCGCGCCGCCGCGATCGGCCGGGAGCCCGCCGAGCTGCGCGAGAACGGCGCCGCCGGCACGCCCGCTGAGGTCGTCGACAAGCTCGGCCGGTACGCGGAGATCGGCAGCGAGCGGGTCTACCTCCAGGTGCTCGACCTGGCCGACCTGGACCACCTGGAGCTGGTCGCCGCCGAGGTGATGCGGCAGGTGTGAGCGCGAGGGCTCAGCGGGCCGGCCCGGCGGCCCGGGGCGGCGGCCCCGGGTGGGGGATCGGGTCCGGCTCCGGCTCCGGGGCCGGCGGCGGCGCCGGGGCCGTGCCGTACTGGCCACCGGCCGGGTCGGGGCCCACACCGGTCGGGTCGATCTCCTCCTCCGACGGATACACGTCGCCGCGGAGGCTCGGGTCGCGGTAGCTGCTCATGTCCACAGGGTGCCCTACCGGACGGCGGGGCAACCGCGGCTTGCGCGATTGGCGGATGATGCACCCGGACACCGGGGACGGGAACGGGGGGAACGACGTGGAGCTGCACCGCAACCGAGGGGTCCTGCCGCTGGCCCTCGTCTGCGTGGCGGGCGGGGTGATGGTGCTCGCCGTGGCCGGTGACGGGCCGGTGCTGCGGATGCTTGTCGCCCTGGGCATCGTGGCGATCGGCGTCAAGGTGCTGGTCGGCGCCCTGCGGCCGTACCGCTGCGTCCTCGGCCCCGACGGGCTGGAGGTGCGCCGGCCGGGCCTGCGCGGGACGTACCGCTGGGAGCAGTTCGCGGCGCTCGCCCTCGACGACGCCGGCCGGCTGGTCGGCGTGCCCGGTGCCGGCCTGCCACCGGGCCTGCCGGCGACCGCCCGGCACCCGCGCGACGGCCGTCCCGCCGTCGAACTGCTCGACCTCCGCCAGGTGCGGGAGAGCCCCGACGAGGTGACGGCGGCGTTGACCCGGTACGCGGGCGACCGCTTCACCGACGCGCGCACCCGGCCGACCGGCGCGGATGACGAGACCGGCACCGATCGGGAGGCCACCGCATGACCGGCACCAACTGGGCGGGCAACGTCACCTGGTCGGCCCGCGCCCGCCACGAGCCGTCCACGCTGGACGAGCTGCGCCGGCTGGTGGCCGGCGCGGACCGGGTCCGGGCGGTGGGCACCGGCCACTCGTTCAACCGGCTCGGCGACACCACCGGCGTGCAGGTGTCGGTGGCCGGGCTGCCGCCGACGGTGGCGCTCGACCGCGACCGGGGCACCGTCACCGTCTCCGCCGGAATGCGGTACGGCGACCTGGCCACCGCGCTGCACACGCAGGGGTACGCGGTGGCGAACCTCGCCTCGCTGCCGCACATCTCGGTGGCCGGTGCGGTCGCCACCGCCACCCACGGCTCCGGGCCCGCCCACGGCAACCTGGCCACCGCCGTGGCCGCGCTGGAACTGGTCACCGCCGACGGCGACCTGCTCACCGTGGACCGCGCCGACCCCCGGTTCGCCGGGCTGGCGGTCCACCTCGGCGCGCTGGGCGTGGTCACCCGGCTCACCCTCGACGTGGTGCCCGCCTTCGAGGTGCGCCAGTACGTCCGCCTCGGCCTGCCCCGCGCGGCCCTGGACGACGCCCTCGACGCGGCCTACAGCGTCAGCGTCTTCACCGGCTGGCGGTCACCCCTGTTCGACCAGGTGTGGCTCAAGCAGCGGGCCGACCAGCCGCCGCCCCCGGCGGACTGGCTGGACACCCGGGCCGCCGATTCGCCGCGCCACCCGGTGCCCGGCATGCCGGCGGAGAACTGCACCGAACAGCTCGGCGTGCCCGGGCCGTGGCACGAGCGGCTGCCGCACTTCCGGCTCGGCTTCACCCCGAGCAGCGGCGACGAACTCCAGTCCGAGTGGCACCTGGCCCGCGCGGACGGCGCCGCGGCGCTGGCCGCCCTCGACCCGGCGGCCGGGCGGATCGCGGCCGTACTCCAGGTCTGCGAGCTGCGTACGGTGGCCGCCGACGGGTTGTGGCTGAGCCCGAACCACGAGCGCGACAGCCTCGCCGTCCACTTCACCTGGGTGGGCGACCCGGCCGCGGTGGCACCCGTGCTCGACGAGGTGGAGGAGCGGCTCGCGCCGTTCGCCCCGCGCCCCCACTGGGGCAAGCTCTTCGCCCGCGACCCGGCCGCCGCCTATCCCCGCCACGACGACTTCCGCGCCCTGCTGCGCGAGTTCGACCCGGCCGGCAAGTTCCGCACCGCGTTGCTGGACCGCTACTTCCCCCGGGACTGAGCGGCGAGGGCTAGGAGCGGCGGGCGGTCATCTGTTCGCGCATGCTGCCGCGCTGCACCGCGCGGCTGATGTCGCTGGGCGAGACGATCCCGACCAGCCGCTGGTCGGTCACCACGAGCGCCCGGCCGTCGGCGCACTGGCTGAGCCGGGGGAGCAGGTCGGTGAGCTGCTCGTCCGGGTTGGCGAGCACCAGGTCCTCGGCCCGGCAGGAGACCTCGGCCAGGGTGGTCGAGGCGCGCCGGTCGGCCGGAATGCCGCGGACCCGGTCGAGGGTGACCAGCCCGACCGGCCGGCCCTCCTCGGTCAGCGGCAGCGCCGAGTGCCGGTACGCGAAGAGGTAGTGGTCGACGAAGTCGGCGACGGTCATCTCCCCGGAGGCGGTCTGCGGCTGCGGTGTCATCACCTCGGCGACCCGGATGCCGCGCAGCGCGCTGCCCATCCGGGCCTGGCGTTCCTCCATGCCGGCGGCGCCGATCAGGAACCAGCCGATGAGTGCCAGCCAGAGCCCGCCCACGCCGGTGCCGGCAATGAACTGCCAGAGCCCCAGCCCGATCAGCAGCGCGCCGAGGACCCAGCCGGCCCGGGCCGCCACCACGGACGCCTTCGTGCGGTCGCCGGTGGCCTTCCACACCGCCGCCCGCAGCAGCCGGCCGCCGTCGAGCGGGGCGGCCGGCAGCACGTTGAAGATCGCCAGCAGCACGTTGATGCCGGCCAGCCAGGACAGCGCGCCGAGCAGCAGGCCGTGCACGCCGGCCAGGGCGAGCACCACCGCGATCGCACCGAAGAACAGACCGATGATCAGGCTGACCAGCGGGCCCACCCCGGCGATGCGCAGCTCGGCGCCCGGGTCGCGGGCCTCGCCCTTCAGCTCGGAGACGCCGCCGAAGAGCCACAGCGTGATCCCCTCGACCTCGATGCCGTTGCGCTTGGCGACCACCGCGTGGGCCACCTCGTGGGCGAGCAGGCCGAGGAAGAAGACCACCGCGGCGGCCAGCCCGGCGGCCACGTACGCCACGGCCGAGTGGCCCGGGTACGCGCGGGGGAACTGGCTCGCGGACAGCGCCCACGCGATCAGCAGGAAGATGACCAGGACGCTCCAGTTGACCCCGACGGGTACGCCCGCGATCCGGCCAAGCCGGAAGCTCGCCCTCATTCCCCCGTCATACCCGCCCCGGTCGGTGCCACACCAGGGCGCGAAGTCCCGAACTTTCGCTTGCCGTACGTCAAGCGAGCATTGACGGCGCGTGGCATTCGCCGATATCTATCCGGGTAAGTCGCCGTCAGATCTTCCGGGCGCCGCCACGAGCGGCGCCCGGAAGAGGTAGAGGAGTCCAGGTGAATCCACGCACCGTCCGCCGCGCCGCCGTGTCGCTGGGCATCGCGGTCGCCACCCTGACCGCAGCGGTCGCCACCCCGGCGTACGCCCGGCCCGTCCACCCCGCGCCGCCGGCCGCCGCCGGCCCGGTGTCCACCGTCCTCGACGGCGTCGCCCGCCAGGTCGCCGGGGCCCTCGCCGACGAATCCGCCCTGCGTCGACTGGGCGCCGCGGTCGCCGCCGGCCCGGTGGACCTGCTCGCCGCCCCGGTGAGCGGCCGGCTCACCGGCGAGCTGCGCACGGCCAACGAGCGGCTGCTGGCCGCCAAGGGCCTGCCGGCCGGCACCGGCTCGCTGCTGCGGCTGCGCCTGGCCCAGCCGGACCTCCGCGCGGCGCTGGCGCGCGGCGAGGCCCCGCTGGTCGCGGCCACCCCGACCGACGACTCGGCGGCGAGCGTCGTCGCCTACGACCGCTCCGGCGGGGCGGTGGTGCTGGACGCCGCCCGGGTGCCGCGGCGGCCGGTGCTGGTGGTCGAGGTGGACGGCGAGCGGGCGCTCTCCGCCGGGCTGGCGCTGATGCGCGAGCAGTTGGGCGCGCGGGGGATCGGCCCGGCGTCGTCGACCCGGACCGCGTCCGCCGGGCTGACCGCGTCGGGCGGCTACTGGGCCACCAAGGTCGACGCCGTGCGGCTCAATGACGACAAGGAGCCGTGGATCAAGGGCGCCGCCGAGATCTACACCGTCGTCGCCGGCTTCGGGCTGGACGGCAAGGCCAAGGTCGACCTGGTGCAGATGCCGTACCTGGACAACGACGGCACCACGTACTACCCGAACCAACTCCTCGTGCACTTCTCGGCGTACAAGTACAACCTGGCCGACGTCGTCATGATGGAGGACGACGGGGACACCAACTACTCGGCGCTGGTCAAGGCGATCGCGAACGCGCTGCTGGTCATCGTGGACGGCGGCGCGTACACGCCGCTCGTCAACGCGGTCCTGGACGCCATCCCCACGTCCTGGTACACCGACGACCCGGACTTCGTGGACGCCTGGTACACACTCAGCACCACCAGCAGCGGCCGGAGGTACGGGGCGGGCGGCAACGGCTGGATGGACGTCGTCCCGTACTGGGTCTCGGAACTCTGATCCGGCCCGGTTCAGCGGCGGGGGGCCGTGCTGACGACGGTGGGCGAGTACTCGTTCGCCGCCTCCACGGCCCACTCCAGCGCGAAGTCCGCCTCCTCCTCCCAGCCCGGCTCGCCGCCCACGAAGTGCGACCGCCCCGGGAACTCCCGGTAGCTGATGACCGCCGTCGAGCCGCGGTAGAGGTTGGCCACGGAGGAGGCCAGGGAGGCCGGCACCACGTGGTCCTCACCGCCGGCCGTCACCAGCAGCGGCGCCCGGTCGGCCCGTTTGGTGTCCACCGCGGTCGCCGAGTTCGGGTCCAGGTTGGCGAACGCACCCTCGAAGAAGACGTGGCCCGCGGCGGGCACCGCGTACCGCTCCCAGGAGGCGTCCGAGTACTCCGGGCTGATCGTGTTGCCGAAGGCGTAGCGGAAGTCCTCGCGGGTGAACGGCACCGCGCGGTGCCGGTTCGCCGGGTTGCGCAGGACGGCGAACCCGGAGCGCAGCGTGCTGAGCGGCAGCTTCAGCACGCCCTTCACCGGGGCGGGGTGCAGGCCGACGACGGCGGCGCCGAGGCCCCGGTCCCGCAGCAGTTGCGCGATGAGGCCGCCGAACGAGTGCCCCATGATGATCGGCGGCCGGGGCAGCCCGCGGATGATCGCCGTGTAGTGGTCGACGATCCCGGCGATCCGCTGCGCGGCGATCGGCGTGGGGTCCTCCCGCAGGCGCTCGACGTCCACGTCCATCCCCGGCCAGGCCGGGGTGAGCACCTTGAAGCCGCGCGCCGCGTACCTGTCGACCCAGTGCTCCCAGCTGCGTGAGGTCATCCAGAGGCCGTGGATCAGCACGACCGTGTCGACCCGTCCCGTTGGTACGCCCATGCCCTGACCTCCCTGGTGCCGTGACGACCGGGCCGGGCCGTGGTTACCCGGCCCGGCCGCCCTCACGCCCCGCCGGGACGTACGTGGCGACGCCCCGGACCAGCAGGTCGACGCCGAAGAGGAACCGCTCGTCGCCGCCGCCCTCCATGAGGTCGTCCAGGTGGCCGGTGACGTTCGGGTACGTCTCGGCGGGCAGGCCCCCGTAGTACGTGCGCAGCTGCTGGGACAACCCGGCCCACCAGGTCTCCCGGTCCTGCCCGGAGGCCCGCACCTTCTCCTCGTAGAGGGCGCCCTCGTAGGCGTCGCCGGCGATGTAGAGGAAGAGCCGGTCCAGGAACCACGCCGCCGGGCGGGGCGGCACCCCGCCGGCGAACAGGATGGCGAGCATGCCCTCGGTGACCCGCAGCGCGTTCGGACCGGTGGGGATGGTGGCGAGGGAGGCGAGCGCGAGGTTGGTGTGGGTGGCGTACACCCGGTACGCCTGGAGGGCCACCTCCCGGATCTGCTCGTCCCACCGGTCCGGCTCGGGGTCGGGCACGACGATCTCGGCGCTGGCCCGGTCGACAAGCAGTTCGAGCAGTTCCTCCTTGCCCGAGACGTGGGCGTAGAGCGAGGCGGGGCCGGTGCCCAGCTCCTGCGCCACGCGCCGCATGCTCAGCGCGCCGAGCCCTTCCCGGTTGATCAGGGCGAGGGCGGCGTCGACCACTGCCTGCTGGCTCAGCGGGCGGCGGGTCGCCCGGGTCCGGGGCCGGGTACGCCACGGGGGCGCGGGGGTTTCGTTCACTGACGACCTCCGGGGATCGGGGCGGACTCGAACATCGTACTTGCTGCGAACGCCGTTCGTTGATAGAACAGTGTTCGTCAACGAACAGTGTTCGCTTCCGATCGGGGGATCCATGACCACCGAACTCACCGCGCCGCATCCCACGGCGCCTGCCGTCGCGGGTCACCGCTGGCGCTGGATCGCCCTCGCGGTCATCCTCACCGCCGAGGTGATGGACCTGCTCGACGTGCTCGTCACCAACCTCGCCGGCCCGGCGATCCGGGCCGACCTCGGCGGATCGCCCACGGTCATCCAGTGGATCGGCGCCGGCTACACCCTCGCCATGGCCGTCGGCCTGGTCACCGGCGGCCGCCTCGGCGACCTGTACGGCCGCCGCCGGATGTTCCTGATCGGGGTCCTCGGCTTCACCGCCGCCTCGGCGGCCTGCGCGCTCGCCGGCAACCCCGGCACGCTGATCGCCGCCCGGGTGGCCCAGGGGCTGCTCGGCGCGCTGCTCCTCCCGCAGGGCCTCGGGCTGATCAAGGAGATGTTCCCGCCGGAGCAGCTCGCCGCCGCCTTCGGCGCGTTCGGCCCGGTGATGGGGATCTCCGCGGTCGGCGGTCCGATCCTGGCCGGCTGGCTGGTCGACGCCGACCTGGCGGGCACCGGCTGGCGTGCCATCTTCCTCATCAACGTCCCGCTCGGCCTGCTCGCCGCCCTGGGCGCGGCCCGCTTCCTGCCGGCCTCCCGCCCCGGCCACGCCACCCGGCTCGACCTGCCCGGCGTCGCGCTCCTCTCGGTCGCGGTGTTCCTGCTGGTCCACCCGCTGGTCCAGGGGCGCGAGCTGGGCTGGCCCCTGTGGAGCTTCGCGATGCTCGCCGGCGCCGTCGTGGTGCTGGCCGTCTTCGCCCGCTACGAGCAGCGCCGGCAGCGGGCCGGCCGGGACCCGCTCGTGGTGCCCGCCCTGTTCCGCCGCCGCGCCTTCACCGGCGGGCTGGTCGCGGGGCTGGCCTTCTTCACCGCGCTGGCCGGCTTCTCGCTGGTCTTCAGCCTCTACCTCCAGCTCGGCCTCGGCTGGTCGCCGCTGCGCGCCGGGCTGGCCGGCGTGCCGCAGGCGCTCGGCATGGTGGCCGCCTTCGTGCTCGCCGGTGCCGGCCTGGCCCAGCGGCTCGGCCGGCGCCTCATCCACCTCGGACTCGGGGTGGTGCTGGCCGGCGTCGCCGGGATGCTGCTCACCCTCACCCTGGCCGGCGCCGACGTCACCCCGTGGCGGATGACGCCCGCCCTGCTGGCGGTCGGCTTCGGCATGGGCCTGGTCATGGCGCCGTTCTTCGACATCGTGCTCTCCGGGGTCGAGGAGGCGGAGACCGGCTCGGCGTCCGGCACGCTCACCGCCGTGCAGCAGCTCGGTGGCGCGCTCGGCGTGGCGCTGCTCGGCACGGTCTTCTTCGACGGGCTCACCGACTCGGTGTCGCACGCCGTGCGGGTCACTCTCCTCGCCGAGCTGGGCCTGCTGCTGGTCACCGTGGCGGGCGCGTTCCTGCTGCCCCGCCGCGCCCGTGAAGGGGTCGGCGGCGGGCACTGAGCGCCGACCCCTGACAAATGTCACGGCCGGAAGATGACGACCGCTCCGGGGACCGGACCGCCGGTCCCCGGAGCATCGTTGTCATGACCGACACCCACCCTGCCGTCGAGCTCGCCGGACTCACCAAGACCTTCGGCCCGGTGACCGCCGTCGACGGGCTCGACCTCCGCATCGCCCCGGGCGAGGTGGTGGCCTTCCTCGGCCCCAACGGCGCCGGCAAGACCACCACCGTGGACATGCTGCTCGGGCTGGCCCGGCCGGACGCCGGCACCGTCCGGCTCTTCGGCGGCACTCCCGCCGACGCCGTCCGGCTCGGCCGGGTCGCCGCCGTGATGCAGACCGGCGGCCTGCTCAAGGACCTCACCGTCGCCGAGACGGTACGGATGACCGCCCACTTCTACGGCCACACGCGGCCGGCCGCCGAGGTGCTGGAGCGGGCCGGCATCGCCGACATCGCCGACCGGCCGGTGGGCAAGTGCTCCGGCGGCCAGCAGCAGCGGCTGCGCTTCGCCCTGGCGCTGCTGCCCGACCCCGACCTCATGGTGCTCGACGAGCCGACCACCGGGATGGACGTCGAGGGGCGCCGGGACTTCTGGCAGGCCATCCGGGCCGACGCCCGCTCCGGCCGCACCGTCCTGTTCGCCACCCACTACCTCGACGAGGCCGACGCGTACGCGGACCGGATCGTGCTGGTCCGCCAGGGCCGGGTCGTCGCCGACGGCACCACCGCCGAGATCAAGAACCTGGCCGCCGGTCGGGTCGTCCGGGCCACCCTGCCCGGCGCCGACCAGGCCGCCCTGGCGGCTCTGCCCGGCGTGCAGTCGGTCGAGGTGCGCGGCGACGCCGTGCTGGTCCACACCGAGGACTCCGACGCCGTCGCCCGGCACCTGCTCACCCGGACCGACGCCCGGGACCTGGAGATCACCTCGCGCAACCTCGAAGAGGCCTTCCTCGCCCTGACCACCACCGCCGCCTGACCGCCGACCGCGCCGATCCGGAGAACGAGATGACTGTCACCGCCCCGTCCGCCACCACCTCGTCCGACCGGGCCGGGAACCGCCGGCCCCCCGCCCTGGGCGGCTTCTCGACAGCCGTGCTCGGCATCGAGATCCGCCGGGTGCTGCGCAACCGCCGCACGCTCGTCTTCATCCTGATCATGCCGGCGGTGTTCTTCCTCCTGTTCGGCCTGCCGCAGCGCGGGCAGAACCTGGACAACGGCCTGCCGGTCACCGGCTGGATCATGATCAGCCTGGCCGTCTACGCGGCAATGGTCGCCACCACGAGCGCCGGCGCGGCCGTCGCCACCGAGCGGGCGCTGGGCTGGAGCCGGCAACTGCGGCTCACCCCGCTGCGCCCGGCCGCGTACGTGGCCACGAAGGTGGCCACCGCCATGGTGCTCGGCCTGCTGGGCGTGCTTGTCGAGTTCGCCGTCGGCGCGGCCTCCGGGGTCCGGTTGCCGGCGCACGTCTGGGTGGAGTCCGGCCTGACCGCGTGGATCGGCTCCCTCGTGTTCGCCGCCCTCGGCCTCTTCGTCGGCTACCTCGCCCCGGCCGAGAACGTCATGCAGTTCATGGGACCGGTCCTGGCCGTCCTGGCCATGCTCGGCGGGCTGTTCGTCCCGCTCGACGTGCTGCCCCACGCGCTCCAGCAGATCGCCAAGTTCACCCCGGTGTACGGCGTCGGCCAGCTCGCCCGGGCGCCGCTGACCGGAGCCGGGCTGGACTGGGTAGCGGTCGGCAACGTGGCCGCCTGGACGGCGTTCTTCGGCCTGGGCGCGGCCCGGCTGTTCCGCCGCGACACCAGCCGCGTCTGACGCGCGACCGCGGAGGTTAGCGTGTTCACCGTGGGCCTGCCGCGCGAACAGAGCCGGCCGGTGAGCCGCCGCTGGCGGATCACCGGCTGGCTCCTGGCCGCGGTCTGGCTCTTCTTCCTCAACATCCCGCTGCTCACCGCCCTGCACCAGCCCGAGGTCTGGCGCCGGGTGCTGGGCGCGGTCACCCTCGTCGCCTTCGGCCTGCTCTACGTCTGGGTGTTTGAGTGGGCGCGCGGGATGCGGCAGGCGCACCGGAACATCCCCCGCGCACGGGCCTGGGCGGCCCTGGCGGCGCTGCTCGGTCTCGGCCTCGCCGGCATCCCCGGCACCGAGGGGGACTGGCTGACCACACTGGTCTTCGTCGCGGCGGCGGCGGTGTTCCTGCTGCCGCCGCGGGAGGCGCTGCTGGTGGTCGTGCTGGCCGCGCTCACCCCGCCGGTGGCGGCGGCGCTGGTCCCCGGCTGGGAGGCGGAGGGGACGGTGGTCTTCGCCGTCGTGCTCGCCTCGTTCGCCATGTTCGGGGTCAGCAGGCTGGCCCAGCGCAACGCCGAACTCCAGGCCGCGCAGCAGGAGATCGGCCGGCTGGCGGTGGCCGAGGAGCGGGCCCGCACCGCACGGGACCTGCACGACATCCTCGGGCACTCGCTGACCGTGGTGGCGGTGAAGGCGGAGCTGGCCGGTCGGCTGCTGGAGCTGGATCCGGCGAAGGCGGCCACCGAGATCGCCGACATCGAGCGGCTGGCCCGGCAGGCCCTCGCGGACGTGCGGGGCACCGTCGGCGCGTACCGCGGGGTGAACCTGGCGACGGAGCTGGCCGGCGCACGCTCGGCGCTGGCCGCCGCGGGCATCGCCGCGGACCTGCCCGAGACGGCGCCCGCGCTGCCGGCGGAGCGGGACGAGCTGTTCGGCTGGACGGTCCGCGAGGGGGTGACGAACGTGGTCCGGCACAGCGGCGCCCGGCGCTGCGAGATCCGGGTCGACCCGACGGCCGTGGAGATCCGCGACGACGGCCGGGGGCCGGCCGGCGAGCCGGAAGCGGCCGGCCACGGCCTGGTGGGGCTCCGCGAGCGGGCCCGGCGGCTGGACGCCACGGTCACCGTCGGCCGCCCCCGCGGCGGGCGCGGCTTCCTGCTCCGGGTGGCGCTGCCCGGCGCCGGACGGGGGACGACCGGATGACCGGGCCGATCCGGCTGCTGCTCGCCGACGACCAGGCACTCGTCCGGGGCGCGCTCGCCGCGCTGCTGTCCCTGGAGCCGGACCTGACCGTCGTGGCCGAGGTGGGACGGGGCGACGAGGTGGTGCCGGCGGCGCTGCGGACCACGCCCGACGTGGCCCTGCTCGACGTGGAGATGCCCGGCCTGGACGGGGTCGCGGCGGCCGCGGCGCTGCGGGCCGCGCTGCCCGGCTGCCGGGTGCTCGTGGTGACCACCTTCGGCCGCCCAGGCTACCTGCGCCGGGCCATGGAGGCGGGCGCGAACGGCTTCGTGGTCAAGGACACCCCGGCGCGGCAGCTCGCCGACGCGGTCCGCCGGGTGCACGCGGGGCTGCGGGTGGTCGACCCGACGCTCGCCGCGGAGACGCTGGCCACCGGGCCGAGCCCGCTCACCGAACGGGAGACCGAGGTGTTGCGTACGGCCCGGGGTGGCGGCACTGTCGCGGAGCTGGCGGCGACGCTGCACCTCTCTGAGGGGACGGTACGCAACCACCTCTCCGCGGCGATCGGCAAGACCGGTGCCCGCAACCGGGCCGACGCGGTCCGGGTGGCGGAGGAGAACGGCTGGCTGCTCGGCGACTGAGCCGGCTCAGGCGGTGGCCGGCGGGGCGGGAAGCTGGTCCACCACCACGACGGCGGTGCCGGGGCGCAGCTCGGCGAGGAGCTGCCGCTGGCCGCTGCGGGTGAGCCGGATGCAGCCGTTGGTGACGTTCCTGCCGAGCGTGTCGTCGGTGTACCAGCTGTGCAGTCCGAT
This sequence comes from Micromonospora chersina, assembly GCF_900091475.1. Classification (NCBI taxonomy): domain Bacteria; kingdom Bacillati; phylum Actinomycetota; class Actinomycetes; order Micromonosporales; family Micromonosporaceae; genus Micromonospora; species Micromonospora chersina. The sequence goes on from NZ_FMIB01000002.1 coordinate 5,843,163, forward strand.
GTGGGCGCCGCGCAGCCCGGTCGGCACCGCGTGCGGGTCGTCGGGGATCGCCCCGAGGGCGAAGATGTCCACCCCGCCGTAGACGTCCTGCGGTGGCGGGGTGCGGCCGAGGACGAAGGTGCGGCCCAGCGGGGTGGACTGGCCGGGCATGCCGAGGCTGACCTCCCAGGAGCGCACGGCGCGGCCGTCCCGGAACCAGGTGAGCCGGTGCGGGCGGCGTTCCACAACGATCTGGTCGGGCAGCGCGACGGTGTTCCAGCCGCCCTCCGGCAGCCAGGCGATCCGGCGGTTGGCCGAGGGGAGCAGGACCGCGGTCCAGCCGACCCGCCGCTCGACGATCGGCACGGTCAGCTCGACGCCGCTGATGGTGGGGGCGAGGAAGGCCAGCGGCCGGCCGCCCGGCGCGTCGTACGCGGCCACGGTCCGGGTCGGTGCGAGCCCCTCGGCCAGCGGCCGGGTGTCGGCCGGGTCCGGGTCGGCGGGGAACCCGCCGGGCGCCGGGTCGTAGGTGACCACCGGCAGGTCGTCCGGGGCGGGCGCGGCGGCCGGCACGGACTCCTCGGGGGACGGGCTCGGCTCGTCGGGCGCGGGCGGGACCGCCGCGGTGGGTGCGGCGCCGACCGGCGCCGGGGCCGGACCGGCGGTGAGGGCCCGGCCGACCAGCAGCGCGGCCGCGAGCAGCACCGGTACGCCGACGGCGGCGAGCAGCCAGCCGAACGTCCAGCGCGAGAACAATCGGTCAAACAGCACGATTGGTACTGTAATCGGGCGCTCGGCCCCCGGGTCGCGAATCGGCGGCGCGGGGGCCGATGTCGTCCCTGGTCAGGACACCTTCGCGCCGATGTGGATGGCGATCGCGTCGTGCGCGTTGACGGTCGCGGCGAACCAGCCGTTCGAGTCCACGGTGATCACCGGACCGCTGCACGAGCCGTTGCTGAAGTCGCCGTGGATCACGTCGCAGTAGCGGCCGGCGGGCAGTCCGGTGTAGAAGGACCGGCCCGTGATGGCGAAGTCCTCGTCGTTGAGGGTGAGGTAGCCCTTGCCGGCCCGGCTGAACGCGATGTGCTGCCAGCCGTTGTCGTACCAGTTGGCGACGCCGGCGCCCTGGGTGGCGTTGGCGAAACCGACCATGTTGGCGATCACCCGCCAGCGGTGCTCGCACTCCCAGCCCGAGTAGCAGGTGGTGTTCGAGGTCTTGTTGCTGGCGTCCGAGGGCGGGCCCTGGTCCTTGTTGCTGAACGTGTAGCTCGACATCACCGCGGGGGTGCCGTACGGCCAGGCGAGCATGAAGGCGTTCGCGAGGGCGTACTCGCCGCGGTCGCGGTAGGTCAGCACACCGCCGTCGCGCTGGGTGTCGTGGTTGTCGGTGAAGACCACCGCCGAGCCGCCCGGCAGGTAGCCCCACGACTCGCCGAAGTTCCGCAGGTACGCCAGCCGCTCGCTGTTGAACATCCGGGCCAGGTCCTTGCCGTACCGGAACTCGTGCACGTCGCCGTTGCCGGTGTACTCGGTCGGCTGGACCGGCTCGCCGGCGCCGTAGATGACCTCCTGCACGAGGTACGCCGAGCGGGACAGCTTGCCCTTGATCGCGGCGATGTCGGCGGCCGGCATGTGCTTGCTGGCGTCCAGCCGGAAGCCGTCGACGCCGAGCGAGAGCAGGTCGTTGAGGTACGTGGCGAGCCGGGTGCGCACGTAGTCCGACTCGGTCTTCAGGTCGGCGAGGTTGACCAGCTCGCAGTTCTGCACCTCGTACCGGTCGCCGTAGTTGACGATGTCGTTGTTGCCGTTGCGGCCGCAGTAGTGGAAGTCCTGCGAGCCGTAGGTGCCCGGGTAGTCGTAGTGGCCGTAGGTGCTGCCGGCCCAGCCGGTGCCCCCGTTGTCCTGGCCGGACATGTGGTTGACCACGGCGTCGACGATCACCTTGACGCCGGCGTTGTGGCAGGTGTTCACCATCGACTGGAACTGGGCGCGGGTGCCCTTGCGGGACTCGATCCGGTAGCTGACCGGCTGGTAGGCCACCCACCACTGGTTGCCCTTGACGTGCTCCTGCGGCGGGCTCACCTGGACGTAGCCGTAGCCCTTCGGGCCGAGCACTGTGGTGCACTCGTTGGCCACCGAGGTCCAGTTCCACTCGAAGAGCTGGACGATGACCTTCTTGCTGCCGGGGGTGGAGGCGGCGGCCGGGGGAGCCGCCACGGTGGTCGGGACGAGCAGGCTGGCGGCCAGGCCCAGGGCGAGGGCCGCCGAGCGGCATCGACGTCGATGCATCGGGACTCCTGAGGGGGTGTGCGGCGCGGGGGAGTCTTCAGTGCCGACTTCTTGCAAGTCGGCCTGAAATTTTCGGCAAGGTTACAAGCGTGTTGCAAGAAATGTCAACGCATGGACATGTGTCGTTGCGACAGGCGCTACACGCGCCCGGGTGCCGGACGGTTCGACGGACCGGCCGAGAAATTCGCCACCGGAGGTGATCCGCCCGTGCCGTCCGTCCGTACTGGAGGAGGGAACAGGGTCGGCCGGTGGGGCGCCGCCGCGAGACGATCGAGGAGCAGATGGCCCGGGCAGAGCAGAACGAGAAGGCGACGACCGTCCGGACCACCAGCACCAGCCGAGGTGCCCGGACCATGTCGAGGCCCGCGATGGTGGCGCTCGCCGCGTCCGCGCTCGCCGTCGCGTGGGCCGGTCTGGAACTGGCCGGCGCCGGCGCCGTCATGTACTCGTACGGATTCTTCTTCACCGAGTTCTTCGCCGGGGTGGTCGCCCTGGTCTCGCTCAGCCTCACCGTGATGCTGGGGCTGCTCGCCACCGACCGGCTGGTGCTGCTCATCCGGCACCGGGTGCTCCTCCAGTCGGCGCACCGGGCCACCGGCGTTCTCGGCGTGGCCGGTCTGGTCTTCCACGTGATCACCAAGATCTCGACCGGCCGCGCCGGCCCGACCGACGCGGTGGTGCCGTTCCTCGGCGGCCGGGGCCTCTACGTCGGGCTGGGCACCGTGGCCGCCCTGCTGATGGTCGGCGTGCTCTGGACCGGCATCGTCCGGGTCCGGTTCGCCGGCGTCGGTCCGCGGTGGATGTGGCGGGCGCTGCACTCCATGGCGTACGTCTCCTGGCCGTTCGCGCTGCTGCACGGCCTCAACGCCGGCCGGACGGCGAAGACCTGGGTGGTGCTGAGCTACCTGGCCTGCGTGCTGCTGGTGGTGGTCGCGCTGCTGGTCCGGCTCTCCGTCCACCTCGGCAAGCGCAGCCGGGAGCAGCACCAGGCCGCCGCCCTGAACAAGGCGATGGCCGGCAAGGGGGAGGAGCGCACCGGCCTGCTCGCCGGGCTGACCCGCCGCAGGGCCGCCGCCAAGGAGGAGAGCCGCTCCGGCCGGGGCCGCGACGGCGGCTGGGCCGAGACCACCGCCACCTGGACCGCGCCGGCCGGCACCGCGCGGCGCCGCGACCCCGAGCGGTTCGCCGTACCCGTGGTCCCGGAACCCGGAACGCTGCGCGAGCCGGTCCGCGCGGCGGCTGCCCGGCGGCGTGCCGAGGCGCCGGTCTCCCCGGCCCGCCGCGCCGAACGCGAGCGTCCCGCCCGGGGCGAGGAACGCGTGGCCACGGCCCGGCGCCGCGACGACGAGCGGACCGCCCGCCGCTACCGGGACGAGGAGGAAGTCCGCACCCGGCGGTCCCGCGACGAGGAGGCCGCCAGCTACTCGGCCCCGCCGGAGAGCGGCGGACGGCACTCGGCCCCGCCGGACACCGGCGCCCGCTACTCCACCCCGGCGGAGGTCGCCCGCTACTCGGCCCCGCCGCGCGGGACCGACGAGCCGGAGGAGCCGTGGGACAGCCCGCGCCGCTGGGAGAGCCGGCCGGTCTCCGGCGAGCCCGTCTCGTCCGGACCGATCTCGGGCAGCCCGATCTCGTCGGCACCGCGCAGCGGCAGCGGCCGGCACAGCGCCGAGGAGGACGTGCCGGAGGAGCCGGACTACTGGCGCCCGCCGGCCCGGTACGCGGCCGACGACGCCTTCGTCGACGACACACCGACCCTTGTCGACCTCGCCTCCCGGCGGGCCCTGCGGGCCTCCGGCGAGAGCCGGTCGAGCCGGCGCAAGCGGGCCAACGCGGACGCGGTGGACGGCGCGTACTGGGCCGGGCTGCGGGGTGAGGCCAGGTGAGGCGGACGACCGTGCCGCCGGTGGCCTGCGTCGGCGAGCCCCGGCTCACCGCCGGCTTCGCCGAGTTCGGGAGACTCGACCTGCTGGCACACGAGGAGGTGCACGGCCCGATCGGGCCGGTGGAGCCGGCCGCCCTGCTGCGGCTCGCCGAGGCGATCGACCTCAAGGGCAAGGGCGGGGCCGGCTTCCCGTTCGCCCGCAAGCTGCGCGCGGTGCTGGAGTCCTGCGAGCGGCAGGACCTGTCCGCCGTGGTGGTGGTCAACGCCACCGAGGGGGAGCCGGCGAGCTGGAAGGACAAGGTGCTGCTCACCCGGGCCCCGCACCTCGTGCTCGACGGCGCCGCCCTGGCCGCGTACGCGCTGGACGCCGACGAGATCGTGATCGGGGTGTCCGACGACGACGTGGGTCGGCCGTCGCTCACCGAGGCGTTGCAGGAGCGGCGGATGCCGGTGCCCACCACCATCGTCACGGTGCCGCACCGGTTCATCTCCGGCGAGGGCGGCGCCCTGGTCAACGGCATCAACGGGCTGCCGCACATCCCGCCGGGCACCAAGAAGCGGTCCAGCGACTCCGGGGTGAACGGCCTGCCCACCCTGCTCTCCAACGCCGAGACGTACGCCCAGCTCGCGGTCGCCGCCCGGATCGGCCCGTACGAGTACGCGGCGCTCGGCACCGACGACGAGCCGGGCACCGTGCTGCTCACCGTCACGGGCGCGGCCGAGCGGCCCGCCGTGGTGGAGTGCGCGGCGGGCACCCCGCTGCGCGAGATCCTGGAGCTCTGCGAGGTGCCCGACGGGCCGGGCATCCTCATGGGCGGCTACCACGGCAAGTGGATCACCCCGGAGGCGGCGGCCCGGGCCGAGGTGTCCCGCACGGGGCTCGCCGCGGTCGGCGGCACGCTCGGCGCCGGCATCATCGTCCCGCTGAGCCGGGACACCTGCCCGCTCGGCGAGGCCGCCCAGGTGGTCCGCTACCTGGCCGGCGAGTCCGCCGGCCAGTGCGGCCCCTGCAAGATGGGCCTGCCCGACCTGGCCCGTGCCGTCGACCTCGCGGTCTCGGGCAGCGCGCCCATCGAGGTGGTCCGCGCCGCGGCCGGCGACGTGAAGGGCCGGGGCGCGTGCAGCCACCCCGACGGCACCGCCCGGTTCGCGCTCTCCGCCATGGAGGTGTTCGCCGAGGACCTGCGGCTGCACGCCACCGGCGAGGGCTGCGGCAAGCGGGTCAAGGGCCTCATGGGGCTGCCCGGCGCGCCCGACGGCAACCCGCAGAAGCTCACCCTCGACTGGTCCCGCTGCGACGGGCACGGGCTCTGCGCCCACGTGGTGCCGGACTTCATCCGGCTCGACGGCAACGGTTACCCCGCCTTCCCCGCCACCCCGGTGCCGACCTGGCTGCGGCAGGGGGCGCTCAAGGCGGTAAAGGTCTGTCCCGAACTCGCGCTCCGGCTGGTCAAGGCCGAGTAGCCGAACCCCGAGGAGACGCGGATGCCCCCACGTACCGCCCGCCGCCTGGTCACCGCCGCCGTGCTGGCCGCCACGCTGCCCGGCGCGGCGTCCTGCGCGGTCGGCCCCGAGCGGGCCACCCCGGTCGGCGTGGTGGCCGCCGCGTCGCCCGCCGCCGCACCGGCCGGTTCCCCGTCGCCGGCCGCTCCGGTGGTCCCGGCCCGCGTGCCGGAGACGCTGTCGTTCACCGCGAAGACCCTGGACGGTACGGCGTTCTCCGCCGCCGCCCTGGCCGGGAAGCCGGTGGTGCTGTGGTTCTGGGCGCCGTGGTGCGCCACCTGCGCCAGCCAGGCGTGGACGGTAGCCGAGATCGCCCCGAGGTACCGGGACACCGTGCCGATCGTCGGCGTCGCGGGGCTGGGCGAGCAGAAGGCCATGAAGGAGTTCGTCACCGAGTTCGACCTGGCGGGCACCCCGCAGCTCGACGACCGGTCCGGGACGCTGTGGCGCCGGTTCGAGGTGGTTGAGCAGAGCACCTTCGTCATCGTGGACCGGAACGGGCGGGTGGTCCACCAGGGCTTCCTCGACGGGGAGTCGCTCACCCGCCAGGTCGACGCGCTGGCCCGGGGATGACCGGCGGGCTGCTGCTCGCGCTGACCGCGGGCATGCTGGCCGCGGTCAACCCGTGCGGCTTCGCCATGCTGCCCGCGTACCTGTCGCTGCTGGTCGCCGGCCCCGCCGACGGTCGCGGCGCGGTCGGGCGCGCGCTCACCGCCACGGCCGGGCTGACCATCGGGTACGCGCTGGTCTTCGGCGCCTTCGGCCTTGCCGTCGCGCCGCTGGCCGACTGGCTGCGCCCCCGGTTGCCCTGGCTGACCGTGACCCTCGGCGTGCTGGTGGCGCTTGCCGGCTGCTGGCTGCTCGCCGGCCGGCGGCTGCCCACCGCCCGCCCGCTCGCCCGGGCGCCCCGGCTCACCCGCACCTGGCCGTCCATGGTCCTGTTCGGGGCGGCGTACGCGCTGACCTCGCTGACCTGCGCCATCGCCCCGTTTCTGGCGATCGTGGTGACCAGCCTGCGGGCCGGCTCGACGCTGCGCGGGCTGGCGCTCTTCGGCGCGTACGCGATGGGGATGGCCCTGGTGGTCGGGGTGGCGGCGCTCGGCGTGGCCCTGCTGCGCGGCCGCCTGGTGGCCCGGCTGCGCGGCGCCGGCGCGTGGGTGCCCCGGCTGAGCGGCCTGATACTGCTGGTCGCGGGCGGCTACGTCGCCTGGTACGGCTGGTACGAGGTACGCCTCGCCCTGGGCCGCCACGACGCCTTCGGCGACCCGGTCGTGCGGGCGGCGACCGAGGTGCAGCAGACCCTGGCCCACACGGTGAACTGGGCCGGCCCGGCCCTGCTGGCAGCCGCGCTGGCCGGGTTGCTCCTCGCGGCCCGCCGCCGCCCCCGCGATCTTGCACTCGTGGCCCCGGCAAAGGCCGCAAGTCGGACTCCTTGCGGGCCGGAAGTGCAAGATCGCGGGGCGGAGCCCGTCAGCGGATCGGGGTGAGGCGGTCCGTTCCCAGCTTGTCGCGGAGCACCTCGGGGACCACGACCGAGCCGTCGGGCTGCTGGAACTGCTCCAGGATGGCCGGGAAGAGCCGGCTGGTGGCCAGCGCCGAGCCGTTGAGGGTGTGCACGAAGCGGGTCTGCTTGCCGCCCGGCTCCCGGTAGCGGATGGCGGCCCGGCGGGCCTGGTAGTCGCCGCCCCAGGAGACCGACGACACCTCCTTGTACTTGCCGGTGCTCGGCATCCAGACCTCGACGTCGAGGGTCTTCTTCATGGCGGCGCTGGAGTCGCCCGCCGCGAGCAGGCTGGTCTGGAAGTGCAGGCCCAGCTTCTCGACCAGGCCCTCCACGTGGCCGACCATGGCCTCCAGCGCGGCGCCCGCCTGCTCCGGCAGGGTGAACTGGAAGATCTCCACCTTGTTGAACTGGTGGCCGCGCACCGTGCCGCGCTCGTCCGAGTGCGAGCCGGCCGCCTCGCGCCGGTAGCAGGGGGTGTAGGCGAAGGCCTTCAGCGGCAGCTTGGCGGTCTCCAGGATCTCGTCCTGGAACGCGCCGAGGATCGCCGTCTCCGCGGTGGGCAGCAGGAACTGGCCGCGCGGGGCGGACTGCTTGTCCAGGTGGTAGACGTCGTCGTAGAACTTCGGGAACTGGCCGGCGGCGAAGCCGGCGCTGTCGAGCAGCAGGTGCGGCGGGAGCAGGAACTCGTAGCCGGCCTGGATGTTCTGCTCGATCAGCCAGTTGACCAGCGCCCACTCCAGCCGGGCGCCGAGGCCCGTGTACATCCAGAAGCCGGAGCCGCCGAGCTTCACCCCGCGCTCGTGGTCGACCAGGCCGAGCGCCCTGCTCAGCTCCACGTGGTCCCGGACCTTCTCGACGGCCGGCGGCTCGCCGAAGGTGCGCAGCACCCGGTTGGCCTCCTTGCCACCGGCGACCACGTCGTCGGCGGGGAGGTTGGGCAGCTCGCTCATGGTGCCGCGCAGCCGGGACTGCACCTCGTCCAGCTGGGACTCCAGCTCGGCGAGCTGCTTGCGCTCGGCCTCCGGCGCGACCGGCTCCGGCGTGGTGCCGGACCGCTTCGCCTCCGCGTACGCCCGCGCCTCGGCCTTGCGGCGCTGCCGCTCGGCGTCGATCTCCATGATCAGGGCACGGCGTTCCTGGTCGAGCCGCTGGATGTCGTCCAGCGCCCGGTTGACCTCGGCGGGATCCAGACGCTTCGCCAGCGCGGTCGCCACCGCCTCGCGATCCTTCCGGATCAACTCCATGTCGAGCATGCTGCTCGTACGCCTCCGTCCAGGCAGTCAGGTGGGACCCCCAGATGCTACCGTCGCGTCCCGTTCCGCCCGCCCCGGCCCGCGCAGGCCGCCGTCCAGGTCAGAGGCGGACCGGCATGAGGATGGAGAAGACGTCCTCGTCGTCGGGCCGGCGCACGGCCAGCGGGGCGATCGGCCCGTCCAGCTCCAGCACGAGCTGGCCGCGGCCGCCCGCGTCCAGGGCCTCCAGCAGGTACTCCCGGTTCACCCCCACCCGCAGCCCGTCCGGGGCGTCGGGCCCGACCACGCGCAGCCCGCCCCGGTCGTCCAGGCCCAGCACGACCACCTCGTGGTCGACCCCCGCGTACTCCCGGAGCAGCACCGGAGCGCCCTCGGCGGTGAGCGCGCGGCGCAGCGCCCCCACGTCGACCGGGATCCGGTGGGCGGGCGCGTCGCCGACCTGCCCGTGCAGCAGGCGGCGGTAGTCCGGGAAGTCGTACGGCAGCACGGCGGCGGTCACCGGCCGGCCGGCCACCGAGACCTCGACCCGGTCCGGGGTCACGGTGAGGAGCGCCTCCGGGGTGATCCCGGCGCCGGTGTCGAGCAGGGCGCGCAGCGCGTCCACCGCGTCCGCCGGGAGCAGCGCCCGCACCGGTGGGCCGTCGACCCTTCCGCCGACCCGGGCCACGGCCAGCCGGTGCCGGTCGGTGGCGACCAGCCGGACACCGTCCGGCTCGACCTCCAGGAGCACGGCGGAGAGCACCGGCAGCTCCGGATCGGCGCCGACGGCGAACCGGACGGCGTCCACGGCGCCGGCCAGGTCGGCGCGGCGCAGCACGAGTCGGGTGGTGGTCATGGTGGTCTCCTCCGGATCGATCAGGGCGCGGATCCGGGAGAGCTCACGGCGGGCGTCGGCGAGGCCGTCCTCCAGGCGGCGCAGGTGCGCGTCCAGCAGCCGGTGCACCGCCGCCGGCCGGTGCCGGTGCCGCAGCGCCTCGGCGATCCCGGCCAGCGGCATGCCGACGCGGCGCAGCCCGGCGACGAGGCGGGCCGGGGCCACCTGGTCGTCGGTGTACCAGCGGTAGCCGGTCGCCGGGTCCACCAGCGCCGGCACCAACACCCCGGAGCGGTCGTAGAACCGCAGCGCGCTCACCGTCAGCCCGCTGGCCCGGGCCAGCTCGCCGATGCTGCGCAGTTCGCTCTCCACGACGCCGGATCCTGGGGCCTCAACCCGGTCGAGGGTCAAGCGTCCAGCACCCGGAACGTGATTCCGGCCCGGACCAGCCGGTCCAGCAGGGCGTCGCCCATCGCGGTCACCGGGGTCACCTGGCCGGCGGTCGCCGGCAGGTCGTCGAAGGCCAGGCAGAGCGCGGACTCGGCGAGCATCTTGGCGGTCTCGTCGTAGCCGGGGTCGCCGCCGGCCACCTCGGTGCGTACCGTCCGGCCGCCGCCCGTGCCGACGAACCGGACCCGGAACCACGACTTCGCCCGCTGGGCGGCGCTCGGCCCCTGACCGGAGGAGAGCCGGCCGAGCAGCCAGCGCCGGGTGGGCGGCAGCTTCACCAGCCCCACCACGCCGGCCAGGCCCACCCCGGCGGCCAGCACGGTGGGCAGCCGCTTCACCGCGGCGAAGTGGCGGTAGCGGAAGTCCGGGCCGTACTCCGGGCGGGCCGCCGCCGACCGGCGGACCACCTGCGGGTCGATGGTGGGCAGCGGCACCGCCCACAGCCCGAACTCCTTGACTCGGCCGACCCGACCGGGCACCGCCCGGACCCGCCGGCCCTCCGGCCGCGGCTCGACCGCCCTGCGCGCCTTCGCCGCCCGGCTCATCTCGCCTGTGCGGGAGAACGCGGTGAGCGCCGAGTGGTACGTCCCGGCGGAGAAGCGTCCACCGGCCCGGACGTAACCGTCCACCGTGACGGGCCCGTCGGTGGGCAGCTGCTTGACGGTGAACCAGGCGCCCAGGTCGTGCGGGACCGAGTCGAAGCCGCAGGCGTGCACCAGCCGCGCCCCGGTGCGCACGGCCTCGGCGTGGTGCCGCACGTACATGAGGTCGACGAACTCCGGCTCGCCGGTGATGTCGAGGTAGTCCGTGCCGGCGGCGGCGCAGGCCGCGACCAGCGGCTCGCCGTGGTGGATGTACGGGCCGACGGTGCTGGCGACCACCCGCGCGCTCTCCGCCACGGCCCGCAGCGACGCCGCGTCGGTGACGTCGGCGGTGAGCAGCGGCAGCCCGGCCAGGTCCGGGTCGACGGCGGCCAGCCGGTCCCGCACCCCGGCCAGCTTGCCCGGGTTGCGGCCGGCCAGCGCCCAGCGCAGCCCCTCCGGGGCGTGCCGGGCCAGGTACTCGGCGGTCAGGCCGCCGGTGAACCCGGTGGCGCCGAAGAGGATGAGGTCGTACGGGCGGTCGTCGCGCATCCGCCGAGTGTGCCACCCCGGGCCGCCGCGATCACGGGGAGAAGACCGCCCGGACGCAGCCGTCGGCCCGGTCCCGGAACAGCGCGTAACCGTCCGCGCCCCGCTCCAGCGGCAGCCGGTGGGTGGCCAGGTGCTCGGTACGCAGCTCGTCGCGGGCCATCCGCTCCAGCAGCATCGGGATCCAGCGCTGCCCGTGCTGCCGGCCGCCACGTACGGTCAGCCCCTTGTCGAGCACGGCGCCGAGCGGGAAGGTGTCCACGAAACCGGTCCCGGCGCCGAGCAGCACCACGGTGCCGCCCTTGCGGCAGGAGTGCACCGCCTCGCGCAGCGCCGGCGCCCCCTCCGCGCGCCGCCCGGGCCGGGCGGCGAACAGCCCCGGCGACCGTGCCGCCGGCCCGGCCGCCTCCACGCACACGTCCGGGCCCCGCCCGCCGCTGCGCTCCCGCAGCTCGGCCGGGACGTCCAGGTACCGGAAGTTGAGCGGCTCCGCGCCGACGTGCCGCTCGACCATGCGCAGCCGCTCGTCGTGGTCGTCGACCACGATCACCCGGTCCGCGCCACGCAGCCGGGCCGCCGCCGCGGTGAGCTGGCCGACCGCTCCCGCGCCCCAGATCGCCACCACGTCGCCGGGGGCCACCTCGCCCAGCTCCGCGCCCATCCAGCCGGTCGGAGCGGCGTCCGAGGCGAAGACCGCCCGGTCGTCGCTGACCCCCTCGGGCACGGTGAACGCGCCGACGTCGGCGTACGGCACCCGGACGAACTCGGCGTGGCTGCCGGCGAAGCCGCCGAGCAGGGCCGGTCGCCCGTAGCAGCCGCCGGTGGGCTGCCCCCACTCCGGCTCGGCCCCGGCCGCGCCGGTCGTCCCGTTGTCGCAGCAGGCGAAGAGGCCCTGCCGGCAGAACCAGCAGGCCCCGCAGGCGATCCCCGCGCAGACCACCACCCGGTCGGCGACCCGGTGCCGGCGTACCTCCGGCCCGACCTCGACCACCTCGCCGAGGAACTCGTGCCCGAGCACGTCACCGGCGGCCAGGTGGGGGACCGCGCCGGCCAGCAGCTGCAGGTCGGCGCCGCAGGTCACACTCCGGCGGACCCGCACGATCATGTCCTGGGCGTTGCGCAGCTCCGGGTCGGGCACCTGCCGGACCGCCAGCGTGTCGGCGCCCTCCCAGCAGAGCGCCCTCATCCAGCCGTCCCCGGACGGTCCAGCCGCGAGCGGTCCGCCCGCAGCACCTCCCCGGTCTCCACGAGCTGCTTCGCCTCCCGCAGCGCCTGCCGCAGGAACCGGCCGGGATCGTCGCCGACCAGGTGGGCCGCGAGCCCCGGCAGCGTGGGCTCGCCGCCGAGCGGGCGGACCGCCAGTTCGGTGCCCCGGCCGCCGGGGGCCGGGCGGGCCGCCAGCTCGACCGCGCCGTCGAGCCGGCGCAGCGGTTCCGGCCAGCGCCCCGGCGGCAGCACCTCCTCGGGCCGCCCGGCCACCGTCACCACCTGCCAGCGTCCGGGCCGCGGGTCGGGCGCGGCCGTGGGCGGGCGGCGCCGGTGCCGGCGTACGCGGGCCAGCGCCCCGCCCGCCAGCACGAGGGCGAGCCCACCGCCGGCCAGCCGTCCCATCCGTGCCACAGGCCCCTCCCGTCGTCGCGGGTCCCGGGCGGCCGGGCCCGCACGGCCGGCCGCCCGCGTGCCTTCAGGATGCGGCCGGCCGGGGTGAGCGGGGTTCGCCCCGAAGGGGTGAACGGGCCCGGGCCGGGTAACCGCTGCCCGCACCGACCCGGGGGAGGGGCCGCATGCCGGATGAGGCTGACCGCGTCGAGGTCACCGCGTCGCCGACCGACGTCACCACGGCGACCGACGTGACGCCGGGCTGGGGCGGGTCGGCGGGAGGACTCGGGGTGGTGGGCCCGCCGCTGCTGGCGTCCCGGCTCTCGCCCGCCGCGCTGCCCGAGCCGGTGCTGGTCCGGCCCCGGCTGCTGGACCGGCTCGACCGGGGCGCCGCCGGGCCGGTCACCCTGGTGCTCGCGCCGGCCGGCTGGGGCAAGACGACACTGCTCGCCGGCTGGGCCCGGGCCGTGTCGGGCGAGCCGCCGCCGGCCTGGGTGACGGTGGAGGCGGGGGACACCGGGGAGCGGCTGTGGGCGTACCTGGCGGCGGCGCTGCGGGCGGCCGCCGACGGGGTGCCGGGCGAGGGACCGCAGCCGCCGCTGCCGGACGGGCCGCCCCGGCCGGACCAGCTCGAACTGCTCGCCGCCGCGCTCGCCGCCCGGGAACGCCCGGTGCTGCTGGTCCTGGACGACCTGCACCGGGTGACCGACCCGGCCGCGCTGGCCGGGCTGGAGTTCCTGCTCCGGCACACCGAGGGGCGGCTGCGGGTGGTGGCCGGCGCGCGGACCGACCCGCCGCTGGCCCTGCACCGGTGGCGGCTGGCCGGGGAGCTGACCGAGATCGGCCCGGCGGAGCTGGCGTTCACCGCCGACGAGGTGGCCGACCTGCTGGTCGCGCACGGGGTGCCGCTGCCGGCCGAGGCGGTGCCGCGCCTGGCCGACCGGACCGGGGGCTGGCCCGCCGGCCTGCGCTTCGCCGCGCTGGCGCTGCGCGCCCAGGCGGACCCGGCCCGCGCGGTCGACCGCTTCACCGGCGACCAGCCGGACGTCGCCGGTTACCTGCGTGACGAGGTGCTCGCGCCGCTGGACCCGGCCGCCCGGGACGTGCTGCGCCGCAGCGCGGTGGCCGCCGCGGTCTGCGCCGACCTGGCCGACGCGGTGACCGGGCGGCCGGACGCCGGTCAGGTGCTGGCCGACCTGGCCCGGGACGGCGGCTTCGTCCAGCGGGACGGGAGCAGCCCGCCCTGGTACCGGTGCCAGCCGCTGCTGGCCGACCTGCTCCGCGACGAGCTGGACCGGCTCCCCGCCGACGAACTGGGCGAGCTGCACCGGCGGGCCGCCGGCTGGTACGCGGGCCACGACCGGCCGGCCGAGGCGCTGCGGCACGCGCTGGCCGCCGGCGAGTGGGACACCGCCACCGAACTGCTGATCGCCCGCTGGCCCGAGCTGGCGCCGTACGAGCGGGACCGGCCGGCAGCCCCCGCCCCACCCGAGCCGCCGGCCGAGGCGGTGCGCCGGGATCCCGAGCTGGCGCTGGCCGGCGCGGCCGAACGGGCGTACGCGGGGGACGCCGAGGCGGCCGCGGGACAGCTGCGGCGGGCCGTCGAGCACGCCCGCGACCTGCCCGCCCCGCGCCGGGACCGGTTCCGGCGGCTGGCCGTCGCGGTCGAGCTGACCCTGGCCCGGCTCGCCGGGGACCACGACGAGGTACGCCGTGCCGCCGGGCGACTGCTCGCCACCGGCGCCCCGGACGGCCCGGTCGACGACCCGCGGGCCGGTGCGGCGGAGGACGCCGACGTGCGGGCGGTCGCCGGCACCGCGCTCGGGCTGGTGGCGCTGGCCGAGGGGGACCTGTCCGAGGCCGCCGCGCGCTTCGCCGAGGCGCTCGCGGGGGCGCGACGGGCGGTCCGGCCGCGTACCGAACTGGTCTGCGCCAGCCGCCTGGCGCTGCTGGACGCCGCGCGCGGGGCGCTGCGGAACGCCGAACGGCACGCCCGGGAGGCCCTGGCCCTGCCGTCCTGCCAGGGCTGGTCGTCCCGGTTGGACTGCGGGTACGCGTACCTGGCGCTGGCCCTGGTGGCGTGGGACCGCGACGAGCCGGCGGAGGCCGCCGCGCACCTGACCCTGGCCGGGCCGGCGACGGCGGAGCCGGGCGCGGCGGCGCTGGCGGCGCTCTGCCGGGCCGGGCTGCTGGCGGCCGGCGGGGAGCCGGCGGCGGCGCTGCGCGCCCTCGTGGCGGCGCGGGAGACGGCACCCGGCCCGGAGCTGGGCGCCCGGCTGACCGCCGACGAGGCCGAGCTGCGCACCGCCGTGGGCGACGTGGACAGGGCCCGGGCCGTACTCGTCGACGCGGGAGCCGGCGCGACGGACGCCGCGACCGCGGCCGATCCGTCACCCACGACGGGCGCCGTGGCCGGAGCCGGTTTGTCGCGCGCGCCGGGCTCGGGGTGGGCCGGCCCGGAGCAGGGTGGGGCAGGCGGTGCACAGGCCGCCCTGGACGTGGCGCTCGCCCGGGTGCGGCTGCGGTCCGGTGACCCGCGCGAGGCCGGGCGGGCGCTGCCCGACTGGACCGGCCCGGACGCGGCGGCCTGGCCGCTGTCCGTGCGGCTCTCCGCCGGGGTGCTCGACGCGGTACTGACCGGCGCGGGCGGTGACGACCGCCGGGCCGGGCGGATCCTGGAGCAGGTGCTGGACCTGGCCGAGCCGGAGGGCTACCGGCGGGTCTTCACCCGCGCCGAGCCGGCGGTCCGCGACCTGCTCGCCGCGCACCTGGACTCCGGCACGGCGCACTGGCCCACGGTGAGCGACCTGGTCCGCGGGGCCGACGAGCGCCGTGCCGACGAGCCGCCGGAGCGCCCGGCCGGACCGGAGCGGGCCCTGGACGAGCCGCTGACCGAGCGGGAGCTGACCATCCTGCGCTACCTGCAGAGCATCCTGTCCAACGTGGAGATCGCCAGCGAGCTGTCGCTGTCGGTCAACACGGTGAAGACCCACGTGCGCAACATCTACCGCAAGCTGGACGCGACCCGCCGGCGGGAGGCCGTCCGGCGGGCGCGGGAGCTCCGGCTGATCTGACCGGGCCCGGGGTCAGGGGTTCGCGGCGGCGTCCACGGCGGCCAGCAGGTCGGCCAGGTCGTAGCCGCCGTCGTGGCGCACCTCGTTGACGAAGAGCGTCGGGGTCCCGTCGACCCCGCTGCGGATGCCGCCGACGAAGTCCTGCCGGACCCGATCGGCGTGGGCCTGGCGCCCCACCTCCGCGCCGACCTCGTCGGGTGGCAGCCCGAGCTGCTCGACCCCGAGCGACAGGTGCACGGGGTCGAGCTGGTCCTGGTGCTCGTAGAGCCAGTCGTGCATCTCCCAGAACCGTCCGCGCCGGCCGGCCGCCTCGGCGGCCTCGGCCGCGCTCTCCGCGTACGGGTGGACGTTGGCGATGGGGAAGTGCCGGTAGACCAGCCGGACCGTGTCGACGCGTTGGCGCAGCACCTCGGCCAGGTTGGCGTACGCGGCGCCGCAGAACCGGCACTGGAAGTCGCCGTACTCGACGAGGGTCACCGGCGCGTCGGCCGGCCCGCGGGCGTGGTCCGCCGCGGTCACGGGGACGTGCAGGCGGGCGGTGGTGACCTGGAGAGGCGTGGTCATGGTTCCCACCCTCGCCCACGACGGGGTGAGCCGGGATCACCCGGCCCGGGTGGTCCGGCTCACTGCCCCACGGTCACGTGGTTGTGCACCTCCCGGATGCCGGGCGCGTTCCACACCACCCGCTCGATCTCCGCGCGCTCCGGCGCCGAGTGGACCAGCCCTTCCAGCAGCACCGTGTCGCCGTGCACCCGGACGCTGATCCCCTCCGCCTCGGTGGCGGCGTTGCGGGCCAGCGCGTCCACGATCCGCTCGGCCAGGTCGCGCCCGTCGGCGCGGGCGCTCGGCCGCACCGTGATGCCGTTGCTCACCCCGCGTACGCCGGTGAGCCGGGCGACCGAGCGTTCGGCGGCACGGCGCTGGTACTCCCACTCGACCTCGCCGTGCAGGGTGACCCAGCCGTCGGCGACTGTCACGTCGAGGGCCTCGATCGGCACGAACGCGTCCCACTCCAGCGCGCGGCTGGCCGCCGTGGCGATCTCCGGGTCGCTCTTCTCGGCGGAGGTGGCGATCCGGACGGCGACGTCGTTGGCGACCGCCCGGACGCGGGGCACGCGGTGGGCGGCCCGCTCGGCGGCCCACTTCTTGGCGTAGCTGTCCACCGAGCCGCTCAGCGTCACCACGCCCTCGGTGACGGTCACCCCGATCTCGTTGGGCCGCACCCGGGGCTCCCAGGTCAGTTCGTCGAGGACGGCGGTCTGGATCTCCTGGTCGGTACGGGTGGTCGTGGCGGTGGCCATGCTGGCTCCCTCCGGGTCGGTTCACGGTTCGCCGGGCTCCGCCGCCGGCACGGAGTCCCGCAACTCCGATCCTGCGCGCACCCCGGGTGACCCGCCCTCACCCGATCCGGGCGGCAACCGCTTGGGAGCGCTTCCATCATCGGTTAATGTGAATGTCTCACCGAGAGGACCCACCATGCGTAGAAGTCTCGCCGGCGTGGCCGCCGCGGCACTGGCCGCCACCGCGGCGGCCGTCGTCGTGCAGTTCGCCGCCGCCCCCGCCACCCCGGCCGCCGCCGCCTCGGCCGAGCCGTACAGCTGGAAGAACGTCCGGATCGACGGCGGTGGCTTCGTCCCCGGCATCATCTTCAACCAGACCGAGAAGAACCTGATCTACGCGCGCACCGACATCGGCGGGGCGTACCGCTGGGAGCAGTCGACCCAGTCGTGGACGCCGCTGCTGGACTGGGTGGGCGCCGACCGGTGGGGCTGGAACGGCGTGGTCAGCCTCGCCACCGACCCGGTGCAGACCAACCGGGTGTACGCCGCGGTCGGCATGTACACAAACGACTGGGACCCGAACAACGGGGCGATCCTGCGCTCCACCGACAAGGGCGCCACCTGGCAGGCCACCGCCCTGCCGTTCAAGAACGGCGGCAACATGCCCGGCCGCGGCATGGGGGAGCGCCTCGCCGTGGACCCGAACCGGAACAGCGTCCTCTACTACGGCGCCGAGGGCGGCAACGGCCTGTGGCGCAGCACCGACTACGGGGTCACCTGGGCCAGGGTGACCAACTTCCCCAACGTCGGCAACTACCGGGCCGACCCGAACGACAGCTCCGGCTACCAGAGCCAGAACCAGGGTCTGACCTGGGTGAGCTTCGACAAGAGCACGGGTACGCCCGGCGCCGCCACGAAGACGATCTACGTGGGCGTGGCCGACAGGCAGAACCCGGTCTACCGGAGCACCGACGGCGGCGCCACCTGGGAGCGGATCCCCGGCCAGCCCACCGGCTACCTGGCCCACAAGGGCGTGGTGGACCCGGTCGGCGGCTACCTCTACATCGCCACCAGCGACACCGGCGGCCCGTACGACGGCGGCAAGGGCGACGTGTGGAAGTTCAACCGGGCCACCGGCGCCTGGACGCAGATCAGCCCGGTCCCGTCGTCCAGCGCCGACGCCTACTTCGGCTACTCCGGGCTGACCATCGACCGGCAGCGCCCGAACACCCTCATGGTGGCCACCCAGGTCTCCTGGTGGCCGGACGCCATCTTCTGGCGCAGCACCGACGGGGGCGCGACCTGGACCCGGATCTGGGACTTCGCCAGCTACCCCACCCGCACGAAGAAGTACACCATGGACATCTCCTCGGTGCCCTGGCTGACCTTCGGCACGAACCCGGCGCCGCCCGAGGAGAGCCCGAAGCTGGGCTGGATGAACGAGTCGCTGGAGATCGACCCGTTCGACAGCAACCGGATGATGTACGGCACCGGCGCGACGATCTACGGCACCACCGAGCTGACGAAGTGGGACACCGGCGGCCAGTTCACCGTCAAGCCGATGGTCGAGGGGCTGGAGGAGACCGCGGTCCTCGACCTGGTCAGCCCACCCTCGGGCGCCACGCTGGTCAGCGCGCTCGGTGACATCGGCGGCTTCCGCCACACCGACCTCACCGCGGTGCCGCCGATGATGTTCACCCAGCCGACCTTCACCAGCACCACCAGCCTCGACTACGCGGAGGCCAAGCCGGCGGTGCTGGTCCGGGCCGGCAACTTCACCGACGCGGACCGCCCCAACGACAGCCACGTCGCGTTCTCCACCGACGGCGGGGCGAACTGGTTCCAGGGCAGCGAGCCGTCCGGGATCAACAGCGGCGGCACGGTGGCCGCCTCCGCCGACGGCAGCCAGTTCGTCTGGGCGCCGGGCGACGCCGGCCAGCCGGTGGTCCGCTCGGTCGGCTTCGGCACCTCGTGGACCGCCGCGGCCGGTATCCCGGCGAACGCGGTCGTCGAGTCCGACCGGGTCAACCCGAACACGTTCTACGGCGTCAGCGGCGGGCGGTTCCACGTGAGCACCAACGGCGGCGCGAGCTTCACCGCCACCGCGGCGAGCGGCCTGCCCACCACCGGGGTCAAGGTCAAGGCCGTGCCCGGCCGCGAGGGCGACGTCTGGCTGGCCGGCGAGGGCGGACTGTGGCACTCGACCGACTCCGGCGCGAGCTTCACGAAGCTGGCCGGCGTCACCTCGACGGTCAACGTGGGCTTCGGCAAGGCCGCCCCGGGCCAGACGTACCCCGCGCTGTTCACGGTGGGCACCGTCGACGGCAGGCAGGGTGTGTACCGCTCGGACAACGCCGGCGCGGCCTGGGTGCGGATCAACGACGACCAGCACCAGTACGGCAACGCCGGCGAGGCGCTCACCGGCGACCCGCGGGTCTACGGCCGGGTCTACCTGGGCACCAACGGCCGGGGCATCCTGGTGGCCGACCGGCTCGGCGGCACGCCCGGCCCGACGCCCACCTCGGCCAGCCCGTCGCCGACCTCGCCCAGCCCGTCGCCGACCTCGCCCAGCCCGTCGCCCACGTCCCCGGACCCGTCGCCGACCGGCAGCGGCTGCGCGGCGACCTACGCGGTGACGAACTCCTGGCCGGGCGGCTTCCAGGGCGAGGTGACGGTGCGCAACTCCGGCACCGCCCCGATCGCCGGGTGGACCGTGTCCTGGACCTTCCCCGACGGCCAGAAGATCACCCAGCTCTGGAACGGGTCGTACACCCAGAGCGGGTCGGCCGTGACAGTCCGGGACGCCGGCTGGAACGGCAACCTGGGTGTCGGAGCGGTCACCACGGCCGGCTTCACCGGCACGTACACCGGCGGCAACCGCGCGCCGACGGTCTCCTGCACCGCCCGCTGACCGCACCGCCCACACACGACGGTGGCCGCCCCCGACGCCGGGGGCGGCCACCGTCGCGTCCGGCTCAGCCGTCGAGGCCGGCGGGGGAGTTGGGGCGGTCGACGTCGACGAACTCGATCTCGTCGACGTCCCGCTCGCGGCTGCCGGCCGCCCGCGCGGCGGTGCCGGCGGCCCAGCCGATCGCCGCGCCGGCGAGCGCCGCGGCGATCAGCAGCGTCCAGGGCAGCGCCGGCCGGCGGCCGGCGAGCGCGTCGAAGGCGAGGCTGGCCCGGCGGCGGGCCTCCTCGGCGGCGGAGCCGACCAGGTCGGTGGCGTCGTCGGCGAAGCCGGAGGAGTTGCGGCGGGCCGAGCGGGCGGCGTCCCGCACACTGCCGCCGGCGGAGCCGGCGGCGGCGAGCAGGTGCTGCCAGGCCTGGTCGGCGACCCGCTCGGGCTTGCTGCGGCGGTCCAGCAGGGTGGATCCGAACATGGGTGTTACCTCCTCGGGGTGCCGAAGTCCGGTGGCCGGTGCGGACTCCGGGTGTCGTCCGGCGCGTGACGGTTCGCTCCCCGTGCCCAGTGCCCCGACCCGTCCCGGCGCAAACCACCCCGGCGGGGCGCGTCGGCGCGGCACCGGACAGACCACCCGGACGCGCCGGGGGTCGGGTGCCACCGGGACGTGCGGCGGCCCGCTACCCTGGGTCGGCGGATCGGCCGGGCCCGCCCCGGTCGATCGACCGATGGGACCCGCGCCGCGGGGACGATCGGAGCCCGAAGGTCCGGATCAGGGTGCCCAGGTGTGCCCAGTCCGCGAATTGCTCATCCCGAGGGGTGGCGACCGAGGCCGTCGGAGGAATACTCTCGGTCGCGGCCCGCGTACTGATGAGGCGCCCAGATGGGCGAGTGGAGGTGCTCGCGTGAGCCTGTCGATCGTGAAGTCGGTGCTGCCGGGTGGTGTGGTCCAGATCGCCCCGCGGGGCGAGATCGACGTCGACACCGCGTACGAGGTGCGGGAAGCGATCGCCGAGGTGCTCGCCAAGGGCCGTCCCTCCCGGATCGAGCTCAACATGCGGCTCGTCACCTTCATCGACTCGGTCGGCATCAGCGCCATGGTCGCCGGTTTCCAGACCTGCGAGGTGAGCGGCGTCAAGCTGGTGGTCACCGAGCCGAGCCGGTTCGTGCACCGGCAGCTCTGGGTGACCGGCCTGCTCGGCCTCTTCGGCGCGCCCGAGCCCTGGTTCGCCGACAGCACCCGTGAGGTGCTCCCCGGCGCCTGAACGGCGCCCACCCCTCCGCTGGTCGACAGGGTCTTCCGACCCGTTGCCAGCCCGGCTCCGGTACGGGACGATCGTGCGGATCCACGACGGCGAGGGGGTACGGCTTGCTCAGCAGCGACAGCTTCAGCTACACCGTGCAGGCCCGTTGCACCCGGGCGGACGCGGTGGCCCTTCTCGGTGACCTGAGCCGGCAGGGCGAGCTGCATCCGCTGATCGTGCGGGTCCGCCAACTGCCGCCCCGCCCGGGCGCGCTGGCCAGCTACGCGATCACCGACCGGCTGGAGCTCGGCCCGCTGCACTTCCCGGTCACCTACCAGGCCGACGTGCTGATCGCCAACGAGGACGAGGTGGTCACCGTGGCCCGGCAGCAGCCGGCCACCACGGTGCGCAACCACACCCGGCTGCGTGACGAGCCCGACGGGGTGGTGCGGATCGACGTGGAGATCACCCTCTCCGCCCCCGCGCCGCTGTTCGGGTACGCCTTCCGGCAGGCCCGGGCGGCCCACCTCGGCCTGGCGAGCCGGCTCGGCGCCACCCTGGAGGGGCGGGCGGCCTGACTCAGCCGCGCCGCCCGGCCGCCGCCGGCCGCCGGGCCGCCGGGCGGGCCGGCCGCAGCCGCCCCCACGGCTTGTACGTGGACAGCACCGTGACGACGAGCAGCAGCGTGCTGGAGACGGTCGGCGCGACCACCAGGTCGACGCGAAGGTGGGTGTCGGCCGCCCCGGCCAGTTCGCCGAGGTGCCGGACCCGCGGGGTGAGCAGGAGCAGCACCAGCGTGAGCACCACTGTCGTGACGGCGAACTTCACCAGCACCCAGCGCCAGCGCAGCAGACCCCACGGGGTGAGCAGCGCGCTGGCCAGCCCGACCAGCCAGACCACCACGCTCAGCGGGGCGAACAGCCAGGTGACCAGCAGCGCGGCCGCCGGGTAGACCACCTCGGGGTCGGCCCCGCGCAGCCCGGCCACGCCGAGGGTGAGCAGCACCAGGTCGGCGCCGAGCCAGCCCACCGAGGTGACCACGTGCAGGGTGAGCAGGGCCTTGCGTCCGGCGGGGGAGAGTCGAGTCATGCCCCCGATGCTCGGCCGTCGCGGGCGCCACGTCGTGGGCCGCGCGGCGACACCCGGCGTACGTCGTGGGGCGTAGGCCGGGTGCCGCCGGGGCGGGTCAGTACACCGACAGGTGCACGTGGTTGGTGTGGTCGCTGGACGGGTCGCCGTTACCGCCGCTGTACGCCTTCCAGCCGCTGCTGGGCAGCCAGATCTGCTTGTACCAGATCACGTACAGCACGGCGAGGGCGTCGGCGTTGCGGATGAAGTAGGCGGCCAGGTTGTTGCCGTACGTCTTGTCGCCGCCGCTGGCCACGCCGCCGAAGCCGTCCGTCTGCGCGGCGAAGTCGCAGGCCCGCCCCTTCGGGTGCTCGCCCGAGCCGCTGGGCCGGTAGCAGGAGACGTACCGGGTGAAGCCGGCCGCCTTGGCCTGCTGGAGCGCGTGCAGCGTACGCGGGGTGATGCAGCCGTCGGCGGGCGTCGGGTCGTTGACGCTGCACGACTCGGGCGGCCAGGAGCCGTCGGCGTTGCGCGGGGCCGGCTTCGCGTTCGCCGAGGAGGTGCCCTGCACGCTGCCGCCGCCGCTGCTGGACGCGCGGTCGTTGGCCACCTCCAGGGCGCGTTCGGCCTGCTGCTTGCGCTTGGCCATCACGGCGACCTGCTTGCGCTGCTCCTGGATCTCGCCGGTGAGCGCGGCCTGCGTGCGGGTGGCCTCGTCCCGGGTCTCGATGAGGTCGCGCAGCGCCCGGTCCTCGTGCGCGGCCACCTGCTCCAGCGCCGCCGCGCGGTCCATGAAGCCCTCCGGGCTGCTGCTGCCGAGCAGCGCCGCGGCCGTGCCCATCCGCCCGGCCCGGTACGCCACCCCGGCGATCTCGCCGACCTTGGCGTCGCGCACGGTCAACTCGGCGTTGACCGTCTTGAGTTGGGCGGTGAGCTGTTGCTGCCGGGTCACCGAGCGGTTCAACGCGGCCCGCGCCTCCAGCCAGCCCTTGCTGGCCGCGTCGAGTTGGGCGCGCAGCGCCGGGGTGCCGCCCTCGTCGTCGCCGGGTGCGGCGGCGAGCAGGCCGGTAGCCGGGGACGCCGAGGCGGGGGAGACCGGCGCGGCCACGACGCCGAGGGTGAGCGTCGCGATGAGCAGGGCCGCCAACCGGGCGGCCGTCCGTCGTACAGGTGCCACTGGGGGCATTCACGTGTCCTTCCGTCAACCGCCGACCGGGTTAGCTGACGGGTTCGGGACGGAAGATCCCTACCGCTGACGCGGATGCACCCCACGAACGTGGTTCCCCGGCTCGCCCCTGCGGGCGATTAGGCGACGGCCGCCGCAGGCGCCGGTGGGCGCCGCCCGGCGGTGGCCGCGGTCGAGCCTACCGGCGTTGCTCCGGGCCGGCTTCGCAGGTGGGAGCCGGTGGCCCGGTCAAAACCGGCACAAGTGCACAATAGCCACTTGGATTTAAGATTGCCCTAATTACCACTCGACCGCACCGCAGGCCCCCGGCGACGCTCCGGGTTCGATCTGCAACGTGGCGTGATCGATCGAGAAGTCCTCGTGCAGGGCGGTGCGGGCCGCGGCCAGCACGTCGCCCACCTCGGCGCCGGGGACCATGGTGAGGTGCGCCGAGGCCACCTCCATGCCCGAGGTGAGCGTCCAGACGTGCAGGTCGTGCACCTCGGCGACGCCGGGCACGGCGGCCAGGCGATCGTGCACGGCGGTCACCTGGAGGTGCTCCGGGGCGGCCTGGACCAGGATGCGGACGGCGGCGCGGCCGAGCCGCCAGGTGCGGGGGAGGATGAACAGCCCGATCGCCACGGCGACCAGCGGGTCGGCCCACCACCAGTCGGTGAGCGCGATGACCACGGCGGCGCCGATCACCCCGAGCGAGCCGAGCAGGTCGCCCAGCACCTCCAGGTACGCCCCGCGCAGGTTGATGCTCTCCTCGGCGCCGGCGCGCAGCAGCGCGAACGCGGCGATGTTGGCGAGCAGGCCGAGCACCGCCACGGCGAGCATCGGCCCGGCCAGCACCTCCGGCGGCTCGCCGAACCGGCGTACCGCCTCGATCAGGACGTAGACCGCCACGGCGCCCAGCAGCACCGCGTTGGCCAGCGCGGCGAGCACCTCCAGCCGGTAGAGCCCGAAGGTGCGCTGCGGATCGGTGTCGGCGCGCCGGGTGGCGCTGATCGCGGCGAGGGCCATGCCGATGCCGAGGACGTCGGTGAACATGTGCCCGGCGTCGGAGAGCAGGGCCAGCGAGCCGGTGGCGAACGCGGCCACCGCCTCGACCGCCATCAGGGCGGTGAGCAGCCCGAACGCGGCCCAGAGGCGACCACGGTGACGGTGCGCGGCGTTGGCCACCGCGCCGCTGTGGTCATGACCTGCGCCCACGCCCACACCCTCCGTCCGTCGCCCCGGCCGAGCTCAATCTATGCTCACATCGCTATATGTGCAAGTGAACGTCGGGGCGGGCAGCCGTCGTCAGCCGACCGGGTCGAGCGTGGTGAGGCGCTGGGTGGCCCGGGAGAGCGCCACGTAGAGGGTGCGCACGCCCGACCCCGGATCGGCCCGGATCTCGCTCGGTGCGACAAGCACCACCCCGTCGTACTCCATGCCCTTGGCCTGGAGGCTGGTCACCACCTGGAGCCGGCCGCCGAGGTCGCCCACCCAGCCGGCCACCTCGTCCCGGCGCGGCACCGGCGTGATCACGCCCACCGTGCCCTCGACCTCCGCCAGCAGCGCGCGGGCCGCCGCCGCGGTGGCGGCGGGCAGCTCGGCGGCGGGCACGGTCCGCTCGACCGGCGCGACGCCGGTGGACCGGACCGCGGTGGGCAGCGGCAGGTCCGGGTGGACGCGGCGGATCTCCGCGGCCGCCACCGCGAAGATCTCCGCCGAGTTGCGGTAGTTGGTGGTCAGCTCGTAGCGGTACCGGCGGCGCCGGCCCAGCGCCTGGTCCCGCGCCCGGGCGAGCTCCTGCGCGTCGCCGGTCCAGGCGGTCTGCGCCGGGTCGCCCACCACCGTCCAGGAGGCCAGCCGGCCGCGCCGGCCGATCATCCGCCACTGCATCGGGGAGACGTCCTGCGACTCGTCGACCACCACGTGCGCGTAGTCGCGGTAGTCCTCCGGGCGCTCCCGGGCGGCGGCCCGGGCGGCCCGCTGCCGGTCGGCGGCCGTGCTCAGCTCGCGGACGCCGCCGGCCAGCTGGAACGGGTCCCGCTTCGGCCTCGCCCGCTGCACCGGCTTGCCGAGCAGCGCGTCCAGCTCGTCCAGCAGCGCCACGTCCGCGATGGTGAGCCCCTCGGCGGCCAGGCTCCGGTACGCCTGCGTCAACAGCCGGATCTCGGCCCCCGACAGGACGCCGCCGGCGTACCGGCGCAGCCGCTCCGGGCGGGCCAGCCAGTCCAGCACGTGCCGCGGGTGCAGCCGGGGCCACCAGGCCTTGAGGAACTCGCGGAACTCCGGCCGCTCGATGATCTCGTCCTCGAACGCGGGCTGCTCCGGCAGCCGGCCGATCCGCAGCGTGCGGGCCTGCGCCCACAACGCCGCGAGCACGGCGTCGAAGGCCGCCCGGCGCACCTCGTTGCGGCGCGCGCCCCGGGACAGCGTCCGGTCCCGGATCGCGTCCAGCTCGGCCCGCTCCAGCCGGAGCAGCTCGCCCCGGTAGAGCAGGCGCAGCTCGGTGGGGGAGTCGGGCACCGCGTCCCGGACCGCGCGCTCCAGCACCCGGCGCATCCGCAGCGACCCCTTCACGGCCGCCACCTCGGGCGGGTCGGTGCGGGTCGCCGACAGGCCGGGGAAGAGCGAGCCCAGCGAGTGCAGGGTGGCGGTCTCCTCACCGAGCGAGGGAAGCACCGAGGCGATGTACTGGACGAACACGCTCGACGGGCCGACCACCAGGATGCCGCCCCCGGCGTACCGGGCCCGGTCGGAGTAGAGCAGGTACGCGGCCCGGTGCAGGGCCACCGCCGTCTTGCCGGTGCCCGGGCCGCCGGAGACGATCGTGACGCCGTTGCCGGGGGAGCGGATCGCCTCGTCCTGCTCCCGCTGGATGGTGCTCACGATGTCCCGCATGCCGTGCCCGGTGGCCCGGGAGAGGGTGGCCAGCAGCGCGCCGTCGCCGACCACCGCCATGTCCGGCGGCGCCGACTCCGGGTCCAGCAGGTCGTCCTCGATCCGGGTGACCCGCTCCGCCGACGACTGGATCGTGCGCCGCCGCACCACGCCGCGCGGCTCGGCCGGGGTGGCCTGGTAGAACGCGGCGGCGGCCGGCGCCCGCCAGTCCACCACCAGGGTCTCGGCGTTCTCGCCGCGCACCCCGAGCCGGCCCACGTGCAGCACCTGCCCGGTGCGCAGGTCCAGCCGCCCGAAGACCAGACCCTCGTGCTCGGCGTCCAGCACGTGGCGGCGCTGCGCCGCGTGGAAGACCATGGCGTCACGTTCGACAAGCGCCCCGAAGTTGCCGACCCGGGCCAGCCGGTAGCCCTCCCGCTCGGCGTCGGCGGCCGACCGACGCAGTTCGGCCAGCCGGGCGTACACCCGGTCGAGATGCCGTTGTTCGACGGCCATCTCCCGTTCCAGGGTGGTCTGGTCGCTCAACGCGGGGGCTCCTGTGGTCAGACGGCGGGCTGAATGAGGGTACGGGCCGCCGACCCGGCCGCTGTCGGGGCCATGCCGTTGCCCGCTGCCCGCCGCTGCGGGTTGCCCGTTATCCGGACGTTCCCACCCGTTGCCCGGACGTTCCCGCGTCCGTTCCCGTCAGCACCTGGTCCAGCACCCCGGCGACGGCCGCGTTCACGTCGTCGGGGCGTTCCATCATGAGCATGTGGCCGGCGCCGGGGCAGACGGTCAGCTCGGTGGTGGGCAGCGCCGCGGCGATGGACTCGGCGCACGGCGGCGGGGTGAGCCGGTCCCGGTCGCCGACCAGCGCGGCGGCCGGCAGCCGGCCCAGCGCCGCGAGGGTGTCCAGCCGGTGCTGGGCCCCGATCGAGGCGCGGAAACCGCCTATCGAGCGCAGCGAGGCGTGCGCCACCGCCGACGTGACAAGCCGGATGTCGGCCGGGTCGCAGCGGTCGCCGAACAGCATCCACCGGATGCTCGGGCGCAGCGCGCGAAGCAGCGCGTGCGGCGGGCGCCAGGCGCCGCAGCGGGCCAGCACCCCGGCGCCGGTCGTCTCGGCGAGCCGGATCAGCCGGGTGATGCGGGGCGAGAGCCCGTAGGCGGTGTGGGTGTGCCCCTCGGCCGTCGTCGAGACGAAGACCAGGCCGGCGGTGCGGCCGGCGAAGTGCTCGGGGTGGCGGTGGGCGTACTCCATCACGGTCATCCCGCCCATCGAGTGCCCGACCAGCACGATCCGCCCGGACGGGACGACCTGGTCGACCACGGCCGCCAGGTCGTCGCCGAGCTGGGCCAGGGTGGCGGTGCGCAGCGCCATGCAGCTCGACCGGCCGTGCCCGCGGGCGTCGTAGGTCACCACCCGGACCCGCTCGCCGAAGCGGTCGCGCAGGTCGGCGAGCTGACGGTGCCAGCTCCGTCCGTCCAGCGTCCAGCCGTGCAGCAGGATCGCGGTGACCTCGGCGTCGACCGGCCCGGTCGCCGCCACGTGCAGGCGTACGCCGTCGGGTAGCCGCACCTCCAGGTGCTCCGGCATGAGTCCACCTCCCCCGGGCCGACCGGTGTCTGTCGCACCGGAGTGACCCGGCGGTAACACCGGCGTACCCGTCATGACAACACGGCAACCGGGGTGGTGAGAAGATTCCCAACCCGGCTTCGTGACGTCGGATCGGTGACCAGGCTGGAGGCATGCCGCCCACCCCCGCCGCCCGGACGCCCCGGGCCGCCCTGGCCGAGCTGCTCGCCGGCAACCGGCGCTTCGTCAGCGGGCAACCGGTGCACGGCCACGACGTCACCGCCGCCGCCGCGGTGGCCTCCGGCGACCAGCAGCCGTACGCGGTGCTGCTGGGCTGCATCGACTCGCGGGTGCCGCTGGAGGCGATCTTCGACCAGACGTTCGGCTCGATCTGCGTGATCCGCACCGGCGCGCACGTGCTCGACCGGGCCGTCTGCGGCTCGATCGAGTACGTGGTGGGGCAGCTCGGCGTACGCCTGGTGATGGTGCTCGGGCACGAGCGCTGCGGGGCGGTGGGCTCGGCGGTCGAGGCGCTGCGCAGCGGGCGGCTGCCGGAGGGCTCGCTGGGCTACGTGGTGGACCGGATCGCGCCGGCGGTCCACGAGGTGGGCGCGGACGACCCGGACGCACACCCCCTCGCCATCCGCCGGCACGTCCGGCGCACGGTGGCCACCCTGCGCGCCGACGACCTCCTGGCCGATCCCGTCAGCGCCGGGGAGGTCGCCGTGGTCGGCGCCCTCTACGACCTGGCCACCGGTGAGGTGGCCCTGCTGCCGGAGGAGTGAACAGACAGAAACCGCCCGCCGGGGTGACCCCGGCGGGCGGTTCGTGGTGTCGCGGGTGAGGGCGCTCAGCCCTCGAAGACGCCGGCCTCGACGAGACGCTTCTCGGTCTTGTCCCAGCCGTGCTCCGGGTGGGAGGCGGCCAGCGCGTTGATCTCGGCGCGCAGCTTGGCGGCGTGGCCGGCGGCGGCCAGCACCCGCAGCTCCTCGACGAAGGCCTCGGAGTCGGTGCGCAGGTGCGCGGTCTTGCCGTTGGTCAGGTTGCGCACGTAGGCGTGCTTGCCGCCGTTGAGCGGGATCAGGTACTTGAACTCGCCCAGCACGCTGAGGGCGCCACCCTGGCCAGCCTGGCCGGCCCGGACTGACGCGCGCGCGGTCTTAGAGGTGTTGCTCGCCACGGAGGTACTCCTTGCAGACGTACGGGAGGACGAAAACGTCCGGGGGCTGATGTGCGGTTTGACGCCCGGGGTGAGCGTCAGCCCGCGAAGACGTGCGGCGGCACAGAACCGCCCAGAGAACTGTACACGACCTCGACGCCTGGCTGGTCGTCGCGCCGTCAGGGAGCACAACCGGGTCAGCCGCCCGGGTATTTCCCGGCCGCCGGGCCCGGCGAATTTTCCGATTCGCTGGCGCACCATCCGTCACTCGGGTCATCATGTGTTGCAGAGGCCACTCGGGTGGACGAGGTCGTAGGGGAAGACGCACCTCGGCTCACCGGGAGGTCACCGTGCCAACGCGTGGCGTCGTATACGTCCACTCGACCCCGCTCGCCGTGTCCTCGCACGTCGAGTGGGCGATCGCGCGCGTCCTCGCCGCGCCGGTCAACCTGCACTGGACGGCCCAGCCCGTCGATCCCGGGGCGCGTCGCGCCGAGTGCGGGTGGACCGGCAGCCCGGGGACGGGCGCCGAACTGGCTGCTGCCCTCCGGCAGTGGCCCATGATCCGTTTCGAGGTGACCGAGGAGCCCAGCCCGGGAGCCGACGGCGAGCGCTTCATGTACGTCCCGGGGCGCGGCCTGTTCCGGGCCACCGTCGGCGCGGCCGGGGACATCCAGCTCGGCGAGGACCGGCTGCGCAGCATCATGGCGTCCGCCCGGGCCCCGGAGGCCCTCGCGCACGCCCTCGACAAGGCGCTCGGCACCGCCTGGGACGCCGAACTGGAGCCCTACCGCTACGCCGGGGACGGCGCCCCCGTGACGCTGCTCACCCGGGTGGGCTGACGAAGGTCAAGTTGCCCCGATACGGTGGGGCGCGTGTCGATTTCCCCGCGTCGCGCCGGCGTCGCGCTCGCCGCACTGACCGCGCTGCTCGTCTCCGGGTGCTCGGGTGAGCCGGAACGGCCCCGAGCGACCCCGTCGAGCCCGGCGCCGGCCCCGTCGTCGGCCGCCCCCTCGCCGACCGGCGCCGACCCGGCCGCCAGGGCGGCCGCCCTGGTGGCGACGCTCACCGACGAGGACCTGGTCGGCCAGGTGCTCATGCCGTACGCGTACGGGAGTTCGGCCACCAGGGTCTCGCCCGGGTCGGCGGCCGGCAACCGGGCCCTGGCCGGGGTCGACACCCCCGCCGAGATGGTCGCGAAGTACCGCCTCGGCGGGCTCATCCTGGTCGGCTTCAGCGCCGACGACCCCACCTCGGGCAACCAGGCCACCACGAACGTCGACAACCCGAAGCAGGTCCGCGCGCTGACCGACGGGCTGCGCGAGGCCGCCGGCCGGCTGCCCGCCGGCCCCGCCCCGTTCCTGATCGGCACCGACCAGGAGTACGGCGTGGTCACCCGGATCACCGACGGCGTCACCCTGCTGCCCAGCCCGCTGGCCGCCGGGGCCGCCGGCAACCCTTCGCTGACCGAGGCCGCCTGGCGGGCCGCCGGCGCCGAGTTGGCCGCCATGGGCGTCAACCTCGACTTCGCCCCGGTCGCCGACGTGCTGGCCACCCGCAGCACGGTGATCGGCTCCCGCTCCTTCGGCGCCGACCCGAAGACCGCCTCGGCGCAGGTGGCCGGCGCGGTCCGTGGCCTCCAGGCCGAGGGGGTCGGTTCCGCCGTCAAGCACTTCCCCGGCCACGGGCTGACCGCCGCCGACTCGCACACCGACCTGCCGGTGGTCGGGCAGTCCCGCGACGTGCTGGACCGCACCGCGTTCCCGCCGTTCCGCGCCGGGATCGACGCCGGCGCCCTGGCGGTCATGTCGGCCCACCTCGACGTCAAGGCGGTCGACCCCGGCACCCCGGCCACCTTCTCCCGCAAGCTCCTCACCGACGTGCTCCGCGGCCAGCTCGGCTTCCAGGGCGTGGTGATCACCGACGGGATGAACATGGCGCCGGCCAAGCGGTGGTCGCCGGGGGAGGCCGCGGTCCGGGCGTTGAACGCCGGCAACGACCTGATCCTCATGACCCCGAACGTGGGCCAGGCGTACGAGGGGATGCTGGCCGCGCTCAAGGACGGCTCGCTGCCCCGGACCCGGCTGGTCGAGGCCGTCACCCGGGTGCTGACCATGAAGTTCAAGCTGGCCGACCGGCCGGCGCCGGCGCTGTCGACGCTGGACAGCGCCGCGCACCGCAGGGCCGCCGCCGACCTGGCCGCCGCCGCCGTGACGATGCTGCGCGGCCGCTGCGGCAGCCCGGTGGCCGGCCCGGTCACCGTCACCTCCTCCGGTGGGCGGGACCGCACCCGGGCCGCGCTGGCGGAGGCGCTCACCGCCGCGGGCGTGAAGGTGGTGCCGAGCGGCGGCACCGTGGTGCACCTCGTCGGGTACGGCGACGGCAGCAAGGACCTGCGTGCCGACGCCACCGTGACCGTGGCCATGGACACCCCGTACGTGCTGGCCGGGGCGAAGTCGCCGACGCTGCTGGCCACCTACTCGTCCACCCGGGCGTCGATGACCGCGCTGGCCGCGGTGCTCGCCGGTAAGGCCCGCCCGACCGGCCGTTCCCCGGTCGCGGTGTCCGGCCTGCCGGCCACCACCTGCGGCACCTGACCGGGTCGGTGCCCGGCGACCCCGCTGGCCCTGACCTGCCCGGCTGGTAGCGTCGGCCCGTCCGCCGCCGCCAGGGAACCGGGGGGTCGAGTGCCGTGACCGCGCCGCAGCCGGCCCTGTCCGTGGTGGTGCCGATGTTCAACGAGGAGGCCGTCCTCCCGCTGCTCGCCGTCCGGCTGCGCGGCGTGCTGGACGGGCTCGGCGAGGCGTACGAGGTGGTGGCCGTCGACGACGGCAGCACCGACGGCACCGCGGCGGCGCTGGCCGCGCTCCGGGTCGGCTGGCCGGAGCTGCGGGTGCTCCGGCTGCGCCGCAACAGCGGCCACCAGGCCGCCCTGCACGCCGGCCTGCTCCGCGCCCGGGGCGCGTACGTGGCCAGCATCGACGCCGACCTCCAGGACCCGCCCGAGGTGATCGTCGAGCTGCTCCGCCGCGCCCGCGCCGACGACCTCGACGTGGTCTACGCCGTCCGGGCCGACCGCAGCCGCGACACCCGGTTCAAGCGGTGGACCGCGGGCGGCTACTACCGCCTGGTCCGCCGGCTGGTCGGCGAGCAGGTCCCCGCCCAGGCCGGCGACTTCCGGCTGCTCAGCCGGGCCGTCGTGGAAGCGCTGCGGGAGCTGCCCGAGCGCAACCCGGTGCTCCGGCTCGTGGTGCCCTGGCTCGGCTTCCCCAGCGGCGAGGTGACGTACGAGCGGCAGGAGCGCGCCGCCGGCCGGACCAAGTACCCGCTGTCCCGGATGGCCGGGCTGGCCGCCGAGAGCGTCACCAGCTTCTCCGCCGCCCCGCTGCGGGTGGCGACCTGGCTGGGCCTGGTCGGGGTGGCGGTCTGCGGGATGCTCGTCGTGGTGGCCGTGCTGGCCTGGTTCGCCGGCGCCACGGTCAGCGGCTGGCCCTCGCTCTACGTGGCGATCCTCTTCCTCGGCGCGGTGCAACTGCTCTGCCTCGGCCTGCTCGGCGAGTACGTGGCCCGGATCTACACCGCGGTGCAGGGCCGGCCCGCGTACGTGGTTGCCGGCGACAGCGCCGCCGCCGGGCCGGACCGTCCGGACCCGGCCGAGCTGGCCGACAGCCTGCGGTGACCGCCCTCGCCGCCGGCGCCGCCCCGGCGGCCGTCGACCCGCGCCGCCGTCCCGCCGCCCTGCGCTGGGCGCCGGCCGTCGCCGCCTACGCCGCCGTGGTCGCCGTGCTGCTCGCCGCCGACACCCCGGTCGCCCCGATCGCCCGCTGGACGGCGTACGCGGCGCTGGCCGTGCTGCTCCCCGGCACGCTGGTGTTCCGCGCGCTGCGCCGCCGGCCGCACACAGTGGTCGAGGACCTGGCCATGGGCGCGGCGGTCGGCCTGGTGCTGGAGCTTGTCGCGTGGGCCGGGTTCACCGCCCTCGGGCTGCCCGGGTGGCTACGGCTCTGGCCGCTGGCCGTGGTGGGGCCGTTCGCCGCCGTGCCGCGGCTGCGCCGGCACTGGCGGGTGCGGTACCCGACCGTGGCGCCGGCGGGGTGGGCCTGGTCGCTGGCGGGGGTGGTGGTCGGCTTCACCCTCTACCTGTACGGCTCGTTCCTCGCCGTCAACCCGGTGCTGCCCGCCGACGAGGGGCAGGCACAGTACATCGACCTCGCCTTCCAGCTCTCCATCGCGGGGGCGGCCACGCACCAGGTGCCGCCCGAGGTGCCGCAGGTCGCCGGGGAGCCGCTGCACTACCACTGGTTCGGCTTCGCCCACCTGGCCGCCACCAGCCTGGTCAGCGGCGTCGACCTGCCCACGGTGCTGTTCCGGCTCGCCGTTCCCGCGCTCTGCGCGCTCGCCGCCGTGCTGGTCGCCGTTGTCGGCTGGCGGATCACCGGCCGGCCGTACGCCGGGGTGGTGGCCGCCGCGCTGCTGTTCACCGTGGGCGAGTTCGGTTTCGAGAACGGCTGGCGGCAGCTCTTCGGCAGCCAGGCCACCTTCATCGTCTGGGGCAGCCCGTCGATGACGTACAGCTGGGTGCTGCTGCTGCCACTGATCGCCGTGCTCGGCGAGATCGTCGGCCGGGCCCGCGGGGTGGCCGTGCCCGCGCTGGGCCGCGGCGCGTGGCCGCTGGCGGTCCTGTTCCTGGCCGCGTCGACAGGCGCGAAGGCCAGCACCCTGCCGGTGGTGCTGGCCGCGCTCGGGCTCACCGCGGCGGCCACCCTGCTGGTCCGCCGCCGGCCGCCCCGGGGCGTGCTGGTCGCCGCCGGGCTGGCGCTCGCCGCGCAGTTCTTCGCCACCGCCGTGCTGTTCGCGTTCGAGAGCCACGGCGTGGTCCTGGACCCGTTCTCCGGGCTGCGCCCGTACGTCCCGACCGACCGGAAGGCCGGGGTGACGGCGCTGTGCTGGGTGCTGGTGGCGGTGGCGTTCCTGCTCAACCTCCAGCTCCGGGTGGCCGGCGCCCTGGCCCTGCTCCGGTTGCGCCGGTGGCGGCTCGAACCGGTGCAGGTGTTCCTGCTCGGGGGCGCGCTCGCCGGCCCGGCCATCTACCTGCTCGTCGGGCATCCCGGCAGCAGCAACCAGTACTTCACCCGCACCGGGTTCGCCTTCGGCGTGCTCCTGTCCGCCTGGGGCTGGGCCGAGGTGGCCGACCGGGCCGCCCTCTCCACCCGGGGCCGGTGGCTGCTCGGCGCGGGCACCGCCGGGCTCGCCGTGCTGCTCACCGCGGTGCAGCTCGACTCCGCGGTCAGCACGCCCGCCGTTCCCGCGTACGCCCCGGTGCTGCCGCTGCTCCTCTGGGCCGCCGCGCTGGCCGTGCCGGTGGTGCTGGCGGCCCTGTGCTGGCCGGCCCTCGTGGGGCGCTGGCCCGGGCTGGCCGGCCGGGGCGGGCTGGTGCTGCTCACCGCCCTGCTGGCCGCCGGGGCGCCGGGGCTGGTCATGGACGCCGCGGCCACCCGGGTCTACCCGAACGGCGGGGCGTACCCGGTGGTGGCGATGCCGGCCTCCCGGGTCGAGGCGGCCCGCTGGGTGCGGGCGCACAGCGCCCCGGACGACGTGCTCGCCACCAACGCGCACTGCCGGGAGGTGGTGGACGGCTGGTGCGACGCCCGCTCGTTCTGGCTCAGCGGCTACGCCGAGCGGTCGGTGCTGGTCGAGGGCTGGGCGTTCGCGCCCCGGATGGTCGGCCGGCCGGAGGGCCCGTACGCGCCGTTCTGGGACGCCGGCCGGCAGCGCGCCAACGACACGGCCTTCACCGCACCCACGGCCGCCGGCCTGGCCGCCCTCCGCGACCGGTACGGCGTGCGCTGGCTGGTGGTGGACCGGCAGGTCGGCGCCGAGGCGCCGGCCCTGCGGACGCTGGCCGACCTGCGCTTCGAGAACTCCCGCACGGCCGTCTACCGGCTGCGCTGAGCGGTCCGCCCCGGGATCAGGACGGGCGGTGCGCGCGCAGCATCAGCGACACCCCGGGCAGCGCCTTCACGGGCAGGTGGCGCTCGGCCGCGACCACCGTGCGCAGGCCCAGGTTCACCAGCGGGTGCAACTCGTCCAGGTCGGAGCCGGTGGACCGGCGGCGACGCCAGGCGGCCACCGGGCGCAGCAGCACGTTCCAGCTCCACAGCTCGTCGAGCGCCAGCCCGGCCTTCGCCACCACGGCCCGCAGCCCGGCACGGTCGTAGCGGCGTACGTGCCCGACCGCCACGTCGTGCGCCGACCAGAGCCGCATGTCGGCCGGCACCGCGATCAGCGCCGTCCCGCCGGGGCGCAGCACCCGCCGGATCTCGGCGGCGGCGAGGTGGTCCTCGTCGAAGTGCTCCAGGATGTCGAAGGCCACCACCAGGTCGAGGCCCGCCGAGGGGACCGGCAGGTGGCGGGCGTCGGCCCGGATGACGTCCAGGCCCCGCTCCCGGGCCACCCCGGCGCCCTCCGCGCTGTACTCCAGGGCGAGCGGCCGCCAGCCGTGTGCCCGCAGCACCCGGGTGTTCCCGCCACCGGCCGCGCCGATGTCCAGCGCCCGGCCCGGATGGACGCCGGTCGCGGCCAGCCGCCGCAGCGCCCGGCCCAGCAGGACCCGCCGCTCCCGGTACCACCAGTGGGTGTCCTCCAGCGCGGCGAGCTTACGGATCTCGGTCGCTTCCACGCGTGGTGCTCCTCGACGGCTCGGCGGCCCTCACCCTAACCGGCCGGGACGCGCTCGGGGCCCGCGTCCGGTGCGGACGCGGGCCCCGAAGCGGGTACGCCGTGCTCAGGGCCGGGTGAACACCAGGGCCACGTTGTGCCCGCCGAAGCCGAACGCGTTGTTCAGCGCCGCGGGGATCTCCAGGTGGCGGGCCTTGTGCGCGGCCACCTCCAGGGAGAGGCCCTCGTCCGGGTCGTCCAGGTTGATCGTCGGGGGTACGACCCCGTCCCGGATGGCCAGGATGGTGGCGATCGACTCCAGCGCACCGGCCGCGCCGAGCAGGTGCCCGGTCATCGACTTGGTGGCCGTCAGCAGGGGGTGGTCGCCCACCGCCTTGTGCAGCGCGCCGATCTCCAGCATGTCGCCGACCGGCGTGGAGGTGGCGTGCGCGTTGACGTGCTTGATGTCGGTCTTCGCGACGTCCGCGTCGGCGACCGCCTTGGCGATGGCCCGGATGGCGCCCTCGCCCTCGGCGTGCGGCTGCACGATGTCGTACGCGTCCGAGGTGATCCCGGCGCCGGCGAGGCGCGCGTAGACCCGGGCGCCGCGGGCGGCGGCGTGCTCGGCGCGCTCCAGGACCACCACGCCCGCGCCCTCACCGAGGACGAAGCCGTCGCGGCCCTTGTCCCACGGGCGGGACGCCTTCTCCGGCTCGTCGTTGCGGGTCGACATGGCCCGCATCGAGGCGAAGCCGGCGATCGGCAGCGGGTGGATGACCGCCTCGGTGCCGCCGGCCACCACCACGTCGGCCCGGCCGGAGCGGATGATGTCCAGCCCCAGCGCGATCGCCTCCGCGCCGGTCGCGCAGGCGCTGGCCACCGAGTGCACGCCGGCCTTGGCGCCGAGTTCCAGCCCGACCCAGGCGGCCGGGCCGTTCGGCATCAGCATCGGCACGGTGTGCGGGGAGACCCGCCGCGGGCCGGACGCCTCCAGGATGTCGTCCTGGGCGAGCAGGGTGGTGGCGCCGCCGATGCCGGAGCCGACGCTGACCGCCAGCCGCTCCGGGTCCAGCCCGGAGTCGGCCAGGCCGGCGTCCGCCCAGGCCTGCTGCGCCGCCACGATGGCGATCGCCTCGGACCGGTCGAGCCGGCGCAGCT
The DNA here is from genome assembly GCF_900091475.1 of Micromonospora chersina. Taxonomy (NCBI): domain Bacteria; kingdom Bacillati; phylum Actinomycetota; class Actinomycetes; order Micromonosporales; family Micromonosporaceae; genus Micromonospora; species Micromonospora chersina. The sequence continues at coordinate 5,879,726 of NZ_FMIB01000002.1, forward strand.
TGACGCGGTCCAGCACCGTCGACGGGTCGACGGCGAGCTGTGCGGCGATCCGGACGGGCAGTTGCGCGGCCCACTCCTGGGTGAGCGCACTCACCCCGGAGCGGCCCGCGAGCATGGCGTCCCAGGTCGACGCGACGTCCCCGCCGAGCGGGGTCGTCGCGCCGAGCCCGGTGACGACGACGTCGGGACGACTCATGATCAGGACTGCGCCTCGATGTAGCTGACGGCGTCGCCGACGGTCTTGAGGTTCTGCACCTCGTTGTCCGGGATCTTGACGCCGAACTTCTCCTCGGCCGCCACCACGACCTCCACCATGGAGAGCGAGTCGACGTCGAGGTCGTCGGTGAAGGACTTCCCCTCGGCCACGTCGTCCGGGTTCACCCCGGCAACCTCTTCGAGGATCTCGGCGAGGCCGGCGGTGATCTCGTCACGGGTCATTGCGGTGGGTTCCTCTCATCGGGGGTTCACTCGACGGTCGGCGACGCCGGCCGTCACACCTCGGCGCGCTCGCGCCCGAGGGGGTCTTCAGGGGCAGCGGACGACCTGACCGGCGTAGGTCAGGCCGCCGCCGAAGCCGAACAGCAGCACCGGGGCGCCCGCGGGCACCTCCCGCCGCTCGACAAGCTTCGACAGGGCCAGCGGCACGCTCGCCGCCGAGGTGTTGCCGGACTCGACGATGTCCTTGGCGATGATCGCGTCCGGGATGTTGAGCCGCTTCGCGATGCCGTCGATGATCCGGGCGTTGGCCTGGTGCGGCACGAACGCGGCCAGCTCCGACGGGTCCACCCCGGCCTTCTCGCAGGCCTGGAGCGCGAGCGGGGCCAGGGCCGTGGTGGCCCAGCGGAAGACCGCCTGCCCCTCCTGCGCGATGTACGGCCGCCAGCCCTCGATCCGGACCGCGTCGCTCTTCTCCGGCACCGAACCCCACACCACCGGACCCACACCGGCCGGCTCACCCTCGGCGGCCGCGGTGACCACGGCCGCACCGGCGCCGTCGCCGAAGATGATGCAGGTCGAGCGGTCGGTCCAGTCGGTGAAGTCGGAGAGCTTCTCCGCGCCGATGACGATCGCGTTGCGCGCCGCCCCGGCCCGGATGGCGTGGTCCACGGTGCCGAGGGCGTACGCGAAGCCCGAGCAGGCGGTGTTGATGTCGTACGCGCCCGGCGCGCTGATGCCGAGCTTGGCCGCGACCCGGCAGGCCACGTTCGGGCTGCGGTCCACCGAGGTGCAGGTGGCCACCACGACGAGGTCGATGTCGGCGGCCGTGAGGCCCGAGTTGGCCAGCGCCTTGCCGGCGGCGGCGGCGGCCATGTCGGCCACCGTCTCGTCCCCGGCGATCCGGCGGGTGACGATGCCGACCCGGTCCCGGATCCACTCGTCGTTCGTGTCGACCATCTGGGCGAGGTCGTCGTTCGTGACCACGCGGGAGGGCTGGTAGTGCCCCATCGCGACGATCCGGCTGCCGGGCATCAGTTGTTACCTTCCGTTCCCCGCCCGCCGTGGCGGGCGATCAGGTCCCGCGCCGCGGGCAGGTCGTCGGGGGTGTTCAGGGTGACGATCTCCGGCGCGCCCTCGCCCTTGAGTTCGCGCTTGACCAGGCCGGCCAGGGTGCCGGCCGGCGGCAGTTCGATCACGCCGGTGACGTCGAGGTCGGCCAGCGTGCGCATGCACAGGTCCCAGCGGACCGGGGCGGTGACCTGGCGGACCAGCCGCCGCACCAGCTCCCGGCCGTCGGTGACCGCGCCGCCGTCCAGGTTGGAGAGCAGCGTCCGGGCCGGGTCGGCCGGGGTGATGTCCGCGGCCACCTCAGCCAGCGCGGCCTCGGCCGGGGCCATGTACGGCGTGTGGAAGGCGCCGGCCACCTTCAGCATGATCACCCGGGCCCGGGCCGGCGGCTCGGCGGCCAGCTTCTCCAAGCCGGTCACCGCGCCGGCGGCGACGATCTGGCCGGCGCCGTTGCGGTTGGCCGGGTGCAGCCCGTGCGCCTCCAGGGCGGCGAGCACCTCGTCGGGGTCGCCGCCGAGCACGGCGGCCATCCCGGTCGGCTCCAGCGCGCAGGCGGCGGCCATCTCCCGGCCGCGTACGCCGGCGAGGGTCACGGCCGACTCGGCGGTCAGCACCCCGGCCAGGGCCGCGGCGCCCAGCTCGCCGACGCTGTGGCCGGCGACCACCGCGACCTCGTCCATGGGCAGGTGCTCGCCGGCGAGCAGCGCGGCCGCCACCAGCAGCGGCTGGGTGCGGGCGGTGTCCTTGATCTCGTCCGCGTCGGCCTCGGTGCCGAGGTGGAGCAGGTCGACCCCGGCCAGCGCCGACCACGAGCGCAGGCGCTCCGCCGCACCGGGCAGGTCGAGCCAGGGGGTCAGGAAACCGGGCTTCTGGGAACCCTGTCCGGGTGAGAGTACGGCGAGCACGTCTACGACTCTGACGGATACTCGCGGGTCGCGCTGTAACGCACGGCACCAAACCGCACTAGAAGCTTTGGAGGGAACCTACAAAGATCGGCGCCGATCATCACCTGTCTGCGGCGTTTTGTTGGCACCTGGGGCGGATGTCTGGCTCGGGACCGGTGCGACACCCGGGACCACCGGGTCGAGCCGCCCCACCGTCAGGGCCACCTGCAGGGTGAACGCGTCGCGGGGCGTGAGCGGGGAGAAGCCGGCCACCTCGGCGACCCGCTTCAGCCGGTAACGCACCGTGTTCGGGTGTACGAAGAGCGCCCGCGCCGCGCTCTCCAGCGTGCCGCCGGCCGCGAAGAACGCGTCAAGTGTCTCCAGCAGTTCGCCGCCGGCCCGGGCCAGGGGCGCGTACACGTCGTGGCGCAGCCGCCGGCGGGCCTCGGCGTCCCCGGCCAGGGCCCGCTCGGGCAGCAGGTCGGCGGCGGAGACCGGGCGGGGCGCGGTCGGCCAGGCCGGCGCGGCCCGGAAGCCGGCCAGGGCGGCGCGCGCCGAGTCGGTCGCCTCGTCGAGGCTGGGCACGGCCGGGCCCACCACCACGGGGCCCTCCCCGAACGCGGTGAGCAGCTTCTCCGTGGCCGCCACCGGGTCGGCCGCCCCGCCCAGCACGATGACCAGCCGGTCGCCGTGCACGCCGCCGATCACCTCGACCCCGATCCGGCGGGCCTGCCGGTAGACGGTGTGCAGCACGGCCGCCACCTCGCCTCCCGGGGAGCGGCCCACGGCCACCGCCACCGGCGGCGCGTCCGACCAGCCCAGCGCCGCCGCCCGGCTGGCCAGCACGTCCGGCGAGTCACCCCGCAACAGCGCGTCGACCAGCAACGCCTGCAAGCGGGCGTCCCAGGAGCCGCGGGTCTCGGCGGCGCGGGCGTAGACCCGGGCGGCGGCGAAGGCGATCTCCCGGGAGAAGCGCAGCACCGCCTCCCGCAGCAACTGCTCCTCGCCCTTCACGGCGAGGTGCGACACCTGCTCCTCGACCACCTCGATGGTCACCTTGATCAGCGCGACGGTCTGCTGGAGGGTGATCGAGCGCGCGAGGGCCTGCGGCGCGGCGGCGAAGACCTCGTCCGACACCTCCTGGGTGCTGTCGGTCGCGCCGCCGCCCTGGTGCAGCCACTGCACCAGCGACCGGACACCCGCCTGGGCGACCACCATGACCCAGGAGCGCTGGTCGGCCGGCAGCTCCCGGAACCAGGGCAGCGTCTCGTCCATCCGCGCCACGCTGGCGGTGGACAGCGCGCCCGCCGCCCGCTCGATACGGCGCAGCGTCGCCGACAGTTCGGTCCCGCCCGGTTCACTCACGGCATTCCCTCGGCTCGCGACTGCGGGGCTCACTCCTCGCGCTCACGGCACCAGCCTGACACGCCCTGACCAGCGACTCCACTTCGAGGCCCGCCCGCCGGGCCGGCGACGGCGGCCGGCGGCGACAATGGTTTCCCGTGACCGACACCCCGCGCGCCCTCGCCGACCTCGCCCGCGACATCGACGCCACCTGCCGCCTCACCGGGCGCTTCGTGCTCCGCTCCGGCCGGACCGCCGACGAGTACTTCGACAAGTACCAGTTCGAGGCCGACCCGGTGCTGCTGGACCGGGTCGCCGCCAGCCTGGCCAGGCTGGTCCCGCCCGGCACGGAGGTGCTGGCCGGCCTGGAGATGGGCGGCATCCCGGTGGTCACCGCGCTGGCCCGGCACGTCGGGCTGCCCTGCGCGTTCGTCCGCAAGACCGCCAAGGCGTACGGGACCGCCCGGCTGGCCGAGGGCGCGGACATCGCCGGGCGGCGGGTCCTGGTGGTCGAGGACGTGCTGACCTCGGGCGGCCAGGTGGTGATCTCCACGGGCCAGCTCCGCGAGCTGGGCGCGACCGTCGAGCACGCGCTGTGCGTGATCGACCGGGGCGAGGGCGGCGCGGAGGCCCTCGCCGACCACGGCATCGCCCTGCGCGCCCTGCTCACCCGCGCCGACCTGGACGCCGCCCGCCGCCCCTGACCGATCCCCTCCCGGACGATCTCCACGGGTACGCGCTGACGAGCCCGTCGGGCCCGGCCAGTACGGTGTCAGAGCACGTCGGGGTGACGACCGCCCGACGGGCGATGGCGAGTGTGAGGAGACCGGGATGGCGCACGGGGAGGCCGAGCACGGCTGCGCCCAGGGCGAGCCCTGCCGGCCGGGCCACCACGACCAGCAGGCGTCCGCCAAGCACCCGCGCCGGACGGGCCTGACCCATCCGGGCGAGCCGGCCGCCGGCTGGACGCCCGAGCGCGCGGACGACGAGCCGCCCGTGCCCCGCCAGCGGGCCGCCGAGCCGGCGACCCCGGCCGGGCCCGAGCCGGAGCCGGCGCAGGGCTGCCTCAGCGACCTGCCCGGTTGGGCGGGCGCCCACCGGCACGGCGCGGTCCGTCCGCGCAGCCGTGCGGTGCGCCGGGAGCGACCGCCCCGCCGCTGGTGCTGACCCCACGGTCGCCGTCCGGCGACTAGCGTGGGCCGGGTGAAGGCGATCGCGATCGACGCGTACGGCGATGTCGACCGGCTCACCCTGCGCGAGTTGCCCAGCCCGCCGGTGGGACCGGACACGGTCCTGGTCCGGGTGCGGACCGCCGGGGTGAACCCGGTCGACGGGAAGATCCGCGAGGGGCACCTGGCCGCCCTGATGCCGAGCCACTTCCCGCTGGTGCCCGGCTGGGACGCCGCCGGGGTGGTCGAGGCGGTCGGGCCGGCGGTGGCCGGGTTCGCCGTCGGTGACGAGGTGATCGGCTACGTCCGGCGCGACGACGTGCAGCACGGCACGTACGCGGAGCTGGTCCCGGCCCCGGAGCGGTGCCTGGCGGACAAGCCGGTGCAGGCGTCCTGGGCCGAGGCGGGCGGGCTGCCGCTGGCCGGGCTCACCGCCTACCAGGCGTTGCAGCTGGCCCGCACCGGCGCCGGCGACACGGTGCTGGTGCACGGCGCGTCGGGCGGGGTGGGGCACCTGGCGGTGCAGCTGGCCCGGGCGCTCGGCGCGGGCCGGGTGATCGGCACGGCGAGCGAGGCCAACCACGACTTCGTCCGGTCGCTGGGGGCGGAGCCGGTCAGCCACGGCGACGGCCTGCTGGACCGGGTCCGCGCGGTCGCGCCCGACGGGGTGGACGTGGCGCTGGACCTGTTCGGCGGCGACGCGCTGGACGTCTCCGCCGCGCTGCTCGCCCGGCCGGCGCGGCTGGTCTCCACCGCCGACCCGGAGCACGTCACCCGGCTCGGCGGCAGCTACGTCTTTGTGAAGCCGTCCACGGCCGACCTGAGCGTGCTGGCCGGGCTTGTCGACGCCGGCCGGCTCGCCGTGCACGTGACCCGGACGTTCCCCCTGGCCGAGGCGGCCGAGGCGCAGCGCCTGGTGGCGGCGGGACACGTCCGGGGCAAGGTGGTGCTGGAGGTCTGAGCCGGACGGCTCAGCGGGTGCGGCGGCGCACCAGCAGCGCGATGCCGGCGAGCCCGGCGGTGATGACGACCATCACCCCGACGTTGAGCAGCAGCAGCCGCTGGAGTTCGCCGAGCGCCTCGTCGATGTCCTGCACCGGGTCGAGGGCTTCCTCCGGGATGACCCGCTCGCCGCCGCCGATGCCGCCGCTGATCGTGTCGAACTGCCGGTCCAGCGGCACTCCCACGGTGCGCAGCGTCTCGGACATGTTGAGCCGCCCGAAGAACCAGCCGGCCCGGGTCTTGCTCAGGTCGGGCTGCTTGGCCGGCCGGTAGACCCGGGGGCCGCCCTTGGCGAGCGGGTAGAGGTCGTAGGTCTTCGTCGGCGAGCCCGCGTAGAGCACCACGACCGTGTACTTGGGACCGAGGTCCTTGGCGGCCGGGCCGCGCTGCTGGCCGCTGGCGCCCAGCCACTTGACCTGGTCGACGACCATGTTCACCTCGGCGGGCCGGCTGTCGGCGCGCAGTTGCAGCGGCTGGTCGAGCCGGTGGCCGGTGATGTCCACACCGGCCGGTGCGAGTTTGGGCTTGGGCGCCGCCTGCGCCGCCGTGGTGCCGGCGAGGGCCAGCGAGCACGCGGTCGCCACCACCACTCCGGCCACGGCGGCCAGCAGCCGCTTCACCTTACGGACCATCGCCGCCTCCTCGCCCCGTTCGATGGGTGGCTTCCGCTGCAGATCGCGCTGGACCGGCCGACGGTGGCCGCCGGGCGCGGGCCGGCGTCCACCTTCAAAGACTCCGCAGGATGTCGCTGGGTTGCAGCTGCTGGGAGAGTATTTGGAACTATTTGCGATCTGCGACCGACCAACAGAGCGGCCGATGATCGGCGGCCGGATCGTACCCGGATGGAGGGGTTCATGGGGGGCAGGGTCGCCCGCGTGGCGCGTGGCTTGTTGGTGCTCGGGTTGGCGGCCGCGGTGCCGGTGCTGCTGCCGGCCGCGCCGGCGGCCGCGCACAACTCGCTGACCGGCAGCGATCCGAAGAACGGGGCGCGGGTGGCCACCGCGCCGAAGCGGATCGAGCTCCGGTTCCTCGCCTCGCCGGCGCCCGCCACGACGAAGATCACAGTCACCGGGCCGGACAACGTGCCCGCCACGGGCGGCGCGCCCACGTTCGCCGCCAACCGGGTCAGCGTGCCGTTCACCCCGGGCGCGGCCGGCCTCTACATCGTGGCGTACCGGATCGGCTCGGCCGACGGCCACCCGGTCAGCGGGGAGGTCCGCTTCACCCTGACCACCGGCACGGCCGCCGCGCCGCCGTCGACCACCGCCGTGCCGAGCGGCGCCGCGCCGACCAGCGCCGCGCCGGGCACGCCCGCGGGCTCGCCGGCGACGTCCGCGGCGAGCCCGGCGCCCGCGGCGGACGAGGCGGACGACGACGGGGGTACGGGGTGGCTGTGGGCGATCGGCGCCGCCGTGGTGCTGGTCGCGCTCGGCGCGGGCCTGCTGCTGCGCCGCCGGTCCACCCGCGGCTGACCCCGCGTACGCGAGAAGGGGCCCGCCGGACGACCGGCGGGCCCCTCACGATCCGGGGTCAGAACAGGCGCACCCGGGCGGCCCGCAGCCGGGTCAGGGTGCGGTCGCGGCCGAGCACCTCCAGCGACTCGAACAGCGGCAGCCCGACGGTCCGGCCGGTCACCGCGACCCGGACCGGGGCCTGCGCCTTGCCCAGCTTCAGGCCGCGCTCCGCGCCGACCGCCTCCAGCGTGGACTTCAGCGACTCGGCGTCCCAGGACTCCAGCGCCTCGAACGCGGCGATCGCCGCGTCCAGCAGGTCGGCCGCGCCCTCCTTCATCGCCTTGGCCCAGGCCCCCTCGTCGATGAGCGGGTCGGCCAGGAAGAGGAAGTCGACGTTCGGCACGATCTCGCTGAGCACCGCGATCCGGGTCTGCGCGAGCGGCGCCACGGCGGCGAACGCGGCCGCGTCGAACTCGGCCGGCTGCCAGGGCGGCGGGGCGATCGTGTCGGTGCCGGTCAGCCAGGGCTGGCAGGCGGCGATGAACTCCTCGACCGGCAGCGCCCGGATGTAGTCGCCGTTGAACGCCCGCAGCTTCTTCTCGTCGAAGAACGCGGGGGAGGGGTTCACCTCCTCCAGCCGGAACTCGTCCTCGATGACCGACCAGGGCACGATCTCCCGGTCGCCGGAGGGCGCCCAGCCGAGCAGCATGAGGTAGTTGCGCATCGCCTCGGCGAGGTAGCCCTCGTCGCGGTACGCCTCCAGGGCGACCTTGTCCCGCCGCTTGGACAGCTTCTGCCGCTTCTCGTTGACCACCACGGGCACGTGCGCCCAGATCGGCGGCTTGACCCCGAGCGCGTCCCAGAGCAGCTGCTGCTTGGGCGTGTTGGGCAGGTGCTCCTCGGCCCGGATCACGTGGGTGATCCCCATGGTCATGTCGTCGACGACGTTGGCCAGCAGGAAGACCGGCGAGCCGTCGCCGCGGGCGATGACGAAGTCCTCGATCAGCTTGTTCTCGAAGGTCGGCTCGCCGCGGATCAGGTCGACCACCACGGTCTCGCCCTCGTCCGGGGTGCGGAACCGCAGCGCCCGGCCCTCGCCGGGGCCGAGGCCCTTGTCGCGGTGGTAGCCGTCGTAGCCCTGGTACTGGGAGCCGGTGCGCGCCTGTACGTCCTCGCGGGTGCAGTCGCAGTAGTACGCCCGGCCGCCCTCGTAGAGCCGCTGGGCGGCGGCCCGGTGCTCACCCGCGTACGAGGACTGGAAGTACGGGCCCTCGTAGCTGCCCCGGGCGATGCCGATCCAGTCGAGCGCGGAGAGGATGCCCTCGGTCCATTCGGGCTTGTTGCGGGCCGCGTCGGTGTCCTCGATGCGGAGCACGAACACCCCGCCCTGCTGCTTGGCGTAGATCCAGTTCTGCAGGGCCGAGCGGGCGCCGCCGACGTGGAACATTCCGGTCGGGGAGGGGGCGAAGCGTACACGTACCGTCACGCCCCCCAGCCTACGGCGGCCCGCGACCGCATAAGGAAGGGCCCCTTCTTAACGCCTCGTGAGGGTAAAGGGGCCCTTCCTCACACGTCAGGGCACCGAGCGGATCTTCAGGACGAGGACGCTGCCGACCAGGGTGACCGCCGCGGTGACCGCGTACAGGGTGGGGTAGCCGCCCAGGTGGACCACGATCGGGGCGGAGAGCGCCGGGCCGAGCACCTGCGGCGCCGAGTTGGCGATGTTGATCACGCCGAGGTCCTTGGCCCGGTCGGTGGCGGCGGGCAGCACCTGGGTGATGAGCGCGGCGTCCACGGCCAGGTAGACGCCGTAGCCGGCGCCGAGCAGCAGCGCGGCGACGATCGCCATGGGCCAGGTCGGTGCCACGGCGAGCAGCACCGCCGCCACCGCCATGATCAGCCCGGAGACGATCACGAAGACCTTGCGCCGGCCCGAGCGGTCGGAGAGGCGTCCGGCCACCACGGCCGTGAGCATCATGCCCAGGGTGTAGAGCAGGATCAGCACCAGCAGGGCGCCCTCGGGGTCGGCCACCCGCACCCCGTCGGTGAGGAAGTAGAGCAGGTAGAGCGTGCCCAGCGCGTTGCCGGTCTGCACCAGGAAGCGGGTGAACCAGGCCCAGGCGAAGTCGGGGTGCCGGCGCGGGCTGATCCACATCGAGGCGAGCAGCGCCCGCGCCCGCAGCGGCGACCGGTGCTCGCGCGGCAGCGGGTCGTCCTGGGTGAGCAGCGCGAACGGCAGGGACAGCAGCAGCACCGCGAGCGCGATGGCGGCGTACCCGGCGGCGTTGCCGGTGACCACGGCGGTGACCAGCACCGCGCCGACCACCAGGCCGAGCGCCTGCGGGATGCCCACCCAGCCGGAGACGCCGCCGCGCTGCGCCACCGGGACCCGGTCGGGGATGGCCGCGGTGAGGCTGGCCAGCATGGCGTTGAAGCAGACCTGGGCGGCGACCCAGGCGACCGCCACCCCGGCGATGCTGTCCTGCCGGGCCAGCACCACGAGGGCGAACGCGCCGACCACCGCCCCGCACGCGGTCCAGACGTGCCGGCGGCCGAAGTGCCGGTTGGCCAGCCGCAGCGAGGTACGGTCCGACAGCGCGCCCGCGAGGGGGTTGGCCAGCACCGCGGCCAGCGCGCCGAGACCGGTGACCACCGCGAGCATGGCCTCCTTGTCGCCCGGCGCGATGCGTTCCACCTGCTGCGGCAGGAGCACCTGGATGGGGGTGAAGAAGGCCATCCAGACGCCCAGGTTGGCCGCGAAGATCAGCGCGATCCAGCTCCGCCGCACCGGCACCGTCGGCTCGGCGAGCGCCGCCGGCAGCGAGGCCGGCGTGGGGTTGACGGTGGTCATCGCCGGACCAGGTCCCGGAACCAGGCGTACGACGACTTCGGCGTGCGCCGCTGGGTGGCGTAGTCGACGTGCACGAGGCCGAACCGCTTGGTGAAGCCCTCGGCCCACTCCCAGTTGTCCAGCAGCGACCAGACGAAGTACCCGGTCACCGGCACCCCGGCGGCCATCGCCTCGTGCACCGCCCGCAGGTGCCCGTCCAGGTACGCGATCCGGTCCGGGTCGGGCACCCGGCCGTCGGCGTCCGGCTCGTCGTCGTACGCGCAGCCGCTCTCGGTGATCTGGATGGGCGGCAGGGCGTCGCCGTACCGGTGGTGGAGTTGGAGCAGCAGCTCGCGCAGCCCGTCCGGGGCCACCGGCCAGTCGAAGGCGGTGCGCGGGTAGCCGTCCAGCGGCACGATCTCGAACGGCAGCGGCGAGTCCTCCTCGGCGGGCGCCCGGATGCCGGTCGGGTTGTAGTAGTTCACCCCGAGCACGTCGACGGGCGCGGCGATCACGTCGAGGTCGCCGGCGCGCACCACGGCCGGGTCGAAGCCCAGCTCCTCCGGGTAGCCGCGCCCGAGCAGCGGGTCGGTGAAGAGCCGGTTGTGCAGCGCGTCGTACGCCGCCCCGGCGGCCCGGTCGGCGTCGGTCTCCCCGGCCAGGCGCACCGGTGAGTAGTTGTTGGCGATGGCCACCGGCGCGGTGCCGCGGGCGCGCAGCGCGGAGACCGCGAGGCCGTGCCCGAGGAGCTGGTGGTGGGCCACCGGGAAGGCGTCGAAGAGCAGCATCCGGCCGGGGGCGTGGACGCCCATGCCGTGCCCGAGGCTCATGTGGATGAACGGCTCGTTGAGGGTGATCCACAGCTTCACCCGGTCGCCGAGGCGGGCGGCGACCAGGTCGGCGTACTCGGCGAAGCGGTCGGCGCTGTCCCGGTTCAGCCAGCCGCCGGCGTCCTCCAGGGCCTGCGGCAGGTCCCAGTGGAAGAGGGTGGCGACCGGGTCCACGCCGGCGGCGAGCAGGGCGTCCACCAGCCGGTCGTAGAAGTCGAGCCCGGCCGGGTTCGCCGGGCCCGCGCCGGTGGGCTGGATCCGGGGCCAGGCGATGGAGAACCGGTACGCGGACACCCCGAGCCCGGCCAGCAGCCCGACGTCCTCGGCGTAGCGGTGGTAGTGGTCGCACGCCTCGTCGCCCGTGCTGCCGTCGACGATCCGGCCGGGGGAGTGGGCGAAGGTGTCCCAGATGGACGGCCCGCGGCCGTCGGCGGTGACCGCCCCCTCGATCTGGTACGCGGAGGTGGACACCCCCCACCGGAAGCCGGCGGGGAACTCGGGCATCGGCGCGCTCGTCATTCGCCCTCCCAAAACGCGAAGCGTGCTCGCGACTCTAGGGCTCGGGGGGCCGACGCGCCATAGGCCCAGGAGGGCAGTCGTGGCAAGGGTTTTCGGCGTGTCTTTTCCGAAGCCGTCCACTTAAGTCCGATTTACACATAGAGTGCCGAATATCGCGGATGTGTTTTAAGTGGGGGAAAGATAGACATGATCCTCGTGGAACGCAGTGCGCACGTGGTGGCGCCGGTGGAAGCGGTCTGGGACGTCGTGCAGCGGGCCGAGCAGTTGCCGGCCTGGCTGGCGGGTGTCCGCGCGGCCGAGGTCCTCTCCGGGGAGGGCTTCGGGCGGCGCCAACTGGTCCAGGCCGGGCGCGGCGCGGCACACGAGGCCGAGGTCATCGCCTACCAGGAGCCGACCCTGATCGGGTGGCGCGAACGGGCCAGGGGCGCCGGGGCCCGGGCCGAGGCGCGCACCGAGATCTACGTACAGCTGACCCCGGACGAGGAGGAGGGCGGGACCGTCGTGCGGCTCATCGTCGTGCGGTGGCCCGCCGGACCCGTCAAGGCCGCTCTGCTCCGGCTCGGGCTGCGCCGGGTCGGCGCCGATCTGGAGGACTCGCTGGCCCGGCTCACCGACCTGGCCGCCGTCGGCTGACCGAGCCCGTCCCGGCGCCACCCGCGACGACGATGGTCCGGCGTCCCCGCCAGGGACGCCGGACCATCGTCGCCTCCGCGCGCGCTCAGCCCGCCCGCAGTTCGGAGATGGTCGCCCGGAGCCAGGACCGCTCGGCCCGGCTGATCTCCCTGGCCATCACCAGCATCCCGCGCCGGAAGGGATCGGCCTGCTCGGCGGCCCGCTGCGGCCGGTCGTCGGTGGCGAAGAAGCTCGCCGGCTGGTCGAGGAAGGCCAGCCGGCGTTCGAGCACCGCCGCCTGCGCGGCCGGGTCGGCGAGCTGGCCCAGGAACGCGAGCAGGGTGAAGAAGCGGTTCTGGTCGGTGACGTCCAGCTCCGCCGGATCCCGCAGCCGCCGCCGCAACTCCTCCCGCCCCGCCGCCGTGAGCGAGAGGGTGTGCCGCGGCGCCGCCGCCGCGCCGGGCTCCCGCTGCCGGTTGACCAGCCCGGCCCGCTCCAACCGGTTGATCGCCGGATAGAGGCTGCCGTCGCTCACCGGCCGGGCGTACCCGGCGAGGCGCGTGATGCGGCTCTTCAGCTCGTACCCGTGCAGCGGCTCCTCGCCGAGGAACCCCAGGATCGCCAACTCCAGCACCCCCGCATTCTGCCTTGCCCGCCGCCCGAATACCTCGATACGGTGTACCTCGCTTCGAGGTACAGGAGGATCGCATGCGCGTCAGGGGACACGGCGGGACCCGGCTCAACGTGGTCGACTTCGGCGGCGAGGGCCCCGGCATCCTGCTGCTGCACGGGCTCACCGGCCGGGCCGCCAACTGGACGGCCACCGCCCGCTGGCTCACCCGCCACGGGCGGGTGGTGGGCTACGACGCCCGCGGGCACGGCCACAGCGACAAGCCCGACGGCCCGTACGACCGCGCGGCGTACGTCGGCGACGCGATCGCGGTGATCGAGGGGCTCGACCTCGGCCCGGCGCTGGTGGTCGGCCACTCGATGGGCGGCCTCACCGCCTGGCAGCTCGCCGGGGCCCGGCCGGACCTGGTCCGCGGCGTGGTGATCGCCGACATGAACCCGGTGACCCCGCCCGACCTGGTCGACCGCTGGCGTCGGTGGCTTGCCGACTGGCCGGTGCCCTTCCCGACCCTGGCCGACGTGCGCGACTACTTCGGCGCCGCTCGGCGCACCGAGGGGGAGTCCTTCGTGGAGGTGATGGCCGGCGGCCCGGACGGCTGGCGCCCGCTGGCCCGCCCCGCGCACGTGCTCGCCTCCCTGGCGCACTGGGCGGACCGCGACCACCGCCGGGAGCTCGGCCCGGTCCGCTGCCCGGCGCTCGTGGTGGCCGGGGCGGAGAGCGACCAGCCGGTCGACCGCCAGCGGGAGATGGCCGCGCTGCTGCCCGACGGCCGGTTCGCGCTGGTGCCCGACGCCGGGCACGTTCTGCACTACGACAACCCGGCCGGCTGGCGTGCGGCCGTCGAGCCGTTCGTCGCCGAACTGATCCCGGCCCGGCGGGACCCGGTGCCCGCCGGCTAGCCGGACCGTCGGTGGAGACGACGAAGGGCCCGGCGCGGGTGCGCCGGGCCCTTCGTGCGGGACAGGTCAGCTGTCGCCGCCGGTCTCCCCGACCGGAGCGGCGTTGACGTCGTCCAGCGCGTACTTCTTGGCGGCCTCGGCCGGCACGTGGGCCGGCACCGCGCCGCGCAGGGCGAGCTGGCGCAGCGCGGCGACGGCCACCGACTCGGCGTCCACGTGGAAGTGGCGGCGCAGGGCGTGCCGGGTGTCCGACATGCCGAAGCCGTCGGTGCCGAGCGAGGTGTAGTCGCCGGGCACCCAGCGGGCGATCAGGTCCGGCACCGCGCGCATCCAGTCGCTGACCGCGACCTTCGGCCCGTCGGCGTCGGCCAGCTTCCGCTGGATGTACGGCACCCGCTGCTCGCCGCCCGGGTTGAGCAGGTTGTGCTCCTCGCACTCCACCGCGTCCCGGCGCAGCTCGGTCCACGAGGTCACCGACCAGACATCGGCGGCGACGCCCCAGTCCTCGGCGAGCAGCTTCTGCGCCTTGAGCGCCCACTGCATGCCGGTGCCGGAGGCCAGGATGTTGGCCTTCGGGCCGTCCTCCTCGACCTGCGGTGCCGGCGAGTAGCGGTAGATGCCCTTGACGATGCCCTCGACGTCCACGCCCTCCGGCTCGGCCGGCTGGAAGATCGGCTCGTTGTAGACGGTCAGGTAGTAGAAGATGTTCTCCTGCGCCTCGCCGTACATGCGGTGCAGGCCGCTCTCCATGATGTGCGAGATCTCGAACGCGAACGCCGGGTCGTAGGCGGCCACCGCCGGGTTCGTGGCGGCGAGCAGCAGCGAGTGGCCGTCCTCGTGCTGGAGGCCCTCACCGTTGAGCGTGGTCCGGCCGGCGGTCGCGCCGAGCAGGAAGCCCCGCGCCATCTGGTCGGCCGCCGCCCAGAGCCCGTCGCCGGTCCGCTGGAACCCGAACATCGAGTAGAAGATGTAGAGCGGGATCATCGGCTCGTCATGCGTGGCGTACGCCGTGCCGGCCGCCGTGAACGAGGCGACCGAGCCGGCCTCGTTGATGCCCTCGTGCAGGATCTGGCCGGTGGTGGCCTCCTTGTACGACAGGAACAGCTCCCGGTCCACCGAGGTGTACCGCTGGCCGTGCGGCGAGTAGATCTTCGCCGTCGGGAAGAGCGAGTCCATGCCGAAGGTGCGGGCCTCGTCCGGGATGATCGGCACCCAGCGCTTGCCGAACTCCTTGTCCTTCATCAGGTCCTTGAGCAGGCGGACGAAGGCCATGGTGGTGGCGACCTTCTGCTTGCCCGAGCCGCGCTTGACGTCGGCGAACCGCTCCGGGCCCGGGATCTGCAGCGTCTTGCCGGTGGTCCGGCGGGTCGGCAGGTAGCCGCCGAGCTGCTTGCGCCGCTCGTGCAGGTACTCCATCTCGTCGGACTTCTCGCCCGGGTGGAAGTACGGCGGGAGGTACGGGTTGTCCTCCAGCTGCTTGTCCGGGATGTCCAGGTAGAGCCGGTCGCGGAAGAGCTTCAGGTCCTCCAGCGTCAGCTTCTTCATCTGGTGGGTGGCGTTGCGGGCCTCGAAGTGCGAGCCCAGCGTCCAGCCCTTGATGGTCTTGGCCAGGATCACCGTCGGCTGGCCGGTGTGCTCCATGGCCGCCTTGTAGGCCGCGTAGAGCTTCCGGTAGTCGTGGCCACCCCGCTTGAGGTTCCAGATCTCGTCGTCGCTCAGGTGCTCGACCATCTTGCGGGTCCGCGGGTCGCGCCCGAAGAAGTGCTCCCGGACGTACGCGCCGGACTCCGCCTTGTAGGTCTGGTAGTCACCGTCGGGCGTGGTGTTCATGAGGTTGACCAGGGCGCCGTCGGTGTCCGCCGCGAGCAGCGGGTCCCACTCCCGGCCCCAGACCACCTTGATGACGTTCCAGCCGGCGCCCCGGAAGAACGCCTCCAGCTCCTGCATGACCTTGCCGTTGCCCCGCACCGGGCCGTCCAGCCGCTGCAGGTTGCAGTTGATCACGAAGGTGAGGTTGTCCAACTCCTCGCGGGCGGCCACGCCGATCGCGCCGAGCGACTCGACCTCGTCCATCTCACCGTCGCCGAGGAACGCCCAGACGTGCTGCTGGGAGGTGTCCTTGATGCCCCGGTGGTGCAGGTAGCGGTTGAACCGGGCCTGGTAGATCGCGTTCATGGGCCCGAGGCCCATGGAGACGGTGGGGAACTCCCAGAAGTCCGGCATGAGGCGCGGGTGCGGGTACGACGGGAGGCCGCCGCCCGGGTGCGACAGCTCCTGCCGGAAGCCGTCGAGCTGGTCGGCGCTGAGCCGCCCCTCCAGGAACGCCCGCGCGTACATGCCGGGGGAGGCGTGGCCCTGGTAGAAGATGTGGTCGCCGCCGCCCGGGTGGTCCTTGCCCCGGAAGAAGTGGTTGAAGCCCACCTCGTAGAGGGACGCCGAGCTGGCGAAGGTCGAGATGTGGCCGCCCACGCCGATCTCCGGCCGCTGCGCCCGGTGCACCAGCATGGCGGCGTTCCACCGGATGTACGCCCGGAGCCGCCGCTCGATGTGCTCGTCACCCGGGAACCAGGGCTCGCGCTCCGGCGGGATGGTGTTGATGTAGTCGGTGGTCGTCAGCGACGGCACCCCGACCTGGCGCTCGCGGGCCCGCTCGAGCAGGCGCAGCATGACGTAGCGGGCGCGCTTGGTTCCGCGCTCGTCGATGACACCGTCAAGCGACTCGACCCATTCGCTGGTCTCTTCAGGGTCGATGTCCGGAAGCTGGCTCGGCAGACCAGCGGTGATCACCGGGCGCTTGCGTTCCGTAGCCACAGGCGTTCCCTCGGTTCTGTGTGGGATAGGTCTCTAGCGCCATCCTGCCCCCTGGTGGCGCTCGTCGTCACGTCTCCCTCCCCCAGACGCGACGCTGAACACAGGTACTCACCAGTAACTTTGTGCGACGGCGGGCCGTCCCGCGGCAGCACGTGGGGTGGGCCGGCAGAATGCGCCGTATGCGTAGTGAGGTGATCACCGTCCAGACCGGGTCGCGGCCGACCGTCCGGGACATCACCAGCGAGGCGGAGCGGTTCGTCGCCGGGCAGGGGGACGGCCTGCTGCACGTCTTCGTCCCGCACGCCACCGCCGGGCTGGCGATCATCGAGACCGGCTCCGGCTCGGACGACGACCTGCTGCGGGCGCTGGACGACCTGCTCCCCGCCGACGACCGCTGGCGGCACCGGCACGGCTCGCCCGGGCACGGCCGGGACCACGTGCTGCCGGCCTTCGTCCCCCCGTACGCCACCCTGCCGGTGCTCGGCGGGCGGATCCAGCTCGGCACCTGGCAGTCGATCTGCCTGATCGACACCAACGGCGACAACCCGAGCCGGCAGGTCCGCTTCTCCTTCCTGCCCGGCTAGAGCCGCGTGCCGCCCCGGGTCAGGGGCGGACGGTCTCCGACTCCACCGTCTGCCGGCCCAGGTCGGCCCTCTCCGGGGCCAGGCCGCGGGCGGCGGCCGGCGGCGCGTCGTACGTCAGGTTCAGGCCCGGCACCCGGTCCTCGATGACGAAGGTGGCCCGGGTGTGCGCGGGCGCGTCCGGCCGGCTCACGTACGGCAGCACGTCGAAGTTCGCGGCGAGCTGCGCCGGGGTGATCGTGGTGCGGACGTAGCCGCGCAGGTTGTTCTGGAAGCGCAGGTGCGGGTTGAACCTCAGCCACGGGTGCGAACCGGTGGCCGAGTCCGCGCCGTCGCCGCCGGAGGTGATCGAGGAGCAGACCAGCTCGCTGCCGACGGTGCGGGAGGTCGGGTCGGCGTAGTCCAGCTTGAGGTCGCTGGCCCAGTGCGCGTGCACGTCGCCGGTGAGCACCACGGGGTTGCGCACCCCGGCGGCCACCCAGCCCCGGGTGATCCGGTCCCGGGAGGCGGCGTACCCGTCCCAGGCGTCCATGCCGGTCACCGTGAGCGGGCCGGAGTTGTTGTCCCGCTGGGCGAAGAAGACCTGCTGGCCGAGGATGTCCCAGCGGGCCTCGGAACGGCGGAACCCGTCCAGCAGCCACGCCTCCTGCTCGGCGCCGGTGATCGACCGGGCCGGGTCGTACGCCGCCGGGCAGTCCTTGTAGCCGTCGCCGCAGCCCTGGTCGTCCCGGTACTGCCGGGTGTCGAGCATGTGGAAGGTGGCCAGCCGGCCCCAGCGGACCCGCCGGTAGAGCTGCATGTCGATGCCGCGCGGGATCGAGGTGCGCCGCAGCGGCATGTTCTCGTAGTACGCCTGGAACGCCGCCGCCCGGCGCGCGAGGAAGTCCGGGTCCGGCGCCTCGGGCACCTCGTCGGCCCAGTTGTTCTCCACCTCGTGGTCGTCGAAGACCACCACCCAGGGCGCGACCGCGTGCGCCGCCTGGAGGTCGGTGTCGGTCTTGTACTGGGCGTGCCGCTGCCGGTAGTTGGCCAGCGTCCGGGTCTCCGGCCCCTCGTGGTCGCGCGGGTTGCCGCCCGGCACGGTGTAGGTGTCCGGCGCGTACTCGTACTGGTAGTCGCCGAGGTGCAGGATCAGCTCCGGCTCGGTCTCGGCCAGCCGCCGGTAGGCGGTGAAGTATCCGTGCTCGTACTGGGAGCAGGAGACGAAGCCCATGGCCAGCGCGGCCGGCAGGTGCCACGGCGCCGGCGCGGTGCGGGTGCGCCCGACCGGGGAGATCCACCCCTCGGCCCGGAACCGGTAGAAGTACTCCCGGCCGGGGAGCAGCCCGTCCAGCTCGACGTGCACGCTGTGCGCCGACTCCGGGCGGGCCGGCTCGACGCCGCGGCGGACCACGTGCCGGAAGTTCTCGTCGGCGGCCAGTTCCCACTGCACCGGCACCGACCGGGACGGCATCCCGCCCAGGCCGTCCTCGGCCAGGGGCTCGGGCGCCAGCCGGGTCCAGAGCACGAAGCCCTCGTGGTCCGGGTCGCCCGAGGCCACCCCGAGGGTGAACGGGTCGCGGCGCAGCGGGCCGGGCGGCCGCCGCGCCGGCCACGGCCGGCAGCCCGGTCACCGCGCCGGCGGCGCCGAGCGCCGCGCCGCTGAGCAGGATGGTACGTCGGGACAGTGCCATCGGTTTCCTCCCCGGAGTCCGGTTCCTCGACTCCGGGCAGCCTCGCGACCGTCGATGTCCGCCAGGTGGCCGGCAGGCGACCGGGGACGGCACTTCTTGCCGAACAGCGGCCGGCGGCGGGAACTTGGCGCCGGCTCAGCCCAGCAGCCGGCGCAGCCCGCCCGGGGTGTGGCCCAGCTGGGCCCGGACCGTGCGGGTCAGGTGGGCCTGGTCGGCGAAGCCCAGCTCGGCGGCCAGGCCGGCCAGGCTCTCCGCGCCCTCCTCCAGCCGGTCGAGGAGGCGCCCGACCCGCAGCCGGTTGCGGTAGCGGGTCAGCGGCACCCCGACCCGCGCCTGGAACTCCCGGCTGAGCCGGTAGGGCGAGACCCCGAGCGCCCGGGCCAGCGGCAGCAGCCCGGCGGCCTCGGGAGCGCCGTCGTGCAGGGCGGCACGGGCCCGCTCGACCAGCCGCCGGTCCCGCCCGCTCCCGCCCGCCGCCGGCCCGGTGGCCCCGCCGACCAGGCGGACCAGCCGCTCGGCCGCCGCGTGGTCGGGGTCGGCCGCGGCCCGCAGCAGCAGCCGGTGGGCCAGGTCGACGCGGGCGTCGACGTGCACCACGGCCGGCACCCGCCGGTCCGCGAACAGCTCCCGCCACAGCCGCTCCGACAGGTGCACCGAGGTGCAGTCGTCCCCGCCCGCCGGGTGCGCGAAGCGCTCCTCCTCACCGGGCACGGTCAGGTAGGCCACCGTCGGCTCGACGAACTCGGCGCCCCCGCGCCCGGCCCGGCGGAAGCCGCCGCGGCGGGTCAGCACCAGCCCGTGCGCGGTGGCCGGCTCGGGCGCGGACCAGCTTGTGTGGTCGTCCCGGCACCGCACCACGTCGATCGAGAAGTCCGGGTGCGCCAGCACCGGCACGGCGGTACGCATGCCGGCCAGCGTAGGCCGACCGGGTGACAGAACCGTCCCGCAAGGATCGACAAGACCGCCGCCCGCCCGGCCGGCAGGGTGACTGTCGTGACCGAGTCGAACCGCCGGACCGCCGCCCTGCTCACCGTCCTGCTCACCGGGCAGGCCATGGCCTCCATGGACACCTCCATCGCGGCCGTGGCCGCGCCCGCGATCCGCGCCGACCTGGCCGGGCCGCCGGCCGTGCAGCAGCTCGTGCTGGCCGGCTACACCCTCACCTTCGCCGTGCTGGTGGTGGTCGGGGCCCGGCTCGGCGCCCGGCACGGCAGCCCGCGGATCTTCCGGCTCGGCCTGGCCGGGTTCACCCTCGCCTCGCTGGCCTGCGGCCTGGCCCCGGGGCCGGTCGCGCTGGTGCTGGCCCGGGTGGCCCAGGGCGCGGCCGGCGCGCTGATGGTGCCGCAGGTGCTGGCGCTGATCCAGTCGGCCGTCCCGGCCGCGGCCCGGGCGCGGGCGATCGGGGCGTACTCGATGGTGCTGGCCCTCGGCGTGGCCGCCGGGCAGGTCCTCGGCGGGCTGCTGGTGACCCTCGACCTCGGCGGGCTGACCTGGCGGCTCGCCTTCCTGGTCAACGTGCCGGTCGGCGTGGTGCTCCACCTCGCCGGGCGCCGGGTCCTCGCCGGCCTGCCTGCCGACCCGCCCCGGCGGGAGCCGCTGGACCTGCCGGGCGCGTTCCTGCTCGCCGCCGCGATGCTCACCGTGGTGCTGCCGCTGGTGCTCGGCGGGGACCTCGGCTGGCCGCTGTGGGTCCGGGCCGCCGCGGCCGCCGCCGGCGCCGCCGGGCTGCGGCTCTTCCTCGGGTACGAGGCCCGCCGCGCCCGCCGCGACGCGGCCCCGCTGCTCGACGTGGCGGTGCTGCGCCACCCCGGGGTGCCGGCCGGGCTGCTCGCCTGCTGCGTCGTGATGGGCTGCTACGCGGGCTTCCTGTTCGTGCTCACCCTGCGGCTCCAGGACGGGCTGGGCTTCACGGCGCTGGCGGCGGGAGTGGCCTTCCTCCCGTACGCCTCGGGTTTCGCCCTGTGCGGCCTCGCGGTGGCGCGGCTGCCGGAGCGGGCCCGGACGGTGCTGCCGGTCGCCGGCCCGCCGGTGCTGGCGGCGGTCGTGGTGGCACTGGCCGCACTCGCCGCGGCCGGCTGGCCGTGGCCGGCGGCCAGCGCGCTGCTGGTGGCCGGCGGAGCGGCGCACGCGGCGGCGTTCAGCCCGCTGGTCACCCGCCTCAGCGCCGTCGTGCCGGCCGGCGCGGGCGCGGCGCTCTCCGCGGCCGTCTCCACCGGCACGCTGCTCGCCGCCGTGCTGGGGGTGACAGTGGTCGGCGGCCTGCACCTCGCCCTGGCCGCGGCCGGCCGGCACGGCGCGGCGCTCACCCTGCCCCCGGCGCTCCTGACCGCCGGTCTGCTGCTGGCCGGCGCCGTCGCGGCCCGGCGGGCCACCCGCCCGGCCCCGGAAGCCCGACCGGTCCCCAGCGGCCCCGAGGTCGTCGGGTCACGGCCGTGACCAGGGCCGCACGTAGCATGGGTGGCATGGCGCAGTCCACCGTCCCCACCGCCGGCTCCGACGCGGGCGACCGCTCCGGCGTGGCCGGGGACGCGGTGCGCCGGATCATGCACATCGCCTCGGCCATGCGGCACTACCAGGACGAGGAGATCGCCGCCCTGGGGCTCACCCCGGCGGCCGCCCGCGCCCTGCACGAGCTGGACCCCGACCGCCCGCTGCCCGCCCGCGACCTCGCCGAGCAGTTGCGCTGCGACCGCTCCAACGTCACCGCGCTCGTCGACAAACTGGAGCAGGCCGGGCTGGTGGAGCGGCGGGTCGACCCGGCCGACCGGCGGCAGAAGACGCTTGTGGTGACGGCCGAGGGCCGGCGGGTCCGGGAACAGGTCCGGCTGGTGATGTCCGACTCCCGACTGCTCGGCGGGCTCACCACCGGAGAGCTGGCCACCCTCCGCGAGCTGGTCTGGAAGGTCTCCGACGGCGGTTGCCCGGAGCGGTGCGGGGAGTCCTGACCCCGGCCGGGCGGAACGTGTCCGAGTGGGCGAGGTGGCCTCCGGTCGGTAATGCTGTCCGACGTGAGCACCCCGCAAGATCTCGACGACCGGTTCCGGGCGGCCCTCACCGCGCTCGGCGCCCCCGCCCGGCGGCGTGCCCTCGGTGAACCGCTGCCCGGCGGCGCGCCGCTGACCGGGGCGCAGGCGCTGGCCCTGTTCGACGCCCAGTTGACCAGCCGGCTGCTCGACCTCGCCGGGCGCTGGCTGCGCAGCTTCGGCGAGGGGTACTACACGATCGGCTCCGCCGGCCACGAGGGCAACGCCGCGGTGGCCGCCGCGCTGCGGCCGACCGATCCCGCCCTGCTGCACTACCGCTCCGGGGCCTTCTACTGCCTGCGCGCCGCCCAGGCGGCGGGCGCCTTTCCGGACGGCCCCGCCCCGCTGATCCCCGATCCGCGCACCCCCGGCGACGACGAGGCGGACGCGGAGCCGGCCCTCGACGCCGGCGCACCGGAGCCCGAGGAGGTCACCGGAACCTGGGCGGCCGCCCCCGACGCTGATCCTTCCGACTCCGGTGCCGGGTCATCCGACTCCGGCGCTGGTTCGTCCGGCTCGGGCGTTGCCCGGTCCGGCCTCGGCGCTGAGTCGTCCGTCCCCGGCGCAGGCCCGTCCGACCGTGGAGTGAGTCCGTCCGGCGGCGGGTCGGGTTCGGACGTGGAGATCGGGTCCGGCGAGGCGACGTCGACGGAACGGCCATTGGCCGACGGCGAGGAGGCGCCGGGAGTTCCCGTCCCGTCCGGTGCCGGTGCCGGTGCCGGTGCCGGTGCCGAGGTCGAGGCGGCGAGCCTGCCGGCCGGTGTCGGGGTGGCCGTGGACGCCGCCGGGTCGGCGACGGCCGGCGTACCCGAACTGCCGTTGCCGGACCCCGACGACGCCTACGCGGCCGCGGCGCGCGACGTGCTGCGCGGGATGGTGGCCTCCGCGGAGGAGCCGATCGCCGGGGGCCGGCACAAGGTCTTCGGCCGGGCCGACCTCGCGGTCATCCCGACCACCTCCACCATCGCCTCGCACCTGCCCCGGGCGGTCGGAATGGGCCTCGCCCTGGAGCGGCTGCGCCGTAACGGCCGGCGGGCCGACGGGGACGCCGCGCCCTGGCCGCCGGACGCCATCGTGGTCTGCTCGTTCGGCGACGCCTCGGTCAACCACGCCACCGCCACCGCGGCGTTCAACACCGCCGGCTGGTACGACCACACCGGGCTGCGCATCCCGGTCCTCTTCGTCTGCGAGGACAACGGGCTCGGTATCAGCGTGCGGTCACCGCGGGGCTGGGTGGCCGCGACCCTGCGGGCCAGGCCGGGAATCCGCTACTTCGCCGCCGACGGCACGGACGTGGCCGAGGCGTACCGGGTGGCGGGGGAGGCGGCGGCCTGGGTGCGCCGGCACCGGCGGCCGGCCGTGCTGCACCTGAGCACCGTGCGGCTGATGGGCCACGCCGGCGCGGACGCGGAGACGGCGTACCGGAGCCCGGCCGAGATCGCCGCGGACGTGGCGCGGGACCCGCTGCTGGCCACCGCCCGGCGGCTGGTCGAGGCCGGCTACGCCACCGGCGAGGAGTTGCTGGCCCGGTACGACGAGCGCGGCTGGCAGATCCGCCGGCTCGCCGAGGAGGTGCTGGACGAGCCGAAGCTGGCCTCCCCGGTCGACGTGGTGGCCGAACTGGCCCCGCGCCGGCCGGTCCGCATCTCCCGGGCGGTCGCCGACGCGGGGACCCGGGCGGCGGGCCCGACCGCCGGCGCCCGTGCGGAGGCGTTCGGCGGCAGGCTGCCGGAACTGGCCGGGCCGCTGACCCTGGCGCAGAGCATCAACGCGGCGCTGACCGACGGGATGCTCGACCACCCCGGGATGGCCGTCTTCGGCGAGGACGTGGCCGTCAAGGGCGGGGTGTACGGGGTGACGAAGGGCCTGCGGGACAGGTTCGGGGCGGCGCGCGTCTTCGACACGCTGCTGGACGAGACCTCGATCCTCGGGCTCGCGCTGGGCGCGGGTGTGGCCGGGATGCTGCCGGTGCCGGAGATCCAGTACCTGGCGTACCTGCACAACGCCGAGGACCAGATCCGGGGCGAGGCCGCGACCATGCGGTTCTTCTCCCGGGGGGCGTTCCGCAACCCCATGGTGGTCCGGGTCGCCGGGCTGGCGTACCAGGAGGGGTTCGGCGGGCACTTCCACAACGACAACTCGGTGGCCGTGCTCCGCGACGTGCCGGGGCTGGTCGTCGCGGTGCCGGCCCGCCCGGACGACGCCGGGCCGATGCTGCGTACCTGCCTGGCCGCCGCCGCGGTGGACGGCGCGGTGAGCGTCTTCCTGGAGCCGATCGCGCTCTACCACACCCGCGACCTCTACACCGACGGCGACGGGGAGTGGCTCGCCGAGTACGCCGAGCCCGGCGCCTGGGCCGCCCGCCACGTGCCGATCGGCCGCGCCCGGGTCTACGGGGTCGGCTCGGCCGAGGACCTCACCATCATCACCTTCGGCAACGGCGTCCGGATGTCGCTGCGCGCGGCGGCCACCCTGGCCGACGAGGGGATCGGCAGCCGGGTGGTGGACCTGCGCTGGCTGGCCCCGCTGCCCGTGGCGGACATCGTCCGGGAGGCCTCGGCCACCGGCCGGGTGCTGGTCGTCGACGAGACCCGCCGCTCCGGCGGGGTGGGCGAGGGGGTGATCGCCGCGCTTGTCGACGGCGGATACGTGGGCACGGCGCGCCGAGTGGCCGGACTTGACTCGTTTGTACCATTAGGTCCGGCAGCGCGTCAGGTTCTGGTCTCCGAGGAAGCCATCACCCAGGGTGCCCGTACGCTGCTGGCACGGTAAATTCCGTTCCACCCGGTGCGCCACTTGCGCGGCGAGCCACAACTGTGTGGACTGGGCCCGACGGCGTCGGACGACGCCACGAGCAGGGATGAGATGAGGAGGCACGCGACAGTGAGCGCGACCGCTGGTCAGGCCGCCGACGGGGTACGCAGCCTGGCGGACCGGTTCGGGATCGAGCCGGGGATGGTCGTCATGGAGATGGGCTACGACGACGACGTCGACCAGGATCTCCGGGACGCCCTGACCGACCGCTGTGGAGAGCTGGTCGACGAGGACACCGACGAGGTGGTCGACTCGGTTCTCGTCTGGTACCGCGACGGCGACGGCGACCTCTTCGAGCTCCTCGTCGACGCCCTCGGACCGCTGGCGGACAACGGCGTGGTGTGGCTCCTGACCCCGAAGGCCGGCCGCGACGGTCACGTCGAGCCGAGCGAGGTCGCGGAAAGCGCGCAGACCGCCGGCCTCCAGCAGACCTCCACCATCAACGCGGGCCGCGACTGGAGCGGCGCCCGCCTCGTGCTCCGCCGCGGGTCGAAGGGCAAGAAGTAGGGCCCGGTCCGCGCCCCGGCGGCCGGTGTCGCCCCGTGTGGCAGGCTGATCATCTCCAGACCCGATCCAAGGAGCTCGCATGCCCATCGAGGTTGGCGCCGAGGCGCCGGACTTCGTGCTCAAGGACCAGAACAACCAGGAGGTCCGGCTCGCCGACTTCCGCGGCCGGCGCACCGTGCTGCTGGTCTTCTACCCGCTCGCCTTCACCGGCATCTGCCAGGGCGAGCTGTGCGAGGTACGGGACAACCTCAACGAGTACGTCAACGAGGACGTCCAGGTGCTCACCGTCAGCGTCGACTCGGTGTACGCCCACAAGATCTGGGCCGACCGGGAGGGCTACCAGTTCCCGCTGCTGGCCGACTTCTGGCCGCACGGCGCGGTGGCCCAGGCGTACGGCGTCTTCAACGACGTCGCGGGCATCGCCAACCGGGGCACCTTCGTCATCGACAAGGCCGGCGTGGTCCGGTTCGCCGAGATGAACATGCCCGGTGAGGCCCGGGACCAGCAGGGCTGGCGCAAGGCCCTGGCCGAGGCCGTCGCCGCCTGATCCCACCCGGGCACGTCGTTCGACCGGGTCGGAGGCCGGCAGGTAAGCTTGCCGCTCCGGCCCGCCGTACGGGCGTTCCGGGCGCGTAGCTCAGTGGGAGAGCACTCGCCTTACAAGCGAGGGGTCGCAGGTTCGAAACCTGCCGCGCCCACCACCACCTGACCAGGCAAAATCCGCCCGCACCTGCACAACTTGCCGGGGCGGGCGGAGTGCCTGACATCCAAGCCTGACATCAATCGCTGGGTTGAATGCCTCACCCAGCTTTTCGCAGGGCCTCCGTCTGTTCGGCCATCCCGCTGTGTACGTAGATCATCATCGTGACATCCACGTGTGAGTGACCCGCGATGGCCTGGGCGATGTGGGGCGGCGTCCCGAGGCTGAACAGAAGCGTCAGGCACGTGTGCCGAAGATCGTGAAACCGGATGCCCGGCAGCCCCGCCCGATCGCGAACGCTATAGAAGTGCCGGGTCAGGTTCCGCGGCTCGATCGGCGTACCGACCCGCAGCTCACCGCTGGCTCTCACGAGGTTCTGTCTGACGGTGAGTGTCTTTCTATCGAGGTCGACGTCCGACCAGCGCAGGCCAAGCAGCTCACCGCGTCGAAGGCCCAGCATGAGGGCCAGGACGTAGAGCGAGTACCAGCGGGTTGGCCTGACTGTCTCCAAGAGCCGTTGGGCCTGGAGAATGGCTAGGCCCTGGCCGTCTTCGTAGTCGGGCGTCTCGACCTGGACCAGTCTGGCGACGTTGTGGGTGACGAGCCCCTCCCGAACGGCGTTCTGCAGGGCGTTACGCAACACCGCGTGGATGTACCGGACCATTCGCACCGACAGCCCTGCCTGCCGCTTCGCAGTCAGCAGCTTCCGGACATCCTGCGGCGTGAGCACGACCTCGGTCAACCAGTGGTGCAGGTACCTCTCCAGCGTCCAGGCTTTGACGGCCAGGGGGACCCCCACGACCCGTTCCACCAGCGACCACGTATCTCCACGCCCAGCACCCTAATCGAACAGACGTTCGAGTCGGGCGGCTACGGCGCGCCTGGCACATAACGTGACCGTGGCCTTACCCGACAAAGGCTCAATGTCCACTTCTCCCGCCTGATGTCGTCCGATCGTCGGATCTAGATCGGCCCTCCGGGTCATTAGCCTCGGCACGATTCGCGACAAGGAACGGAGACGCAGTGCAGCAGAAGCTTCAAACCCGTGCGTTCGAGCAGGTGACGCCGATCCTGCAGCCCGGTGAGCAGCCGGTCGTGGCGACGCGGGCCATGGTGGGAAAGTTCTCGGCCGGGCGACTCGGGACGGTCGTCAGCCAGGCGATCAGGCTTGAGGGTGGCGGAGCGTTGTTGGGGGCGGCGCTGGCGTCGACCCGTAAGCAGTTCGTCGTGCTCACCAACCGTCGACTGATCTTCCTGCCGCAGACGTTCCTCGGGGGCCCCGGAAAGAAGGTCCTCGGTGAGGTGGCCCGTGAACACGTCTCGCTGGCCGAGGCCAAGATGGGCGTCGTGAGCCTGCTGCGCCTCGCGTTCGGTACTGCGGGCGACGGCGTGGCTCTCACCTTCCCCCGGGTGGACAAGAAGAACGCCGAGGCGCTCGCGGAAGCCCTTCGGTAGGCTCCGGCGCCTGATCCCGGGTCGGCTGCCGGCTGTGATCCGACAGCTGAGGTGCGACGCAGCTCCGCCAGGTGATGTGCGACAGATCCAGCAAGCTAGGGGCGACAGGATGGCCGCCGACGCAAGGTCTGCTATGCCGATGGGAACTCGCTCGCCGCAGGCTGCCGCGACCAGCGTCGTGGCGGGCACTACGGGCCGGGTCCTCAGCTCCTAGCTGGGAGAGTTCTGTAGCTGCTCGTGGAGCTGGCCGGCGGTATTGAGCACCGCAACGAAGTTGAACACCTGGATTTGATCGACGGCGAAACTGCCCGTGACGATCGGCGGTGGCGCGTAGGCGTAGATCTGGCTGGCGTCCAGGTGAAGCCCGCGCCGGTGGTATGCGGCCATGGCGAGGGTGGCCAGAAGGTACCTGTCCTGGCCACCCTCGGTGTCCAGTTCGGCGGTTAGGTCGGCACGGGAGTCCCACCCCCGTACGAGCTGCCCTTCGAAGGTGTCGAGGAACCACCACGCCCCGTCGGCAGACTCAAGGAACACATCGCCGAACAGTGAGGTGAACCGCGGAGCCTTGCCGGCGAGATCCAGCCAGTCCCATGACTCCAGCGCCCGAGCGTACTGCTGCTCGCTGAACTGCTTGATCAGTTCCACTGCGCCATTGGATCATGTGCGCGCTCAGGCTGCTCCGGCCGTGGTGGCAGCGAGCTGGCCAGACCGCGGAGCATCCGTTTGTGCCACGATCAGACCGCCGACGTGTCGCAGATCAGTTGGCGGACGAGTGTCGCGCATCAGTCGACGGAGGACAGGGTCGGCTGCCGGCGTGTCGGGCTCCACTTGATGCGTGACACATCGATTCCACTGACGCGTGACGGGTTCCCGCATGACGGGCTGCCGCCGTTACACCGCGTTACTACCCAGCCGGACGCCGGGCGGACTCGACAGTCCGTCAGAGACGCGAGGTCAGCGGCAGGTCAGCGCGCCAATTTTCACTAGTAGTGCGCGAGGATCTGCGCGACCGGATGACCCAGAAGGTCGGCCACGCGGGCCAGTTCGTTGGTGTCAAGTTCGTATCTCGCCCTAGTCGCGTTCAAGGCGCTTACCTCGAAGCGTGCAAAGCCAATCGGGTCCTCGTAATGCAAGGTGTTCAGCTCCACGACGGCACCGCAGCAGGGTACCGCCACGTCCAGGTGGTCGAAGCTCGTGCCGTTCTCGCGGACCAGGTCGCCGAGCCAATGCATGCTGATGTCTCCAGCGCAGCGTGGGCATGTGATCCGCTCCGTGTACATGCCTGCGTCTATCAAGGTCACCCGGTCGTAGAAGGTCTGTTTCACCTCGTCGACAGCATCACCGGGCCCGGAGAACAGGCTCGCCACATAGGCAACGACGGCGGCAGCAGCTTCGGGCTCAGGCTGCCAGCTCGGATCCGTGGGAACCAGACGGATGTAATCATCGCTCACCAGGCTCAGTCTGCCCGGCTCATTGGCTAGAAGCGGAGGCCAGCCCTCTCCCGCCGCCCCGCGTTCACACCGGGTAGCCAACGAGCCAGGGCGTCGTGTCACGCGTCAAGTGAGGCCACGACGTAACGCATCAAGCGGAGTACGACTGCCGGCTGCCGGCTGCCGGCTGTCGGCGGTTGGTTCAAAGTTTCTGTACGTCTTCAAGGCGGCCCTTGACGGGCCGCACGCGCCGCCGCCTGGGCGCGCGCCGGCCGCTGCCGCTGTCGCTCTGCGGCCGTCACGCCTGACGCCCGGCGGCCGGCGCGGAAAGCGGGAAGCCCGGGGCCGCCGCAGACGGGATAGCGGGAAGGGTGGTGGAGGTTCGTCGCCGCAGCCGGCCGCGCCGCGCCTGAGCAGCGCGGCGCAGGAGAGGGCCTGCCGGGTCCGCGCGGCAAGCCCCAAGCATGGGGGCGGTGGCCGCGGAGGGCATGCCGGTCGTCCAGGAGCCGGCTCCGCAGCCGCTCAGGGTCAGGTCAACTGCTCACCTGGGACGGGGAGGGTGGCCGCCGGTGGCCACCCTCCGACCCCGGGGACCGGGGCGAGGTTGGGTCAACTGCGCCACTGTGGCGGTGTCCGCTGGGGCGCGGTCCGTGACACGAGAGCCCACTCAGTCCGTTCCGGCAGCGTCCGTCCGTGCGTCAAGGCACGCTTGACGTCGCGGACCGGGCGGCGGCCCGCTCCCCAGGAGAGCGGGTCGACGGCAGACGGTAAGGATGGCAGCAGAAGCGGGGGGTCAGGTCACGCTGTGCGCTGACGCACGCCGCGGGCGACTCGGACAACGATCCAGATGCCGCCGGCCAAGAGACTCAGACCGAACAAGGCGATGAGGGTCTCATAGGTCCGAGAAGCATCGCCGAGAGGCGGCCCATCCGGCGGCAGGCCATCCCAAGCGTTCCAAGAGGCATAGACAAACAGCACACCGACAACTGCCAACGCGAGCGCCACAAGCAGAGCCGCGGCCCGCCCGACCCACACCAACATCGCAGCAGTATTGCAGCAAAAGCCACCTCCGGGCGGATTGCTGTCGACAGCAACGCTGACAGCAACCGGGCCGCACAGCGGCACACCGACGGGGGCTGGCACGGACGAGAGTTTGAGCGTGCGGCCGTTCCCGGACATGTGCATACGGGATGCACAGAGCTTGTAATCGAGACGTCGGAGCCAGGCGGAGTCAGCAGCGAGTCAGCGAACCGCCTGCTGCGCGACGACAGTGGTCGGAACGAACGACGCAGCTGCCGTGTGCGAGCGGACGGGATGGCACCTGTCGGCACTGGCTGACAACCACGACCAGGCTCCCCCGGCGGCGGTCGTAGCCCGGCCGCGCGTACTACCCAATTTTAGCCTTTGACAACCTTGGTTGTCAGCGGGACTCTGAAGTGCGAGGCCACTAGTGAGGGGGTCAGTGATGCGGGAGCTAACCCAGGACGAGCGACAGGACCTGCGGCGGCAACTGGGTGCTATTGCCGCCGAATGGGCGCAGCGGCTGAACGACTCCGATGTGGATGCGCACGGCGGGGGTGCTCACAAGCCGAGCTACGCGGAGGGGATGCGGACTCACCTCGCGCGGATGGCGGCAGGTGAGCAGATGGGCAGCCTTCTCGCTGACCTCGTATCCGCTAGCGCCGAGGAGGCGGTGCAGTACGGTGCTGGGTATCCCGAGCTTGGTGCGGCGGTAGGCGTCAGCCGGCAAGCAGCACGCAAGCGATGGCCTCGCCTATCGATCTCGAAGAGGCGCACCGGCGAGTGGAAGCAACCGCCTGGGAGCATCGGTTGGGCCGGGAGCCACCTGGGCTATCCCGGACCGCCGGGGGCAGCCTGAGAACCTGGCTTGACATCCGTGGCTGACATCAACGGCGGCGGCTGCGGCCGGACATGGCGTACGGACCTCGCCTGCGGCCCGGACGCCATGGACGTCAGCGGACGCTGCGAGTCTCGCCGAAGCGCCTTACAAGCCGATGAGTTCCGGCACGGTCCCAGGTCTTCAGATACATCCACCCCGCGTGTGAATCTGGAGGCACCGTGAAGCTCTTGCTGACGTCAGGCGGCGTCACGAACCCAAGCATCCACTCGGCGCTCGTGCAGCTCCTCGGCAAGCCGATCGCCGAGTGCCACGCCCTCTGCGTCCCGACAGCACAATGGGGTCACCCGATGTGCGGTCCGACATCGGTGCGGGGGTTCGTAGCCGCGGAGCCCGGGTTCCAGTACCTGTCCGGCCTGGGTTGGGCGTCGCTCGGCGTCCTCGAGCTCACCGCCCTGCCCACCATCGGCGCGGAGCGATGGGTGCCGTGGGTCCGGGAGGCCGACGTTCTCCTGGTCGACGGCGGCGACGCGACGTACCTGTGCCACTGGATGCGGGAGTCCGGGCTGGCCGATCTGCTGCCATCGCTGCCCCACCTGGTCTGGGTGGGAGTGAGTGCCGGAAGCATGGTGATGACGCCCCGGATCGGAACGTACTTCGTCGAGTGGCCGTCCGCGCCGGACGACCGCACCCTGGGAGTCGTCGACTTCTCGATCTTTCCGCACCTGGACGCCTTCCCGACGAACACCCTGGCCGACGCGGAGCGGTGGGCCGCCGACATCGGTGTCCCGGCCTACGCCATCGACGAACAGACGGCCATCAAGGTCGTCGACGGCGTGGTCGAGGTGGTCTCCGAAGGGCAATGGAAGAAGTTCGGGTCATAGCCGCCCGGCTTCCGTGAGTCGCGTCGATGGACGTGACCCACCGACTGCGGCATCTCCCGTGACCGGGCCACCAGCCCTCGCCCTGCCCGTCGGGCGGACCTGGAGGACCGCCACGGAGGTGAGCACCAGGGCGCCGCCCGCGAGCTGGACCGGGCTCAGTGATTCCCCGAGGGTGAGCGCGGCCAGTGCGGTGGTGACCACCGGCTCGAAGGTCGACAGGATGGCCGCGGTCGACGGGCCGGTACGCCTCAGGCCGGCGAAGAAGGTGAGCATCGCCAGGACGGTGGAGACGACGGCGATGCAGGCCAGCCAGAACCATCCCGGCGGGCGGAAGTCGAGGTCGACCCCGCCGGTGAGCGCGGCGCCGAGACCGAGGGTGCCGGCGGCCCCGGTCATCACCAGCGCGGACAGGACCACGGGTGGCAGGCGGTGTACGACGGTGTCGGCGACGAGGATGTAGACGGTGTAGGTGACCGCGGCGCCGAAGGCCAGCAGCGCCCCGACCGGGTGGAAGCTCACCCCGCCGGCGCCGAGCAGCACCAGCAGGGTTCCACCGGATGCGGCAAGCAGTGCGGCGGTCCGCCCCGGCGTCAGCCGGTCCCGGCCCAGCAGCACCGCCGCCACGGTGACCAGGACCGGGTAGGTGTAGAGGATCAGGGACAGCAGCGAGGCGTCCATCAGTCGTAGGGCGGAGAAGAACAGACCGGCCTGTGCCGCGTACCCGACGGCGCCCAACGCGATCGCGGTCGCCAGCACCCGGCCGGTCGGTACGGCCCGGTGCTCGCCCGGTTCCGCCCGCCGTAGGCCGGGCCGCAGGAGGAGGACGACGCCCAGCAGCGCGGCTGCCAGGCTGAAGCGCACCAGCAGCAGGGCCGCCGGTGAGACGCCCGCGTCGTACGCGAACTTGCCGAAGATCGCCATCGCGCCGAAGCACGCCGCGGACACGAGACACAGCGCCGGACCCATGCGACGAGCATCGGCCACCGTACCCATCAGGTCCAGCGATGATTGGTGGAGTTGAATCGTTAGAGTTTCCGAATGGTCGCCCTGGATCTTCGCCGTCTCCGGTTCCTCCGGGAGTTCGAGGAGCGGGGCACGCTGGGAGCTGTCGCCGCCGCGCTCGGCTACAGCCCGTCGACCGTGTCCCAGCAGCTGGCCCTCCTGGAGAAGGAGACGGGTGCCCGGCTGTTCGAGAAGGCCGGGCGCGGCGTGCGGCTCACCGACGCCGGGCGGCTGCTGGCCGGGCATGCGCGGGTGCTGCTGTCGGCGGCCGAGGCGGCGGAGGCGGACCTGGCGGCGCTGGGCGGCGACGTCCGGGGCACCGTGCGGGCCGGCGGCCTTCAGTCGGCGGCCCGCCGCCTGCTGGTGCCCGCCGTGGCCCGCATGGCGGCCGACCATCCACGGGTACGCGCGGAGATCTTCGAACTCGAACTCGAACAGGCCCTGCCCGGCGTGCGGCTGGGCGCGGTCGACCTGGTGATCGCCGACGAGTACGACGGCCACCCCCGGCCACGACCGGCGGGGCTCCGCTTCGCGGTCCTGCACGAGGAACCGTTGAAGGTCGTCCTGCCGGCAGCCCATCCGCTCGCCGCGCCGGGGACGCCCGTCCCGATCACCGCGCTGCGGTCCGACGTCTGGACCGCCTCCGCCGAGGGGACCGGCCACCACGCCATGGTGGTCGGGACCTGCCGGTCCCTCGGCGGGTACGAGCCCGACCTGCGACACCGCTCCAGCGACGCGGACGTGCAACTCGAACTGGTCCGGGTCGGGGCGGCCGTCGCGTTGCTGCCGGCGTTGACCCTGCCGGCCGGCGATCCCGCCCTCGCCGCCCGGGACGTCGCCGAAGCCGCCGTCCGGCGCCGCCTGGTGATCGTCACCCGGGACACCCCGCAGCCTCCCGCACTGACCGCCTTCCTGGCGGCCGTGACGGACCAGGCCGGCAGGATCACGCAGGGTGGATCCGCGCCCGTCTAGACCGCCACCGCCGCGGGCGACGGACGTGGGCGCACCTCCACACCTGGATGAGATGCGGAGGTCCGCCCGGCGACACCGCTAGCGGAGTGACCGGAAGGCGGTGCGGAGTTCGTCGCACAGCAGTTCCGGCTGCTCCCAGGCCGCGAAGTGCCCGCCCCGGTCGAGCTTGTTGTAGTGGATGAGGTTCGGATAGGCCCGCTCGGCCCAGGATCGGGGCGCCTGGTAGAGCTCGTCCGGGAAGACGCTGACGGCGGCGGGGACGGAGACGTCCTTGGCGCCGAGGAAGGAGAGCTTGTTCTCCCAGTAGAGGCGGGCGGCGGAGACGCCCGTGTTCGTCAACCAGGTGAGCGTGATGTTGTCGAGGATGTCGTCGCGGGTGAGCCCGCCGGGCTGCCCGGCGAAGGCCCGGCAGATCAGCTCCAGGCTGGCCGCGTCGTGGTCGCACATGAAGGTGGCCAGGGCCATGGGCGAGTCGGCGAGACCGATCAGCGTCTCCGGACGTGTCGCCATGATCAGTGCGTAGGCGGAGTGCTTCCAGAAGAAGTCCTGCTGCTCGCAGGCCCGCCGCTCCTCGTCGGAGAGGTTGGCCGGAAGCTTGGACATCGCGTTGTTGATTCCGGTGATGTCGGACTGGACCAGGGCGTCGATCTCGGGCGGCACGGTGCTCGGCATGTTGGTGTGGATGCCGGCCAGTTCCGGCGGCGCCTGCACGCCCATGACGTTGGTGATCAGTGCGCCCCAGTCGCCGCCCTGGGCGACGAACCGGTCGTAGCCGAGGCGTTTCATCAGCTCGGTCCAGGCACGCGCGATGTGCTCGGGCCCCCAGCCGGGTTCGGTGGGCTTGCCGGAGAACCCGTAGCCGGGCATCGACGGGATCACCAGGTGGAAGGCGTCCGACGCGGACCCGCCGTGTGCGGTGGGATCGGTGAGCGGACCGATGATCTTCAACTGCTCGATGATCGATCCGGGCCAGCCGTGGGTGACGATGAGCGGCAGCGCGTCCTCGTGCCGGGACCGGATGTGCAGGAAGTGGATGTCCAGCCCGTCGATCTCGGTGATGAAGTTCGGCACCGAGTTCAGCCTCGCCTCGACCTTGCGCCAGTCGTACTCCTTCTCCCAGTAGCGGGCGAGCGCCTGGCTCGTCTCCAGCGGCACGCCCTGCGACTGGTCGTTGACGAGTTGCTTGTCGGGCCACCGGGTGGCCGCGATCCGCTGTCGCAGCGCCTGGAGCTCCGACTCGGGGATCTCCACGGTGAACGGCCGGATGTCGGTGGCGCGGGCGAGGGTCTGCGTCTTGACGGCCACGAGGGCCTCCTTCTCCTCGGTCTGTGTCGTGGGCAGGAGGTGCGGTCAGCTCCGGCTCTCTCCCCGCCGGGGGAGCTTCCAGTCGGGCCGGGGGAAGTGGCAGGTGTAGCCGCCGGGATGCTTCTCCAGGTAGTCCTGGTGTTCCGGCTCGGCCTCCCAGAAGGGGCCGGCCGGGGTGACCTCGGTGACCACCTTCCCCGGCCACAGGCCGGAGGCGTCGACGTCGGCGATGGTGTCCTCGGCGACCTGTCGCTGCTGGTCGTCGCAGTAGAAGATGGCGGACCGGTAGCTCGTGCCGATGTCGCCGCCCTGACGGTTCTTCGTGGTCGGGTCGTGCACCTGGAAGAAGAACTCGAGCAGGTCGCGGTAGGAGAGCGTGGCGGGATCGAACTCGATCTCGATCGCCTCGGCGTGGCCCTCGTGGTTCCGGTAGGTCGCGTTCGGCACGTCCCCGCCGGTGTAGCCGACCCTGGTGTGCACGACGCCCGGACGTTTCCGGATCAGGTCCTGCATGCCCCAGAAGCAGCCGCCGGCCAGGACCGCCTTCTGCGTGTCGCTCATCGCTGTCGCCCCCCGTCCGAATGTTCGAACAACCTGCGGTACTCGCCGTAACCCTCGCGTTCGAGGTCGTCGAGCCGGATGAAGCGGAGGGAGGCGGAGTTCATGCAGTAGCGCAGCCCGCCGGCCTCCACGGGGCCGTCGTCGAACACGTGGCCCAGATGGCTGTCCCCGTGTGCCGACCGGACCTCCGTGCGGACCATGCCGAGGGTGGAGTCCCGCACCTCGACCACGTTCCTCGGCTCGATCGGCTTGGTGAAGGACGGCCAGCCGGTGCCGCTGTCGAATTTGTTGACGGAGGCGAAGAGGGGCTCGCCGGACACGACGTCGACGTAGATCCCCGGCTCCTTGTTGTCCCAGTACGGGTTGTCGAAGGCCGGCTCCGTGCCGCCTTCCTGGGTGACCCGGTACTGCTCGGGCGACAACCGGGAGACGGCCTCCGGGTTCTTGCGATACTCGGGTGACACCGTTGTTCCTCTCGGACGGGTCCCGGCAGACCTGCCGGGTCCAATCGGGTCTGCACGCGGCGCCGATGCCTACCCGGCCCGCCGATGGCTAACCGTGCTCCGGCCCGGCCGTCGGCGCGCCGGCACCGGTTTGCGGGTGTGAGCGGCCGGGCAAACGGCTGTTCATGACGGATCCGGAGCAGAGTCGGCGGCAGCAGGAGCAAGCGCTCGAGCGCGGCGAGGTGTACCAGGACGTCGAGGGTCGCCGCACCGAGGACCCGGCGGCGGGAGCCGCGAACGCCCACAGCGAAGCCGACCGCAACGTCGAGCACCTGCGCCGCGGCGAGGTCGGCCCGGGCGTCCCGGAGGAGTAGTCCGGCCGGTCAGCGCCTGCGGCGGGCCTCCGCCTCGACGTCGAGCAGCTCGTTGAGCGCCAGCGCCGTGTTGATCAGCGCGAGGTGGCTGAAGGCCTGCGGGTAGTTGCCGATCTGCTCGCCGGTCGACGCGATCTCCTCGGCGTAGAGGCCGAGGTGGTTGCTGAAGGTGAACATCTTCTCGAAGGTGAGCCGGGCGTCGTCGAGGCGGCCGGAGCGGGCCAGCGCCTCGGCGTACCAGAAGGTGCACATGTTGAACGTGCCCTCGTGGCCGGGGAGCCCGTCGGGGGAGTGGACCGGGTCGTACCGGTGGACCAGGCTGTCGGAGACCAGTTCCCGCTCGATGGCGTCGAGGGTGCGGCACCACATCGGATCCGACGGCGTCACGAAGCCGACCGCCGGCATGGACAGCAGCGCGGCGTCCAGGACGTTCTCGCCGTAGGCCTGGACGAAGGAGCCCCGGCCCCGGTGGTAGCCGCGCGCCATCACCTGGTCGTAGATCAGGTTCCGCTGGGTGGTCCAGCAGCCGATGTCCCCGGGGCGGCCGGTGCGGCCGGCGAGCCGGATGGCCCGGTCCAGCGCCACCCAGGACATCACCCGGCCGAAGGTGTAGTCCCGGGGATGGTGCCGGCTCTCCCAGATGCCGGCGTCGGGCTGGTCCCAGTTGTGGCACAGCCAGTCGACGAGCCGTACGGTGCTCTTCCACACCTGGTGGGAGACCCGGATGCCCTGTTCGTCGGCGACGTGCATGGCGAACAGCGCCTCGCCGTGGATGTCGAGCTGGAGCTGGTCCGCCGCGCCGTTGCCGATCCGGACGGGCCGGGAGCCGCGGTAGCCCTCCAGGTGGTCGAGGATCTCCTCGTGCAGGTCCGACGAGCCGTCGACCCGGTACATGATCTTCAGCGGGGCCTGGTGGTCGCCGGCCTCACGGATCCGCTCGTCGAGCCAGTCCATGTACCGGCCGACCTCCTCGGTGAAGCCGAGACCGAGCAGGGCGTGCACCGAGAACGACGTGTCCCGGACCCAGGTGTAGCGGTAGTCCCAGTTGCGCGTGCCGCCGACCAGTTCGGGCAGCGCGGCCGTCGGCGCGGCGATCATGGCGCCGGTGGGCGCGTACGTCATCAGCTTCAGCGTGATGGCCGACCGTTCGACCATCTCCCGCCACCGGCCGGTGTAGCGGGAGCGTTCGACCCACCGCCGCCAGTAGTCGCGGGTCCACTCGAACATCCCCTGCACCTCTTCGAGGGGGACGGCCCGGGGTTCCATGTCCGAGTTCGTCTCCAGCACCACCCCGCCGGTGTCGCCCTCGTTGAGGGTGCCGAACCCGATGAGGTCGCCGTCCTCCAGGTGCATGTCCTCCTCGGCGATCAGGCGGCGGACCGGCTGGACCGGGTTGAAGGTGAGCGACGCGGACGAGCCGCGGAAGACGTACCCGTTGCGGTGCCGTTCCAGGCGGGGCCGCTCCCGCGCGTAGTCGAACCGGGGCCGGCACTCCAGCCGGAACCGCATGCTGCCCCGGACCATGGTGACGATCCGCACCAGGCGGTGCACCTCGGTCGCCTTCTCGCCGGTGACCGGCATGAAGTCCTGGACCTCGGCGACCCCGTCGGCGCTGATGAACCGCGTGATGAGGATCGGGGTGCCCGGCAGGTAGAGCTGCTTGGTCACGTAGGTGGTCTCGTCGGGGCAGATGCGGAAGAAGCCGCCGCGCTCCCGGTCCAGCAGGCTGGCGAAGATGCTGGGGGAGTCGAAACGGGGCGCGCAGAACCAGTCGATCGTCCCGTCGCAGGTCACCAGGGCGGCGGTCTGGAGATCACCGATCAGCCCGTGGTCCTCGATCGCCGGATACCCGTCGTCCACGTCGCCCCCCGTCTCGACTGCATCCCTCCGCAGTAACCTAAACGGGAATAATGTCCGTGTAAGTCTTATTCGTGAATGCCACCCGGTCGCGCCGCCTCGACCGCCCGGCGGGTCTCCTCGGCCACCAGGTCGCCGTTGATCGCGGCGGCCGCCAGGGCGCCCGCCGCCGCGGCCGCGCCGACCTGGGCGGCCGGGTCGGTGACGTTGCCCGCCACCCACACCCCGGGCACCGCGGTACGCCCCGTCGGGTCGGCCGGGACGTGTTCGCCGGCCCCGGACGGGTGCGCCACCGCCGGCAACCCGAGCGCCGCCAGGAACCCGGCCCGCGCCACCATCCGGGGAGCGGCGACGAGCACCTCGCGGGCGACCGGCCGGCCGTCGCTGAGGCGTACCCCGACCAGCCGGTCCGCGACGACCTCCAGCGACGCGACCTCGCCCTCGACGACGCGGACGCCGCGGGCCGCCAGTTGCTCCGCCTGCTCGTCGGTGAGCGGCGGCGCGGTGTGGCGCAGGAAGAGGACGTCGTCGCTCCACTGCCGGAACAGCAGCGCCTGGTGCACCGACAGCGGCCCCGTGGCCAGCACCCCGACGGGCCGGTCGCGCACCTCCCACCCGTGGCAGTACGGGCAGTGCACCACGTCCCGGCCCCACCGCTCGCGCAGGCCGGGCAGTTCCGGCAGCTCGTCGACGAGGCCGGTGGCCACCAGCAGCCGGGCGGCCCGGACCGGTCGGCCGTCGGCCGGCACCACCACGAAGTCCTCGCCGTCGCGGGTCACCGTCTCGACCTGGCCGTCCCGCAGGTGCCCGCCGTACCGGCGGACCTCGTCCCGGCCGCGTGCCAGCAGCTCCGCCGGGGGCATGCCGTCGCGGGCCAGCAGCCCGTGCACCCCCTCGGCCGGGGCGTTGCGCGGGCTGCCCCCGTCGATCACGAGGACCGACCGGCGCGCCCGGGCCAGCATCAGCGCCCCGCTCAACCCGGCGGCGCCGCCGCCGATCACCACCACCTCGTAACGTTCGGTCATTCTGACCACCTCCCGCGGCAACCATGCGACAGTGGTGGCCGCACCCGCAAACTTTGTTGCTGATCTGGCAAACTGGTGGAATGGACGACGACCTCGACCGCGCGCTCGACGCGGTGGGCCCCCGGCTGCGCGCGCTGCGCCGCGAACGGGAGACCACCCTGGCGGACCTGGCGGCCGCCACCGGCATCTCGGTGAGCACCCTGTCCCGCCTGGAGTCCGGCAGCCGCCGCCCCACCCTCGAACTGCTGCTGCCGCTGGCCCGGGCGCACGGCGTGACGCTCGACGAGCTGGTCGGCGCCCCGCCCACCGGCGACCCGCGCATCCACCTGCGGCCGGTCACCCGGCACGGCATGACCATGCTGCCGCTCACCCGCCGGCCCGGCGGCATCCAGGCGTACAAGCTGGTCATCCCGGCCGGCGGGCGGCCCGCCGAGCCCACCCCGCAGACCCACGAGGGGTACGAGTGGGTCTACGTGCTGAACGGCCGGCTGCGGCTGGTCCTCGGCGAGCACGACCTGGTGCTCACCCCCGGCGAGGCGGCCGAGTTCGACACCCGGGTGCCGCACTGGTTCGGCCCCGCCGACGCCGAGGCGGTCGAGTTCCTCAGCCTCTTCGGCGCCCAGGGCGAACGCGCCCACCTCCGCGCCCGCCCCCGGGACCCCGCCCGGAGCTGACCGCCCCGCCGCCTGGGCCGGAGCCGGTCACGCACCGTGACGGTCCGGGGTCGAGATCGTTGATCAGTCGGCGGCCGGCGGTCACCGGACTGACCCGGGCGCCCACCGTCCCGCCCTCAGTCCGGCACCGGGAGCACCCACATGACCCTGACCGCCCGGCCCAGCGCCCCGCCCCGCACCGCACGGCGGCAGAACTGCTTCGACGCACTCCGGCTGGCGGCCGCCGGCTGCGTCCTGGTCCAGCACGCCAGCACCCACCTGGGCGCCGGCTTCCTGTGGTACCGCCACGGGGGCGCCCTGTGGTTCTTCGACGGCGTCGTCGCGTTCTTCATCCTCAGCGGCGGCATGGTGTACGCCTCGGCGGAACGCTGCCGCCGGGAGGGCCGGCCGGCCCGGGAGTACCTGCGCAACCGGTTCCTCCGGATCGTCCCGGCGCTCTACCTGTACTTCGCCGTGATGTCCGCCGCGCTCGTCGCGCTGGGGATCGTGTCCCTCGGCGCGCTCCGCGGCACGCCGTTCCTGGCCTGGGCGGCCAGCAACCTGGCGCTGGTCCCCGTCTACCACCCGGCGCTGTTCCACGGATTCGGCGTGGGCGTGGTGAACGGCAGCCTCTGGACCATCCCGGTCGAGGTCAGCTTCTACCTGCTCCTGCCTCTCCTCGTGTGGCTCGCGCACCGGGCCGGTTTCCGCGCCATGGTCGCGGTCGCGTTCACCGCCGGGCTCACCGGCACCGTCCTGCACGCGGCGCTCGGCGGGCCGACCACCGAGGTGCTCGGCGGGAAGCTGCTCGGCGTGACGTTCTGGCCCTGGCTGGCCTTCTTCGTCATCGGCATCGCCATCGGCCGGGCCTGGCCGAGGCTCCCGCAGCACGGGGCGCTGGCCGCCGGCGCCGCGCTGCTGTACGCGGCCGGCACCGCGCTCCGCCTCCGGGCCGACGCGGACTGGTCCGTGGTGGCGGCCGTCGCCACGGCGTTGCCCCTGGCGTACCTGCTGTTCTGGGTCGGCCACCACGGCCCGGCGGTGCTGCGCCGGTCGACCGAGCGGCTCGGTGACCTCAGCTTCGGCGTCTACATCTGGCACATGCCGGTGATCAACGTGCTGCTGTGGTCGGGCCTGGCGGGACGGCTGCGCGACACCGTGCTGGTCACCGTGGTCATCGTGGTCACCGGCCTGCTCGCGTACGCCTCGTGGCACCTCGTGGAGAAGCCCGCGCTGCGGCTCAAGCGCTACACCTCCCGGCCCGGCGCGCTCGCCGGCTGAACCCGATACCCGGTTGCCGGGGCCGGGCCGCTCCGGTTGGCTCGGGGAGTGACCGGCGTCGACGCGTACTTCATCTGTGCGGTGCCGCGGACGGGCAGTTCGCTGCTCTGCGGGCTGCTGGCCTCCACCGGGGTGGCCGGCCGGCCGGAGGCGTACTTCCGGGTGCCGGACGAGCCGCTCTGGGCCGCCCGCTGGGGCCTGCCGGCCGGGGAGTGGCACTACCGCGACTACGTCCGGGCGGCCCTGGCGGCCGGCCGGACCGGCAACGGCGTGTTCGGGGCGAAGCTGATGTGGGGGACGCTGGACCGGGTGGTCGAAGGGCTGGCCGCCGGGAATCCGGAGCTGGCCGGCGCGGATGATGCGCTGCTGCGCCGGGCCTTCGGCCGGACCGCCTTCGTGCACCTGCGCCGTGACGACGTGCTCGCGCAGGCGGTCTCCTGGCTGCGCGCCGAGCAGACCGGCCGGTGGACCGACACCGCCCCGGACGCCGTCGACGCCGCCGGCCCGGCCACCGGCAAGCCCCGCTACGACCCGGACGGCATCGACGAGTTGCTGCGCACGATCGCCGAGCATCAGGCGGCCTGGGACACCTGGTTCGCCCGGTACGGGATCACCCCGCACCGGGTGCGCTACGAGGACCTGGCGGCCGACCCGCCCGGGGTGACCCGGGGCCTCCTCGACGCGCTCGGACTGCCGTCGGCAGGGGTGCCGGTCCGGCCCCGGCACGCCCGTCAGGCCGACGCGCTCAACGCCGAATGGATCGCCCGGCACCGCGCCGGGACGTGACCTTGGCCACCCGCGCGCCGGCTCCCCGCGTAGGGGCAGGTCATCCGCCGTTACCCGGCGGTTAAGGTGGGCGTCGCGAAGTCGCTTCCCGGAACCCGGGGCGCGGCTTCGTAGTGCTTCACGGGACCCGTGGAGCCCAGCCGTCCCGCCGTTCTCCGGGCCAACCGAAACGGGACTGCTGCACCCCCACCGCCCGACCGGCGCGACCGGCTGGGCCAACCCGGAACGGAGTAAGGCCACGCCATGAGCGTGTCTACGCAGGATCCTGCTGTCCCGGTGGAGCCGGCGGAACCCGCCGCGCAGAGCCGCCTCGACCGCTTCTTCGAGATCACCCGCCGGGGCTCGACGGTCAGGCGCGAGGTGCTCGCCGGGATCACCACCTTCGCGACGATGGCCTACATCGTCGTGCTCAACCCGCTGATCATCGGCACCGCGCCGGACAAGGACGGCAACCTCCTCGGGATCGCGCCGGTCGCCGGGGTCACGGCCCTGGTCGCCGCGGTCATGACGATCATGATGGGCATCGTCGGCCGGGTGCCGTTCGCCGTGGCCACCGGCCTCGGGCTGAACGCCTTCGTGGCGTACGCGGTCGCGTCCCAGATGAGCTGGGCCGAGGCCATGGGCCTGGTCGTCATCGAGGGTCTGATCATCACGGTGCTGGTGCTCACCGGCTTCCGGAAGGCCGTCTTCCGGGCCATCCCGGCCGAGCTGAAGGCGGCCATCGCGGCCGGCATCGGCCTGTTCATCGCGCTGATCGGCTTCGTCGACGGCGGTCTGGTCCGGGCCGGCACCGGCGTGCCGCTCCAGCTCGGCTCGGGCAGCAACGGCACCCTGCACGGCTGGCCCACTGTCGTCTTCCTGGTCGGCCTGCTGGTCACCGGCATCCTGGTCGCCCGCAAGGTGAAGGCCGGCGTCCTGATCGGCATCGTGGCCACCA
This sequence comes from Micromonospora chersina, assembly GCF_900091475.1. NCBI lineage: Bacteria > Bacillati > Actinomycetota > Actinomycetes > Micromonosporales > Micromonosporaceae > Micromonospora > Micromonospora chersina. The sequence goes on from NZ_FMIB01000002.1 coordinate 5,922,338, forward strand.
CTGTCGTCGCGGTGGCCGTCAACGCGTTCGCCAAGCCCGGCGGGGCGTTCACCGCCGACGGCAAGCCCAACCCGGACGGGTGGCGGCTCAACGTGCCGACCCTGCCGGACCCGCTCTTCCAGACCCCCGACCTGCACCTGGTCGGCAACGTGTCGTTCGGCGCGTTCGCCCACGTCGGCCTGGTCACCGCGCTGCTGCTGGTCTTCACCCTGGTGCTGGCCGACTTCTTCGACGTCATGGGCACCACTGTCGGCCTCGCCAAGCAGGCCAACCTGACCACCGAGGACGGCACCGACATGCCGCGCCTGGGCAAGGTGCTCTTCGTCGACGGCGTCGCCGCGGTCGCGGGCGGCGCGGGCAGCGCCTCCTCCGCCACCACGTACGTCGAGTCCTCCTCCGGCATCGCGGACGGCGGGCGGACCGGCCTGACCAGCGTGGTCACCGGCGTGCTCTTCCTGGGCGCGCTGCTGCTCACCCCGCTGGTGTCGCTGGTGCCGAGCGAGGCCGCCGGCCCGGCGCTCGTGGTGGTCGGCGCGCTCATGATCCGCCAGGTCAAGGACATCGACTTCACCGACGTGGGCGTCGCGGTCCCGGCCTTCCTGACGATGACCCTCATGCCGTTCACCTACTCGATCACCAACGGCATCGGCGCCGGTTTCGTCAGCTGGGTGGCGATCCGGGTGGCCCAGGGCAAGGCCCGGCAGATCCACCCGCTGATGTGGGCGGTGGCCGTCGCGTTCGTGATCTACTTCGGCATCAACCTGGTCAAGGCCGTTACCGGCGTCAGCTGACCGACCCCCGCCCGCGCCCCCGTTACCCGTTGGCCCGAGGTAACGGGGGCGCGGCGTATCCGGATCATGGGTTAGAGTGCCATCGCGCGGACACGCGACCGTCGTGGGCGCAGGGGGATGAGGCCATGGATCGCCATGAGCTTCCCCTGCCATGCCTTTTTCCGGGTCGCGCCTTCTGACTGAGACTCACCGCGACCCGGGTCACTCCACGACCTTGGAGAATCGCGTTGTCCAACCCTGACCTGACCACCGACCGTCTCGTACTCCGCCCCTGGCCGGCCGACGAGGTCGCCGCCGTCGTCGCCGGCGAGCGGCGCCCGCACTGGGCGCCGGACTTCCCGGCCGACGGCGAGCGGGTGATCGCCGGGATCATCGCCGGCAACCCGGACCGGCCGCACGGCCACCGGCTCGTCATCGAGCGGGAGACCGGCCTCACCGTGGGCGGCATCGGGCTGAAGTTGCCGCCCACCGACGGCGCGGTCGAGTTCGGCTACGGCCTCGTCCCGTCCCGGCGCTGCCGCGGCTACACCACCGAGGCGGTCCGGGCCCTGGTGGCCCACGCCCGCACCCTGCCCGGGGTGACGCTCGTGTACGCCACGGTCGACCCGGCAAACGTGCCGTCCGTGCGGGTGCTGGAGAAGGCCGGCCTGCGCCGGGACGGCGTGGTCGAGACCGACGAAGGCCGACTGCACCGGTACGTCGCCGGGTAACGCCGGACGGACCGGCCCGGCGGTGGGGCGACCCGCCGCCGGGCCGACCGTCGTTGAAGGGGTGTGACCTACGCGGACGTCAACGGGGTGCGGCTCTGGTACGAGGTCCACGGCGCCGGCCGCCCGCTCGTCCTGCTGCACGGCGGCTACGGCTCGACGGAAACGTTCGCGCCCGTCCTGCCCCACCTCGTCACGCGCCGGCAGGTCGTCGCCGTCGACCTCCAGGGCCACGGCCGCACCGCCGACGTGGACCGGCCGCTGCGTCACGAGTCGATGGCCGAGGACGTCGCCGCGCTCCTGCGGCACCTCGACCTGCCGGCCGCCGACGTGCTCGGCTACTCACTCGGCGGCGGGGTGGCGCTGCGCGCCGCGATCCAACACCCCGACCTGGTCCGCCGCCTCGTGCTGGTCTCCACCCCGTACCGCCGGCAGGGCTGGTACCCGGAGGTGTTGGCCGCGATGGCCGCCCAGGACGAACGGGTCGCCGAGCGGATGCGCGGCACCCCGCCGCACGAGCGCTACGAACGGGTCGCGCCCCGCCCGCAGGACTGGCCGGCGCTCTGGGCGAAGACCGGCGAGCTGCTGCGCCGCGAGTACGACTGGTCCGCCGCTGTGGCCGCCCTGCCCATGCCGGTGCTGCTGGTGTTCGCCGACGCCGACTCGATCCCCGTCCACCACGTGGCCGAGTTCTTCGGACTGCTGGGCGGCGGTCACCGGGACGCCGGCGGGGACGGCACCGGCCGGCCCGCGTCCCGGCTGGCTGTGCTGCCCGGGCTGACCCACTACGACATCGTCGGCTCACCCGCCCTGCCGGCCGCGGTGCTGCCCTTCCTCACCCACGAGGTGCGCGCTCCGGAGTGACCGGTGCGCCCGTCGTCGCCGGAGCACGCGCGCGGCCACCAGGCCGCCGAGCACCAGCGCCGCCGCCAAGGCCGCCCACCAGACGCGGCCGCCCGGTCCGGACGGCGGATCCGCCGCGCGGACCCGGCCGGCGCGCACCACCGCGTCCGCCACGTCGATGGCGAGCACCTGGTCCGGGGCGGTCAGCAGCGTGTCCGGCGCGGCGGCCCCCGGGGCCAGGCCCAGCACCCGGACGGCCCGCACGTTCCCGTACGCGGTGCGCTGGTCCATCTCCAGGGAACCGGCGAAGGAGGCCGGGGAGTTCGGCTCGGGCCGGTAGCCGACCACCAGCGCGGAGCCGTCCGGCCACCAGCCCAGCAGCCGGATGGTGGTGACGCCGTCGACCGCGGGCAGCGCCAGCACGCCGAGGTCCCGGCCCGTGGCCGGGTCGACCCGGCGCAGCCGCCACCGGGTGGTGTCCGGGTCGCGGCTCACCAGGGCCAGCGTCCCGTCCGGCAGCCAGGCCCCCTTGCCGGCCAGCCCGCTCTCCGGCGGCAGCGAAAACGAGGTGATCTGCCGCCCGTCGGTGCCGGTCACGAGCACCTTGTCGCCTACCTGGAAGGCCAGCCGGGACCCGTCGGCGCTGAACGCGACAGGGGTCCCGAAGATCGGCAGTTGGTTGGTTTCGAGCAGGCGTACCGCCTGGCCGGTGTCGAGCCGCACCAGGCTGAGCGTGTTGACGTAGGCGCTGCCCTCCGGGTTGGCCGGCGTGGCGTCCCGGACCACCAGCGCGGTCCCGTCCGGCGCCCAGCCGACCGGCTCGGTCAGGGTGCTGCCCGACACCGTGCTCGCCAGGTGCCCGACCGTCCCGTCGACCAGGTCCACCAGATCGACCCGGGGGTGCTCGCCGGAACCGGCCGGAACGGAGACCCGCCGCCCGTCGGGGGAGAGCAGCACCTTCTCCCCGACCGGCGCCTCGAAGCCGACCCTCCAGGTCCGGTAGCGGTCGGCGTCCGCCCCGACGATGCCGATGGTGCCGTCCTCGTCGAGCAGGCCGGTGAGCCCTCGCGCCTGCCCGCTGAAGATCAGCGCGGCCGGGCCGAGCCGGGGCCGGTCGGTCGCGCGCAGCGAGCCGAACGCCGGCAGGCCGATCCGGTCGGGCAGCGCTGGGCCACCCGCGCCGGCCGGCGCGATCGAGGGCCGGTCGTCGCCGCGTACCGCCACCGGCACCAGCGCCACCAGCACCAGCACGGCCGCGACCGCCGCCGCCCGCCGCCGCGTGCGCCGTGCGGTCCGCACCGCCCGCTCGTGCACCGGGTACGCGGGCACCTCGGCCGCCGCCTCCCGCAGGGCCTCCCGCAGCCGTACGCTCATCGCCCGCTCCTCTCCGGCGTCCGCTCCCACAGGTCGGGGACGAGGTCCCGGAGCCGGCGCACGGCGTCGTGCCCGTGCCGCTTCACCGTGCCCACCGAGCAGCCGAGCACCTCGGCCACCTGCGCCTCGGTCAGGTCCTCGTAGTAGCGGAGCACCACCACGGCCCGCTGCCGGGCGGTGAGCCGGCGCAGCGCGGCCACGACGCTGAGCCGCAGCGCGGTGTTCTCGGTGTGGTCGCCGCCGCCCCGCTCGACCGGCGTCGCGTCCAGCCGTTCCGCCACCCGCCGCCGGCGCCACCACGAGACCTGCTGGTGGTACATGACCCGGCGCACATACGCCTCCGGGTCCCCGTCGCGGATCCGCCGCCAGTGCCGGTACGTCCGCGCCAGCGCGCTCTGCAACAGGTCCTCGGCGTGCTGGTGGTCCCCGGTCAGCAGGTACGCGGTCCGCGACAGCGCGGGCGACCGCTGCACCACGAACTCGTGGAACGTCTCCGACATGCCCACCCCCTCGCCCTCTGAGAACGCGGTCCGGCCGCCGGATGGTTGAGGCGGTCATTCGACCACGCCCCGGCGGTACGGCCCCCATGCCACGAACCGCTCGAACAGGTCGCGCGGCGTGGGCCCGTCGTGCGGGTTGAGCCGGAACAGGTCGTGGGTGGCCTCGTGGTAGAGCCCGGACAGGTAGACGGCCAGGTCGATCGGGTGGTCGGCGTACTCGGCCTTGAGCAGCAGCCGGGCCTGGGCGCACGGCCACGGCGTGCCGCAGGCCCGGCACAGCCACATCGGCCGGATCGGCAGGTGCGGCGGCCGGTCCGGCGGGTAGGAAGGCTTTCCGTCGCTCTGGATGGCTGCTGAGCAGAGCCGGAGCGGGGCGCGGGAAACCGTGGGAAGCGGTGTGCGGATCTGGGCGGAGGCAGGGGAGAGCATGGGCGGGTCGTGGTGGGATTTCATCGCCGGTGAGCTGCGACAGGCGCGCCTCCGAGCCGGCCTCAGCCAGGAGGACCTGGCTCGCAGAATCAACTACTCGGCGTCCCATGTCTCCGGTGTGGAGACTGGCCAGCGTGCGCCGAAGGCGGACTACCTGGTCGCAATGGACCAGGCGCTGGACACGGGCGGGGTGTTCGGCCGACTGCTACGCCACGCCTCGCTGGTCCAGGGAGCCCCGCCATGGATGCGAGCATGGATCGACGACGAACGTGCGGCCACCCTGATGCGTTGGTACGAGCCGGCCTATGTCCCCGGCATCCTCCAGACCGAGGCGTATGCGCGCATGACGCTGGCCGAAAGCCTGCTCAGTGCCGACAGGATCGAGCAGCGGGTAGCTTCCCGGCTCGGGCGGCAGTCCATCCTCACGCGCGAGGAGGACCCAGCTCGTCGCGGTGCTCGACGTGATGGTGCTGCGTCGTCCCTTGCAGGGTCATGCCGCGTTGATGGGTGAGCAGCTCGCCCATCTGGTCAAGATGGCCGCGCTGCCGCACGTGCAGATCCTGGTGGTGCCCGAGGAGGCCGGGCTCTACCCTGCACTGCAAGGCGGTTTCATCCTGGCCAGCTTGAGCGACGCCTCGGTGGTCGCATATATCGACCAGCAGGTCCGCGCGCAGGTGATGCAGGAGGCCGAGGACATCGCCGCTCTGCAACGGCATTGGGAGGCGGTCCGTGGGGAAGCCCTGTCCCGCCGACAGTCTCTCGACCTGATCAACGAGGCGGCGCGATCATGGATCTGACCGGTGCTCGGTGGCGCAAGTCGACCCGCTCGGGCTCGAACGGCGGCGCCTGTGTCGAGGTGGCCGGCAACCTGCCGGGCGTGGTCGGCGTTCGGGACAGCAAGGACCCGGCCGGCCCCACCCTCACGTTCACTCCCGAAGCCTGGCGCGCCTTCGTCACCTTCGCGAAGCGGGCCTGACCCCGCCGGCCCGTCAGCCCAGGCGGCGGGCGAGCCAGGGCAGCAGCGCGTCGCCCTGCAGGCGCTGGAACGCGCGGACCGTCGGGATGCCGGGCGGGGGCGGCTGGCGGGCGCCGTCCAGGAAGAACCCGGTGAACCCGGCCAGCACCCCGGTCAGGTCGGCCGGGTCCACAGCGGCGGCGAGCGGCAGGGCGGCCAGCAGCGCCTCCGGGTCGTGGCCGCCGTGCACCTGCACGTTGACCAGGGCCAGCAGGCTGTCCAGCCAGGCCGGCCCGCGGCAGGCCCACGGCCAGTCGACGACGGTGACCGCGCCGTCCGGGCCGATGAGCAGGTTGTCGGCCCGGATGTCGACGTGGCAGAGGGTGTCGCCGGCCAGCGCGGCCAGCCCCCGGTCGGCGGCCGCGCACAGCTCGGTGAGCCGGGACCGCGCCCAACCGTCCAGGTCGGCCGGTGGGTCGGCGGCGATCCGCCGCCAGCCGCCGAAGTCGTGCCCGAGATGCTCGGTCGCGGTGGTGGCCACCGCGGCGGGCGCGGGGGTGAGGATCGCGGCCATTGCCTCCAGTGTGGACAGCACGGCGGCCAGCTCGCCGGCCTCCCAGGGGGTGACCGGGTGCCGGCCCTCGACGTCGGTGAAGACCAGCGCGATCCAGTCCCCGTCGTCGTGGCTGCCGATCAGCCGGGGCGCCGGCGTGGCGGGCGGCAGGGCCGCGGCGACGCGTGCCTCGGCGCGGTGCAGCGTGGGGCTGCGGTCGTTCTGCGCCGGGCTGACCGCCTTGACGAATGCCCGCCCGCCACCGGCGGTGCGGACCCGGTCGGCGGTGCCGGGGGAGAAGCCGCCGTGCTGTGACTCGGCCGCCACCACCCGGTCGCCGAGGATCTCCTCGACCGCGGCGCGGACGGGGGCGGGCAGGTCGGCCCAGCGGATCCGGCTCTTCGTCAGGCTGGTCACCGTCCCACCGTGCGCGACCCCGCCCGGCCGCGGCAAGCCGATTACCGCGCCCCGGCGGTGTAGCGGAGCACCACCAGACCGCTGTCGAACGGCAGGGTGTCGACAAGGGTGAACCGGGTGGGCGTGAAGCCCCGGTCGGCAAGCGGGATGCCGCTGCCGGCCACGATGGGGTGCAGCTTGACCACCAGCTCGTCGACCTCGTCGAGGAGCTGGCCGGCGAGTTGCCCGCCGCCGCAGAGCCAGATGTCGCCGCCCGGCTGCTGCTTCAGGTCGCGGACGAAGGCCACCGGGTCGGCGTCGACGATCTCCACCTGCGGGTCGTCGGACGGGGGCAGGGAGCGGGAGAAGACGTACTGCGTGAGGTGCGCGTAGGGGCTGGTCACGCCGATCTTCAGCGCCGGGTCGTAGGTGGCGCGGCCCATGAGCAGGGCGTCGAAGCGGCCGGCCGGCGGCGAGGCGATGCCGAACTGGGCGTGGGTGAACGTGGGGAAGGTCTGGGGCCACTCGGCGGACAGGTGGGCCGCCACGTCCGGCTCCAGCGGGAGGAAGTCGTAGGACCCGTCGGGGGCGGCGATGAAGCCGTCGAGGGTGCTGGCGACATAGTAGACGAGCTTGCGCAAACCGACTCCGATGTTCGGGATCAACCACGACGGCTGTCGTGGTGCGAGGAGAATGTACAACACCTGTCGTAGTTCTTGCTAGGGTGTTCGCGTGGCCAGAAATCCGGAACGCCGTACCCTGCTCGCCGACGCCGGGCTGCGGGTGCTCGCCGCCGCCGGCGCGCGCGGCCTGACCCACCGGGCGGTGGACGCCGAGGCCGGCGTGCCCACCGGCACCGCCTCCAACTACTTCCCGTCCCGGGCGGCGCTCCTCGCCGGGCTGGCCGAACGGATCTTCGACCGGATGGCGCCCGACCCGGCCGTGCTGGCCGAACTCGGCGGGCGGGAACCCTCCCTCACGCTGGTCACCGACTACCTGCGCTACATCGTCGAGCGCACCACCCGCGAGCCCGACCTCACCCGCGCCCTGTTCGAGCTGCGGCTGGAGGCCTCCCGGCGCCCCGAACTGCGGGCCGCGCTCGGCGACGTGCTGCGCCGGGGGTACGCCGACGACGTCGCCTTCCACGTCGCCGCCGGGCTGCCCGGCGGCGCCTTCGAGATCGCCCTGCTGCACTACGCGGTCGACGGCCTCCTGCTCGACCTGCTCACCACCTCGATCGACGCCGGGTTCGACGCCGACCAGGTGGTGTCCGCCCTGGTCGCCCGTCTGGTCGGCGAGGCCGGGCGCATGACCTGACCCGCGTCCGGCGGACCGGGCCGGTCCAGGAGCGACGCGTCGGAGCTACCCGGCGTCGTGGACGGATTCGACGGCCTGCGACCCGGACGGTCCACGCAGGTGCCGGTCCAGCACGGGGTCCCGGCGGAGCGCCGCACCGAGGGCCCGCACTCCCATGTAGAGCGGCATGGAAGCAGCCGCCGCAATGTCCTCGGGCAGGCAGTCCAGCGAGTCCGGGTCACGGCGGAGCTGTTCCAGGTCCAGCCGGCAGTCGACGGTCAGGCGCTGCACGTACGGCGTCTCCACCAGCCGCACGTCCGTGTCGTGGAGATCGTCCGAGGAGACGGTGAGCATGGTCAGGCCCAGGTACTCCGGCTTGGCGCCCCGGTTGAGCCACCGGAAGTAACCCAGCATCCACGTCCGCCCGAGCTGGTGCGGGGCGAGGTGGCTCTCCTCCATCAGCTCCCGGCGCATGGCGGCGGTCAGGAAGTCGACGAAGGATTCCCCCGGCGGTCGGTCGCGCAGATCGGTCAGATCCACGGAGCCCGAGCCTGCCGGAGCGGCGAGTCCTCCGCCGCTCACCGCGGCCTTCGGCTGCTGCCAGCACAGCACGAGCTTCCGGTCAGTGGTCATCGCGAGCGTGGAGACGCCGATCGCGTTCGCCAGCCTGCTGTCGGAGAGCGTCAACAGGCGCCCGTCCTCGGCGTAGGGCAGGCGGCTGCCGTCCAGGTGGACCGCACCGGTCCGGCGATCCACCACCCGCCACCCGAAGAGGTAGTTGGAGCAGATCAGGGAGTAGTAGTCGGTGTCGCTCAACCGGATCTCCCCGGCACGGAGCAGTTCCGGCGTCAACTCGTCGTCCTGCCGCACCAACCGCCCGTTGAACATCGTGCCGCGGCGGACCCGAGCGGCCAGGATCGCTGCGGCGTGGGCCGTTACGCGCTTCGGCAGCACGTGGCGGTCGGCCGACCACAGATAGCCCGCGTCCGCGTCGCGCAGGGCCTCGTCCACGTCGGGCCGGCACCACGCCACCTCGCTCGGGTCGGTGGGAAGCCGGACCAGGCCGGCCGGGGCGACCACCGGCGGTGTGGTCGCTGCCCGGTTCCGCACGAGCGCCACGCGACCCCGGCGCAGGGCCACCCACTCCGGTGCCAGCAGGATCACGGACAGCAGCACCCCGACCACCCCGGCCAGGAACGCCGGCACCGATCCGAGCGGAGTCGACGCCAGCCCCAGCAGGCCCAGGAGGAAACTGACCACGGCCGCGTACCAGGTCCACCGGTGCCGGGCCAGCGCGAGCCGCAGCTGCCATCGACTGCGGACCCCCACCACCAGCAACCAGAGGCGCGCCTGGCGCAGCCTCGGGGCTGAGAGCCTCGCCATCTCGCACTCCTGTTCCCGCCGCGAACCCTCCGCCGCGCGGGCACACACGCTAGCGGAGAGCTTCCCGCCCGGCTGTCCGTTTTCGGCAGGGGCCGTCTCAGGCATGTACCCCGGCCCGTGGGGAACGCCGACCGGGACGCACCTGGGGAGGAGCGACGATGACGGATGGCGCCGGACTGACCATCGGTGTGCTCGGCTCGTACGGCGGTCGGAACCTCGGCGACGAGGCGATCCTCACCGGCCTCCTGGCCGACCTGCGCCACCAGGAGCCGAACGCCCGGATCATCGTCTTCTCCCGGAACCCGGCGCACACCGCGCTGGCCCACCCGGACGTGGAGGCGGTGCCCTGGGAGGGGGTCAGCCGGGTCGACTCGTCGGCGGTCCTGGCCCAGCTCGACCTGCTCGTCCTGGGCGGCGGCGGGATCCTCTACGACAAGGAGGCCCGGCGCTACCTGCGGGTCGTCCGGGTCGCGCAGGAGCGCGGGCTGCCGCTGCTCACGTACGCGGTCGGGGTCGGCCCGCTCAGCGAAGGGGTGGACACCGGGATGGTGCGGGAGACCCTGGGCCAGGCCACCGAGGTGACCGTGCGCGACCAGGAGTCGCGGATGGTGCTGGAGGAGGCCGGGCTGATGAACCCGATCACCGTCACCGCGGACCCGGCGTTCCTGCTCACCCCCGAGGACTTCCCGGAGAGCTGGCTGCGCGAGGAGGGCGTGCCGGCCGGCAAGCAGCTGGTCGGGCTGAGCGTCCGCGAACCGGGCCGGGCCGCCGAGCGCCTCGACGTCGACGGCTACCACCGGCTGCTCGCCCAGATCAGCGACTTCCTCGTGCACCGGATCGACGCGTACGTGCTCTTCGTGCCCATGGAGCGCGACGACATCCGGCACTCCCACGGCGTGATGTCGCACATGATCGCCGCCGAACGCGGGCGGATCCTGCACAACGACTACTCGCCCCGGCAGGTGCTCGGCCTCATGAAGCACTTCGACCTCGCGGTCGGCATGCGCCTGCACTTCCTCATCTTCGCGGCCATGATGGGCACCCCGTTCCTGCCCCTGCCGTACGCCGGAAAGGTCTTCGACCTGGCCCAGCGGCTCGGGGTGCCGGCGCTGCGCGGCGTGGAGCGTGAGGTCGAGGGCCCGCTGCTGGCCGAGGTGGACCGGTTGTGGGACGAGCGCGACCAGCGCGCCGACGAGACCGCCCGCCGCGTGGCCGCCGTGTGCGAGCAGGCCCGCGGCACCTCCCAGGTCACCCGCGGGGTGCTGGAGAGCATCCGGTCGCGGACGCTGACCGCTGCCACCGCCTGAGCGGCGTCAGGCCGCCGGACCCCGGAACGTGTACACCCACTCGCGCGCGTGCTCGTCGTCGGACTGCAGCTCGTAGATCTGCGCGTGCGCCAGCCCCTCCGGCCCGATGTGGTGGTGGGTGAGCGGCGGGCGGCCGTTGCTGTCCAGCTCGACGGTGACGGTCTCGCCGTCGGCCGTGCCGCCGATCAGAGGGATCTGCATCGTGGATGCCATGCGCCCATCCTGCCGCGCCGATCGTCGGCCCGCAGCGGGATGAGGGGCAGCGGGCCGGCGGGCCGGGCGACTAGGGTCCGGGGATGGCGGAACCGGCGATCGACCCCACGCTCGGCCCGGTCCTCGCCCGCACGGGCGACGAACGGGCCATCCTCGAATCGTTCCTCGACTTCCACCGGGCCACCGTGCTGCGCAAGGCGAGCCGCCTCTCCGACGCCGAGGCGACCCGCCGCCTGGTGCCCTCCCGCACCACCCTCGCCGGGCTGCTCAAACACCTGGCCCTGGTCGAGCGGAACTGGCTGCCCTGCCTGTTCGCCCCCGGGCCGGGCGACGTCTACCTCACCAGCGAGGCCGACGCCGAGGCCAGCTTCACCCTCGACCCGGGCGAGACCCTCGACGGGCTGGCCGCGGCCTACCGGGCCGCGTGCGACCGCTCCCGGGCCGTCGCGGCCCGGTTCGACCTCGACCACGTGGTGCCGCACCCGCAGCTCGGCGAGGTGTCGCTGCGCTGGGTGCTGGTGCACCTCGTCGAGGAGACCGCCCGGCACGCCGGGCACGCCGACATCCTGCGCGAGCTGACCGACGGCGAGACCGGGGCGATCTGACCGGCCTCAGTCCCGGGGCAGCAGGCCGGCCGGATACTCCATGCCGTCGTGCGTGCAGGCGGCCGCGGCCACCCGGGCGGCGTACCGGGCCGCGTCGAGCGGGGTGGCGCCGCGCAGCCGGCCGGCGATCAGGCCGGCGGCGAACGCGTCGCCCGCGCCGTTGGTGTCGACCACGGCCGACGGCGGGGTGGTCGCCGGCACGTGCACGGGCGGGGTGTCCGGGCCGTGCAGGGTGGCGCCGGCCGCCCCGCCGGTCACCAGCACCGTCCGCGGTGCCAGCCCGGCCGCCAGCTTCCCGGCCCGGTCGCCCAGCCGGACGTCGCTCACGAAGACCAGGTCGGCCGCGTCGGCGAAGGGCCGGTGGTAGTCGTTGTCGCCGTCCCAGTCGTGCAGGTCCGTGGAGAGGGACACCCCGTCGCCGAGCGCGGCCCGCAGCGCCGGCAGCGCGTCGCGGGCCCAATCCATGATCGAGACGTGTACGTGCCGTGCCTCGCGTACCAGCCCGGCCAGCTCGGCCTCGGCGAACGGCGCCGGGCCGGACCAGGGACGCGGGTCGTAGAGCGACATGCGCCGGCCGGCCGGGTCGACCATGTTCACCGAGCGGCGGGTGCCGGCCGGCGCGTCGGCCAGCACGGCGCGTACCGAGGTGCGGGCCAGCGCCGCCCGGACCACGTCGCCGGCCGGGTCGGCGCCGAGCACGTCGACAAGCACCACCCGCAGGCCGAGCGCGTGCGCGGCGAGGGCCACCCCGGCCCCGGTGTTGCCGATCCGCAACTCGATCGGGGGCACGGCCAGCGAGTCGGCGGCCGGCAGGGGCAGGGCGGGCACCTGGGCGCGGATGTCCACGCCCAACCCGCCGATCACGAGCAGATCGACCATGGCGCCGACACTAGACCGCGCCGGCCGCCTATCCTGGCCCCGGGCGTCGTCGAGGGGGAGTGCGTGCTGGTCATCCACGGGTTGTGGCTGCCCGGCCGTGGCCTCGCCCTCTGGGCCGAGGACAGCAGGCTCCCGGCCCGCGCGCCCCGCCGGCCCGGCCGCGCCCCCCGCGAGCGCCCGCACCCCTTCGCCGCCGACCACGCCGCCCTGGCCGCCGCGCTCGGCGGCCCGCCGGGCACGCCCGCCTCCGTGCTGCTCGACCTGCCCACCCGGGCCGGCTCACCGATCGACTCACCCGAGCTGGTCCGCACCGCCGTCGGGGACCCGGTCCGCGGCCCGGTCACCCGCGCCGGCTGGCGGGTCCCCGCCCTGGTGTACGCCCCGGACGCCGCGTTCGCCCTGCTCCGGCCGCTGGAGCCGGCGGAGTCGGTGGCCGGGGCGAGCCTGCGTCACCTGGCCGAGCTGGCCGACTTCGCCGCCGACCTGGTCACCCGCGGCCGCGTCCTGCCCGGTGTCTCCGATCCCGAGACGGCCCTGCTCTCCGCCGGATCCGGACCGGCCGCGGAAGCTGGCCCGGGCGAAGCCGTCCGGCTCAGCGCGGATCCGGACATCCCTCCGGACGAGGGCCGACGGCGTCTGCGGGCGGTCGACGACTCGGACGTGGTGACCGCGGCGGCCGTGTGGCGTCCCCTGCTCACCGGCACGGACGCGGCGTGGACCCGCTCGCTGGCGCTCGCCCTGCCCCCGGCGGCCCGCGCCGCCCGCGAGTGGCACCCCGTCAGCCCGGATTCGGGTGCATCTGTTGTCGCCCGGGCGACAACAGATGCACCCACAGCGGCGGACCGCCTGCCCTCATTGGCGCCGGGCGCCTCATCCGCGTCCGCGCCGGACGGGCCGCCCGTGCCCAGGCCAGGAGGCGCGGCAGTCGTGGGGTCGGGGCCTGTCGAGTCGGGGCTCCAGTGGGCGACGGGGTCGGCGTTCCGGCCCGGTGCCGTCGCGGACGGCGTCGGAGCGGGGGAGCTGGTGGCAGAGGCGTTGGACGCGCTTGTCGACGCCGCCGCGCGGGCCGCTCTCGGCGACAGCCGGCTGCCCCGGGGCATGCGCCCGGGTGGCCCGGTGCCCGGCTGGCTGGCCGCGCTCACCGGCCCGGAGCGGGTCTTCGCCGCCGAGCCGGCCGCCCTGGACCTGCTCCGGGCCGAGCTGGACGCCTGGCAGCGTGACGCCGCGGGCGGCCCGGTGCGGGCCGCGTTCCGGCTTGTCGAGCCGGCCGCCGATCCGGTGGCCGAGCTGGTCGAGGGTGGCGCCTGGCGGGTCGAGTTCGGCCTGCACCCGACCGACGAGCCGGGGCTGGTGGTCGACGCGGCGCACATCTGGCAGCGGCCCGCGCCGGCGCTCGCCGCGCGTGGTGTCGACCCGCAGGAGACCCTGCTGGCCGAGCTGGGCCGGGCCAGCCGGCTCTGGCCCGAGCTGGACGCCGCGCTGCGCACCGCCGCACCGGAGGGGATGGACCTGGACGCCGACGGCGCGCACCGGTTCCTCCGCGAGGGGGCGCCGGTGCTGCACGCGGCGGGCTTCGGGGTGCTGCTGCCCTCCTGGTGGCGGCGCTCCTCCTCCCGGCTCGGCGCGCGGCTGCGGGCGCGCAGCCGGACCGCGCCCGGCACGGTGGCCGTCGCGGCCGGCGGGCTCGGGCTGGACGCCCTTGTCGACTACCGGTGGGAGGTGGCCCTCGGCGACCAGCCGCTGACCGCTGAGGAGCTGGCCTCGCTGGCCGACCTGAAGTCGCCGCTGGTCCGGCTGCGCGGCCGGTGGGTCGAGCTGGACCCGCAGCGGCTGGAAGCGGGGCTGCGGCTGCTCCGCTCCTCGGGCGAGCTGACCGTGGCGGACCTGCTGCGGATGGGGCTGGCCGGTGCCGACCGGGCCGGTGAGCTGCCCGTGCTGGAGGTGGCCGCCGACGGCGCGCTGGGCGAGCTGCTGGCCGGGGAGGCGGAGCGGCGGCTCACCCCGGCCGACCCGCCGTCGGGGTTCGCCGGCACGCTGCGGCCGTACCAGCGGCGCGGGCTGGCCTGGCTGGCGTTCCTCCAGTCCCTCGGGCTGGGCGGGATCCTCGCCGACGACATGGGGCTCGGCAAGACGGTGCAACTGCTCGCGCTGCTCGCCGGTGACCCGCCGGCGGCCGGGCCGACGCTGCTGGTCTGTCCGATGTCGCTGGTCGGCAACTGGCAGCGGGAGGCGGCGAAGTTCGCTCCCCAGCTACGGGTCCACGTGCACCACGGCGCCGAACGGGCCCGGGGCGAGGCGTTCGGCGCCGCCGTGCACGCCGCGGACCTGGTGCTGACCACCTACTCGGTGGCGGCGCGGGACGCGTACGAGCTGGCCGGGGTCGACTGGCACCGGGTGGTGGTGGACGAGGCGCAGGCGATCAAGAACGCCTCCACCCGGCAGGCCGAGGCCGTGCGGTCCCTGCCCGCGCGGCACCGGGTCGCGGTCACCGGCACCCCGGTGGAGAACCGGCTCGCCGACCTCTGGTCCATCATGCAGTTCGCGAATCCGGGCCTGCTCGGGCCGGCCGCCACGTTCAGGAAGAAGTTCGCCGAGCCGATCGAGCGGCACGGCGACGCGGAGGTGGCCGAGCGGCTGCGCCGGATCACCGGCCCGTTCGTGCTGCGCCGGCTCAAGACCGACCCGTCGATCATCACCGACCTGCCGGAGAAGCTGGAGATGGAGGTGCTCTGCAACCTCACGGCCGAGCAGGCGGCCCTCTACCGGGCGGTGGTGGACGACATGATGGCGAAGATCGAGTCCAGCGACGGCATCGAGCGCCGCGGGCTGGTGCTGGCCACCATGACCCGGCTCAAGCAGGTCTGCAACCACCCGGCCCAACTGCTGCACGACGGCTCCGCCCTGCCCGGCCGCTCCGGCAAGCTGGAACGCCTGGAGGAGATCGTCGAAGAGGTGCTCGCGGCGGGGGAGAAGGCGCTGCTCTTCACCCAGTACGCCGAGTTCGGCGGGATGCTGCGCGGCCACCTGTCGGCGCGTACCGGCCGGGAGGTGCTGCTCCTGCACGGCGGGGTGGGCAAGGCCGAACGGGACGCCATGGTGACCCGCTTCCAGTCCCCGGAGGGCCCGCCGCTGTTCGTGCTCTCGCTCAAGGCCGGTGGCACCGGGCTCACCCTGACCGCGGCGAACCACGTGGTGCACGTGGACCGCTGGTGGAACCCGGCCGTCGAGGACCAGGCCACCGACCGGGCGTTCCGCATCGGCCAGCGCCGCCGCGTGCAGGTACGCAAGTTCGTCTGCGCCGGCACGGTCGAGGAGAAGGTGGCCGCGATGATCGCCGACAAGCGCAGCCTCGCCCAGCGGGTGGTGGGCAGCGGCGAGCAGTGGGTCACCGAACTCTCCACCGACACCCTGCGCGAGCTGTTCGCCCTGGAGGCCGGGGCGGTGGTGGAGTGACCACACCGGACGGAGGGTCGCGGTTCGCCGAGTTCGGGCCGCCCCGGCGGGTCGAGGGCGGGCTGAAGGCGCGCAGCACCCGGGGCGCCATCGGCAGTTCCTGGTGGTCGCGGCGGTTCCTGGAGGTGCTGGAGTCCTTCGCGCTCGGCACCCGGCTCACCCGGGGCCGGGCGTACGCGCGCCGCGGCCAGGTGCTCCGGCTCGACGTCGCGCCCGGGCTGGTCACCGCCAGCGTGCAGGGCTCCCGGCCGGACCCGTACCCGGTGCGGATCGGGCTGGCCGCCCACCCGGACGAGGTGTGGGAGCGGATCGAGGCGGAGCTGGCCGGGCAGGCGTTCTTCAGCGCCCGGCTGCTCGCCGGCGACCTGCCGGCCGAGCTGGAGGAGTTGTTCGCCGCGGCCGGGGCGCCGCTGTTCCCGGGCGCGGTCGGCGAGCTGGCCCAGCACTGCGGCTGCCCCGATTTCGCGGTGCCGTGCAAGCACCTGGCGGCCACCTTCTACCTGCTCGCCGAGGCGTTCGACGCGGACCCGTTCCAGCTCCTGCACTGGCGCGGGCGCGCCCGGGGCGAGCTGCTCGACCGGCTGCGTACGCTGCGCGGCGCCGCCTCACCGGGCGGCCCGGCGGCGGCCCCGGACGGACCGGCCGTCCCTGCGGACGCGGGCGGCGCGCCCGGCCCGAACGCGCGGCCCGTGGCCGGTGCGGGTCGGGTCCTGGGTGGCCTGCCGGCGGTCCCACCGGACGACGAGGTCGACCGGTTCTGGCTGTCCCCGGTGGCGCTGCCGGACCGGCCGCCCACCCTGGCCACCGGGTCGGAACTGCTGCTGCGCCAGCTCGGCCCACCCGGTGCCGCGATCGGCGGCCCGGGCCTCGTCGAGCGGCTCCGCCGGGCGTACCGGCAGTTCGGTCGCGAAGCGACGGACGCGGACGACGCGCGCTGACCGGCGCCGCCGGCACGGTCATAGCCAGCGGCGGCGGAACCGCCACATGAGGCCGGCGTTGGCGAGCAGCACCACGGCGCAGATCGCGCCGGCCAGCCGCCCGGCCAGCACGGTCATCGCCGGCAGCGAGGCCCACAGCACGATCGTCAGCAGCATCAGGTACCGGCCTCGGCGGGCCCGGGCCCGGTGGTCGAGCCGGGCGAAGAACTGCGGGTCGCTCTCCCGCAGCTGGCGGGTGATCTGTTCGAACCTGCGCTGATCCTCTTTGCTGAGCATGGCGGTGCCTTCCCCTCACGGCTTCAGCGGTTCGGCGGCATACCCGCAACGGGGGCGGGTCACGCGCCGCTCCTGCTGCTGGTTTCGGCCGAGCCGGACGGGGCTGGACGCACCGGTCGGAGACCTCAGCACGGGCTTATCCGTGCCTTAAGTTTCCCTGAGCGGTTGAACGCCGCGAACAGCGCCGTGACGGCGAAAAACGTTACGTCCGGGCGGTCACCGCCCGGGTTGCCCCTGCTCCGGGCACCGCCGGTCCGGGCCGGTCCCACCGGCCGCCGCGGAGCCGGCCTGAGCACCGTCTTAAGTGCCCTCCGGGGCGCCGTCGGCGTGCCTTGAGCGCCCGGGAACGCGTGGCTACTTTCCCGTAGCAACTCCTCCGGCAACCGTCGCCGCCCCTCCGCCCACCCCCTGGGCGGCAGGCGAGCCGGCGCTCGAAGAAAACGGGACAGCTACATGGCCGACCTGAACGTGCCACCGCGTCGACCCCGGGACGACCGCGGCTGGGACGGATTCCCGCACCCCCATCCGGACGGGTACCGCGACAACGCCATGCCGTACGCCGGACCCGGCGGCCACGCCACCCCGGCGGCCCCGGCGTCCGGTCCCCAGTGGGTCGGACCCCACGGGTTCGCCGGCGGCGGCCACCCCCAGCCGTCCGGCGGGTACGCCCCGCCGCCCGGCCCCGGACTGCCCAACCTGGACGACGACGAGGAGCCGCGCCGCGGCCGGCGCCGGGCCCTCGTCGCGCTCGGCGGCGCCGCCGTGGTCGCCGGCGGCGCCGCCCTCGGCCTCTCCCCGCAGGTCCGTGGCCTGTTCTCCGACGACCCGGTCGCCGGCGACGCCACCGGCACGGTGGTCACGGACGGCACCTCGGCCCGCCCGAGCGGCCAGCAGCCCAGTACGGTGCGCACCTACACCGAGCAGAACGAGAGCTACATGGGCTCACGGGCCGGCGCGGCGCTCAAGCGCAACGCCCCGTCCGGTGGCCGGATCTTCGCCAGCCCGGCGGCCGCCGCGGCGGCCACCCAGGTGACCGTCAAGACGGTGCTCGCGAAGGACCCGATCCGCCACCTGGCCAGCCGGGCCACCTTCGGCCCGACGCCCAAGGTGCTCGCCGACATCAAGCGGCTCGGCATCGACGACTGGCTGCGCCAGCAACTCGAACCGGAGAAGATCGCCCCGACGAAGGCGGAGCTGAAGCTGGCCGAGCTGCCCTCGCTGAAGCTGAGCCCGACGCAGCTGCGCGACCAGCGGGACCAGCTCAACGAGCGGGGCGTCGACCCGGCGCGGGAGACCGTCGACGCCACCATCGCCCGGCAGATCTGGTCGGACCGCCAGCTCTTCGAGGTGATGGTCGACTTCTGGAACGACTTCCTGCACGTCGCCGCCGACTTCGACGGCGGCGAGATCTACCGCAACTCGTTCGACCGGGACGTCGTCCGCAAGCACGCGCTGGGCAGCTACCCGGAGATGCTGGTGGCCGCCAACAAGCACCCGGCGCTGCTGATCTACCTGAACCAGACCGAGTCCCGCAAGGACGCGGTCAACGAGAACCTGGCCCGGGAGAACCTGGAGCTCTACTCGGTCGGCGTGGACGGCGGCTACACCGAGAAGGACGTCCGCCAGGCCGCCCTGCTCCAGACCGGCCGGGGCGTGGCCGACGGGAAGTACGTCTTCCACGCCGACCGGCACTACCTCGGCAAGGTGAAGATCCTCGGGTTCAGCCACGCCAACAACTCGGCCGACCCGAAGGCCGCCGACAAGGTGATCGACGACTACATCCGGTACATCGCGCTGCACGCGTCGACGGCCGGCTACGTGGCCCGGAACCTGGCCACCCGGTTCGTCTCCGACACCCCGCCGAAGTCCCTCGTGGACCGGTTGGCCAAGGCGTACACCACGAACCGGGGGCAGATCCGGCCGGTGCTGGCCACCCTGTTCAGCTCCTCGGAGTTCTGGGCCGCGGTGGGCCAGAAGGTCCGCCGGCCGATGGAGTACCTGGTCGCCACGTACCGGTCGCTGGGCGTGGGGCCGGAGGCGTCCCCGGGCTTCGACGGCGACAAGCGGCGCACCCCGTTCGCCCAGGGGCTGCGGCAGGTGCAGGACAAGATGCGCGAGCTGGGCCAGTTCCCGATGGGCAAGCCCACCCCGGACGGCTACGCCGACGTCTACGTGGCCTGGACCTCCGCCGGCACCATGGTCGACGGCTGGAACGAGGCCGGCGACCTCATCGGCGGCTGGCGCAAGCAGTTCACCTACGTCAAGCCGGAGAAGCTGGTGGCGAAGCCGCCGGCGACCGCCGGGGCGTACGTGGACGCGCTGGCCCAGCGGCTGGTGCACCAGAAGCTGAGCGCCAAGGAGAAGGCCCTCGTGCTCGGCGTGGCCGGGGTGCCGGCCGGCGCCAAGGTCGACGCCACCTTCAACGGGGCCATCGCCGCCGTCGCGCGGACGATCCTCGCGTCCCCCCAGCACCACCTCCGGTGAGGCATTCGATGGAGATGACCGTGAACCCGTACCCCCTGCACCCCGAATGCCCCGACCTGCGGCGGCTGGCCGACAACCCGACCGAGGCGCTGCTGCGCGCGGAGGCGGACATCGTCGCGGCGGAGAACGCCGCCGAGGCGGACCGCTACCGCCGGCTGGAGGAGCTGGAGGAGGCCCAGCAGGACGGCCGGGGCGTCACCCGGCGTACGTTCGTCGCCGGCGCCGCGGCCACCGCGACCGCCCTGGCCACCGCCCAGTTCGTCACCACCTCGGCGTCGTTCGCGGCGACGAAGACCGGCACCCTGATTCACGTCTTCCTCTACGGCGGGCTGGACGGGCTGAGCCTGGTCGCCCCGGCCGACGACCCGGTGCTCAGCAGGACGCGCCCCGACCTGCTGCTCGGCAACGACTCGCTGGCCCTCGGCCGCGGCTTCAAGCTGACCAGCGCGTTCGCCCCGCTGGAGCAGTGGCTCAAGGCCGGCCAGCTCGGCTTCGTGCCGGCGGTCTCCGACCCGCGGCTGTCCCGCAGCCACTTCCAGGCCGCCGACGCCTGCAACCTGGGTGGCCTGCCCGGCGAGACCGGCGGCCGGGGCTGGCTGGACAGCCTGGTGGACACCCTCGGCAAGGGCACCGCGTTCCGCAGCGTCGGCATCGGCAGCACGCTGCCCCGCTCGCTGGTCGGCGTGAACGGCGCCATCTCCCTCAACAACGTCGGTGAGCTGCGGCTCAACGGCGACGACCGGTACCGCGCCGCGACCGAGAAGGCGATCCGCGGCCTCTTCACCGGGATCAACCACCCGGTGGAGGAGGCGGTGATCGAGGGGATGGGCGCGCTGGCCACCGCGCAGAAGCTCGCCGCGAAGCCGTACGCGGCCGCCGCCGGGGTGAAGTACGAGGGCGTCGGCTACGCCTTCCAGCAGCTCGCCCAGCTCATCAAGGGCGGCGCGAACGTCCGGGTGGCGACCGTCGGCATGGGCGGCTACGACACCCACGAGAACCAGGGCACCCGCGAGGGCGGCCAGCTCTGGCGGCGGCTCAACGAGCTGGCCAACGCGATGGCGGCGTTCTTCACCGACCTCGGCGACCGGGCCGCCGACGTGACGGTCATGGTGTCCAGCGAGTTCGGCCGGCGGGTCGCCTCGAACCAGGGCGGCACCGACCACGGGCACGGCGGGGTGGTCACCATCCTGTCCGGCCGCAAGCTCGCCGGCTCGCTCCTCGGCACGTGGAACGGGTTGAACGATCTGGACAGCGGAGACGTACCCGAGTACAACAACATGTTCAACGTCTACGGGTCGGTCGCGCAGGGTCGGTTCGGACTGACGACCGCGCAGGTGGACAAGGTCTTCCCCCGGCAGAAATACGCCCCCATGAAGCTGTACGCGTGACATATCAGGACACCTACGCCGCCGGCCGCCGTACCGGGCCTTCCGCCCCGTACGGCGGCCGTCCGGCTGCCCCCGTACCCCCGGGCCGGCCGCGCCGGGGGCCCGGCGGGCGGCGGGCGCTGAACGGGGCCTTCTGGCTCGGCCTGGTCGCCGCTGTGCTGCCCTGGTGGCTGGCCACCCCGCCCGGCTCGCTGGCCGACACCACGGACGTGCTCACCGCGGCCGGCCGGATCACCGGCCTGGTCGCCGGCTACCTGCTGCTCGTCCAGGTGCTCATGATGAGCCGGCTCGGCGTGCTGGAACGCTGGCTGGGCGGCGAGCGGATCTCCCGGGCGCACCGGGACGTCGGCGCCACCCTGCTGGTGGCGGTCCTCGCCCACCTGGCGCTGCTGGTGGTCGGCTACGCCCGGATGGAGAAGAACTCGATCCTCGGCCAGGTCGGCTCCCTGCTGACCCACTACGAGGACATGGTCTCCGCCTTCGTGGCCGCCGGCATCATGGTGGCGGTCGGCGTCACCGCGGTCCGGGGCGTCCGCCGCCGGCTGCCCTACGAGCTCTGGCACCACCTGCACCTGACCAGCTACCTCGCCCTGCTGCTCGGCTACGGGCACCAGTTCAGCAACGGCGCCCAGCTCTACGAGCCCGGCCCGGTGCGCACCGGCTGGATCGCCGCGTACCTGCTGGTGGTGGCCGCGCTGGTGTGGGGCCGGCTCATCGCCCCGCTGCGCTTCAACCTGCGGCACCGGCTGCGCGTCGCCGACGTGGTCGCGGAGAGCCCGGACACCATCTCGATCTACCTGACCGGGCACCGGCTCAACCAGATCGACCTGCTCGGCGGCCAGTACTTCCGCTGGCGCTTCCTCAACCCCGGCTGCTGGTGGCAGTCGCACCCGTTCTCGCTCTCCGCGGCGGGCAACGGTCGCTGGCTGCGGCTCACCGTGAAGGTCGTCGGCGGGCACACCGCCGAGCTGCGTGATCTCCACCCGGGCACCCGGGTCTGGGCGGAGGGGCCCTCCGGGACCTTCACGGCGGCGCACCGGACCCGCGAGCGGGCCCTGCTGATCGCCGGCGGCAGCGGCATCGCCCCGCTGCGGGCCATGCTGGAGGAGTTGCCGCCCGGCGCGGCCCTGATCTACCGCGCCCGCACCCCCGCCGACGTGCTGCTGCACAACGAGCTGGACTGGCTGGCCCAGGCCCGGCGCACCTCGGTCTGGTACGTGATCGGCTCCCGCGACGACCCCGGCCCGCGGCAGGTGATGAGCCCGGAGGGGCTGCGCCGGCTGGTGCCCGACCTGACCCGCCGCGACGTCTACCTGTGCGGCCCGGGCGGCCTGGTCGACGAGGCGGTCCGGGTGCTGCGCCGGGCCGGGGTGCCGCGCCGGCAGATCCACCTCGCGACCTTCGAGCTGTAGAGAGGCCCCGTCCATGCGTCGCGCGCTCCTCGCGATCACCGGCCTGGCCGCCAGCACCACCGCGCTGGTGGTGCTCAAGGGCACCCCCGGCACGAGCCAGGCCGCCCAGGACCGGCCGGTCGCCGAGGCCCCCGCCGTCCCGGGCGGCTCGGCGGCCCCCGAGTCGACGCCCGGCGGCGTCACCCCCTCCGCCCGGCCCGGCGCGACGGTGAAGCCGAGCGTCAGGGCCGGCGCCAGCCGCACCCCCGGCGCCCGGACCAGCAGCGCCACCACCAGGGCCACCACCGCCGCGCCGCGGACCACCACGAGCGCGCCGAAGGTCACCACCCGGACGGTCACCGGGCCGGTGGTCACCTACAAGTACGGCTCGCTCCAGGTGCGGATCACGCTGAGCGGGAGCCGGATCGTCGACGCCACCGGCCTCGGCATGCCGCTGGACGGGCAGTCCGGGCTGCGCAGCGACGACGTGCAGGCCCGTTACAGCGGCAGCTCGGGCGAGGTGGTCGCCAAGCAGAGCGCCAACCTGAGCGCCGTCTCCGGTGCCACCTACACCAGCACGGCCTACAAGCAGTCGCTCCAGGCCGCGATCGACAAGGCATGAAGCCGGCGGCCGCTCGCCGTCCCGGCCTGCGCCGGGTCGAGCAGATCATGGGTACGGCCATCAGCCTCGACCTGGCCGACGACCTGCCCGCCGCCACCCTGCACGAGCTGGCCGAGCGGACCTTCGCCTGGCTGCGCGAGGTGGACGCCCGGTTCAGCACCTACCGGGCGGACAGCGAGGTGTGCCGCCTGGACCGGGGCGAGCTGCGGCTCGCCGAGGCGTCGGCCGACGTGCGGGCGGTGCTGGAGCGCTGCGCCGACCTGTGGACCGGGACCGACGGATTCTTCGACGCGTACGCCACCGGGCGGCTGGACCCGTCCGGCTACGTCAAGGGCTGGGCGGCGCAGGTCGCCTCGGACCGGCTCGTCGCGGCCGGCGCCCCGAACCACTGCGTGAACGCCGGCGGCGACGTCCGGGTACGCGGTCACACGGCCACCGGCGACCCGTGGCGGATCGGCGTCCGGCACCCCTGGGACCCGGCCGCCACCTGCCTGGTGCTGACCGGCACCGACCTGGCGGTCGCCACCTCCGGGGTGTACGAGCGCGGCCACCACGTCGTCGACCCGCGCCGGGGCGCCCCGGCCGTCGGCCTGCGCTCGGTCACCGTGGTGGGCCCCGACCTCGGGGTCGCCGACGCGTACGCCACGGCCGCCGTCGCCATGGGCGAGCCCGGCATCGCCTGGCTGGACGGCCTCCCCGCGCCCTGGCGCCACGCGGTCGTGACGGAGGACGCCCGCCTCCTGCGCTCCCGGGCCCTGCCGGTGACGACCTGAGCCGGGGCGACGGGGGTCAGCGGAGCGGACGGTGGGTGGTGGCGGGGCGGGAGCCCCGGGGGCGCGAGCCGCGGGGCCGGGTGCCCCACGGGCGGGTGAACACCCAGCGGTACGGGCGGCGCCGGTGCCGCGGTGGCTCGGTACCGCCGCTGTGGCGGGCCGCGTCGTCCTCGGACATCGTCAACCCCCGCTCTGGCGCGCGTGCGCCCTCACCAGGCACAACGAGTGCGACGCCGGTCAGGTCGCTGTCCGGGAGCCGTCGGTCAGCAGCCGCGCCGGGGGAGGGGGAGCTGGCCGGGGAGCAGATCGGCGGCGAGCGTGATCCCGGCCGCCCGTAACGCCGCGATCAGCGCGTTCTGCACCAGGTACGAGTCGGGCAGCCGCCAGCGCGCCTGCTCGGGGGCGACCGCCCAGCGCACCGTCCCCTCGGGCAGCCGGGTCGGCGGGGCCGGGATCCACGAGCCGGGACCGTGCCGGACCACGTGGAAGCAGTGCTCCAGCTCCGGCCGCAGCGGGTCGCCGGGGCGGACCAGGAACATCCAGCGGCCGGTGGGGGTGACCAGCACCGGACCGCGTACGCCGGCGCCGGCCGGATGGGTGGCGACCGTGTCCAGCACGTGCCGGCCCAGGTCCGCCGCGACCTCCAGCACGTCGAACGCGCGCCCGGTGGGCAGCAGCACCCCGTGCGGGCGGCTGCGCCACCAGGTGGCCACCCGGGCCGGGTCGGCGCTCGCCGCGTGCTCCCAGTTCTCCAGGGCGGGATGGCAGCCGACAGTGGGGCAGCCGGCCCGGCCGCAGACGAAGCGGCTGTTGGCCAGGCACGCGCCGGGGGTCACCTCCCAGCCGTGCGCGGCGTACCGGACGGCGACCCGGCGCAGCCGGACCCGTTCCAGCGGCGACAGGTGAGCCACGCGCGGTCCGACATTCCCCCACATGTGTGCCACCCCTTCTCGCCCCACCCGGACTGTCCACACGCCACATCTCGAAGGCCGTCACTGCCGTAACCCACACTCGTTGAGCTGACGAACGGCTGATGCAACTTGCACGAAAACTACGAGAACTGGCCGTACGGCCGACGTACAGAGTGTGCGACCAGCGAAAACCTGAAAACCGAAGGACCGTCGCGATTGGTCGACCGGGGGGATCAGCCGGACGCGGGCAGGGGGAGGGATGGCGAGATGGACGAGCTACCCATAGGCCGGCGGGTGGCGTACTGGCGGAGCCGGCGCAAGATGTCCCAACAGGTCTTCGCCGACCGGCTCGGCAAGTCCAAGAGCTGGGTGGACAAGGTGGAGCGTGGTGTCCGGCGGCTGGACAAATTCTCCGTCGTCTACGAGATCGCCGACATCCTCCAGGTCGACGTGCAACTGCTCCTCGGCAAGGACCCGGAGCGGCGTACCGACGCCCTCAACTGCATCGACCAGGTCGAGGTCGAGGAGATCCGGGCGGCGCTGGAGCGCTACGACTCGATGAGCGCGTACTTCGACGCGGCGCCCTACCCCCCGCCGCTGACCGACATGCGCAAGGCGGTCAACCACGCCTGGCTCACCTACCAGTACGGCCGCTACGGCATGCTCACCCGCGCCCTGCCCAAGCTGCTGCGCGACGCCCAGGCCGCCGACGCCGGCTACGGCGGCGACCAGGCCCGGGAGGCCGCCCACCTGCTCGGGCAGGTCTACCAGATCGCCTCCTCGGTGCTGCGCAAGCTCGGCGAGTGCGACCTGGCCTGGCTGGCCGCCGACCGCTCGATGGCGGTCGCCCAGCGGGCCGACGACCCCCTGCTCGCCGGCATCGCCACCACCCGGGTCTGCAACGCCCTCGTCGCGATGGGCCGCCCCCGCCCCGCGCTCGAACTCAACGTGCGGATCGCCAACCGGCTCGCCCCCGGCGGCGAGAACGACGTCCGGCCGGAACGCCTCTCCGTCTACGGCATGCTGCTGCTCCAGGGCGCGATGGCCGCCGCCCGGATCGGCGACTCGGCGACCGTGGACGACCTGCTGACCGGGGCCGCCGAGGCGGCCACCCTGCTCGGCGGGGACCACAACCACTACTGGACCTCGTTCGGCCCGACCAACCTGGAGCTGCACCGGGCCGCCGCGGCCGTCGAACTGGGCGACGGCGGCCGGGCCGTGGAGACCCACCACCGCCTCGCCGAGCCGGCGTTCAACGCGCTGCTGCCCGAGCGGCGCGCGCACCACCTGCTGGACATCGCCCGTGGCTTCGCCCAGATCGGCGACGTCGCGAACGCCGGGGACATGCTGCTCCGCGGCGACCGGCTCGCGCCCTCCGAGATCCGTTGCCGGCCCATCGCCCACGAGGTGATGTCGGACGTGCTCCGTCGCACACGGGGTGCGCCGCCTTCGCCGATCGCGGAGTTGGCTGAGCACATGGGAGTCGGAGTATGAGCGCGCGGCCGATCGGATGAGCGGTCCGCACACCAGCAACGGGCACCGTCGGGTGCTCTACGTCATCGCCTGCGGTTCGCCGCTGGCCCGTCACGTCGGCCGGCTGGTCGACCTCGCCCAGCAGGAGGGCTGGCAGGTCTGCGTGGTCACCACGCCGGACGGCGCGAAGTTCGTCGACCGGACGGCCCTGGCCCGGCAGACCGGTCACCCGGTCCGCACCCACTACAAGAACCCGGGCGACCCGGACGTGCTGCCGCCGGCGGACGCCATGCTGGTCTGCCCGGCGACGGTCAACACCGTCAACAAGTGGGCGGTCGGCATCGCCGACACCCTCGCCCTCGGCCTGCTCGTCGAGGGACAGGGGCTGGGCGTGCCGATCGCCGCCGTGCCGTACACCAACGTGGCGATGGCCGCGCACCCGGCGTTCCGGGCCAGCCTGGCCCGGCTGCGCGAGTGGGGGGTCCGGGTGGTCTTCGGCGACCACGTCGTGCCGCTGCACCCGCCCGGCACCGGCGAGCGGCACCTGGACGCCTTCCCGTGGGGAGCCGGCCTGGCCGCCCTGCGCGGCGTGCCGCGGCCGGTCGCCCCGGTCGGCTGACCGCCTCCGGACCGGCCCGGCGGGAACCGCCCCCGCCGGCCCGGTCCGGTCCCGCCAGCCCGGCCCGGTCCGGGCCAGCCGGCCCGAGCGGCGCCCCGACGCCGGTAAGCTGGCCGGCCGTGAGCACAACCGGATCGCCGCCCACCGTCGCCGACGTGGTGGCCGCGCTGGACCGCCGCTACCCGCCGGCCTGGGCCGAGGAGTGGGACCGGGTCGGCCTGGTGCTCGGTGAGCCCGCGAACCCGGTCCGGCGGGTCGCCTGCGCGGTCGACGTGGTCCCGGAGACGGTCGAGGAGGCGCTCGCCGCCGGGGCCGACATGATCGTCGCCCACCACCCGCTGCTGCTGCGCGGGGTCTCGTCGGTGGCCGCCACCACGTACAAGGGCCGGATCGTGCACCGGTTGATCAAGGCGGACGTGGCCCTGTACGTGGCGCACACCAACGCCGACGTGGCCGACCCCGGGGTGTCCGACGCCCTGGCCGCCCGGTTCGGGCTGACCGGGCTGCGCCCGCTGCACCCGCCCCGCCCCGGCTCGCCCGCCGACGGCCCCGGCCGGGGCATCGGCCGGATCGGCGAGCTGCCCGCCCCGCTGACGCTTGCCGAGCTGACCCGGCACGCCGCCGCCGTGCTCCCCGTCACCGCCTGGGGAGTTCGCGCCGCCGGGGATCCCGGGCGTATGGTTCGTACCCTCGCCGTCAGCGGTGGCTCGGGGGACAGCTTCCTCGCCGAGGCGACCGCGGCCGGGGTGGACGCGTTCCTCACCGCCGACCTGCGCCACCACCCCGCCGGCGAGCACCTCGCCGCCGGCGGGCCGGCCCTGCTGGACGCCGCCCACTGGGCGACCGAGCGACCCTGGCTGGACGACCTGGCCGCCCGGCTGCGGGACGAGCTGGGCGTCGAGACCGTGGTGTCCGACCTGGACACCGACCCGTGGACCGTGCACGCCGCCGCGCCCCGACCGGACGACAAGGAGCCCCGACCGTGAAGGCTGACCCGAAGGTGCAGCGCCGCCTGCTCGACCTGCAGGCGATCGACACCGCGCTCGCCCAGCTCGCCCACCGCCGCCGGACGCTGCCGGAGCTGGCCGAGCTGGAGGCCCTGGCGCGTGAGCTCTCCGCCCTTGAGGACGAGCGGGTCCGCGCCCAGGTGGCCGTGGACGACCTGGACCGGGACATCGCCCGGATGGAGAAGGACGTCGAGCAGGTCCGGGCCCGCAAGAGCAAGGACGAGGCCCGGCTGGCCGCGGGCAGCGGCCCGGCCCGCGAGCTGGAGGCGCTCCAGCACGAGCTGGCCTCGCTGAACCGCCGGCAGAGCGACCTGGAGGACGCCGAGCTGGAGCTCATGGAGCAGCGGGAGACCGCACAGGGCGTGCTCGACGGCGTCGAGCGGCGGATCGCCGAGGCCCGGGACCGGCGCGCCGCGGCCGAGCAGCGCCGCGACGACAGCCTCGCCGAGATCGCCAAGGAGGAGGAGTTCAAGCGCGGCTCCCGCCAGCCGCTCGCCGGCGACCTCCCGGCCGACCTGGTCGCCCTCTACGAGAAGATCCGGACGGACACCGGGCTCGGCGCGGCGCTGCTCACCGGCGGCCGGTGCGGTGGCTGCCGGCTGGAGCTCTCCGGCGCCGATCTGGCACGCATCCGCAAGGCCGATCCGGACGACGTGGTCCGCTGCGAGGAGTGCCGGCGGATCATGGTCCGGACCAACGAGTCGGGGCTGTAGCCGCCGTGGCGGTTCGCGCGGTCGTGGTGGAGGCCGACGGCGGGTCCCGGGGCAACCCGGGGCCGGCCGGCTACGGCGCGGTGGTCCGGGACCCGGCGACCGGTGAGGTGCTGGCCGAGCGCGCCGAGTCGATCGGCACGGCCACCAACAACGTGGCCGAGTACCGGGGCCTGATCGCCGGGCTGGAGGCCGCCGCCAAACTGGGCGCGGCCGAGGTCGAGGCGCGGATGGACTCCAAGCTGGTGGTCGAGCAGATGTGCGGCCGCTGGCAGATCAAGAACCCGGGGCTGCGGCCGCTCGCCGCGCAGGCCGCCGGGCTGGTCGGCCGGTTCGCCAGCGTACGGTTCAGCTGGGTGCCCCGGGAGCGCAACAAGCACGCCGACGCGCTGGCCAACGCGGCGATGGACGCCGCGGCGGGCCTGGCGCCGACCGGGCCCGTGGTGCAGCCGCCGCGCGAGGTCGCGGTCCCCGAGCCGGCCGTGCGAGAGGTGGCCGCGCGCGCCGCCACCGGCCGGGCCACCGGCACCGACCCGGCCACCACGCCGGCCTCCTGGGAGCCGCGCGCGACCGAGGAGGCCACCCGGCTCATCCTGGTCCGGCACGGCGAGACCGAGCGGACCGTGCAGAAGCGCTACTCCGGCCGCGGTGACGTGCCGCTGACCGACCGGGGCCGGGCGCAGGCCCGGGCCACCGCCGCCCGGGTGGCCGCCCTCGCGCCGTCGGTCGCGGCCGTGGTCACCTCCCCGCTGTCCCGGTGCGCGGCCACCGCCGAGGCGATCGCCGCGCTTGTCGGCAACCCGCCGGTACGCCCCGACGACGACCTCATCGAGTGCGACTTCGGGGTCTGGGAGGGGCGCACCTTCGCCGAGGTGCGCGACGGCTGGGCCGGCGAACTGGACGCCTGGCTGGCCTCCACGAGCGTCGCCCCGCCGGAGGGCGAGTCGTTCGCCGCCGTCGCCGAGCGGACCGGCCGGGCGGTCGACCGCCTGCGGAAGGCGTACCCGGGGGAGACCGTCGTGGTGGTCTCCCACGTGTCGCCGATCAAGCTGGTGCTGCGCGACGCCCTCGCGGCCGGCGACGCCTTCCTGCACCGGCTCTACCTGGACACCGCGGGCGTCTCGGTGCTCGACCTGTACCCGGACGGCGGCGTCGCGGTCCGCTCGGTCAACGACACCGCCCACCTGTCCGACCTCTGACCGACCGGCCGCCACCGGCCGTTCGGCGCACGCGGGCGGCCGCTCGGCGCATCGCCGTCCTCCGGGAGAACGTGACCGCGTTCACAGGGTCGTAGCCTCCGGCCGTCACATGGCAGGTTACGACTTCCCGGAGGTGTGTCACATGGCCTCACCAGAACCGGAGGCGCCGACACCGGCGCGATCCAGGGCGAAGGACCACAGTCCCTGGAACTGGTTGCTCTTCATACCGATCGTGGTGCCGCTGATCCCGGCCTTCTTCAACGCCGACTCGCCCCGGCTGTTCGGGTTCCCGCGTTTCTACTGGCTGCAACTGGCCTGGATCCTGCTCGGCGTGGGGACCACCACGCTGGTCTACCAGATGACGAAGAAGCGGGGTGACCGCTGATGTGGCGCGACCACCTCACCGAGATCATCGTCTTCAGCCTCCTCTTCCTGCTGGTCAGCGCCATGGGCTTCGTGGCGGCCCGGTGGCGGGCGCCACGCGACATGGCGCACCTGGACGAGTGGGGGCTGGGCGGGCGCAGCTTCGGCGGCTGGATCACCTGGTTCCTGGTCGGCGGTGACCTCTACACCGCGTACACCTTCGTGGCGGTGCCGGCGCTGATCTTCGGGGCCGGGGCGGCGGGCTTCTTCGCCGTGCCGTACACGATCGTCATCTACCCGCTGGTCTTCCTGGTGCTGTGCCGGCTCTGGTCGGTGTCCCACCGGCACGGCTTCGTCACGCCGGCGGACTTCGTCCGCAACCGGTTCGACTCGCCGATCCTGGCGCTGCTGGTGGCGGTCACCGGCATCGTGGCGACCATGCCGTACATCGCCCTCCAGCTGGTCGGCATCGAGGCGGTGCTCAAGACGATGGGTGTGACCGGGGACAGCGCGCTGGCCCGGCACCTGCCGATCATCATCGCCTTCGCCATCCTGGCGGCCTACACCTACCAGTCCGGGCTGCGCGCGCCGGCGCTGATCGCCTTCGTCAAGGACTCGCTGATCTACATCGTGATCCTGGTGGCGGTCATCTACCTGCCGTACAAGCTGGGCGGCTGGGGCGACATCTTCGACGCGGCCGACGCGAAGTTCAAGGCGTCACCCGCTCCCGGCGACGGCATCCTGCTCAACGCCAACAACCAGCTCCAGTACGTCACCCTGGCGTTCGGCTCGGCGCTGGCGCTCTTCCTCTACCCGCACAGCATCACCGGCGTGCTGGCCAGCCGGAACCGGGACGTGATCAAGCGGAACATGTCCGCGCTGCCGGCGTACAGCCTGCTGCTCGGGCTGATCGCGCTGCTCGGCTACATGGCCATCGCGGCCAACGTGAAGCCGCTGCCCGGCGCCAAGGCCGGCAGCGTGGACGGCAACACGGTGGTGCCGCTGCTCTTCGACAGCCAGTTCCCGGACTGGTTCGCGGGTGTGGCGTACGCGGCCATCGGCATCGGCGCGCTGGTGCCCGCGGCGATCATGTCGATCGCGGCGGCGAACCTGTTCACCCGCAACATCTACAAGGAGTACCTGAAGCGGGACGCCAGCCCGGCGCAGGAGGCGAACGTCTCGAAGATCACCTCGCTGGTGGTGAAGGTCGGGGCGGTGGCCTGCATCGTCTTCCTCGACCCGCAGTTCTCCATCGACCTCCAGCTCATCGGCGGCGTGATCATCCTCCAGACGCTGCCGGCGGTGGCGCTGGGCCTCTACACCCGCTGGTTCCACCGCGGCGCCCTGATCGCCGGCTGGGTGGCCGGCATGGGGCTCGGCATGTGGATGCTCTACCAGGTCGGGAACCCGACGACCGGCAAGAAGCACTTCGCCGGCTCGGCCTTCCCGCTCTCCGAGTTCGGCTTCGACACCAAGAAGACGATCTACGTGGGCATCGTGGCGGTGCTTGTCAACCTGGCGGTGGCCGCGCTGCTCACAGTGGTGCTGCGGGCCGCGAAGGTGGCCGACGGGGTGGACGGCACCACTCCGGACGACTACTTCGCCGACGAGGGCGACCCGCGGGTCACCCCCGGCCCGGACCGCGACGCCGAATCTGCTCGCGAGCCGGTCGCCTGACCTGAGGAGCGGGGCCCCGGCCGACGCCTGGCGTCGACCGGGGCCCCTGCCGTCACCTGCGCCGGTTGCGCGCGTCCAGGGCCTCGTTGAGGCGGTGCAGCAGGTTCGCGAGGGTGTCCCGGTCGTCGCCGGTCCAGTCGGCCAGGATGTCGCCGTAGAGCCGGGTGCGCGCGGCCCGTACCGCGGCCATCCGCTGGAGGCCGGCCGGGGTCGGTGAGATCACCGTGCCGCGCCCGTCGGCCGGGTCGGGGGTACGCGCGATCAGCCCGTCCCGCTGCATCGCGGAGACCTGCCGGGTGACCGTGGAGCCGTCCAGGTTCAGCCGGGCGGCCAGCGCCGAGACGTTCTGCGGGCCGGCCTTGTCCAGGTGCCGCAGGATCACGTACGCCGCTCGGTCCAGCACCCGGTGCTCGGCGGTGCCCGTGGCCCGGCGGGTCGCCTCGCCGAGGCGCATGAGCAGCGCGATCTCGGTCTCGATCCGGCCGAGCGTGGCGGCGTCCGGGTCGGTTCCCGTCGTGTGGTCGTCCCTCATAGCTGTATGATACAACAGAATTACCTGTAAGATACAGCTATCTGTCTGGAGGCGCGGAGTGGATCGGCGATCCGAACCCAACCGCAGTGCCATCTACGCCACCACCCTGGTGGCCTTCCTCGCCATCGCCGGCATCGCCGTGGTGGACCCGATCCTGCCCGCCATCGGCGAGGCCATCGGGGTCACCGCCTGGCAGGTCGAGCTGCTGTTCACCGCGTACATCGCGGTGATGGCGGTCGGCATGATCCCGGCGACCCTGGCCAGCGGGAGGTTCGGCTTCAAGCCGGTGCTCGTCACCGGCGTCTCGGTGGTCGGCGTGGCGGCCATCCTCGCGTCGTTCAGCAACGACATCGTGCAGCTCTCCGTGCTGCGCGGCGTCTGGGGTCTGGGCAACGCGATGTTCTTCGCCACCGCCATGGTGGTGCTGGTCAACCTCGCCAACGACCGGGAGTGGGTGGTCGGCCTCTTCGAGACCGCGCTCGGTCTCGGCTTCGCCGTCGGCCCGCTGATCGGCGGCCTGCTCGGCGAGGTGAGCTGGCGGCTGCCCTTCTTCGTCTGCGGCGTGTTCATGGTGCTGGCGCTGGCCGTCGCGTCGCGCAAGCTCCGCGAACCGGCCCACAAGCAGCCCCCGGTACGCCTCGGCGCGATCTTCGCCACCTACCGCAAGCCGGCGTTCGTCACCCTCTGCGTGGTCACCGCCGCCTACAACTTCGTGTTCTTCGTGGTGCTCGGCTACACGCCGCTCTACCTGCACCTCGACGTCATCCCGCTGGGCCTGGCCTTCACCGGCTGGGGCCTCGGCCTGGCCGCCGGCATCCTGCTGGTCGGCCACCGGCTGGCGCACCGGATCGGCGCCGTGCAGACCGTCGGCGTCGCCATCGCCGGCCTGCTGGTCTGCATGGTGCTCTTCGCGACCTCCACCGGGACCGCCATGTCGCTGGTGGTGCTGGTGCTCGCCGGCCTGTTCATGGGCCTGGCCAACGCCAACCTCACCGACCTGGCCCTGGGCCTCGGCTCCCACGACCGCCGGGTCGCCACGGGCGCGTTCAACCTGGTCCGCTGGGGCGCCGCCGCGCCGGCCCCGATCATCTCCGGCAAGCTCGCCGAGCACGGCCTGGCCCTGCCGTTCTGGGTCGGCTTCGGGGTGCTCGCCGTCGGCGTGCTGGTCTACCTCGCCTTCGCGCACGTGATGGCCGCCGGCTACGGCGAGCGGGTGCTCTGGTCCCGCTGGAACTCCGCCGCCCGCCGCAACGAGCACGCGCCGGAGGAGCCGGTCGGCGAGGCGTACTGATCCCGCGGAGGGGCCCCTCGCCGGGGCCCCTCCCACGGTCGGTCAGCCCAGGGCGCGGTAGAGCAGGTAGAGACCGATCACGGTGCCGAAGACCACGATGAGGGTCTTCAGCACCACCGGCGGGAGCCGGCGGACCAGCCGGGCGCCCACGTACCCGCCGACCAGGGTGGCCGGCGCCACCACCGCGACCGCGGCCCAGTCGACCGGGCCGAACAGCGCGAACACCACGAGCGTGGTCAGCCCCACCACGGCCGAGAGCAGGTTCTTGATCGCCGACACCCGGGCCAGCGTGGTGTCCAGCACCAGGGCCAGGCCGGCCACCAGCATCACCCCGAGGGCCGCGCCGAAGTAACCGCCGTACACCGTGCCCAGCGCCACCATGGCCTGCACGGTGACGGTACGGCGGCGCGGGGCGAGGTCGGCCGGATGGCCGACCAGCCGGCGCAGCGGGTCCTGGAAGGCCAGCACCGCGGTCGCGCCCAGCACCAGGAACGGCACCACCAGTTCGAACGCGCGTGCCGGGGTCGCCAGCAGCAGCACGCAACCGACGACCGTGCCGGCCACCGCGGTGGGCAGCAGCGGCCAGAGCGCCCGCCCACGGGGCAGGTCCATCCGGCTGCCCGCCACGCTTGCCACGTAACCGGGGAATACCGACACCGAGTTGCTGACGTTGGCGGGCACCGGGGGCAGGCCGATCGCGATCAGGGCCGGGAAGGTGATCAGCGAGCCGCCCCCGGCCACCGCGTTCACCGTGCCCGCGGCGAGACCGGCGGCAATCAGCAGCGCGACGTCGGAGAGCTCCATGATCCCGCAGGCTAGCCCGCCCACCCGGCCCCCGCAGAACCCCCGCCCCCGGCCCCCGCGCGCCTTCGCCTGGTTGATCAAGAAGTTTGCGTCGGGATCCGGCCTCCCCGCGACGCGAACCTCTTGATCAACGCCGGAAGGACGCGGGTCGCGGGGTGGAAATGGGGGCGGGTCGCTCGTCGTTAGGATGGAGAGCGCGACGGACGAGTCGACCGGGCGGTCGCGTCGACGGGCTGTGGCCCGTCGCCGAGGAACGTCCGGACTCCACAGGGCAGGGTGGTTGCTAACGGCAACCCGGGGTGACCCGCGGGACAGTGCCACAGAAAACAGACCGCCGCTCCCTAAACGGGACGGTAAGGGTGAAACGGTGGGGTAAGAGCCCACCAGCATCCCGGGTGACCGGGATGGCTCGGTAAACCCCACCCGGAGCAAGGCCAAGAAAGAGCCGTCACCGCAAGATGACGGTTCGCGCAGACGCTTGAGGGCGGCCCGCCCGATGTCTGCGGGTAGGCCGCTGGAGCCTGCCGGCGACGGTAGGCCGAGATGGATGGCCGCCGCCGGCCGCCCTTCGGGGCGTGCCGGTGACAGAATCCGGCGTACAGGTCGACTCGTCCGTCGCCCACCAGGTCAGCCGCCGTCACATGGTGGCTGACCTGCTTTTTTGAACCGCCTCGCCGGCAGCCGGCTGTCGTGCTCCGCTTGATGCGTTACACGGTGGCGTCACTTGATGGGTGACACACAGCCCTTAGCGTTGGCTACCTGTTGTGACGGTGGAGCGACGACGGAGCTTGCCCGGAGCTGGTTCGACCGTGCCAACCGGGCCGCTCGTGAACCTGGCGCGGACTGTAGGCAGCCCGTCAGCTAGATGTGCGAGACGACCTGCCTGAGTGGGTGACCCAGGATGGCCTCGACCGCGCCGATCTCGTCGGGGGTGAACTCGTACTCCGCGCGAGCCGGGTTGGCGACTGCAATCTCGAAGCGAGCAAAGCCGCTGGGCCAGTCGAACTTCAGGGTGTCCAGCGCGACTGCCGTCTCGCAGCACGGAACCGTCACGATCAAGCTGTCGAACTCGCCCTCGGTCTCCTCGATAAGGTCCTCGTACCAACCCCCCACGGTGGCTCGCGTGAACTGGACAGAGAGGCTCGCCCATGCGTCGATGGCCGGTGCTGGTGTCGGCGCTGCTGCTCGTCGCGGCGGCGGGCGTCTTCGTCGTGTGGTCGATGTCCGGGCGTGACGGGCGGAAGCTGCCGCCTGGACCGTTGCGCGACCGGCTCGCCACGCGGGTCGTCGAGGTGCTCGAACGCGACCCAACCTTCCGGACTGAGGTCACCCGCGAACCGGGGCCGCGCCCTGTTTGCGTGGCGTCGGTGTTTGGGGTGGCGCCGGATGGGGCCGACACGGTGGACGAGGTCCGCACCATCTACACGTGGGTGAACTGCCTGTGGCTGAGGCCCGCAGATATCGCCAGGGGGCCGGCCGGTCTCGACCTCAGGGACCTTTCCGGGCTGGGGATGCCGATCGCCTTGCACCTGGGGCCACCCGTCACGTACGAGGCACCGGAGGACGGTGAAGGAAACCCGGACAGCGTCCGGCGGATCTTTCCCAGATCGCTGGAAGCGGCCGCCTTCTCCCATCCCTGGCCCTCGGCACAGGAGGAGCTCCGGCAACGGGTTCTACAGGTAGTGGCCTCATCGGCGCCCTCGCCGTCTCCATCGCACTCCTAACGCCACTTGATCGTCACGGGGCGGGACCAGACGCGAGTCGGTGACCTACCGGGTGCGCTACTTCGCCCGGGGCATGGACCCTGGCAAGACCTACCTCGGTGAGCCGAGGGTCACCGCGCGGTCCGGTTGTCCGGTTCCGCCCACCTCCTGGGACGCCTGTTCCGCAGGCTGGCAGGAGCGGAATTTGCGGGGGCGCAACTAGGATCGTGGCGTGGTCCGGGCGGAGGTCATGCGGGACGAGCAGCGGTTGCGCCGTATCGAGGCGGTGACCGATGCCACGCTGTCCCGACTCGATGTCGCCGACCTCTTCGACGAGCTGCTCGACCGGGTGCGGGACCTGCTCCAGGTCGACACGGCAGCGATCCTCCTGCTCGACGTCCGTGCCCAGCAGCTGGTGGCCACCGCCGCCCGGGGGCTGGAGGAGGAGGTCCGGCAGGGTTTCCGGGTCTCCGTCGGGCGCGGGTTCGCCGGTCAGGTCGCGCTCACCCGGCAGCCGGTGATCCTCCAGACCGTCACCTCCGACAACGTGGTCAACCCGATCCTGCTGGAGACCGGCGTGCAGTCCCTGCTGGGCGTGCCGATCCTGGCCCGGGGCGAGCTCGTCGGGGTCCTGCACGTGGGCACCCTGACGCCCCGGCGGTTCGACCTCGACGACGTCCGCCTGCTCGAACTGGTCGCCGACCGGGTCAGTCTGGCCAGCCGCGCCCGCGAGAACACGCTGGACCAGGCCGCCGCCCTGGCGCTGCAGCGCAGCCTCATCCCCACCGAGCTGCCCCACCTGCCCGGCCTGGAGCTGGCCGGCCGGTACGTCCCGGGCCACGCCTCCGGTGTCGGCGGCGACTGGTACGACGTCTTCACCCTGCCCTCCGGCTGGGTGGGTGTCGTCGTCGGCGACGTCTCCGGGCACGGGCTCCAGTCCGCCGTCGTGATGGGCCGGGTACGCAGCGCGCTGCGCGCCTACGCGCTGGTCTGCGACGACCCGGCGGAGGCGCTCACCCTGCTCGACCGGAAGGTGGTCCACTTCGAGGCCGGCAGCCTGACCACGGCCCTGTACGCGATGATCTCGCCCGACCGGGGAACGCTGTGCGTCTCGGTGGCGGGCCACCCGCGTCCCGTCCTGGCCGGGCCCGGCTGCCCGAACACGGTGGTGGCGGCGCACATCGATCCGCCGCTCGGCGCCGGCCGCCAGCAGCAGCGGCGGCACAGCACGACGTTCGACTTCCCACCCGGCTCGGTCCTGGTCGCGTACACCGACGGCCTCGTCGAGCGGCGCGGGGAGCTGTTCGACACCGGTGTGGCCCGGCTGACCGAGGCCGTTCCGCTGGCCCCGGTCGACACCGTGACGGCGACCGTCATGGCGACCCTGGACACCGAGCACCCGGCCGACGACATCGCGCTGCTGGCCGTCCGCCGGCCGCTCGGGTAGCCCTCAGGTCACCGCGGCCAGTTCCGCAGCAGGGCGTCGAGGGCGTCCAGGGTGCGGGACCAGGTGGCGTCGGTCGTCCGCGGGGTGTGGCGGAAGCCGCCCGCCCGCTCCAGCGACACGTAGCCGTGGAAGGTGCTGTGCAGCAGGCGTACCGCGTCCGTCTGGTCGGGCTCGGCCAGCTCGTAGCCGCGCAGGATCGCCCGGGTCATCTCCGCGTGCCGCCGCGCCGCGCTCGCCTCCGCCGTCTCCCGGTCGAGTTGCAGCTGGGCCGCGGCGTACCGGCCGGGGTGCGCGATGGCGTAGCCGCGGTAGGCGTTGGCGAAGGCCACCAGCGCGTCCTTGCCCGCCCGGCCGGCGAGGGCGTCGGCGGCCCGGTCGGCCATCTCCGCCAGGGCCAGCACGGCCACCCGGGCCCGCAGCTCCTGGGCGCTCCTGAGGTGGAAGTACAGGCTGGCGTCCTTCACCCCGAACCGGCGGGCGAGCGCCGAGACGGTCACGTTCTCGAAGCCGACCTCGTCGGCCATCTCCGCCGCCGCCAGGGTCAGGCGTTCGACAGTCAACCCGGTACGGGCCATGTGTCCCACTCCACATCTAGGTGCTCTAGTTCTCTATCTAGAGGGTCTAGACTAGCGCCTATGACACCCCTGGCCGAGCCCGACATCCGGGCCTCCTTCGTCAATTGCACCAAGGGCGAGGCGAAACGCCTGGCCCTGCCCCGGGATCTCGCCGAGCGGCCGTGGGCGGACCTCGACTTCCTCGGCTGGCGCGACCCCGCGTCGGCCGAGCGCGCGTACCTGGTCGCCGGGTCCGGCACCGGGCTGCTCGGGGTGGTCCTGCGGGTGGCGCCCCAGGCCGGGCACGTCCGGCGGAGCATGTGCTCGCTCTGCCTGACCACCCACACCGGGGACGGCGTCTCGCTGATGACCGCCCGCAAGGCGGGGCGGGAGGGCCGGGCCGGCAACTCGGTCGGCAGCTACCTCTGCACCGACCTCGCCTGCTCGCTCTACCTGCGGGGGAAGAAGAACGCCGGACGACGCCTCGAAGAGTCCATCACGCTCGCCGAGAAGATCGACCGGACCACGACCAACCTGGCCGCCTTCCTCCAGCAGGTCGTCGGCTAGGCCCGCGCCGACCCCTCACTGTCGACGGACGCCGCCGGCCAGGCCCAGCCAGGCGGCCAGCGCGGACAGTTCCGCGTCCACGGCGGCGGCCAACTCGGCGGTGAACGGCACGTCCTGGTGGACCGCGTCGACCCGCAGCACCGACGCCTTCCGGTCGGCGGTCGCGTCCACCTTGCCCACCAGCCGGTCGTGGTGCAGCACCGGCAGCGCGAAGTAGCCCCAGCGCCGCTGGGCCCGCGGCACGTACATCTCCAGCCGGTAGTCGAAGTCGAACAGCTCCAGAGCGCGCCTCCGGTCGTGCGCCAGCCGGTCGAAGGGGGAGAGCAGCGCGGTGCGCCCGGCGAAGGGCGCGCCGTCGAGCGCCGCCGGATCGACCCGCCAGGCGCCGGCCGTACCCTCGATCTCCGCCGGCTCGCCGGCCTCGCCGACCACCAGCGGGCGGGCGACGCCGAGCGAGCGGAGCAGCTGCTCGTCGCGGAGCCGGCGGGCCTCCTCGGCGGGAACCGCCGGCGTGCCGGGCGGGTAGACCCGCTCGGCGAGGTCCCAGGTGCGTTGCCGGCCGACCCGGCCGGCGACGGCGATCTCGCCGCGTGCGGCGAGGAACTCCAGCATCTGGGTGACGTTGCGGTTGTTCGTCCAGCCCGTCGAAGGCCACGGGACCGCGCTCCGGTCCTCGACGTCGCGGCTGAGCAGCGGACCGGCGTCGCGCAGCAGGTCCAGCACGTAGCGGCGGAAGGCGTCGTTCGCGGCCAGCCAGTCGCGGTGCCGACCCGGCTCGGGCCAGGCGGCCATCTCGGCGAGGTGCAGCCGCAGGTCGGTCATCGGCCGCACCATGGCCCGGTGCTCGAACAGGCTGCGGTCCCGCTCCAGCGCCCGGGTCAGGTCGCTGGGCCGGTAGCCGGCGCCCAGCCGGGTCCAGGCGACCAGGTCGGCGTTGGGGGCGATCGCGGCGGTGGGGTCGATCTGGAGGAACGTCAACCGGTCCACCAGCGCCAGCAGGTCGGTGGGGCGGCGCGCGTCGAGCAGTTGGGCGCGGACGGCGACCCGGCGGGCGGTGGCGCGGTCGAGCCGGTGCGGAACCATGCCGGCGAGACTAGCCGGGCGGCCGGCGGGCCGGCGCACCTATGTAGAGTTCCGATACAGTGCCTCCATGCGGATGACGATCCCGGTGGCGAGGGTGCTCTCCGCGCTCCTCGCCGACCCCGAGGCGCCGCGTTACGGGCTCGACCTCATGCGGCTCACGGACCTGCCCAGCGGCACGCTCTACCCGGTGCTGCACCGGCTGCGGGCCGCCGGCTGGCTCGCCGCCGAGTGGGAGGACATCGACCCGGTCGCCGCCGGCCGGCCCGCCCGCCGCTACTACCGGCTCACCGGCGACGGGGTGCGCGCCGCCCGGCTGGCGCTCGCCGAGCTGCGCGCCCTCGCCCCCGAGGGCAGGCCGTCGCGGGGCGGGGCCGAGCCGACCGGAGCCCCGGCGTGGTGACCCGCCGGCTGGCCGCGGTGCTGCTGCGCGCGGCGGCGAGGCGCTGGCCGGCGGAACTGCGCGACGAACTGGTCCGGGAGTGGGACGCCGAACTGCGCGTCCTGGCCGGGCGCGGACAGCGGTGGCGGATGCTGGGCTTCGCCGCGAGCCTGGCCGCCAGCCGGGTCGGCGCCCCGGTCGTCGACCGGGCCGTGCCGGAGCGGCGGCTGCGGCGTACCGCCCGGGTGCTGCTGCTCGCCCCGCCGGCGTGCGTCGCGGCCGTCGCGGTCGCCGCCGTGGTGATGAGCCTGGCGTACGCCGTGCTCGGCGCCGGCGTCACCTGGGCGACCGCGGCGCAGTTGCCGCTCTGGTCCGGCCTGACCGCCGGGGCGGGCGTGCTGCTCGCACTCCTCGTCACCCGGGCCGCGCGGCGGACCGTACGCACCGGACCGCTGGCCACCGCGCTCGGCGTCGTGCTGCCGATCGGGCTGACCGTGACGGTGGTCCTCGCCGCGCTCGCGGGCCGGAACGACCGGGGCGTGCCGGGCGCCGTGCCCGGTCTGCTGCTCTGGCTCGCCCTGCTGGTGCCGGCCCTCTGGGTCGCGGGGATCCTCGCCCGCCGGGGACGGACCCGTCTGGCCTGGGCCGTCGGGGTCCTCGGCGCGCTTGTCGCGGCCGACGCCGCGGTCGTCCTGGCGGTGGTCTCGGCCATCCCGGCGACCCCCGCCGGGCCGGTCGCGGGCGGCCTGCCCGCGGACACGGTGGACCGGGTCTCGGCCCCACT
The DNA here is from genome assembly GCF_900091475.1 of Micromonospora chersina. Lineage (NCBI taxonomy): Bacteria > Bacillati > Actinomycetota > Actinomycetes > Micromonosporales > Micromonosporaceae > Micromonospora > Micromonospora chersina. The sequence continues at coordinate 5,962,997 of NZ_FMIB01000002.1, forward strand.
CTGGCTGTTCACCTGCTGGACCGACTCGTCGCTCGGGCTGCCCCGGCCCACCGCCTGGGAACGGTTCCTCATCACCGACCGGGTGCTCGTCGAGCCCGTCTTCTACCTGGCCTGCACCCCCTACGCGGTGGCGTACGCCGTCGCCGCGGCCCGGCCGGCGCCGGCCACCGCACCCGTGCCGGAGCCCGTCCCGTCACCGGCCTGAGCCCGCCGGCCGATCCGTGACGGCGCGGCACCGGGCGGGGTCAGCCCTCCCAGGCCACGATCCGACCGGCCCGCTCGTAGTGCCGGGTCAGCTCCGCGTCGATCCGCTCGGTCCGGGCCTCGGTGAGCACCACGGCGGGGTCCTGCCAGGACCGCGCGGTGAGCATCCGGTGGCGCAGGCCCGCCGGGGGATGGGTGGCGAACAGAGACGTCTCCTCCCGGACGGAGAGCTGCCGCAGCAGCGGTAGCCGGTCGGCCGCGGCGGCCAGCGACCGGGCCGTCCCGGCACGCCAGGCCTCCGGCCCGTGTCCGCCCCGGGCCCCCTGGCGCACCGCCAGCGCCACCGAGTCGGTCCTGAGCATGACGTCGAGCAGGCGGGTCGCGCCCGTCGTGCCGGCGGCCCGGGCGGACATCTCGTCGGCCAGGTACTCGGCCCGCTGGCTGCCGCGCAGCGCGGTCGCGGCCAGCGTCAGGTGACCGACGAAGAGGACCCGGGACAGCGTCCAGGACACCATCCGGCCCAGCCACTCGCCGATCAGCACCACCAGGCCCGCCCCGTGCGTGCCGGGCACCGGGCGGAACAGGTCGGCCGCGGAGCCGAGCATGGTCAGCGCGGGCTGGGTCAGCGGCCCCCGTCGCACGTCGCCGTTGACGAAATGGCCGAGCTCGTGACCGAGCAGCGCGACCCGGGCCGGCCCGTCCAGCGCGCCCCACAGCGGCAGGCCGAGGCAGAGCAGTCGTCGCCGGCGCAGCCCCACCGCGGTCGCGTACGCGTTGACGTCGGCGTTCACCCCCAGCACATGCGGCACCGGCGCGCCGATCCGGCTCGCCACCTCCTCGACCAGCGCGTGCAGTTCGGGCGCCTCCGCGCGGGTGAGCACCTCCACGTCCGCCGGGACGCGGCCGAAGCGGGGTCGCAGCGCCGCCGCCAGCCCGATCAGCGCCAGGCCGACCATGACCGCGAAGTTCGGGAACGGGTACGCGAACAGCAGCCACACCCCGGTCACCGCCAGGGCCAGCACCCCGACCAGGAGCAGCAGCGAGACGCCGACGGTCAGCGCGTCAGCGACACCCCACCCGGTCGACGCCAACGGCCGGCCGACCAGCGTGGCGTACTGCTGGCGGGTCAACCGGGCGGCCAGCCGGTAGGTCCGCCGGTCGATCCAGGACCAGCCCAGCTCCGGCTGCTGGCGCGCCCGGTCGTAGCCGTCGAGGTTCCATTCGCAACCGGCGCACCAGGGCAGCGCCTCGCGGATCGACACCGTCGCCGCGCCGCACTCCGGACACGCCCCCGTGCCGGCCATCGTGGTGATCATGAGCGGTGATCCTGGCGGGAAGCGGACCTTACGGGTACCGGCCGTTCGGGGGAGGCCCCGGTCAGTGGGGGCAGGGCAGCCGCTCCAGCGGGGCGGGGCTGTTCCCCCGGCGCACCACCTGCGCGAAGCAGCCGTCGGCGTCGGCCCGCTGCCAGCCGAACACCGACGCGGCGGTCTTCGCCACGCGCACCCGGAAGACCAGCCGGACCTCGGCGACGCCCGCCGCCACCGTGAGGACCTCGACGCCGTCGACGGTGCCGGCGGCGCGCCGCAGGTCCGCCTCCCGGGCCGACGGCTCGGCCAGCAGGACGGCCCGGGTGCGTTGGGCGGTGGCCGTCACCTCGCGGTCGGCCCGCCGTTCCAGCCGATGCTGGGACCGGTCCCGCAGCAGCGGCACCCCCACCGCGAGCCCGACCGCCACGAGAGCCGCCAGCGCCGTCCCCACCGCCAGCCGGCGGCGCAGGCGGGCCGACCGTCCTCCCCCGAAGCGCACCCGGGGATTGTCCGACACCGACCCGGCAGCCGGCTGCCCCGTCTTTCGCCGTTCCCGCACGGCACCGCCCTGACCAGGTCTAATGTGGAGGACATCGGCGACTATTTACGGCGTTCCGGTGGCGGCCGGGCGGTTCACGGTGCACAGTGATCGCATGAGCGACGACGGACGTGGTGGGCGCTACTACTGGTGCACGCGACACCACCGGGTCGAGACCGATGCCGACGTGTGCCCCGCGAAGCACGTTCTCGGACCGTACGCCTCAGCCGCCGACGCGGAGAACGCCCTGCAACAGGTGCGGGAGCGCAACGAAGCGTGGGAAGCCGAGGACGCCCGTTGGGCCGGGGAGGACAGGTAGACGGCGCGGGACGGCCCGCGTCGAGGTGATCCGTGCTCCGCGAGGGCGCGAGCACGTCCCCAGGAAAGGGAACCGAGATGGCCGAAGCACAGCAGGCCACCCCCCGCCCGACCGCGAAACGGACGACCGCGAAGAGGACCACCGCGGGCAGGACGACGACGGTGACCAAGGCGTCCCCGAACGCCTCCGGCGCCGGTGCCGGCCGGGTGCCGGCGAAGACCGGGGCCGCCCGGAAGACCGCCGCCAAGAAGGTCGTGTCGGCCGCCCGGAAGGCGCCGGCGAAGAAGGCCCCGGCCACGAAGACCACGGCCAAGAAGGCGCCCGCCACGAAGGCCACCACCAAGAAGACCACCGCGGCCGCGAAGAAGACCGCGCCCGCCAAGAAGACCGCGCCCGCCAGGAAGACCACGGCCGCCAGGAAGACCACGGCGGCGAAGAAGGCCCCGGCCCGGAAGACCACGGTCGCCGCGAAGAAGGCTCCGGCCGCGAGGAAGACCGCCGCCGCGAAGAAGGCGCCGGCGCGGAAGACCACCACGGCGGCGGCGAAGACCACCGCGGCGAAGAAGGCCCCGCCGAAGAAGACGGCGGCGAAGAAGACGACGGCGGCGAAGAAGGCCCCGGCGAAGAAGACCACCGCCGCCCGCAAGGTCACCTCCACCGGGCAGAAGGCCACCGCCGCGGTGAAGAAGACCGCCGCGAAGAAGGCGCCCGCGAAGAAGGCCCCGGCGAAGAAGACCACCGCCGCCAAGGCCGCCGTGAGCCGCCCGAGCGGTGGCGCCCGCAAGGCGGCGGCGAAGAAGGCGCCGGCCAGGAAGGCCACCGGCACCTCGTCCGCCACGGCCCGCAAATCGGCGGGCCGCAAGGCCACCTCCGCGGCCTCGTCGGTCGGCCCCGTCGAAGCCCGGACGAGCACCTCGACGGGAACCCACAAGCGGCTCACCGCCGCCCGGAAGCCGGCCGGCACGCGGGTCGTGGCCGGCCGGTCCACGGCCAAGCCGGGAGGCACCGCGCGGACCGCGCGCTGACCTGCGCCCACCGCCGGCGGCGACTCCGGCGCGGGGCATCCGACGCCGCGCACCGACCGGGAGCCACCGGCCGGTGAGCGGATCACGCGGGGCGCTGTCAGGATTGACCCCGTGGTGATCCGACGCGTACTGGCGCCCCGCATCGACTTCGGCGCGCTGCGCCGCGAGCTGGGACTTCCCGAAGACTTCCCGGCCGCGGCGCAGCGCGAGGCCGACGCGGCCGCCGCCGCGCCGCTGCCGGCCGTCGCCGACCGGACCGACATCCCGTTCGTCACCGTCGACCCGGCGACCTCGCGTGACCTCGACCAGGCCATGCACCTCGCCCGCCGGCCCGGTGGCGGTTTCCGCGTCCGGTACGCGATCGCCGACGTCTTCACCCACGTCCGCCCCGGCGGCGAGTTGGAGGCGGAGACCTGGCGCCGGGGGCAGACCGTCTACCTGCCCGACGGGAACGTGCCGCTGCACCCGCACACGCTCAGCGAGGGAGCGGCCAGCCTGCTGCCCGACGCCGACCGGGCGGCGGTGCTCTGGACCATCGACCTCGACGCCGACGGCGCCACGGTCGCCGTCACGCTGGAGCGGGCCCGGGTGCGCAGCCGGGCCAAGCTCGACTACTCCGGGGTGCAGCGCGACGCCGACGCCGGCCGGCTGCCCGAGCCGATCGCCCTGCTGCCCGAGATCGGCGCCCTGCTCACCGCCCGCGGGCTGCGCCGGGGCGCGATCAACCTGCCGCTGCCCGAGCAGGACGTCGAACCGGACGGCGACGGCTGGCGGCTGGTGCTGCGCGGGCCCGGCCCGATGGAGGAGCACAACGCGCAGATCTCCCTGCTCACCGGGATGGCCGCCGCCGACCTCATGCTGGCCGGGCGGATCGGGCTGCTGCGCACCATGCCGCCACCCCGGCCGGAGGCGGTCGACCGGTTGCGGCTGGCCGCCGGGCCGCTCGGCGTGTCCTGGCCGGCCGGCACGCCGGTCGGCGCGGTGCTCGCCGGGCTGGACGCCTCGCAGCCCCGCGCGGCGGCCTTCGTCGACCAGGCCGCCGAGCTGATGCGCGGGGCCGCGTACACGGCGTTCGACGGGCAGGTGCCCGAGCAGCCCGAGCACGGCGGGGTGGCCGCCGCGTACGCCCACGTGACGGCGCCGCTGCGCCGGCTCGCCGACCGGTACGCGACCGAGGTGTGCCTGGCCCTGCACGACGGCCGGGAGGTGCCCGAGCACGTGCGGGCCGCGCTGCCGAAGCTGCCCGAGGTGATGGCGACGACCGACCGGACCGCGTCCGCGGCCACCCGGGGCGCCGTGGAGCTGGCCGAGGCGGTGCTGCTGGCGCACCGGGTGGGGGAGACCTTCGAGGCGGCGGTGCTCGACGTGGACGAGCCGCGGCCGACGGGCAACGGCCGGGCGGGCCGCCCGCCCGGCGGCACCGTCGCCCTGGACGAGCCGCCGGTGCGCGGCCGCTGCACGGGTGATCTGCCGCTCGGCGAGCGCGTCCGGGTCCGCCTGACCGCCGCCGACCCGGCCCAGCGCAAGGTGGCCTTCGAGCGGGCGTGAGGCGGGGATTGTCACAGCGCCCGGCCGCGCTGCCGGGCGGTGACCTTTGCGAGGATGAGCGCATGGCTTACGACGCGACCACGCTGCCCGACGTCTCCGGGCTGACCGTCGGCATCATCGGTGGCACCGGCGACCAGGGGCGGGGTCTCGCCTACCGGTTCGCCCGCGCCGGGCAGACCGTGCTGATCGGCTCCCGCGCCGCCGACCGGGCCGCCCAGGCCGCCGCCGAGATCGCCGCCCTGCCCGGCGTGCCGGCCGGTGCCACGGTCTCCGGCGCGGACAACGACGAGGTCGCCCGCCGCAGCGACGTGGTGATCATCGCGGTGCCGTGGGACGGGCACGCCGCCATCGTGGCGGCGCTGGCCGCCCCGCTCGCCGGCAAGATCGTCATCGACTGCGTCAACCCGCTCGGCTTCGACAAGCAGGGCCCGTACGCGTTGACCGTGGCCGAGGGCAGCGCCGTGCAGCAGGCCGCCGGGCTGCTGCCGGACTCCCGGGTCTGCGCCGCGTTCAACCACGTGAGCGCGCCGCTGCTGGCCGACCCGGAGGTCGACCGGATCGACCTGGACGTGCTGATCTGCACCGAGGACCGGGACCTGGTGGGTGTGGTCGCCGCGCTCGCCGCCCGGATCCCGGGGATGCGGGGCATCTACGCCGGCCGGCTGCGCAACGCCCACCAGATCGAGGCGTTCACCGCCAACCTCATCGCGATCAACAAGCGCTACAAGGCGCACGCCGGCATCCGCGTCACCGACCTCTGACCGTCGTACCCGTGCGGCACCATCGCCGCATGGAATGGCAACTGGTGATCGACTGTCGGGAGCCGTCGCGGCTCGTCGCGTTCTGGGCGGAGGCGCTGCGCTACCGGCCGCAGCCACCGCCGGACGGGCACCCGACCTGGCGGGACTGGTACCTCTCGGTGGGCATCCCGGCGGAGGAACTCGGCGACGGCGACTGCGCCGACCGGCTGGAGGACCCGACGGGCGGCGGCCCGCGGATCTGGTTCCAGCCGGTCCCGGAGTCCAAGGCGGTCAAGAACCGGCTGCACATCGACCTGAAGGTGGGTGGCGGCCGCGGGGTGCCGCTGGCCGACCGGCGGTCCCGCGTGGACGCCGAGGTGGCCCGCCTGACCGCGCTCGGCGCCCGGGTGCTCGGCGGGATGGACGCGCCGGACGACGACTACTACTCGGTCCAGCTGGCCGACCCGGAGGGCAACGAGTTCTGCGTGGTCTGACCGGTGCGGGCGGCGCGGCCGACAGCCGCGCCGCCCGGCGTACGGTCAGAAGGTGTGTTCGGCGGCGGGGAACTCGCCGCCGCGCACCTCCTCGGCGAACCGGCGGGTGGCGTCGGTCAGCGCGCCGGCCAGGTCGGCGTAGCGCTTGACGAAGCGCGGCGCCTTGCCGGTGCGCAGCCCGGCCATGTCCTGCCAGACCAGCACCTGCCCGTCGGTGTCCGGGCCGGCGCCGATGCCCACGGTGGGGATGCGCAGCTCGGCGGTGATCCGCTTGGCCACCTCACCGGGCACCATCTCCAGCACCACGGCGAAGGCGCCCGCCTCGGCCACGGCCCGGGCGTCGGCGATCACCTCCTCGGCGGTGTCGCCGCGGCCCTGCACCCGGTAGCCGCCCAGGGTGTGCTCGCTCTGCGGGGTGAAGCCGATGTGCGCCATCACCGGGATGCCCGCCCCGACGATCGCCTCGATCTGGGCGGCGCAGCGCCGGCCGCCCTCCAGCTTCACCGCGTGGCAGCCGCCCTCCTTCATGAACCGCACCGCGGTCCGCAGCGCCTGCGTCGGCCCCTCCTCGTAGGAGCCGAAGGGCAGGTCACCGACGATCAGCGCCTGCCGGGTCGCCCGAACCACCGCGCGGACCAGGGGCAGCAGCTCCTCGGCGGTCACCGGCAGGGTGGTCTCGTAGCCGAACACGTTGTTCGCCGCCGAGTCGCCGACCAGCAGCACCGGAATCCCCGCCTGGTCGAAGATCGAGGCGGTGTACTGGTCGTACGAGGTGAGCATCGCCCAGCGCTCGCCGCGCTCCTTGGCAGCGATCAGGTCGCGGGTGCGGACCCGCCGGGTGGCCGGCCCGCCGTAGAGGGCGGTCACCTCGGTCGGGGTGGACTCCACCATGACTCTCTCCTTCCTCGAGGCCGCGTTCGCGGTCCCCGGGTTCCGCCGCGATCGTCGCACCGGGGCACCGGCCGGGGGCAGGGCGGAGTGGAGGATTTCACTCCCGGCGGGCCGCCGGGACCGGGTCAGCCGTCCTCGCGCCAGCGGTTGGTGATGGGCAGCCGCCGGTCGCGGCCGAACGCCTTGATGGAGATCTTGGTGCCGGGGGCGGACTGCCGGCGCTTGTACTCGGCGGTATCCACCATCCGCAGCACCCGGTCCACGATCGCCGGGTCGTGGCCGGACGCCACCAGGCCCTCCCGCCCCAGGTCGCCGTCGACGTAGCCGATCAGGATGGGGTCGAGCACGTCGTACTCCGGGAGGCTGTCGCTGTCGAGCTGGCCGGGGCTCAGCTCGGCCGACGGCGGCTTGCCGATCGAGCTCTCCGGGATGGGCGGCGTCTCGCCGCGCCGCTCCGCGTCGGCGTTGCGCCACTTGGCCAGCCGCCAGATCAGCGTCTTCCAGACGTCCTTGACCGGGTTGTAGCCGCCCACCGAGTCGCCGTACAGGGTGGAGTAGCCGACCGCCAGCTCGCTCTTGTTGCCGGTGGTGAGGACCAGGTGGCCCTCCTGGTTCGACAGCGCCATGAGGATCACGCCACGCACCCGCGCCTGGAGGTTCTCCACGGTCACCCCGGAGAGCGACATGTTGGCCAGGAAGGTGTCCACCATGGGCTGGATCGGCTCGATCCGGAAGTCGAGGCCGGTCCGCTTGGCCAGCTCCTCGGCGTCGGCGCGGGAGTGCTCGGAGGAGTGCTGGCTGGGCAGCGACACCCCGACCACCCGGTCGGGGCCGAGCGCGTCGACGGCCAGCGCCGCCACCACCGCCGAGTCGATGCCGCCGGAGAGGCCGAGTACCACCGACGGGAAGCGGTTCTTGTTGACGTAGTCGCGCAGGCCGACCACCAGCGCCTGCCAGACCTCCGCCTCGTCGGCGACCGGCGCGATGATCCCGCCGACCGCGACCTCGCCCACGGGCGCCGGGGGGAGGATGTCGCTGACCTTGGCCCGGACGATCCGCATGCCGCCGGCGGCCTGCTCGCCGTCGACCGGCTCCTTGGCCGGCGGCAGGTCGACGTCGTGCACCAGCAGGTGCTCGACGAACTGGGGCGCCCGGGCCAGCAGCGTGCCGGTCGCGTCGACGATCATCGAGTCGCCGTCGTAGACCAGCTCGTCCTGGCCGCCGACCATGTTCACGTACGCGATGGCGGCGCCCGCCTCGGCCGCCCGGCGCCGGACCAGCGGCAGCCGGATGTCGTCCTTGTTCAGCTCGTACGGCGAGCCGTTGATGTTGAGCACCAGGCCGACGCCGGCGTGCCGCGCCACCGCGAACGGGCCGCCGGCCTGCCAGAGGTCCTCGCAGATGGTCAGCGCGACGTCCACCCCGCCGATCCGGACCACGGTCAGCGCGTCGCCGGAGACGAAGTAGCGGTCCTCGTCGAAGACGCCGTAGTTGGGCAGGTGGTGCTTGAAGTAGGTGGCCACCACCGCCCCGCCGTGCAGCAGCGCGGCCGCGTTGCGGGCCCCCTTGCCCGGCTCGGCGTCGGCGCTGACCTGCGGCGGGCCGTCCGCGTCGAGGTAGCCCACCAGGACCGGCAGGTCACCCAGGCCGTCGGCGGCCAGGTCGGCGGCGAGCCGGTGCAGCGCGGCCCGCGAGGCGGCGACGAAGGACCGGCGGAAGACCAGGTCCTCGACCGGGTAGCCGGTGAGCATCAGCTCCGGGAAGAGGGCTAGCTGGGCGCCGGCGTCGGCGGCCTTCCGGGTCCAAGCGCGGACCAGGTCGGCGTTGCCGGCGATGTCGCCGACCGTCGGGTCGACCTGGCACAGGGCGAGACGCAGGGTGGGCATGCCCTCATCTTGCCCCAGCGGAAGGGGCCGAATCCGACCGGACGCGGGAGACGCCGGGGGCGTAACGTCGGCGTAACGAGCCCGGTGGACACTGGGCGGTCAGGCCGGACCGGCCCGACCGGGTTCGGACGTATGTGTCGCGAGGGGTGGAAGTGGACCGTCAGCAGGAGTTCGTCCTCCGTACGCTGGAAGAGCGGGACATCCGGTTCGTCCGGCTGTGGTTCACCGACGTGCTCGGCACGCTCAAGAGCGTGTCGGTGGCCCCGGCGGAGCTGGAGGCGGCCTTCGAGGAGGGCATCGGCTTCGACGGCTCGGCCATCGAGGGTTTCGCCCGGGTCTTCGAGTCCGACATGGTGGCCATGCCCGACCCGACGACCTTCCAGGTCTTCCCGTTCGAGGGCGGGGTCAGCGGCGAGAGTGCCCGGATGTTCTGCGACATCCTGCTCCCGGACGGCAGCCCGTCGTGGGCCGACCCGCGGCACGTGCTGCGCCGGGCGCTGTCGAAGGCGGCCGAGAAGGGCTTCACCTTCTACACCCACCCGGAGATCGAGTTCTTCCTGCTGGAGAACGGCCCGCAGGACGGCTCGGTGCCCACCCCGGTGGACACCGGCGGCTACTTCGAGCACACCACCCACGCGGTGGCCCGGGACTTCCGCCGGCAGGCGGTGCTGGCGCTGGAGCGGATCGGCATCTCGGTGGAGTTCAGCCACCACGAGGTGGCCCCCGGCCAGCAGGAGATCGACCTGCGCTACGCCGACGCGCTGACCACCGCCGACAACATCATGACCTTCCGCCACGTGGTGAAGGAGGTCGCGCTCTCCACCGGCGTGCAGGCCAGCTTCATGCCGAAGCCCTTCACCGACCAGCCGGGCAGCGGCATGCACACCCACCTGTCGCTGTTCGAGGGGGAGCGCAACGCGTTCCACGACGCCGGCGACCCCATGAAGCTCTCCAAGGTGGCCAAGTCGTTCATCGCCGGCCTGCTCACCCACGCCCGGGAGTACACGGCCGTCACCAACCAGTGGGTCAACTCCTACAAGCGGCTCTTCCCGCAGCACCTGCCGGACCGGATCACCGAGAGCCCGGCGTACGTCTGCTGGGGTCACCTGAACCGGTCGGCGCTGGTCCGCGTGCCCGCCTACGGCAAGCCGAACTCGGCCCGGGTCGAGGTCCGCTCGCTGGACTCGGCGACCAACCCCTACCTGGCCTTCGCGGTCATGCTCGGCGCCGGCCTCAAGGGCATCGAGGAGGGCTACGAGCTGCCCCCGGGCGCCGAGGACGACGTGTGGTCGCTGAGCAGCGCCGAGCGCCGCGCCATGGGTTACGAGGCGCTGCCGGAGAACCTCGCCGAGGCGATCGACGTGATGGCCGGCTCCGAGCTGGTGGCCGAGGTGCTCGGCGAGCACGTCTTCGACTTCTTCCTGCGCAACAAGCGGGCCGAGTGGGAGCAGTACCGCCGCGAGGTCACCCCCTACGAGCGGGAGCGTTACCTGTCGCTCTAGATCATGGTGGTGCGGTGCCGCTATCGTCTGCGGCACCGCCCCGGCAGCCGCGTCGGGCGGGCGAGGCCGGGGAGGGCGTTCGGTGCTGGGAGACCTGCTCAACGGGGCGTGGCAGAGCATCGTGTTCGGGGTCGTCGGGGTGGCGCTGCTGGCCGCCGGCTTCCTGCTGGTCGACCTGCTCACCCCCGGCAAGCTGCGGGAGCTGATCTGGGTGCGCCGCAACGGCAACGCCGCGCTGCTGCTCGCCGCCAACCAGCTCGGCATCGCCGGCATCGTCTTCACGGCGATCCTCACCAGCTACAGCGACTTCGGCAAGGGGCTGGCCTCCACGATCATCTTCGGCCTGGTCGGCCTGCTCGTGATGGCGCTGGCCTTCTTCGTGCTGGACCTGCTCACCCCCGGCCGGCTCGGCGAGGTCATCTGCGCCGACGAGCCGCACCCGGCGGCCCGGGTCAGCGCGGCCACCCACTTCGGCGCCGCCCTGATCGTCTGCGCCTGCATCGCCTGAGCGCTGTCGTACCCGGGGCATAGCCTCCGGGCGTGAACCGCACCGACCGTCTCTACGCCCTCGTGGAGGAGCTGCGGGCCGTGTCGCCGCGACCGCGCAGCGCCCGCTGGCTGGCCGGGCGCTTCGAGGTCAGCACCCGCACCATCGAGCGGGACATCACCGCGTTGCAGGGTGCCGGGGTGCCGATCTGGGCCGAGCCGGGCCGCACCGGCGGCTACGTGGTCGACCGCGCCCGCACCCTGCCTCCGGTCAACCTCACCCCCGGCGAGGCGGTGGCGATGGCCGTCGCGCTGCACCGGCTGGGTGGCACGCCGTTCGCCCCGGCCGCCGGCGCGGCGCTGCGCAAGCTGGTCGCCGTGATGCCGCCCGCCGACGCCGCCGAGGCGCACCGGCTGGCCGGCCGGGTGCACCTGATCGGCGGCGGGCCGGCCACGCCCGTCCCGGCCGCCGTGGCCGACGCGGTGTCCGCCCGCCGCGTGCTCCGCCTGCGGTACGCCGACCGCGCCGGCGCGGTCTCGGCGCGGGACGTGGAACCGCTGGCCTACCTGGGCAACCCGACGCACTGGTACCTGGTCGCCTGGTGCCGGCTGCGCGGCGGGGTGCGCTGCTTCCGCACCGACCGGATCGTCTCGGTGCACCCGCTCGCCGAGGCGGTGACCCGCGAGCTGCGCCCCGAGGACCTGGACATCCCCGCCGGCCGGGTCCGTCCACTGAGCCTCGTGTGATCCGGTGGAAACACCGACAGGACGGTGTCGCGGAGGTGACCGAGGCTGACTCCTGACGACGCCGGCCGACCGGCCGGCGCGAGCCACAGGAGGAAGCATGTCCAGCACGCCCGTCACCTGGTTCGAGATCGGCTCCGACCGCCCGGCGGAGGCGGAGCGCTTCTACGCCGACCTGTTCGGCTGGACCTTCGAGGAGCAGGGCGGCCCGGGGGCGTCGTACCGGCAGACGGCCGCCGGTGGGGAGCGGGGGATCGGGGGCGCGATCCGCGCCACCGACGGCGACTCCCCGAACTACGCGATCTTCTACGCGGAGGTCACCGACGTGGCGGAGGCGTGCCGGCGGGCCGAGGCGGCCGGGGGCAAGGTGCTGGTGCCGGTGCGCACCACCCCGAGCGGGCTGATCTGGGCCCACGTGCTCGACCCGTCGGGCAACCGCATCGGTGTCTTCACCCCGCCCGCCGCCGGATGAGCGAACGGGTGCGTCCGTTGCCGTCCCGACGACAACAGACGCACCCGGAGCGCCGCGTTCGGTGGGTGGCCCGCCGGTGCCGGCCGGGAGGGAGGTGCGGCCGGTGCGGGTCGGCGGGGCCACCCGGGTCAGTTGCCGGGGCGGAAGTCCCCGCCGTGGTGGCCGTGACCGCCCGGGCCCGGGAAGACCCCGGCCTCGGCGGCCTTCAGCACCGCGTCGGCCTGCTCCTGGGTGAGCTTGCCGTCCTTGACGGCCTGGTCCAGCCGGTCCTTCAGCGCGGCCTGCCGGTCCTCGGTCGACGGCCGCTCGGGCCGGTCGGCCTGGCGCTGCTCGCGCAGCTTCTCCAGCGCCGCGGTGACCTTGTCGGTCGGGACGCCCAACTCCTTGGCGAGGGCCTCGGCGAACTCGGCCTGCCGGTCGGCCCGCTGCTGCTGCCGGTCGCTGTTCTGGTCGGTGCTCGTGCTGGCGCTCGGGGCCGGGCTCGGGCTCTTGTCGTCGGCGAGCGCCACCGTCGGGGCGGCGATCCCGACGCCGAGCACCCCGGCGGCGGCCAGGCCGGCCAGCAGGTGCTTCCTCGACATCTTGCGGATCATGCGGTTCTCCTCTGGGTGGTGGTGCGATGACGTCACCGACAGTGACCGGCGTAGCTGGGCGCGACCCGTGGCGAACCTGTCAGCGCGCTGGCAATCGCCCCCGAGAACCGGGACAAACCAGCTGCCGGGGCACGCGGCGGGCGGCAGGGTGGGCCGGTCACCGACGGAAGGCGAAGCCGCATGACGAACCCCTCCATCCGCGAGATCGGGCTGTCCGAACCGGGCTCGGGACCGTACGGGATCACCGCCGGCCCGGACGGGGCCCTGTGGCTGACGCTGGCCGGCACGGGTGGCGTCGCCCGGGTCGCGCCGGACGGCGAGGTGCGGACGTACCGCACCGATCCGGCGGAGAGCCGCCCGCTGATCATCACCACCGGCCCGGACGGCGCGCTCTGGTACACCCGCTCCGGCGACCACCGGCTGGGCCGGATCACCGTCGACGGGCGGACCAGTTCCGTGGCGCTCCCGCCGGGGACCGCGCCGTGCGGCCTGGCCGTCGGCCCGGACGGCGCCCTCTGGTACGCCGGCATGGGCGACGACACGGTCGGCCGGGTCACCGTCGACGGGGCGGTCACGACCTTCCCGCTGCCGGTCGCGAAGGGCTTCCCGTCGATGCTGGCCGCCGGGCCGGACGGCGCGCTCTGGCTCACCCTCCACCAGGCGAACGCGGTCGCCCGGGTCGCGCTGGACGGCCAGGTGACCCTGCACGCCCTGCCCACGGAGGCCGCCGGACCGGTCGGCATCACCCTCGGCGGCGACGGCGCGCTCTGGTTCGTCGAGATCGCCGCCGGTCAGCTCGGCCGGATCACCCCGGACGGGCGGATCGAGGAGTTCCCGCTGCCCGACCGCGCGGCCCGCCCGCACGCCATCGTGGCCGACCCGGCCGGCGGCTGCTGGTTCACCGAGTGGGCCGCCAACCGCGTCGGCCACATCGACAATTCCGGCCACATCACCAACCACCACCTGCCGACCCCCGGTTCGGAACCCCACGGCCTGACGGTGACCCCCGACGGCACGGTCTGGATCGCCCTGGAGACCGGCGCGGTCGCCCACCTGGCCCCCTGACCCCGGTGATCATGAGGTTGGCGGCGATTTGAAGATCCACGACTGCCGCCAACTTCATGATCGCCGCGGTGGGTTGGGGGGCCGGGCGGGGTCAGCGGACGGCTGGGGTCACTGTCAGGGTGCCGGTGGTGGCGTCGAGGACGGCTTGGGTGCCTACCGGGACGGTCAGTTGGTCGGGGCCGTGGCCGATGGGGAGGCCGCCGAGGACGGGGACGCCGAGGTCGCCGAGGCGGTCGGTGAGCACGTCCGTGATGGTGGTGTCCCAGCCGTCGGCGCACTCGGTGAACTGGCCCACCGCGACACCGGCGATCCCGTCGAGGGCGCCGCAGCGGCGCAGGTGGGTGAGCATCCGGTCGACCTTGTACGGCGGCTCCTGCACCTCCTCCACCAGCAGCACCGCCCCGGTCAGGTCGGGCATGTCCGGGGTGCCGATGGACGCGGTGATCAGGCACAGGTTGCCGCCGAGCAGCCGTCCCTCCGCCCGGCCGGGCACCCGGACGGCGTACGTCTCCTCCTCCTTCACCGCCTCCACGGTCACCGGTTCGGTGGTCATCAGCGCGGCGTGCAGGGACTCCGCCGAGCGGAGCGGGGTGCGGTCGTCCCGCCACGCCGCGCCCGGGCCGTGCACGCCGGCCAGCCGGGCGCCCCGCCAGAGCGCGAACTGCAACGCCGTGATGTCGGAGAAGCCGGCCACCACCTTCGGGTCGCGGCGGACCGCCGCCATGTCGACGAGGTCCACCACCCGCTGCGCGCCGTAGCCGCCCCGGGTGCAGATCACCCCACGGATCTCCGGGTCGGCGAACGCGGTGTTCAGGTCGGCGGCCCGCAGCTCGTCGGCGCCGGCCAGGTAGCCCTGGCGGGCGTACGCGTGCGGCGCGGGCACTGGCCGCAGCCCCCAGCCGGTGAGCAGCTCGATGCCGCGGGCCACCCGCTCCGGCCGGGTCGGTCCGGAGGGCGAGACCAGCATCACCTGGTCGCCGGGACGCAGGACCGGTGGGCGCAGGCAGTCGTCGGTGGCCACGACCGGAGCCTAGTGCGGCCGAGCCGGACCGACCGGGGTCGGGCGCACCGGATAGCCTCGACGTCGTGGCGACCGCGCTGGTGATCGAGAACGACCCGACCGACGACCTCCGCCGCCTGGGGGAGTGGCTCACCGAGGGGGGCCTGGACCTGTGGGTCCTGCGCCCGCACGCCGGCGACGAGCTGCCCGCCGACCTCGACGGGTACGTCGCCCTCGTGGTGCTCGGCGGCGAGCAGCAGGCCTACCCGCAGGCCGACGGGAGCCCCGGCGCGCCCTGGTTCCCGGCCCTCGAAGGGCTGCTGCGCAAAGCGGTCCGGCAGCGGATCCCCACCCTCGGCGTCTGCCTCGGCGGGCAGCTGCTCGCGACGGCCCACGCGGGCCAGGTCGAGCGCAGCCCGTCCGGGCCCGAGGTCGGGCCCGCGGTGGTCGGCAAGCGGGACGCCGCCGACACCGACCCGCTCTTCCGGTACGTCCCGCTGATGCCGGACGTGCTCCAGTGGCACTCCGACGAGATCACCGAGCTGCCGCACGGTGCCACCCTGCTGGCCGCGTCGACCCGCTACCCGCACCAGGCGTTCCGCCTCGGCGACCGGGCCTGGGGGCTCCAGTTCCACATCGAGTGCGACACCGCGATGATCGCCGACTGGGCCCGCGACTCCGACCTGCTGGCCGAGCTGGGCTACGACCCGGAGCTGGTGGTGGCCGCCTGCGACCGGGTGATGGCCGACGTGGAGGAGGTCTGGCAGCCGTTCGCCATCCGGTTCGCCGCCCTCGCCCTCGGCGAGCTGGACGACGCCACGATCCCGCGCCCCAGCCTGCCGCTGCTCGGGCACTGACGTGACCCGACCGACCCGGGGACGCCTGGCCCGCTACGGCTTCGCCGAGGGCGACGGCGGGGTGCGCGCGGCCGACCTGCTCGGTCCGGACGGCCTCGGACTGTGGCGCACCGAGGAGCAGGAACCCGCCGACGAAGCGGCCGGCGAGCTGCTCGCCGCGCTGTCCCGGGCCGCCGACCCCGACCTGGCGCTGCGCCAGCTGCACCGTCTCGTGGAGGCGGAACGGCGTACCGGTGCGGAGCCGGGGCTGCTGGACGCGCTCGCCGCCGACCCGGGGCTGCGCCGCCGCCTGGTCGCGGTCCTCGGCGCCTCCTCGGCGCTCGGCGACCACCTGGTGGCCAATCCCCACCAGTGGGCCGTGCTGGCCACCGAGCCGGACGGGCTCGCGCCCCGCGCCGACGGCCGGCTCGACCTGGCCGGCGCCGCCCGGCTGACCGCCGCCACCGGCCCGATCCCGGTGCTGCGGCAGGCGTACCGGTTGGCGCTGCTGCGGATCGCGGCGGCCGACCTGACCGGCGGGCGCGGCCTGGAGCAGACCATGGCGGCGCTGTCCGGGCTCGCCGACGCCACCCTGGCCGCCGCCTACGGCATCGCCGTGGACGAGCTGCCGGAGGGCACGCCCCGGCCCCGCCTGGCCGTGGTGGCCATGGGCAAGTGCGGCGGCGACGAGCTCAACTACGTCTCCGACGTGGACGTCATCTTCGTGGCCGCCACGGACGAGGACCTCGCGGCCGCCACCCAGGTCGCCACCCGGCTCATCCACGTCTGCGGGCTGGTCGCCTGGCCGGTCGACGCCGCGCTGCGTCCCGAGGGCAACCGGGGGCCGCTCGTCCGCACCCTCGCCAGCCACCTGGCCTACTACCGCCGCTGGGCCCGCACCTGGGAGTTCCAGGCGCTGCTCAAGGCCCGGCCGGCGGCCGGTGACCTGGCGCTGGCCCGGGAGTGGATCGACGCGCTCGCCCCGCTGGTCTGGACCGCGGCCGAGCGGCCGGAGGCGGTGGAGGACGTCCGGGCGATGCGCCGCAAGATCATCGACAACATCCCGCCGAAGGAGCTGGAACGCGAGATCAAGCGCGGCCCGGGCGGGCTGCGCGACATCGAGTTCGCCGTCCAACTGCTCCAGCTCGTGCACGGCCGGGGCGACGAGTCGCTGCGGGCGCCCGGCACCATCCCCGCGCTGCGCGCCCTTGTTGCCGGCGGCTACGTCGGCCGCGCCGACGGTGAGGCGCTGCTGCGCGGCTACCGCTTCCTGCGCGGCGTCGAGCACCGGCTCCAGCTCCAGGGGCTGCGCCGCACCCACACCGTGCCGACCGAGCCGGACGCGCTGCGCTGGCTGGCCGCCGCGCTCGGCCACGCGGCCACCCCGGGCCGCAGCGCCGTCGAGGAGTTCCGCGCCGAGTGGGTCACCCACGCCACCGAGGTACGCCGGCTGCACGCCAAACTGCTCTACCGGCCGCTGCTGGAGGCGGTCGCCCGGGTGCCGGCCGAGGGGCTGCGGCTCACCCCGGAGGCGGCCCGGCACCGGCTGGAGATCCTCGGCTTCGCCGACCCGGCCGGGGCGCTGCGGCACCTTCAGGCGCTCACCGGCGGCGTGAGCCGCACCGCCGCCATCCAGCGCACCCTGCTGCCGGTGCTGCTCAGCGAGTTCGCCGACGCGCCCGAGCCGGACCGCGGGCTGCTCAACTACCGGCAGGTCTCCGACAAGCTCGGCAGCACCCCCTGGTACCTGCGGCTGCTGCGCGACTCCGGCCCGGTGGCCCGCCGGCTGGCCCGGGTGCTCTCCTCCTCCCGGTACACCGCCGACCTGCTGGCCCGCGAGCCCGAGGCGCTGCGGCTGCTGGCCGAGGACACCGAGCTGACCCCCCGCCCGCGGGAGGTGCTCGCCGAGGGCTTCACCGCCGCGGCGGCCCGGCACCCCGACCCCGTCGAGGCCACCCGCGCCGTCCGCGCGCTGCGCCGCCGCGAGCTGGTCCGGCTCGCCTGCGCCGACGTGCTGAGCCGGGCCGGCGCGCTCGCCCCGCTCACCCCGCGGACGGCGGACGGCGGCGGGCGGCAGCCCACCCTGGCGGACGTCAGCGCCGTGGGCGTCGCCCTCTCCGACGTCGCCGACGCCACGCTGGCCGCCGCGCTGCGGACCGCCCGGGCCGCCCAGCCCGGACCGCCCGGCCTGCGCTTCGCGGTGATCGGCATGGGCCGGCTCGGCGGGCGCGAGTCGAACTACCTCTCCGACGCCGACGTGCTCTTCGTCTACGACCCGCCGCCGGGGGCCGACGAGCGGGCCGCCGGCGCCGCCGCGCACGCCGTCGCCGAGGAGCTGCGCCGGCTGCTGTCCGCGCCGGCCCCCGACCCGCCGCTCGGGGTCGACGCCGACCTGCGCCCCGAGGGCCGGCAGGGCCCGCTGGTCCGCAGCCTCGCCGCGTACGCCCAGTACTACGCCCGCTGGTCGAAGGTGTGGGAGGCGCAGGCGCTGCTGCGGGCCCGGTTCGTCTGCGGCGACGCCGACCTGGGCGCCGAGTTCGAGGCGCTCGTCGACCCGATCCGGTACCCCGCAGACGGGCTGACCCGCGAGCAGGTCGTGGAGATCCGCCGGATCAAGGCCCGGGTGGAGACCGAGCGGCTGCCCCGGGGCGCCGACCCGGCCACCCACACGAAGCTGGGCCGGGGCGGGCTCGCCGACGTGGAGTGGGCCGTGCAGCTGCTCCAGCTCCGGCACGCCGGCCGGCTGCCCGCGCTGCGCGGCACGCGTACCCTCGACGCCCTGGCCGCGGCCCGGGACGCCGGCCTGGTGGATGCCGAGGACGCGGCCGAGATGGCCGCCGGCTGGACCCTCGCCGCCCAGGTCCGCAACGCGCTCATGCTGGTCCGCGGCCGGGCCGGTGACCAGTTGCCCCGGCACGGGGTCGAGCTGGCCGGCGTGGTGCGGCTGCTCGGCGGGGACGACCCGGGGGAGTTCCTCGACGAGTACCTGCGCGCCGGCCGGCGCTCCCGCGCGGCCATGGAGCGGGTGCTCGACGCCCCGGCCTGACCGGCCTCGTCGGCCTGGCTCGCCGCCGCGTCCCGGCCGCGCCACGCCGGGCGTCCGGGTCAGCCGCCGAGGGTGTACGTGCCGGCGCGCGGGACCGTCACGGTCGTCCACTCGCCGTCGGGGGCGAGCGTGGCCCCGCCCGTGACGCTCAGCCAGCGGTCGTGGCGGACCCGTACCGGCACCGGGCCCGGACCGGGGGCGCGGAAGGTCACCGTGGCGGCGTCCTGGCGGACCAGCTCGCCGGGTACGCCGACCAGCGGGGTCGGGTCGCTGACCGCGTAGAGCCGCCAGTGCGGGCCGGACCAGACCTCCGGGAGGTACGGCAGGCCGGCCCGGACCAGTTCCGCCTCCGGCCGCCCCACCCAGGACAGCTCCACGTCGGGCACGGCGACGTACTGCACGGCGTTCTCCGCGAGCCAGGCCCGGTAGGTGTCCGCGGTCAGCGGGACGCCGGTGCCGGACGCGCCGGGAACGGTGGTGAAGAAGAGCGGGTTGCGGGCGATGTCGGCCTGGCGCAGCCAGCCCCGGGCCAGCGGCGCCTCGCCGAGGTGCGCGGCCTCCCAGTAGTTGCGGGTCGGCGGCACCTCCACCCGCCCGGTCAGCCCGCGCCGGTCCAGTTCGGCGCGCAGTGGCGCGAAGTACGCCGGGTCGGCCGTGGGATCGTCCCGGCTGGCCAGGTCGGCGGTGACCACGGGCGGCTGCCACCAGCAGACCGCCGCCAGCAACGCGCCCAGCGCGACGGCCGTCACCGCCCGCCGCCGTGCCGACCGCGTCGGCCCCGGGCCGTCCGCCGACCCGGATTCACCTGCCGGCCCCGGGTCGACCGTCGGCGCGGCGGGGTGGCGTCCGGGCCGGCGGTCGGTCAGCCGGCGGGGGAGCGTCGCGGCGGCGGCCAGCACGGGCAGCGCGAACATCACCACCAGCCGGGTCGCGTTGAGCCCCACCGGCGTGTGCAGCAGCGCCGCGGCCAGCACCCCGCCCGCCGACAGCAGCGCACCGGCCCGCACCGGCCGGTACGCCACCAGCGCCGCCACCAGCAGGCTGGTCACCACGGCGTGCAGGGTGTCGGCGCGGCTGATGTTCATCCAGCCGCCCTCGCCGAAGAGCAGCCCGGTCACCGCGAGGGGCGCGGCGGCGGGCACGGCGAGCAGCAGGCCGTCGGCGTACCGGCGGGTGAGCAGCAGCGCGGCGCCGGCCAGACCGACGAAGAGGCCGGCCACCGGGCTGGCCGCGGAGGCGAGCAGGGCGGCCAGGCCGGCGAGCACCGCGCGCGACCACCGGGCGCGGCCGGTGGCCCCGGCGGGCAGGGTCAGGGCGAGCAGCGCGGTCAGGCCGAAGGCGACGCCGAGGGCGTACGTCACCCGGCCGGAGACGAGGTTGCCGGCGATGGTGAGCACCCCGACCAGGCCGCCCAGCAGCGGCCGGGGCACCCGGGTCCGGACCAGCAGGGCCGCGAACGCGGCGGCCGAGGCCAGCAGGGCGAGCGCGCCGGTGGGGCGGACCCCGAGCAGGGCCATCAGCGGCGGCGAGACCAGGCTGTAGCCCCACGGGTGGACCCCGCCGTACCAGCGCAGGTCGACCAGGGCAGCCCCGTGGTCGGCGAAGAAGCCGGCCCGGGCCACCTGGGCGGACAGGTCCGAGCCGGTGGCCGGCAGGGTGAGATAGAGCACGGCGAGGACCAGCGCGGACGCGGCGCACACCGCCACCACCCGACCGCCCCGCATGCCCACCTCCTGATCGCGACCCACCGTACTGGCAGCATGTCCGGCGTGCCTCACCACCTCTCGCGCTGGATCGGCCTGGCGGGCTCGGTGCTGCTCGCCGTGGCCGCCTACCTCGGCGGCGCGCTGCCGCACGCTGACCTGCGCCCCACCCCGGTCAGCATCTGGCAGGGCCCGAACGGGCCCCTGGTCATCGGCCTCTGGCTGGTCGGCACCGCCCTGCTGGCCTGGGCCTGGTGGTCGTTGCGCGACAGCGCGCCGTCGACCCGCTGGGTGCTCGTCACGGTCGCGCTCTGGCTGCTGCCGATGCTTGTCACCCCACCCCTGGGCAGCCGGGACGCGTACGCCTACGCCTGCCAGGGCGCCAGTTACTCCGCCGGGATCAACCCGTACGAGCAGGGCGTGGCCGCGCTGCCCTGCCCCTGGCTGGACACCATCTCCTACATCTGGCGGGACACCCCGGCGCCGTACGGGCCGCTGTTCGTGGTGCTCTCCGGGGCGGTCGTCTCGGCCGCCGGGTCGCTGGCCGGCAGCGTGGCGCTGTTCCGGCTGCTCGCCGTGGCCGGGGTGGCGCTGACCGCGTGGGCCCTCCCGGTGCTGGCCCGCCGCTGCGGGGTGCCGCCGCAGCGCGCGCTCTGGCTGGCACTGGCCTGCCCGCTGGTCCCCGTGCACCTCGTCTCCGGGGCACACAACGACGCGCTCATGGTGGGCCTGCTGACCGCCGGGCTGGCCGTGGTGGCGGCCCGGCCGGGCCGGCCGCTGCCGCTGCTCGCCGGTGGGCTGCTGCTCGGCCTGGCCGCCGCCGTCAAGGTCACCGCGCTGGTCGTGGTGCCGTTCGCCGCGCTGGCCGCGATCGCCGGGCCGTACCGGGTCCGGGCGCTGGCCCGCGACGGCGCGTGGGTGGTCGGCGCGGCGGTGACCGCCGTGGTCGCCGTGACCCTCGCGGCGGGCCTCGACTTCGGCTTCATCAGTGGGCTGGAGCAGGGCGGGCTGGTCGTGGCGTGGACGTCGCCGCCCACCGCGGTCGGGCAGACCGCCGGGTACGTCGCGGCGCTCTTCGGGGCGCACATCGACGCGCTGCCGGTCACCCGGGGGATCGCCGTGGTGGTGCTGGTGGCGGTGCTGGTCTGGCTCTGGTTCCGGGCGCTGCGCCGCGGGGAACCCTTCTGGCACGCCGGCCTGGCGCTGACCGCGACGGTCGCGCTCTCGCCGCTGTTCCACCCCTGGTACTGGATGTGGCCCCTCACCGTGCTCGCCGCCACCGCCCGCCGCACCGGCTGGTTCTCGCTCGTCGCGCTCGTGTCGTCGTTCCTGGTCCTGGCCGACGGCACCGGCCTGCCCCGCTGGACGAAGATGCCCGGCGCGCCCCTCATGACGCTGTTGGTGATCGTCGTGGTGGTCCGGTTGGTACGTTCGGCTCGGGCGGCCCGCCGGCCGGTCCCCGCCGACCGAGGAGCCGACTGAGGAGAGGTGCCGGTGAGCGAGCCCGGCGCGGTGCCCGACGGACCGGTCCGCCCGGTGGCCGCCGCGCTCGCCCGGTACGCCGGACTCGCCGGCGCCGCGCTGCTGGCCGTCGCCGGTTGGCTCGGCGGCGCGCTCCCCGACACCCCGGCCGTGACCAGCCTCGGCGACGCCTGGCGGGCCCCGCACGGCCCGGCGGTGCTGGGCTGCTGGCTGGTCGGCACGGTGCTGCTGGTCGGGGCCTGGTGGTCGCTGCGCTGGGGCGCCCCGTCGGGCCGGTGGGCGTACCTGACCGCCGGGCTCTGGGCGCTGCCGCTGCTGGCCGCGCCGCCGCTGGGCAGCCGGGACGTCTACTCGTACGCGTGCCAGGGCTGGTCCTGGACGCACGGCGCCGACCCCTACCGGGTCGGGGTGGTGGCCGCTGGCTGCCCGTGGGCGGACAGCGTGTCGCCGATCTGGCGGGACACCCCGGCGCCGTACGGCCCGTTCTTCGTGCTGCTGGCCGGCGTGGCCGTGCTGCTCGGCGGCGGCCTGGTCGGCGCGATCGTGCTGCTGCGGGTGGTGGCCGTGGCCGGGGTGCTGCTGGCCGCGTTCTGCCTGCCGGGGCTGGCCCGGGCCGTCGGGGTGCCGGCCCGGCGGGCCGTGTGGCTGGCGCTCGCCTGCCCGCTGGTCGGGGTGCACCTGGTGGCCGGCGCCCACAACGACGCGGTCGGCCTGGGGCTGCTGCTGTCCGGCCTGCTCCTGCTGGTCCGCCGGCCCGGCCGGCCGCGGGCGCTTGTCGTCGCCGGGTTGCTGCTCGGGCTGGCCGTGGCGGTGAAGGCCGTCGCCGTGGTGGTGCTCCCGTTCGCGGCGCTGGCCGCCGTGTCGGGCCGCCACACCTGGCGTGCGCTGCTGCGCGACGGCGGCCGGCTGGCCGGGGGAGTGCTGGCCGCGCTCGTGGTCACCAGCCTGGCCACCGGGCTCGGGCCGGGCTGGGTACGCGGCGTGGCCCGCAGCGGTGACTCGGAGCAGTGGACGTCGCCGCCGACCGCGGTGGGGCTCGTTGTCGACTACGCGGGCGCCCTCGTCGGCCGGGAGCCGGACGCCGTGCCGGTGGTCCGGGCGGTCGCGCTGGCCGTGCTCGCGGTGCTGCTCGTGGTCCTCTGGTGGCGGGCCTGGACGGCGCTGCGCCGGCCGGGTGACGTCCGGCAGGGGACGGCCCGGCAGCGGGTGGCCCTGGCCGGGGCCGGCCTGGCGCTGGCCGCCACCGTGCTGCTCGCCCCGGTCTTCCACCCCTGGTACGCGACCTGGCCCCTCGCCCTGCTCGCCGTGGCGACGGTCGCGGTGGCCCGGACGGTGTGGTTCGTGGCCCCCTGCGCGGTGGCCTCGGTGCTCACCCTGCCCGACGGCACGAACCTGGCCCGGTTCACCAAGGCGCCGGGGGCGGTCCTCATGACCGCGCTCGTGGTGGCGGTCGTGGTGGTGGCCGTGCTCCGGGTCCGCCGCGCCCGCTGAACACCGGAAGTGGTTGACGGGGGTCGCTCCGGCCTCTATGTTTAACGCATCCGTTAATTAACGAGGTGGTTAAGCAGTGGCCGAGGATCGTCTCAGCGTCATCTTCGCGGCGCTGGCCGACCCGACCCGGCGGGCGATCCTCGCCCGGCTCGCGGAGGGGGACGCCACCGTCTCCGAGCTGGCCGAGCCGTTCGCGATCAGCCTCCCGGCGATCTCCCGGCACCTCAAGGTGCTGGAGCACGCCGGGCTGATCACCCGGAGCCGGAGCGCCCAGTGGCGGTCCAGCAGCCTCAACCCGGAGCCGTTGCGCGAGGCGACGGCCTGGATGGAGACCTACCGGCGGTTCTGGGACGCGAACTTCGACCGGCTCGACGCGCACCTCCGGCGGATCCAGGCGCAGACCGAGCGGAAAGACCGATGAGAGAGGACAGCAGCATGACCGACACGCAGGCGACCCAGGAGCTCGTCATCACCCGGGTCTTCGACGCCCCGCGCGAGCTGGTCTGGCGCGCGTTCACCGACCCGGACCAGTTCGCCGAGTGGTTCGCCCCGGTCGGCTGGTCGGTGCCGCGGGACACCGTCGACATGGACGTCCGGGTCGGCGGCCACCAGCGCTTCGTCATGGTCAACGACGAGGACCCGACCATGACCTCGCCGGCCGACGGCATCTTCAGCGAGGTGGTCGAGCACGAGCTGCTGGTGGGCCACGAGGAGGCGCACGGCGTGCCGGGGGTGCCCGACGGCACCCGGTTCACCCTCCGGCTGGAGTTCCACGCCGAGTCCGGCGACCGGACCCGGCTGGTGCTCCGCCAGGGCCCGTTCGCGCCGGAGATGCGGTCCGGCGCGGAGCAGGGCTGGGGCAGCTCCTTCACGAAGCTGGACGCGCTGCTCGCCCGCTGAGGGCCGACGCGTGAAACCGGCCGGGCCGGCCCCGCTGTCGCGGAGCCGGCCCGGGCGAGCTCCGCGCCTGCTGGTGCGCCTTTGATGCGGATTCGGGACGTTATGCCCAGAAGCAACCTTACGATGAGGTCTCTTCATGGAGGTGAAGGACCATGCCGACGTATGTCGCGTTGCTGAACTGGACCGATCAAGGGGTCCGCGCCTACAAGGACACTCCGAAGCGCGCCGAGGCCTTCGCCGCAGCGACCCGGAATGTCGGAGCGAATCTCCTGAACATCTACTGGACGTTCGGTCCGTACGACGTCGTGGCCATCGTCGAGGCGCCCGACGACGAGACCGCCGGGGCGGCGCTTCTGCAGCTCGGCGGGGCGGGCAACGTCCGTACCACCACCATGCGGGCCTTCGGTCAGGACGAGATGGAACGCATCATCGGCAAGACCACCGGCTGAGGCCGTCCGGACAGCTGCGGCCGAGCGACGACGGGCCGCCGATCGCTCGTACGTAGCGGCGATCGACGGCCCGTCGAAGGTGTCCAGGTTGTAGCCAGGGTGCGCGCAGGGCACATGATCCCTGGTCAGCGGGTTGTCAGCTCAGCAGTCGAAGTACATGGCGAACTCGTGCGGGGTCGGGCGCAGGCGCACCGGGTCGACCTCGTTGGCCCGCTTCCACGACACCCAGGTGGAGATCAGGTCCGGCGTGAAGACGCCGCCGTCGAGCAGGTAGTCGTGGTCGGCCTCGAGCGCGTCGAGCACCTCCGGCAGCGAGCCCGGCACCTGCTTGACGTCGCCCCACTCCTCCGGCGGCAGGTCGTACAGGTCCTTGTCGATCGGCGCCGGCGGCTCGATCTTGTTCTTGATGCCGTCCAGGCCGGCCATCATCATCGCCGAGAAGGCGAGGTACGGGTTGCTGGACGGGTCCGGCACCCGGAACTCGACCCGCTTGGCCTTCGGGTTGTTGCCGGTGACCGGGATCCGGGTGCAGGCGGAGCGGTTGCGCTGCGAGTAGACCAGGTTGACCGGCGCCTCGAAGCCCGGCACCAGGCGACGGTAGGAGTTGACCGTCGGGTTGGTGAAGGCCAGCAGCGACGGCGCGTGGTGCAGCAGGCCGCCGATGTACCAGCGGGCGTTGTCGGACAGGCCGGCGTAGCCGGTCTCGTCGTAGAACAGCGGCTCGCCGTTCAGCCACAGGCTCTGGTGGGTGTGCATGCCCGAGCCGTTGTCGCCGAAGAGCGGCTTCGGCATGAAGGTGGCGGTCTTGCCGTTCGCCCACGCCTCGTTCTTCACGATGTACTTGAAGAGCTGGAGCTGGTCGGCCGAGTGCAGCAGCGTGGAGAACCGGTAGTTGATCTCCGACTGGCCGGCGGTGCCGACCTCGTGGTGCGACCGCTCCACGGTGAAGCCGGTGTCGACCAGGCGGCGGACGATGCTGTCGCGCAGGTCGGCGTAGTGGTCGACCGGCGGCACCGGGAAGTAGCCGCCCTTGTACGCGGTCTTGTAACCGCGGTTGCCGCCCTCCTCCTCCCGGCCGGAGTTCCAGGCGCCCTCGATCGAGTCGATGTAGTAGAACGACTGGTGGGCCGAGGTCTCGTGGCGGATCGAGTCGAAGATGTAGAACTCCGCCTCGGCGCCGAAGTAGGCGGTGTCGGCGATGCCGCTCGCCGCGAGGAACGCCTCGGCCTTCTTCGCCACGTTCCGCGGGTCCCGGGAGTACGCCTCACGGGTGAACGGGTCGTGGATGAAGAAGTTCAGCGCGAGGGTCTTCTGCGCGCGGAACGGGTCGATGAAGGCGGTCGCGACGTCCGGCAGCAGGAGCATGTCCGACTCGTGGATCGCCTGGAAGCCACGGATCGACGAACCGTCGAACGCGAGGCCGTCGGTGAAGAGGCTGTCGTCGACGGACTCGACCGGCAGGTTGAAGTGCTGCATCACGCCGGGCAGGTCACAGAAACGTACGTCGACGAACTTCACGCCCTCGTTCTTGAGGTATCGCAGGAGTTCCTCGGGATTGGCGAACACACGTCCTCCTGGCAGGTCCACTCCGGTGGCTGGCTACCTGACGAAGCTATGGCGGTGGGGTTGCCCGGCCGTGTCTCCTCTGTTTCCGCCGTGTTACGTCCCTCGCGCAGCGTCATCCCGGCCGCTCAGCCGCCGCCGGCTCTCCGTTCGGACGATACCCGCTGCGCCGGTCTGTCGCTGATTGATGGCTTTGGTCCTGTTTCCCGGCCCGTGCCGAACCGCGCACCCCGCAGTGACCGGCACCCCTGCCCGCCGCGGCGCTCCCGGCCCCGGGTCGGCCGCTGGCTACCCTGACCGCTGTGACCGATACCGCCGCCGTGCCGGTGCCGCCCGCCACGGACCCGACCTTCACGCCCCCGAGCCTCGGCCGCCGCTTCGGCGCCCTGGTCATCGACTGGGTGCTCTGCCTGCTGATCGCCAACATCTTCGCCGACCCGGTCCGCGACGGCTGGCCCCCGGTCCTGGTGCTGATCCTGGAGTACGGCTTCTTCCTCGGCCTCTTCGCCCAGACCCCCGGCATGTACGTGACCCGGATCCGCTGCCTGTCCTGGGCCGACGGCGGCCGGATCGGGCTGTTCCGGGGGCTGCTGCGCGGCGTGCTGCTGGCCCTCGTGGTGCCCGCCCTGATCATGGACGGGCACCGGCGCGGCCTCCACGACCGGCTCACCGGGTCGGTCATCGCCGACGCCCCCCGCCCCGCCCGCCGCTGAGCCCCGGCCACACGACGAAGGAGCCGGCCCCGCGCGGGTCCGGCTCCTTCTCGCGTACGACGGGGGTCAGCGACCCCGGGTCTGGCGGAACGCGCCGCGCGGCGGCCGCATGTTCTTCGGGATGGCGCCCTTGGGCATCTGCGGGCGGGCGGTGAGCGCCTTGAGCCGCTTGTCGAGGGCGTTGACGTCCTTCGGGGCGAGGCTGCGGGGCAGCCGCATCAGCGTCATCCGCAGCTTGCGGATCGGCAGCTCACCCTCGCCCTGACCGATCACGTAGTCGTGCAGCGGCGCGGAGCCGATCACCTTGGCGAGCCGGCGCTTCTCCTGGCCGAGCAGGCCGCGCACCCGCTGCGGGTTGCCCTCGGCCAGCAGGATCACGCCCGGCCGGCCGATCACCAGGTGCACCATGTCCATCTGCGTGGTGGAGCTGACCGCCGGGGTGACCCGCCAGTCGCCGCGCATGCTCTCCATGATCTGGGCCGCCGCGCCGGGCTGCCCCTCGGCGGCGTTCATCATCGCCTTGTTGGACCGCAGGTTGAGCACGATCAGCACGGCGAGCAGGGCGAACAGGATGCCGATGGGCAGCCAGATCCAACTCCAGAGAAGCACCGCGACCACGGTGAGCGCGAGCGGGATCAGCACCGCCGCCGCGGTCAGCGGCGCGAACCACCGGTCCTGCTTGGCGGTGAACTGGAACACCATCCCGATCTGCTTCAGCCGCTGGCCGAACGAGACCTTCTCCTGGGGCTTTGCCATGCCGCAGAGTCTAGTGGTCGCCGCACGACCCGTTGATCCGTGGCCGCCCCTCCGCCGCGCGGCTGAGTACCTTACGTCCGGGTGGGGCCGCTGAGGCCCCCGGGTAAGGAGGGGGAACGGCCGAAGATCAGGCGACGCACCCATGCCCCGGGGGCACCTTCGCGCGGAAAGTCGATGTCGACAGGGAAACACCGCACGAAGGAGAACCGAGATGTTCGGCAACGACGCAGACCTGCTCCTCAGCATCCACCGCAGCCACGCCTCCGAGCTCCAGGCCGACGCGGCCCGCGACCGGCTCGCCCGGTCCCTGCCCCGCCGCCACTCGCGGAGCTGGCTGAGCCGCCGGCAGCACACCGCCCGCGCCACCGACGCCCGCCGGTGACCGCCCCGGCGCTGCCCGCGCAAGCGGACGCCGGGCCGGCCGTCACGGGGGCGGCCGGACCGGCGGGGAACCGGCCGGTCGGCGGGGACGGCGTGGGCCTGCGCCATGGCATGCTCGACGGCGTGACCGCACGCGCCGCCAGCACCGTCCTCGTCGGCCGCCAGCCCGAACTGGCGGGGCTGCGCGAGGCGCTCGGCCGGGCCCGGGCGGGCGACCCGGTCACCGTCCTGGTGGGCGGCGAGGCCGGGGTGGGCAAGACCCGCCTGCTGGAGGAGTTCGGCGCGTACGCCACCGGGGCCGGCGCGCGGCTGCTGATCGGCCAGTGCCTGGAACTCGGCGAGGCCGGCCTGCCCTTCGCCCCGTTCGCCGCCGCGCTGCGCGACGTGCTGCGCCACGACGGCCCGGCCGCCTTCGCCGGCTACGAGGCGGAGTTCGCCCGGCTGCTGCCCGAGCTGGCCCGGGTGCCGGCCGGCGCCGCCGCGCCCACCGGGATGCCCGTCTCCGACACCCCGCGCGGCTACCTGTTCGACCTGGTCGCCGACCTGTTCCGGCGGATCGCCGAGGAGCGGCCCCTGGTGCTGCTGATCGAGGACCTGCACTGGGCCGACCGCTCCACCCGTGACCTCATCGACTTCCTGGTCCGGGCCGCCCGGGCCACGCGCCTGCTCCTGGTCTGCACCTACCGCACCGACGAGCTGCACCGCGGCCACCCGCTACGCTCCTTCCTTGCCGAGCTGGACCGGGCCCGGGGCGTGGACCGGATCGAGCTGGGCCGGCTGGACCGGGACGGCACGGCCGCCATCCTCGCCGACCTGCTCGGCGCCGAGCCGGCCGCCCGCGCCGTCGACGACGTGCACGGGCGTACCCAGGGCAACCCGTTCTTCATCGAGGAGCTTGCCGCGGCCGGCGACCCGGTCGGCTGCGCGGTGCTGCCGGAGACGCTGCGCGACCTCCTGCTGGCCCGGGTGGACCGGCTGCCCGAGCCGGCCCAGCGGGTGCTGCGGATCGCCGCCGCCGGCGGCACCCGCTTCGCCCACCAGCTCCTCGCCGAGGTGGCCGGCCTGCCCGAGGCCGAGCTGGAGGACGCGCTGCGCGCCGCCGTGGCCGGCCAGCTCGTGGTGGCCGACCCGGACGGCGACTACGAGTTCCGGCACGCGCTGTTCCGCGAGGCCGTCCACGACGACCTGCTCCCCGGCGAGCACGCCCGGCTGCACGCCCGGTACGCCGCCGCGATCGAGGCGCAGCCGCACCTGGTGGCCGCCGGTCGCGCCCCGGCCGAGATCGCCCACCACTGGTACGCCGCCCACGACCACCCGCGCGCCCTCGTCGCCGCCCGGGCGGCCGCCGCTGCCGCAGCCGACCGCTACGCGTACGCCGAGCAGAGCCGGCTGCTGGAGCGGGTCCTGGAACTCTGGGAGCTGGTGCCCGACGCCCCCGACCGGCTCGGCATGGACCACCTGCGGCTGCTGGAGGAGACCGTCGCCGCGGCCAACACCGCCGGCGACCTCAGCCGGGCGCTGACCCTCACCCGGGCCGCCCTGGCCGAGGTGGATTCCGCCGCCGAGCCGCTGCGCGCCGCCCGCCTGCTCGACCAGCGCGGCCGGCTGCTCGCCCTGCTCGGCAAGAGCGACGGCGCGGCCGAGCTGGGTGAGGCGTACCGGCTGGCGGCCGGGGTGCCGGAGGGACCGGAGCGGGTCGGCCTGCTCTCCGACATCGCGGCACACCTGATGAAGGTCGATCCGGCACAGGCCGCCGCGGTGGCGGCCGAGGCGACGGTCGGCGCGGAGGCGGTCGGCGCGGACCTGGCCCTCCTGCCCACCCGGATCGCCATGCTGTGCCGCACCCAGGGCATCCCCGACCTCGGGCTGGCCGAGTTGCGCCGGGCCGAGGCGCTGGCGCGGGCCGCCGACGACGCCCGGGCGCTGGTCAGCGCCCTGGTCTACCTCTCCGACGTGCTCTACGAGCTGGGCCGGTACGCCGAGTCCGAGGAGGCCGCAGCGGCCGGGGTGAGTGAGGCGCGCCGGGTGGGCATCAGCCGCTCGATCGGGGCGTACCTGCTGTCGAACCGGGCCGAGGCGCTGATCGCGCTGGGCCGCTGGGACGAAGCCGATGCGGCCTGCGCGGAGGCGGCCCGGATCGACCCGCCGGGCGTCTCCGGGCTGCACTGGCTCCAGCTCCGGGCCGGGCTGCGGCTGGCCCGCGCGCACCCCGCCGCCGACGAGCTGGTCGGCCGGGCGCTGGCCTTCCTGGCCCGGCCCTACCTCTGGCCGAACCACCGGCTGCCGCTACGCGAACTGCGCATCGAGGCCGCTCTGGCGGCGGACGACAAGGTGGCCGCGCTCGCCGCGAGCCGGGCCGCCCTGGCCGACGAGCGCCTCGCCGACCTGCCCCGGGAGGGCTGGCCGGTGCTCAGCGCGGTGGCCCGCGCCGCGGCGCTGGTCGGCGACTCCGGGCTGGCCGCCGAGGCGTCCGCCGTCTCCGCCGTGCTGCCGGCCCGCTACCCGGCGGAGCTGGCACACGCCGCCCAGGTCACCGCGATCCTCACCGGCGTCGAATTCGACGCCGACGCTCCCGGCGCTCCGGTGGGGCGGCCTGGCGCTCCGGCCGAGCAGGCCGGTGCGGCGGTCGAGGGCAGTGGGGTGGCGGTCGAGCGTCGCGGGACGGCCCAGCGGCCGGGCGCGGCGTTGCCGGCGTGGCGGGAGGCCGTGGCGCGGTGGCGGGCGGTGGGGCAGCCCTACCCGCTGGGCCGGGCGCTGCTCGCCCTGGCCGAGGCCGCTGCGGCGGCCGGCGAGCGGGACGAGGTGGCCGGTGCGGTTCGCGAGGCCGCCGAGATCGCCTCCCGGCTCGGCGCCGCCCCGCTGGGCGAGCAGGCCGCCACCCTGGCCCGGCGGGTCGGGCTGCGCGGCGCCGGCCGCCCCGGCCCGGACCTGCTGACCAGCCGGGAGCAGGAGGTGCTGCGGCTGGTCGCCGAGGGGCACAGCAACAGCCGGATCGCCGAGCGGCTCTTCATCTCGCCGAAGACAGCGAGCGTGCACGTGTCCCGGATCATCGCCAAGCTGGACGTGACCAACCGGGTGGAGGCCGCCGCGCTGGCCCACCGCCTCGGCCTGCTCGACCCCACGCCGCCCGCCACCCCCGCTCAGCGGCGGGGCAGGTAGATCCGCCAGCCCGGGACCTCGACCAGCCTGAGCGTGCCCGGGCCGGGCCCGAGCCGCGCGTCCAGGCGGGCGGCCAGCGGCGACCCGGCCGGGGCGACCCAGGCGGCGTCGGGGTCGGCGTCCACCGCCCGCCGGTACGCGGGCAGCCGGTCGAACCCGGGGCGCAGCTCGTCGTCGACCACCGCGCAGCGCACGTCCTCGCCGCTGGCGAAGGTGAGCCGGTTGCAGGTCCAGTAGCCGGCGCGCACGTGCCGCACGCCCAGCGCGCCGAGGGTGTCGACGAGCGCCCGGTGCCGGTCGGCCTCCGCGTGGGTGGCCGGCACACCACCGATGGCGCCCGCCGTGGCGACCGCCCCGGTGCCGAGCATCCCCGCCAGCACGGCGACCGCCACACCCCCGGCCGCCAAGGTCCGCATCCGGCCGCCCGACTCGCGGTGGATCAGCTCCAGCCCGCCGATCTGGCGTGCTCCTGGGTGGTCGGATCCCGTCAGCTCACTGACCTGGCGCACACCCGGAAGCTCGGGCCCCGCCGCCTCGTCCCGGTGGCGAGGGGAGGGCCAGAGGCCGGCTCGGCGGGCGGCGGTCCAGAGGGGCCAGAGCAGGGCCGGCGTGGCGACCGCCAGCACCGACAGGTACCGGGCGCTCTCGACCGGGGTCCGCCCGGCCGCGCTGCTCGCCGTGTAGGCCGCGAGCACCGCCGCCGCCCCGGCGAGCAGCGCGAGTCGC
This sequence comes from Micromonospora chersina, assembly GCF_900091475.1. Classification (NCBI taxonomy): domain Bacteria; kingdom Bacillati; phylum Actinomycetota; class Actinomycetes; order Micromonosporales; family Micromonosporaceae; genus Micromonospora; species Micromonospora chersina. The sequence goes on from NZ_FMIB01000002.1 coordinate 5,995,019, forward strand.
ACGGCAGCCGACACCCGCCGCCCCGTCGCGCCGGCGGGATCGTCGCCGGATCTTGGAAAGTTGTCGTTCGCAGCGAACGGAAAGTGTCCAAGATCTGCGGGTGGAAGGGGGCGGCGGAGGGTGCGCCAGGCGGTGATCGCCGCGAGGAGCAGCAGGACGACGAATGCCGGCGCCCACCAGAGTTGCCAGCCGGCGCAGTGGCCGGGGGAGCAGAAGCCCATGGCCATGGGTGGGCCGAGCACCAGGCCGCCGTACAGCCGCTCGCTCCAGGTCGCCGCCGTATCGGCGCCGCTGGCGGTCAGCACGGCGGCGAGCGGGTCGCGGCCGTGCCGGAGGCTGTCCAGCAGCATCGGCGCCGCGCCCAGCAGGAGCCCCGCCGCCAGGACGGCGCCGGCCCGGCCGATCAGCTCCCGCCGCCGGCGCCCCGCCAGCACCGCCCCGAGCGCCAGCACGAACGGCAGGATCAGCGGATCGGCCCAGAGCAGCAGGCCGGAGACGAGCCCCCAGCCCGCCCAGCGGGGCAGCCGCACCGCCGCCCCGGCCGCCGCCGCCCCGGCCGCCGCCGCCCCGGCCGCCGCCGCCCGACAGGGCAGCCGCGATCCCGGCACGCCGGCGCACAGTGACACGGTGAGCAGGGCCAGCGCCACCCCGGCCGGATTCAGCTCGGGGTAGCCGCCCCCGGCGATGAGCTGGTTCTTCACCACCCGGTCGGAGCCGAGCGCGAGGAAGCCGACCACGAGCAGGGCGAACCACCGGTCGCCGCCGAGCCGGCGGGTGAGCCGCCAGGACAGGGCGAGGAAGAGGGCGTACAGCGCCAGGGTGGGCAGGCGCAGGACGAGCACCGACGGCCCGGCCAGGGCGACGAGCGGCGCGGCGAGGTACGCCTCCAGCGTGCCCATGTACGCCTGCCCGTAGAACCAGACCGGGAAGTCCTCGCCACGGGCGATGTGCAGGGCGGCCAGCCCCATCGTCGCCTCGTCGCTGTTGGTGGGCGGCGCGTCGGCGAGCAGCAGTGCCAGCCGGTAGCCGACCGCGGCCAGCCCGACCAGCAGGGCGAGCAGTGCCGGCAGCCGGGTACGCCGGGGCGTACGCGGGCGGGTGGCCTCGCGCGGCTCCTGGCGTACCCCGGCGGTCATCCCTGGGATCATGGCATCCGGCGGGTGGCCGGCGGTGGGTGACGCGGTCGACGGCCGGCCTCAGCCGGCGGCGACGACCTCGTCGCGGGCGGCGAGCGCCTGCTGGTAGAGCCGCCCGGCCCGGTACGACGAGCGCACCAGCGGGCCGCTCATCACGCCGGCGAAGCCGATCTCCTCGGCCTCCTCGCGCAGCTCGACGAACTCCTCCGGCTTGACCCAGCGGGTGACCGGGTGGTGCCGGGGGGAGGGGCGCAGGTACTGGGTGATGGTGATCAGCTCGCAGCCGGCGTCGTGCAGGTCGCGCAGCGCCTGGGAGACCTCGGCCCGCTCCTCGCCCATGCCGAGGATGAGGTTGCTCTTGGTGACCAGGCCGTCGGCGCGCGCCTGGCGGATCACGTCGAGGGAGCGCTCGTAGCGGAACGCGGGGCGGATCCGCTTGAAGATCCGCGGCACCGTCTCGACGTTGTGCGCGAGCACCTCGGGCCGGGACCCGAAGACCTCGGCGAGCTGCTCGGGCACCGCGTTGAAGTCGGGGATCAGCAGCTCGACGCCGCAGCCGGACTGGAGGGCGTGGATCTGCCGGACGGTCTCGGCGTAGAGCCAGGCGCCGCCGTCGGGCAGGTCGTCGCGGGCCACGCCGGTGATGGTGGCGTAGCGCAGGCCCATCGCGGCGACGGACTCGGCGACCCGGCGGGGCTCGTCGGCGTCGAACTCGGCGGGCTTGCCGGTGTCGATCTGGCAGAAGTCGCAGCGCCGGGTGCACTGGTCGCCGCCGATGAGGAAGGTGGCCTCCCGGTCCTCCCAGCACTCGTAGATGTTGGGACAGCCGGCCTCCTGGCACACGGTGTGCAGCCCCTCGCGCGAGACGAGCCCGCGCAGCTGGGTGTACTCCGGGCCCATCTTGGCCTTGACCTTGATCCACGGCGGCTTGCGCTCGATCGGCGTCTCGGCGTTGCGCGCCTCGATCCGCAGCATGCGCCGCCCCTCGGGGGCGACGGTTGCGGTGCGCGCGGCCTGCTCAGTCGTCGGCGCGGAGTGCTCGATCGTCACAAGGCCGAGCGTACGCCGGTCGGTGGCCGTCGATGGACCTCGGGCGACCGCCGTCACGCCCGGAACCATGTGACACCGGACACCAGCCACCAGAAATCCCCGTCACACGGGCCGGGGACGGGTGCTAGCGTGCCGGGCAGAGCTGCGACGGAGCCGAGTAGCGCGCCGACCCGCCAGCGCAGAGAGCCGCCGGTTGCTGAGAGGCGGTCTGGCGCCGGTGCGTGAAGACCCTCCTGAGCTGCGGGAAGAACGGCGGCCTGGCTGCTCAGTAGACCCCGCCCGGCTGGCCCCGGTGAAAAGGCGACGAACGAGGCTCCCGCTTCGCGGGAGCGAAGGTGTGGTGGCACCGCGAGGCTCCCGCTCGCCCACACCTCCCGGGGATCGCGTTGCGATTGACCAAGGAGGTAACCGCCGTGCAACGCATCCTGTCCTCCCAGCTCACCCACCATGTCGGCGCGACCGTGCGGATCGCCGGCTGGGTGCACCGCCGCCGGCTGCTCAAGTCGGTGGCCTTCCTCATCGTCCGGGACGCCGCCGGCCTGGCCCAGGTGGTGGTCACCGACCCCGCCGTGCGCGCGGCCGTCGAGTCGCTGCCCGAGGAGACCGTCGTCGAGGTGGTCGGCACGGTGGTCGCGAACGCCACCGCGCCCGCCGGGGTCGAGCTGGCCGAGCCGACGGTACGCCCACTCGGCCCGCCCGCCGTCCCGCCGCCGTTCGACCTGTACCGGCCGGCCCTCACCGCCACCCTGCCCACCCAGCTCGACCACGCGCCAACCGCGCTGCGCCACCCGACCCGGTCGGCGGCGCTGCGGATCTCGGCGGCGGCGGTGGCCGGCTTCCGGGCCGCCCTGGACGCCCGCGGGTTCGTGGAGATCCACACCCCGAAGGTGGTCGCCTCGTCCACCGAGAGCGGGGCGAACGTGTTCGCGCTGGACTGGTTCGGCCGGCCCGCGTACCTGGCCCAGTCGCCGCAGTTCTACAAGCAGCTCATGGTCGGCGTCTTCGAGCGGGTGTACGAGGTCGGGCCCGTGTTCCGCGCCGAGCCGCACGACACCGTCCGGCACCTGGCCCAGTACACCTCGCTCGACGTCGAGCTGGGCTTCGTGGCCGACCACCGGGACGTGATGGCCGTGCTGCGGGAGACCCTGGCCGGGATGCTGGCCGAGGTCGCGGCACGGGCCGGCGGTGCGCTCGCCACGCTCGGGCTGACCCTGCCGGAGGTGCCCGCCGAGATCCCGGCCGTGCACTTCACCGAGGCGCTGAAGATCGCCGGGGCGCCGGCCGACGAGCCGGACCTCGCCCCGGCCCACGAGCGGGCGCTGGGGGAGTGGGCGCTGCGCGAACACGGCTCGGACTTCCTGTTCGTCACCGGGTACCCGATGGCGAAGCGACCGTTCTACACCCACCCGGACCCGGCCCGGCCGACCCACTCCAACGGCTTCGACCTGCTGTTCCGGGGGATGGAGCTGGTCACCGGCGGGCAGCGGCTGCACCGGCACGAGGACTACCTGGCCGCCCTGGCGGCCCGCGGCGAGCCGGTCGAGCCGTACGCCGGGTACGTGGACGCGTTCCGGCACGGCATGCCGCCGCACGGGGGCTTCGCCATCGGGCTGGAACGCTTCGTGGCCCGGCTCACCGGCGCGGCCAACGTCCGCGAGGTGACCGCCTTCCCGCGCGACCTGCACCGCCTCACGCCCTGACGAGAAAGGGGCCCCGGTCGACCGGGGCCCCTTCCACGCAAGACGGCGTCAGGGTGCGACGGGGAGCTGGCGCTTGTGCTCGGTGGACCGGTAGCGCTCCACGAGCGCCGCCTCCACCTCGGCCGGCACCTCCCGGCCCTCCAGGTAGTCGTCGATGTGCTCGTACGCCAGGCCGAGCGCGTCCTCGTCGAGCTTGCCCGGTGCGAGGCTCTCCAGGTCGGCCGTGGGCGCCTTGCCGACCAGCTCGGCGGGGGCGCCGAGCGCGGCGGCGAGCGCCCGCACCCGCCGCTTGGTCAGCCCGGTCAGCGGGACCAGGTCCGCGGCGCCGTCGCCGTGCTTGGTGAAGAAGCCGGTGACCGCCTCGGCGGCGTGGTCGGTGCCGACCACCAGCCCGCCCGCCGCGCCGGCCACCGCGTACTGGGCGATCATGCGTTGCCGGGCCTTGATGTTGCCGAGCACGAAGTCCTGCTGGGCGGCGTCCCGGAAGGTCAGCCCGCCGGCGACGAGCGCGTCCAGGGCAGCGTCGGCGGCCGGCTTCACGTCGACGGTGAGCAGCCGGTCGGGCCGGATGAACTCCAGCGCGGTCTGGGCGTGGTGCTCGTCGGCCTGCACCCCGTACGGCAGGCGCATGGCGACGAAGACGGCCGGGTGGCCGGCGGCGCGGGCCCGCTCGGCGGCGAGCTGGCAGAGCCGGCCGGCAGTGGTCGAGTCCACGCCGCCGCTGATGCCCAGGACCAGCGTCGTGAGGCCGGTGTCGACGAGGCGGTCGGCGAGGAAGACGACGCGCCGCTCGATCTCCTCGGCGGCGTCGAAGGTCGCCGACACCTGAAGTTCCTCGGCGATCCGCCGGCGGGTCGACATCACGTCGGTCATCGGGGGTCCTCTTCTGCTCAGGCGGGACCGAGCAGGTCCCAGGGGTTGCCGGCGAGGTCGCGGAAGACGGCGACCCGCCCGTACGGCTCGGTGCGCGGGGGTTTCACGAACTCGACCTTCGCCTCGACCATCCGGCGGTAGGTGGCGTCGAAGTCGTCGACCTGGAGGAAGAAGCCGACCCGGCCGTGGGTCTGGTCGCCCACCGCCGCGGCCTGTCGCTCGC